>NZ_JASISQ010000002.1 GCF_030063205.1 Arthrobacter antibioticus | reverse complement strand
GAGCCCATCGGCCCTGCCCTCTACGACACAGCCTTCAGCCCAGAAGACGGCAACGGAATTCAACAAGGATGGGGCGGAAGAAGCCACTGACACGCCCGGGCTGTACACACATTTTGGCCGCTAACCCTTAAACGACGTTGGGCCCGCCACCGGTAACGGTGACGGGCCCAACGTTTTAGTTCACAAACTCAACCATGAGGTTGAAAATGATTACTTGGCCTTTTCGACGATCTCGACGAGGCGGAACCGCTTGGTAGCGGACAGCGGACGAGTCTCGCTGATGACGACCAGGTCGCCGATACCGGCGCTGTTCTCTTCATCGTGAGCCTTGACCTTTTTGTTGCGTCGCAGCACCTTGCCGTACAAGGCGTGCTTTACGCGGTCTTCGACCTCTACAACGATGGTTTTTTCCATCTTGTCGGAGACAACGTAACCGCGCATCTTCTTGCGGTCGCCACGGACAACAGTCTCCGCACCTGTTTCGGTGCTGTTTACAGAATCGCTCACTTGGCGTCCTCCTTTGTTTCTTCAGCCTTCTTGGAGGCCTTCTTGGCTTCCTTGTCAGCCTTTTTGGAGGCCTTCTCCACAGGTGGTGCAGCAACCACGTCCGGGCGTATGCCCAGTTCGCGTTCGCGCAACACTGTGTAGATGCGGGCGATGTCGCGCTTTACAACGCGAAGACGACCATGGCTTTCCAGCTGACCGGTGGCCGACTGGAAGCGCAGGTTGAACAGTTCTTCCTTAGCCTTGCGGAGCTCTTCGCCCAAACGGGCGTTATCGAACCCGTCAAGCTGTGCAGGGGCAAGTTCTTTAGAACCAATTGACATCTTTACTCACCACCTTCGCGACGCACAATGCGTGCTTTCAACGGCAGCTTGTGGATTGCCAGGCGCAATGCCTCGCGTGCTACCTCTTCTGATACACCGGAGAGTTCGAAGAGAACACGGCCGGGCTTAACATTCGCGATCCACCACTCGGGTGAACCCTTACCGGAACCCATACGGGTTTCGGCAGGCTTCTTCGTCAACGGACGGTCAGGGTAGATGTTGATCCACACTTTACCGCCACGCTTGATGTGACGCGTCATGGCGATACGAGCGGACTCGATCTGACGGTTGGTTACGTATGCCGGCGAGAGAGCCTGAATGCCCCACTCACCAAACGAAACCGTGGTGCCGCCAGTAGCCTGCCCCGTACGACCGGGGTGGTGCTGCTTACGGTGCTTTACTCGACGTGGGATAAGCATTTACGCCTTTCCTCCTTCTACTGCCGGAGCCGCAACCTCTGCAGCTACAGGAGCCTGAACCGGGGCAGCTGCCTCGGTGCGCTCAGGACGGTCGTTGCGACGACGGTCGCCACCGGCACGGGGGCCGCGGTTTCCGCGGTCGTCACCGTCACGGCGCGGGCCACGGCCACGTGCAGGAGCAGCAGCTGCCTGGGCAGCCAGTTCCTTGGACGTGACATCGCCCTTGTAGATCCAGACCTTGACACCAATACGGCCAAATACGGTTTTGGCTTCAAAGAAGCCGTAATCGATGTTGGCACGCAGGGTGTGCAGGGGCACACGACCTTCGCGGTAGAACTCGGTGCGTGACATTTCAGCGCCACCCAAACGACCAGCACAAGCGACACGGATGCCCTTGACGCTGCCGGTACGCTGAGCTGACTGCATTGCCTTCTTCATCGCGCGGCGGAAAGCCACACGGCTAGTTAGCTGCTCGGCGATGCCCTGGGCAACAAGCTGAGCGTCTGCTTCCGGGTTTTTGACTTCCAGGATGTTCAGCTGAACCTGCTTGCCGGTGAGCTTTTCGAGCTCGCCGCGGATGCGGTCTGCCTCGGCTCCACGGCGACCGATCACAATTCCGGGACGTGCTGTGTGGATATCCACACGAACACGGTCACGGGTGCGCTCGATCTCAACCTTGGAAATGCCGGCGCGGTCCATGCCTGTAGACATGAGTGCGCGGATCTGGATGTCTTCTTTTACGAAGTCCTTGTACCGCTGGCCGGGCTTGTTGCTGTCTGCGAACCAATGCGAACGGTGGTCCGTCGTGATCCCGAGACGGAAACCGTGCGGGTTTACTTTCTGTCCCACTTAGCGAGCCTCCTCTTTCTCGGGGGTAGCGACAACCACTGTTACGTGGCTTGTACGCTTCTTGATCTGAAATGCACGGCCCTGTGCACGCGGCTGGAACCGCTTCATGGTGGGGCCTTCATCGACATAAATCTCGCTGATGTACAGATCATTTTCGTTGAACGCGACGCTGTCGCGATCTGCCAGAACGCGGGCGTTAGCCACTGCGGACTGGACTACCTTGAATACCGGCTCCGAAGCGCCCTGTGGGGCAAACTTCAAAATCGCCAATGCCTCATTCGCCTGCTTGCCACGAATCAGGTTGACGACGCGCCGGGCCTTCATAGGCGTTACGCGCAGATGACGCGCACTTGCCTTGGCTTCCATTGCTATCTCTCTCTCGTCTAAGCCGTAAAGCCAAGCGCCTAGCGGCGCTTGCCCTTACGGTCGTCCTTGACATGGCCGCGGAATGTCCGCGTGGCGGCGAATTCGCCGAGCTTGTGCCCGACCATCGACTCGGTAACAAACACAGGAATGTGCTTGCGACCGTCATGCACGGCGATCGTGTGACCCAACATATCGGGCACGATCATCGAGCGGCGGGACCAGGTCTTAATTACGTTCTTGGTACCCTTTTCGTTCTCCCGAGCTACCTTTACAAAGAGGTGCTGGTCAACGAAAGGACCCTTCTTCAGGCTACGTGGCATGTCTCCAGGCTCCTATCGCTTGTTCTTGCCAGTACGGCGGCGACGAACAATCAGCTTGTCGCTCTCTTTGTTTGGACGGCGGGTACGGCCTTCGCGCTTACCGTTGGGGTTCACCGGGTGACGTCCACCGGAAGTCTTACCCTCACCACCACCATGTGGGTGATCAACAGGGTTCATGACAACACCGCGGACGGTTGGGCGTACGCCCTTCCAGCGCATACGGCCAGCCTTGCCCCAGTTGATGTTTGACTGCTCAGCGTTTCCAACTTCGCCGATTGTCGCGCGGCAGCGCGCATCAACGTTGCGGATTTCACCGGAGGGCAAACGCAGCTGGGCGTACTTGCCTTCCTTGGCGACGAGCTGAACCGAGGCACCAGCTGAACGTGCCATCTTGGCACCGCCACCGGGACGCAGTTCCACAGCGTGAATAACAGTACCCACGGGGACGTTGCGCAACGGCAGGTTGTTGCCTGGCTTGATGTCAGCTGCGGCGCCGGCTTCTACAAAATCACCCTGGTTGAGCTTGTTCGGAGCGATGATGTAGCGCTTGGTGCCATCAACATAGTGCAGGAGGGCAATACGCGCGGTGCGGTTGGGATCATATTCGATCTCAGCAACGCGAGCGTTGACGCCATCCTTGTCGTGACGACGGAAGTCAATCAGGCGGTACTGGCGCTTGTGGCCACCACCCTTGTGACGAGTCGTGATACGACCAGTGTTATTGCGGCCACCCTTTTTGGGCAGGGGACGGACCAGAGACTTCTCTGGAGTCGACCGCGTGATTTCTGTGAAGTCAGCAACGCTCGAGCCACGACGGCCCGGGGTTGTCGGCTTATATTTACGGATTCCCATAGTATATTTCCTCGTTAAAGTGGTCTCCGCTTAAGAAAGCGGACCGCCGAAGATGTCAATCGTGCCCTCGCGGAGGGAGACAATTGCGCGCTTGGTGTTCTTGCGCTGTCCCCATCCGAACTTGGTGCGCTTACGCTTACCAGCACGGTTGATGGTGTTGATCGAGTCGACCTTGACGGAGAAGATTTTCTCCACGGCCAACTTGATCTCGGTCTTGTTCGAGCGAGGGTCGACCAGGAAGGTGTATTTACCTTCGTCGATCAAGCCGTAGCTCTTTTCCGAGACGACGGGTGCAAGCACTACGTCGCGCGGATCCTTGATGGTGACGGCGCTCACTTGGCGTCCTCCTCAATAGTCTGGGCAGCTTCGCCGCCGGCGGGAACAAAGCCTGCGGCTTTGGCGTCCTCAACCGTTGCAAACCAAACTTCGGCCACAGTGGCGTCATACCAGCGTGAACCAGGCACGTGGTACTTCATTGAGTCCTTGTTGCCCTTGATGGTGCCTTCGGCATCCTCAATAGCGTCAACGGAGACCAATTCTTCAACCAGCAGCATGCTTGAAGCGAAAGCTTCGGCAGCGGCACGGCCTGAGACGAAGACTTCGTAAGCAGCCTGCGTGAAGACAATGTCATCGGAAACAAGCACGTCGTAGGTGTTGAGCTGGTCAACGTACAGAACGTGCAGGTCGGTGATGTTGCGTACGCTCAAAGCAGCGACATCGTTGGCACGCTCAATCACAACGAGCACATTGCGTCGCGTTGTGACAGCAGCCAGCGTAGCCTTTGCGGCCTTGGTGGACGGCGTGGTGCCGGCAACCAATTCAGCAATGACGTGAATACGGCCGTTGCGTGCACGGTCAGAGAGGGCGCCGCGCAAAGCTGCTGCCTTCATCTTCTTGGGCGTGCGCTGGCTGTAATCGCGAGGGGTAGGACCGTGGACAACGCCACCACCAGTCATGTGAGGGGCACGGATTGAACCCTGACGGGCGCGGCCGGTACCCTTCTGTGCATGTGGCTTGCGGCCTGCACCGGATACTTCGGCGCGGGTCTTGGTCTTGTGGGTACCCTGACGGGCAGCAGCGAGCTGAGCTACGACAACCTGGTGCAACAAGGGCACGTTGGTTTGTACGTCGAAGATCTCTGCAGGCAGGTCAACCTTTACAGTAGCCATTTACTTATGCTCCCTTCACGGCGGTGCGTACGAATACGACCTGGCCGCGGGCGCCGGGAACGGCACCCTTGATCAGCAGCAGCGACTTCTCGGCGTCAACACCGTGAACCGTAAGGTTCATGGTGGTTACGCGCTCGGCACCCATACGGCCTGCCATGCGCATACCCTTGAAAACGCGGCCAGGAGTGGACGCGCCACCGATGGAACCGGGCTTGCGGTGGTTCTTGTGTGCACCGTGCGAGGCCGGGGCGCCGTGGAAGCCGTGACGCTTCATGACACCGGCAAAGCCCTTACCCTTTGAAGTACCGACAACGTCGACCTTCTGGCCGGCTTCGAAGATCTCAACTGAGAGCTCCTGGCCGAGTGAGTAAGTGTCAGCATCTGCTGTGCGCAGCTCGACGACGTGGCGGCGAGGCGTGACGCCTGCCTTTGCAAAGTGACCAGCCAAGGGCTTCGTGACTTTACGAGGATCGATCGCACCGTAGCCGATCTGGATCGCTACATAGCCATCAACCTCTGCATTGCGCAGCTGTGTGATGACATTGGAATCGGCCTGGACGACGGTTACTGGAACAAGCAAGTTGTTCTCGTCCCAGACCTGGGTCATGCCGAGCTTCGTGCCCAGGATGCCCTTAGTGTTTCGGGTCGCGGTCATAGTTTCTCAGCACCTCCCTACAGTTTGATTTCGATGTTCACGTCAGCCGGCAGGTCGAGACGCATGAGCGAATCAACTGCCTTGGGCGTGGGGTCAATGATGTCGATGAGACGCTTGTGCGTGCGCATTTCAAAGTGCTCGCGGCTGTCCTTGTACTTGTGAGGTGAACGAATTACACAGTAAATGTTCTTCTCGGTGGGCAGCGGCACGGGGCCCACTACCGTTGCGCCTGCGCGCGTGACCGTCTCAACGATCTTCCGAGCTGAAACATCAATAACCTCGTGGTCATATGACTTCAGCCGGATGCGGATTTTTTGTCCCGCCATGGCGTCGTGACTCTCTTTCCTGTAACGAAGCACCCTAAGAGAAGCGATGCTGTTGACGTAAACGCTGTTTACTTTTACCTGTTCAATGTGGCACTCACAGCCACGCTTCCAACGAACTGAATCCGGATATTTCCGGGTTCCTCAATCCACCGAAGCTCCGACCCCCGCGGTCGGGCGTGTCGTGAATATTTCACGCACGTACCCGCACTAAATGCGAAGGGAAGGTTATGTTTGGTCTTTAACTTGGACCCTGCATCGAGCATTATCTCGACCGGGACACGAAAAAGAACTTGAACAACTCAATAAGTATGCCGGATTCTGGCGATGAACGCCAATCGGGGCAGACGCGTCCTTCGCTACGTAGACTGGCCCTACCCCGGCTTTCGGTGCCTAAACCTCGCCCTGGACAGGCATGAGAAGCTACAGGCGTGAGCAAAGTCACTAGAGAAGACGGGTTACCCACAGCCTCGACCATGCAGCCATTGGATGCTATCCCAACCCGCAGGGTCAGCGGACGGTGGATCTCCTTCTTCGCGCTGAGCTGGTTTGGCGTGTGGATTGCCCAGCTGACACCTGTGCAATTACTACTGCCACTCCAGGTTCAAAAGTTCCTTGACGCGACTGACTGGGTTCAGAATGTTCTTGGATTTGGCTACATTTCCGGAATTGCAGGAGTTTTTGCGTTTGTTGCTTACCCGCTTACTGGTGCACTGTCCGACCGCACCACCTCCCGCTATGGACGGCGCCGGCCGTGGATCGCCGTGGGGACGGCCGGTTTTGCACTGTCTCTGGTGTTTCTGGGCCTACAGGGCACTTTGCTGGGTATCGGTATCTTCTGGGTGGCCTCCAGCACATTCTTCTGTGTCCTGACGGCGGCACTGACTGCCGCAATTTCCGATCAGGTACCGGTAAGCCAGCGCGGATATGTTTCGGGTTGGATTTCCGCGCCGCAGGCCATTGGCATCATTGCGGGCTTGGTGCTGGTTACTGCCTTAGGGCTGAGCACCTTCGCCGGTTATGCCCTGCTCGCGGGACTTTTAGTGGTGCTGGGTTTGCCGTTCCTGCTCCTTATTGACGACGAAGTGCTCCCGCCAGGAGTTGTCCCTGCGCTTTCGTGGCGTTCACTGCTAGGAGGTCTGTGGATCAGTCCCCGTAAGTTTCCCGACTTTGGTTGGACCCTACTGAGCCGAATCCTGGTGAACCTCGGGAACGCCTTTGGCACCAGCTTGCTTCTTTACTTCCTCATGTACGGCCTGAAAGTCAGCGACGCCAAGGGCTCCCTTATTCTCCTAACGCTGGTCTATATGGTGTTTGTGATCATCGCATCACTGTGGCTCGGCAGGCTCTCCGACAGATACGGCAGGCGTCGCGCGTTCGTGTTTGGCGCCTCCGTTTTGCAAGCTATTGCCGCCCTCATCCTGGCTTTTGTCCCCACCCTAGGTGCGGCCACCGTGGCGGCTGCTTTGCTGGGGTTGGGCTATGGTTGTTTCCTTTCCGTTGACCAGGCCCTTGCCACCGAAGTGCTTCCCGATCAGCTTTCCCGCGGGAAGGATCTTGGCATCATGAATATTGCCCTGAGCGTACCCCAGGCATTTGCACCCATGCTGGGCGCCCTGCTTGTCAGTGCCACAGGTGGATTCACCCTCCTTTTTCTGGTCTCCGGGCTCACTGCCCTCGCCGGGGCAGCCGCCGTTAGTCGGGTCAAAGGAGTTCGGTAGGAGACCACCTAGACGGCTGACCCGTCACCAGGGGCCGACGCCGGAGCGCCCGTTACTGCGGTGGCTGCGGCTGCCGTGGTGGTGCCGCTGGTGGTGCTGGTAACCGGGACCCCTGCGATGGTGTTCCCGGCGGTGGCCCGTGGTTTCCCATTGGACCTGTAACGGGAGGCTCCAAGTGGGGCTTCTTCCGGTTTAACCGCCAAATTGCAAAAGCAATAAGCGCCAAGGCCAGCAACGCCAACAGAATGTAGGTGAAGCCTCGTAAATACCAAAGCACCGCTGTGGAGACGCCGATGGCACCCCAAACAGTGAACATTCTTTCATCCAGACTCATACCCACGGCCAACAGTGCCACGAAGACCAACAGGGAAATGATCTGCTGCACCGAATCTGCGCTGAAAATGGTCACCAAAGCACCCAGGCTGGCAAAACTTGCCGCCGTTGCAAGAAGGCCCCTACCTGCCTTTTGTTGATTGTGCACATACCGAAGCACTGCCAGGGCACCAAGGGCCATGGCACACCATTGAATGGCCCAGAAAGCGCCCAAGTCCACAAACCTGGAGCAGGCTGCGAACCATACTATTGCACTTGCCAGGATTGCTGTGTCGATGGAAACCCGGCGATGCGCCGGAGGAACTTCGAGGCAGGTGAGCACGGCAATCAAAGTGAAGCCGGCAGCACCGGCCAATACCGTGTGGGTGTCGGCCATGGACCAAAGGGAAAAGAATGCCCCTGCGCCAAGTGCCGTGCCGACAACACTAACGCGTTGCACGTGCTTTTCCGTCACCAAGTCCAGGAAAATCAGGCGCACTACATACAGTGAGCCGACAACAACCACAAACCCGGCGAGAGCTGCGTATCCGGGGCGGTAAATGAGTTCCAGGACTTGGCTGCGGAAAAGCAATGCAGCTAAGAAGACCATCAGCGCTCCGGGCAAGGTTAGCTGTTCCAACTTCATCACATGGGCCCCGACAATCAATGCCAATCCAGCTACTAGCCATACGGCAGCAAAAACTCCCGTAGCGGCGTCCCTGTCGACAATGCTTGCTGTGACAAGGAACGTGGCAGTGGCAATCAACCAGTACCAGCGCATCTCAACGGCGTGCGGGGTGTAGATACAGCGCCAGGTAATCACACCGATGCACAGCGCCAGCAGCAGCAACGCAGTTGCTCCTGGCCACATTACGGGGGCAATGACGGATGCTCCCCCCACCACGGCAACGAGTGCCAGGTAGGAAGCACCACGCTGCTTCAAGGCGGCTTGGGCAGTTACGGCGGCCACGGCTAGGGCGATCAACTCCAGCGCCACTACCCAACGCAGAGCAGTTCCCGGGGACGAGAATCCACCGGCTGCCAGATGGTAGTGCATCGGAGTCAAGACCTGAGCGCCCAGCAGCAACCACAGTCCCACCTGTAGCAGCCGGGGAGCACCAACCAACTCATTGAAGCTGGCAACCCTCTGGGCTAGAAACGCGATCGCCATCTGAAGCAGCAACACTGCACTAAAGATAAGGGAAACCACGGACAGGTTCTCCGTAAGCTCACGAGCACCCACTACGACGAGGGCTGTCACGGCGGCCCTGAACAGCAAGAAGTAGGCACTCCTGCTGATTTGGTCCCTAGCCTTGAGCGTAACGAGGATAGACATGCCCGCAATCAGGACCAGCACTAGTGCCAGAAGCCCTCTGTCATGTGCGCTCCATATTGCCAGCGCAACCATCGCAGCAGGACTTCCCCACTGGACAGCAGTGAAAGAACGTTGGCGTAACGTTCCAGCTAGAGCGAGAATCGCCAGGACTGCCACATTCAGACCCACCACAACCATTGTTGTCCAGAGCACAGGGGCGCCGTTTCGGATGGCCGCTCCGGCGACCGTTACAACGATCAACAGCGTCAAAATCACATCCACGCGCAGACCGGCAATGACAAGGCCCCGCAACGTCACCACGGCAAGAATTATTAGTTGAGGGACAAGTGCTAGCAGGAGCCACAGGCCCAGTCCTACATGCACTCCCGTGATTTTTGTGAAGGGATCATGTTCCATCCATAGCTGAAAAAGTGCCACGGAAAGCAGAAGCGAAGTAACCCGAGCCGCCCACCAATAAAGCCAACGGTGCAGAGTCCCGGATCGGTCCCGGAGGCGCATACCACCAGAGATAAAGAAAATAAGGGCAACAGTCCAAGCAACGCTGGCACCACCAGCGGCAAAGACTGGCCCCGTAAACAGGGCAGTAATAGTGAGGTACGAAGGCGCAATAAACTCACCAACAGACCAACCTGGTTTTGGAGTCAGTTTCGTTAAGGAAAATATTGCTGCGGCAACAGCCATGGCGACAGCAGCCACCAGGAACTCAATTCGCAGCGAGCCCATGACAACGCTGGGGCTTTCGCCCAGAATCTTGTGGCTGCTGTAGGCAATCGACAAGGCAGCCACAAGGAAGGTCCCCACCACAGCCCAGGCGGCGGCCGAGTAACCTACGATGAGGTTCGGGGCACCATACGTTGCAAGCAGAGCATCAGCGAGCAGTTGTAGTGCCGCGATGACGGCAATGACTGCGATGATCAACTGTGTTTTCCCGGGCTGTGCAGGAATAAAGGTCGCCAGTGTGGAGGCAATAAATGCTGTCACAAGAATGCGCGCGGCCACCAACATGACGTGCCTGATTATCTGGGTTCTAGTTGTGAGGAACCTAAGCACCGAGTATGCCACCGCCAGGCCCACCAGGACCATCCAACCCGCGGCTTCAATCATCGGCGAGTACAGCAAAACCGCACCCACAGCTGGCAGAGGCAGCCATTCCCCGCGGGGCAAAAAAGCCGGCACAATCAGCATGGTTGCAAGCAGACCGAACCCAACACCCAACACCGTTATCAGCGTGCTCGCTTCCGCGGAGTCCTGGCGGAAATAATGGCCAACACTCCACACCAGTGAGGCAGCCGCCAACACGGGGGCGCTTATATAGACGTCGCGTCGAATCCAGTTCTGGTGCACGAGGAAGACGGAAAACGGAGTTTTAGCGTAGGCCACGGTAATCAGTTGCAGCGCCAAAACTACTGCAAAAGCACCTGCCGCCCATGTCAGATCCGGCTTAATCATCCAACCGACAAAGGGCGCTGCCATCGTTATTGAGACACGGAGACCGACGTAGTTGTAGCGCCTTAGTGCCGGCTGACTGATAAAGGTAAGAACGGCGTAGTAGACAGACCCGGCAACCAACACAAGCGCGTGGTCTGCTGCGTTCAGGGCAAGTCCGAAGGCAAGTGAGCCGGCAAGACCGGCCGGGGTGAACCATGGACCTAGACCAGATAGCGGCTTTGCATAAAGGCTGGGTGTTCTCCGGCCTGTTGGTCCGTTTCGTTTCAAGAGGTAACCAAGCAATGACAACAGGGCAGAGAAAACAATCAGTGCAGTGAAATACCAGGCCAACGCGGCACCCAACACCGCCACGGATGACCACGCCGTTGAGAGCAAAAATGCGATTGACAAATAAACTACCAACCGGCTTTGCAGACGCACGGCAGCAAAAACATACGCAAGTGTGCCGATGAATGACGTGAGCAACCACACGACGGGCGCGTTGGGAACACCCAGATTATAGGTGGCCAGTCCTGCAAACGGAATAATGGCCAGTGCCGTTCCGGAGAACGCTACCGCAGCGGGTTTAAGCCGCGCTACCTTCTCATGCAGAACTAATCCGGCCGCATAGAAAAGTGACGTCCCGAACCAAACACCCACAAGACGAG
Source organism: Arthrobacter antibioticus (assembly GCF_030063205.1). Taxonomy (GTDB): domain Bacteria; phylum Actinomycetota; class Actinomycetes; order Actinomycetales; family Micrococcaceae; genus Specibacter. The sequence goes on along the minus strand of NZ_JASISQ010000002.1, from coordinate 526,362 downwards.
CGGACACGGGCAGGTTACTACCGACAAAAAGAGCCGCCGCTGCAACCATCAGCAAACTCGCCACATATAACGTGATGTTGATGTTCTGTGTCTCGCGCTTATTCTTTGCAGCCGCAGTTGCCTTTGGATCCAGAGGTGGCGCTGGTATCTGCGGGGCGTGGGACACGCGAGGTGGCTGTTGACCGCCCGGCAATCCTCGTGGCGGGAAGTTCTGGTTCCGGCCCTGAGCAGGATCGCTCACGAACGGCGGTTGGGCTGGAGGCTTGAGGTGCGCCGAGAGTGCGGAATGATCGGGCCATGCCACAGCTTCCGGATCGCGCGGTCTTGGAGTTGGTGGGTTGGTAGCCGCGGGTGGGGCAACAATCCGCCGGTCTTGTGCGCTAACCCCTGGCGGGGCTGGTACCGGGGCTGCTACTGGTGCTGGTTGTGCCGCTACGGCATCTCGCCACCCGGCCAAGTGACCCGCCAAGTAGCCCTGGCGATAGGCCTGATCAAGAGCTGGGCGCTCTGGCGCAGATGCCGGAACGCCAGGCTGCTGATTCTCACTCATGTAACTCCCTTACTGATGGCGAACTCCCAGTTTAGGCTACCAAGGACGCAGAAAAGCCATTTACTCCATCAAATAGCGATAATTACATTTTTCCTGTTTTTCACCACGTCAGAGCGGCACAAGGCATTAGTGTAGAAAGTGGTGTTGTTACGAAAGCTCCGATCCAGCCGATACAACAAGTCTGCGAGAATGCTCCCCTGCCCCGAACCTGCGCCAGAACGCAAAGAAGGGCCCCAGCCAAAGCTGGGACCCTTCTTCACAAAAACCAAATAGTCAAAAACTACTTGACGATTTTGGTGACACGACCTGAACCAACGGTACGGCCGCCTTCGCGAATAGCGAAGCCGAGGCCTTCTTCCATGGCGATCGGCTGAATCAGCACAACCGACATTTCGGTGTTGTCGCCAGGCATAACCATTTCCGTGCCCTCAGGCAAGGTGATGACGCCGGTAACATCCGTTGTACGGAAGTAGAACTGCGGGCGATAGTTGGAGTAGAACGGGTTGTGACGCCCGCCCTCATCCTTGGCCAAAATGTAGACGTTGGCTTCGAAATCAGTGTGCGGGGTAATGGAACCCGGCTTCACGATAACCTGTCCACGCTCTACGTCTTCGCGCTTGATACCGCGAAGCAGCAGACCACAGTTCTCGCCGGCCCAAGCCTCGTCAAGCTGCTTGTGGAACATTTCAATACCGGTAACCGTGGTCTTCTGGACCGGACGGATTCCGACGATCTCAATTTCAGAGTTGATCTTGAGAGTTCCACGCTCGGCGCGGCCCGTAACAACGGTGCCACGGCCGGTGATGGTGAATACATCTTCAACCGGCATCAAGAACGGCTTGTCCTTGTCGCGGATGGGGTCCGGAACGTTGTTATCCACTGCATCCATCAAGTCCTCAACGGACTTGACCCATACGGGATCGCCTTCCAAAGCCTTCAAGCCGGAGACGCGCACAACAGGTGCCTCGTCGCCATCGAAGCCCTGTGAGGAGAGCAGTTCGCGAACTTCCATTTCGACCAAGTCGAGGAGTTCTTCATCGTCAACCATGTCCGACTTGTTCAGTGCGACCAGCAGGTAGGGAACGCCTACCTGGCGGGCCAACAGAACGTGCTCGCGAGTCTGGGCCATCGGGCCGTCAGTCGCAGCAACCACCAGGATAGCGCCGTCCATCTGCGCAGCACCGGTGATCATGTTCTTGATGTAGTCAGCGTGACCGGGAGCGTCTACGTGTGCGTAGTGGCGCTTTTCGGTCTGGTACTCAACGTGGGAGATGTTGATCGTGATTCCACGCTGCTTCTCCTCGGGAGCCGAGTCGATAGTAGCGAAATCACGCGCCTCGTTGAGATCGGGGTACTTATCAAAAAGTACCTTGGAAATGGCAGCCGTCAACGTGGTCTTACCATGGTCTACGTGACCGATGGTACCGATGTTAACGTGCGGCTTAGTCCGCTCGAACTTTGCCTTCGCCACGGGTTCCTCCTAGAACGTTTGCTGTTGACTTACTCTCAGCGACGCTATTCGTCACCGAAATCCTAAGTAAGTCTACTGGGGGCTTTTGATATTTAAGAAATTCTTGCTGCTTGGCGCCTGACCAAGTGTAGAACCTGCTACAGACGCCAAGCAAAAGTGCGACTACTCGCCGCGGGCCTTCTGGATGATTTCGTCGGCTACTGCCTTCGGAACCTCAGAGTAGCTGTCAAACTTCATCGAGTACACTGCGCGACCCTGGGTCTTAGACCGTAGATCGCCGATGTAACCGAACATGCCGGACAAGGGAACAAGAGCCTTGATGACCTTGACACCGCTTGCGTCCTCCATGGACTGCATCTGACCGCGACGGGAGTTGATGTCACCAATAACTTCACCCATGTATTCCTCAGGGGTGCGGACTTCAACTTCCATCAACGGTTCAAGCAGAACCGGGTTGGCCAACCGAGCGGCTTCCTTGAACGCCATACGACCGGCGATCTTGAAGGCCATTTCGGAGGAGTCAACATCGTGGGACGCGCCGTCAAGCAGCGTGGCCTGGATGCCAACCATCGGGTAACCTGCCAGCACGCCATCAGGCAATGCGGACTGAATTCCCTGGTCAACGCTGGGGATGTATTCGCGGGGAACACGGCCACCAGTGACCTTGTTCTGGAACGAGTACATTTCGCCATCGTGCGTATCCAGCGGCGCAATGGCAATCTGGATCTTGGCGAACTGACCTGAACCACCGGTCTGCTTCTTGTGCGTGTAGTCATGCTTGACCACAGCGCGCTTGATGGTTTCCCGGTAGGCAACCTGCGGCTTGCCAACGTTAGCTTCAACGTTGTATTCGCGGCGCATGCGGTCAACCAAAACATCCAAGTGAAGCTCGCCCATGCCGCCGATTTCGGTCTGGCCGGTGTCTTCATTGAGAAGGACGGTGAACGTCGGATCCTCAGCGGAGAGCTTCTGGATAGCCGTTGACAGCTTTTCCTGGTCACTCTTGGTCTTCGGTTCAATAGCAACGAAGATCACAGGATCAGGGAAAGTCATCGACTCAAGCACGATCGGATTTGCCGGATCACACAAGGTGTCACCAGTGGTGGTGTCCTTGAGGCCAATAACGGCGTAGATGTGACCTGCGTGGATTTCATCCACAGGCATTTCCTTGTTGGCGTGCATCTGGAACAACTTACCCAGACGCTCCTTCTTCTGCTTGGTGGAGTTCAACAGCTGTGTGCCGGAAGTTGCCTTGCCGGAGTACACGCGAATGAAGTTCAACTGGCCAAAGAACGGGTGAGCGGCAATCTTGAAAGACAGCGCCGAGAACGGTGAATCTTCGCTGGGCTCACGAGTGAACTCAACTTCTTCATTGCGCGGATCGTGACCAACCATGGCGCCAACATCCAACGGGTTCGGCAGGTAATCGATGACAGCATCGAGCATCGGCTGAACGCCGCGGTTCTTGAAGGCAGAGCCACAGAACACCGGGTAAATCTCAGAGTTCACGGTCAGCTTACGAATGCCAGCCTTGAGTTCCTCAACTGAAGGCTCGATGCCCTCGAGGTACTTCTCCATGAGCTCTTCGGAAGCCTCTGCAACCGCTTCAACAAGGGAAGCACGGTATTCTTCAGCCTTTTCCTGCAGATCCGCGGGGATCTCTTTGGTCTCGTAGTTGGCACCCATGGTGACATCACCCTTGGAGTCGCCAGCCCAAACGAAAGCCTTCATGGACAGCAGGTCAACAACGCCGATGAATTCACTCTCGGCACCGATGGGCAGCTGCATGATCAACGGTTTGGCACCCAAACGGTTGATGATGGTGTCCACTGTGTAGTAGAAATCAGCACCGAGTTTGTCCATCTTGTTGACAAAGCAAATACGCGGAACGTTGTACTTGTCAGCCTGACGCCAAACAGTCTCAGACTGAGGCTCAACGCCTTCCTTGCCGTCAAAAACAGCGACGGCACCGTCAAGCACTCGCAAAGAGCGCTCCACCTCTACCGTGAAGTCAACGTGGCCAGGTGTGTCAATGATGTTGATCTGGTTGTTGTCCCAGAAGCAGGTCACGGCGGCACTCGTGATGGTGATGCCGCGTTCCTTTTCCTGTTCCATCCAGTCAGTCGTCGAAGCACCATCGTGTGTTTCGCCGAGCTTGTGGTTCACACCCGTGTAGAACAGGATGCGCTCAGTTGTAGTGGTCTTGCCAGCATCAATATGCGCCATGATGCCAATGTTGCGGACCTTGTTAAGGTCTGTAAGCACGTCCTGTGCCACGGTTTCTCCCTTTTCTAGAGATGAGCGAGAAGAAAGCCGGCGGGGTCTCCGCCTGCCTCCTTCAAGGCTCTAGTTACCAGCGGTAGTGGGCGAAAGCCTTGTTGGACTCTGCCATCTTGTGGGTATCTTCGCGACGCTTGACAGCGGCACCAAGACCGTTTGAGGCATCCAGTACTTCGTTACGCAGACGCTCGGTCATGGTCTTCTCGCGGCGAGCCTTCGAGTAACCAACCAACCAGCGAAGTGCCAACGCGGTCTGACGACCGGGCTTGACTTCAACCGGAACCTGGTAGGTAGCGCCACCAACACGGCGAGACTTGACCTCAAGGCTCGGCTTGATGTTCTCCATGGCCTTCTTCAAGGCAACAACGGGATCAGCACCGGTCTTTTCACGAACACCCTCAAGTGCACCGTAAACGATGCGCTCTGCGGTGGACTTCTTGCCATCTACGAGAACCTTGTTGATCAACTGAGTGACCAAAGGGGAACCGTATACGGGATCTACTACTAGCGGCCGCTTGGGGGCCGGACCCTTGCGAGGCATATTACTTCTTCTCCATCTTTGCACCGTAGCGGCTGCGAGCCTGCTTGCGGTTCTTAACGCCCTGGGTATCCAATGCGCCACGGACGATCTTGTAACGAACGCCGGGAAGGTCCTTAACACGGCCTCCGCGAACAAGCACGATGGAGTGCTCCTGGAGGTTGTGGCCTACACCTGGGATGTAAGCAGTTACTTCCACGCCACCGTTAAGGCGTACACGTGCAACCTTACGGAGAGCCGAGTTCGGCTTCTTCGGGGTGGTTGTGTAAACGCGCGTGCATACGCCGCGACGCATGGGGCTGCCCTTAAGTGCGGGAGCCTTGGTCTTTGTGACCTTGGGTGTCCGGCCCTTTCGGACCAGCTGGTTAATCGTAGGCACTTTCGTGTTCTCCGTTGTTTTATCGTGTTGCTTGCCCCGCGGGCCACAATGATTGCGCCGATGAGAGTAAGCCTTTTACTGGTAGTCGCAGACTTGGCGACTTCACAGCGCCTAGGCATGCAAAAATGTGGCATTCGCTGTACAAGAACCGTACAACCCGGACCCGCATCCGCTTCCTACGCCTAAACGTTAGGAAAACGCACACTCTTATCCACTGCCACACTAACAATTACTATTTACATTACCACGGGTTATGCCATGCCCTCAAATCAAGGACATAAACGATCACACCCGGGCCGTTGACGGGACCTTGACAGCACGGGGTGCAGGCGCCAGTCTCGAAAGTACACAGCACCCAGCACACGGCACACGGCAAGAAGTATTAGGCACATAGTGCCCTGTTCAAGGAGGCACGTAATGGCTGATGCAGATCTTGTGCTTGAAGGTGGCGGGCTTAAGAGTTCGGCGCTGGTGGGAGCTATTGCGGCAATGACCAGTTTTAGCGATCCTTATTCTTTCCACCGAATCGCTGGCGCTTCTGCCGGCGCCATCGTGGCTGGGCTGCTAGCGGCCGGACTGAGTGCGGCCCAAATCAAGAACGCCATGGACAGACTGGACTACACAAAGTTCATGGACCCCACCGGCTGCCTTTCCGGGTTGCCAATTGTGGGAGAAATTTCCGGGCTGCTGTTCCACCAGGGACTCTACGCCGGAGAGGTCCTCTACGAATGGCTCAAGGAAACCCTTGCCGCACATGGCGTCCATACGTGGGCGGACCTAAAGGATAATGATCCGCAAAGCGCGTTGCCGGCATCGCAACGATACAAACTAGTGGTGATTGTCTCGGATATATCCCGGGGAATTATGCTCCGCCTGCCCTGGGACTATAGGGAACTACTGGGAGTGGATCCAGACACCGCCCCCGTAGCGGACGCCATCAGGGCATCTGCCTCCATCCCTTTTTTCTTCCGCCCCTGGACCTTGTCCACAGATCCGTCGGTTACCGGGCACAAGAATATTGTTTGCTCAGATGGTGGGCTACTCTCCAACTTCCCCATGTCGATCTTTGACAGAGATGACGGCGCACTCCCCCGTTGGCCAACAATTGGCATCAAATTATCTGATACCAATACAGCCCGTACGCAGGACTGGAACCCCGAGCACAACAGCCTGGAACTGGCAAAATCACTACTGAGCACCATCATTGGGGCCGCGGACCGCAGTTATGTGAACGAGCCGCAGGCGTCCTCGCGGACAATCTTTATCAATACTTCCAATTACCGGGCCACCGATTTCAACCTCACGCAGCAGGACAAGGACGCCATGTACGCCAGCGGACTAGCCAGCGGGGAGAGGTTTCTTGCACGCTGGGACTTCAAGAAGTGGCAGTCCGGAGACTACTCGATGTGATGGTGGGATAGCTTTGTTAAAGTACGACGGCGGTGACCCACCTTCACAGGTGAGTCACCGCCGTCGTACTTCACTACTAACTGGGTCCGCAACCCCTAGGGGCCAACGCTTTGATCGCTAGCAATCAAAACGTTGGCAGGAGCGCGGGATTAGCCTGAGAAGTTGGTGCCCAGGTCGTAATCATCCAAGGGAATCGCACGGAACTCGGCACCCAAGTCGCCGACGCCGCCCACATAGTCAAAGTCGCTGAACGCGCTGGGACCTGTGAACAGATTGGCCTTGGCTTCTTCCGTGGGCTCCACCGTAACGTCGGTGTAGCGCGGAAGACCCGTACCGGCAGGGATCAACTTACCAATGATCACGTTCTCCTTCAGGCCCAACAGTGGGTCTGATTTGCCTTCCATGGCCGCCTGCGTCAGAACGCGGGTGGTTTCCTGGAAGGACGCTGCGGAGAGCCATGATTCAGTAGCCAAGGAAGCCTTGGTGATACCCATCAGCTCGTTACGACCCGATGCAGGCTTCTTGCCCTCGGACACTACGCGACGGTTTTCCGTCTCGAAGCGGCCGCGCTCGGCAAGCTCGCCCGGCAGCAGCTTCGAGTCGCCGGACTCGATGACTGTGACGCGGCGAAGCATCTGGCGGACAATAACCTCCACGTGCTTATCGTGGATGCCAACGCCCTGGCTGCGGTATACGCGCTGAACTTCCTCAACGAGGTGCTTCTGAGCGGCACGCGGGCCAAGGATACGCAGAACCTGCTTGGGGTCAACAGCACCCACAATGAGTTTCTGGCCAACCTCAACGTGCTCGCCGTCAGCAACCTGCAGGCGTGCTCGTCGCAGAACCGGGTAAGCGATTTCTTCGGTGCCGTCATCCGGTGTCAGGATCAAACGCATTGTCTTCTCGGACTCATCAATATTGATGCGACCGGCAGCTTCTGCGATCGGAGCGACACCCTTGGGGGTACGCGCTTCGAAGAGCTCCTGGATACGGGGCAGACCCTGGGTGATGTCCTCGCCACGGCTGGCAGAAACAGCACCACCAGTGTGGAAGGTACGCATGGTCAGCTGTGTGCCGGGCTCGCCAATGGACTGGGCAGCAATAATACCGACGGCTTCACCAATGTCCACGGTCTTACCCGTAGCCAAGGAACGGCCGTAGCAAAGTGCACAGGTACCAACGGTTGACTCACAGGTGAGTACTGAACGGACCTTGATCTCTTCAATGCCGGCTGCGAACAGCTTGTCAATGAGGACATCTCCAACGTCGGCGCCCGCAACAGCTAGAACCTGACCGTTAGAGTCCGCAACCTCGGAAGCCAAGGTACGAGCGTAAACGCTGTTCTCAACTTCCTCGTGCAGCACAATCTCACCTGCGCCATCAACCACTGCGATCGGCAGGGTCAAACCGCGCTCGGTGCCACAGTCGTCTTCACGAACAATGACATCCTGTGAGACGTCAACGAGTCGACGGGTCAGGTAACCGGAGTTGGCTGTACGCAGAGCGGTATCGGCCAGACCCTTACGGGCACCGTGAGTAGCAATGAAGTACTCCAAAACCGACAGGCCCTCACGGTATGAGGACTTGATCGGGCGAGGGATAATTTCACCCTTCGGGTTGGCTACCAAGCCACGGATACCGGCAATCTGACGAACCTGCATCCAGTTACCACGAGCACCGGAAGAGACCATCCGGTTGATCGTGTTGGATGCGGCGAACGAGTCACGCATAACATCCGCGATCTCGTTGGTTGCCTGGTTCCAGATGTCAATGAGCTCCTGGCGGCGCTCATCATCAGCGATCAAACCCTTGTCATACTGGGCCTGGACCTTGGCGGCCTTGATCTCGTAGCTTTCCAAGATGGCGGGCTTTGCGGCAGGTACCTCAATGTCGGAGATGGCAACAGTAATACCTGAACGAGTTGCCCAGTAGAAACCGGCATCCTTCAAGTTATCCAGTGTTGCTGCCACAACCACCTTGGGGTAACGCTCGGCGAGATCGTTGACGATCTCGGAGAGCTGACCCTTGTCAGCAACAGACTCTACCCACGGGTAATCCGCAGGAAGCGTCTCATTGAAGATGACCTGGCCCAAGGAGGTTTCGATGAGGGCGGTGCCACCGGATTCGAAACCTTCCGGCCCCTTGCGCTCGGGACCGGGAACAAAGTTCTCCAAACGAATCTTGACCTGTGAGTTCAAGTGCAACTCATTGGCGTCGAAGGCCATAACGGCTTCAGCCGAAGTGGAGAACACACGGCCTTCACCGGCTGAACCCTCACGCTTGGTGGTCAAGTGGTACAAGCCGATGATCATATCCTGCGAAGGCAGGGTGACCGGGCGGCCGTCTGAAGGCTTCAGAATATTGTTCGAGGACAGCATCAAGATGCGAGCTTCAGCCTGTGCTTCAGGGCTCAGCGGCAGGTGAACTGCCATCTGGTCACCGTCAAAGTCAGCGTTGAAAGCACCACAAACCAGCGGGTGAAGCTGGATTGCCTTACCTTCAACAAGCTGCGGCTCGAACGCCTGGATGCCCAAACGGTGCAAGGTAGGTGCACGGTTCAGAAGTACCGGGTGCTCGGTGATGATCTCTTCGAGAACATCCCACACCTGGGGACGGAAACGTTCAACCATGCGCTTGGCGCTCTTGATGTTCTGCGCATGGTTAAGGTCAACCAGGCGCTTCATCACGAACGGCTTGAAGAGCTCCAACGCCATCTGCTTAGGCAGACCACACTGGTGCAGCTTCAGCTGCGGGCCAACAACAATAACCGAACGGCCCGAGTAGTCAACGCGCTTACCCAAGAGGTTCTGACGGAATCGTCCCTGCTTGCCCTTGAGCATGTCAGAGAGCGACTTCAGCGGACGGTTGCCCGGTCCGGTGACAGGACGGCCACGACGACCGTTATCGAAGAGCGAATCAACAGCTTCCTGGAGCATACGCTTTTCGTTGTTGACGATGATTTCCGGAGCACCCAAATCAAGCAAACGCTTGAGACGGTTGTTGCGGTTGATCACTCGACGGTACAGATCGTTCAAGTCGGAGGTGGCGAAACGGCCACCATCGAGCTGAACCATGGGGCGCAGTTCCGGCGGGATCACCGGGACTGCATCCAGGACCATACCCAGCGGGCTGTTGTTGGTGGTCAAGAAAGCATTGACAACCTTCAAACGCTTCAGGGCACGGGTCTTACGCTGTCCCTTGCCATTGGCAATGATGTCGCGAAGGATCTCCGCTTCACCAGCCATGTCAAAGGTCTCAAGACGGCTCTTGATGGCTTCGGCACCCATGGCACCTTCGAAGAACATGCCGTAACGGTCACGCAATTCGCGGTACAGGGCCTCGTCACCTTCAAGATCGGCAACCTTCAGAGCCTTGAAGCGGTCCCACACCTGCTCGAGACGATCGATGTCAGCGTCAGCGCGCTTACGCACGTTGGCCATCTGACGGTCCGCAGAATCGCGAGCCTTCTTCTTATCGGCGGCCTTGGCGCCTTCACCTTCAAGGCGCTGCAATTCGCCTTCAAGGTCACGAGCGATCGTGGCGATGTCGTTATCGCGGGTATCCACCATGCGCTTCTTCTCCAGATCATGCTCAATCTGGAGGTTCGGCAGCTCTGCATGACGTGCTTCATCGTCAACGCTGGTGATCATGTATGCAGCGAAGTAAATGACCTTTTCAAGGTCCTTCGGTGCAAGGTCCAACAGGTAGCCCAAGCGCGAGGGAACGCCCTTGAAGTACCAGATGTGAGTAACGGGCGCAGCAAGCTCAATGTGGCCCATGCGCTCACGGCGTACCTTTGCGCGGGTGACTTCAACGCCACAACGCTCGCAGATAATGCCCTTGAAGCGCACACGCTTGTACTTGCCGCAGTAGCATTCCCAGTCGCGGGACGGGCCGAAGATCTTCTCACAGAAAAGACCGTCTTTTTCCGGCTTGAGCGTACGGTAATTGATAGTTTCCGGCTTCTTGACTTCGCCGTGGCTCCAGTCGCGGATATCTGCCGCGGTGGCCAGGCCAATCTGCATACTGCCGAAGGAGGATTCGCTGGACATATGGGTCCTGTTCTCTCTAATTCTCTAAAGTCTGAATGTCTAAGCGGGGTACGGGAGGAAGGGAAGGTTCTTTCGGCGGTGGGCTGGCCACCGCCGTCGTCCCCCTAAACTTCTTCGACAGAGTTAGGCTCGGCCCGTGACAGGTCGATGCCCAGCTCCTCCGCGGCCCGGAAGACTTCTTCATCCGAGTCACGCATCTCAATCGCGGCACCGTCGGTGGAAAGAACTTCCACGTTCAAGCACAGCGACTGCATTTCCTTGATCAGAACCTTGAAGGATTCCGGGATACCCGGCTCCGGGATGTTCTCACCCTTGACGATGGCTTCGTAAACTTTCACGCGGCCATGGATGTCATCGGACTTGATAGTCAGCAGTTCCTGCAGGGTGTATGCGGCACCATAAGCTTCCAGTGCCCAAACTTCCATCTCACCAAAGCGCTGTCCACCGAACTGGGCCTTACCACCCAATGGCTGCTGGGTGATCATGGAGTACGGACCCGTGGAGCGGGCGTGAATCTTGTCATCCACCAAGTGGTGGAGTTTCAAGATGTACATGTAACCCACCGAGACAGGGTCCGGGAACGGCTCACCGGAGCGGCCATCAAACAACATGGTCTTACCGGAGGAGTCGATCAGGCGGTCGCCATCACGAGTCAGGTTAGTGGAATCAAGCAGACCCGTGATTTCCGAGTCGCGTGCACCATCAAACACGGGTGTTGCCACACGAGTCTGACCAATTTCACGCGGCAGGTTCGGAAGGTCCTTGATCCAGTCCGGCTCGCCTTCAACCTTCCAACCCGTCTTGGCTACCCAACCGAGGTGGATTTCCAAAACCTGACCAACGTTCATACGTCCTGGAACACCCAAGGGGTTCAGCACAATGTCAACAGGGGTACCGTCAGCAAGGAAGGGCATATCTTCGATCGGGAGGATCTTGGAAATAACACCCTTGTTGCCATGACGGCCGGCCAGCTTGTCACCGTCGGTGATCTTGCGCTTGTTGGCAACGTAGACGCGTACCAACTGGTTCACACCGGGAGGCAGGTCATCTTCGGAGTCGCGGTCAAAGACGCGAACGCCAATAACAGTTCCGGACTCGCCGTGGGGAACCTTCAAGGAAGTGTCGCGAACTTCGCGGCTCTTCTCACCAAAGATTGCACGCAGCAGGCGTTCTTCCGGGGTCAGCTCAGTTTCACCCTTAGGGGTGACCTTGCCCACCAGAACGTCTCCGGCCTCAACCTCTGCACCGATGTGGATGATGCCGCGCTCATCGAGACCGGCAAGGATTTCCTCGGAAACGTTCGGGATGTCCCGCGTAATTTCCTCGGCGCCAAGCTTGGTGTCGCGAGCATCGATCTCATGTTCTTCGATGTGGATTGAAGAAAGCACATCCTCTGCAACAATGCGCTGCGAAAGGATAATGGCATCCTCGTAGTTGTGGCCTTCCCAAGACATGAAGGCGACCAACAGGTTCTTACCCAAAGCAAGCTCGCCCAGATCCGTTGCCGGACCATCGGCAATGATGCCGCCAACTTCCAGACGCTGACCCTCTGAGGCCAACACGCGCTGATTGTAAGCCGTTCCCTGGTTGGAACGCTGGTACTTGGCGATGGGGTAACTGATCTCCGTGCCGTCATCGTTGAGCATGACAACAACATCTGCGGAGACTTCCGAAACCACACCGGCCTTCTTGGCAATGACAACGTCGCCGGCATCAACTGCTGTGGCGCGCTCCATGCCGGTACCCACAAATGGGGCCTCGGAACGCACCAACGGCACGGCCTGACGCTGCATGTTCGCACCCATCAAGGCGCGGTTGGCGTCGTCGTGCTCCAAGAACGGAATCAAGGCAGTTGCCACAGACACCATCTGGCGCGGGGAAACGTCCATGTATTCAACGTCTGATGCTGCGATCAGAACAGGCTCCCCGCCGCCACCACGCTGACGGACCAATACTGAGTCCTCAACAAAGTGACTGTTCTCATCGAGGGGCGCGTTGGCCTGCGCGATGACAACATCCATCTCGTCGTCTGCTGTCAGGTAATCAACCTCGTCAGAGACAAAGCCATCCTTGACCCGACGATACGGTGTCTCAATGAAACCAAACGGGTTGATGCGTCCGTAGGATGCCAACGAACCGATCAGACCAATGTTGGGGCCTTCAGGAGTTTCAATCGGGCACATGCGGCCGTAGTGGGAGGGGTGAACGTCACGGACTTCCATGCCAGCACGGTCACGGGACAAACCACCGGGCCCAAGCGCAGAAAGACGACGCTTGTGCGTCAACCCGGCAAGCGGGTTGTTCTGGTCCATGAACTGCGAGAGCTGAGAGGTTCCGAAGAACTCCTTGATCGCTGCCACAACGGGGCGGATGTTGATCAGGGTCTGCGGCGTGATCGCTTCGACGTCCTGAGTAGTCATACGCTCGCGAACCACGCGCTCCATACGGGAGAGACCCGTGCGGATCTGGTTCTCAATGAGCTCGCCCACGGCGCGGATACGACGGTTACCGAAGTGATCAATGTCATCAACGTCAACACGCAAGTCAACCTCGGCACCGTCGCGGGTGCCCTTGGTTGTCTTGTTGCCGGCATGCAAAGCAACCAAGTACTTGATCATGGCGACAATGTCATCCACGCTCAGTACTGATGCTTTCTCATCGCTCAACGGCAGATCAATACCCAGTTTGCGGTTGATCTTGTAACGGCCAACCTTGGCCAGATCGTAGCGCTTGGGGTTGAAGTACAGGTTGTGCAGCAGCGCATCAGCGGCGTCTACTGTGGGCGGCTCGCCCGGACGCAGCTTGCGGTAGATGTCCAGCAGGGCATCTTCGCGACCGGTGGTGGCATCCTTTTCCAAGGTTGCGCGGATCGAGTCGAACTCGCCGAACTCTTCCAGGATCTGGCCTTCACTCCAGCCGAGGGCCTTGAGCAGAACTGTGACTGACTGCTTGCGCTTGCGGTCGAGACGGACGCCAACCTGGTCACGCTTGTCAATCTCCAGCTCGAACCATGCGCCACGCGAGGGGATGATCTTGGCGGTGAAGATTTCCTTGTCGCTTGTCTTATCCGCTGTGCGCTCAAAGTAAGCGCCCGGGGAACGGACAAGCTGGGACACAACGACACGCTCGGTACCGTTAATGACGAAGGTGCCCTTGTTTGTCATCAAGGGGAAATCGCCCATGAAGACAGTCTGTTGCTTAATTTCACCGGTCAAGTTGTTCATGAACTCGGCCTTGACGTACAACGGCGCGGCGTATGTGGCGTCGCGGTCCTTGCACTCGTCAACGGTGAACTTGGGGTCAGAGAACTCCGGCTCCGTGAAGGACAGGGACATGGTGCCCTGGAAATCCTCAATGGGGGAGATTTCTTCGAAAATATCCGATAGGCCCGATGTGACGGCCACGCTGTCATCACCAGCATTCACGGCCGTTTGCATGCGGTCCTGCCAGCGCCCATTACCTACGAGCCAGTCAAAGCTCTCGGTTTGAAGGGCAAGCAGATTCGGCACGTCAAGCGGCTCATGAATCTTTGCGAATGAGAGGCGACTCTTTGCACCATCGGTGCTGTTTGAATCGATAGCGGTTGCAGCGTTATTTACATTAGAGGTGCTCGAGGCGACCAAGAGGGATCCTTCCACAGACCTGCAGGCTTGTTCTTACGAACCCTTACCCGTTTCACTTTTGGTCATCAAACCAAAAGAAACGCTGGTCAAGTAACCTTAGAAAAGCATTCCAAAAAACAGTTAAACTGCTCCTTGTTCAATGCTGTCCTTGGCTCTTGACCGAAACAAAGCCCACCGCTATATGAAGGCTGAAGGTTAAGAGGGACACGCAAAGATCTACTCTACAGGCAAACATGCACTCGTGTCTACCCCACGATCCTAAAAACTGCAAGTACCGATGTAAATGCGCCGTAGATCCTTAGTTTTCCGCCCCGCTGTCTAGCTCTCGCTGCGGGTACGCACGTGCCCTGGCACTGAAATATTTCTTAAAGAGCCCCGTTCATCCGGATTCCATTGCTGAGGGCCGATGCTGTTAGGTTTTAGTCAGGATACGTAAGGTTCAACGAGGAACTGCACGGTACAACGTTCAAGGAGTATGGCAGCCATGACGGCACAAACGAATGATGTGGTAATTCTCGCAGGCGCCCGTACCCCCCAGGGGCGGCTCAACGGTCAGCTGGCGCCGTTTACCGCTGTTGAATTGGGTTCCAAGGCCATCGCAGCTGCAGTCTCGCGCTCCGGTATTGACGTTGAGGACATCAATTTCGTGATCATGGGCCAGGTGCTGCAGGCGGGTGCCGGACAAAACCCAGCCAGGCAAAGCTCTGTTGGTGCAGGAGTCGGCTGGAACGTACCCGCTGTGACAATCAACAAGGTGTGCCTGTCAGGACTGACGGCTGTGATTGACGCCGCACGTTTGATCCGTAGCGGCGAAGCAAGCGTCGTGGTGGCCGGCGGTCAGGAATCAATGACACGCGCCCCACACATGTTGCCCGGATCACGGCAGGGCTGGACGTACGGTGCCATTCAGGCTCTTGATGTAGCGGCGCATGACGGACTGACCGATGCTTTTGACGACGACTCAATGGGCTTGTCAACCGAGCGCGGCAATCTACGATTGAATATCTCCCGCACGGCCCAGGATGAAGTCGCGGCAGCCTCGCACCAGCGGGCAGCGGCGGCAGCAGAGTCAGGAATTTTTGACGCGGAGATTGTTCCACTCACGGTTCCACAGCGTAAGGGCGAACCTCTCATACTAAGTCACGATGAAGGCATCCGACCCCAGACAAGTGTAGATACGCTTGCCGGACTGCGTCCCGCCTTTACTGCTGACGGAGCCATCACGGCAGGTAACTCCTCCCCCTTGTCCGATGGCGCCAGCGCCCTTGTGCTTTGCTCCCGTAGCTACGCTGAGGAACACGGCCTGGCTTGGTTAGCCGTGGTGGGGGCACCCGGGCAAGTGGCCGGACCTGACAACTCGCTGCATTCCCAGCCTTCAAACGCCATATCTACCGCACTACAAACGGCTGGCTGGGATGTCAACGAACTCGACTTCATTGAAATCAATGAGGCATTTGGTTCCGTGGCTGTCCAATCGTTGCGAGACTTGGACCTGCCACTGGCGAAGTGCAACATCCATGGCGGCGCCATTGCCCTAGGGCACCCGATCGGGGCCTCAGGAGCCCGCTTGGCGCTCCATGCCGCCCTTGAACTCAGTCGTCGAGGCTCCGGTAAGGCAGCGGTTTCCCTGTGCGGCGGTGGCGGCCAGGGCGAGGCCCTGCTCTTATTCCGCGACGCCTAACAGCACCACCGCTGAAGTGCGTTTAGCTGAGCTGTGTTTACCTGAACACGGAGCCTGCGTCCAGAAATAAAAATGCCCCGCACCAACTGGTGCGGGGCATTTTTGTGAAGTGCTGAGGTGATTACTTGAGGGTAACCGTGGCGCCGGCAGCTTCGAGAGCTTCCTTGGCCTTCTCTGCAGCTTCCTTGGTGACGCCTTCCAGAACAGCCTTGGGAGCCGAATCAACGACCTCCTTGGCTTCCTTCAGACCCAATGAAGTGATGGAGCGAACTTCCTTGATAACAGCAATCTTCTTATCGCCGGCTGCTTCGAGGATGACATCGAATTCAGTCTGCTCTGCTTCTTCTTCGCCAGCGCCGCCGCCGGCGGGGCCTGCAACTGCAACAGCAGCAGCGGTAACTTCAAAGGTCTCTTCGAAGAGCTTGACGAACTCGGAGAGCTCGATGATGGTCAGTTCCTTGAAAGCTGCAATGAGCTCGTCGTTGGTGAGCTTAGCCATGGGTGGCGCTCCTTCTGTTTACTGGCCCAGTGCGGACCAAATCTAAAACCTAAGTCCTCGTGGAGTTAGGGAAAAACTAATGAGCCACTGTTAGCTCAGGCGCCCGCATCTCCCGCGATGACACGTTAGCGGGCATCAAGGAGGAGCAGGCTGGGGGCTAAGCCTCGGTTGTCTGCGCTTCAGCAGCCGGAGCTTCTTCAGCAGCGGGCGCTTCAGCAGCCGGAGCTTCTTCAGCGACAGGTGCTTCCTGCGCCGGAGCGCCATCTGCGAGCTTCAAACGCAAAGCTTCAAGCGTACGCGCAGCGGCAGCCATCGGAGCCTTGAGGATGCCGGCGACCTTAGCCAGCTGCAGTTCGCGAGACTCAAGGGCAGCCAGTGCCACGAGTCCAGCGGCGTCGAGAGCCTTGCCCTCGAAGAAGCCGGTCTTAATGACCAGCTGCTTGTTAACTTTTGCAAAATCCGTGAGGCTCTTTGCTGCAGCAACAGCGTCACCCTTGATGAAAGCAATGGCGGTGGGACCGCTGAGCTGACCCTCGAAAGCGTCTACACCAGCTTCCTTGGCCGCAATGGCTGTCAGGGTGTTCTTTACAACCGAGAACTTGGTGTCCTGGCCGAGAGAAACGCGCAGCTCCTTGAGCTGAGCTACTGTGAGCCCACGGTATTCGGTTAGGACTGCGGCAGTTGAATCATTGAAATCTTTTGTGATTTCTGCAACTGCAGCCACCTTAGTTGGCGTTGCCATAACCCTCCTTCCGGGAATTAGTGTCAGTCTTTCCAGCCCCTTCCATCGCCAGCAAGCTGGCAACGGATAAACAAAAACGCCCCGCACAGATGTACGGGGCGTTTTTCGCTGTGGATCAACGGACATTACTCCGGTTCAACACTGCTCATAAGCTTTGTGCACCTGCGTTGGCCGTCCATATGTAGGACTTTCGAATGTCAACCAACCCGCTTCCAACGCACTAGATGCATGCTGCATCGCGTGGCTGGGGGTGATTGCCATCGACCGACGGTCTTTGGTTACTTAAGATTAGCGCAGATATAGTACGGATTCCAAATCCGGTCCGCGCCGTCACACTCTCAAGTGTTACTGCATGTTGTTGAGGTCTTTGCGCCACTGTCCTGTTGCGCCGGCGTTGGCAAAACCCAACTGTGCATTAACTGAGAGTATCGAAGAATCCCCGGGGGAATTCCAGGTGTAGATGGTCTTGGTCGAAGGAAACTGCCGTGAGAGCATTTCCATGTTCGCCACCTTCATCGCCAATGCCACATCCTTTCCCTTGTGTGCTTTTTCTACAATCGTGTCATCCTGAAAAGCGACGTCGTTGCGGTGCCCCAGCAGTGAAATGGAAGTGAATCCCACCAGGCTTCCGGTTGCCAGACACTCTGCCGCACTAACCAATGTGCGCCGCTTAGTGGCGGAGGACAATTCCTCTGCCACCCGCATCTTTGCCACATCCAATTGAGCTTGGCCAGCGTCAACTGTAGGAGCAGGACCTTGCTCCAAACGAACGAACTCCTGTGCCCACTCTTCTGGACAGCGGTCCACCCACTGATGCACCGCGTACGAGGACTGGTGCGTGGCAACAGCTTTTTTGCGCAGTTCACTCACCAGTGCATGCGGTAGCGGCAACGGACAGACACTGAAGTCCTCAACCTGATCAAGATCGTAACCTGCGCTGTAGGCAAACCTGGCTTCCCTGCTGCTCAATGGCAAAGAAGCACCGCCATGGGTAGCAGGAATCGGATCCTTTGTGCCTTCACCGAGGGCGGCCGCCGGATGGTTTGTCTCCACCATGACGATCTTGCGGCTCTCTCCCCTCACAAACAGCTCAGCGGCCTCCAGTAACTTCCGGCCCAGACCGACGCCTTCGGCGGATGGGAGTACATCTAGGGTGACATGAGCCAAATCCGTGTTGTCTGCCAGTGGCATGGCTATGCCCACACGGCCAACGATCTCACTGGCGTTGCGGGCCACAAGAACCACGTACCACTCGTAAGGATCGTGACATTGGGCGAAGAGCTCCTCCGCCGTATATGCCAGTTCATCATTACCCCACGTGTGAACCCGAACTTGACGCGAAACTTCAACGGCCTGCAGGAAATCTGAGGCGGGCGCCCCGTCAAGTGATTCCGGAATCCGCAATTGCTCAATGGTCGTTTCTGTCATGACTTTTTCCCCGTATTTCTCATTCGTGCAGGGCGCCTCGGCACTGCTTCACCCTAGGGCGTCTCTTGCCATGGAAGTCTACCGACACCGTTGAACATACGAAAAAGAAAGGGGACTGACACAGTGAAACACTGTGTCAGTCCCCTTTCTACAAAGCTCAAGGACTAGTCCTCAATAACCACCTTGGTGGCCTGGGGATCCACGGGAATGCCAGGGCCGAAGGTCGTTGAGACAGTGGCCTTCTGCAAGTAACGGCCCTTGGAAGCTGAAGGCTTCAAACGAAGCACCTCTTCCAGAGCTGCTGCGTAGTTCTCGCCCAACTTTACGGCGTCGAAGGAAACCTTGCCGATGATGAAGTGCAGGTTGGAGTGCTTGTCGACGCGGAAGTCGATCTTTCCACCCTTGATGTCATTGACAGCCTTGGCGACGTCGTTGGTGACGGTACCTGTCTTGGGGTTAGGCATGAGGTTACGAGGCCCCAGAACCTTACCCAAACGGCCAACCTTACCCATGAGGTCAGGTGTGGCTACGGCTGCGTCGAAGTCGGTCCAGCCGCCCTGGATCTTTTCGATCAAGTCATCGGTGCCAACAAAGTCGGCGCCGGCTGCGATAGCAGCTTCGGCACGCTCACCTGTTGCGAAAACCAGAACGCGGGCAGTCTTACCGGTACCGTGAGGCAGGTTTACTGTGCCACGGATCATCTGGTCGGCCTTACGAGGGTCTACACCCAAACGGAAGGCAACCTCAACGGTGGCGTCGAACTTGGACGGGTTTGTTTCCTTGGCGAGCTTGATGGCGTCGAAGGGTGCGTATGTGTTGTCCACATCGATCTTCGCCTGAGCTGCCTCATATGCTTTACTGCGCTTTGCCATGCTGCGATTCTCCTTGTGCAGTTGTGGTCGTTAGGACCGCGCGGGCCCTGCCACTACGTCCGCCGCTACCCACCAAAGGTGAGGTGTACGGCGTCGTTCTTAATGTTTAGATGTGCCCAAACGGGCGTAAGGCGAAAGTCAAAAAGACTTAGGCCTCGACGGTGATACCCATGGAACGAGCGGTACCGGCGATGATTTTCTCTGCACCTTCAACGCTTGTTGCGTTGAGGTCAACCATCTTCTGGGTGGCGATCTCGTTGACCTGTGCCTTGGTCAGCTGGGCAACCTTGACGGTGTGCGGGGTAGCTGAACCCTTGGCGACGCCTGCAGCCTTTTTGATGAGCTCTGCAGCCGGCGGGGTCTTGGTGATGAATGTGAATGAACGGTCTTCGTAAACCGTAATTTCAACGGGGACTACGTTTCCGCGCTGGGATTCTGTTGCAGCGTTGTACGCCTTGCAGAATTCCATGATGTTGACGCCGTGCTGACCAAGCGCGGGTCCGATGGGCGGTGCCGGGTTAGCGGCGCCTGCCTGGATCTGCAGCTTGATAAGGCCGGTGACCTTCTTCTTGGGAGCCAATGTAGGGTCCTTCTCTCAATATCTTCCAAGGACGACGGAGCGCGTCCAAGGTGGGTGGCCGAATGGCGTCCGGCCGAACGTTTCCTTGAGGACTAAGCAAGTTCTAAAGGAAACGAAAATTGTGGGTAACTAGATCTTGGTGACCTGGTTGAATGCAAGCGTGACGGGTGTTTCACGCTCAAAGATCGAAACCAGCACAACAAGCTGCTGCGCTTCGGGTTTGATCTCGGAGATCGAAGCCGACAAGCCCTCGAAAGGACCGTCCTTGACGATGACTGCTTCGCCAACTTCAAAGTCGATGACGGCGTCGACGGGATCGTGACGCAACGGAACGCCGCTCTCTTCAGCCTGCTGCTCCTCAAAGATGGGAGCCAGCATGGAGAAAACTTCATCAAGACGCAGCGGGACAGGGTTGTGAGCGTTACCAACGAATCCTGTGACTCCGGGAGTGTGGCGCACAACCCCCCACGAGGCATCTGTCAGTTCCATACGTACCAAAACGTAGCCCGGGATTCGTACGCGGCTAACAACTTTACGCTGGGCGTTCTTGATCTCCACGACTTCTTCCATGGGGACCTGAATTTCGAAGATGTAATCTTCCATGTTCAGCGACAGGCTGCGTGATTCAAGGTTTACCTTGACGCGGTTTTCATAACCGGCGTAGGAATGGATGACGTACCAGTCGCCCTCTTGGCGGCGCAGTTTGGCCTTGAACTCTTCTGCCGGGTCAACTTCGGGCTCGGCGGCTTCATCAACGGTCTCTGCCGTTGATTCAGCGTCTTCCTCATCGCCAGCCACAGCGTCGGTGGCCACAGCGTCGGTTACCTCGGGGGCTTCGTCGGTTTCGACGTCGTCCGCGGGCGCAGAAAGGTCGGCACTGATGGCAGCATCAGCAACCACAGTGTCCTGGTCCTGCTCACTGTTTGTTGCCTCGGGCTCCAGCTCAGACACGAATTTCCTGCTTTCCTTGTGCGGTTCTTAAATGGCTCAAACCGACCCCATGCCAAAGTGTTCAGCGAGGTCGGCCACGGTGAGCGTCTTACTGCTCGATGTTTACGTTTCCACCAAAGATCCAGAGCACGGCCCTGCCGAAACCCAGATCCAGGACGGTAACAATACCCATCACGATTACCACGAATA
This sequence comes from Arthrobacter antibioticus, assembly GCF_030063205.1. Classification (GTDB taxonomy): domain Bacteria; phylum Actinomycetota; class Actinomycetes; order Actinomycetales; family Micrococcaceae; genus Specibacter. The sequence goes on along the minus strand of NZ_JASISQ010000002.1, from coordinate 505,117 downwards.
CCAACACAACAGCTGTCATGTTGATCAACTCTTTTCGAGTGGGGGTCACAACTTTCTTCAACTCGCCAATGACTTGGCGCATAAAGATAGCTATTCGGGCAAAAAATCCGGGCTTGCCGGGCTTTGTCGCCTTCTTGGCAGGGCCCTTGGAGCTGCTTGCCGCAGTTTCGGTCACCAGTGCCTCACTCATCATTTGTTGGAATGCCCGCAGACCCGTTCGTTCGGACCGTGCGATGTGCAAATCATTCGCCCAGACACGGTGGTTTACTACACAAATTCCATGCAATAAAACTTTTGTGCCTATGCGCAGGGCAGACAGGACTCGAACCTGCAACCTGCGGTTTTGGAGACCGCTGCGCTACCAATTGCGCCACTACCCTTTGGAAACCACCCACAAGCGACCGAAGTCTCAAGCGGTTGAAGATCCTTACTTGATGCTAAGAACCATGAATAATCTACAGTCTTAAAGTCGTGCTTCCAAAACAGAGCTGGAGACCGACTTCAAGGCGTGAACCATCATCGTGCTTGAACACCGGTTACCCATTCTACGCATCCTTATGGGCGTACGTCGAACCGGACACAGTAGGCGCATAAAACCGTATGCGCCTAAAGTGGGTCATGACGAAGTTTAGATTTTGAAGCTCCCTGCCAAAGAAAGAATCCTGATGTCTGCCGAACTGACAGCCGAGCAAGCCTCCGGGCGCCGTATTTCCGCAAGGATCGCCGCCATTGCCGAATCCGCCACACTGGCTGTGGACGCCAAAGCCAAGGCCTTGAAGGCCGCCGGGCGTCCCGTCATTGGCTTTGGAGCTGGTGAGCCTGATTTCCCCACCCCTGATTACATTGTTGAGGCAGCCATTGCCGCAGCCCGCCAACCGAAGTTCCATCGCTACTCCCCTGCGGCTGGACTGCCGGAGCTGCGTAGCGCCATTGCTGCTAAGACGTTGCGGGATTCAAACTATGAAGTTGACCCCGCCCAGGTCGTTGTCACCAACGGTGGCAAACAAGCTGTGTACGAGTCCTTTGCGACTCTTCTGGATCCGGGCGATGAAGTTATAGTTCCCTCCCCGTTCTGGACTACTTATCCAGAGGCCATCCGCTTGGCTGGCGGTGTTCCGGTTGAGGTTTTTGCTGGCCCCGAGCAGGGTTACCTTGTGAGCATCGAGCAGTTGGAAGCCGCTCTGACGCCCCGCACTAAGGTGCTGCTGTTTGTTTCCCCTTCCAACCCCACAGGCGCTGTGTACTCCCCCGAACAAACGCGTGAAATTGGTTTGTGGGCCGCATCGAAAGGGCTTTGGGTCATCACGGATGAAATCTATGAGCACCTGACCTACGACGGTGTGCCCTTCACCTCCATTGCCACGGCAGTCCCTGAACTGGGTGACCGTGTGGTGATACTCAATGGTGTGGCTAAAACTTATGCCATGACAGGGTGGCGCGTAGGCTGGATGATCGCGCCCCTTGATGTTGCCAAAGCGGCCACCAACATGCAGTCCCACGCCACCTCGAATGTGGCTAATGTGTCCCAGATGGCCGCTCTCGCCGCAGTTTCGGGCCCGCTGACGGCCGTGGATGAGATGAAGGTAGCCTTTGACCGCCGCCGCAAGGCCATGGTTGCCGGGCTGAATGCGATTGACGGCGTGAAGTGCCCCACCCCACATGGCGCTTTCTACGCCTACGCCGACGTTCGCGGTCTGCTGGGCCGTGAAATTGGTGGAATCCGCCCCGCAACCTCCGCCGAGCTGGCCACGTTGATCCTGGACAAAGTTGAAGTTGCAGTAGTTCCGGGCGAGGCGTTTGGGCCCAGCGGCTTCCTGCGCCTCTCCTATGCCTTGGGCGACGACGACCTGGCAGTCGGCATTGCACGTTTGCAGGAGTTCTTGGGCTAATCCCGCCACTTCTGCGCACGGTTTGACGCGAATAGTGCGCCACAGGCATTGTGGCGCACTATTCGCGAGCAATGGTGCGGGGAAGTGGCGGTTGAGGCTACAGGAGCCGCCGGTCTGCGGCCCAACGCGTTAATTCGTGGCGTGAAGACAGCTGCAACTTACGCAGAACTGCCGAAACGTGAGTTTCCACTGTCTTGATCGCAATAAACAGCGCCTTCGCCACTTCCTTGTACGAATAGCCGCGCGCAATCAGCCGCATGACCTCAAGTTCGCGGGCCGAGAGCCTATCCAACTCATCCTCTACCGCTACCTCGGCCGTACCAAAGGCATCCAGCACAAAACCGGCCAGCCTGGGTGAAAATACTGCGTCTCCGCCTGCCACACGACGAACTGCGTCCGAGATCGCTTCCCCGGAGATTGACTTCGTAACATAGCCACGTGCCCCGGCCCGGATCACCGAAACAACATCTTCGGCCGAGTCGGAGACACTTAAGGCCAAAAATTTCGTTGTTGCCAGCAAAGACGCACACCCTGCGATGACTTCCCGCCCGCCTTGTCCCCGCCCGCCTGGCAGGTGTACGTCAAGGAGGACCACGTCGGGTTGCTGTGTATTCACGGCAGCAATGGCTTCTTCAACTGTGGCTGCTTCTGCCACAACCGCTATGTCTTGGGCAAGATCGGCCTTGAGCCCGGACCGGAAAATGGCGTGATCATCCACGATCACTACCCGGACGGGTGTTGGAAGCAATGTCATTTAGTGTCCTCGGTGACGGGTGTTCCGATGGGCAGGTGCAGTCGCACCTCGGTGCCCTCAGCTGAACTAATGATCTCAGCCGTACCACCGTTGCGTTGCATCCGCCCGACGACGGACTCCCGGACTCCCAGCCTGTCTGACGGTACGGCACTGATATCAAAGCCGGGGCCGCGGTCCTTAATAAAAACATCCACACCTCTGACCCCGGCTTCAACATAAACCGAAACAGTTGTTCCACCGTGCCGCACACCATTCAGCACGGCCTCACGCACGGCTTGGACAAGCGCGTTCCCATGTTCGGTCAGCTCAGCATCCCCCACGGCGACCACTTCAACGGCCTGCCCGTAGAGGTCTTCCGCTTCAGCACAAACTGCTTTAACCCGCTCGACGAGGGCACCTGAACTGTGCGCATTGTCCTGATAGATCCACTCCCGCAATTCACGTTCTTGAGCCCGGGCCAGCCGGGTCACATCAGCGGCGGAATGGGCTCTCTTTTGGATCAAAGCCAGGGTTTGCAGGACAGAGTCGTGGAGGTGCGCGGCGATTTCAGCCCGTTCGGTTTCCCGGATGCGCCCGGCCCTTTCGTTTTGGAACTCCCTCCAGAACTTCAGCGCCCACGGGGCAAGGACGAGCCCCACACCGGCAAGCACAGCGAGTGAGGCCACCACGGAGGACCACACCAGCTGCCAGGAACCCGATCCTGCCACAATGACAATTACACCGGCAATGACAAGGACAATGCCACCACCTAAACGCAGCAAAGCCATGGGGGTGTCCATTTTTGCGGCGTTGAGCAGCCCCACCCGTCTGGTGTTATCCAGTTGCATCCAGGCCAAAACAGCGCCCAGGGCAATGATGAGCAATGGAATCAAGGTTCCCAGCTGCAGGTTCCACCCTGCCTGTTGACCGAAGACGGCAAGGGCGGCGATAACAAGTCCGCCGCCAATGAGCACGTCTTTGAAACCAAGCGCAAATTTTTGGCGTTCGCTATTGCTGTTCCCGCTTTGCTTTTCCCCCATCGTTGACGGTTCCGGGGCGGGACGGAACAGTTTTAGCCGGGGATTGCCGTCCCGATCAAGCAAGGGGCTTTCCGCCTCTGCCTGATCGCCGGCCATGGGCACCAAAAGCCATAGCCATACATAAAACACCAACCCGGCACCAAAGAAAAAGCTTGTGCCAATCAAGATGACGCGTAGAAGCCGCACCTTGATGCCAAGGTGCTCGGCCAGTCCACCGCAGACCCCGGCGATGATTCGCTCTTGGGAGCGGTACATCTTTGCGCTCATGGTTCAATCCAAGCACGCCCCGGCCTGCACCTAAGACTATTGAGGGCTCATTCAGGGTTCTTTCAGGGTGAGCCCCGATGTTCAGAGCCCTATCATTTAGAGACCATTGAACTATGAACATTCCACAGGACACCCCAGAGCAGAACACACCAGAGCAGAACACACCAGAGCAGAACACGCCAGAACCGCCGCCGCTTCCCACCCCCGAGCCAGCCAGTTCGGCAAAGTTTTTCCAGTGGCTGCGTGGTTTAGGTGTGCAGCGTGGCAGCAACCGTTGGGTAGGCGGGGTGTGCAGCGGCCTGGCCAATAAATGGGGCATCGATCCCGTCATAGTGCGCGGCTTGACGGTTGTCCTGACGCTCTTTTTTGGCGTAGGTCTGTTGGCTTACGGTGTTGCCTGGGCCTTGTTGCCCGAACCCGACGGCCGCATCCACGTTGAGCAGGTGAGCCGTGGTCACTGGTCAACAGGGATGACAGGGGCGGCTCTGCTCACGGTCTTAGGTTTCGCTGGTCCCGGTCAGGGTTTCCTCTTCGACGGCTATGACTCCTGGTTCCCGTGGCCGTTGTTCTGGATTGCCGCAGTCGCCGGTGTTATCTATTGGGCGGTGAACCGTCACAAGCCCACGGAGACCAAGTCCCCATATCCCTTGCCTGGTCAGCATCCCTTGCCTGGTCAGCAAAATACCGGAGTCAGAAGCCAGCCTTACCAGAGCGCCCCGTACTTCCCAGCTGCAGCGCCCGGTTCCTTCGCAGCCCCACAACAGCAGTACGCGCCCCAGCAACCCGTCACCTTCGATCCACGGATGTACGTTAAGCACCCGGTAAAGACCACACCGCACCTCGGCGCTGCGGCGACTCTTTTGTCTCTGGGCCTGGCGGTGGTGGTTGGCTCCATAGTGCTGATCTTGAATGCCACCAACATCATAGATCTCAACGGCTACCAGGTGGCCACAGCAGCCGCAGCCGCCGCCATAACAGCGGGCCTGGCCATCGTAGGGGCCGGCGCCATGGGCCGCACAGCAGGCGGCGTGGGCTCCTTCGCCATCGTGATGCTAGTGCTTGCCAGCTTGCTGAGCATCCCCCCTCATTCAGGGGAATTCACAGCCCTGAATAACGTGAGCTGGTCACCAACCAGCATTGAGGCCGCGGAAGCTGGACAGACTGTGGTGTTGGGTAATTCAACCATTGACCTTACCCGGCTCGACGGCGCAGCGTCCCTAAGCAGCGATGTCCTGATTCCGCTAGAGACCGCCGCCGCACGGATCACCATCAAGGTTCCCACCAGCGTGCCCGTGACTATCAAGAGCGAATTGGTTGCGGCTTCACTGTCAATTGACGGCATGAACGACGGCGCCACCCTGACACAGGACCTGAGCACCGAAGTTAACCCGGGCGTCACAGGCAATGGGCTCGTCATCACCCTTCAGGGTGTGGCCAGCAACATCAAGGTGATTCCGGTGGTCGGCCAATGATAACTCCGGGCGCCACCACCCTCCCAGCTACTACAAACCCAGCCGCTACAAACCCAGCCGCCGCGAACATGGCACCCCCTAACACAACGGAGCACATCATGGAAAATCCCACAGATCATCTGGATACACCTGGTGACCCGGCCCGGCACCCGGTGCGGGTGGGCACCCTGGTGTGGGGCGCCGTCGTCCTTGTCCTGGGAACCCTCATCATCCTCACCAGGCAAGCTGGCATCTTTTTAGACGCTGGGCAAACATCAATGTGGCTGCTGCTGGGGGCCGGTGTGGCCATGGTTGCCGGTGGCTCGGTGAAGCTTCTGCGCAAGAAATAGCTGTAGTCCGGAAGTGGGTCCACGGACCGGTCATGGAGTTGCCGAGATCACATGAACGTCTAGACTGATCTACAGAGGAGCTCAATGGTGCGCTCAACCATCCATTGACCCACCCTCTAAGGATCTAAATACACATGAAGATTGGAATTCTCACCAGCGGCGGAGACTGCCCTGGCCTGAATGCGGTAATACGCGGCATTGTCCTCAAAGGCATCAAAGTTCACGGACACGAGTTTGTTGGTTTTCGTGATGGCTGGCGCGGAGTGGTCGAGAGCGACATCATGGACCTGCCACGCCAGATGGTGCGTGGTATCTCCAAGCAGGGCGGCACCATTTTGGGCACCTCACGGACCAACCCGTTTGAAGGTAATGGTGGCCCGGAAGTCATCAAAGCCAACATGGACCGCCTAGGGATAGATGCAATCATTGCCATTGGCGGCGAAGGAACACTTGCGGCGGCGCGCAGGCTCACGGATGCCGGCCTGAAAATCGTGGGTGTTCCCAAAACCGTTGACAACGACCTTGACGCCACCGATTACACCTTTGGTTTTGATACGGCAGTGCAGATCGCAACCGAGGCCATCGACCGGCTGCGCACCACCGGCGAATCGCACCACCGGTGCATGATCGCCGAGGTTATGGGCCGCCACGTTGGATGGATCGCATTGCATGCCGGCATGGCCACCGGCGCCCACGCTGTCCTGATCCCGGAGCAGAACACCAGCATGGACCAGATCATCGCTTGGGTGAATGAAGCCCACGACCGCGGCCGTGCACCACTGGTGGTTGTGGCTGAAGGATTCGTCCCAGACCACCAGGATTCAGCTCATTCAGAGCGCGGCTTGGATACTTTTGGCCGTCCACGCCTGGGTGGCATCAGCGAGCAGTTGGCCCCGGAAATCGAGGCACGCACTGGGATCGAAACCCGAGCAACCATTCTTGGCCACATTCAGCGCGGCGGCGTGCCTTCGAGTTTTGACCGCGTGCTCGCCACACGTCTGGGCATGGCCGCAGTTGACTCCGTGGTGGAGGAACGCTGGGGAACCATGGTCTCGCTCAAGGGTACCGAGATTGAGCATGTGCCCTTCGAGGCAGCTCTTGGGAACTTGAAAACCGTTCCCCAGCATCGTTACGACGAGGCCGCAATTTTGTTCGGCTAACAGTCACTGGATCTTCTTGCTTTGAGCGCCCTGGCACACACAAGTGCGCCAGGGCGCTAACGTTTAAACCATGACATTCGAGATTTCCTCCGCGCCCATCGTTTTTTTGGCGTGGGAGCGCGGTCTGGGACTACCCGCAGATTCACTCTTAGCCGACACTGGAAATGCGCGGATCATTCATCCGGTGCCGTCACAGACACTGACCTTTATCAGGTTGTGGGACAGATCAATCCTCACCGGACCTGTCCATCTTCTGAGTGCCGCAGATGCCTTTGATGACGACGAACTCAGCGATCACAGTACTATGCTGCGTCTGACCAGGGCCGACGGCGGTCGGGGCATGGGCACGCAGGCGCTGTACTACGCGGACGATCTGGAGCTGCACCAACCCGAAGGAACGGTTCACGTTTCCACAGCCCCGGAGCAGGCTATGGAGTTGGAATCCTTGTGTCCCCCTGACGATGTCAATGACGTTGCGCTGGCAACACGGGCAAATAAGTTCACTGTGATGCAGACAGGCACCCCCGACGCCGGACCCCTTGCCTGTAGCGCCTATGGCGAGTATCAGGGCCTGCTGGCACAGTTGGGAACTTTGGTGGCACCTGAGTTTCGCCGCCAAGGAGTTGGCGCCTTGGCCACAAGCATTGCGGCCCACGAAGCGCTGTCGGCCGGGCTCATTGTGCAGTGGCGGGCAGACGTGAACAACGCCGGCGCCCACGCCTTGGCGACATCGTTGGGACTTAGCGTTGCCGGGTTACAGACTCAGGTGCATCTACAGAGTCACTAAACTCGGCGTAGATGGCAGATACATCACGCGGTTTAGCGAACATAATAGCCATCGCCGCACCCAAAATCACTGCTGCTGCAGGGAGCAGCGTTGACTGGGCCATCGCTGTGGAGAACCCTGCCTGCAAGAATTCCGGCAGTTGCCCGGATACTCCCGTTGCCCCGCCCGCCGCTCCCGCCGGCATTTCTGCCGCCAACCGGGCCGAGATCAGGGCTGCAATGGCCGCACTGCCCAAGACTGAACCAATCTGCCGCGTGGTGTTGTATACCCCGGCACCTGCTCCGGCCTCGTTCGGGCGCAGATTACGGGTTGCTGTCGTGGATAGTGGTGCCCAAATTCCGGAGCTGGCGATGCCGAGTAGCCCGCTTGGGAGAAGAAAGAGCCAAATGGGTGTTTCGGGGCTCATCAGCGCAGCGGTCCACGCCAAGGACACTGACATGAGAATGAAACCTGTGAAGGCCACGTAGCGCGGGTTGACCGCGTCAACGAGCTTGCCCACAAAGGGGGCCAAAATGCCTGAGAACAACGCCATGGGGACCATCATGAGCGCAGATTGGGTGGGTGTCATTCCACGCACCAGCTGGTAGTAGAAGAACAACGGCAGGCTCATGGCTGTGATGCTGAAGCCCATGGTTGTAATAGCTATATTGGCCAGTGAAAAGTTCCGCACCTTGAACAAATGCAGCGGTACCAGTGGTTCGCCCTTATTGATCGCCTGCCACCAGACGAAGGCGATGAGGAACAGAACCCCAGCAATAATTAGTCCCCATACGCTCAACGGGCCCGCGATGGTGCCCCAGTCATAGGTGGCCCCTTCTTGGATGCCAAAAACTAGCAATAGCAAGCCCACAGAACTGAGCAGAACACCCAGCAGATCAAATTTGTGGTCGTGCGTTTTCAGCGTTGGCACCAGACGCCATGCCATGACAAAAGCAACGACCCCAACGGGCACGTTGACAAAGAAGATCCATTCCCAGCCCAGACTGTCGACCAGAACACCACCAAGAATAGGTCCAACCAGCATGGCAACACCAGCAGTGGCACCCCAGAGGCCCATTGCGGGGCCGCGCTTGTCTGGAGCAAAGATGCGGGTGATGACGGCCATTGTCTGAGGAGTCATCATGGCAGCGCCCAGGCCCTGGGCAACGCGAGCAAGAATAAGTGTAGAAATATCCCCAGAAAAACCGCACCACAAAGAAGCCAGAGTAAAGACCGTCAGGCCCACAAGGTAGAGATTCTTCGGACCGTATTTATCACCCAGCCGCCCAGATACAAGCAGCGGAACGGCGTAGGCCAAAAGATAGGCGCTAGTCACCCAAATCACCGAGTTTATGTCGGTATTCAGGCCCTCCATGATCTTAGGGTTGGCCACCGAAACGATGGTTGAATCGACCAGGATCATAAAGAAACCTAGAACGAGTGCCCATAACGCGGGCCACGGTTTTGCCACGATTTCCATGGGTTGATCCTTAGTGTTAGAACTCTTGTTTATTGCTTATTTCAATGTCTTATTTGGTGCCGATCCCCCAGGGAAGTGAGCCGTTGCGGATATTGGCGCGCAGTTTGTGGATCCAGTCGAGCTCGGACCGCAACTGATGTTGTTGATAGTCCACATTGATCCAATACTGCTCCGGCACTTCCCGTGCACGTGCCACTGAAGTCTGAGATTCCAAGGTAGCCACTTCCTCTTCAAGTGCCACGGTGCGTTGCCCTAAAAGTTCAATAGCGCTGGCTGCCGGCAGATTGTGCGCTTCGGAAAGTGCCTGTGGAAAGCGAGGGTATTCTTTGACAGGTTGCGAGAGCAGTTGACACAGTTCAATGGTCAACTGCTCTCGGCCAGCCGCCAGAATTGCGTAGGTTGTCCGTTCCGGACGGTTACCGTCACGATCAGTTCCCACCGTTTCAACCAGTTCAGCCGCCGCCAGCCTGCCCATCGCATGGTAAAGCGTTCCGGGTCTGACCTTGAGTATCCGGTCTTCGTGGCGTTGCACCAGCAATTGATACATCTCATAAGGATGCATAGCCCGCTCAACGAGCAGGCCCAGAATAGCCATGGCAAGAGGTGAAAGCTGTTGTCGCACTTGTAACCCTTCTGATAGGTATCTCAGCGAGTTATTCGCAGGATGTTATTGGCAGAATCTGTCTGATTACCTATCTATTCCACACGAAGTATTCCACGCGGAATAGTGAGACACAAACCTACGCATCAACAGCCCCAACGCTGTTACCGAGGTGGACGAAGGAACCCGGTGGCCCGGCCTACGACTTGACCTGCTTGCGGGGCAACAATGACCTCTTGACTGGCGGGGTAGACCTCACCGTCGTCGGTTACACTCAACACTGCCTGCGGATCAACGGAGCGTTTGATCAGCGCAAGCGCAATAGGCCCCATCTCAAAGTGCTGGGCACTGGAAGTTACAGTGCCCACCACACGTTCCTCGAAGGAAACCTCGCTCCCGGCGGCCGGCAGGGTGTGAAGGGAGCCATCGAGCTGGAGAAACACGAGTCTGCGCGGCGGCCGCCCCAAATTGTGCACACGCGCAACCGATTCCTGGCCCTTGTAACATCCTTTGTCCATGTGCACGGCGGTACGCAGCAGGTCCAGTTCGTGCGGAATTGTTTTCTCGTCCGTTTCCGCGCCTCGGCGTGGACGCCAAGCAGCCACTCGGAGCGCTTCAGCTGCCCACACACCAGCCAACGGACGCTGCCCCACAGCATCCACCAATTCAGTAGCCGGAATCAAGTACTCGCGCCAAGGCCGCTCTAGTCCGGGATGCTCTTCCGCAGCAACGGCTGCATAACTGTACCCACCGGCACCAACATGCGGCCACGGATCAACCCACGCCACATAATTGCCCCATTCGGGAACTTCTGCAACAGAACCAACCACTGCCCAGCTTCTCGAGGCATCGGCAACCTCTACCCGCAACATGAACTTCATGGAGTTCAACCACTGCGCCAACGGTGCTGCCTCATCGGTTTCCACAATCAACCAGGTGCATTCACCGTCATCCACAACACGGGCATCAAATTCAATGCGGCCCTGGACAGTAAGCAGGAGCAGTTCAGTGCCTATTCCGGGCGCCAAATTTGTCAGCGCCTGGGATGAAAGCGTGTTGAGCCAACTAAGCCTGTCGGGGCCGGTCACAGTAACCACACCACGGTGGGAAAGATCTACGACGGCGGTTCCCGGCTTCCCCAGATACCCCGCCAACAGGCGCTGTTCACGGTTGGGTTCACCGTAGTGGGAAGCTACGCCAGCGTCTTGGCCGCCCGCTTGCACGGCACCGGCACGGTTCAACAACGGACTTAAATAGCTCATATACTCTCTAACGCCTTCTCTTGATGGCCTATTCCGGCACTTTCACAAAACCCATCCGGTGCAATAATTGGCCAGGCCGGACCATTGTAAATAGGACCAAAACTGCTCCGTAATCAGCAACGGCACAATGCGGCCGGCGTGGGGCTATGAAATTACAAAGTAACTTTGTGCAAGGCGGCGGAGGCGTGAGCGGCAAGAGCCTTACCCTGGGCGGCAACGTCCCAACGCCAGTACAAGTCGCTGTTAACGAGACCAAAAATACGGGTCGCCGCCGTGTAGTCCTTAGCTCCGGCTCCGCGCATGACAGCATCGGTTGAAAGCTGAATCTGGGGACCCTCAATGGTGCCGTAGTACAGCTCCGAGATGCCACCGGGGTGCACAATATTGGCCATGATGTTGAACCCACCATCAGCATTGCGGAGGGCCTCAACATCATCCGCTGTTCGAAGCGCAGGCACTATCTCCGCAGGTATCAGGCCGGGGCCGCCGTCGGAGTCGTTTAATTTTCGGTCAAGCTGCCAAAACCCTGTTTCCACGGAAAGTGGCCGCAAAACAGTACCCGCTTCATCTGTTAACCACGACTCAGCTGTGTATTGCAAATAGGGCAGTCCATTGGCTTTGAAGGTTACAGTCTGGGTGAAAAACTCAGAGTCAGCATCGCCAGCACCTAGCCGGCCCGCTCCACTCCATGTTCCAAGCAGCCACGACAACGGCACAAGTTCAGGAGTCAGGTCTGTGGGGATCTCAATGGGCATGGCAGGTTACTGCTGACCCTTGAAAAGCCGCCATACCACCAGCCCGGCAAACCAAGCCATGGCCACGCTGGCTACTACTAGGAGACTGATGTAGAAGATTTCTAAGGCAAGTACGCTCATAATGCCATCCTACAAGGTTCTCTTGGGTGTTCCAGCAATCTCCGTATGGCCTGCGTCTTGGTCGCTAGTACAGGATCATTTTTTCAACGAAATAAACAAGCGTGCCAAGGGACAGGATTGGGGCTAGCGCTGCCGCAACCACACCCAGGACCACGGCTGGCGTGCCGGCGAGGGTGCGGATTCGGCGGAAAGCCGCAATGACAGCTCCGACGAGGACCCCTAGAATTGCGGCCGGAATAATGCGGACATCAGAGAAAAGCAGTGCGGCAAGGGGCCCTGCTAAAGCAGCCACTCCTATCGCCAGGGGCCCAACAACCCTGTCAGGCCATGCCAACATGCCCACCAAAAGCGCCACTGCGGCGCTGATTGCCACGATAAGGGTCATGCCGGGCTCACCCAGGAACCGAAAAGAGGCCACCCATCCACACGTGAAGCCAGCGATGGCAACACCTGCTCCGGCGCCAAGGGTGGATTCAAGCCGGTGCTTTTGCCCTGTTCCGCGAATAATTTGTACGGCCATAACTGCGCCAAAACCAACGGCTATATAGATGGGGGTCCACACCAAGAAGTCGCCCCCCGTCGCCAATCCTGCGGTCACGGCTGCGCCAACCCCTGTCAAAGCAATGACGGTTCCCAAGGTTTTCTTGGCTGGAATACCTAAATATTGCGGCCAGCCATAGCCAAAGACCACCGCGAGGGCGATGCTCACGCCAACCGCATAACCAAGACCCAAAGAGTGCCCGGCCACCAGCAGTGCTAAAGCGATGATTCCAATAAGTCCGGCAGTATATGACTTCACACATCAATCCTGCCCTATTCCCCCGGTACAATGTGGAGCAACCCTGTGGACAGAGCATTTAGTTTTGGCTCGTGCCGCCATCTTTGGTTACGGCCCCGATCAAAGCTCAAGAACGCGCACTTGGGATACTTTTCAAGGAAGACATGTCGCAGATATTAATGCTGACCAACAACCGCGGCAGTTCCGTGGAGGTTTTGCCTGCGCTCGAACTTTTAAGCCACACCGTCCATATTCTTCCGGCAGTCCCTACTGCCTTGCTCGAGGCCAAACCCTCAGATTTGATCATGGTTGATGCTCGCAAGGACTTAGCCGGCTCCCGTTCATTAACTCAGTTGCTGCGGGCTACCGGCATCAGCGTTCCCCTATTGCTTGTTTTAACCGAGGGAGGTATGGCCGCTGTGACGGCTTCCTGGGCAGCCGATGATGTCGTAGTTGATTCGGCCAGCCCCGCTGAGGTTGAGGCGCGGATCCGGTTGGCGGTGACCCGGGCAGCCAACACCGAGGAAACCGCACCCCAGAAAATTCAGGCTGCAGGGATCGTTATCGATGAGGATAGTTACACGGCCAGGGTCCACGGCACAGTCCTGAACCTGACGTATAAAGAGTTTGAGTTACTCAAATATCTTGCTCAGCATCCCGGGCGTGTCTTTAGCCGGGCGCAACTGCTTAACGAGGTGTGGGGCTATGACTATTACGGGGGAACCCGCACAGTCGATGTGCACATTAGACGCCTGCGCGCGAAATTGGGGGCTGAGAATGAAAAACTTATCAGTACTGTGCGCAATGTCGGTTACCGACTTATTACATCCAAGACGGACCACAACGTCCTAAGCGCGACATAGCCTCAGGCCCAAAACACCAGCAGAACCTAAGAAGGCCCGTTTCCTTGATGGAAACGGGCCTTCTTCATTCGTGGAGGACATACGGGTCGAACGTATCGAGGACACCCCACTGGTGCATCCCCCCAGTTGAAACCGCAAGAATCAGAGGATTCCCAACAATTTCTAGCAACGTGGACTCCCACGATGTGCTGCTCACAAACTCTATGTCAAGACTCCGGCCGGAGGCAAATTGGCTGCCCCAAAATGTGTCATGGGTCATTAGTGGGGCGCAAACAGCACCGTCACGGCACGATTCGAGCCGATCTGTCTCAAAGAGTCTCGCATTAGCTCAGGCAAGCCCACTAGGCTGGGGTTATGAGCCCCGCAAAGATTGACAGCTGGCCTGTGACGGTCATTCAAGGAGCCCCCGGGCCCGAGCTTCTCCAAGAGATGGCGAGCGTGATTGACGCTGCGGAGGACGCGGACGGCAATCCTCCCTTCTCCGAGCAAACTTTGGTGGAATTAAAGTCTGCGACTGCAGGTTCCCCCAGTGTGCTGACACTTCTAACGTATGCCCCCGAGGACGCCTCGCCCACTGTTGGCGAAGACCTTGCAGGCATAGCAGTTGTTGTGCTGGACGGCAGCGAAGGGGTGTTGGAGATTGTTGTGCATCCGGCATACCGCAACGACGGGGTGGGTGCAATTTTGGCCGACAAACTGGTTGAGGTACGAGGACTGCAGGGCATCAAGGCGTGGTCCCACGGCGGTCATGAAGCTGCGGCGGACCTGGCTGCCAGCTACGGCTACCGGGCCATCCGTGAACTGTGGCGTATGCGCCTTGTCCGGGCGTCACCGTCGTCCGGCACCACGGCTACACAATCGGCTGCTCACTACCAGAGGCCCGACGGGGTGCGGCTACGAACATTTGTTCCCGGCCAGGATGAGGAAGCCTGGTTAGCCGCCAACGCGGCAGCCTTTGCCCACCACCCGGAACAGGGATCACTCACCTTGGCTGATCTTCAGGCTCGCGAGGAGGAACCGTGGTTTGATCCGGCCGGTTTCTTCCTTGCAGTCAATGACGCCGACGAGATTCTGGGGTTCCACTGGACCAAGGTCCACCCTGCCCGTGCGGGGCAAGCTGCCATGGGCGAGGTTTATGTTGTGGGGGTAACTCCGGCAGCACAGGGGTTGGGTCTGGGTAAAATCCTGACACGACAGGGCATGGATCACCTGCAGAATGCAGGATTGAGCGCCATTATGCTTTACGTTGATGCAGACAATGAGGCGGCGGTTTCGTTGTATCGCAAGCTTGGTTTCACCAAATGGGATTCGGATGTCATGTACGGACCAATGTCGGCATAACCTGCACATTGCTATTGCAGTCGGCATCGGATGCGGCTTGTAAGGTTGACTCAAGGCAATACCAACCACGAGGATTTTTTAATGAAGCGCGAATACAAGGGACCCGGGGCCACTGTGAGTACAAAGAGCCGGGAACGTTTTGTTTCAGGTGAAGTACCGGCCTCACGAGCTACTCAGGACCGGATTGAGATCCCCGAGTTTGAGCCAACACTCATTCCCGAGGGCGATATCAGCGCCGACAGGTTCCTTGACCGTGAGCTGAGCTGGCTGGCATTCAACGCCAGGGTCTTGGAACTTGCTGAAGATCCGGACCTGCACTTGTTGGAACGAGTAAACTTCCTGTCCATTTTCGCGTCCAACCTGGATGAGTTTTTCATGGTGCGGGTGGCGGGACTTAAACGCCGCATTGCTGCCGGGCTGGCGGTACCCTCACCTGCCGGGCTGAGCCCCATAGAAGTGCTGGAGCAGGTCAGTAACGCCGCCCACGAACTTCAGGCACGGCACGCCCATGTTTTTGCGAGCCAGATTCGCCCGGCACTGGCCTATGAACACATCCACTTGGTGCATTGGGATGAGCTCGATGACAAGGCCAAGTCCGCGTTGTCTAAAATGTTTGGCGATAAGATCTTCCCGATTCTCACGCCGCTGGCAGTGGACCCCGCCCACCCTTTCCCCTACATTTCCGGGCTGTCACTTAATTTGGCTGTTGTGGTTCGCAACCCTGTCAGTGAGAAGGAACTCTTCGCAAGGTTGAAGGTGCCGGATCTCTTGCCCCGTTTGGTTGCTGTTGATGGCCCCCGTGCCGGGACTGTCCCCGGGCGCGTGGCGCGCTTCATCCCGCTGGAAGAGGTCATCGCCGAGCACCTTGACCAGCTTTTTCCCGGCATGGAGATTGTGGAGCACCACTCATTCCGAGTCACTCGCAATGAAGACCTCGAGGTTGAAGAGGACGACGCCGAGAATCTCCTGCAAGCTCTGGAGAAGGAACTACTGCGTCGAAAATTTGGTCCCCCCGTCCGTCTCGAGGTCACCACCGACATCAACCCAAGTGTTCTTGCACTTCTTGTGCGCGAACTTGACGTTGATGAGGCAGAAGTTTATTCGCTGCCTGCTCCTTTGGATTTGCGTGGCCTGTCCATCATCGGCTCCATTGATCGTCCCGATCTGCGCTACCCCAAACATGTGGCCCACACTTCCCGGGACCTGAATGCTTCGGAAACCTCCAAGGCGGCTAACGTCTTTGCCGCCATGCGCCGTCGTGACATTCTGCTCCACCACCCCTACGATGCCTTCTCTACGTCAGTGCAGGCATTCCTGGAACAAGCGGCAACCGACCCCAAGGTTAGGGCAATCAAACAAACCCTGTACAGAACATCTGGGGACTCACCCATTGTGGATGCCTTGGTGGACGCTGCCGAAGCGGGTAAACAGGTTTTGGCTCTTGTTGAGATCAAAGCCCGATTTGATGAGCAAGCCAATATTTCCTGGGCCCGGAAGCTTGAACAAGCCGGGGTGCACGTTGTGTACGGCATTGTTGGTTTGAAAACTCACTGCAAGTTATCTCTTGTGGTGCGCCAGGAACAGGATGGGTTGCGCCGCTACTGCCACATCGGCACTGGCAACTATCACCCCCGCACAGCAAGATACTACGAAGATCTGGGGCTGTTGACCGCCGATAACCAAGTGGGCGAGGATCTGTCCAAGCTCTTCAATCAGCTCTCCGGATACGCACCCAAGTCATCCTTTGACCGTCTGCTAGTGGCTCCGCGCTCCGTGCGTTCAGGATTGATTGAGCGCATAGATAGAGAAATTGCGAACAAGAAGGCAGGGCTTCCGGCCCGAGTTTGCATCAAGGTCAACTCAATGGTGGATGAAGCCATCATTGACTCTCTATACCGTGCTTCTCAGGCCGGTGTGGAGGTTGGTGTGATTGTGCGAGGTATTTGCTCATTGCGTCCGGGCGTTCCGGGGCTCAGTGAAAACATAACCGTTAGATCATTCCTTGGTCGCTTCCTTGAACACTCGCGTGTGTTCACCTTTGCCAACAATTTAGAGCCAGTGGTTTACATTGGTTCCGCGGATATGATGCACAGAAACCTCGACCGCCGGGTTGAGGCGCTGGTTCAGCTTTCCAATGCGGAAGACATCGCCGAGGTCAACTCACTGCTTGAGCGCTATCTTGATCCGGGGACTGCCAGCTGGCATCTGGATAACGAAGGTCAGTGGAAGCGTTTCCATCTCGACAATGAAGGAAAACCTTTGCTCGATATCCAGTCATGGCTGCTCGCCAGCCGTTCACGTTCGCGATCAACACTGCACCGGTAATGCGCAACACTGAAAACCTCGAGGAAACCGTGGACGACGACGCTGCCGTCTCCATCTACGCTGCCGGAGCCCTTTGCTGGCGGATTAAGAAAAGGAAGCTTGAGCTCCTGCTGATCCACCGTCAGCGTTACGATGACTGGTCGTGGCCCAAGGGCAAGCTTGACGCTGGCGAGACGCTTGCCGAATGTGCTGTGCGTGAAGTGCACGAAGAGGTGGGTCTGCCCATCACCTTGGGCATTCCGCTGCCATCAATTCAGTACGTTGTAAAAGCCGGTCTGAAGGAGGTCCATTATTGGGCTTGTGCCACAGATGACATGCCTCCCATCCCCGATGGGAAAGAGGTTGACAGCGTTATTTGGTGCAGTCCCAACAAGGCTCGCGGACTACTGTCCAACCCTTCCGATTTGGAGCCTCTTGAGGCTTTGGTTGCGGCCTTTGAGGGCGGGACTCTAGCGACCTGGCCATTGCTGGTGATCAGGCACGCTAAAGCAAAGCCGCGGTCCGCATGGACCCGGGCGGAAGGTGAAAGGCCACTGGCCGCAACAGGTAAACGTCAGGCGCTGTATCTGCAGCGGCTCTTGATGTCATGGCATCCTGAGCGGATTCATACCAGCGGCTGGATGCGGTGCATAGCCACAATCTCCCCGTACGCCCAGGCAACAAAGGCCAAAGTCAAGGTGGTTCCGTGGTTGACCGAATCTGACCACAAGCGTCATCCAATAAAAACCGCTGCAGTTATAGACCGATTGCTGAGCAAAACAAGTGCCACGGCTGTCTGCACTCACCGCCCCGTTCTGCCAACGGTAATAGGTGCCCTGGCCACCCACATGTCCCCCGTTTTGGCCAGCTCATTGCCCATGATTGACCCATATCTTTCCCCTGGAGAGGTACTGATCGCTCATGTTTCCGCCACCGAGCCTGGGCGGATCGTGGCAGTGGAGCAACACAAACCATACGAGGACTGACCCGCCCCCGTTGAAGTTGGAGATGATGACACCACTCCGTCCTCCGGGGTGTCATCATCTCCAACTTCAACGGGGACCAAGGCTTTCCCTTCACCTCTTTGTACCGTACGCTCAGTACAAAGTGTTCGATACACAGCGTGATCATCGATGGGGAAATAGTGTTTGCACCAAACCTGACCGAAGTGTTAATCCTTCTGGGGCTAGTGGGCGTTGGCGTCACAGCCATCACCTACCTGATCCTGCGGCTCTTCGTGTGGAGTGAGCCTGCAAGCAAATCTTTGGAATACATCCGCAAACATGCCTTGTGGACAGGCATTCTTGCCTGGGCCTTGAGCAGCTTGGCCGGCGCAGCCCACGCCGGACTCTACGATCCCACACGGATTGCCGTGCCGGGGGAGCAGTGGACGCTGCTACCTTGGTTCGCGATCATTGCCCCTGCGGTGGCCGTTGTTGGTGTCAACGCCATTGGCCAGGCCACCTGGCCGGCACCAAAATCGGCAAAACGAGTGGCTGTTCTTGAATTTCGCCGGGCCCGGGACTATGTCCAACGTGGTTTGGGCTGGACGGTGCTGGGCGTCTTTGCACTCTCTGCCGGAGTGCTGGCATTCCTCTTTTTTGTCCCCGGATTTATATCCAGTCAGGGGGTCGTAGTGAGCCCATCCGGCGAATCCATTGTGAGCTATCAAGGACGCCTTCCGGGATACGTCTTGGCAACCGCGCTCACCGTCGCATTGCTGATCCTGAGTGCCGGAACATTGCTGGTCATGCGGCTTATTGCCTCCCGCAGATCTTTAGAAGCCCTCACAACCGATCAAAACACCACCCTTCGTGTCATTGGCATGAACAGAGCGCTCCGGGTGAGTGCCACGGTGGCCTCGGGCTTGGCTGGCATAGCCGGAAATTATCTCGCCCAACCAGCCCCGGACTCAGGCACTACCTCATGGACGAACTGGTTGGGCATCGTCAATGCGATGGTGCTGATCGCCATGCTCCTATGGAAGCCGCCTTTTCTTGACACTGAGATGGACGACGCCGGATACAACTCTTTGTTTGTCAACGGAACCTCGCAGGACCCTGCATGGAGAAACGGAGCCGGCGCAGCCAGACTGACTGGGACAGCCGGGATCGTGGCACCTGCCTCTGCCGTGGCTGGGCTTCTGCTGGGACTGAGCCTCACCCAGTGGTTTGGCTGGCTTGGTCCGCTGGCACTTGCGCTGGTGTTTACCCTCCTGACCCACCTCGGGCTGGAACTGCTGCTGCGCCGTAATTATGCTCCGCCCAGAAAAGTTGTGCCAAGTACAGTCGCGCCAAATACAGTCGCGCCAAATACAGTGCGGACTTCTCTGAAGGCGGGCGTTCCGGTTACTCTCACACTTGCCATCAGCATCAGCGCCGTGGCACTGATCCCGGCACTGATCACGGTTGCCGGGATCACTAGGGGCGGAGCGAATGACTGGCCAGGATTGAGCGGCTCAGCACCTCACTTCCTTGTCCCTCTAGTAGTTGTGCTAGCCGTTGTTGTTACAGGCGCCTGTGCTACAACTGTTGTCTGGCTGCGGCCCGCGCTGACGGATGTGGCCCCAGTACTTGAGCGGACATTGCGGCGGCGGGCCCTGTTCCGGATCCTTCGCACGGTTGCTGGTGGGTTATGGGCCGTTCTTGGCGCAGTCACCTTAAATATTGGCACCGCGCCGAGTCTCAGCGAAACAGCCCAGGATTCCGGCCTGGGGATTGTGGGCGTAGCTTTCCTGGTGCTTGCCGCTGTTCTGTGCTTTTATCCCGTCAGGAGCTTCACCCCGGCAGAATATCTGCCGGGCACGGCCGCCCGCGTGAGCAAGTAGCGTTGCATGGAAGCGCGGATTGTTATTGATCTTCAGACGGCCACCCCTCCCTACGAACAAGTCCAGAGACAAATCGCCTCCCTGATCGCTGTTGGCGAGCTGCAAATCGGCACCCGGCTGCCCACCATCCGCAGCTTGGCCGGCGATTTGGGTGTGGCCGCAGGCACCGTGGCCCGGGCCTACAAGGAACTTGAAGCGGCAGGACAAGTCACAACGAACCGCCGGCAAGGGACCGTGGTGGCGGGAACCGGAGTTGCTCAAACACAACCACAAAAGCCCCACCACCCACCTGAGGTAAGCAATGGGCTGGCGGTGCTGGCCGCCGTCGAACATCTCATACAAACCAGCGAAGAAGCAGGACTGGATGCGAAGACCCTGATTTCCCTGGTCCAAGGACAGCTGAACCGTCGAGGCTCCCAGTAGGTAGACTTGCCCCGTGACTATTTTGACCCCTTATGAGGACTTGCTCCGTGACGTACAGGCCAACGGTACCGCGAAGGCTGACCGCACGGGTACCGGCACCAGCAGCGTCTTTGGCCGCCAGCTACGCTTCGATTTATCCCAGAGTTTCCCGCTAATCACCACTAAACGGGTGCATTTCAAGTCGGTAGCCATGGAATTGCTGTGGTTCTTGCGCGGGGACTCAAATGTGAGTTGGTTGCAGGAGAACGGCGTAAAGATCTGGAATGAATGGGCCAACGACGACGGCGAACTCGGCCCCGTCTACGGCGTCCAGTGGCGCTCATGGCCTACCCCAGACGGGGAACATATTGACCAGATTGCGCAAGTCATGGATTCCCTGAGCAGCAATCCGAATTCACGCCGGCACATTGTTTCGGCGTGGAATGTGGGTGAGCTGGCGAACATGGCGCTACCGCCGTGCCACGCTTTCTTCCAGTTCTATGTTGCCCCCACGGAAGACGGCCGCGGAAAACTCAGCTGCCAGTTGTACCAGCGCTCTGCCGACACCTTCTTGGGTGTGCCATTCAACATTGCCTCTTATGCGCTCCTGACTATGATGGTGGCCCAGCAACTGGACATGGAACCGGGCGAGTTTATTTGGACAGGCGGGGACGTGCATATCTACGACGATCACCGGGAGCAGGTTGCCGAGCAGCTTTCCCGCACCCCTTACCCGTACCCACAGCTGCGCTTCACCCGCACACCTGAATCGATTTTCGATTATACTTTTGCTGATTTCGAGCTAGTCAATTACCAACACCACCCCACGATTAAGGCCCCGATCGCCGTATGAGTGAGACACCCTCCACACCCACGCGCTACCGTTTCACCCAGCCGATCATTGGCATGATTTGGGCGCAGACTAAGAACGGGGTAATTGGCGCAGACGGCGGCATGCCCTGGGCATTGCCGGAGGATATGGCCCACTTCAGGCGGGTTACCCGCGGCCACCCAGTGGTCATGGGACGACGTACATGGAATTCTTTCCCCGCGAAATTCCGTCCACTTCCGGAGCGCACCAACATTGTGGTGACGCGCCAGGCTGGGTGGGCAACAACAGCTGAGGCAAGTGGGGCGGTGGTTCTTGACTCGTTGGAAGAGGCACTTGTGCAGGCCCAGCTCTCCCCCGGCGGCAATGAAGTGTGGGTCATTGGCGGTGGTCAGGTTTACGAACAGGTCAAGGAGCATTGCAACGTCGCAGTCATCACTGTAATTAATACGGACGTACCAGGGGATACTCAAGCTCCTACTCTTGGTCATGAATTCTCTTTTCGCGGCGGCTCTCCTGTTGAGGGTTGGCACACCTCAAAAAACGGGACTGAGTACAGGATCACTCTCTGGGCACGGGGAGAAACAGAGTTCTCACAGGAGTAGCAATTCGTTGCCATGGGCAGTCCACCCCATCGCAACACGGCTTGGCCACGGCTAAGCTCTTTCTTGACTCATATTTCTGTTTCTGTCCTCTAGTAATCCGGAGCCACCATGTCACAAATGCTGGGCGCTGATGTTGAAGAACTGCGCGCGCTAGCCAGGGACTTCTCTGGCAACTCACAAAAGCTGGTGCAAGCACAAAAGCTGCTCGACGGCACAGTGAACCAGCTCCCGCGCTATTGGCAGGGGCCTGATGCACAACGCTTTGCCTCACAGTGGCGCGGCCAGCACCGCGGAGTTATTTCCCGTACGGCTGCAATGCTGGATGAAACCGCTACTGAACTTAACAGGCACGCCGTCGAGCAGGAGCAGGCAAGCTCCACCTCAAGCCTGACCGGTGGCGGTGGCACTGACGGCAAGGGAACGGAAAGCAATCCGGGTTCGGATTCCGAGGACAAAACCTGGTTTGATAAATACGTCAAAGAGCCCTGGGGCGTCTATAAATTCTTTCCTGACACGTTGAGAACTCTCCGAGATATCACCTTCACCGGCGATCTGCTACTCCACGCCAAGGACCTAAAAGCCGCGTGGGGAACCCCAGGGGCCATTGGCACTTTCATGGACTCTCGCTGGTTCAACATGGGCCCAACTACGAAGTTCCTGCACAACGGAGCTCAACTACTGGAGGGCGGGGAATACGCGCAATCGCTCGCCAGGGGACCTCACGCTGCCAAAATTGCGGGACTAGTCGATGGTGCCGGTAAGACTTTGGGCTGGGCTGGCGTGGCAATAGACGGCGCCTCGGGACTGAACAAAATCATTCATGGAAACGCTTTCGGTGAAGGGTACAAGGACGGTGACATTCTTGGAAACGTGAAAGTCGCCACTGATTCCGGTGCCGCAGATCTTGTCAGAGCGGGGATCGGCGCAGCCGCCTTGATACCCGGTCCACAACAACCGATTGCAATTCTGGCTACCGGAGCCATCGCTATCTACGACAATTGGGACAAGATCGAAGCCGGCGCCCAGTGGCTGGGTGAGAACGGTCCCAAGGCAGTTGAAGCCGTGAACGACTTCGCGGGCGACGTTGCCGAAAATACTGTTGCTGCTGTCAGCGACGTTGTAAAGAGTCCAGAGAAATTGTTGCCATGGAATTGGTGATCACAACTGTGAATAGCCCCCTAACAGACTTGAAGGAGACCTAGCATGAGCGTAGAAGAATCCATGGGCGGATTTGGCATCGCCGAGATCCAATACATGTTGTCCCGTTTTCAAAATCAATCTGCTGCAGTTGCTGCCGCCACGCTTCAGGCGCAGTACCCGGCTGATAACAAAGACATGCTACTCGCTGGCGCATCTTCACTCCTTGCCCGCGACTTGCTGGTCTCCGAAGACGGCGAGACAATGTTGCCAAAGGCTCTGGCTGCTGCAGCTGTCTACGCCATCGGAAATTCGACCCGCTGGGTCTCAGTGGCTTTCACCTCAGATAGCCAAGGCGCAGGCGTAGTTTATTTCCTGAACAACGAAGTCAATCTCATGATGCAGGGCCGTGGTTTGGGTGGTTGGTTCGCTTCGGCACAGAAAGCAGATGCGGACCTACCTGAAAGCTGGCTGGAAATGGCAAAGCTTTTTGCTCATGACAATGAGAATGCAGCAATTGTCTTCACATCAACGGATGAAGCAAGCAACCTGAGCAATGTGGCACTTCGGAGAAACCAGTCTGGTTGGGAAGCAGCTGCGGGAACTGGATCCGAGCAGACACTGCAGATTCCCGGGACCTTCAGTGATGCAGAGATCCGAACCTTACTTGCCGAAAAATTGTTGGCTAAACAGGACAGTTAATGACACACACCCCCCCAGAGACTCCGTCAGAGCCCTATGAGCCGCACCCCGCGAATCTGATCCGTGACCGTCAGAAGATGCGGAGCCAGTACGGACCGTTTTCCTACACGCGCGGCATGTATGTCCACGGGGCCCAGACCCCGCTGAAGCCACGTAATATACGGATTCGCAGCTCCATCCCCATCGTGTTTGCAGTCATTGTCGCGGCCTTTGGTGTTTGGTTTTTGCTCAATGACGGCTACCTCTCGGGAGTCTTGCTGATCTTCGCTTTCGCGGCCGCCATGCTTGCGCTCAGTTGGGTTGGTTTCCGAACAGCACGCATCCGTGAGAAGTGGGAACGCGAAAACCCGTCGCAGGCTAAGAACATCACTTACTGAAGTTCTTAGCCATGTGCGGCACCCATTGCACGGGCACCACCAAAACCCCCGTACAAATGATCAGGCATGCGCTTATACCCGCCCGCGCTGCTATGACACCGCGCTTAATGGCTGGAGAACTGGTAGCAGGCCGTTGAGCCGCAAAAAACTCGGAGTTGCCAAACTCTGAAGCGGGGCTATTGGATGTCCCTGCCCTCAAATAGGCCCTTTGGCTTCGCGCAAAGTCTCCGGCCAACCCAATAGATCAAACGGTGTTTGAGCGCTAGTGACGATACTTTCGCGGGCTTGGATTAAGACTGGTTCGACACCGAGCTTATTGGCACCAAAAGCAACCGTGGCAAGAACTGCTGTTAGCGGTAATGAAAAAGTTGCCCATTTACAGTCCCGTCCGGCCGGGGTGACTACTCACATCGATGGTTGCCTCACCGCCACCGCTAATGACCGTTGGGCTTCTTGACGTATTGCCTGTATTTCGCCGTTATTCTGAACATCCGTAAGTGTCGCTAGAGAATCAGGGTGGTTGAAACTCTCAAGAGCACGGACGATCTTCCATTGCAGCAAATCATCGTTGGGGTTCCCCTGGAATGTCTCGATCAGGCGATTAAGCGTGAGAACTTTGTCTCTTGGATCCACCTCAGAGTAAAAGCACATGAACCCAATCGCATCGATAACTTCAACAACTTCTTCCCGGGCGCCATCGGAAATCACCGAAACAAGCATCGGCAGAACGTGGGGATCCATTCGGGCGAGTACCCGAGCCACAATGTCTCGTGGAAGCGGATAGCTGGTTTTTCTAAATCTCTCCGGAGACGGATGCTTGTGCTGATTTGATCCAATTTTGCCAAGGCAGGCAGCAAGCAGCTGTGCGCACTCCAAGCCTCCGCTTTGAAGCGCCGTACAGAGCTCGAGCTTCGTATATAGCTTGGTTTCGCGTGTGAGTCGGTTTAAGAACATAGTGTTCAATGAATCGTCGACGCGGGGCATCAACGCCAGTAGACGGATAGCGCAGGATCTCTCAACAGCATCCTCGGCTTCAAGTTGCCGAATCAGCCCGTCCGTGGTCAGCGTGCGGAAACGGGCAAGGTCCTCCTCCGTGAGGAACCCCCGGCTACGCAATTGACTCTTCTGACTTTTCATTTGCTCTCACCCTAACTTGGGCTGGCACTAGACGGGGTTGCTGCGCCGGGCGTGCATGAGCTTCGGGAACGTAATCATGGTGGAACAGAGGAGGCGATCCTGCCCGCACTTGAAGATATGGTGGGATATCTCTGTCAACCGGAGGACCACCTGCTGGTGGTAATGACAACGAACTCACAGCGCACTTGGCGCAGGTGCAACGTTCAGAGACTGCGCTCAGGTTCCGCAAACGTGGCGTTGGCCGTGCGATTACCCAAGGTGCAGCACAACCTTTCCCCGAGCATGCCGGGTCGCTACCTTCTCCAGCGCAGCCAGGGCCTCCCCAAATTCGTAGACCTGCTCCAGTTCTACATGGATTTCACCGGAGGAGATGTCAACCATGAGTTGCACCAGTTCATCCTGAACATCCATCTGGTGAGGAACCAGCTGACACTGCACATCCCGTTCCGGGAGCAACTCATCGCCCGAAATCGTGACCAACGCTCCATAATCTTTGACCACAGGCAAACTATCGCTGGAGGTACCGGGCTGCACAGCGACCGCCGCGTCAACTCCGCCGGGCGTCCACGCCAGGACGCGTTCCTGCCACCTCGGGTCACGGTAATCCAACGCTATTTGTGCACCCAGAGAAAGAATGTGATCCTGATTTGCTGCCGAGGCAGATGCCGCAACCCGCCATCCTCGCTGGCGCGCGATCTGAATAGCCAACGTGCCGATGGCACCTGAGCCGCCGGCTACGAACAACGACCCGCCGGGTGGCATTGTTATCAACGCCCGAAATGCCCTGAGCACTGTGTTCCCTGCAACCGGCACGGCCGCAGCCTCTATGAACTCCATTCCAGTAGGAATCTGTACTATGAGCGCCCCTGCTTTGACGGCCACGAACTCAGCCCATGTTCCACCTTTTGGCTGCATTGAGCTGACAAAGGCAATACGCTCTCCGAGTTCACGGCCGGAGACTTTACTGCCGATCTGCTCGATCACTCCGGCAGCTTCAATACCGATTGGATACGGGTATTTGGCATCACGGGGCAAAAAGTAAGAATCGTGAATACCCACGCCAACGGCGTGCACCCGCACGAGCAACTCGTCTTCCTCGATTGCGGGTACGGGTACCTCTGACAGCTCGACAATCTGTGCACCGGGCTGCCGAATAACGAATGCCTTCATGGTGTTGCGCTCTATCTTGTTCAGTTTATGAGCGTAGCTGTACTTTCTTAGCTTGGCGTGGGCCCCGTTGGCGTGTCCCGATCCACAGCGCAATCACCTGATACAAGACCCGAATCAGCATCAGAGGCTGAACCGTCTTCAGGATTAGTGGCGGGCTTCATCCCTATTGTGCTCCGAAGAGGAGTCCCCCGCACTGCCACAATCGCTAGGACGGAGACCGCCGCAATCATCGCTGCGATCATAAATATGGGACCGAACGCGTCAGCATATGCGTTGTGGAACACCTGCTGTATCGATTCTGGCAGACCACTGATATCCAGCTGGGTCTCACCCGACCCTCCTGAAAGCGCATCAGGCTTTATGCCCATGGAGCCTAGTCCCTTGGCAATATTCGTGCCAACACGACTCGTCAGAACACCACCCAAAACTGCTACACCAATAGCCCCGCCAAGAGAACGGAAGAAGGCGATGGCAGCCGATGCCGCACCAACTTCACTAACGTCAACTGTGTTTTGAACGGCGAGAACAACGTTCTGCACCAAGGCACCAATCCCCAAACCCATAAGAGCCATAAAGATGGCCACAAAGAGGTACGAGGTATCGCGATCAATGGTTCCCAGACCGATCAGACCAATCAGCATGATCACACTGCCAATCATCATCACCGGCTTCCACTGACCAATTCGGCTAACGATTTGCCCGCCGATGGTTGCTGACAGCATTTGGGCAACGATCATCGGTATTGTCATCAGCCCGGCCTGTGTGGGACTCACACCGGCTCCCAGCTGGAAGTACTGAGCCAGGAACACACCCGAACCAAACATGCCCACACCCGCCCCGACACTGGCCACGATCATCCATGCTGCGGTCTTGTTGCGCAGCACGCGGATTGGAATCATCGGTTCAGGTGCCCGCAGCTCAACGAAGACCGTCAAAGCAGCAGCGATCAGGAAGGCGAGCAGGAACAACCCCGACTGCCAGGAGATCCAGTCATAGTCGCTTCCGGCGAAAGTCACCCACAGCATGGGCAATGCTGCCGTGATGGAGACCAGCACGCTACCAAGGTAGTCAATCTTGACTTTGCCGCGCGGCACTGCCGGTAAATGTAGTTTCATCTGAAGCAAAATTAATGCAATAACTGCAAGTGGCACACTCACGAAGAAGCACCACCGCCAGTCCAACGCGTCAGTGATCACACCGCCCAGAAGCGGCCCGGAAACGGTTGCCACCGCCATGACGGCTCCCATGTAACCGGCGTATCGGCCACGTTCCCGCGGCGCGATAATCGAGCCCATAATTGATTGGACCAAGGCCATCAGACCGCCCATGGCCACTCCCTGAACGGCTCGTGCAGTCATCATCATGGCGATGGAGGTGGAGAATCCAGCAGCTACCGAACCTGCCACAAACATGAGAATAGCTATCTGCGCCAAGAGTTTCTTATCGAAAAGATCGGATAATTTCCCCCAGATCGGGGTAACAATCGTCATCGCCAGAAGACTGGCTGTTATGACCCAGGTGTACTGGCGCTGAGTGCCATGCAGATCGGCCATAATGGTGGGCAAGGCCGTGGAAACGATCGTCGTGGAAATTAACGCAGTGAAGAGCGCCGCCAGCAGCCCCGTCATGACCTGCAAAATTTCGCGGTGCGAATACTCCCGTGGTTCAGTTGCCGGTCTAGTTGTGGACCGGTAGGTGCTCATACGTTAAAGTCCCCCTTCCGTTATCAGTGCTCTTTCAAGGACGGCTTTGCCGCTAGCTGGACAGTGTCAGGGGTCTGAGTAACTTCAATCAGGTGCACGTTCAAGCGCTCCAGGATACTGATCGCGTGGGCAGCGTCGCTCGGAGACCAATCAGCCAAGGACTCCGCGAACCTGCGCACGGCCTGGCTCTCGCTTTCGATGAGATTGGCTCGTCCGTGCTCTGTGATTGAGATCAAAAATGCTCGGGCATCTTGAGGGTCAGCACGCCGTTGAACCATGCCGTCCGCTTCAAGGGAATCAATGGCACGCGATGCAACGGGAGCGGAGACCAACAGCTGGTGGGCCAACTCCCCCAATCGTGCGTCACGATGATGCAAATACTGCAGGAACCCAAATTTGGTTCCAGTCAGCGACTTATCCCGGCTGCGCTGACCGGAGATTCTAAAGGTGCGGCTGATTTGGACCATCTCCGAAAGGATCTGGCCGGCGTCATCGTAGTCAATCATGTGCACTTCCTTTGCTTACCGCAAGTAACCCTAATGTATTTACTTACCGTAAACAACTATATTGTTATGCGCAGGAACTCAGCAAGTTTTCTCAGCAGCGGTGCTATGGGGCCAAGATCAACGGCCCCACTACCGCTTGCGTACTCTTCTGTGGCTGGCAGAAGGGCAGTAAGGGCGCGTTGCCCAGCCTTCGGGTGACCGGCCTCAATGGCGGCCAGCGCGATCAGGAACCATGAAACTTCGAGCAGTAAATCCTGCGGCGGTTCCGGAAAACCATCCAGGGCAGCCAGAGCCTCCTCATGGGGCCCTTTTCGAGCAAGCAGGAGGGGCCGAACCCATGGTTCGTAGGGTCCAAATTCTCCATCGGGCAATTCGTTTGCTGTCCGGATAGCTCGAGTCAAGGCTTCCAGCTCGGGTAGCCCAACCCTAAACCCTGGCATTTCTTGTCCGTCAGACGGGGGCGGACCAGCCACGAAGGTCCATCGAAACCATGAGGTGAAAACGGAGGCAAGGGGGCGGTCAAAACGCGTTGCCAGTACGTCAATACAGTCCGCTTCTTTTGCTGCGGCGTCAATGGTCCCAAGAGCGCAAAGTGCCTGCATCCTGATCAAGCGCCCCTCGATCTCGAAGGTTGGCAGCTCAGCCGCCACAGCTAGTGCAATGATCTCCGATCCCAGCACTTCGCGAACCCGTGCATACCCGGTTGTTTTGAAGGTCTGTAGATAGCGGGCGCTGAGCGCGAAGCAAAGAAGTGCAGGATCGCCCAGGCGTCGCGCGATTTCCTCAGCTTGAGCCGCTTCCTTGAGCCGCCCCGCTGTTCCGCGTGACTCCATAGCCACGGTGGCAAGAAGCCTTGCCCGTACACGCTCTGATGCCCCAGGCGGTAGTGCCGAGAGGGCGCCCAAAGCTGCCAAGGCGATCGAAGCGGATAAGGCTGGATCATCTGATCGGCTCCAGCTACCGGGAACATCGAATCCACCAATGACACGTGCGCTTAGTTCCGGGTCACCCAGTTGCTCAGCAGCCAAGATTGCGGACAAACGCTGTTCCCCGGCGAACTCTACCGAGCCGGAGGCAGCCAACAGTGGGAGGAGGACTGTCAGCGACTCGAGTTGGGACCGCGAACCTGTCCGCGCACTGGCAACAGCTGTGCGCACAAGGATCGAATCGTCCTCTATATCCAATGCGGGATCATGACACCTGATGCTCCGCTCAAGCTCGGTCAAACGATCTCCTGGTTCCAGCCCAAGCCCCTCCAACAGGGTTGAACGGGCGTGGGTCAGAACGGCGATAGCATCACCTTGACGGTCCACGCGGTAGAGAGCCAGTGCCAGCAGCCGCCAGCCTTCCTCTCGCCAAGGATGCTCCACAACGTGAGCGTCGAGCAGGTTCAGGACCTCTTTGGGACGCCCCAGCTCAAGCCGTGCCTGTGCCAGAGCCTCGAGACCTGCCGCGCGAAGATGGGTAATCCGGGCTCGTTCATGCCTAGCCCACGGGCGTGCACTGAACTCTTGGAAAGCTTCACCGTGCCAACGCTGCATTGCGGTACTCAACAACAATTCACGCGCCTCGGTGTTTAATCCAGGAGCGTCCGCAATTGCCTTCTCAGCACACCAGAGATCAACGGTGATTAGGCTGCTTGTCAGCGCATAACCCTCACCTATTGTCACAATGATCGATGGCGGCATCCGGGGTGGGCGTTCGGGTTCTAAGATGCGCCGCAGTTCCCCAATGAAGGTGCGAACGGCGCCCACTGCTCCTGCCGGGGCATCCTCCCACAGCTCCTCGATTAAACGGGCCGTGGACACCGTCCTGCCGCGCGCGGCCACCAAAATTCCGATGATCTCGCGATGTCGGGCTTTGGAAAGATGCAGGGAATGGTTCTGAATCTCCGCACGGATCGGGCCAAGGACACAGATTCCAAGCTTGTTCACCGACCCAGTCTAGTTCGCAGCCGCAACCCGCTGATCGTGGGCTGATCCATGTATGGAATTCTCGCTTTGAACCCGTGTTGGAATTACCTGCACGGTAAGAGGCAGCCGTTTTAGCGTGCGCCGGAAATGAGAGAATTATGGATCTGCAGCTCAAGGGGAAAAAGGCATTCATCAGCGGCTCGAGCCAAGGAATTGGTTATGCCATCGCCCAGGCTTTGGCCGCAGAGGGTGTTGACGTCACACTGAACGGCCGTGATGGCGCAAAGCTATCCGCGGCGGTTGATGCGCTGCGGCAGGAAGTACCTGCGGTGACTGTGGGCGGTATTGCAGCTGACTTCACTGATCCCGAACAAGTGGACAGGCTGTGTGCCGAACTCGCCGACGTTGACATTCTTATCAACAACGTTGGAATCTTTGAGTTGAAGTCGTTTGAAACAATTTCTTCCGCCGACTGGCAGCTGTATTTTGATGTGAACGTGCTCAGCGGGGTGCGACTTGCCCAGCACGTCCTGCCTGTCATGCTGGCGCGCGGGTGGGGCCGGATCATTTTCGTCAATAGTGAGTCCGCCGTCAATGTGCCGGCTGAAATGATCCACTACGGCGCCTCCAAGGCCGCCATGCTGGCGGTTGGAAATGGTTTGGCAAAACTCACTCGCGGCACGGCAGTGACAGTGAACACGGTACTGGGCGGCCCCACATACTCCGATGGCGTTGCACAAACCGTCCAGGAGCTTGCACAACAATCAGCCATGCCGGTCATGGACATGAAAAAAGCGATTATCGCAACAAATCAAACCTCCCTACTGGAGCGCTTCATCGAGCCAGGTGAGATCGCGGACATGGTCACTTTTTTGGCCAGCCCCAACGCATCGGCAACCAACGGCGCCGCGGTACGGGTGGATGGGGGTGTGCTGACAACTCTGCTCTAATGCTCTGCGGCTTCACAATGGTCCCGGAACTGGCTGAGCGGCAGGTGCTAAAATTCTCTTTTAGCTCAACTGACGAATATAAGCTCAGGCGGATAGGAGTGCTCACATGGTGTTCGGCACCATCAAGTACTGGTTTCGCAAAGACACTCTCGGACAGATCCTCCGCGATGACGCCGTCACCACGGCGCACGCAGCTGCCATTGCCAGGGGTGAATCGCGAATCCTCGCCTCCGGCAAGGACGGCAACCTCTTCAGCTATAAATTAGAGGAATATGGTGCCGAGCGAAACTCGCGGATGCCCATCACCTCAGTGGTGGGGCATATTGCCTGGACAGGGATGTGGGCCATTATCACTGCTGGATTATTAGGAACATCCGTTTCTTTTAGTCTCCAGTGGCGCCCGCATGCCTGTCGGCTCCGAGTGGATCGGCGTGCTCGTCATGACAGTGCTGGTGCTGCTTTTTGGCCTATTTTTCGTCGATGGGCTTCGGGACCTTCTCAAAGAGATCAAGGCAGCCAAGCTACGCAGACTCCGCGGCATTCCACGCCCCATCGACTAGCTCGCGACGCCCCACAGAACAGGCGCCCCAGAACAGTCGCACGCCCGCACAAGTTACCTCACGGCGTCGTACTTGTTCATCCAGTGAACTGACTTCAGCCAATTTGCCCCTCCCGACTAAACTGGCACCATGACCAATAACAGTGTTCCTTCCGTCGGCCTGGTTGGCTGGCGTGGCATGGTCGGCTCCGTTCTGCTGCAGCGCATGCAGGACGAGGGCGACTTCAGCGATATCAACCCCGTCTTCTTCTCAACTTCCAATGCTGGCGGTGACGCCCCCACCATTGCCGGAGCCGGCGATGCCGGCAAACTCGAAGACGGCTTTGACATTGACACTTTGGCCAAACTTCCCATTATTGTCACCGCTCAGGGCGGTGACTACACCCAGCGCGTGCATAGTGAACTACGCAACCGCGGCTGGGATGGATTGTGGATGGACGCCGCGTCAACACTGCGCATGAACGAGCAGTCCATCATTGTTCTGGACCCCATCAACCGCGAAGCGATCGATGCCGGCCTGGCTAACGGCACCAAGGATTTCGTGGGCGGGAACTGCACTGTCTCTTGCATGCTCATGGGCTTGGGCGGACTATTCAAAAACAACCTGGTCGAATGGGGCACAGCCATGACCTACCAGGCTGCTTCAGGTGGCGGGGCACGCCATATGCGTGAGCTTTTAAACCAGTTCGGTACGCTCAATTCCGAGGTCTCCAGCGAGTTGAACAGCCCAGCCTCGGCCATCTTGGACATTGACCGCAAAGTCCTTGCCCACCAGCGCGAGGGAATAGATTCCAGCCAGTTCGGCGTTCCCTTAGCCGGCTCTCTCATCCCGTGGATCGACGCCGATTTGGGCAATGGCCAGTCACGGGAGGAATGGAAGGCCGGTGTTGAAACCAATAAGATTCTTGGCACTTCGGCGAGCAACAAGGTCATTATGGACGGGCTGTGTGTGCGCATTGGCGCCATGCGTTCCCACTCACAGGCACTGACCTTAAAGCTTCGGGAGGATCTCCCCGTGGCGGAGATTGAGTCGCTGCTCGCTAATGATAATCAGTGGGCCAAGGTGGTACCCAATACCAAGGAAGCCTCCATGGCGGATCTGACCCCGGTGGCTGCTTCCGGCACGTTGGATGTGCCCGTGGGCCGTATCCGCAAGTTGGAGATGGGCCCTGAGTACATCAGCGCGTTCACCGTGGGCGACCAGCTGCTCTGGGGTGCCGCAGAACCGTTGCGCCGCATGCTCAAGATCGCCATCGGCACTCTATAGCTGGTAGCTAGCCAGTTTTCACTCTGGTCTAGGCGCCACTGCCGAACAAGAAAGCGCTATAGTTTGCCGCTGATTTAGCCAGGGTCTTCTGCTGCGCCGGGCTGATCTGTATAAACAGTTCTGGAAGTACGACGCCGGCCACTTGCCTTTCTTTCCTCTTGGCACCTTGCGCTTTGCGCCAGGTGCCTACAACCTGTCCCCCAGCTACGATGGTGGCCTTGAACATGCCGTTGTTCCCTGGCACGGTCAGCGGAGCGTGGTGCGGAGCAAGCGCTGCGCTGCGGTCTGTGTATCCCAGCAGGTATTCATCAAAGCCCGGCAGCAGCAGTACGGAGCTGTTCCCGGGCAGCCGGCCCCCGGCCAGTTCAGCCGTTTCCGGTGCCAGCCAATAAGTGGTGCCGTTGCATTCTAAGGTAGTGAGCTGGTTGGCGATTTGGGCCAGTGCCGTGTTGATATCTTTGCGGGTTAGTTTGCTCCACCACTGGAAATCCTTGATAGTGGCGGGGCCGTGGCCGCGAAAATAGCGCAGTGCCAATTCAGCCAGAGCCTGATCCCTTTCCAGATTCCTTGGTTTTTTGATCCACATTTGCGAGCTAACAAAGAACTGGGTAGTTCCCTTGCCCACAGCAGTGCTGACCGGACCTTGCACCAGGGTCCCTTGGATGCACAACCTCCACAGGAGATGAATGCCACGCTGCGCAGATGTGCCTTGGCCTGCCTGCTCGAAGGCGGCAAACAGTTCCACGCGGCTGGCTCGTCCGCCAGAGTTATCCAACAGTCCCAAGGCCAGCTGGCGCACCGACTGAAGATCCGCCGTCGTAATTTCCAACTGTCTATGCCGACCCGCCATGGCAGCGAGCATCCGCTCCCCTGTCAGGGAGAGTATCCAGCCAAGGTCTTCGGCGGCGCACACATGCAGGGTACCGCGCAGGGGCCAGGACCTCACCAGCTCTCCGCCGTTGAACGCCGCCTCAATATCCGTCCGGGTACTCCCGGGTGAGCGCAACCCTATTGACCACAGTGCCCCGGGTAAGTCCTGGCCCTGCAGCGCTGTCAGGGAACGCACAACGTCCACCGGCCCCGGGCTGGGACAAGTGGACGTTGAGGGAATAATTCCCAAGCTGGCAAGTCGCAGCTTGGCAAGGATTGCTGGTGTGGCCTTTACACTCATTCGCCTAATCTACGGGCTGGGGAAGCATCTGGCACCCCCGCTGGTGAGCAGAAGTTACCGGGCGCTTCGCATATTTGCCGTGATGGGGCATTCAAAGGGGTCACGCTGGCCAAGGCCAACACGGTTGAGGTAACGCATCACGATCATGTATGACTGTCCCAGCGTGGTCTCTGTGTAAGTGATATTCCGCTCTGCACAGTACTGGCGCACCATGGGCTGGACAGCCTTCAGGTTCTTGGAGGACATCGTGGGGAAGAGGTGATGCTCAATCTGGTAATTCAAACCGCCCATGCCTGCATCAACCCACCAACCACCGGTGATATTACGGCTCATGAGGGTCTGGCGGCGCATGAAGTCGATCTTGACGTCTTTGGGGACCAGCGGCATGCCCTTGTGGTTCGGGGCAAAGGAGCCGCCCATGTACAAACCAAGGGCCATAACCTGTACAACGATGAAGGCAATGCCAATGCCCCAACCAAGGAACCATACGGTGAACGCAGGCATGACCACCAGACGGAAAACGAGCATTGCGATCTCGGCACCACGTTCCGGCATGACCTGCTTGCGGTCCAGCACACGCCGCACTGCTGCGATGTGCAGATCAAGAGCAGCCAGCGTCAGCAGCGGGAAGAAGAATGCGCCCTGACGGCGGGCGAACCACTTGGCAAAGCCGGTGCGCTTGGCAGCATTTTCCGGATCAAACACCAGAGCGCCCGGATCAATATCGCCATCCACGCCAATCTTGTTCGGGTTCAGGTGGTGCTTGCCGTGCTTGTTCATCCACCAGCCATACGACAAGCCCACGAACAAGTTACCGGCGATCCGGGCAAGCCATGCGTTTTTCTTCGCCGAAGCAAACACCTGACGGTGCGCGGCATCATGGGAAATGAAAGCGGTCTGTGTGCACATGAACGCCAACAGGACAGCCGTCACCATCTGCCACCAGCTCTGCCCCAACGTCAGGAACAACGCCAAGACCGCCAAATATCCGATTCCCTGGCGAATGAACCTGCCCACGTACCACTTAATGTCTCGCTCCATGAGACCAACCGCGCGAACCTGCTCGCAAAGCTGGATGAAATCCGTGACTTGGCGATCCCGTGCCGGGCGCTTGCGCGCAGGCTTGATGACTGGTGCGCCGTCCAACGCTTCGGTGGTGTCAAGTGTTGCAGATGACATTGTGCTCCTCTTGCTGTCTCACGGATGCCCAATCATCACGTCAACGAAAAAGTTCTAATCTAGCTTCTACGTTACGCAAGGAGGCGGTAGCACACATCACTCCCCAGTGCCATTTTACCCCCCTACCCGGGTATGGTCTGAGCCAACGAACCGCTATATCCCTTCGAGGCAAGCTCAGCTGAGCGTTAGAGCGAGCACCCCACCAGCACCGGTTCCGGCTCCAGGACAATACCAAATTGACGTACGACGCCGTCGCGCACCTCCCGGGCAATCGCCAGGATATCGGCGGCACTGGCCCCGCCACGATTCGTGATTGCCAGGGTGTGCTTGGTGGACAAGGACGCCCGTGCCGGAGTTTGCGCCCCATGATCTGCACCCTCCCCTTCACCGGCAAGACCGAAGCCTTTGGAAAAGCCGGCCTGCTCAATGAGCCAAGCGGCGCTGAGCTTCACCAGCTCCCCTGCCGTCCAGCGGGGCGCGTCTGTTGGCAGCGTGTTGGCCACCTCTTCTGTCACCAGTGGGTTGGTGAAGAACGAACCGGTGGAAAAAGTGTCGCGATCCTCTACATCCAGCACCATTCCTTTAGAGGCCCGCAGAGCCAGGACAGTGTTGCGGACCTCAAGGGAATTGGCGCGCTTGCCTATCTCAACGTCAAGGCGGCGGGCAAGTTCCGAATATTTGATGGGAGCGCTCATCCGGCCAAGAAGCAGCTGAAACTCAACTGTTAGGACCACGTACCGTGGGGAGCCGTTGACTGTGGTGGCTTTCAGCAGTGAATCACGATACCCGAATTTTAGCTCGTGGTTGGTGAAGGTCTGGACAGCACTTTCTTTCCTGTCCCAAACCCGCACGGCCGCAATGCTTTGGCCAACTTCGCAACCGTAGGCACCCACGTTTTGTACGGGGGTGGCGCCGGTGCTCCCAGGAATCCCGGACAGCGCTTCAATTCCACTCCAGGCGTGCAGCACGCTTTGGTGCACAAAGTCGTCCCAGTCGTGCCCTGCCTGGACAACCACAGAAGCACCACCACAGGTGTCTTGGGAGTTCGCTGCGTAACCTTGGCTGGCGATTTTCAAGACAGTTCCAGCAAAGCCGTCATCACACACAACTAAGTTGGAGCCACCGCCAAGAACCAGTAGCGCCTCCCCGGCATCGTCGGCTGCTTTAACGGCGGCAATGATCTGGGCCTCGGTGGTGGCAACCACGTATTTGTGTGCCGGCCCGCCCACCTCAAGGGTTGTCAGGGAAGAAAGATACTTTTGCGCATTCACAAATCCACACTATCCCTTGCGAGCATCACCACCGATTTTTTCAGTACTTTCCGGGCTTTCTAAGTCATTTGATTTCCGCACTACGGGCGTGAGGAAGAAAGCCACCACCAGCATGAGAAGTACGGCCAGCAAGGAATGCAGCACCCCAACATGTTCGGCAAGCAGGCCCAGTAGCGGCGGACCGCCAAGGAACGCTCCATAGCCCACCGTGGAAACTACTGAAACACGGGCGGCAGCATGCACAGGGTCATCGGAGGCTGCTGACATGGCAACGGGGAAACCCAGCGCAGAGCCTAAGCCCCACAACACGAGGGCAGCTAACGCAACCTGGGCCGAGGGTGCAAACACAAACATGGCCAGGCCGAGCACGGCGAGGCCCGCCCCGACGCGCAGTACCAGAACCCGGCCGTACTTATCCAAAACCACAGTCCCTACAAAACGGCCAATGGTCATGGCAGAAACAAAAATACCGTATCCAATCGCACCAATGGCCGCGGTGGACTCGTAACCATCAACCATGGCCAAGGCCACCCAGTCACCGGCAGCACCTTCTGCCAAGCCAAGTCCAAGCACCAACGCGCCTAGCATCAGTGTGCGAGGGTCACGCCAAGCAGCTGCGATCTTGGCTTTGCCGTCTGCCTTGGCGTCACTTACTTTGGTCTTGCCACTATTTTTAACAACGACGCCGAAATCAGATGTGCTGGCCGTGATGATGGGGATAGGCCCGGTACCTGGCACAGCGCTTGAGCTCACAACGTTCACCGCAATTGCGCCGGTGGGGGTGAGTTTGTCCGCTTGATAATGGGTGGTGCCCTTAACAACTGCCAGACAGACCACGGCGGCAATCACTGACAGGTGGATGGCTACCGGGACATGCATGGAAGCAGCCAACGCACCCACGCCCGCTCCGGCCACTGTGCCAATGCTGAATGAGCCATGCAACCGCGGCATGATGTGCCGCCCCAGTGCACGTTCAACCGCAGCCCCTTCAATGTTGGAGGCTGTGTTCCAACTCGCGGTGCCTAGGCCAACAATGATCAGTCCGGCACCCACCACAAGTGTTTGTGAGAACACCGAGGCGCCTAAGCCCACCACCATGATTCCAACGGTTTGGATGATGACGCCGAACTGAGACGTCAATTTAGAGCCAAGACGCAGCACTATCAGCCCGGAAGCCGCCACGGAGACAAATGAGCCCAGTGACATGCACAGCAGCATCAGCCCCACTTCACCCGGGGTCAGGGAAAGGTCGTCGCGAATGGCAGGAATACGAGATACCCAAGTGGCAAAAACCAATCCGGAACCGGCGTAAGCAGTGAGCACACCGTTACGCCAGGCACTGACTTGGTTCACGCTAAGCGCACGGTGGCTTGCGCCTTGACCAAAACTTTCGCTCCGCCTAAGGTGACAGCCAGATCGATCCGGACCGTCCCGGCGTCGGAATCTACAGCACCTACAACACCCACCACCTCAACAACGGCCCCGGGACGCTCATCCAGATCGGCAACAGGGACAGGCTTCGTGAAACGCGTGCCATAAGAGAGGATCGCGGCCGGATCGCCCACCCAGTCGGTCACTAATTGCACAACTGCCCCCATAGTGAACATGCCGTGCGCAATCACACCGGGCAGTTCAACCTCACGAGCAAACCGATCGTTCCAATGGATGGGGTTAAAGTCTCCCGAGGCTCCGGCGTACTTAATCAAATCTGCTCGGGAGATCTCAAGGCTCCGTGCACCAATTTCGGTGCCCACCGGAAAATCTGCAATGTTCAATGTTGAATGAGTCATTATTGTCCCTCCCCGCGGACCAGAATTGCTGAGACGGTAGTGGCGACCGCTTCGCCGTCGAGAGTTGAAATTTCCGCACGCGTTGTGATCATGGCACCGCCACCCATACCCCGCACATTGTCT
Source organism: Arthrobacter antibioticus (assembly GCF_030063205.1). Taxonomy (GTDB): domain Bacteria; phylum Actinomycetota; class Actinomycetes; order Actinomycetales; family Micrococcaceae; genus Specibacter. The sequence goes on along the minus strand of NZ_JASISQ010000002.1, from coordinate 466,339 downwards.
ACGTGCAGCTCTGCCAACAGTTCATCACCGGCAACAATGGCGCGGTGGTGAGTGAATCGCTGTTCAGCGTGCACCACCCGAGTGAAGTCGATGCCGGATTCCGGATCGTTGATCAGCAAAGCATCCGCACGTTGTGCCACGATGATGGCGTAGGTAGGTGGCGCAACCAGATCTGAATGCCCCAGCGCTTGGGCTGCAGCGACCTCAAAATGGGCAGCGTTACTGGCCTTGACTGCTCTGGCAAAGTCTCGAACGGACTCTCTGCCGACACTATAAATTTCATCTAAACGATAGCTGCGCCCCTGCAGCTCGGGATTGATACTCATGCGATCAAGCCTATAGCCAGCATGGTGCTGTGCGCACGCTATGCTCGCGGGCTGGGACGCATCTTTTCAACTATTGCCACCAGCGAGGCCACATCCATATTTTCCTGGGCATCATCATGCTTTTTTGCGCCTGTGGGGAACCCAAACAGCGCTGCGTTGTTATACATTCCATCCCCCAGGAGCATCACGGCGCGTGAGACTGCTGGATCCCCAATGTCGCTAAGAATCAATTCATACCAGCGCGCATGAAGCTCCGAAAATGCCTCCCTCACACGCTCGTCTTCGCTTTGGCTCAGGCGCATTGCCGCCACAATAGTCCGGTCAAAGGGTGTGTTTCCAAAGACGCTGGTGCGGATGTAGTAACTGGCGCAGCCGTAAGGGTCCTGGGCCATGGCCGTGAAATCAATGGCGGCGTATTCGTTCAGCTTGGCCAAAAGCGCCTCAATCAGCGCTTCCTTGCTTTTGAAGTGATATAACAAGCCCCCTTTTGAGACACCGGCCGAGGCGGCAACAGCATCCAAAGTTGCCGCCTGAGGACCGTCGCTGATGAGCAGGTCTTCATAGGCCGCGAGCACCCGATCTCTTGTGGAGAGTTGTGTAGTCATCCATCTACCCTACAAGAAGTGATGAAGTACACCGTCCAGACGGTACAGTAAACCGTCTAGACGGTTTACACTGTAAATATGGCACTATCATCGGTCACTCCTCCAGCGGTTCGCCCCGAACCCACGCCACGCGCAGGCTTCCGTAGCTGGATAGCCTTGGCTGTCCTTATGCTTCCGGTTCTGTTGGTTTCGGTGGATAATACTGTGCTTAGTTTTGCCATCCCATCCATCTCCCTAGCGCTTGTGCCTTCGGCCTCGGAGCTGCTCTGGATCATTGATATCTATCCGCTGGTTTTGGCGGCACTGCTAGTACCAATGGGCAGCATTGCTGATAAGTTTGGCCGCCGCAAGCTACTGCTGATCGGCAGCACCGGCTTTGCCGTTGTGTCCGTGTTTGCCGCTTTTGCGCCCAACGCAGGAGCACTCATTGGTTACCGGGCGCTGCTTGGTTTGTTTGGTGCCATGTTGATGCCTTCCACGCTCTCTCTAATCCGGAACGTGTTCTTGCACCCGGGCCAGCGCCGCACAGCTATTGCAGTGTGGGCGGCCGGCTTCTCCGGAGGTGCCGCCTTGGGCCCCATCGTGGGCGGATTCATTTTGGAGCATTTCTGGTGGGGTGCCGTGTTCCTGATGTCTGTGCCTGTGCTGATCCCATTGCTTGTGCTGGCACCGATATTTGTCCCGGAATCCAAGGACCCCAACCCCGGCAAGATCGATGTAGTGAGTATCCTGCTGACTTTTGGCGCCATGGTTCCCACAATTTTCGGCATCAAGGAACTTGCCCAGTCTGGCTTCTCTACCCTGAACGTGGCACTAATTGTTCTCGGCGTAGGACTTGGCGTGTTGTTTGTGCGCCGTCAACTGCGCCGGAAGAACCCCATGATGGATGTAACCCTTTTTACGAACCCCGTATTTAGTGGCAGCGTCAGCGCCAACCTTTTGAGCATTTTCGCGTTGGTTGGATTCTTGTACTTCATTACCCAGCATCTGCAACTGGTGGTGGGACTTTCCCCCACACATGCCGCATATGTGCTGGTCCCTGGTTTGGCCATCACTATTGTGTCTGGGTTGCTGGCGGCGTCTCTGGCTGGCAGGTTCAAACCCTCATATCTTGTGGCAGGGGGCCTGTTACTAAATGCCACCGGTTTCTTGATCGTTTGGTTGAATACCGATGGTTCAGTAATCGGCATCATCGCCGCGTTTGCTGTTCTAGGCGCCGGTGTTGGTATGGCCGAAACCATTTCCAACGACCTCATCCTGGCCGCAGCACCACCTGCCAAGGCAGGAGCCGCATCAGCCATTTCGGAAACGGCCTACGAAGTGGGATCAGTGCTCGGGACTGCGATTTTGGGCAGTATTCTAGCTGCGGCTTACCGCATCAATGTGGTGTTACCGGAGGGGCTTGCCGCTGCTGATTCGGACACAGCATCCCAGACGCTCGGTGGTGCCATCGACATTGCTGGCACTCTTCCCGATCCGCAGGGTGCGGCGCTGCTTGACTCAGCCAAGCACGCCTTTGATTCCGGTTCTGGAACCGTCGCTATGGTCAGTGTTGTTTTGATGCTCGTCGCTGCACTGATGTGCCTGTGGACCCTTCGCAGTGCGGTAGCCAATCCGGAACCCGTGAATCACTAACAGAAGCCCGACGGCGGGTAACCAGTGTTGGGGCCCGCTTGCCTACTGGCGTTTTGCGGCCCGCTTGGCGGCTTGTTCATTATCGCGCTGCTCCGCTGCTTTGAGCTCCTTGCGGATATTGTGCCCGCGTAACCCCAACGACGCCATGTGGGCCAACAGCCCAACGCCGATGAACGGCAGGGCGATGAAGGTCATAGAGGGCGTTGTTGTTACGGCGCCCATGATGATGATCACGATGCCGATGAACGTCAGCCCCATGCCACCAAAAACAGCGTATTTATAGGCAGGTGGAGCGGTTTCCCAAAAGTCGTTTAGCACGCCCCCCAGTCTACCGGCCGCGGGGCCCGAAGCGAGCGAAGCGAGGTTTGGGAGGGCGGGAGACGCTACCGGCCGCGGGGCCCGAAGCGAGCGAAGCGAGGTTTGGGAGGGCGGGAGACGCTAAAAGAGTGCCTCTTGCAACGCGGGGACCTCGGTGGTGTAGTCCCCAAAGCTGATCTTGTGCCCCTTGAGCGCACCAAGGTCGGCAACAAAACTAAGTTCCGAACCGTCAACAGTCACCAGGGCATGAGCGCCAAGCATTGATTCAAGACGCATACCGTGTGTGCCCGAATGCAGCGACTGCGGATAAGCGATTCTTGGTCGGCCACCGGTAAGCTCGGCGGAAAAACTGCTGCCTTGCCATTCTTCGTTGACAGTTTCAAAACCATCCAGATCTTCCTCGGCAAGGAATTCACGCACCGCGGTGGCAACCCTCAGGTTGTGTTCGAGAAGTTCCGACGTAGAGCGCGGAGCGCAGAGTGCGGCTAGCTTCGCGGCAGCTCGGACAAACTGGCTCACTCCCAGTTCCTTAGTAACAGCATCTTCAAGGCGGCGCACCACAGCGCCGTCATCTGCAAGCGCCACATATTGGGCCGTGACGGCACCCTGTTCGGCGAGTCGGCGCCATTTGCTGGGCATGGCGGCTGTGCCAACCTTGGTTGTGCCATCCGCAAACGTGGCGATATACAGCCAATGGGGCTGCGCCAAATAGTTCCGCATCCCCGCAGGGGCAACCCCGCTGCGGTGGAAATCGTGCATAAAGCGCATTTCGTCCTTGGCAAAACACGATCCACACTGAAAACCGCGCTCGGCTACCTGCCCACTGGGGCAGGGGAAATGTACCGATTCATGTGGGCCCTGCACACTGGTGTGTCCCAAGCAGTAGCGAGATGAAATGCCATCCCCGGACAGTACCTTAAACCTCAACCACTGTCCCGGCGCCAAAGGCACTCGGGCAGCGGCGTCATCGGTAAGGAGTGAGAGCGCCACTTCATCCTGGTTCCAGGAAACCGAGCGAACCAGAGCGCAATCGACCATTGAAATAGAGCGCGGGCTAAAGCGCCGGCTGAACGCCGTAGGCCACGGCCAATTTCATGATCTTCTCTGCCCGGCCCAAACGCGGCAGATCAGAGCCGTCACGGATGACGCCGCCCCTAGCCTTGAAATCGTCCATGAAGTCGGTAGCCCACGCCACATCCGTGGGAGTGGGGCTGATGACCTCGTTGATGATGGTGGTCTGGTCGGTGGCCAAGCAAAGCTTGCCCGTCATTCCCATGGAAACTGTGATGGCCGACTGTTCGCGCAGGATTGGGTGGTTCGTGCCCACGGTGGGGCCATCGATGGGGCCGGGCAGGTTACCGACCCGGCTGGCAACAACGAGCTTCGCTCGAGGGTAGGCCATGGCTTCACGATCTGCTGACATGCCAGTGTCCCGGCGGAAATCTCCGGAGCCGAAGGCGAGGCGGAAGGCACCTTCTGCACGGGCGATGTTGTTGGCTTCTTCTATACCAAGTGCGGATTCAACCAGGGCTAGGACACGGGTCTTGCCGTCCAAACGGTGGTAGGTTTCTTTGACCTGCTCGGCGTTCTCTGTCTTGGCCAGCATGACGCCGAGAAGTCCTGGAACATTGCGCAGCTGCGCAACGTCGTCGGCCCAGAAGGCTGAATGGACGTCATTGATGCGGACCCAGGCTTGCCCGCCATTGCGGAGCCACTCGATGACGTCGGAACGGGCCGCGTCCTTCTTCTTGGGGTCCACGGCATCTTCGATGTCCAGTACCACGGCGTCAGCGCGTGAGCTCGCTGATTCGTCAAAGATCTCGGGACGTGTGGCAGGCACTAAGAGCCATGAGCGGGCGATCTCCGCCGGGATATTACGGGTGCGGACAGGTGCTGAGGCGGCTTCATGGCCAACGGTGCTAGACATACTTCTAGGGTATACGGCAATCATTCCAGATTCGACGTGCCGTCCTACAAAGCATTGGCGCCAACACTGGTGAACTGCGCCAGTTAGCCCGCTACTTTCAGCGTTGTAAGCCATGCCTCCGGGCGGGCTCCTCCTCTGGACGAGGTTGAAGTTGGAGATGATGACACCCGCGAGGGACGAGCGGGTGTCATCATCTCCAACTTCAACGGCCCTGGGCCTGCGCGTTGAGTCACAACTGGTGAGCGCTAGTCCGGCATGATCATGGTGCGCAGGTCAAGCTGACGTAGCACCCTGTCTGCTATTTCAGGATCCGTCTCCGGCTCATTGCGGGCCATCAGCACTTCCGTGCGAGCTGCGTCCAGAGCAATCGTCTGGACGGCAATAACAAGCTCACGGCCCCGCCTTCGACTCTCGTCTGCCCCGTCCTTGTGCAACTCGCTTTCCAACAATTCGGCGTGCAGCTGCTGCATCCGCGTCTTCACAAGAGCAGTCTTCTCCGGCGGCAGATTCGAGATTATTTTATTGTTTTTCAGGGCTGCGACAGCAGCTTCTTGAGCGCGCAGGGCCAGTAGTTTGGCTCCCTCACGTTCCTCCACGCCGTCGTCCGTTGCTTTCAGGGCCCGCATCAGCCACGGCAGCGTCAGTCCAGGCAGCACAAGCGTGCTCAGAAGTACTGCGCAGGCAACAACAATAATTTCATGCCGGCCCGGGAACGCCTCACCTGACGGCAGCACTGCGGGCAGCGCCAATGCCAAGGCCAGTGTGGCCAGCCCGCGCATGCCACACCAGGTAAGGATGATGACATCTTTGAAACTGGTGGGAGGGAGATCACCCTGCCGCTTCCTGGACAGCAACGCAGCCACGGCAAACCAGAGGAAGCGCACAACGATGACCAAAACACTGACCGCAATGGCCACCGGAAGCATGCCCAAAATCTCCGAGCCCTCAGCCCGAATAACCTCCCGAACTTCGAGCCCGACCAAACCGAAGGCGAGCCCTGTCACCAGCAGCTCCACCACGTCCCAGAAAGCGGCGCGGGTAACACGCTCGGTGGCGTCCTCCGCCCGAGCATGACGCTTGATCTCCAACGCCGTCACCACCACCGCAATGACACCAGAGGCCCATAGCTCTTCCGCCAGAAGATAAGCAGCAAACGGCACCACCAATGTCACCGCGCTGCGCGCCACAGAGGAAGTGATGAGTCTTGTAATCAGACCAGTTACCCAACCCATGAACATGCCAACCACAACCGCGATGGCTGCCCCCAAGAGGAACTTGCCAATGACGCCCAGCCCGAACGGCTGACCATCCATTGCCGCGGCCACGGCTGCTTGGAAGATCACGATGGCGGCTGCATCATTAAACAGGCCTTCACTTTGAAGCACTGTGCTGAGCCGGCGAGGCATATGCACCCGCCCCGCCACCGATTCCACAGCCACTGGATCCGGCGGTGCACACATGGCCCCCAGCGCAATAGCGGCCGGGATGCCTATGCTTGGAATCAGCAACCATGCAATCCCTGCCGCGAGTGCCGTTGACACGGCTATGAGCGCAACCGCGAGCATGAGAATGGTGCGCCAGCGGATCCGAAAGACAGCCCAAGAGCTCTTTTGTGCTGTGGCGAACAGCAGCGGTGGCAGGAAAATCGGCAGGATTAGTTCCGGATCAATCCGCAGGTCAGGAAACCCGGGAATGAACGTCAGTGCTCCAGCAACAATAAGCATCAGCACCGGATAGGGAAGTCTGAGTTTGTCCCCCACACCAACTGCTACGACAGTGGCGAAGAGAAGCCCGATGATGAGTATTAGCTGTTCCACGGAACTACTTTACGGGTTCAGAGCCTCATCAATTTCAGTTGTGCCATCAGTAAATTCAATGGTCCGCATGATCGTGTCCGGGCGCTGCAAGACAGCGGCGGCTACGAGGGCAACATTGCCCCGGGAAGTATCGTTCACGGCAGAGGCGTCCCGCTCGGCAGCCGGTGTTGGATCAATCAAGGCCGTGGGTGCCTCCAGAGTCAGCGCTCCCGGGGCCAGAATGGTCCAAGCCAAAGCACTCGTTGAACGCAGCTTGGCATCTGCTGCCGCTTTAGCTTCGGCGTAAGCGAAGAAGCCATCCTCCGGCGGGACTCCGTGGTCTGGGCCAGCGCCCAGGTAGGAAACCATCAGATAGCGCTGAACCCCGGCTTCCACGGCAGCCTCCATCGTTGCGATCGCTGCATCTCGATCCACCGCGTAAGTACGTTCCGCTCCTCCGCCACCTGAGCCCGCAGACCAGATCACGGCGTCTTGGCCAACGAAGAGGTCGGTGAGTTCGGCAACTGAGGATGAGGCCACATCGTGCACAACAGGGGTTGCCCCGGACTCTGCAACATCGTCAATCTGGGCCGCGTTGCGAATCACTGAGGTGACCTCAAATCCCGCATCCTTTAGCATTGGCGCCAGTAGCAGTGCAATCTTTCCATGGCCGCCAACTATCAAGATCTTCTTCATTACTGCTCCTTGCTTTCAGGCTTTCAGATGAACCCTTTATCGGCAGCCTACGCCACCTCTCTGGCCGCTAGCTGGGCGAAGGATGTCTTAACCCTTTGAGGGCAGCAAAAAACCCGCAATCTCTGACCAAAGGCCGGAAATTGCGGGTCTCGTCACTGTAGCGGCACCGGGACTCGATCCCGGGACCTCACGATTATGAGTCGTGCGCTCTAACCAACTGAGCTATGCCGCCATAAATAAGAACAGCCCGTGCCCCGCGGACAAAACCGTCTTGACACGAGCCTTCTCATTTGCGAGCCCCCCACCGGAATCGATCCGGTGACCTCGTTCTTACCAAGAACGCGCTCTACCACTGAGCTAGGGGGGCAACGAGAAAATACTTTACCAGTGCATTTGCCGGAAACGAAATCGAGGATTCACCAAACACCCGGCAAGAGATCACGGCCTCCCTTTTCACGTCAAAATAGCTGCAAAGCGGGTCAAAAAACCTGCTCAACACCCAAGACCACTGCGCTGGCAACAGCCTTCTCATGAATTACATCACAGCATCTTTGGGACAATATTTTGGGGAATATTGTGAGCAATATTTTGGGGAATGAAAGGGCCGGTTGCCATCGCTGACAACCGGCCCTCAACGCCTTAGAGCGTGGTTATTACCACTTGCCCTTGCTGTTGTAATTCGCTCCGCCTTCGTGGCGGGGGCGACGATCTCCGCCACCGTGGCCCGTGTGGCTCTGACCACCGCGGTCAGCACCGAAGCTGCGATCGTCACGGTCCCTGTCGCCGCCACGGAATCCACCGCTGCGATCGCCGTCGAACTTCTTCTTGAAGCCGCCTTGACCGCGGTCATTGCGCTCTTCGCGGGCCTTGTAAGGGGCTCCGCCACCACCGCTGGACGGGCGACGGCCCTTGTCCAGTTCGAGGTTGATGAGCTCGCCGCTGATGCGGGTCTTGCTCAGTGCACGCCACTGGTCCTTGCTCAGGTCCGCGGGCAATTCAACCAAGGTGTGGTCGGCGCGGATATCGATGCCGCCGATCTGCGCGGAGGAAAGTCCACCTTCGTTGGCAATGGCGCCAACGATGGAACCGGGCATGACGCGCTGGCGGCGGCCTACCGAGATGCGGTAGGTGGCGTTGCCTTCGGTCAGGGTCCGGGTCGGGCCGCGGGAGCCGAAGCCATCCTTTGAGCGTTCCTTCTTCTGGTACTCCGGTGCAGCAGGGAGGTCATTGACTAGCAACGGCTGGTTACCCTGGGCCATAACGGCCAAGGCAGCAGCGATCTCCGAAGCAGGAACGTCGTGCTCCTGCTCGTAGGTGGCGATCAAGTCGCGGAACTTGGCAACATCCTGGCTTGCCAGAGTCTGCGTGATTTTCTCGGCAAACTTACCCAAACGCAGCGAGTTGATAGTCTCAGCAGAGGGTAGGTGCATCTGGTCAACCGGCTGACGTGTGGCCTTTTCAATGGCGCGCAGCAGGTACTTCTCACGCGGGGTCATGAACAAAATCGCGTCACCTGAACGGCCGGCACGACCCGTACGGCCAATGCGGTGGACGTAGGATTCGGTGTCATGCGGGATGTCGTAATTGATGACGTGAGTGATGCGCTCAACGTCAAGGCCACGGGCCGCAACATCGGTGGCAACCAAGACATCGATTTTGCCGCTGCGCAGTGCTTCGATGGTGCGCTCACGCTGCTGCTGCGGGATGTCACCATTGATGGCGGCGGCCTGGAAACCGCGTGCCTTCAACTTATCGGCCAAATCCTCAGTGGCCATCTTGGTGCGCACGAACGCGATGACGCCGTCGAACTCTTCAACTTCAAGCACACGTGTCAAAGCGTCAAGCTTGTGCGGGCCCATGACCTGCAAGTAACGCTGGCGGGTGTTCGCGCCCGTGGTGGTCTTGGATTTGACCGTGACCTCGGCCGGGTTGTTCAGGTATTGCTTGGAGATACGGCGGATCGCACCAGGCATTGTGGCGGAGAAGAGGGCAACCTGCTTCTCTGCCGGAGTCTGGGACAGGATCTGCTCAACGTCTTCAGCAAAGCCCATGCGCAACATCTCATCGGCTTCATCCAAAACCAGGTACTGCAGGTTTGACAGGTTCAAGGAACCCTTGGAAAGGTGGTCGATGACACGCCCTGGCGTACCAACAACAACCTGAGCACCGCGACGCAATCCTGCCAGCTGCGGGCCGTAAGCCGAGCCACCGTAGACGGGCAGTACGGAGAAGTTTTCCATGTGCTTGGCGTATGAGGTGAAGGCTTCAGCAACCTGAAGAGCCAATTCACGGGTAGGGGCCAAAACCAGAATCTGGGTGTCCTTGGTGGGGCCGTTGAGGTCCATTAGCTCAGCCATACGAGACAGGGCAGGTACGGCGAATGCTGCCGTCTTACCGGTACCCGTCTGGGCCAGACCAACAACGTCACGGCCTTCAAGCAGCAACGGGATGGTTGCGGCCTGGATCGGTGACGGCTTCTCGTAGCCAACATCGCTCAGGGCAGACAGCACGCGGCCGTCAATACCCATCTCTGCGAAAGTCAATTCGTGCTTTTCCTCCGTGGCGGGGGAATCTTCAATCAAATTTTCGGGCATAGTCAGGATGTCCTCATTCATAGGGCCAGGCGGCTAGGAACGCCGCATTGGAGTAAAATCCAGCCGCTTCTCGGCATCCCGGGCAGGATCTTGCGCCATGTACACCGTGGGTACGGCTGCAAGTGAAGACCTAGATCAACACCGCATGGCGTTTCTTTGCCGGCAATCCCCTATGAGCACTACTTACCCGCTGAAAGATCTTGCGGGTCCCATACACTTCAGGCTCCTGCCTCAAAAATTGGGCAGAAAATAAAAAGGAGATACCGGAGTGGGGGATGTTTTAATTGTAGGCCATCCCTGCGCGCCGCGATACAGAGAAAGCTAAAGTGAGCCCGTGAGTTTCGGCACACCATCGCTGATCTGCATGATTGGTGGGCCTGACGAGCGGAAATTCTCTATCGGAGCATCTTCTCGAACCGAGTGTAAAAATGTTTGGAGAGCGTCAGTTCGCCCGCGGCTTCCAAGCCCTGCAGCATCAGCACATCAGCCAGTGTGGGGTCGGCGAAAAACTTTCCTACAGTGATTCCGTGTTCCGGTACACGTTCAAGTACGACGGCGTCCCCCGCCTGTACTTTGCCATGTTCCAGCACGCGCAAATAAGTACCAACCCGGCCCACCTGCGTGAAGCGTTTCACCCACTGCGGCTCATCCATGCGTTCGGCAAAAGTGGCGCATGGGACCCTCGGCGAAGTAACTTCCAAAAGTGCCTTGCCAATCCGCCACCGGGTACCAATCACGGCTTGGCTGGTTTCAACACCTTGGGTGCGCAAATTTTCGCCAAAGAGACCCGCAGGAATGGGCCGGCCCAACTCAACAGCCCAGTAGTCAGCGTCTTCTTGTGAGTACGCGTAGATGGCCTGATCCGGACCGCCGTGATGTTCGGTGTCCCCTTGAACATCACCAAATACACCAAACTTACGAATGCCAACGGGACCCATGATGGCGCGCTTGTCAATGCCCGTGGCGCCAAACCCTGTCTTAGTGGTGATCAGCTGGTGTACTCGGCAAATGGCCAGCACTGAGCCGGTTTGTGGGGTCAAGAAAGTCATGGCCTAACTCTAGGGCAGCTCAGGTGCCGGACCCACAGTGGTGAGTCCCGGCGTCGCACTTCCTAAGCGCCAACCAATGCTGCTGGCACCTCATCCGGGAGGTCTGACTCTGAAGCCCACCGAGGTAAGAACGACGCCGCGACAGAGGCCAGCACCATACCGGCGGCCATGACCCACATGGTGGAGGTGAAGCCGTCTATAAACACCGCCGACTGGCTGGTTGCGCCGCTACCCTCAAGCGCATCAAAGAAAATGGTGCCGATAATGGCCACACCCAGCGCCCCTGCCAGCTGGCTCGTGGTGTTAAAAAGACCCGACGCGCTGCCAGCAAATTTGGTGGGGACTTCAGAGAGCACAAAGATGCCCACCGGGGCCACCACCATGCCGAAACCCGCGCCGCTAAGAGCCAGACCCGCAATCAGGTGCCACGGCGTCACAGTGCCGCCAACCCCTTGGACGGTGAAGATCAGCACCACAAAGCCGATGGCAACCACCAACGGGCCCAGCTGCAGGACAACCCGGCCGATCTTTCGGGCCAGGATCGCGGCAGAGATTCCAGCCAGAACGGGGACCATGATGGAGAACGGGATCATGGTAAGCCCGGCTTTCAGAATGGGGTATTCCAAACCGAGCTGCAGGAACAAAGTTTGGATCAGGAAGAAGCCGTTCATGGGGATGAAGAACAGGAACATCATGGCGATACCTGCAGCAAACGGGCGGCTTTTGAACAGGGAAACAGCCACCAACGGCTCTTTTCCACGCTGTTCAGCACGGCGTTGCAGCAGCACGAAGCCCACAAGAACCAGTACACCCACCGCCATGGAAAGATACGTCCACACCGGCCAGCCTTCCTCACGTCCCATGGTGAGCGGATACAGGATCGCCATCATGCCCACGGCCAGAATGACGACTCCGGACAGATCCAGTTTGTGCCGCACAGGGGCAACCGATTCGGGCACGAACTTCACTGCGCAGATAACCGCGAAGATACACACGGGAACATTGACGAAGAAGATGGTGCGCCATCCCCAACCAAAGACGTCGGCATCGGTCAGGATGGCGCCCAAAATGGGTCCAGAAACCGCGGCAACACCCGCCAGCGCTGAGAATCCTGCCATTGCTCCGGCACGTTCGGAGGGTTTGTACATGACCTGCAGGCTGGAAAGCACCTGCGGGATCATGGCCGCTGATGCGAATCCTTGCAACGCGCGGGAGGCAATGAGCATTTCTGGGTTCATGGCTGCCCCGCACATCACCGAGGCAACGGTGAACGCTACAAGACCAATGATGAAGATCTTTTTGCGTCCGTAAATATCTCCCAAGCGGGATCCGGTAATCAGTCCTATCGCCAGTGCCAGCGTGTAGGAAGCCACCATCCATTGCAGCTCGGCGTTTTGGGCGCCAAGGGCACGCTCAATGTCAGGAAGAGCAACGTTGACGATGGTGGCATCGAGTAGTTCCATGAACGAGGCCATGAACAAAGAAATCAGGGCGATGGTACGTGCCTTGCCGATGGGCGGGGCAGATGTCATGCGGTGTCCTTCAAAGGGGGTGCGAAAAAAGAGGCGCTTCACCGGGTGGAGGTAACCATGAACTGTGCAGTGCGGCGTGCTCCAATTCTGCCATCTAATTTGTAGGCTTCGACTCCTGCGCACCGTTTCACTATGCTGGTGCCGCCACTGTGATCGCTGCGGCACCACAGTGGACCATGGTGCGCAGGAGTCGAAGCTTTACGGCGAAAAACGGTAACCCATCCCGGCTTCCGTCAATAAGTGCACAGGATTTGCCGGATCCCGCTCCAGTTTCCGTCGCAATTGCGCCATATAAACGCGCAGGTAATGAGTTTCCTTCGCATACGCCGGACCCCACACCTCAATCAGGATTTGCTGCTGGCTAACGAGCCGGCCGGGATTACGCACCAGCAACTCCAACACATTCCACTCAGTAGGAGTCATCCGCACAGCCTCGCCGCCACGATGCACCACCTTATTGGCAAGATCTACCGTGAATTCCGCCGCCTCAACAATCGACTCAGCCGTCGAAGGACCGGCCCGCCGCGTGGCAGCACGCACCCTGGCCAGCAGCTCATCGAGCCCGAACGGCTTCGTGACATAGTCATCGGCACCAGCATCCAGTGCCTGTACTTTGTCCTGCGAGCCGTGCCTGGCAGAGAGCACAATAATGGGCACCTCACTCCAGCCACGCAACCCGGCAATCACCTCTAGCCCGTCCATATCCGGCAATCCCAAATCAAGTACGACGACGTCAATCGCCTGGGTTTGGGCCGCCGCCAGCGCTGTGGTCCCGTTGGCAGCCGGAACAACCGTGTACCCGTGCGCGTGCAAATTGATTTGCAGGGCTCGCAGGATCTGCGGTTCATCATCAACTATTAAGACAGTGGTCACAGCTGTTTCCTCACAGTGTTCTGGTGGTTCTCGTGACTGGGTGGTCTGGAAATTCCCGTGGAGAGCGGCATCCTGATGATCATGGTCAATCCGCCGCCGGGTGTTTGTTCGGCTTCCAGAACACCACCCATAATTTCGGTGAAACCTTTGGCGACGGCCAGGCCCAGCCCAACACCGGTACCACCCTGTGGGCCGTAAGAGACGTCATCGAGCCGTTGAAAAGGCTTGAACATGGCCATAACATCGGCTGCGGGGACGCCCTTGCCATGATCCACTATGCGCAATTCGCTGGCCGGATGGCCGTTGATGGTGGCACTGCCGCTGCCACCTATGGAGCCAAGCACAGTGATGAAAGAGTCCGGAGCATACTTAACTGCGTTTTCAACGATATTGGCAATGACGCGTTCTAGGAGCCCCGGATCAGCCTCAATGGGTGGCATGTTCGCGGGTACTTCACTGTGGATCCGTTCTGATGGAAGGCCGTGCAACGCCACTGGCAGCACCTCCATCCACGTCACAGGTCCCGAGACAGGGTTGACCATTTCCGCGCTGAGCCGGGACATGTCCAAGAGGTTGCCAACCAAGGCATCCATTTTATCCGCGTAGTGCTCTATGGTTGCCAAAAGTTCGGCTTCATCTTCGGCACTAAAGCTCACCCCCGTTTGCCGCAGGCTACTCACCGAGAGTTTGATACCGGCCAAGGGGGTGCGCAGGTCATGGGATACGGCCCGCAGTACGGAGGTGCGAATCTTATTATCCTGGGAGAGCTGTTGGTTTTCTCGCTGTGTCAGAGTCAGTGCTTCCCGTTGTTCCAACGCCATCAGATGGGCGCCGAAAGCACTGAGCAGGCGGCGGTCGCTAGCTGGCAAGACGCGGCCATTGAGCCCCAGCATCCACCGTTCAGAGATTTCTTCAACGTTCTCGGCGTCGTTGGGGGTAGCCGGCGGGTTCTCGCCCACGGAGGCGTCGGCTCGCCAGGTGGACAGATCACTGCCGGTGCCACTAAAAAGCACCACCGAGGTCATGGCGAAGTGATCGCGAACCTGACCTAGGAACACCTGGACGGTATCCTGGGAAGCCAGAATTCCGCGGGCCAATTCACTTAATGTAGCTGCCTCAGCCCCGGCGCGGATGGCTTCCCGCGAGCGCCGCGCGGATTGGTCAACGGCGAGCGCCACGGCCACCGCCACTAGGAGGAAGATGGCTAGGGCCAGAAGATTTTCGGGGTCGTTAATGGTCAGCGTTCCCACGGGTGGGGCCGAATAATAGTTTAGCAATAAGGTGCCCCAAACAGCTGCCACGATGGCTGGCCAGAGTCCGCCCACCAGGGCTACGGCAATGGCGGCGGCCAGTTGTATGACCATGGTGGTTTGCAGGCTCAGCGGCCCCGTGCCTAATTGCACCAAAATGGGCAGAACTGCGGCCAATACAAAGCCAAGGATTACCCGTTTTTTATTTAGTTTCCCGCGGTTGCGCATGCGCTTGGTGGTGGCACCGAGTGGGTGCGGAACCATGTGCACGTCGATGTCGCCGGCATTGCGCACCACCATGGCCCCAACTCCAGGCCGTGCCAAAAACCCCAGCAGTGGCTTCCGGCGAGAGGTGCCAATGACGATCTGGGTGGCCCCAACGTTGCGAGAGAATTCCAACAGGGCCTGCCCCGGATCATCCCCGCCCACGGAGTGATAGGTGCCGCCCAAGTCGGTGACGAGTTGGCGTTGAGTCTCCAAAGCGGCGGGGGCGTTCCCACTCACACCATCGGAGCGCGGGACATGCACCGCCAATAGCTCCCCACCACTGACCCGACTCAAGATCCTGGCGGCTCGGCGCAGTAGATACTCCCCCTCAGGACCGCCCGTTAAACCAACCACCACCCGCTCCCGGATGGGCCAACTGGTTTCAATCCCGTGGCTCTGGCGGTAATGCGCCACTCCTTCTTCGACCCGGTCTGCCAACCAAAGCAGTGCCAGTTCGCGTAGCGCTGTGAGGTTACCCAACCGGAAATAGTTGGCCAAGGCGGCATCGACCTTGTCGCTGGCATAGATATTTCCCACGCTGAGGCGTTGCCGCAACAGTTCCGGGGCAATGTCCACAAGCTCAATCTGCTCTGCTCGACGCACAATGTCATCGGGTACCGTTTCCTGCTGCCTTACCCCGGTGATGGTTTCCACCACATCCCCCAAGGAAGCAAGGTGCTGGACGTTCAGTGTTGAGTAGACATCAATCCCGGCGGCTAGTAACTGCTCCACATCCTGCCAGCGTTTAGCGTTGGCAGATCCTGGCACGTTGCTATGGGCATACTCATCCACCAGCGCCAGTGCCGGGCGCCGCGCAAGGAGGGCCGCGACGTCGAGCTCCTGGAAGTCCGTGTCCCGGTAGGCAATACACACAGTGGGTAACACCTCAAGGTCACGGACTTGGGCCCGGGTTTGGGCCCGGCCGTGGTCCAGGATGATGCCCGCCACCACGTCCACCCCTGCCGCAGACTGGGCGCGACCTTCCTCCAGCATGGTGTAGGTTTTGCCCACACCGGGTGCCGCGCCCAGAAAAATCCGTAATATGCCCCGTGCCATAACGCTTATTCTCGCAGTACCTTAGGGATTGCTCCGCGCCTTGAGTAGCGCGGCGTTCAACGTGGTGGTGTTGACCGAAGGCTGACCCAGGAAACCCAACACACCATTGTTGGTGTTTTCCCGGATCAGCCCACCCACCGCGGGCTCGCCCAGCCCTGTTGCTTTAGCTACCCGAGGCAGCTGCATCTGCGCATTGGCCACCGAAATGTGCGGATCCAATCCGGAGCCACTGGCCGTCAGCGCATCAAGGGGAATGCTCTTAGATACAACGTTTTCCCGTGCAGCCACCTCAACAGTGGTAGCAGCCAGGGCCTCCACCAGTGCTGGTTGATTGGGCCCGAAGTTACGCGGTGAGGACCCGTCCGCATCCCATTGGACAGCGGAGGGACGGGGGTAGAAGAATTCATCTCCCGTGACGGGCTGGGCAAGCAGTGAAGAGCCCGCAGCTTTCCCATCCACGCTGACAAGTGAACCGTTGGCTTGTGCGGGAGCAATGAGCTGTCCTAGCCCGAAGACCAGGGCAGGGTAGGCCAGACCCAAAATGAGTGTGGCACACAGCAGGAATCGCAAAGCAGTTAATAGTTGGCGTCCATAGGCGTACATAGTGCTAACCAATCGTTGGGAAGGCAGAAAGAACAAGGTCAATGGCTTTGATGCCGATGAACGGGGCAATCATGCCGCCCAATCCGTACACCAGTAGGTTCCTAGACAACGCCTGAGCGGCGGACACCGCCCGGTATTTGACCCCGCGCAGTGCCACCGGCACCAGCAGGACAATGATCAGGGCGTTGAAAATCACGGCGGAGAGAATGGCGCTCTGCGGGGAGGAGAGTCCCATGATGTTCAAAAGCCCCAGCCCTGGGAACGTGGCCGCGAACAAGGCCGGAACAATGGCAAAATACTTCGCCACATCATTGGCCACCGAGAACGTGGTCAAGGAACCACGGGTGATCAGCAACGCCTTTCCGATGCCCACAATGTCGATCAGCTTGGTGGGATCGGAATCCAGGTCCACCATGTTGGCCGCTTCCTTGGCTGCACTGGTGCCTGAATTCATGGCCACCCCCACATCCGCGGCTGCCAGCGCCGGGGCATCGTTGGTGCCGTCCCCTGTCATTGCCACCAACCGCCCGGACTCCTGCTCGGCTTTGATGACGGCAAGCTTGTCCTCCGGGGTGGCCTCGGCCACAAAGTCATCTACGCCAGCCTCGGCCGCAATGGCCGCCGCCGTGATCTTGTTATCCCCGGTGATCATGATGGTTTTGATGCCCATGGCCCGCAGCTCGGCGAACCGCTCCTTCATGCCGGGTTTAACCACATCCGCTAAGTGAATGACACCCAGAACCTGGGCGCGCTCGCCGTCATAGCTGGCCACCAGCAGCGGAGTGCCACCGGTGCCGGAAATAGTCTCTACAGCCTGTTGCACTTCAGCTGGCAGCCGCCCGCCGCGCTCGCTGGCATAGTGTTCGACGGCGGATCCGGCCCCTTTGCGGACCTCCCGGACGGTGGTGCCAGGGTTGGCGGGATGACCCACAGGCAGGTTCAGCCCGCTCATGCGGGTCGTGGCGCTGAATTCAATAATTTCAACGTCGCCACTCAGCGCCTGTGTGGCGCCAATTCCACCAGCCGCAACTCCTTCAGCCTCCCCATCGGCCAGTTCCACAATGGAGCGGCCCTCGGGGGTTTCATCGGCCAAAGAAGACAACCTGGCGGTTTCGATCAGCTCGCTGACACTAACACCACTGGCGGCAATAAATGCCACTGCCCGGCGATTTCCGTACGTGATGGTGCCGGTCTTATCCAGCAACAAGGTGGTCACATCGCCGGCTGTTTCCACGGCCCGCCCAGAGGTGGCCAGCACATTGCGTTGGATGAGCCGGTCCATGCCGGCTATACCGATAGCCGGCACCAACGCCCCAATGGTGGTGGGAATCAGGCAGACCACCAGGGCTACCAAGACCACAGGGCTTGGCAGCGCATCGGCGAACGCCGCCATGGGTGCCAAGGTCATAATGGCCACAACGAACACGATGGTCAGCGAGGCCAAGAGTACGTTCAGGGCAATCTCGTTGGGTGTTTTTTGCCGGGTGGCGCCCTCCACGAGGGAGATCATCCGGTCCAAAAACGTTTTGCCGCTGGCTGCATTAATGCGAACCACAATCCTGTCCGAGAGCACCATGGTGCCGCCGGTGACCGAACTCCTGTCCCCGCCAGATTCACGGATCACAGGTGCTGATTCACCCGTGATGGCGGATTCATCAACGCTGGCCAGGCCCTCAATGACGTCACCGTCGCTGGGGATCAACTCCCCGGCAACAACAATCACTATGTCCCCCACCACCAGATCAGTGCCGGGGACCATTTCTTCGCTGTACTGTGGCTCTTCCCCTGCCAACTGGCCGGCGGGCACCAAAGCCGAGCTCCGGCGTCGTGCCATGACTGAGCTGCGGGCTGAACGCAGGCTGTCGGCCTGCGCCTTGCCACGGCCCTCGGCGATGGACTCGGCCAGGTTTCCGAACAGCACGGTCAGCCACAACCAGACCGTGACACTGATGGAAAACACTGCCGTGGAGGAACCCAGGATGAGCTGTTGGATACTCACCGCGGTGCACAAGAAGGATCCGATGAGCACAGTGAACATCACCGGGGAATGGATCATGAGGCGGGGGTTGAGCTTGCGGAACGCCAGGGGCAGAGCCGCGCGGAGGGTGGTCAGGTTCATTTCAGCAGTCCTTCAGCAGCCGGGCCCAAGGCGAGCGCCGGGAAGTAGGTGAGTGCGGTGAGGATCAGTACGATCCCGCCAAGCAGCACCGCAAAGAGGGGGCCGTGCGTGGCGAGGGTGCCGGCAGTAGTGGGGATTTTGCGTTGTTTGGCGAAGGAACCGGCCAGGGCCAGCACCAGGGCGATCGGCAGGAACCGGCCAAAGAACATGGCCAGTGCCAACATGGTGGCCAATGCCGGTCCGGAGCTGGTGATGCCCCCAAAGGCGGAGCCGTTATTGTTCGCGGCCGAGGTGAAGGCGTACAGCACCTCGCTGAAGCCATGCGGGCCTTCGGCGGGTGCGGCGGCGGCGAGCGCAGGAATGGAGACGGTGATGGCCGTACCGAGCAACACCAGGGTTGGTGTCACCAGAATGTACACCGCCACCAGCTTCATTTGCCCGGCGCCAACTTTTTTGCCCAGCATTTCCGGGGTTCGTCCCACCATGAGTCCGCCAATGAAGACGGCCACTACTGAGAGCACCAACAGCCCGTACAGTCCCGAGCCCACGCCGCCGGGAGCAATTTCTCCCAGCATCATGTTCACCATGGCCAGTCCGCCGGCCAAGGGCGGCAGGGAGTCATGGGCGGCATTGACGGCCCCGGTTGAAGTCAGCGTGGTGGCGGTGGCGAACAATGCTGTGCCGTTGGCGCCGAACCGTTGCTCAATGCCTTCACCAACGCTGGTTCCGGTGCCTGCGAAGGCGGCAAGTGCCCAGCCCATCAGCGCTGTGGAAATGAGCCAGAAGGCGGCCATGACGGTAAGTAGCGTGTAGCCCTGGCGTTTATCGCCCACCATGCGCCCGTACATGGCCGGCAAGGAGAACGGGATCAGTAAGATCAAGAACACCTCAAAGAGGTTGCTGAGCGCATTGGGGTTTTCAAAGGGGTGGGCGGAGTTGGCGTTGAAGTAGCCGCCGCCATTGGTGCCCAGGAGCTTAATAACTTCCTGCGAGGCCACGGGCCCGCCCGGGACAGTCTGCTGAGCACCGGTAACCAGGGTGTGGATGTCGGTGCCGCCCCAGTTTTGCACAACGCCTGTGATGATCAGCACCACTGCGCCAATGATGCTGATGGGCAGTAGCACTCTGAGTGCGCCGCGGGTCAGATCCACCCAAAAGTTCCCTAGATTGGAAGTTTGGGCCCGCACGAGTCCGCGGATCAGCGCTACCACCACTGCGAGTCCGACGGCGGCGGAGAGGAAGTTCTGCACGGCCAGCCCCAGCATCTGCACACCGAAGCCCAGCGTGGTTTCCGGTGCGTACGTCTGCCAGTTGGTGTTGGTCACAAAGGATACGGCCGTGTTCATGGCAACCCACGGATCAACGGACCCCAGGCCCTGGTTGAACGGAAGCACCCCTTGGAGCAGTTGGAAGGAAAATAACACCACAATGGAGACGATGCTAAAGGCCAGCAGCGAGCGCAGGTAAATCTTCCAATGCTGATCTGCGTGAGGGTCCACGCCTGCCAGTTTGTATAAGCCACGTTCCATGACGAAGTGCTTGTGACTACTAAATGTTGCAGCTAAATATTTTCCCACCGGTTGGTGCAAGGCACCGAGGGCCACTATTAAAATGACCACTTGGGTGGCCAGCGCAAAAGCATTGAGTTCCATGGCGGCGTTCACCACTTCTCAGGTCGAATGAGCGCCGTGAGCAGGTATGCCAGCAGTCCCAGCCCCACCAACCCAAGGATTATCCACGTCAGCAATTCCACAGCCAGCTCTCTTTCACAATGTGCGTTGATGTCTGGATCCATCGCACACCCGATTTGCCGCCGTGGGGGGCTTTTTTACGCCTTCTTAACGCTGGGGCACCGCTTCTTGATACGTTCCTGACGAGCACCCCCAGCTAGCCAGCACCTAAGCGCTGAAACCACCATCTGCCTTGATCAGCTGGCCACTGACCCAGCGTCCGGCCGGCGAGAGCAGGAACGCCGCGATCGGAGCTACATCTGCCGGGGTGCCAAGCCGTCCGCCGGGCTGCAGTGCTGTTAACTCAGTACGGGTGGGGCCATCCATCCAGCCGGTGTCCACAGGTCCTGGGTTCAGCACATTGGCACTGATACCCCGGTTTCCCAGTTCACGGGCAGCAGCAATAATGATCCTGTCCAACGCACCTTTCGATGCCCCATACGGAAGGTTAAACGCTGTGTGGTCACTTGTCAGCGCCACCACAGCTCCGCCGTCGTCCGGGACTTGGTGGGCGAAAGCGGCAACCAACTGCCAGCTAGCCCGAGTATTGACGGCAAAATGGCGTTCGAAGCTCTCCAACGATGTCTGCAGTATCCCGGAGTCAACGGATTCGCTGTGCGAGAGCACCATCCCCGTCAGCGGCCCGGCTTCCGAAGCGATCCTCGCCATGAGAGTCTCAACTGCGGTGGGGTCCGTCAAGTCCGCCGGAATCCCCCACACCTTGGCGCCAGCAGACTCAAGCTCCGCCGTGAGCATGCCGACGTCGCCATGCGCCGTTCCCCACGGCATGCGCTCGTCATAAGCCTGCCAATAGCTAAGGACAAGGTCCCATCCCTCAGCTGCCAAGGCCCTGGCAATGCCCGCCCCGATCCCAACGTTGCGGCCCACACCTGTAATTAACGCGGTTTTCTTGTCCATCATCTCAGCCTATGCCTGCGCCTCGGACCGCGGAGCCCGCTCTGCGTAAAATACGCGGTAGCTTGGAAGAGTCCACCCCACGCCACATGAAAGGCCGCCATGAGCAGCTCACAGCCAGCACCCAAACCCGGTTTCATCCCAGGCCGCGTCACCCGGAGGGCGGCTGCTCCGGCAGGAAAACCAGGCTCAGCGGCTTTAAAGACCGGCATTTCAGCGGCCCCCACACCTAACCGTGGTGGCAAGAAACCTGTTCCAGCTGGAAAAAAGACTCCCGACACCGCCACTATTAGCGCCGCGATCCGGGAAGCCGCTGCTGCTGCAAAAAAGCGTGTTCTAGCCATCACCAACGCACATGTGGTGCCGGTAGAAGGCGATCCCTTCAACGGCACACTGTTGGTGGAAAGCGGCAAGATTCTGGCCTTGGGCGCATCCGTACAGGTCCCGGACGGCGCCGACGTACTCGATGCCAAGGGCCAATGGCTGCTGCCCGGCTTCATCGACGCACATGTCCACCTGGGCATGCACCCGGAAGGTGAAGTCTCTTCCACCAGCGATGTGAATGAAATGACGGATCCGGTCATGGCAGCGGTGCGGGCCATTGACGCCGTTGACCCTTTCGACCCCGGCTTTGACGATGCCCTTGCTGGCGGCATCACCACTGTCAACGTCAACCCCGGCTCTGGGAATCCGATAGGCGGCCTGGCAGTAGCGATGCATACGCACGGCCGGTATATCGAAGAAATGGTGTTGCGCTCCCCCAGCGGCCTAAAATCCGCGTTGGGTGAGAATCCCAAGAATGTTTATGGTGAGAAGAAGAAAACTCCTTCCACCCGTTTGGGTACGGCGCTAGTGATCCGGCAGGCGTTTATGGCCGCTCAGAACTGGCTGGCCCTGCCTGAGCCGCGTCCTCGGGACGCACATATGGAAGCACTGGCCATGGTTCTGCGCCGTGAGATTCCCTGGCGTCAACATTGCCACCGAGCCGACGACATTGCTACAGCCATCCGGCTGGCTGATGAGTTTGGCTACGATCTTGTCATTGACCATGGCACTGAAGCCCACGTGTTGGGTGACGTTCTGGCCAAACGGGGTATCCCTGTGCTGATTGGTCCGCTGTTCACCACTAAGTCCAAACCGGAGCTACGCGCCCGGTCCATTGCGAATCCCGGAAAACTGGCCGCCGCTGGTGTTGAAATTTCCATCATTACGGACCACCCTGTTGTGCCTATCAACTTCCTGGCACACCAAGCAAGTTTGGCGATCAAAGAGGGCCTGGATAGGACAACGGCGCTGAATGCGATCACCATCAACCCCGCAAAGGTTCTGGGCTTGGCAGAGCGGGTTGGCTCATTGCAGGTTGGCAAGGACGCGGATTTGGTCCTGTGGAGTGGGGACCCGCTAGATGTGATGCAACGGGCGCTGCAGGTCTTCATTGGTGGCAAACCGGTATACAAGTACGACGACGTGAGGCAACTGGGCGTCACAGCACCGCGGGTGTAACTTCCGCAGCGGGTGAAACTTCCGCAGGCACCGACTGCCCCGGCCAGTCTGCCTGCCCGCCAGCCTGCCAGCCCTAACCACAGAACCGGCCCGTGGCCAAGGCCCTATGCCCCGCATTGTAGCGGCGGATAGGGGTTCTTGGTCACGGGCCGGTGTTGTTTAACCTGTTGTTTGCGGGCTGGGCCCACACTCCTGGAACTTCACGTAGCTCTTTTGATTTACGCAGGCTATTTAATGCGCAAAAGCTCAGCGATTACTAGGGTTATGCCGGAAGCTGCAGAACCGCTCCGGTGAAGATGAGGTCAGGGTGGATAACGGTGCCTGCGTTGGCTTGGAAGAGCGTCTCCCAGCCACCGTCGATGCCCAGCTTGTCTGCGATGCTCGCCAAGGTGTCACCGGATTCGATGGTGTAGCTCTCCCCGCTCAGGGCAATCTGGACCGGGGCAGGTGCCTGAGCAACTGGAGCCTGAGCAACAGGGGCCTGCTGGACGTACGTCTCAACGGGAACCTGCTGCTGGGGTACGATCTCCCCGGACTGCGCGGCTACGGGTGCTGGTGCTGCGGGCACTGCGGCAGGCGAATATGCGGCTCCGCCCCCGCCGCTAAGTCCCAACTGTGCGGCGCAAGAGGGCCATGCGCCCCAACCCTGACCGGCTTGAACGTTCTCAGCAACAGCGATCTGCTGCGCCCGTGTGGCATTTTCCGGAGCGCCAGCTCCACCAAAGGCGGCCCAGGTGCTGGGCGTGAACTGCAGTCCACCGGAGAATCCGTTGCCGGTGTTGGTGGCCCAGTTTCCGCCACTTTCACACTGTGCCAGTGCGTCCCAAGTACCGCCGTCTGCGGCGTTAGCTCCGGTTCCAGCTACTGCCATGCCGCCACCCACGAGGGCACCTACTGCTAGTACGCGGCCAAAATTTCGTGCCAATTTAATATTCTTCATCGATGCGCTCTCCCAAAGGCCACCGCGCGCTCCATCCGTCCCCG
Organism: Arthrobacter antibioticus; assembly: GCF_030063205.1. Classification (GTDB taxonomy): domain Bacteria; phylum Actinomycetota; class Actinomycetes; order Actinomycetales; family Micrococcaceae; genus Specibacter. The sequence goes on along the minus strand of NZ_JASISQ010000002.1, from coordinate 442,561 downwards.
GACATCTGTGCACCACCGTCCAACCTGTAAATATGGAGGTTGTTTCCGTGACCTGCCGCATGACGGTGTTCGGTGTGGGCAGGTCCGGGCAATCGTGGCCACCAAAGAACGCGGCCTGTCCAAAAGGACATGTCTAACAGTAAGTCGAAACCAAATCGATATGCAAATCAGGTAACTGTTACCTTTTTGTCACATCTTTTAACAGGTTCATGGTGTATGCGTACTTTTATTGTCGATATCAGGTTGGGGTGCAGCGTGGACCCATTATGAGCGCCAAAACCCTGTTGAGGTTGGAGATGATGACACCCCATCGTTCCTCCTGGGTGTCATCATCTCCAACCTCAACAGGGCGGGGCTGTCAGGGGCTTAGTTCAGGGTGTTCAGCGCCTGATCCAAGTCCGCTATCAAGTCTGCAATGTCCTCGATGCCAACAGAGAGACGAATCAAATTCTCCGGCACGGCCAGCTCGGTGCCTTTCACCGATGCATGGGTCATCTCCGAGGGGTAGTTCATCAGCGATTCAATCCCACCCAATGACTCAGCCAAGGTAAATACGTGGGTGGATTCCGCCACTTGGCGTGCCGCCTTTTCACCACCCTTGAACTGAACAGAGATCATGCCACCAAAGCCGCGCATTTGACGGGCCGCCAACTCGTGTCCGGGGTGACCGGGCAGTCCGGGATACAGCACGCGCTCCACTTCAGGACGCGTGCTCAGCCACTCCGCTACGGCCTGCGCGTTGGAGCAATGCCTGTCCATCCGCACGCCAAGAGTCTTCAACCCCCGAGTTGTCAGCCAGGCTTCCATTGGCGCGGACACAGCACCTACGGCAAACTGCACAAACCCGATCTTCTCTGCAGCTTCCGCGTCAGAGAGAATAACGGCGCCACCGCAGGCATCCGAGTGCCCACCGATGTATTTAGTTGTCGAGTGCACCACAATGTCCGCTCCCAGCGAGAGCGGATTCTGCAGATAAGGAGAAGCGAACGTGTTATCCACCACCAGCAGCGCGCCAACACCGTGAGCCGCCTCGGCAAGTGCGGAAATATCGGTGATCTTCATCATCGGGTTCGAGGGTGTTTCCACCCAAATCATCTTTGTTGCACCCTCTGGCCCGCCAGCACCAACGGCGGCAGCCAACGCGGCGCCGTCGTTCATATCCACAACAGAATTACTGATTCCCCAGACAGAAAGGACCCTGCTGATGAGCCGGTACGTTCCCCCGTAAACGTCATTGCCCATGACAATATGATCGCCGGGGAGCAACAGCGCACGGATCAGCGCATCCTCCGCGGCGAGGCCGGATGCAAAGCTGAACGCGAACTCGCCACCCTCCAGTGCCGCGAGCTGTGCCTGCAGGGCATCCCGGGTGGGATTGGTACCACGGCCGTATTCGTAACCATTGCGCAGCTTGCCGATCCCATCCTGGGCAAAGGTAGTGGTTTGGTACAGCGGCGGAATAACAGCTCCGGTGGTGGGATCCGGGGTCTGCCCCGCATGCACCGCGCGGGTGTTAAATCCAGTGGAGTCCGAGTGTGGATTGGACATTAAATGCTCCTTAAAGCCAGTCGTTGAGTTATCAATCGTTGAGGTAATTGAGCAGGTCATGGCGGGTCAGCACACCCACGGGGGCGCCCACAAATGTGACCATCAGCGCATCCACAACCTCTAATTTGGTGCGTGCGGCGGAGATCGGCTCCAGCGAACCGATGATGGGCAGGCGGGCCTACATGTGTTCGGTTATTTTGTCAGTCATTTTGGCTTCGTGCCGGAATAACTTGCCAGTCAGCGTGCGCTCATCAACGGAACCAATAACTTCACCCATGACAACAGGGGGCTCGGCGGAAAGCACGGGGATCTGCGAGACACCATATTCGGCCATGAGATTAATGACATCACGCACTGTTTCATTGGGATGGATATGTACTAATTCGGGCAATCCGCCGGTCTTGGTTTGCAGGATATCTCCGATGGCGGGTTCATCCGAGACCTTCAAGAAACCGTAGGATTGCATCCATTTATCGTCAAAGATCTTAGCCAGATACCCGCGCCCGCTGTCAGGTAGAAGGACAACAATAACGGCCTCCGGCCCCAGCTCCTTGGCAACGGCCAGAGCCGCAACCACCGCCATGCCGGACGAGCCGCCCACGAGCAGGCCCTCCTCGCGAGCCAGGCGCCGGGTCATGGCGAAGCTGTCATTGTCAGTCACGGCGATGATCTTGTGCGGTACCAAGGGATCATAGGAGGCCGGCCAGATGTCCTCCCCCACACCTTCCACAAGATATGGCCGCCCGGTGCCGCCTGAGTACACAGAGCCCTCGGGGTCCGCGCCTATGATCTGAACTTCACCGCCGTGGGCCTCGGGGCGATCCTTGGAAGCTTCGCGCAGGAAACGTCCTGTTCCAGAGATGGTGCCCCCTGTTCCCACTCCGGCCACGAAGTGCGTGAGCTTTCCTTCGGTGTCGCGCCAGATTTCGGGCCCGGTTGTCTCGTAGTGGCTAAGGGGCCCGTTGAGGTTTGAGAATTGATCTGGCTTGTAAGCGCCCGGAATTTCCCTTACTAGCCGGTCAGAAACCCCGTAGTAGGACTGCGGGCTGTTGGCAGCGACCGCCGACGGGGTAACGATCACCTGTGCACCGTAGGCCCGCAAAACGGCACGTTTGTCCTCGCCCACCTTGTCCGGAACCACAAACGTGCAGTTGTAGCCCCGAGCTTGGGCAACCATCGCCATAGCAACGCCGGTGTTCCCGCTCGTAGGCTCAACCACTGTGCCACCTGGACCAATTTTGCCGTCTTTCGCGGCCTCGTCAAGCATTTTGACGGCGATCCTGTCCTTGGCCGAGCCACCAGGATTCATGTATTCAAGCTTCACCAGAATGGTTGCTTGAATACCGTCGGTGACCTTGTTCAGCTTGACCAGCGGTGTATTGCCAATAAGGTCCAAGACGGAATTCGCATACTTCATATATCCAAACGTAGCCCCCTGCCAGATCTGGGCCAAGAAGCATTACCCTTTGGGACTGTACCCACTGCCGCCTCTGGCCCCGCTTGAACAGGCGTTCGAACGGGGCCAGAGGCAGCAGTGGGTACATAAACAGGATCTGGCTAGATCAACTCGTCCGAGAGGTGATCCGCAGTGCCGAAGCGGTGGGCGGTGATGGCGATGGCCTGCTCGCGCAGGAACGGCAGCATCTCGAGGCGACCGGCCTCGGTCACTTCTCCGTGATAGATCGCCAGGTCCGGACGGCCGTCAGTTCCCTGGTATACAGCCGTGGCATCGCCATCAATGAGACGGATCCGGCCAGCTCCGAACCGGCGGGCAGTAGTTAACCACTGTGCATCGCTCTCCACTTTCACGCTGATACGCAGGCTCAACAGCAGTGCATTAATGGCGCTGGGAAGTTCGGCTCCGGAGGAAACTTCCGGAACAGAGCCGGCCAGGATCCCTGCCGAAAGCACACGTAGCAGCTTCGCTATGGAGCCGCCCTCGGCAAGACGAACCAGCGGATTCAATGGCCGGTAGCGGAACACGTTGCGCTCCGCGGACAGCGCTGAGACGTCCTTGGCGACTCCAAATTCAGCAGCCCAGGCAGCGGCGTCACTGGTCAGGGCCCGGCGCAGGAAGGCCTGCTCATCTTCTGTGAGACTTGACGCGGCGGTAATCATTTTCCGTGCCGTATCCCCCAACGGTTCGGTGGCGGTGGATTGCGCCGGAGTCCAGCTGCCCAACCCCATCAGGTAATTGGGTCCACCAGCCTTGGTGCCGGCACCAACAGCCGATTTCTTCCAGCCGCCAAACGGTTGACGCTGCACGATTGCCCCGGTAATACCACGGTTCACATACAGGTTCCCGGCTTCAATGGTGTCCATCCAGATACCGATCTCGGTTGAATCCAGCGAGTGCAAACCACTTGTCAGACCGTAATCGATGGTGTTGACCATTGAGATGGCTTCTTCGAGGGTGTCAGCGCGCATGATCCCCAAAACGGGGCCAAAGAACTCTGTGAGGTGGAAGTAGGAGCCGGCAACCACCCCGGTGCGTACCCCTGGTGACCAGAGCCGTCCTGTGTTATCCAATTGACGCGGCTCAATGGCCCACCTTTCCCCCTCATCCAACGTTGTCAACGCCGTGTGGAGCTTGCCTGCCGCGGGCTCAATGATGGGCCCCATCTGGCTGGTGGCTACTTCCGGGTAACCAACAACGAGGCTGGAAGCTGCATCTAGGAGTTGATTCCGGAATCGGTTCGACTGCGCCACGGAGCCAACCATAATGACCAGCGAAGCGGCTGAACACTTTTGTCCGGCATGCCCAAACGCTGACTGGACCACGTCTCTTGCCGCGAGGTCAAAGTCCGCGCTGGGGGTGACGATCACGGCGTTCTTACCGGAAGTTTCAGCTAATAGGGGCAGGTCAATGCGGAAACTACGGAACAGTTCCGCCGTTTCGTAGCCACCGGTGAGGAGAAGACGATCCACTAAGGGGTGCCCTACCAGTGCCTGACCCAGCTCTCTTTCACCAAGTTGGACCAACGCCAGAACTTCGCGCGGAACACCTGCATCCCATAGCGCCTGGACCATGACGGAGCCACAGCGCTGTGCTTGACGCGCAGGTTTAATGACGACGGCGGAGCCCGCGGCAAGTGCCGAAAGCGTGGACCCTGCCGGAATTGCCACGGGGAAGTTCCACGGCGGGGTCACAACTGTGAGTTTGGCTGGGACAAAGGTTGCGCCGTCGAGCGTTTCAAGGTCTTTGGCCCGCTCAGCATAGAAGTGTGCAAAGTCAATGGCCTCACTGACCTCGGGATCTCCCTGGTCCAGAGTCTTCCCGGTTTCGGATGCCATAACTTCCAGCAATTCTGCCCGGCGTGATGCCAACACGTCCCCTGCGCGGTGCAAGATGACAGCACGCTCGGCACCACTCATGGCGCTCCAGGCCGTGCTGGCAGCAACAGCGGTGTCAACAATCTGGTTTAGCTGCTCCAGCTCGGTGACGGAGGTTGCTGCAACCAGATCATTGCCCAGCGTGGAGGAGGGCACACGTGCCAGGATCTCCCGGCCCCAATCCCGGTTCTGCGCCAACGCAGGATCCGTGTCGGGAGTGTTTGCGAAGCCCTCAGTGTTGTGGCCGCGTGACTGTGCGGGCTTGTTGCGGTCCTGCACACGGTTCGAGGCGGGCACCTCGCTATCCAGCGCGGTCAGAGAGTCCAGGAAGCGGTTCTTCTCGCGTTCAAAGAGTGCTTCATTATCGGAGAGCTCAAAGACAGCTGACATGAAGTTGTCCTGGCTGGCGCCCTCTTCCAACCGGCGGATCAGGTACGCAATGGCGACATCGAACTCACCCGGATGCACTACGGGCGTGTAAAGCAGTAGTGAGCCAACGTCACGCCGAACTGCCTGCGCCTGCCCAGTTGCCATGCCCAGCAACATTTCAAACTCCAGCTGCCCCGAATCAGGGCTAATCCCGCGCTGCTTGGCAAGTAGCCAAGCGTGGGCCACGTCAAAGAGATTGTGGCCGGCCACACCGATATGTACGTTTTTGATGTGTTCCGGAGTCAGCGAATAGTTCACAATTCGCTTGTAGTTAGTGTCGGAGTCCATTTTGGAGCCCCAGGTAGCCAATGGCCAGCCGTTAACGGAGGCCTGCACCTGTTCCATGGGCAGGTTGGCACCCTTGACAATACGCACTTTGACAGGCGCACCTCCAGCGGCTGTACGCGCAGCCGCCCACTCCTGGAGGTCGATCATGGCGGCCAGGGTGTCAGGCAAATAGGCCTGCAGAACAATCCCGGCTTCAAGGTTGTTGAACTCCGGCTTGTCCAACATCCGTTTAAATACGGCGATGGTCATGCCCAAGTCTTTGTACTCTTCCATATCCAGGTTAATGAACTTGGGGGACGGGAAAGAATTGGCCAGGGTGTACAGCGGCGTCAGTTTTTGCACTACATGCTCCACGGCCTCATCAAAAGCCCATGGGGAGTGCGGCGCCACGGTGGAGGACTCCTTGATGGAGACGTAATCAACGTCGTCTCTTGCCAGCAGCTTCAAGGTCCCTTTAAGGCGACGATCGGCTTCCTTTTCACCGAGAACGGCCTCGCCAAGTAAGTTAATGTTCAGCTCTGTGCCATCCGCGCGGATCTTGGCGATGGACCGGCCCAGTTTGGCGTCGGTGGCATCGACAATGAGGTGTCCCACCATCTCGCGCAAAACCCTGCGGGCAATCGGAATGACCAGATGGGGCATGATCGGGGCCATAACCCCGCCCAAACGAACGGCGCTGCGCATGTACCACGGCAAAAACGCCGGTACTTTCGGAGCCAGTGCCGCCAGGTTACGGCCAGCCACAACCACGTCTTCAGGGCGGATGACACCATCCACGAAGCCGACCGTGAAGTCCAGTCCCGCCGGATCCTTCAGGACCCCGGCCAGCCTCTGGGCGGAGACGTCAGCTGGGAACGTAGCGGCTTCAGCCAACCACCGCCGAACCAAGGCGATGCTCTCCTCGGCAAGTTCGTCGCCTGGGACCGGGATGTTCGCGGCAGTAGCCGCAGGAGCTGTGCTGTTCATGGCGTTTCATTGCTCATTTCTACTGGTGCCTTCATACGTGCAACCGCGCACCAAGCGTCGCCTGTGACGCCTTTCGCGGGGTTCCTATTAGCTCCAGTATGGGACTAATATTCATTAAGGAAAAGTGGTGTTATTTGATGAATATTGGACAGTTCTTCTTATTGATCTGGGGTACACCTTGCTGAACGTGCGACGGCTGCGTTTACTGCGTGAACTACACATCCGCGGAACCCTCGCCGACGTGGCTATAGCCCTGCAATACAGCCCCTCTGCCGTGTCCCAGCAGCTGGCCTTATTGGAGAAGGAAACCGGGGTGAAATTGCTCCGAAAAGTTGGTCGGCGAGTGCAGTTGACGGCGCAGGCGGAAATTCTCGTGGCCCATACTGCAGACATCGTGGAGTCGCTGGAGCGCGCCGAAGCAGAGATCGCCGCTTCGCTGACAACAGTGGCTGGAACGGTGAAACTGGCCGTGTTTCAATCCGCGGCGTTGGCGCTGTTGCCGGAACTGCTCACGGCCATGTCGCAGCGCTACCCCGAAGTGCGCATTGAGATGACTCAGCGCGAGCCTGAAACCGCACTCTATGAAACGTGGGCCCGCGATTTCGACATGGTGGTGGCAGAGCAGTATCCGGGCCATGCAGCGCCCCGACATCCCGAGCTGGACAGGGTCCTGCTAACAACCGACACCATCCGTTTGGCAGTGCCCTCTCCCACAGTTGAAGGAACAGTCTCACGGTTGCGCAGCGAACCCATCACGGGCATCGAGGACACCCGCGATTTACCGTGGGTGATGGAGCCGCGCGGAGCCGCCTCTCGCCATTGGGCTGAACAGGCATGCAGGCAGGCCGGATTCGAACCCGATGTGCGTTTTGAAACAGCCGATCTTCAGGCTCAGGTACGCCTTATTGAATCCGGCAACGCTGTGGGGCTGATGCCCGATCTGATGTGGACGGGACGGAAACCGGCGCTGATGTTGTTGGAACTGCCGGGGATCCCTCGGCGCACGGTGTTCACGGCCGCTCGGCGCGCCAGTCGGAGCCGGCCGGCAATTCTGGCCTGCCGGGAAATCCTGGCCCAGACAGCGCTGAGTATCTCTGCTGAACCGAACAAAAGCCTCGAGAGCTCGGAGCCTGCCCCGGAGTGCGGCCAAGAAGTCATACCTACTCTGTGAACCCGGGACCATTTTCAGGTTCCACCTGAACTGGATACCCCTTAGCAACAGGCCCGGCGAAGGGACTGAAGCGGCTGCCTTGGGAATCTCCGGCCTACGCATTGCGCCGTCACACTTCCATAAGGAGAAGTGCCCACGCTCACGATGTTCTTCGCTCAACTCTCGCCACAGGCGACCGTGCACATGCGACCATGCACATGCGACCATGGAAGCATGACCGAATTAGCCACCCCGGGACCCACCATGGACTGGGATGCCGGCGGTCCATACAAACTGCACCAAACTCTGGGCATCCTTGGCCGCGGCCCCGGTGACGCCACCATCCGGCTCACGGACAGCACAGCCTGGCTGGCTTCCAACACTCCGGCGGGCCCGGCAACTCTCGGGATTAGTCAGCACAACAACACGCTCACCATCCGCTCGTGGGGACCCGGCGCCGAGCATGCCTTGGTTGGTGTGCCAGGGCTGCTGGGGGCACACGATGACTGGTCTCACTTCGACTCCCACGCGTTTGCAAGCACCCTTCCGCACAAAATTAGGGAAGCACGACGGCGTCATGCGGCAGTGCGTCTGCCCTCCACAGGGCGCATGGTTGACGCCCTGATCCCGGCCATACTGGAGCAAAAGGTGACAGCACGAGAGGCTCGCCGGGGATATGCCGCACTGGTGCGCAAATTTGGCTCCCCAGCTCCAGGCTCGGGTATCCACCCGGACATCCCAACAGATCTGATGGTTGCTCCCACCCCGCCTCAGTGGGCAGCCATTCCGTCGTGGGAGTGGCACAAAGCTGGGGTGGGGCCGCAGCGCTCAGCAACCGTGATGCGGGTGGCGGGCTCCGCTACTGGTTTGGAAAGGCTCGCATCGTTGCCGGCCGTGGACGCTGCTGCGAAGATGCAAAGCATCCCAGGTATAGGCGTGTGGACTGCGGCGGAAGTCACCCAGCGCACTCATGGCGACGCCGATCAGGTAGCCGTCGGTGACTACCACCTGGCCGCCTATGTGGGCTGGGCCCTGGCCGGTAAAGCCGTGGATGATGCCGGCATGCTGGCTCTGCTGGAACCTTGGCGAGGACACCGACAGCGCGTGGTTCGCATGCTGCAATTGAGCGGCTTTCACAAACCGACATTTGGCCCACGGATGACAATCCAAGATCACCGCCGTCACTAACCTGCTGGGACATCAGTTCAGCCAGCGACACAGACTACGCTTGTTTCATGAGCGAAATCATCAACTTACAGGCCACCTTCATTCCCAATGAAGGCGAATTCTTCCGTGTGAAACTTGCACTTGAAATCGCCATTGAACAAGTGGTGGAAGAAGACGGCTGCATCCAATACGAAATTACCGAGGAATCGGAAGAAAAGATTGTCTTGACGGAGGTGTGGGCGTCAGAGGAAGACCTGGACAAGCACAGCAAGGGCATTGCAGTGCAGGACCTGAACGAGTCCTTGAGCGCCTTATTGGCGGAGCCAGTCAAACTGGAACGTCCCCAGTAACACCTAACAAAAACAACGACTAGGTGGGGTGTGGCGCTGTTCAGCGCCACACCCCACCTAGTCGTTGCGGAGCTAAATAATTGCAGCGTCATGCAGTTGCGCTGCCGGTGCGAACCCTATTCTTGCGCTGCGGGATTCTCGGCTTGCTTGGCAGCAACCGCGGCGTGAACTTCTGCCATGTCCAGTGTCTTGACGGCGTCGATGACGGAATCAAGTTGAGTACCGTTCAGCGCGCCCGGCTGGGCGAAAACCAGGACTTTTTCCCGGAACGCCATCAACGTCGGGATAGAGGTGATATTGGCTTCGGCCGCAAGCTGCTGCTGCGCTTCGGTGTCAACCTTACCGAAGACAATGCCATCGTGTTTCTGCGAGGCCGCTTCATAGGTGGGGGCAAATTGCAGACAGGGCTGGCACCAAGAAGCCCAAAAATCAACTATCACAATGTCATTTGATTCGATGGTGGTGCCAAAGGATTCAGTGGTTATTTCAACAGTAGCCATGCTGCAACGGTACGTGAGAGACATCAGCGATGGCCAACTATTTCGCTCTGCGCGTGAGGGCACCGGTATCTACTTTCACGCACAAATTACCTAGTTTCACGGGAAATTGGATGGATAGACACATGTAATTCACAGCGGATTCACCTTGTGCGCGCATACTGGCGGTGTTGACTACGAGAAAAGGAAGCAGCGATGACTTTCACACTAGGAGAAACCATGACACGTCCGATCCATCACCGCTCGTTCATTGACCCTGAGAATCATGATCTCTGGCCGGTTCTATCCAAAGACGAGCCCGTGGCGCTGGTCAATGGCCGTGGCTGGCGCCTGTCAGGCCGGGTGGAGACGCTCTCCCACGATCGCCAGTGCCTCTGGATCCAACTCGACTCAGGCATGGGGCGCCAGCTCATCCACCACCAGGATGGCTTTGTACTTGAAAGTGAAAAGCTGAGCCACTGATCTTAGAGCACGGTCTCAGAACGTCCGATCCAAAACTGGACCGGGCGTTCTTTTTTACAATTTTGCACTGCCTAAACTTTGGACTTTCGGTATCCAGCCTGTTTTGCGGCTGTTTCGGTACTAAAACAAATTTCCGGCGTGGTCCGCAAGTAAAACCTTTGACCTTTCAGGTGGTAGATCTTACTGGAAGCATTGCCTTTGATAGGGGCCCATGTGGGACAGTTCCACTTGCTAACTGGTTTTGTGGAGCCCGGTTTGGGTGCGGGCTTGGACGCTGAAACAACCTTGACGTGTCTTTTGCCTGAGTCGGATGCCCTGAGCGTGCCTTGCGTTGGTAAACGCAGTGTCCACGTACCTGAGACAGATGCAGGGAAGCCAACTTTGATGTAGCCAGTGGTACTGCTTTTCACGGCTTGCATGGCTTTGTTCGGAGCTGAGCCATCAGGATCAAAATAAACGGCCGCTGTGACACTGCCACTATTCACCCAAGTCTTGGCAGTGAGCTTCTGTACCTGAGCGATGAGCGTAATCGTCTTACCCTTGGCGACCGTCGCCGGACCTGCAGAGAAAGTAATGACACGCGAGGTGCTGGGCGCAGCCGCTTCAGCCCGTGTTGGAAGAGCCAGCATAGCTACCACGAGCGTAAAAGCGGTGACTACTATGAACATGGCACGGCCCACAGCTGGCAAGTTAGAAAAGGCAGAATGGCTCAAGGGCTCTCCCGAAGAGATTGCAGTCAGTTGACCGCATGCTATCAATGATGCTTCAGTCTAGCCGCTGGCATCCATCTGCTGCTTTACCCTGATTGCCCGTTTACTGATAGAGGTTTAGTCTTCGGGTCCAATCATGGCTACAAATTCTTGCGCCTCGGTCTCGCCAATGTCCGCATGGTCTCGCAAAAGGCGGGCAGCGGCGTCGTAATTACCCGACCTAGCCAGGTCGCGGATCCGCGCGAAGCTCTCCTCATTCAGGCGCGTACTGGCAACCTCCCGGACGTCCTCACCCCTGGCAACGATGGCCCGGTAGCGGTAAGCGCCGGGAACGCTTGCTGGCTTCACCCCCGCTTTGGGGTCCACTTTCCCTGCCTCGGGCGCTGCGTTGACAATGTCATCCACTGTCAGCGGTCCCTCCGGGACAACAGGCATTACGGGTTCGGGAGATGGCTGGGGAAATTGTGCCAACGCCGCGACTGCCGCGGCGGACTCACCCAAGCCTAGGCGCGTGGCTTTGCGGTAAGCCTGTACCGCGTTGAGCACCTGGTGCTGGGCAATCAGCGAGTAGACGCGCTGGTGGGCTTCAGGGCTGAGCAGTGCGCCCGCCTCTGCAGCATTTTCTCGAGTAATTTCCCGCCCAAACCGTGCACCCTTACGTCCCGGTTCCTTGGCAGCCGAGCTCCGGTCAGGGTGCTTCCGCGCCGGGGCCGGGGCACGAGCTGCCGTGCGCACCTCTTCTGGGCGCACCTCATCTGGGCGCACCTCTTCTGTAGCAGCCGGCAGGCTCCGGCTTCGTCGCCCCAACAGTCGGGATCCCACAACAACAACGAGAACTATGACAAGCAAGATGACCAGGGGCACGACGTATTCCATGCCTTAACTGTAGTTCGACTTGGCCGAATTTCCCGGCGGACAGAAAACCAGGCACCCATGGATAGCTTCGCAGGTCCTTGCGTTACACAAAAAAGTCCGGAACCCAACGATCTCTCGAAAGGTTCCGGACGTCTCATTCTTGGTGGCAGATACTGGATTCGAACCAGTGAAGGCGTTGCCAGCTGATTTACAGTCAGCCCCCTTTGGCCACTCGGGTAATCTGCCATGGCCAGCCAAACCTAAAACATCAGATTCAGCTTTCGCCCCCAACAAGTGGAAGCAGTAAAACAATACAAGGAATTTCCCCAAGAATCGAATCGAGGGCATATGAGCGTCGTGATGACCTACAAACCTACTGGAATTCGCGTGTGTGGCACTACGAAGTGGTGCTGGTCGCGAAATCAAAAACGAACCTTGGGTGCTGTCACTTTCTATGCTTGGTTTTGAATCCGCTTGACCAACTGGTTTTCCAGAAAAGACGCTTGTTCAGGGGTGACTTGTTTCAACTGCACGGCACGGGCCATGTCTTCGTGAACCCCGGCGAGCCGGGAGGACACCGAATTTGTGGGCGATCCGATGATGCTTGCCGGATCCAGGCCGGCGGCAGTTCCACCGATCAAACCCGGACCACCCAAAACAGTCGCAGCCACCAAGGTGACGGCAGCAATGGCTGTTCCCACAGTTTTTTTGCTATTCCTTGAGCGCGTGTTGGCCTCGGTGGCTGGTGTCGGCGCGGTAGGCCTAGCGGTGGTCATCGGTGCTCCTAGTGCGGGTTGTCTGAACAACAACTACTGTAACTACTGTGCCAATGGCAACTGTGAGATTGCCCCGGGATCCCTCGGAGTTAACTGTGAACGAGCCCGCCACGGACTCCCCACCTGACTTTGGCCGGCTTCCCAACCGATCCGTACCTTGCACGGTTTATGGCCTTTGCTCGCTTTGGTGCACTCGGGCGCTAAGCTTGGTGGCAAATCAACCGGTCAAATATGCAGCATATGGAGGAATCATGGCTAGTGAGTCAACGTTCGACGTCGTCAGTAAAGTGGACAAACAAGAGGTCGCCAACGCCCTGCACCAGACTCAGAAGGAAGTGGCGCAGCGCTATGACTTCAAGAACATCGGTGCAGAGATCGACTTCAGTGGTGAAAAAGTTCTCCTGAAAGCCAACTCTGAGGAGCGCGTCCTGGCTGTTATGGATGTTTTTGAATCCAAATTGATCAAGCGCGGAATCTCATTGAAGTCTCTGGAAGCGGGTGAGCCATTCGCATCGGGCAAGGAGTACCGTCTGGAGGCCGAGATCAAGGAAGGCATCGCCCAGGACGTGGCGAAGAAAATCAACAAACTGATTCGTGACGAGGGCCCCAAGGGTGTCAAGTCCACCATCCAAGGCGATGAACTGCGAGTGAGCTCCAAGAGCCGCGATGACCTTCAGGAAGTCATGTCCATGCTACGTAAGTTCGAAGATGCCGACCTACAGTTCGTCAACATGCGCTAGTCCACCAGTTTATATCGGCGGGCAATCACCGCCCACGTAAAAAAGTAGCGCTTAGCCGCTGAATTTTACCTCTTTTTTGAGAGTAACTTTCAGCGGCTAAACGTTTTTAATCGCTTGCACCCCTTGCGCGTGCCCTCGCGTGAAGTGCCATCATTTAACTGCCAGGCTCAACCAATCCCGTGTCGTAAGCCAACACCACAGCCTGAACTCTGTCGCGCAGATCCAGTTTGGCCAGGATTTTACTGACATGCGTTTTTACTGTTTGTTGTGCAATGAAAAGTTGGTCAGCTATCTCTTGGTTGGAAAATCCCCGACCAATCAATGTCATCACTTCAAGCTCACGGTCGGTAAGCCCAGCGAGCCTGTCCCGGGAAAGGACCGGCCGGGCTCTTGAAACGGCGAACTGCTCTATCAGCCGTTTCGTCACCGATGGTGCCAGAAGCGCCTCTCCGGAAGCAACAACACGCACAGCCGCCACAAGCTCACCGGCGAGCGCGTCCTTCAAGAGGAACCCGCTGGCCCCCAGGCGCAGCGCATCGTAAATGTAGTCATCCACGTCAAAGGTTGTCAGCATCAGCACATGTGTGGTGGCCTCCTGTGTGTTTATTTCACCTGCGAGGATCTGCCGAGTCGCCTCCAGACCATCCATGACAGGCATGCGCACATCCATCAACACAACATCCGGACGGTGGATGGCAGTCATTTCTACCGCAACAGCACCGTTTTCCGCCTGTCCCACCACGTCTATATCGTCTTGGGCGCCGAGCAAAGCGGCAAATCCTTCACGGACCATGGCTTGGTCGTCAACAACTAGTACTCTGATGTTCATGACCGGGCACTTCCCTTGCCGTCGGTGGTGTTCATGGGCAGAATGGCTGTGACGGCAAACCCGCCATTGGTGGTTGGCACGCAATGAACTGAGCCGCCCACAATATCGGCGCGCTCACGCATCCCAATCAAGCCCTGGCCCACATGTGCGCCTTTGTCCAGCTGCGCTATCACTGCCCCGATGTCCGAGCTTGAGTTGACCACTGAAACGGACAGGCTGCTCTCGCTCATCTTGCTTTCATTCACGGTGAAGAGCACGCGCGCAGTCGCCCCTGGTGCATGCCTAATGACATTGCTGAGTGCTTCCTGGACAATCCTGTAGGCGGTGAGCGCAATGACCTCGCCAATGTCATGGCTTTCCAGCTCTGACAGGTCTGGTTCGGGGATGTTCACACCTGCTGACCTGGCCGAGGCAAAGAGCTGGGGAAGATCGGCCAGTGTGGGCTGTGGGCCCAGTTGCCGGCCGGCTTCAGAGTTGCGAAGGGAACCAAGCATGCTGCGCATCTCAGTCATGGCCCGGCGGGAGTTGGCCGCAATGTCATCGAATTCCTGTTTCAGTTCATCGTTGAGCCCGGCGTGCCGGTAGCTGGCCGTGGTTGCTTGCACCACAACAACTGACATACCGTGCGCCACCACGTCATGAAGTTCGCGAGCAATGCGTGTGCGTTCCTCGGCCAGCCTGCGTCGTGACTGCTCCTCGGCACTGACATTTCTTTCCGCAGCGAGTTCCGCCCGTAGATGTTGCCATTGTTGGGCCACAACGGCCGCGACCATGAGCCCGCCAGAGACAGCCGCGAAAATGACCACATTGTTCTGGGCTCCATCAGACTGCACACCCGGCATCGTCAGGTAGTTTGACCCAACACCAACCACCACGCTCGCCAGCCACCCAGCGGCCGGAACCATCCAGTGTGTCCGGAGCCCGGCCACACAAATCACCAGGACTTGGGTAATCATGGCGATCACACTAAAAGGCATGGGAGCTGCCCCTACTGGATCAGAGACCAGCGGCAGGACGCTCATGGGTATCAGCGAAACAAGCACTCCGGCTACAGGACGGGCAGCTGTTAGACCCAGTGATGCTGAATGCAGGATCGACATGCCCAAGGCAAAAGGCAGGGCCATGCCGTACAGGCTCATATTCAGCGGTGCGCCAACAGCCAGGAGCGCAATACACACGGCAGCTGTGCCCAGCCACACCCAACTAATCCCTTTCAACCGCCATAAATTGACTGTGGTGAACGGTGTTGGTGTGTGGAAAGCCCCTGACGCCGCGGTACTAGTCATAGCGCCAGTCGCGGAACCCGTGCCATCTGAGGAAGCCCCTGCTCCCCCATGCTTCTTGTCCTTAATGTTCTTCAACTCCATGAGTGCTGAATCGTTTGCCTACCTCGGTGAGCGCGTCGGTAGTGAGCTCGGCCGTTGGTCCGTCAGCATCCAATCCGCTCAACCCCCCGGCCGGTGCACCTTGCCAGGACTGGATTTTCCAGCCACCCGGTGTGTTGCTACCAGTGGGCTCCCCATCGAGGGTGACAATTCCAGTGTTGGAGAGATCGTGGAATTTCTTATCAGACCAGTCGATGTTTATGCCGCGGTAACCAGCCCAAAAACGAATCATGGCCCCATGACTGACCATCGCTACGGTTTCATGGGTGGCGGCCTCCTCCACCACTGCGTCAAACCTCTCCAATACTTCAAACCCGCTGTCGGCCCCGGGCATCCGTGCTGATAAGTCGCCGCTGAGCCAGGATTTCACGGCACGCAGGTATTCCTCGATGGAGGCTATATCGCCTTTGAGTTCAAGGCTGCCAGCACTGATTTCACGCAACCCGTCCCTAACTAAAGGAGCAAGGCGACGTTCCGCGGCAAGCGGGGCTGCTGTCAGGGCTGTGCGGGTTAAATTGGATATATACAAAGCGTCAATGCTTTGATGTGCCACGGCCGCAGGGACAGCCGCTGCCTGAGCCTCACCCAAAAGCGTTAATCCGGGCCCCGGGACCGCGGTGTCTAAAAGACTACGGACGTTGTTGGGTGTTTGGCCGTGCCTAATCAAAATCAGTCGCATGCCTCTATTCTGTCCTACTGTGCTGACCTGCGTGCGAGCCCCGGCAACCAGAGGCGCCGTAGTCAATCTAAAGCAGTGGCCAAGTAGTGCGGATGCGTGAGCCGCGGAGCAGGATTTAATGCAGTTCTCGCCCGGCCATCTTCTCCAGACGCGCTATCCGTTCAGCCATGGGAGGGTGGGTGGAAAAGAGTTTCTTAGCCCCGCCATTCTTGAAAGGGTTGGCGATCATGAGGTGGCTGGTATTAACTAATTTTTGTTCTTCGGGCAGCGGTGCCCGCTGCACGCCTAGCTCCAGTTTGCGCAGGGCGGAGGCCAGCGCCAGCGGATCATCAGTCAAAGTGGCACCATCTTCATCGGCGTCGTACTCGCGGGTGCGGCTGATCGCTAGTTGAATCATGGATGCCGCCAGCGGCGCCAGTAATGCCATGGCGATCATGGCAATCGGGTTGGCATTGCGGCGATTCCCGCCAAAGAAAAGCATCATCTGGGCCACTGATGTAATTACACCAGCAACTGCCGCCGCGACTGAGGACGTCAAGATATCGCGGTTATAAACATGCGTCAATTCGTGCCCCAGCACCCCTCGCAGCTCGCGCTCGTCAAGAAGGTTGAGGATGCCTTCAGTACAACAAACTGCAGCATTTTTAGGATTTCGTCCAGTGGCAAAAGCATTGGGTGCCTGCGTTGGGGAAAGATAAATGGCCGGCATGGGCTGGTTGGCTTTAGCCGATAGTTCGCGAACTATCCGGTAGATCCCAGGAGCTTGTGCCTCATTCACTGGGTAGGCCTGCATAGAACGGATAGCGATTTTCTCACTATTCCAGTAGCCGTAGGCGGTGGTGCCAACGCCAATTAACGCAAAAATCCACAGCGGCACGGTACTGCGGGTTCCTGCAGCAATGATGGCGCCAATACCAAGCAGAACCGCCCACAGCACGCCAAAGAGAGCTGCTGTCTTCAATCCGTTGAAATGCCTGTGCACGCCCACGTCACTTTCACTAGTAGTTTCTAAACTGTACAAGCTGGCCAAGCTGGCTAACCACTTGAGTTATGCTGGCAGGGCATCGATGGTGCGCCTATCCACTGGGAGGGATTGCCTTGGCACCGATTCGCACGCACCTGCACTCCTCTACGTTCTGGAGCGCCCGACGCCCCGGTTTTCCCTTGACGCAGGGCCATTATGTGCTTCGGCTCAATGACCCTTCCATCGAGTTCGGCACGGAATCCGCAGCCGATCTCCTGCGCTGCTATGCTCATCTGCGCCGCGCCCTATGCGAGATTGCCGGCGCAACAGCCGCACAGCTCTATATTGCACTGAACTGGCAGCCCGTTGGTGACGCCGTGGGCGAACCGCTCGCCGAAACTTCCACACCAACCCTGCACCTGTTCTTCTCTCTGCCTGAAGGCACGACGGCGGCTTCCGCCCTTCGCCTGCCAGCGCACCAACGCTTGAGAGTAGGAGAAACCCGCACACTGGATGAGGCGCTGCGCAGCTGGCAAGAAGGCACTAGTTCCTCCCAAGGCCCCGGTCCTGACTCGGATAGTGCCTCAGCGCCTTCTGCCGAATCCTCGGGCCAAGAACTTCCAACGGACCTTGGACCTACAGGGGAACATGCCGGGTGGGCGGATCGTCCATTTTGTATTGAGCCGGTCCGCGCCCTCCCCGGTACACCGTTCCAGGGAGGGCATTGGACCGCGCAGCCCCGGACTGCCCTTGCCACCCTGGACCCCATGGACCCGATGGCACTGCTGGAGCTGGCAAACACACTCGAGTCCCTGGTTTCCCAAGCCCGTCCAGCATACGCAGGTGTCACCGTCTGGGTTAACGATCAGTGGAGTTCACAGGCACCTCTCACATTCCACATCTTTGGCCGTCGTCACGGTGACGGCTTAGCTCAGGTAGCCGGTTTTGTCACTGGTGGCGGGCTGGATTCACCGGTCACAGAACCCTTACAGGGGAAAACCAGGCACACTTCGCATATTGTAAAGAGATGACCAACAACCCCTCACTCAACGAAGACCAAACTGCCCGGATCATTGCCCTTGCCATGGATCTGGCCCGTGACGGAAAAACCACTGAACTGGCCGAATTTCTCGATCACGGGCTGGCGATCGACGTCCAGGATCCCGAAGGCAACACCTTGCTGATGCTGGCCGCCTACAAGGGAGCCTCGGAGACTGTAGCCGCGCTGCTCAAACGCGGCGCCAATGTGGATATCCGCAACAGCCGGGACCAGTCTCCCCTGGCAGGATCTTTGTTCAAAGGCGAGGATGCCGTGTCTGCGTTACTCGTGGCAGCAGGTGCCGACCTCGACGCCGGAACCCCCTCCGCGCGCGCCGCAGCCGCCATGTTTGGCCGCGAACACCTGCTGGGATAGTCCCTGCGGCACTGCTTAGGTAACCCTGGCGCCCACAAAAAACTGCCCGGAACCGACCACAAGGGTCTGTTCCGGGCAGTTCAGGGAATTGCTAAACGGCGTCTGAGTTTACATCCACGGCAGAGATTTTCTCTGCCTGCAGCGCTTCGATGGCCGCACGTACTCCCGCGCCGTAGGCCGGGTCTGCCTGGGTGCAGTTGTAGATGTGACGCTCAACGGTGGCCTCGGAGGCTCCGTCGATGGCGCGTGCGGTGTTCTCAAAGAGCACCTGGCGCTGGGCGTCGTCCATCTTCTCGCGGAACAGGATGCCGGGCTGCTCGAAGTAGTTGGCATCGTCTTCGCGGAAGTTGAAACGGTCGGCAACCGCGCCAATAGCCTGGGCCGGATCGGCGTACGCAGGCTGCTCGGGCCAGCGGCCGTAGGAGTTCGGCTCAATGCCGGGGGTGCGGCCCTGGTTGCCATCAACGCGGCCCTGACCGTCACGGTGGTACGTGTTGGCAGTGGGGTTCTTCGGTGCGTTCACCGGGATCTGGTGGTGGTTGACACCGAGGCGGTAGCGCTGGGCGTCACCGTAGGAGAACAGGCGGCCCTGAAGCATGCGGTCCGGCGAGAAGCTGATACCCGGAACCACGTTGGCCGGTGCGAAAGCAGCCTGCTCAACGTCTGCATGGTAGTTCTCAGCGTTGCGGTTCAGCTCCCACTCGCCAACCTCGATCAGCGGGTAGTCTTCCTTGCTCCAGACCTTGGTGAGGTCAAACGGATGGTACTTGTACGTCTCGGCGTCCGCTTCAGGCATGATCTGAACCATGAGCTTCCACTTGGGGAAGTCACCGTTCTCGATCGAGTCGAAGAGGTCGCGCTGGTGTGACTCGCGGTCCGAACCAACCAGTGCAGCCGACTCTGCGTCGGTCAGGTTCTTGATGCCCTGCTGGGTGCGGTGGTGGAACTTGACCCAGAAACGCTCGCCTTCGGCGTTGATCAGGGAGAAGGTGTGTGAGCCGAAGCCGTGCATGTGGCGGTAGCTGGCGGGGATGCCGCGCTCGGACATGACGATCGTGACCTGGTGCAGGGATTCGGGCAGGTTGGTCCAGAAGTCCCAGTTGTTCTCGGCGCTGCGCATGTTGGTGCGTGGATCGCGCT
Source organism: Arthrobacter antibioticus (assembly GCF_030063205.1). GTDB lineage: Bacteria > Actinomycetota > Actinomycetes > Actinomycetales > Micrococcaceae > Specibacter. The sequence continues at coordinate 422,879 of NZ_JASISQ010000002.1, read as the reverse complement.
TGACGGCGCGGTTCAGGTCGGGGAACTTCAGTGGGTCGCGGAAGAAGAACACGGGGGTGTTGTTGCCCACCAGGTCCCAGTTTCCCTCATCGGTGTAGAACTTCAGCGAGAAGCCGCGGATGTCGCGCTCGGCGTCGGCTGCACCGCGCTCACCGGCAACGGTGGAGAAACGAGCAAACATTTCAGTCTGCTTGCCGACCTCGGAGAAGATGTTCGCCTTGGTGTACTTGGAGATGTCATTGGTGACCGTGAAGGTTCCGAAGGCACCTGAGCCCTTAGCGTGCATGCGACGCTCGGGGATGACCTCGCGGCTGAAGTGCGCCAGCTTTTCAAGGAACCAGACATCCTGCAACAGCAGGGGACCACGGGGTCCGGCGGTGAGGCTGTCCTGGTTGTTGGCAACTGGTGCGCCTGCGGCAGTGGTCAGCGGCGCGGTGTTTTCGATAGTCATGTTTACTATTCGCTCCTTGCGGTAGTGAGATCTTGTTCATTCAAAAGTCTTTTGCTTGCGCAGTCCGGGCAAGTGCCCCAGTAGATGACCTCGGCTTCATCAATGCTGAAACCGTGGTTGTTAGAGGCGTGCAAACAAGGTGCGTGGCCGACAGCGCAGTCGACGTCGGCAATGTCCCCACAGGTTCGGCACACGACGTGGTGGTGATTGTCCCCCACCCGCGTTTCGAATCGCGCCGGCGATCCTGCTGGTTCAATGCGGTGCACCAAGTTTGACTCGACAAGGACTGCCAAGACGTCGTAGACGGCCTGCTTGGAAACGCTGCCCAACACGCTCCTAACCTCACCAATGATGGTGTCGGCGTCGGCGTGCGGGTTGGAGCTAACAGCTTCCAAAACCGCAAGTCGGGGGCGTGTCACGCGCAGTGAAACTGCTCGCAACATCTCTTCCGACTGCGCTTTGGTGACCATGTGTCAACTATCGCCCCCTTTTTGGACTCAGTCCAGTTAGGCCGTCCTAAGGTTGCCGCGTGATTCCTCCACAGCCAATGAAATCAGGCATGTGTCCACAGAAGTTCGTAGCGCCCTAGTGACCGTTAGCCCGCCACTTTAGGCTTGATTTATGGATACTTTCACTGGCATTCCCGAGGCGGCGTTGGACTTCTATGGCGATCTTCAGCAGAATAACAACCGCCAGTGGTGGGCCAGTCATAAAGCCACTTATGACGAGGTTGTTGTGGCCCCCTTAGCAGCACTCCTCCGTGAGCTTGAGCCACGATTCGGTTCAGGAAAAATCTTCCGCCCATACAAGGACATGCGGTTTTCAGCCAACGCGGAGCCCTATAAAACAACACAGGGACTGTTCATTTCTCACTACGAAGGGGTGGGATTTTATTTGCAGCTCGGTGCTGGCGGGCTCGAGGTGGGAGGTGGTTACCACTCCTTCGCACCGGCACAGTTGTCCCGGTACCGTAGTGCCGTGGAAGCCTCGGTGAGCGGAAAGTTACTGGCGAAGCTCACTGCAGATCTCGTTGCTGCCGGCCTGCAAATCGAGGGACAAACGCTGGCGACCGTGCCGCGCGGATTCCCCAAAGATCATCCTCGACAGGAGCTACTGAAACACAAAACGCTCAGCGCTTCCGTTGCCTTGGGTACTCCGGAATGGTTAGAAAGTGTGGCGGCGAAGGAACACATAAGCGCGCTCTGGGATCAATTGCGTCCACTTATAGATTGGATCATTCGTTTCGCTGCGCCGTGACCGCTTTGCACCACGGGCCAGGTGCTGCGATGGCGCAGAGCATAGGGACTAGGCACTCTCTCCTGGCCGCTCAGATGCGTTTGAGGTAGTAGCGCATCGGGGAGTGCCGGATCCATCGCGGGGTAATTCGCGCCAGAAGCGCTGCCGCCCTTAGTGAGAGCCGCAAATATTTGTCCTTCCGTGGCGACCAGTTGAAGCCATACATTTGGCGCACGGCAGGAGGCAGAAATCCGATGGTCAGAAAACGAGCCACCGGCATGATTACCTTGATCCACAACGGTGCATGTTTGGCGGCGAGTAGTTCCCTTGCAACTTCCCGGACTGTTTCATCAACGCTGAGTTGCCCAAGCTGCTGTGCCCAGTACTCGGCAAAGTCGGCGGTTGAGCCAGGCCACAGCTGCGCAGGCATTCCCAACGCCGTCCCCAGCACCGAGTAACTAAGATACACAGATTCGCCATCACGAGCATCCAGTGCGGGAAATATGGAATCGTACGTTTGCGCCGCTGACTTGTAAAGTGTGGCGGCAACCCATAATTGCAGGGCCGGATCAGCACTGTTATAAGCGGGGTTCCCCGCACCGGCCGCAGACTTCACGGGAAGGTGGGCTCGCTGAACCTGTTGTTGTACGTGCTTTCGTTGCGCCGGAGTGCCGTTGCTGAGGGCGTAAATGTAGCTCAACGTGCCATGCAGTCGCTTCAGCGGATCGGCCGCAAAATTTGAATGTCGTGCCACCCCGTAACCCACAGCAGGATTGGCCAGCTGCAACAATATTGCACTGCCGGCCCCTAGTAGCAACAGTGACTCCGGTGCCACGTCCGCCAGCACTTTGGGAGATCGATCAGGTTTTTCTTTGAATCCACTCATGCAGGTGCCCTGACTAGTCCACTTTGTCCAAGTCAGTCTGTATTTTTTCTTTGGCTTGCTCACGGCCAAGACGCGAATTCCAATGGCCGTAGCTGAAGTAAAACACCAGACCCACGCCCAGCCAGATCGCGAAAAACACCCAGGTGAGTGTGGCTAGGTTCAGCATCAGGTAAATGCACAGCAGGGTGGACAGAATGGGGATGACAGGTCCAAAAGGGACACGGAAAGCGGGTTTAAGGTCGGGGCGCTTGCGCCGAAGAACCAATATACCGATGCTGACCATCACAAAAGCGCTAAGAGTTCCGATATTGATCATTTCACTGAGCAGTTCAACAGGAGTGAACCCGGCCAGAATCGCCACAAAGACGCCGCTGAGGATCTGTGTACGGGCAGGAGTTGCATGTTTATCCGAGGTCTTACTCAGTCCACGTGGCAACAGCCCGTCGCGGCTCATAGCCATCATGACGCGAGCCAGGCCCATAAGGAGCACCATGATGACAGTTGTGAGACCAATCAGTGAGCCCAACGAAATGATGACTACTGCCCATTCAGCACCTACCAAAGAAAACGCTGTGGACAAAGACGGTTCGGCTACGGCGGCCAGATCTTTATAGGAGACCATGCCTGTCACCGCGAGAGTGACAAGGATGTACAAGACTGTCACAACGGCCAGACCGGCGAAGATACCACGCGGAAGTGTTTTTGCCGGGTTTTTAACCTCTTCAGCGCTCGTTGCTACAACGTCAAACCCGATGAAGGCAAAGAACACTAAGGCTGCCCCGGAAATAATTCCGGCGAAGCCATACATGGCCGGTTCAGCCCCTGTCAGAAGCGAAAGGAACGGTTGCAGCTGCCACGATGTGTCTGTCGCAGCCGCCGGCTCAGACGGTGGCATAAAGGGTTGGTAGTTCTCTACTTTGACGTAAAAGAAACCAACCACAATCACGAAGAGAACTATGCCGATTTTGATCAACGTGAAGACGTTATTGATACGCGCGGCCAGCTTAGTGCCCATGACCAAAACGAAGGTAAAGACAGCCACCACAACCAGTGGCCCCCAAAAAACCGTAAGTGGTCCCACGGCAAAGTTGGAAGGGATATTCAGGTTCACCGCTTCGAAGAAATTGCTCAGATAAATACCCCAGTATTTGGCAATTACGGACGCGGCCATGAGCAGTTCCAAGATCAAGTTCCAGCCTATGATCCATGCCAGAAGTTCACCTACTGTGGCGTAGGTAAAAACGTAGGCACTGCCGGCGACGGGGATCGCGGTAGCGAATTCTGCGTAACACATGATCGCCAGAGCACAGGTGACTGCCGCCAAAACGAAGGAAACAGTGACAGCTGGGCCCGAATGGTGGGCTGCAGCCTGCGCCCCGACTGAGAAAATGCCGGCTCCAACAGCCACAGCGATTCCCATGATCATCAGGTCCCACGTTGTCAAGGTTCGCTTGAGTTTGTGGCCTGGTTCCTCGGCATCAGCCAGGGAGAGTTCGATAGATTTAGTTCGGAACAAATTCATAAAAACCGCTTAATCCTCAGGTGCTTTGGAACCCGCTAACAAGAGCGAATCCTTACCAAACCGAGTGTATTCTACGTATTTCTTCATACAACATGAGACTCGCGGTTCATACTTTTGGTCTACTTCTTGGAAATGTTCACCATCTGCTCGCGATCCACAACTTTAACCCGTTCGCGTGTGACTTCAACCCCGGCCGCCGGGACGTAGCTGGTGCCCAGGTGCTTCTCATGCGCATCGAGTTTGTTCCAGCCCTCCCAGGTGGTGAATTCGATTCCACGTGACTCCAGTAAATCCACAATTTCAGCTTCGCCTGGATGCTGCGCAACCGGAAGGTTTAGTCTATCTTCCAACAGGCAGCCAATGGTCTCCAGCGCATCCCCTTTGGTGCTGCCAATCAGTCCAACCGGACCACGCTTGATCCAGCCCGTCGCGTAAAGCCCGGGTACTTCAGTGCCGTCAGCGCCCACCACGCGTCCACCGCGGTTCGGGATAACTCCGCGGCGAGTATCAAAATCGATGTCCGGAAGCTCAGAACCAAAATAGCCCACAGCGCGGTAAACGGCTTGCACGGGATAGTCAATGAACTCCCCGGTACCCCTGACGTTTCCAGTGCCATCGAGTTCGTTGCGTTCGAACCGGATGCCTGAGACGTGACCGTTGGTGCCAACGATTTCTACGGGTGTGTGCAGAAAATGCAGGTGCAGGCGACGTGACGCCGGGACCCGGGTTTCATCGTGTTCTTCAGCTAGCCAATTGGTCAGCGTGTTAACCATGATCTTGACTTGATTGTTGGTTTTAATGGCTGCATCTGAGGCTTCATCAAAGTCAAAGTCTTCGTCGTAAAGAACAATGTCCACATCGCGTGAATGGGAGAGTTCGCGCAACTCCAATGGTGTGAATTTAACTTGGGCCGGACCACGACGGCCAAAAATGTGCACATCAGTGACGGGGGAAGCTTTTAACCCCGCGTACACGTTGTCAGGGATTTCGGTAACAAGCATGTCGTCGGCATGTTTGGAGAGCACACGAGCCACATCAAGTGCCACATTGCCATTGCCTATGACGGCGATTTCTTTTGCGGTCAAGGGCCAGTCACGTCCAACATCGGGATGTCCGTCATACCAAGAGACAAAGTCGGCACCGCCATAAGAACCGTCAAGATCTACGCCTGGGACCTCAAGCACCGTGTCTTTGGTGGCACCCGTGGCAAAGATAACGGCGTCGTAAAAGGAGCGAAGGTCTGAAAGCGTGAGGTCGCGACCGTAGCTGACATTGCCGAAGAAGCGAATATCGCCACGGTCCAAAACCTTGTGGAGGGCATTCATGATGCCCTTGATCCGAGGGTGGTCTGGGGCCACACCGTAGCGGATCAGGCCGTAGGGGGCCGGCTGGGACTCAAAAATATCGATGCTGACTTGAACGTCGCCGCCAGAAACTTCCTGAGACTTCGTCAATATATCTGCCGCATAGACGCCGGCCGGGCCAGAGCCAATGATGGCGACGCGGAATGGGCGGGTGGCGCTCAAGTTAGCCAAGAAAGGAGTCCTTCCGAACTGTGAATCGCAACAAGAAACACGACTGCATCAACTGTTACACATGGAAGCGCTAATTAAGCGCCACTTAAGTAGTCTAATTGCGAATACGCGAGCTCTGTAAGTGTCAGAGATTGAAAGTGATCAAACACTCACCGAGACCCTGCACCGCTTGCGATGCAGGCAAACGTTGTATTTGCAAAGTCTTGGGGATAACAAACCGTCCAATCGTTGCCAAGTGGATATGGATTATATTCTGCATCAGTGTTGTTATGAGGGTTGTGACCCTTAGCGAACCCCAAACAACACCCCATCCCCGTAAGCGTTTGAAGACGGGTAAACCGGCCAGATCAAAAAGTGCCACTGGGACGCTGTACGGCTTTTCTGCCTACGGTCTGTGGGGCATGATGCCCGTTTATTTCATCTTGCTCATCCCCGCCAACAGCATTGAAATCGTCGCCAACCGCGTTGTCTGGTCGGTGGTCTTTTGTGCCCTGATCATCACAGTTAGCCGCGGATGGGCAAAGATTGGCGTAGCCATCAAGAGCAGACGCACCATGGGTACTTTGACGATTGCCGGACTGTTGATAGCTGTCAACTGGCTGACGTACGTTTTTGCCGTCACCACGGGCCACACCATCGAAGCCTCTCTTGGCTACTTCATCAACCCGCTCGTTTCAGTCTTGATAGGCGTTGTGGTTCTGAAGGAAAAACTCCGGCCCTTGCAGTGGGTGGCCATGGGTGTTGGGTTTGCCGCCGTTGTGGTGTTGACCTTTAGCTACGGCAAGCTGCCATGGATTGCGCTGGTATTGGCTTTTAGCTTTGGGAGCTATGGATTTGTCAAAAACAGGGTCGGAGGCAAAGTTGACGCAATAACCAGCCTGAGCATTGAAACAGCTGTTCTGAGTCCACTGGCTATCGCCGCCATGATTGTTGTGACACTCATGGGTCAGGCAACTCTGACGGGTCTGGGCGCTGGCCACTTTTGGTTACTTGCCTCAACCGGAATTGCCACTACCGTTCCGCTGGTGTTCTTCGGGGCTTCCGCCAGCCGGTTGTCAATGACAGGGATAGGGCTGCTTCAGTTCATGACCCCGTTGATACAGTTCGTCATTGCCATCACCTTGTTGGGTGAACATATGAGCAACGCCCGGTGGATTGGTTTCGGCATAGTTTGGGCGGCCCTGGCCATCCTCATCACAGACATGCTTCTGTCATATAGCCGGACAGCTAGGCTGCGGAAGTATGCCGCAGCCTAGCTGGCAGGGGAAGCAGGTTTGTATCCGCGCCTTAGATTCCCTGCGATTGGAAGTCTCGTGGCACCACAACCATGGGCACGGGTAGCGAGCGTAATATCTTGTTAGCGGTAGAGCCAAGGAAGATTTTTCTGTTCTCAGCCAGACGGCTGGAGCCCACAATAACAAGTTCCCCGGACTTCCAACCAATCCCATCTACGGCTTCTTCAATGTTGCGGCCATGGGCCAATGTCACTGTGACAGTATTTGCCGGGAGTTTAGCCGCGGCCGCTTTCAGGACAGTATTTACGTGTTGTTTGGCCGGGCTCAGGGCGTTGTCAAGATCAAAATCGGACTGTTTGGTTTGATCAATTTCAACTACGGAAACCAGCCGCAGCGGCACGTGCCGCCGCTGCGCCGCAGTTGTTCCGACCTCGAGCACCGCCTGCCAGCCCTCACGCATGCCTGTCATAACTGTTAGCCGTGTCAGCGGGTCCCTGCGGTTGTAGCCTCGCGGGGCGAGGGCCACCGGGACCGGAGAGGCATGCAATAACCCGTTTGCCACCGAACCCACCGTGAAGCGCTTGAAAAGACCATTGCTTGCCGCCCCGACAACTATCAGCACCGCCTTGTCTTCTTTCGCCGCATCAATGAGACCATGCACAAAAGAGTCGGCAACCCGTGTGGAAAAGGTTGCCGTGACGCCGTCCGGCACCATGGACAGCGCATGTTTTTCCAGGTCTGCATCTGCCGTCTTTTTGCCATGGACCACGTTGACCAAATGCAACTCAGCACCCTGGGTTGTTGCGATGACCCCGGCAAGGGCGATGGCGTCAGTGCCACGCTCATCGGGCCGGTACCCCACTACATATTTCATGAAAAGACCCTTCGACAGGCCTCTATGGCGCAGCACATCGCTGCGCGCTCTGAGGCGTTCGTAGCACTGACTGTACAGCGCAGACGCCTGTGGGAAAAGGTTTTACGGGCCGATCGTGCCAGAATATTCGGCACGCTCCACCTCAGTTGCTGCGCTTGGGGATACCGCCTGCGTGTTACTTCTGGATTTTCCTGAGTTGTTCCCTCAGCCTCTTTGGCAACTGGCGGACTGGCTAGAGGCGTTCGGTGGGTCAGCAGAAGCAGCAACCCCCAGAACAAGGCACCAAAGCCCACCATGCTCAGATGGTCGCCCACACCGGTGAGGATTTGCGGCCACGGGGTGGTGTTGTAATCAAACCCGTCAATAGAACGAGTCTCCGAGCCCAACTCCAGCGGAAAGAGCTGCGGTGCAAACCACGTCCAAACTCCCAACCCGATAAAAGCTATACCGGTAAGGACTCCAGCCTTGCCGGAGAAGGCACCAGGTTTCCTGCTAGCAGCTGGCCACCCCATGATCAGAATGGCAATGATGATCAGGCCAAGAATCAGCAAGGGTCCATTGCTCAACTGAAAAAAGTACGGCCAAGGGATCTGATTGGCATTCTCTTGAGATCTAACCGGATTATAAAATAGTTCAGGCATCAAAGTCGCTCCAAATAGGCCAAGCGTTCCAAAGCCAAGAGACACCAGCCCGATGAGGGCCAACCCGCCCCGGAACCACCTACTTTGGTCCGTATAGTGCCGCGAAGCCAAGAAAATTAGGGCTGCCAGCATCCCCACGCTCGCCGTAAACAAGGCAGGAGCCCCGCCGAGAATGGCGCTCCCCCACGGAATCACCATGATGCCGTGAAAATTCGTCGGATCCGCACTTCGTGCAGAAGGAATCAGGAATCCTGCAAGCAAACAAAAAACCGCGCCAGCAAAAGTTATCAGTACCCCGCTCAATCCCCAGATCCAGGTTTTAGCACTCCACTGTGTTTGCCGCTCATCCTGAACCAACACGGGAACGTGCTCTCGCGCATGCTGCGGTGGAGCAGCCGGGGCTGTCGGCACAGTCGGCACAGTCGGCACAGTCGGCACAGTCGGCACATTCGGCACAGTTGGAGCAGTTGGAGCAGTTGGAGCAGTCGGCACAGCCGGATCAGGTTCGCTTGTGTTTGACTCTCCGCCGGGTTGAAACATGGACGGGTACCGCTGATCAAAATCTGAACTCATATTCCGCTCCCAGGGTCTGCGCCAGAGCTCAATGGCTCCGGCTCGACTGCAGCCTCCCTAGCTACCCGATGCTCACCGACTTTTCTGAACTGCAGAAACAAGGCGAGTAGCATCGCGGCCAACCCCACCAGCAACAGGTACGGGGCTACCTGGATCAGGGTGACAGGCCACGGGGTCAGCTGCATGTTGGCATCCTCGAAAGTGAAGGTTTTAGGGCCCATGGAGGAGAAGAAAATCTCTGGCGCGTTAAACGCCACAGCAGTGCCTACAAGCAAAACTATGCCCGTAGCAAAAGCGTGAACTGCTGAGGACGCATTCTTTCCGCTGTCAGTAGGCCGCAGGATCACCAGAGCCGCACCCGCGCACAACCCGAACAGAGCCAAGGGCATTGTCGAAAGGTAGGTCAGCTGCAGCCAAGGATATATCTCGGGTGACTGTGCTGGATCGCCATACATAGCAAACAAAATTTCCGGATGCCAGGTTGTTGCGTAGAGCGCGATTGTTGCAGCGCTCAGAGCTCCAATTGCCAGCATTGCGGCAGCGCTTCTCAACCAACGAACTGCCTTGGGGTGTCGGGGAGCTCCCGCAATGAGCATTGTGACAAGCATGCCCATCCCTGCAATGAGAATAAAAGGCCCCAAAGCCAGCCATTTATTCGGCAGGGGAAAGAACAACGCAACGCTCATGTAGTTGGCGTCGAACGAGCCGTCCACGTGCGGCGCCTTTGGCAGTAAACAAAATATGCCGAACAGGATAGTTACAACACCCGCGCCAAGACCTACCAGCCAAGTCCGTGCAGTCCAGGGCACCGGCTCGTTCACAAGCTCGACCGGCGGGGCTTCCTCGCTAGCCGCACAATCGGCCGGGTCGGCGGCAACCTGTGCCCCGTTTTGGCCACGGGTATCGGTGGCCACCGATACCCGCTCTTCAAGCTGGGGCGGGTCAGACTGGGGTGAGCCTAACTCAGCAGTGGCCACCCACGGCAGCGAGTCGCCACCCGGCTGAAACTCAGCCGGGTATCTTGGATCGAAATTCATCTGCCCCATGCAACCCCCTCGGTGCGTGAATGAAACTTCTCCAAGCCTAACCCGGAGACAAATTCTCATCTGCAAGCTGCCGGCATAGTCACAGGTCCCAGCAAAGAAAGCGGCACTCTAGTCTGGCTGGATGCCGGACTAGAGTGCCGCCGTCGTTCCCTTCACTGCAGGATTCACAGCTTTAGTCAGAGAAACTGAGGATGGTGCCCCTGGGGCGTTAGTTGGTTGCGCGGATTGCGTCGCAGAGCACGTCCAGGCCGTCGTTGAGCAGCTCCTCGCTGATGACCAGAGGGGGAAGCAGGCGGATGACGTTGCCGTAGGTGCCGCAGGTCAAGATAATGACACCGGCCTTCAAGCAAGCGCCGGCGATGGCCTTGGCCGCTTCCGCGTTGACTTCCTTGGTGGTATTTGCGGTCCCGGGCTTAACAAGTTCAATAGCCATCATGGCGCCACGGCCACGGATTTCTCCGATGATGCCCGCCGCGCCCATTTCCTGAACCAAAGCGTTGAAACGGTCGGTGACGATCCGTTCAATTCTCTGCGCCCGGGCATTGAGGTCGTGCTCCTTCATGGTGCGGATAGCGGCCAAAGCACCGGCGCAGGCCACCGGGTTGCCGCCGTAGGTCCCACCGAGCCCGCCCGGGTGCACGGCATCCATCAGCTCGGCACGGCCAGTGATAGCTGAAAGTGGCAGGCCTCCGCCAATTCCCTTGGCCATGGTGATGATGTCAGGGACTACGCCTTCGTGCTGTGTGGCGAACCATTCACCTGTGCGGCAGAAGCCTGACTGGACCTCATCTGCAATGAAGACGACCCCGTTTTCCTTAGCCCAAGCGGCAAGCGTGGGCAAGAAGCCATCTGCCGGGACAATGAAGCCGCCCTCACCCTGGATGGGTTCGATCAGGATGGCCGCGACGGAGTCTGAACCAATCTGCTTCTCAATCATGGTGATGGCGCGGCGTGCTGCTTCCTCGCCCTTGATTTCAGCTTCTTCGCGGTACGGGTAGCTCATCGGCACACGGTAGATCTCAGGTGCAAAGGGACCGAAGTTCGTTTTGTATGGCATGGCCTTGGCCGTCAGTGCCATGGTCAGGTTGGTGCGGCCATGGTAGGCATGATCGAAAGCCACAATGGCGTCACGGCCGGTGGCCAGACGCGCCACCTTCACTGCGTTCTCAACTGCTTCTGCGCCAGAGTTGAACAGCACTGTACGCTTCTGGTGCGTACCCGGGGTCAGCGCGTTGAGCTCTTCCGCAACCGCAACGTAGCTTTCGTACGGGGTCACCATGAAGCAGGTATGCGTGAAATGGCCCACCTGTTCACGGACTGCTTCCACAACGTTGGCATCCGATGCACCCACCGAGGTGACCGCAATGCCTGAACCCAAATCGATGAAAGAGTTGCCGTCAACATCGGTGAGGATGCCGCCGTCAGCGTCTGCCACGTAAACCGGCACTGTGGAGGCGACCCCGCCTGCCACAACAGCCTTGCGCCGGACATCTAAGGCAGTCGACTTTGGGCCGGGGAATGTCCCCAAAATCTGGCGCTTTTGGGCAAGGCGGTACTGAATATCTGACATGGACATTCCTTTCAACGTGGTGAAATTCTCATAGTGATGTTGGCGCAGGTCCGGGAGTGAACCCGCGCCAACCAGGTGCTGAATTAAACGTCTAGATTGCTCATGACGTGCTTGATTCGCGTGTAATCCTCAACGCCGTACATGGACAGGTCCTTGCCGTAGCCAGACTGCTTGAACCCACCATGGGGCATCTCGGCCGTGAGCATGATGTGGGTATTAATCCACACGGCACCAAAGTCCAGGTCGCGGGAGACGCGCATGGCAACCCCGTGGTTTGAGGTCCAGACGCTGGAAGCCAAAGCATATTCGACGTCGTTGGCCAACTCCACAGCCTCTTCCTCGGTCTTGAAGCTTTGCACGGTGATAACAGGGCCAAAGGTCTCCTGCTGGACAATGTCATCAGTCTGCTTCACACCGTCAACAACTGTTGCTTCGAAGAAGAACCCCTTCTCGCCCACCTGTTTTCCGCCGGCAACAACTGTTGCGTGGGCAGGAATGTTTTGCACAACCTTAACCACCGAGTTGAAATGGTTGACGTTGTTTAGCGGACCAAAGTAATTCTTGGATTCGTCTTTATTTCCGGTTTCCAGACCCTTGGCCGCCGTGGCCAGCGCACTGACGAACTCATCATGTGCGCCCTCCTCAACCAACACACGAGTGATGGCTGTACAGTCCTGGCCGGCGTTGAAGAAGGAGTACTCGGCAATCTCCTGAGCAGTTTTCCCCAAGTTGGCATCGGCAAAAACGATGGCGGGGGCCTTGCCGCCCAGTTCCAAATGTGCGCGTTTGAGGCCCTTGGCCGCTCCGGTGGCAACAGCAATGCCGGCCCGGACTGAGCCGGTGATTGAAACCATGGCAGGAGTCTTGTGTTCAACCATGGCCGCGCCCGTTGCGCCGTTGCCCAAAATAAAGTTCAGCACGCCTTTGGGAACAATATCTTTGGCAATCTCGGCAAAGGCAAGCGTGCTTTCCGGGGTGGTGTCGCTTGGCTTGACCACCACGGTGTTACCGGCCGCCAATGCCGGGCCAATCTTCCAGATCAACATCAAAAATGGGTAGTTCCAAGGAGTAACCTGGGCAATGACGCCAACAGGTTCGCGGCGCACATATGAAGTGAAATTCTCCATGTACTCTCCGGCCGAGCGGCCCTCAAGCAGACGTGCTGCACCGGCAAAGAAACGAAGCTGGTCAGCACCTGCTGCTACCTCTTCCTGGGCGATCATCTCTTTGATCTGGCCTGTGTTGCGGTGCTGCGCATCAACAAGTTCTTCGCTGCGTGCCTCAACAGCATCTGCAAGCTTGAGCAGCACGGTTTGACGCTGCCCGGGAGTTGCATGTTTCCAGGTTTTGAAGGCAGTTGCCGCGGCCTCCATGGCCGCATCCACATCGTCTTGGCTGGAGATCGGCGCGTTGGCCACTATTTCGCCGTTGCTTGGATTGACAATATCCAAAGACTCGGACCCGGTGACGGGGACGAATTCTCCGTTAATGAAGTTCTGCAAGGTTCGGACCACAGTGTTCAACCTCTTTAGCTCGATAGGGGTGATGCGGACGTTGCACCGCATATGCGACAGCCTAAGCCCGGAACGGGGTGGAAGCGAATAGTCAACTGCACCACGGTTCTCATAATGAGTAGTGCGTTTGTATAGTTGTTGCATGGCACTCTCCTTGGCAGACCTCATAGGTACCTCCGGTTTGCGTCTGCAAAATCTCGGCTCAACCAGAACACCCCTTAGTGCTGCCATCGATTGGGTGGCTGTCACGGAACTTGAAAATCCGCAGGCGTTCCTCAGTGGCGGCGAGCTAGTTCTCACCACCGGCGCCCGGCAAAGCACCGCGGACGCCCAGCGTTCTTTTGTCAGACAGATCAAACGCGCCGGCGCCGTCGGCATTGGTTTTGGCGTTGGTTTTGAACACGGTTCCGTTCCTCCTGCCCTGTTGGCCGAAGCAAATCGCTGGGCGGTTCCGGTGGTGGAGGTCCCTTACAGCACCCCATTCATTGCGATCGGCAAGTTGGTGGCAGATGCCCGTTCCTCGGATCATTACACAAAGTTGGAGCGTTTGCTGCGCGAACACCAAGTGTTGGCGCGGGCACTTCTGACTGGTGGAGGGCTGCCTGCACTACTGAAAAAACTGTCATTGATGGTGGCTGCTGATCTTGTCATCACCCAGCACGGTGGCGAAGTGGCCACAACTTCCAGTGGTGCTGTTCCAGAGGACTGCGCCTGGCATGCAGTTGCGCTGTCTACAGGAAAGCGTGATTCCAGCACCCTCTGGCTGCGCAATCCTTTTCATGACGATGGAATTGTTGACTACGCCCGTGGGCTCATCAGCATTGAACTGAACAACCAAATCCAACGGCGGCAAAGTGCACGGCAAATTGCCGGGCAGGTCCTCGGTTACATTATTCGGGGCACACTGGAGGCTGCCGACTCTGCCGCCCGGCTGGAAAATTTGGGGATTTCCCCCGCAGCTAAAAACTTTGTGCTGCTGGTCAGTGCCGAAGAAAACAAGTTCGAGACCCTCTCAACCATTTCGCTCCCGGCAGGTCTGGAAACCGCAGTTGCTGCCATTGTCAGCTCCGAGGGCAAAGACGAACTTTTATTTGTCATTCCAACCGCGGCTGGCGATCCTGCCGTGTTGGGCAGGGCCTTGAGCCACCAAATGCACCATATAGGTGTCTCTGCCGCGGTAGGAATTGGCGGCGCCTATTCCCAAGCCAACGGCTTGCGGTGGAGCTATTTCGAAGCACGCGAGGCCGCCACACGCGGTTTGGAAGTCAATGTTCCTGAGCGTTTGAGTCTGACGTCTTTGCTGCTCGCTAGCGAAGACGTCCCCATGGCGGACATGGCTGCTGAGGCGCTGGGACCTCTCACTGCCTTCGATGCAACCCACGGGGCGGAACTTGTTGAGACCTTGGAAACATATTTACGGCTCAATGGTTCTGTGGCGGCTGTTGCCCAGACTCTGGCACTGCACAGGAACACTGTGCGTTACCGACTCACTCAGATCGCCGAGCTCACCGGCTACGATCCTGCTTTGACCGCCGACCGTGTGCAGTTATGGTTGGCTCTGGCAGTGCGCAGGTTATCCCCGCCCGCATAAATCATCCAACGTGCGGGGGCAACCATGTCGGTTTATCCGAGGATCGATGCTCCACGGGAAACATCCACCATCTCCTCGCGGGAAACCACTTTCACCCGTTCGCGCTGGACCGGCCCGCCTTCCGAAGCCGCCACGCCAAGTGCGCACTCATGGGCGTCAAGTTCCAGCCACCCCTCCCACGTAGTGAACTCCACACCGCGGGAGTCCAACAGTTCAACCACTGCCTCCGGGGCTGCCTCTGCCGCCACAGGCAGGGACTCGCGGTCGGAGAGCAGGTGCGTAATGGTTTCCAGTGCGTCGCCCTTGGTGCTGCCAATCAGGCCAACCGGTCCACGCTTGATCCAGCCCGTGGCATAGATACCCGGCACATGGGTGCCGTCAGCACTGAGCACGCGTCCGGCGTCGTTTTGGACAACCCCGCGACGGTGGTCAAACTCAACGTCCGGCAGGGCGGAACCAAAATAGCCCACGGAGCGGTAAACGGCCTGAACCGGGTAGTCGATGAACTTCCCTGTGCCGCGGGCGTTGCCTGTGCCATCGAGCTCAGTGCGCTCGAACTTAATACCTGTGACCTTGCCATCCTCACCGGTCACCTCCACAGGATTATGCAAAAAGTGCAAGTGCAGACGGCGGGACGCACCCGTGGTGGGATCGGCGGCGTCGTCCTCCTGCTCAACAAGCCAGTTGGTGAGCGTGTTGACCATGGTTTTGACCTGATTGTTGGTCTTGACAGCGATGTCGGAGGCCTCGTCGAAGTCAAAATCCTCCTCGTAGAGGACAATGTCAACGTCGCGAGAATGGCTGAGCTCGCGCAGCTCCATGGGTGTGAACTTCACCTGGGCCGGGCCGCGGCGACCAAAAATGTGCACGTCAGTGACAGGAGATTCTTTTAGTCCGGCGTAGACGTTCGCCGGAATTTCCGTCACCAGCAGGTCGTCGGCATGTTTGGACAAAACGCGTGCCACATCAAGGGCCACGTTGCCGTTGCCGATGACGGCGATTTCTTTGGCGTGCAGTGGCCATTCGCGAGCAACATCGGGATGCCCGTCGTACCAAGAGACAAAATCGGCGCCGCCAAAAGAACCCTCTAGTTCAATGCCGGGGATGTTCAGATCGGTGTCCTTGATGGCACCTGTGGCAAAAATGACGGCATCATAGTGCTTTTGGAGGTCTTCCAGTGCAAGATCTGTGCCGTAATCCACGTTGCCAAAGAAGCGGATATCGCCGCGGTCAAGGACCTTGTAGAGGGCTTTCACGATGCCCTTGATCCGCGGATGGTCCGGGGCAACACCGTAACGAATGAGGCCATAGGGGGCGGGATAGCGGTCAAAAAGGTCAATACTGAGGACCAATCCGTCGCGCACATCAGCGCTTTTAGTCAACATATCCGCCGCGTAGACCCCGGCCGGGCCTGAACCAATAACGGCAATGCGCAGCGGACGCTCGGGGGTTCCGGGCGCTGCGCTGGTCACTGAGGTATTTACTGACACGGCTGTGCTCATTTCTGTGTGCTTCAAAGGGGTCTATGGATAAGTCTAAGAGAAGGTTCTGATAGTTTCCCGCGTACCGTAGTGTGCCGTGGCGAGCTGCGCCGGTGCCAACGGGCTGACCCGAACCACATCACCTACCACCACCACTGCCGGGTTGCGGACTTTACCCCTTTGGGCGAGGTGGACAATAGTGCCTAAAGTGCCGATGGTGACGCGCTGGTCCTTGGCATAACCGTTTTCAATGATAGCTACTGGGCAGTCCTGCCCACGGCCGGCGGCGGCCAAGATCGGTATGGAACGGTTGAGCGTACCCACCCCCATCAGTAACACCACTGTGTGCTCGCTACCCTGCGGGACGTTTTCAAGTTCTTCGTGGCCACTGATCATGGTGAAGGCCTTGGCCAGGCCACGGTGTGTGACAGGAATCCCGGCTGCGGCTGGAACGCTCACCGCGCTGGTGACTCCAGGGACGACTTCAACATCAACGCCGCTTTCCCGGCAGGCGATGGCTTCCTCGCCACCACGGCCCAGCACGTACGGATCCCCGCCCTTAAGGCGGACAACCCGGTTCCCCGCCTGTGCTTCGTGGACAAGGATGGCATTTATTTCAGACTGCGGGACGGGGTGGTGTCCGGGTGTTTTTCCTACCTCGATGATTCTGACATCATCGCCAAGAGTGTCAAGCAGTCCTCGCGGGCCAAGCCTGTCGGCCACGACAACATCGGCCTCGGCCAGGAGCCTGCGCCCACGTACCGTGATGAGGTCTTCGGCACCGGGACCGCCACCCACAAGAGCCACCGAACCTAGTCTCTTGTGCTGGGCTTGGGTAGCTGCGGCGGCGGTATTCCGATAACGCCGTAACGGCAGATCCCCGCTTTCCAGGGCCGCGGCGATGGCGTTTCGGATGGAAACTGCCCGCAGCGGGTCTCCCCCGGCGTTAACTGCCACTTTAATGTCCTGCACCGTGGCCACGGCCGGCGTCCATGCGCTCGACTCGGTGGCGTCGGAATGGTTCACGCACCAGGTCTTGTTAAGTTCGGCATCGTGCGCAACTTGGGTATCCACATCCTTTTTTTGGCTGGCTGCCACCGCGTACCAAATGTTGGCCATGTCGGAGCTTTTGTAGTTCCGGGCATGCCAGCTAATCAATCCTGCGGCAGCCAACGCCTGAGCCGGGGCGCTGAGAACCGGAGCCACCAAGGTCACGTGAGCTCCGGCGTCGAGCAGGGCCTTGGCACGACGTGCTGCCACGGTGCCCCCGCCCACTACAAGGACGGGACGGCCAAGCAGCCGCAGGGAGGTTGGGTAAAGATCCACAATTGCCATGAAATGACCTTAGATAAGTGAGGTATTGAGTGAGAAAGTGGGCGTTATACCCGTTCATGGGAAGTCACAGGGGGACATATTCAAGCCGCACCGTGAGTGCGTGCGTGCAACCGTTATCGGGTACTTCCAGCCAGCAAACCACGGCCATGCAACAGCCGTTTTTCCACCGGGGCAAAGACCAGTAATTCAACGGCAATGCCCACAAAAAGAATGATCAGAATCGCTGACATGACAATGCCCATGTCGGAGAGCTGGCGGCCCTGCTCCAGCAGCGAACCCAAACCAAAGCCGAGGCTGCCGCCCATGGCGATAATCTCTGCGGCCATGAGGGAACGCCACGAGAACGCCCAGCCCTGTTTCAGTCCGCCAACGTAGCCAGGTAGTGCGGCCGGAAGCACCACATTCACGGCCATCTCCCAACGCGAAGCACCCAGGATCTGTCCCATGCGTCGATATTGCGGCGGGATTTGATCCACACCGGAAATCAAACCATTGATAATTGAGGGGATGGCCCCCATGAACATGACGAAATAAACGGTGGCGTCGGTGAGCCCGAACCAAACGATGGCTGCCGGTACCCATGCCACGGACGGCAAGACTTGCAGACCGGAGATCAGCGGTCCGAATGCGCGGCGCAGGATCCGGACCTGGGACAGCAACAGACCAATGGGAGTGGCCACCACAATGCTAATGGTGAAGCCGATGATTCCGCGCTGCAACGACGTCCAAATAGCGCCTTGTGAGGCGCCTTCTTGCCACAGTGTCCCCAATGATGCCAGCACATCCAGTGGACCCGGCACCAGGTCGCGGCGCCGCAGCCCCAACGAAACATAAAACTGCCAAGCCACCACCAGGACAAGGAGCGCGGCCAAGGGCAACAACACCCTGGACATATCGATCCCCCGGCGTTCAACAGCCTCAGACTGCAGGGAATCCAATCCCGCTTCCAGGGAACGCAGCTCATGGGCGCTACTGAACTCATTCAGGGGGGAGGTTACTGTTTCAGGCATGTCGGCGGATCTCCTCGCGCAGTCGAGCGGTGATGTCCCCGGTGAGCTCCCCTGCCGCGCTGACATTGGTTTGATGTTCTTCGGTGACTTCCCACTGCGCCACAACTCGTCCGGGTCTGGAAGAAAGTAGCAGCACACGCTGGCCCAACCGCACGGCTTCGGCCACGTTGTGAGTCACAAAAATAATGGTCCTGCCGGTTTCTTTCCAGATCCGTTCAAGTTCGTTGTGCAGCAGGTCCCGGGTGATGGCGTCAAGTGCGCCAAATGGCTCATCCATCAACAGCAATGGCTTGTCCTGCGCCAGCGCCCTGGCCAGCGCCACGCGTTGGCGCATCCCGCCGGAAAGTTCATGGGGACGTTTGTTTACCGAATGGCCCAGATTCACCAACTCAAGTAACTCGGCCGCACGCGCCTTCCGCTCGGCTTTATGTACACCGCGGAGTTTCAGGGCAAGTTCCACGTTGCCACGTGCGCTGAGCCATGGAAACAGGGACGGGTCTTGAAACATGAATGCTGCACCCGCCTCCGGAACTTCAAGTGCACCGGAGGAGGGTGTGTCAAGACCTGAAATGATGTTCAGCAGCGAGGACTTCCCGCAGCCTGAGGCCCCAAGCAGTGCCACAAATTCACCTTGGTGCACCGTAGCGCTCACATCCTCCAGCACCAACGGCCCTGTCCCGAAGCGTTTACCCAAGTTTTCCAGGACGA
Organism: Arthrobacter antibioticus; assembly: GCF_030063205.1. GTDB lineage: Bacteria > Actinomycetota > Actinomycetes > Actinomycetales > Micrococcaceae > Specibacter. Next base: position 403,671 of record NZ_JASISQ010000002.1, on the reverse strand, counting down.
CGGCGGGTGCCCGGCCCACGCCGTCGGCCCCGCTTGCGCTGTTAGTTCCGGCGGGGCGGTCAGCAATCAGCAGTTCAGTCATTCCGCACCTAATCCCGCTGCCGTTACGGGTTGTTCCCCGGCAGCCTTGAGTACCTTATTAAGCAATGTCAGTTCAAAGAGCCCGTTGAGGTCCGCCGGTTTGGAAACCCCTGCACTGACTCCATGCTCTAGCAGGGTGGGGAAAGTGCCGGCCAGCGGATCATAGGTAAAAACCAGCTCGGACAGCGACCGAGCAATGACCTTCTCCTCCAACGGTTGACCAATGGCCACGGTCAGCGCCTCGTTGATGACCGTGCCAGCTTGCTCTGGGTGCCCACGCAGCCAGCTGACCGACTCAACATGTCCTGCCAGCAACGCCTCCACCGTTTGCGGATGCTGCGCCAAAAATCTCTTGTTGACAGCTAACACCGTGGTGCTGAACTCTCCGTTCTCCCAGAGATCAGCTTCGTTAACAAGTACTTTGGCGCCGGCTTGTTCCACCAGTCGGGAGGCCCAGGGTTCGGCCACCCAGGCGCCGTCGATCTTCCCCTCTTGGAACAACCGCAGCGTCTGGGCGTTAGTTGTGGGATTAATGCTGACATCTCCCCCACCAGAAGTGTTGGTGGATAGTCCGCGGTCGCCCAGCCACTTACGCAGTGCCACATCCTGGGTGCCACCCAATTGCGGGGTGGCGATGGTCTTGCCACGGAGTTGGGAAACATCGGTGATATCCGGGCGGACAACGAACTGCGCTCCCCCGGAAGCAACCCCAGCAATGATGCGGATGGACTCGCCACCGCTTTGCACAAATGAATTCAGTGCAGGGTTGGGGCCAAGGTAGGCGGCATCAATGGCACCGGCGTTGAGCGCCTCGACGGCTGAAGGACCATTGGTGAAGACCTGTGTTTGCAGTGCGGCTGCACCTAAATCCTTGGCAAAAAATCCTTTTTCAACGCCAACCAGGGCCGGTGCGTGAGTGAGGTTGCCAAAATAACCCAGCTTGAGCAGAGCCGCTGGTGCGGTTCTTGTGGCCACGGTTTCGGCAGCTACCTCTTTCGAGTTCACTCCTGCCACGGCGGCCCCGGCTCCGATCAGGGCCACAAGGGCTGCCACGATAAAAATCTCCATGGTGCGCCACTTGTGTTGAGGCTGCTCTCCGGCCACGATGCGCCGCAGTGGCAGTCCAGGACGGGCCGATGACGCTTCTGGCTGGTGCCCGCCGGATTGGCTTCCCCTTGTATTCATGCCTAAACGGTAGGGAATATGGCTGCCCCGCTTCAATGAAGGGGACTCCCAAGGTCACGCAGGTTCATGCAACGTCACAAAGAGTTGATGTTGCGAACCCGGCTCACTTCACACCGGAAAGTGCGGTCTCGGCTAACCGTGATCCGTGTCTGTCCGGAGCCTGCGCAACCGCGAGCGCAGTTTGGTTTCACGGTTGGTGTCGCTGCCAACCTCCTTGGTGGCGTCAACATAAGACTCCCCAAACGATTCCAGCAAGAGATCATCGGCAATGCGTACCTGCCCCGGGGAGAACCTATACGCCATGAGCTGGGCCACGCGCTGCGGGTCGATGGACTGGAACCACTCTTCTGCGGCACTGACAGTATCGATTCCGTTGGCCGCAAGGATCCGGACCATCCAGTCGTACTGGTTTTCCTTGCTACTGCGGTATTTAGGAAAGGCGCGGGTCAGCACATTTTGGAGGGACCCGGCGTCGAGCAACTGCGTTTCAGGAACGCTGGCAATAGCGCCTTCGGCCTGCAGCCGCTTTAAGGTGTCGCTGATGTTCACGAACTGCTGGTCTGCAAGTTCAATGAGAGTGGAAGCCATGGTGAAAGCGCGGCTAATCTCGGCGTTGTCCCCGCTTGAGCCCTTGAAACGAATATCGTGCTCAAATTCAGCCCAGGCATGCTGGAGGACAGTGCGGATCTGCACCTCAAATCGGTAACTGGGGAACTCCTGGCATCCGCTGGGTGCACCATCCGCCGGGATCTGCAGCGTCAGGTGGCGCCCGGCGTAGCCAATGCCACCGTTTTTTCGCATCATGGCAGTTTTATCTTCATCATCCAAACAAGTGAACTGGCTGCTCAACGCAATCGCCACCGCCTCTATGTCAGATTCCACGAACAAGATAACCCGGACCCCGATCAAGTCATCCAAGCATTCCAGGCCGCCGGGATATTTCAGATTGCCGTGCTCATCACGGCGAGCCAATTTTTCGGCTACGGATTCGGCCTTCTTGACCCTGAACTGCACGTCATGGTGATTAAGACCGTCATCATGGAGCCGGCCCACGATCGTGTTGCGGATTGCCTGGGCCGCTTGTCTCAGGGCTGCTGCCTGGAAACGTTGGTCTTCCACGGCTGCCCCCGCGCCCGTTGCGATCGAACTGTTGATGGTGTCCCCCTTGCCATTCCCGGCAGGGCCAGCCACCCGGCCCTTGTTTTCAAATTCTCCCACCTTCACAGGGGTTGTCCAGCCCAACTCTTGCCAGCGTCCAAGGAGCCATACTAAAGCGAACCCCTCTGCGTATCGGCATAGTGTTGGCTCACAAAGCCGTTGGCAGGCTCCTGCTCCCAGGACCAACCAGATCTGTACCGGCGCTTACGTGCCCCGGCGCCCGTTTCAGGACCGGCACAAGGTGAACCACAATCAGCAGCAGCCAGGTGACCACCACAAACGGCCAGGTGTAGAGGGCGGGCACACCCTGAAAGAGCATCGAAAGCGCACCGGCAAGCAGCGCTCCAATCGCTGCCAATGCCCATGGTTGCCAAGAACCAGCCACGAATAACGCAGCCATCGCAATAGCCACCAGCACACTGGAGTATCCCAGCATGCCATGTCCCAATAACAGGGGCTCCGCGCCAATGACCGCGGCCATCACACTTGTCAGCACGCTGCCTAAGATTGCTGCCACCCCAACTTTCCACTGGGAGAAAAATAAGGCTGCCAGGATCAACCCGCCAGCAATGACGGAGTCAATGAGCATCACTTGGGAGACATTGGCCAAAATGGAGCGCAGAAAAAGTGCAAGGGGGGATCCATCCAACGCAATGTAGGCCGGAGCCACGCGGCGCTCAGCCGTGGCAAAGAACAAGATGCCGGCAACAATGCAGAACGGTGCGGTAATGGAGGGCAGTTTGAGGGGCTCGAGTAGGGCTGTGCGGAATACTCTTTGAACCACCCATGTGACGGGCGCGCACGCAGCGCCTCCCAGAACCGCAGCAATGGCTCCAGGCACACCGCCACCGATGGCTGCGAAAGCTGCCGCGCCCACTAGCGCTCCACAAAAACCATGGTCCCCAGCACGCACCACTGCGGCCGGTGCCCGCATCAATGCCCCGCTCGCGGTGGAAGCTGCGGCGCCCAGTATTGCCAGCAGCGCCATCTGCCAGCTGGCCACGGCGAAGGCAGCAAGAATGAGCAGGCCCGGGAGTATTTGAGCCTGAAAGAAGATCTGCGAGAAACCACGCAGAAGCGTACCGGCCGCTCCCCGGGGCAGGGGTCCCCTCGATGGTCGGGCGGCTTGTTGATTATGTTCCACATCGAGACTTTACTCTCGGTTCTAAGTACTCTGACACACGGCGCGCAGGTAAGTGGATTCGGTGCCAAATCTGCATTGAACACGTTCCCGAAGAACATGAAGACTTTGTCCAGAGCCATCAACACTTCCACGTCAACGGATCGCAGAGCCCAAAAAGCCGCCGGTTGCGGGTAAAGAACCCCGTCAATGGGGGGCTTTACCCGCAACCGGCGGCTTTTTTCACACACGTGGCGCTAGATACTGTAACGGTCGCGATCACCCGGGTGGTCTCTGACTAGTCCGGCCGCCAGGGTGTTCCCATCCTGCGGATCGATCACTAGGAACGCTCCGGTCCGGCGGTGGCGGGCGTATGATTCCACAGGCAGCGGTGAAGCCAAACGAATTTGGGCGGTGCCAATGTCGTTTAGTTCCAGACCGGAAGCTCCTGCATACGCAAAAGACTCCAAATCCAGCTTGCCCGTCACCGCACGAACCAACCCCTGCACAGTTTTGCTGCCATGTTTGATCAGCACTTTGGCCCCCTCGCGCAGCGGTTTAGCGGACAGCCAGCACAGTTCGGCGTAAACATCTTGGCTGACTTCCCCAAAGGTGCCGGTTGCTGCGATGACGTCTCCACGGGCAATGTCGATCTCCTCGCTCAGACGCAACGACACTGACTGCGGCGCCACAGCCGTATCCAGCGCACGCCCGGCAAAGTCGATGCCCACCACCGAAGCGATGCGTCCCGAGGGCAACACCGTAATTTCATCGCCCACGGATACCTCTCCGGAAGCTATCTGCCCGGCATAGGCGCGATAGTCGCGAAAGGAGGCTCCGGCGTCGTCCGCGTCAGCAAGCTCAGGCGCCAGTGCCCCCTGGGGACGGATCACTAGCTGAACCGGGAACCGGAACGGCTCAAGCCCACGCTCCAGTTCATCGGTCGTGGCCAGCGTCTCCAACAGATCAAGCAGGCTGTGACCGGTGTACCAAGGGGTGTGAGCGGAGCGCTGGACAACATTGTCACCCTCCAGCGCGGACACAGGGACCACCACAACGTCAGTGAGCCCAATGTTGGCCGCAACTTCCTGAACATTGTTTTCAATGTCCCGGAATATGTTCTCACTGAAACCCACCAGATCGATTTTGTTCACGGCCACCACCACATTGGGCACCCGCAGCAGGCGCAGCACCGAAAGGTGGCGCCGGGTCTGCTCAAGCACGCCTTTGCGCGCATCGATCAGTACGACGACGGCATCCGCCGTCGAAGCGCCCGTCACCGTGTTCTTGGTGTACTGGATGTGTCCGGGGCAATCGGCAAGAATGAAGCTACGGCGGTCCGTGGCGAAGTAGCGGTAAGCCACATCGATGGTGATGCCCTGTTCGCGCTCGGCACGCAGGCCATCGGTGAGCAGAGCCAAGTCGATCTTCTGGGTGCTGCCATTTTCCCCACCGAAACCGCGGGCCGCAGAGGTGCGGGTGACGGCGTCAAGGGTGTCTGCCAGGATGGCCTTGGAATCGTGGAGCAGGCGGCCCACCAACGTGGACTTGCCGTCATCGACGGAGCCCGCCGTGGCGAAGCGAAACAGAGTGGCTTGGGCCAGTGGTGTCTCGTTGATAGTTGCGCTCATTAGAAGTAGCCATCTTTCTTGCGGTCTTCCATGGCTGCCTCGGAGATGCGGTCATCGGCCCGGGTGGCGCCACGTTCGGTCAGGGTTGAGGCGGCAACTTCGCGCACCACGTCGTGAACTGTGGCTGCCTTGGATGCCACAGCCCCAGTGCAGGACATGTCCCCCACCGTGCGGTAGCGCACTTGTTTGAGAACTACTTCCTCATCGGGGCGGGGTTGGGAGACTTCACCCACGGCACGCCACATGCCGTCGCGTTCAAACACTTCACGCGCATGGGCGTAGTACAGCCCTGGCAGTTCTATATTTTCCCGCGCAATATAACGCCAAATATCCAATTCGGTCCAGTTGCTGATCGGGAACGCGCGTACATGCTGGCCCACGGTGTAGCGGCCGTTATACAGGTTCCATAGTTCTGGCCTCTGATTGCGCGGGTCCCACTGGCCAAACTCGTCACGCAAGGACAGGATGCGCTCCTTGGCACGTGCCTTATCCTCGTCACGTCGGCCCCCACCAAAGACGGCGTCAAATTTGTTCTTGGCTATGGCATCCAGCAACGGAACCGTCTGCAGCGGGTTACGCGTTCCGTCAGCGCGCTCACTCAGTTCGCCGCTGTCAATGAATTCCTGTACGGAGCCCACTTCCAGGCGTAAGCCCAGACGTTTCACCGTACGGTCACGGAACTCGATTACCTCGGGAAAGTTGTGCCCGGTATCCACATGCAACACAGGGAAGGGCACTTTGCCCGGCCAAAAAGCCTTTGTAGCCAGGTGCAGCATCACCACGGAGTCTTTACCTCCGGAGAACAGCAGCGCCGGGCGCTCAAATTCGGCCACAACTTCGCGGATGATGTGGATGGCTTCAGATTCCAGCAGATCAAGGGAATTCAGCGCAGACTCGTTTAGTGCGCTCAGGTCATTGTCAATTATTTGAGTACTCATACGTGTAGTCCGCATTCTGTTTTGGAGGTTCCGGCCCAGCGTCCACTTCTTGGATCGGCGCCGGGGGCCACTTTGTTGGTGCAGGGCGCGCAGCCGATGGATGGGTAACCCTGGCCCAACAATGGGTTCACCGGCAAAAGGTGCTCCTCGGAGTAACGAATCAATTCCTCATACGTCCAGGTGGCAACGGGATTCACCTTGATCAGGCCGTTCTTTTCATCCCATTCCACCAAGGGTGTGTTGGTTCGGGTGGGTGCCTCGTCGCGTCGCACGCCAGTGAACCAGAGCTCGTAACCTTGCAAGGACCGGGACAACGGCTCCACCTTACGCAGTGCACAGCATTGGGCAGGATCACGGGCGAAGAGGTCTTTGCCCAGTAGCGAGTCCTGCTCTGCCACGGTGTTTAGCGGCAGCACATCAACCACGTTCACACGCAAGTTCTCCGCCACCTCATTACGCGTCGCGTAGGTTTCCGGGAAGTGGTATCCGGTGTCCAGAAACAGCACATCAACACCGGGGAGTTGCTCGGCCACCAAGGCCGGCAGGACGGCGTCGGCCATGGAACAGGCGACGGCGGCCGCACCCGTGGCGAAATTCGCCACCACCCAGCCAATGACGGCCTGTGCCGACGCATCCGCGCTTAGTTCCGCGGCACCGGCGGTGGCGAGCGCCCGTAGCTCAGTCTCGGAGCGAAGCCCCCTGGCTTTAGCGGGCGTTTCTGACACGCTTGTGCTTGAAAAACTCACGTCAGCAGCTCCCCATCTACTCTGTGGGCAAACTCGGCAAAAGTTTCATCAGCCAGACGGTGGGACGCATAGCTGCGAATGACCCGCTCCACGTAATCGGACAGCTCATCGACAGCCACCTTGAGCCCACGGACGGTGCGCCCCAGCCCAGCCTCTTCCCGGTCTCGTGAGGCCAGCCCACCACCAAGGTGAACCTGAAAACCACCTGTTGTGCCGCCGTCGTCCGTGGGAACAACAATGCCCTTGAGCCCAATATCTGCTGTCTGAATCCGAGCACAGGAGTTGGGGCACCCGTTGATATTCAAGGTGATGGGCGCTCCCAGCACGCCAGCGTCAACCAAATCCTTCATGCGCTCTTCCAGCTCTTCAATGACGTGGATGGCGGTGTCCTTGGTATTCACGATCGCCAGCTTGCAAAACTCAATGCCTGTGCAGGCCATGGTGTTGCGGCGGAAAATTGAGGGCCTGGCTGACAATCCGAGAGCGCCCAGTTCGGCAATGACGGTTTCCACATTCGCTGTGTCTATGTCCAAAGCCAGAATTTTTTGATGCGGGGTAGTGCGCAACCTGTACGAACCCTGCGCTTCCAACAAGTCCGCCAGGGCAACCAGGGTGTCCCCGGAGAGCCGACCCACCAAGGGGCTGGAGCCGATGAAGAACTTGCCATCCTTTTGTTCATGGACGCCCACATGGTCGCCTAAATCCTTGGCTTGCGGCGGAACAATGCCGTCCGGAAGTTTGCGGCCCAAGTATTCTTCTTCAAGGATTTGACGGAACTTTTCTACGCCCCAGTCTGCGATCAAGAACTTCATGCGGGCCTTGTTGCGCATCCGGCGGTAGCCATAGTCGCGGAAGACGCTGGTAACGGCTTCCCAAACTGCGGGCCCATCTTCCGGCGGCACAAATACGCCAGCCCGCTGGGCTAGCCGGGGTGCTGTTGAAAGTCCGCCGCCTACCCAGAGGTCGTAGCCGGGACCCAGCTCAGGGTGCAAAACACCCACAAAAGAGACATCGTTGATCTCGTGCACAGTGTCTTGGTTGGGGTGGCCGGTGATGGAGGTTTTGTACTTGCGGGGCAGGTTGGAGAATTCTGGGTTGCCGATGAAGCGTCGGTTGATTTCCTGGATGAAATCCGTCGGATCAAGGAGTTCCTCCTTGGCTATCCCAGCAACTGGCGAGCCCAGGATTACGCGGGGAACATCGCCGCAGGCTTCAGTGGTTGAAAGCCCAACCGCTTCCAGACGGCGCCAGATTTCAGGCACATTTTCCACCTCAACCCAGTGCAGCTGGATGTTCTGCCGGTTGGTCAAATCTGCAGTGCCCCGCGCAAAATCGCGGGAAAGTTGGCCAATAACGCGTAGTTGTTCGGTGGTGAGGCGCCCGCCGTCGATCCTGACGCGCAGCATCAGGAACTTGTCCTCGAGCTCGTGCGGTTCAAGTGAGGCTGTCTTGCCGCCGTCGATCCCCTGTTTACGCTGCGTGTACAGTCCCCACCAGCGGAAGCGTCCGTGCAGGTCGTCATCAGTGATGGAATCAAAACCTTGTTTGGAATAAATAGTCTCGATGCGGTGACGCACGGACAAACCGTCATCGTCCTGCTTCCATACCTCAACCGGGTTCATGGGAGCCTTGCCGTCCACCTTCCACTGGCCGTGGGGCTTAGTGGCGGGACGTCTGCGGGTGGCGGGAGCATCGGCCGCGGCGCTCGCTCCGGCTAGAGCTGTCTGTGTCATGGAACGAGCGTAGATTGCCTCATGCCCGGCAACAATCACGAATGCAACGCGGCTTCACCTCGGGCAACAATTCGTCACACCGACCATTCTGGTGCTCATGTATGCGCCACTTCTGCGCGCCGTTGTTCGCCAACGTTGCGCCACAATGTTTGCTGCACAAGATCCGAGGTTAACGACGCGCTGAAGCGATGGTTGCCAAGGCTTGTTCCACCCACTGGAGCATAATCTCGGGGCGATAAAGCACAATGGCTGCCGGAATTCGAAGCCGCCAGACGCCATTGAGCACGTACATGGTGTCCCGCCGAAGGTCCTCAACCCATCCTTCTGGCGTGTTGTGGTACTTCTGTCCGTCCACTTCGATGCCGAGCACCCCATCGACAAGCAGGTCCAGATGTCCAGCATTTTTGATGTAGGCCTGAACCTGGACCGTGTACCCAGCATTCCTGAGCTGGTAACGTCCACACGTTTCAGCAATGGACATTGATTGCATATCAATCATGTCCACAATCCGGCGCGCACGTGCATCTTTTCTCTTGGTGAAGACCCGCCGATACTGGGCCATGGTGCACTTCTTGAGCACCACCGCGGACTCTAAAATGCAGAGCGCCTCCATATCGGAGCTGCACTGAAGACAATGACGAAGGCAGTCCCAAAATGTAGCCCTGCCGCGAACCCGGTGCACAACACAACCCGCCACTGCCCTCCCATGAGATGTCGCCACGTGTGGTTGGGACGGACTGTGCAGAACCCACAATTTCATGCGCTCAGCCCGGCTAAGACAGTCAAGGGTGGCTAAACTCTGAGCCAAGTGCATATCGAAAGCGTCCGCACCTGGCAAGGAATAGACCCCTCGCCCACTGCGGCTTACCGAGCCGGAGGCGACGGCCTGCTGGAGCGCCCACGCAGTCACACCACGGTCCAAAAGTGCTTTCCTCGGGGCGGTCTTCCCCAGTAATGTCAATACCGTTTCAACTGACTTCTTTTGATTCATCAACCCAGCATGCGCCCACAGCTCTAAGCGCAGGAGCCCAAAGTTGAGAATGTGGATGACCTGCTGAGGAGCCCGTGCTGTGGAGGAGTAAACGCACATCGATTCTGCGCGTGGTTTGCTGCGAATACTGCGCCACAATGTTTGTGGCGCAGTATTCGCAGCGAACCACGCGCGGAAGAGGTGCTCGGGGCTAGTCCGCCCGGGACACAGCCGCGTCAAAATGTTCCAGAGCAAGTTCTGCCACCAGGCTAGAGGGCAATAGCGGCGGCGCCACGAGGTCAGCGCCGGCGCTGGCAAGCTGATCATGAAAATGTCCCGGCGCCAATAAGTAGGAGGCTACAGCAACCCCGCCAACCCCCTCAGATCGCAGCTGTGCCACGGCATCATGAACAGAAGGCTCCGCCCCAGCCCCGTACCCGGGAAGAATCCGTTGGGGGCGCCGCACAGCTAAATCGGCGGCAAGCACCTCAATTTTTTCAGCCGCCTCTGGGCGTGAGGACCCCGCCGCCGCCAGCACTATGCCCCAATCTTCCGGCAGTGTCCCCAGACGCTCATCGAGCAGCTTTGCCAATCTTGGATCCGGTCCAAGTGGTGCAGCGGCAACCGTGTTGGCGCGGGCAGCAACAGCCTCGGCAATATCTACTTGAATGTGGAATCCCACTGTCAGTAACAATGGAACCACCACGGCCCGGATCCCAGGTGCTAGGCCTGACAACACATCTGGAAGGGCAGGTTTCTGGACGTCGACGTAGGCTTCCATGACGCAAAGTTCGGGACGCAAAGCAGCAATCTCGTCCCGCACCTGATTGATGCGTGCCTGGCCCTGTGCATTGTTGGTGCCGTGGGCACAGGCAATCATGAGCGTCTGTAGCGGCATGGTCAGCATCCTTTTTCGATGACTCGGTTGACTCGTTGCTGCCAATGTACGGCACAAGATACTCAAAGCCATGATTACTTTGCGCCAGAAGTCGGCCTGAATTTTTAGAGAATTGCTGATCACGATAGCTGAACCGATTGCGCTTTACTCCGGTGGAAGGCCCCAAGAAGAATAGCAACTGACCGGACAGAATCTGGAGCCCAAAAGGAGCCCACCTGCCACGATCACAAGAAACATGACACTGGCCATGGCGGCTGTTGCCGCTGTAATCTCATTGCAAGCGGTGTCCTTGTTTCCGCGTCCTGCTTGACGATTACTGCTTGGCGCTTACTGTTGGGGCACAACGTATAGGAGGGCCATGTAATGGGTGCCATAGACGAAAAACAACCGCATAAGATCCCACATATTTTGATTCTTGGCGGAGGCTATGTGGGCCTCTACACTGCGTGGGGTCTGCGCCGATCCCTCCCCCGCTCCGCGGCGCGGATCACTGTGGTGGAACCTAATCCATACATGACCTACCAGCCTCTCCTGCCGGAAGTAGCAGGTGGTGAGCTTGACGCCCGCAGTGTTGCAGTAGATTTGTCCCGCGCTTTGAAAGGTATGAACCTGTTCCGCGGGAGGCTGATTTCAATGGATGTCAGCGAACGCACCGCGCACGTGGAATCAATCACAGGAGCCACCTCCACAATGGATTTTGACCACGTGGTGTTAGCCATGGGTGCCGTCAGCAGAACCTTCCCCACGCCGGGGCTAAAGGAGCAGGGAATCGGTTTCAAAACATTGGCTGAGGCAGTCCATGTCCGCAACAAGGTACTGGGCAATATTGCCGCGGCGGACGCAGCAACTGACCCGGCCCAGCGAGCCAAGGCATTGACGTTCGTGTTCGTTGGCGGCGGGTACACCGGTGTGGAAGCCCTCTGCGAGCTCAGTGATCTGGCCAAACTTGCTGTGGACGAACACCCCACGCTTGACCGTAGCGAGCTGCGCTTCGTCCTAGTCGAGGCCTTGGACCGAGTAGCTCCGGAAGTAGGGCCCACACTCTCAAAGTTCACCCTGGCCCAATTACGTGAACGTGGTGTCGGTGTTCGGCTGAAGACCACCATGAAGTCATGTACTGATGGACAGGTGGTGCTCAGTGATGGAAGTACCTTTGAGGCAAACACCATTGTTTGGACAGCCGGAGTCAAACCCAACCCCGTGTTGGATAACACTGATGTGCCACGAGGACCGAAGGGGCATGTCAGCGCCAATTCCAAGTTACAGGTCATCGACAAAGACGGCATCCCGGTGCCAGGCATCTGGGCGGCCGGTGACAATGCGCAAGTCCCTGACCTCAATGCGGCCAAACAGCCTGCCTTCTATGCTCCGAACGCTCAAAACGCCATGCGCCAGGCAAAAGTGTTGGCGCAAAATATTGTTGCTGATCTTGACGGAGAACCGTTGATCGAGTTTAGGCATAAATCTTTGGGCACCTTGGCGAGTTACGGGGTGGGGCGTGGCGCCGCCGTCGTGCTGGGTATTGAACTAAAAAACAGGCCAGCCTGGCTCGTCGACAGGCTTTACCACGGGCTTGCAGTGCCCACATTTAACCGAAAATGGCACGTGTTTGCGGCTTGGTTCGCTGGCGCATTCGCTAAACGTGACCTGACAGCACTGCCGGAGGTTGAGCACCCGCGGAGGGCCTTTTTAGAAACGTTTACAAGGCAGGACTAGGACTCTCAGCGTTTCTTCGCGAACGCCGTGCGCAACGAGAGTTTCCGGGAATATTCAATGGATCCGTAGCGGAAAAGGTGCACAGCAATGCGCAAAGCCAGAGCACCAAAAATAAACAGTTCTGCAATGACTATGACAGTTGAAACGCCATCCAGAGAGCCGAAGGCGTTGCGCAACATGGCCGTGATAGGAGCCGTAAAGGGGAAGAATGTGAAGATTTGGACAATGACTGAGCCGGGATCGCTGACAATCATTGTCACAATGTAAAACGGGATGAACATGAGGATCATCACGGGCGTAAAGACGGTACCAGCGTCTTTGGCCGTTGGCATGACGGCGCCAATGCCCACCAGCACGCCTGTGAACAAAATGAAGCCGCCCACGAACAATAGCGCTCCAACCAGCATGGGCACGAACTGCGGTTGCAAATTCGAGAGATCAAATTCAGGCATAGCAAGCTGTTCGCGGAAGAACACGTAACCAAGCACCACAGGCGCGGTAAACACCAACGCTTGAAGGGCGCCCAGTAGGAACAGCGAAATCATTTTGCCAACCACAAGTGTTGTGGGGTTGAGCGTTGTCAGGATCATTTCGGTGACACGATTTTCCTTCTCCTCCAGTGTGGAGGCCAGCATCTGGTTTGCGAGCAGGATGATCACCACGTAAAACAGCACCAAAAACAGCATTGGCGGCACAACTGTCTCCAGCCCGCCGGAGATTTCGCCATCCTTAAACGTTTGTGATTCGGTACTGAATTTCCCCTGGAGTGCCTGTGTCAGCTCTGGTGAACCCACATGTTTTTGGGCTGAGAGTATGAGAAGTTGCTTGGCCACAGCCTCATACGTACCGTTTTTGAAGATTCCTTGATCTGCACCAAAGACCAGCAGCGGGTCCTGGGACAAGTTCGCCGGAAAGCTGAAGTAGGCGTTGAGTTTCCCTTCTTTGACACGGTCGACGGCGGTGCTTGGCTGTTTTTCCAAGGAACCACCCATGTCTGTCGCCAACGCCGGGTCGATCAAAGCAGAAGCGTCGGAGTAGCTGAAATTAAGGGTCTCGTTCTTTTGCGCCTCGGTGCGGGATTGCGTGGAGGAACTGCTAGCGAAAACCAAGGCAAAAACGATCCCCAACAACACGGGGATGGCCAAGGTTGCTATCCAGAAGCGGCGCTTTTTCACGGTTCTAAAGAACTCAAATTCCACCACTGTACGCAAGTTGTGCCGGGCCATTTCAGTTCACCAAGTCCTTGAGCGTACCGGGGGAAGCCTGGGCTGCGGCTTCCCCATACACCTGGATGAAGATGTCTTCCAAACTGCGCTTTGCGGCAACAAAACCACGCACAACCACCCCTGCAAGAACCAGTTCTTTGCACACCAGCGCCTCATCCACCTCATCGGGTAATGACAATTCCGCATAATTTCTCTCGTGAAGAGTGATTTCATAGTGCGGGGACTCTGGGATTGAACCGGAATATTTGAGTTTGATGGTTCGTCCACCAAAGTCGTTTTGTACCTCATCGATGGTGCCGTAGGCCTCAGCTTTGCCGTCCTTTAGGAGAATTATACGATCGCACAACCGTTCAACTTCTTCCATTTGGTGAGTGACCATCATGACAGTGGCACCGGCTTCCTTGCGTTCCTCAATGATGTCCATCAGCAGCCGCCGGTTCACCGGGTCAAAGCCTTTGGTGGGTTCATCGAGTATCAACAACTCAGGTTCGTTCATGATGGTCACACCCAGTTGGATTTTCTGCTGCTCGCCACCGGAGAGTTTGTCCACGCGCACATCAGCTTTGTCCCCAAGATCCACCCTGTCCAAGTACTGCCGGGAAAAGTTTTGTGCCTGCTGTTTTGAGAGGCCCTTAAGCCGACCAAAATAACTCATCACATCCAGCACGGACTCTTTTTTGTACAGCCCGCGCTCCTCCGGAAGGTAGCCAAGCCGGGCCCCGTAATCGTCGCTGAACACTTTGCCGTTGATCTCAAGGGTTCCCGATGTGGGCCGGTAGATACCTAGCAAAGCCCTTATCGTCGTCGTCTTTCCACTGCCGTTGCTGCCAAGAAAACCAAAAGTCTCCCCCCGCGCAACGTCAAAGGACAGCCCCTCAATGACTTTCTTTTGGCCAAATTGCATGTGGAAGTCCTGCACATGAATTAGTGGCGGTGCTGCATCCATGTCTTCACACTAGTCATAAACCGCCCAGCTGATGAGCGCTCCTTTGGCCGGATTTGCGAACACGCCGTAAGCTTGGCGCTGCTGCCACCTTTCCGCACCTACTGATGAATATGCCCATGACCTTTGACCTTCCGTTAGTGCTCGATCTTTTGGGCGTCTTTTTCTTTGCCGTCTCTGGCAGTCTGCTGGCGGCCCGCAAGGGATTTGATCTGGTGGGTTCGGTTCTGCTGGGCTCCATGGTGGGTTTGGGCGGTGGCGTGGTCAGGGACATCGTCCTGAACCAGGGCCCGCCCGCCGCCTTTGTGAACCAGATTTATTTGGTCCCACCCGTCCTTGCTGCCACCTTGGTTTATTTCACTGTGCAAAATGTCCAGCGCAGCGGAAGGCTGCTTTACATGTTCGACGCCGGCGGGCTGGCTTTGTTTTGCGTCACCGGTTCGCTGAAGGCGCTTGAAAGCGGAATGAACCCTGTGGCCTCCATTTTGTTGGGTGTCACCACCGCGGTGGGTGGCGGGATCCTCCGCGACATCACAGCCAACGACGTACCTAAAATCTTTGACCCAAAGGATCTTTACGCCATCCCAGCATTTGCGGGGGCAGCCCTGACCACAGCGTTGTGGCATTTAGACTGGCTGAACCTGGCCACAGGAACCGTGGCCGCCGTGGTGGTGTTCATGCTGCGTCTGCTCAGTCTGCGCTACGGCTGGCATGCTCCGCTCGCTGCCCGGAGCTGGGCTGCGAGACGTCCCACTCGCGGCTAGAATTGTAGAAAGCGCATCACTGCACCGCACGCCAATTTTCGGAGATTTGAATGTCTGACATGTTCGTAGAGAAGTTCCGCGCTCTGGTGCCCTTGTATCTGGAGGGCACGTGGCAGGATGCCGATGGCATCACGTGGGAAGACCTCGACGCCGTGTTTGGCGAATTACAGATCACGGTGCCGCTAGCCCTGCGCGAATTTTTGCATGCTTTGGGTAATTGCGAAGAGCTCATGGAGGCCTACTACTACTTCTGGGACCCTGAAGAACTTGAAATAGAGGACGGTTACCTTCTGTTTCTGGAAGACGAGGATGAGGCTTACACCTGGGGCATGCTTGCCGATCAAGGCGAGGTCCCCGACCCGATCGTGTGGCGACGGAACAACGCCACAGGCGAATGGATTAACGAAGAAGGTACCTTCAGCGAGTTTGTGTTCGACATGCTCGATTGGGTATTCGGGGACGAAGACTGATCCTGTGTAACTATAAGGTTCCAGCTATGGGAATATTCATCCGGTGGCGGTAGCGTTGCGTTATGGACGCACAGCAGCCTTTATCCTCCTTAGTTCCGGACCCAGCTGACATTGTGGGCCTGGTCGAACAGATGGTCGACGGTAGATGGCCACGCTCAGAGTTTGATCGAAAAACTCTGTTCCTGGACCTTGGTTTCACTTCTGGCGCCAGCTGGGAAGACGCCGCCACGGCCACGGAGACTCAACACTACTCACTGGGTCTGGGGCAGCCGCGTGAAATCATGTCCTCGTGGACCTCTCACAATGGCCGCTTCGTGGGGATAAGTATGCACCTTTACTCATCCATGGACACGGATAACCCCTCAACCCGCCAAGGTTATGAGGATTTCCGCCGCCAGTTCACTGCCCTTTACGGTGAGCCGGCCAACCCCTGGCACGATCCCATGGTGCCTGCTTGTGTATGGAATGTGAATGGACGCAGAATTGCTATCCGTTTCTTCAACCTCCAGCACAGCTCCATGATGCTCAGTGTTGAAGACGCGGGCCTAGCTAATGCCGCGGAAGCCGCGGCACGACGCCAGAATGCCCCCACCAACTGGAACAATAGTGTTGCAGGGGCTAGTCCCTTCAACCTTCCTGGCTTTGGTTCAGAAACTAACAAGCCAAGAATTTAAGCGCAACTAAACGTCGCGATCCACCACGGCTTCGGCAAATGTTGCTAGTGCTGTTTTGACGCTGCTTTCTGGTAGTGGCGCAAGTGCGGCAATAGCAGCCGCGGACCACTCACGAGCCACCGCCCACGATTGCGCTGTCACAGGGTGCTCGCGCAGAGCCGTCACGGCAGCGGCCAAAGCCTCATCACGGCTCAGATCTCCGTCCACTAGCTCCAGCACGGACACAGCAGCTACGTCACCGGCGGCCGCAGTTTTACGCAGTAACAGGACGGGTAGCGTTGGTACGCCTTCGCGCAGATCCGTCCCGGGGGACTTCCCTGAAACCTGCTTTAGCCCTGTGACATCAATAACGTCGTCGGCGAGCTGGAAAGCCACACCCACCTTTTCACCGTACTCAAGCAGAATCTCCTCGATGCCCTCATCAACCCCCGCAAAGATAGCGCCAAGCTGTCCCGAGGCCGCCACAAGTGAGCCGGTCTTATCGGCAATGACGGAGAGATAGTGCTCAATGGGATCTTCGTCTTCACTCGGTCCCACAGTTTCATGGAGTTGACCCAGGCAGAGCCGTTCAAAAGTGCGGGCCTGGATGCCCAGTGCTTTTCCACCAAGTTCCGAGACCAGGATTGAAGCGCGGGCAAAGAGCAGATCCCCGGTTAGGATTGCCACTGTATTGCCCCATATCTCGTGAGCCGTGGGGGCTCCGCGCCTAAAGGGCGCGGAATCCATGACATCATCGTGGTACAAAGTGGCAAGGTGAGTCAGTTCAACTACGACGGCGGCCTGCACCACCTGTGCGCGGTTGGGGTCGCCAAGATGGGCAGCCAGGAGCACCAGCAACGGACGAATCCGTTTGCCGCCCGCCTCAACTAGGTGGCGGCTGGTGGCGTCAGCAAGCGGGTCAGAATGCGCAATCGCTTCCCGCAGCCTCTTCTCCACTCTGGCCAGGCTCATGGAAATGGAGGGACCCAGTTCTGGATCGCCCGCTACGGCTGAAAAACCTGACGGCAGTTGCATCTCCGTGGCGATAGCCATGGTGCTGGGATTTGGATCGTGCGATTCAGGGCGCCCTTGACCGGCAGGGGCCCAGCTGTGGTTCGCGGAAGTAGTCACTACTTAACACTAACTATTGGAAGGGATTGTTGCTTGGCGGTGGCGGACATGTCCTGGTTTCCGGTAGCGGGAACCATTTTCTCCAGTAAATGAATCACTCTATCCTCAAAACCATGTTCGTCCTTGTCGGTGAGGTTGGCCATCAGGCGCACCACAAAGCGCATCAGCACCGGCAAGGGCATTCCTGTGCGCAACGCCAACTTCATGATGCCGGGTTTGCCAATGAGGGATGCGAACATCCGGCCCAAGGTGAAGTGGCTTCCCCACTGCTCACGAACAAAGCCGCTATAGCCCGAGAGCGCATAATTAGCGGCCAGCGCCGAGTTTGTTCCAGCTGCCCGGACAATGAATTCGGCCGCGAATCGGGCCGATTCCATGGCGTAGGAGATACCTTCACCGTTGAACGGGCTGACCATGCCGCCGGAATCTCCCAGCAGCATGAGACCGTCAGAGTAATGCGGTGTCCTGTTGAAACCCATGGGTAGCGCCGCTCCACGGATGGGACCCACTTGGTTTTCAGCAGTGAACCCCCATTCGGGGGGCATACCAGCGGTCCAGTCGCGCAGCACTTGACGGTAATCCAATTTTCCAAATTCTTTGGAGGAGTTCAAAATACCTAAGCCCACGTTGGAAGTGCCGTCGCCCACCCCAAAGACCCAACCGTAGCCGGGGAGTGTTTTTCCCTCTGGTGATTTCAGCTCCAGCCACCCCTCCATCCAGTCATCGTCGTGACGAGGAGAGGTGAAGTAGGTGCGGTAGGCCACGCCCATGGGCCTGTCATCACGTTTTTCATGCCCTAGGGAGACAGCTGTGCGGGTGGAGTTGCCGTCCGCGGCCAGCACCACGTCGGCAAAGAAGTCCCGCGTCTGGCCCGTCTTCCGCCCAGTCTCATCCAAAACTGACGCCCTGGCACCCACAACAGTTCCGGCGTCGTCTTTTAAAGCTGTCATGACCGAGTGCCCCTCATGGATCACGGCACCTGCGGCACGAGCATGGGCGGCGAGTGACTCGTCAAAACCAAGGCGGGTGCGGATGAGGCCGTAGTTGGGGAAATTGCTGAGCTCGGGCCACGGAACTTCAATACTGCGACCCCCGGCAATCAAGCGCAGACCCTTATTGCGGCGCCAGCCTTCGGCGGGGTCGTGCGGCAGGCCCATAAGTTGCATTTCACGAACGGCCCGGGGGGTAAGTCCATCACCGCAAACCTTTTCACGCGGGAAACGTGTCTTTTCCAGCACTGTGACTTCGATCCCGGCGGTAGCCAGGTGGTAGGCCGCGGTGGATCCGGCAGGCCCGGCGCCTACAACAAGTACCTTCACGATGGGTGGGGGTTCCTTTAGTTGGCAGGGTTGGTGGCAGGGGTGAATGCAGGCACGGAGCTCTGCAGAGGCTTCACGGCGCGATGCACGGCCACAATACCGCCACTGAGATTCCGGTAGGCAACCGATTCCCAACCGACCTCACTGAGCCAAGCCGAGAGCTTGTCTTGATTGGGCCAGGTCCGGATGGACTCGGCCAGGTAAACATAGGCGTCCGGATTAGAGGCAGCCTTTTTGGCGATAGATGGCAGGGCTCGCATCAAATACTCGGTATAAACAGTGCGGAACAGAGAAAGTGTGGGGTGGGAGAACTCTGCCACAACCACTTTGCCTCCGGGTTTTGTCACGCGCAACATTTCCCGAAGCGCCTTCTTGGGATCCACAACGTTGCGCAGCCCAAACGAGATAGTTGAGGCGTCAAAAGAGTCATCGGCGAAGGGCAGATTGGTGGCATCCCCGGCAATAAAGTCAATATCTGGGCGGCGACGCTTACCAACTTTGAGCATGCCTACCGAAAAGTCGCAGGCCACTACGGCTACCCCGGCGTCAGCAAAAGGCTCACTTGAAGTTCCCGTGCCAGCAGCTAGGTCTAACACCCGCTGACCGGGTAGCGCGCCCACAGCATCCACCACAATGCGACGCCACCGCCGGGTCTGTCCCATGGACAAAATATCATTGACGATGTCGTATTTAGGCGCCACGTCGTCAAACATGGCGGCCATTTCTTCCGGACGCTTCTCCAAAGATGCACGGTTCACCCTCATAGTCTCTCAAACTTTGGCTGGATTTGTGCATCAGCGGCCTTTGGCTGTGGGCCATCACACGGCAGCTTCTCCAGCGTTCGGCACCGAGGCGAGTAATCTGGAGACATCATGACTGCTTCCTTGGGCACTACTTCGCTGCGCACTCTGACTCTGGCCCTGGATCCAGCCACGCTGGCTGAGCTAGGTGTGAGTGGTCCCGCGCACCTTTTAGGCGCCGCCTCCACCGACGACCCCATGTGCTGGCTTCGCCGCGGCCAAGGACTGCTGGGCTTTGGCGAGATCACTACGTTTAGCGCTCGTGGCCCCGAACGGTTTGCTGACGCAGAGTCATGGTGGCGGGAGTTGCTAGGCGAGGCCCGGATTGAAGATTCTGTGCGCATGCCGGGCACCGGTCCCATGGCTTTCGGCTCCTTTGCCTTCTCCAAAAAGAGCACTTTTAACTCGGTGCTGATTGTTCCGGCCCTCGTGGTTGGTTTCGCCGATGGGGCCGCGTGGCTCACCCAGCTAAGCATTGATGGCACGGTTCCCACCGCGGAGTCGGCTTTGGATCTTTTCCGCGAAACAGCTGCGGGGGCCCTCTCACCGAGCATTTCCAGCCCCCTTTCAAGCGCCGCTTCCGAGGAGTGTTCCATGCCGTCTGAAGTCTCCGCGGGCACCGTGCGTTCCGGAGCGCTCACCGAGGAACAATGGATGCAATCAGTAAGCGCCGGTGTGCAGGCGATTGCCGGCGGTGGGCTTGAAAAGGTCGTTTTGGCCCGAGATGTTGTTGCAACGTTCCCTGAACCCCTGCAGAGAGTTTCAATTCTGCAACGATTGGTGGAGCTTTACGATGAATGTTGGACCTATGGTGTCCGCGGTCTAGTAGGCGCCACACCCGAAATTTTGATCAAGGTGGAGGGCTCAATGGCCCAGGCCCGAGTATTGGCTGGAACCCTGGATCGTGAGGATGAACCCGCCGGTTCCTCCGGTTTTGCGGATGCTGTCTTAGGCGGCTCTGCCAAGCAGCGCCAGGAACATGACTTCGCTGTTCGATCCCTCACCAGACAGTTGGCGCCTTTCGCAACTGACCTTTCTTTCCCACCAGAACCGTTCATCCTGGAGCTCCCCAATGTGTGGCATCTGGCCTCAGATGTCACCGCCGAACTCGCTAGCTCAAATGGTCATCTGCCCAGTTCGTTGGCGCTAGTAGCGGCCCTCCACCCCACAGCAGCGGTATGCGGGACGCCTCGTGAGGATGCTGGAGAGCTCATCCTAGAGCTGGAAAAGATGGACCGTGGACCCTATGCCGGTCCCGTGGGATGGCTTGACGGTGCCGGTAATGGCGAGTGGGGAATCGCCCTGCGCGGGGCAGTACTGGAGGATGCCCACAACGTGCGGCTCTACGCCGGCGCGGGCATTGTTCAGGCGTCCGACCCGGCTGCCGAACTGGCAGAGACATGGGCAAAATTGAGGCCCATGCTGCAGGCCCTGGGTCTGCCAAACCACCCTTAGGCCGATTCCGTGTCTGCGGAGTTTGCACCGTGCCAACCAACCGTGCCTTGCAAGCTGCGCCAATAAGTTGTTCAATGGTGAAATATTGTTCACCGTGATGCAAATCACTCAGCGTTACACTATATTCAACCTACGCAGTGATCCATGTACGCAATACTTCAAGACAAAAAGGGACAAAAATGCAAATCTCTACAAAGCTGACTGTTCGCCTGGCCGCAGTTGCGGCCGTCGCAGCATTGGCGCTGACAGGCTGTACCACCGCATCTCAGGACGGCGGCACGGAAAGCAGCGGAGGCCCTTCGCAGGGCGCCACCTTTGACCCCACCACGGTAGCCAAGGACGAGGCCTTGATCGCCATGCTGCCCGCCTCAATGAAGGGCAAAACCACCCTCAACGTTGGCGCGGATACTTCCTATGAGCCCGCGGAGTTCTTGGATAAGGACGGCCAGACCCCTATCGGCTACGACGTGGACATCGCCAAGGCCATCGCTGCAACGCTTGGCATGAAGGCAGAGGTACAGACCGCAGATTTTTCCTCCATCATTCCCAAAATTGGTAGCGCCTACGATCTGGGTATCTCTTCTTTCACCATTAACCCTGAGCGTTCAAAAGCGGTGAACTTTGTCAGCTACTTCAACGCCGGAGTGCTGTGGGCCGTTGAAAAGGGCAACCCCAAGGGCATCAGCATGGATGACCTCTGCGGGAAGAAGGTGGGTGTTCAGACAGGAACTGTTGAAGAAGATCCTGATGTGAAGGATCGCTCCGCCAAATGTGTTGCCGATGGCAAGCCTGCCATTGAGATCGTATCGCTGAAAAATCAGACCGATGTCACCACCCGCCTGGTCGGTGGCGCCATTGACGCCATGAGCGCCGATACTCCCATCATCAATAACGCACTGGCAAAAACTAATGGCCAGTTGGAAACATTGGGCGAGGCTTACGATTCAGCTGAGCAGGGCATTGCCGTTGCCAAGGACGATCTGGTCTTTGCCGGAGTGATTGAAAAGGTCATGAACAAGTTGATTGATGATGGCAATTACACCAAGATCCTAACCACGTGGAACAACCAGGATGGCGCTTTGAAGAAAGCAGTCCTAAATCCGACGGCGGGCTAGCAGTTGAGCCGACTACTCTCCCGTGGGTCGACACCGGGCCCGGGAGCCGACCTGGAACGCATTGATGCAGTTCCGGTTCGGCACCCGTGGCGCTGGGTAGGCGCAGCATTTATTTTGCTGGTGCTCGTTATGGTCATCCAGTCAATGACCACCAACGAAAAGTTCTATTGGGAAACTTTTAGGACGTATCTCTTTGATGTCCTTGTTATCCAAGGCGTGGGCTGGACACTCGTTTTAACTGTCAGCTCCATGGCGATCGCCATTGTGCTGGCCATTTTGCTGGCCTTCATGCGGCAATCTGAGAATCCTTTGTTCAGGTATGTGGCCTGGGTATGGGTTTGGTTCTTTCGTGGCACCCCCGTATATACCCAGCTGTTGTTTTGGGGTTCAGTGGGGGTGCTTTATCCCAAGATCATTCTTGGGGTACCGTTCGGGCCTGAGTTGTTCTCCTGGGACACCTCAACGGTTATCACCGCCACCGTTGGTGCGATCGTTGGTTTGGGTTTGAACGAGTCCGCTTACCTGGCTGAAATTTTCCGGGCGGGGCTTAAATCTGTTGACAACGGGCAGATGGAGGCGGCCGAAGCATTGGGTATGCGCCGGTCCAAGGTCATGTGGCGGATCATCTTGCCTCAGGCCATGCGAGTCATCATTCCCCCCACGGGCAATGAAACAATCGGCATGCTTAAGACGACCTCGCTGGTGCTGGCAGTCCCATTCACTTTGGACCTGACATTTGTTACCAATGCGCTCGCGAGCCGAACGTTCCTGCCTATCCCATTGCTCATGGTTGCCGCATTCTGGTACCTGTTGATCACATCGGTTCTCATGGTGGGCCAGTTCTACGTTGAACGGCATTTCGGCAAGGGGATTGACAATGTGATGAAAGCACCGGTGAAGGCAACTGCCGCCGCAGCCTCAGCCCACGCAACTCCAGAGAAAACTATTGGCGGAACCACGGAAGGTGGCAAGCAATGACCAAGACCACCTCAACGGATAAGGTGAGCCCTGCCGGCGTAAAGCCGCTGGTGGAAATTCAGGGTGTGCATAAATTCTTCGGCGATCATCATGTGCTTCAGGGCATCGACATGACAGTCAAGCCCGGAGAAGTTTCAGTGATCATTGGGCCCTCTGGTTCAGGGAAATCTACGCTTCTACGGTGCATCAACCTGCTGGAAACAATCAGCGCCGGGCGGATCTACGTCCATAACGAGCTGATCGGTTACCGCGAGGTCAATGGGAAGCTGCACGATCTAAACACTAAACAGATCGCAACTCAGCGCACGGAAATCGGTATGGTTTTTCAGCGCTTCAATTTGTTCCCGCACAAAACTGCGCTGCAAAACGTGATCGAGGCCCCTACTCAGGTCAAACGTCAGTCAAAGGCGACTGCGAAGTTGAAGGCACAGGAACTGTTGGAAATGGTGGGTTTGTCTGACCGTGCCAACTTCTACCCCTCCCAGCTCTCTGGCGGCCAGCAGCAACGTGTTGCCATTGCCCGGGCACTGGCTATGGAACCGGAACTGATGCTCTTTGATGAGCCCACATCAGCACTGGACCCCGAGCTGGTCGGTGATGTCCTTGAAGTCATGAAGAATCTGGCCAAGTCAGGCATGACAATGATTGTGGTTACTCACGAGATTGGTTTTGCCCGCGAGGTTGGAGACACCCTCACGTTCATGGATGCTGGCGTGGTGGTTGAAACCGGTAACCCTCGGGATATCATCGCCAATCCGCAGCACGAACGCACCAAGGAATTCCTTAGCCGCGTCCTCTAACCGCAGATAAAGCTGGCCCGCAGCAGTGCACTGCTGCGGGCCAGCTTTTTTTGGGCCCTTTGCTGCTGTGAATTTTGCTACTGTGAATTTTGTTTCTGTGAATTTTGTTACTGTGAATCAGCCAAGGCTGCGGCGATACGTGCGTGGAACTCTTGCAATCCTGCCCGGCTGGCCGATACCTCAATGAGGCTGCGCCCCTGCACAGGTGCGGCCAGAGCCTGCCCCAGCTCCGCGGGAGTGCGCACCAACGTATGAGCCCATCCGTAAGCTTGCGCCAAAACACCCAGTTCTACTGTGTGCGGGGTGCCAAAGAAGCGTTCGACGGCGGCCGCGTAGTTGGGTGCGTGCGCTAGTGTTCCGTGCTCCAAGACTGAGAAAATGCCTCCGCCACCATCATTGAGGACTATGGCTTGCAGGTGCGGAATTTCTTCGGTGGGACCTGTATTCATAGCTCCTACGTCATGCAAAAAGGTCAGATCCCCTAGCAACACCCGTGTTGGCCGGCCCGTAGCCAGGGCTACCCCGGTTGCTGTGGCGAGGGTGCCGTCAATACCTGCCAGACCCCGGTTGGCGAACACAGTGACGTTGTTTACCCTGGTGGGTTTACCCGCCAGGTCAACGTCGCGGACAGGGTTTGAGGAACCCAGCATGAGGTTGCTACTGGGCTCTTGCTGGGCCTTGGCCCACACTGCGCGCGCCACCGCCGGGCCCGTAAGTTCCTTGGCATTGGGGGGTGCATCATTGAAGAGCGCATCTAATTGCTTCTCGCCAAGAGCGGCCGCTTCCTGCCACACTTGGAGCCAGCCGTCCGGGCCCTGCCCGGCGAAGCCAACGAGTTGATCCCATTGAGTCAACATCAGTTCCGTGCGCCGCCCAGCCTCGAACCAGGGAACAGGCTTGGGAATAAATAGTGCCCGTTCCAGGTCGGTGCGGGCCAGCAACGCATTGATTTGCCGCGATAGTGTTGGCCGACCAAAAAGTACCACCCGCTCAATCGGATGAGTGCTATCAGGGCCAAAGGCCTCAATGAGCAGCCGGTATGGGCCAACCGCGTTGGGTCCAAACCGAGCATTGGAAGACGGTTCCGCGAGCAGCGGTAGAGACAACATTCGGGCAAAGTATTCCGCTTCCGCACCTGCCCCGTGCCCGGCCACCACCACTGTTCTGTGGCTCGTTGCCGGCAAGCTCGTTACGGGCAAGCTCGTTACTGGCAGGCTTACCACTGGACTGCTTGCCACCGGGCTGCTTATGGCCTTTCTGGGCTCAGGACCCAGGCCATCTCCCGCCTTCACCACAGGCAGCAGCCGTTCCCATTCCGAACCGTCCAGTGCCGGTGTCAGCGGGTCCCGAAAGGCGAGGTTCACTTGAACGGGACCGGAGGGAATACCTTCTAACCGTCCGCGGGCAGCACTTAGGGCTGTTGAGATGGCGCTGGAGGGATCCAGACCGGCTGGAACATCCGTGGCAAAACGAACGTGATCGCCAAAGATGTCCAGCTGCTGTGTTGTTTGGTTGGCTCCGGTGCCCCGCAATTCTTCGGGTCGGTCCGCGCAGAGCACAACGATGGGTGTTCCGCTGTGGTTAGCCTCCATGACCGCAGGCAGTAGGTTGCCTACAGCCGTTCCCGACGTTGTCACAACCGCCACGGGAGCCTTCGCCCCCAGTGCCAGACCTAGGGCCGTAAACCCGGCAACTCGTTCGTCAATTCGTACATATGTTTTGAGCCGGTCATCTGCCTGCGCTTCAGCAAGGGCATAGGCAAGAGGGGCACTGCGGGATCCTGGCGCCACCACCACGTGAGCAACTTCCGCACGGACCAAGGCGTCTACAACGTGGCGGGCAGCATCCATGGAGCTAAGTAAAGTCACGCCACTACTCTAGTCACACAGAGCGCCGGATGCCCATACGCGCGCTAGGCGATGCCCCGGGCGTTAGAACAGTTCAGGACCCAGCAGGGCATGGCAGCGGCTCAAACGTTCATGCCACCAGGCACGCCGCTGCGCCGATGCGGCAAACCGGGTAAGCAGCTGCGGATCAGCAACAACCTCGCGCAGCTCAATTCCGCCGTCAACCGCTACCAGGCTTGGCACTGCCACATCTGCTTCCATCAAAGATACTGTGCCCAGCCCGCAGGCGTAGGGTAACTGTGGCAACGCGGCCGCAAGTGCTAATCCGGTTCGGATGCCCACAGAAGAATCCAGCGCCGAGCTCACCACAGCGGGCAAACCGGCTTCGGCAACGATTGCCAACGCCCGTCGGACGCCTCCCAGGGGGGCTGCTTTAATCACGAGTAGATCTGCGGCTCCGGCGCGGGCAACAGCCAGGGGGTCAGTAACTTTGCGCACGCTTTCATCCGCTGCAATCAAAACCGAGCCACCAAGCGCCGCACGTACAGCAGCCATTTCCGGAATCGTGGCAACGGGCTGTTCGGCGTATTCAAGCCCAAACACTGAAAGCATGCGCAACGCTGCCACTGCCTGCGGCACCGACCATCCGCCATTGGCATCCACTCTGATCCGGGCCTCTGGCAGCAAATTCCGTACTGCCCCCACTCTGGCAGCATCCTGCGCCAGCGACTCTCCAGCCTCGGCCACCTTGATCTTCACAGTGTGCAGACCATCAAATGCCGAAAGTACCGCCGGAATTCTCTCAGGAGTAACTGCTGGAACGGTAGCGTTCAGCGGAATCCAGCTGCGCGCTGGCTCGGGGTACCCCAGCCAGCCAGCTTCCAAAGCTGCGGCTAGCCACCGGGCGGACTCTGCGTCGTCGTACTCAAGGAAAGGCCCAAATTCCGCCCATCCCGCGGGACCTTTAAAGACCATCACTTCGCGGGTCTGCACACCTCGAAACTTCACCTTCATGGGCAGGGAGACTACATGGGCGTCGGCAAGAACCTGCTCAAGCGGTGGGAGTGGAAGCATCTCTTCACTGTAGCCCCAACCACAGCAAGCTCCCATGAATCTGTGGGAAGCTAGGCGGGATGAAGAACCATGCCGCCCCTCACCGTTCAGGCCCGCACAGCCGTGCCGCCTCACGCATTGCCGCCTGGCCATTCTTCTCGGCGGCGTTCATTAGCTTGGTTGGGATGGCTCTTAGTTACAGGTTTTTCATCACCACCACCTCCGGACAGTTCATTGACGAGTCAGCCCTGGTTGAGGC
This sequence comes from Arthrobacter antibioticus, assembly GCF_030063205.1. Taxonomy (GTDB): domain Bacteria; phylum Actinomycetota; class Actinomycetes; order Actinomycetales; family Micrococcaceae; genus Specibacter. The sequence continues at coordinate 376,682 of NZ_JASISQ010000002.1, read as the reverse complement.
CGAGGCGGCCCGCCAACGCATTGGTATACAGACTGCCCAAGTCCTTGACTCACTTCCCGTGACGTCCCTGGTCATCGCCGCGCTTGTGGTCTTATTCGTCACCCTTGCCCGACGCAGGTGGAAAGCGGCTGGTTTCGCTATTGTCGCCATGGCCGCTGCTAATCTCTCCACCCAGGTGATCAAGGCTGGGCTACCGGACCGACCCAATCTCGGCGTGAACACTCTGGCCCTGAATTCGTTGCCGTCCGGGCACACTACCCTGGCCGCCAGCGCCGCAGCCGCCGTGTTCCTGGTGGTTTCCCCACGCTGGCGCCCTGCCGCAGGCTTTGTGGGCGGCAGTTACGCCCTTGTGGTGGGAATTTCCACGCTCATCAATCAATGGCACCGACCATCAGATGTCTTGGCGGCTTTCTTCATTGTGGCGTTCTGGACTGCCCTGGCGGCGCTGGTTGTTATGCGTACAGGCCCGAAGTGGAATGTCTGGTTGGGCTCGGATAGGCACTGGGCCTCGGCGCGGTGGTGGACTGTTTTGGCCGGGCTGTTGGCCCTGCTGGCGGGCGTGGCAACGGCCCTGATCTTACGTTCGGTTTCAGTGCCCGATGCGGTTAGTACCACCAGCTATTTCTTGATTGGACTTGGCCAAATGGTTGTTGTTGGTTATGGCCTCACTTGTGCTGGCATATTACTGCTGACATTGGCTGTTCGACGCCGTTCACGGCGTTAGTTCGGCTGCTCGCCTAACTGTCTGGATTCCCGAACTAGCGCTGGATGGGTTTGTGCCGGGGTACCGAATACCCCAGTACGGCAGCCGCTACCAGCCCCAACAATCCGGTGGCCGCAATGCCAAAAGATAAACTCACCACAGCCGTTAGGCCCGCAAGGATCGCTGGTCCGCTTGAGCCACCAATGTCAGAGATGAACCGCCATACGCCCAGAAACTGGGCCCGCCCGTTCCGTGGTGCGTAGTCAGCTCCCAAGGTCATGACCAGGCCCGATCCAATGCCGTTTCCAAACCCGATCAGCATGGCTACCAGCAGCAGAGTGAGCGCTCCTGAGGTTAGCGGCATCAGCAGCAGCGAGACGCCCATCAACACCATGGACGGCACGGCTACCGCTATGCGCCCCTTTTTATCCATGACCTTGCCGGCTGGATAAAAGACAAGCATGTCTATGGCACCGGACATACCATAGATCAGGGAGGTGGCAGCAGGGCTCAGGCCAAGGTTGTCTGCCCACAACGGCACTACAACCTGCCGGGAAGAGCGCACTGCACTGACGAAGAGGATCCCAAGCCCAACACTGAGGAAGATTTCTTTATGCGCCGAAACCAAGAAACGCAGGGTGGGGGCTGGCCCGTCACTGCGCTCACCTTGGTCGCTGACAAGATCAGGTAGCCACAGAGCCAGGGCTCCTGCACCAGCCACGGCCACAGCGGCCACCCAGTAGGCGCCACTGAGCCCCACCAGGTGAATCACCAAGGCACCAATGAACGGTCCGGCGAACAAACCAATCCTGCCCACCCCACCAAGCGTCGACATGGCCCGGGCCCGCAAGAGTGGCGGAACAGCTTCGGTGAGGTAACTTTGGCGCGCTAGGTTGAACACTGCCGAGGCAGCGCCAATCAGGAGAATCCCTGCGGCAAAGGCCCAGAGTTCGGTGGCGAAAACGCAGAGCAGGAGCGCGCACAGGCTCAGGATGGCAGCGCCAACCATGCCGAGCCGTTCACCAAACTTAGCTGTGATCATCGAGGCCGGAATATTACTGACCAGGGAACCAATCCCAATCAACGCCACAATGAGAGCCGCCCCCGCCAGGGACGAGCCCATGGTGCGCGCACTGAGCGGGATGATGGGCAGAATAGCCCCTTCGCCAATACCAAAAAGCAGTGATGGCCCAAATGCCGGAAGGGCAATGGACCACAGACTGAAGTCTCCTGGTTTCGATGGTTTGCTCACTGGCTCTACTCTAGACCTGACGGATGGAGACGTCGCGGACGGCGGAGCCATAGCGGCTGGAAGCTATTAGCGAAGGCCACCGCTGCCCACCCAACAACCAAGTTCCACAGGCAAGCTCCACAGACCAGGTCGGAGCCGGGGTGTTCGCAGTCCACTGCTTGCGGCTGGTCGAGCCAATCCAAACAACACCGTCGGTCGCGTTTCCACCTTCTAGGGGCACCTCTTGCTCTACCACCTGATAAGAATGGCCCGTCATCAATGGGGCAACGCACGGGGGCTGGTAGCGGAGGGTGCGTATAAGTCAGCGAGGACTTCACATGGATGGCTTACATCAGTCATCGCGTTTGTCACGCTGAGGCTTCGAACTCCCGGCGTCAGCATAGCTCACCGATATTTTTGCTGATTGTCGCCTCATCCCCGTTATCGGGATTGTGGAGGTCAACCCGTCGAACATTGCAGGGGCTGGAGCATTTCATGTAGACAATGATGCCCTGTGAAGTTGTGTGGGCTGATTCTAGTTGCCATGTGTGCTCATGGAGCTCATTGGACTTGCTAGTCTTTTTGGTCTCTGAAGAAATAGAAAGCGTCATGTAAAACACTATGATGTAATGGCCTTATGCAACTCAACCCTTACGGAGAATATGCGGTTCTTCTTGCCGCTTCGCTCGCCAACGCGTTTCCCGACGACAGGGCTGGCATTGTGGCCCGCGCCCGGGATATCGGCATGACAATCGACTTTACGGCAGCGGCGAATGACTACGGGCTGGTTCGGGCGATCATCGACGATTGGCTAACTGTTGTTGATGCGCGCGACCCTCATGAACGCGCTGCCCTGCTCAATGCCCACATGGCCACAGCATCGGCCTACCCAAGGCTTACCGAGCACAACGGAGAAGACTGGCATTTGCACTACCGCGATCAAAATCAGAATCTCTCACATGTTTTGCGCGCGGTTATCAGCGTTGGCACCGCTTTACATCTCACCACCCGCGGCATGCACCGGCTTGGGCGTTGCGCTGCCGGAACGTCACTTGGCGATGGTTGTAGGGCGGTAGTGGTTGATACTACTCGCAACGGCCGCCAACAATACTGTTCGGTGAGATGCGCCAACCGTGCAGCGGTACGTAGGCATCGGGCCAAATCAGCAGAGATCTCATAGCCCGCACCGCCGCCTTCCCCGAGAATTCGTATCAGCCGTTGAGTAAGACGCCCGAGCTGGCCGGAACCAGTACTTTCACTGCCCGAGGCACCACTTCCAGCAGAGCTGGCAGCGCGGCCAGCTTTTCCCCATCGGCATAGATATTTAGCGGTTTACTGGCGCTGATCAACACCACTTTCCCTCGGGTGAAGCTTACGTTCTCTTGTCGGAGATGGCTGCCCCGGTAGGAACGCAGAAAAGTGGCCGCCACCGCCAGAATCGTTGCCTTGCCCAACGAGACAACATCCAGCAGACCGTCGTCAACCATGGCCTGCGGGCAGATTCGCAGCCCTCCCCCGTACTGGCCAATGTTTCCCACGGCAACGAACCAGCCTGGGAAGGTGCTTTGTTTGCCATCCACTGAGAGAGTGAAAGTAACATCCTTCCAATCAAGAAACGCCTTGATTCCACCGTAAAGGTACACGAACGGCCCAAGGTTCAGCCGCGCATTGTTGCCATATTCATTGGCCAAGCCATCAAAGCCAACATTGGCAACACCCAAATAGGGACGATCATTAACAAGCCCCAAATCAAGTTCGCGCACGCTCAGGTTTTTGATGTCTCTGACCGTCTTGACTGGGTCAAGCCCCAGTCCCAGACGGCGTACGGTGTCATTTCCGCGCCCCCCGGCCAGCGGCAGGATGATAGCCCCCGATTTCCGTGCACCTGCGGCAGCCGCGCCGAGAAAACCATCCCCACCCAGAATAGCCACCAAGGACCCCGCGGCTCCTGCTTCTGCCTGGGCCGTGGCATCCTCCAGCCCGTCAGTAACAGAAACTTCAACACGGAACCCGGCAACTCGCAGGGCCTCGGCGGTGCTGGCCATCAACCGCAAGCCACGCCCCCGGCCCGACGTCGGGTTCACAAGCAGCAGTGCCCTTCCACTGTCCAGGCCGCCAGCGCCGGGGTTCATGTGGCACTCTCCTCGACGGTGGACAGCGATAGAGCCAAAGCCAGTATCTGCTTTGCCGCAGCGCAAGCCCTTGCCTCATCGGTGGGTATAAAGGCTAACCGTGTACGCCGCTCCAGGAGATCCTCCACTGTGTCTGCCCCTTCTGCCAAAATGCCGAACATCAGCTCAGCTCCGGTGATGTCCGTCCCCGAAAACAACGGCTCCGCAAGTAGCGGATTTACCCTCCCCAGCTTTTGCACCTCGGGAGCCTCGGTCCCGTACTTAGCAACCAGCCGTGCCGGAGCGTCAATATCCTGCAACTCTTTCGCGGATGCGGCACCCACCAGCGGGAGGGATTTTGTGCGGCAGGGCAGTTTGAGCCCGAGCCGTGACACCACGGCGTCGACCGCGTCTTCTGCCATGCGCCGGTACGTTGTCATTTTCCCTCCCACCACTGTGATGGGTGAACCCGGGACATCCCTGATCAGGTGACGCCGGGAAACATCCGCGGTACCACGTCCACCGGCACCGGACGCGCCCTGAACAAGAGGCCGTAGTCCTGCGAAGGAGCCAACCACATCAGCGCGCGTCAGCGGCACCGACAAGGTGGTGTTAACAATGTCTAAGAGGAAGTCGACATCGTGTTCCGGGACCTGAGGGTGGTGCCCGTCCCCCTGATAATCTTCGTCATCCGTGAGTCCTATGAAGACAACGCCGGTTGGTTGTGGCAACACAAAAACGTAGCGCCCAAAGTGTCCCGGCACAGCAACCGTGTGGGCGGCGTGGGGGTTGCCCAGCCGTTGTGCCCGCACCACCAAGTGCGTGCCCCTGCTTGGTGTTACGCGCAGTTTCGGCTCGAAATCAGCGGCCCAAACTCCGGCAGCGTTCACAACGGTTCGGGCACGGATATGCACGGGCGCCCCGGTTCTGGTGTCGATGGCGTTAACTCTCTGCGCCGTCACCGCGGTGGCCCGCACATCTCGGAGAATGTGCGCTCCGAGCCCGGCGGCTGTTCGGGCAACGCCCAGAACTAACCGGGCATCGTCGATCACCTGACCATCCCAATATAGGTAGCCGCGGCGCAGCGCCTTCTCATCAAGGGCAGGCACCAAAGCCCCCACCGCCTGCCTGGACAGCAACTGCGGACGCGGCAGTACCTTCGAGCTCAGCCCCGAAAGTCTGCGCAGCACATCGTAAATGACCACGCCAGCCCCGGCAGCCAGACCTTCCCACGCCGCGGCACTACGGGCATCCGGGATGACAAAACCAAGCGGATGGACAAGATGTGGGGCGATCCGCCCCATCAACCAACGCCGCTCCACAGCAGACTCCCACGCTACCTGGAAATCCATTTTGGCCAGGTACCGCAGCCCTCCGTGGATGAGTTTGGAGCTGTATCCGCTAGTCCCGGAGGCAAGATCGCAGCTCTCTACCAGCACCACGCTTAGGCCGCGGCTCACCGCGTCCAAGGCCACCCCTGCCCCCGTTATTCCGCCGCCTACAACAACAACGTCTACTGTGCGTGCACCCACGTGCTCCAGCGAGCGGCGCCGGCTTGCCTCATTGATCCAGCTAGCATTTACAGTCATCACGCCACTTTTTCTTCGGCTGAGTGGCAAGCCGCTGAGGGTGCAAAAGGCGCGGTAGGCGTGAGGTATCGGCTCAACATCTTCGCCAATTCCGTCAAAGAATCCTCAAAAGTGCCCGTCTTCCTCAGCACTTTAGAGGACAAGGCAACTCCTTGGAGTACTAGCAGCAACGTGGTCGCGGTGCCCGGTGTGGCCTCGATGCTGCCATCGGCGAAACCGGCATCAAGCAGTACGTTTACCTGGTCAAGAATGAGTTGCTGGCCCGTCCCAAATCTGTCAGTGACATAGGGAATCAGGAATTCTGGATCCCGCTCGGCAATGGAATCCAGCAGCTCCGAGGTTGCGAACACTCGCACGCTTTCAACAGCGAACTGCACCAACTGCTCGCGACCGTTACCCGCGTATGCACGTATCCGCACACTACCTGCGTAGGTACGAAACTCCTGCGTCAGGGCCGCCAGCACAGCATTCTCCACTGATCCCATGCGCCGATAGAAGGTCATGCGGGAGATGCCTGCCCGCTCGGCAATATCATTGGCTGTGGTGTGCCTGACCCCATGCAACACCACGGATTCTCGGATGGCGGCAAGGAGCCTCTCATCAGCTGACGAGGCACCAGCGCCCTCCCCAGCGTCAGTAGTCCTAGGATCAACAGCCTGCGGCTCAACACCCTGCGTGGTGGTACGTTGTGACTTCATGTGTCACACTGTATCTTATGGTGACGCACCTCACAGAAGAAATTTCTCCCTCCGTTTGGTATGGCTGGGGCGATCCTACCCACGCCCGGCCACTCACCCCGGGAGCTCTTGAGTTTCTGCGCCGTACGTTGAAACTCTCCAGTGTTGGCGCCAACCACCCGCCCGTTAACTTGGCCGACGTCCGCCTCGGAGCCGTGAAATTGGACCAGGATGTCCTGCAAGAGCTTGGCTCCATCACGGGGCAAGAGCGCGTCTTAACCGATGCTCAAACCCGCATTCACCATGCCGGTGGCAAGAGCACACCCGATTTGTTGCGACGTCGCAGTGGGGACGCCCTTGATGCCCCTGACGCCGTGGTCTTCCCCGGCAGCAGTGAGGAGGTCGGCGCCGTGTTGGCCTTTTGCGTAAAGCGAAAAATAGCTGTGGTTACCTTCGGAGGTGGAACATCCGTAGTGGGCGGGGTTGAACCTTTGCGAGGGCGTTTCACCGGAGTTATCACCATCGATCTCAGCCGCCTGAACCAACTGCTGGAAGTGGACCCCACGTCCCGTACGGCCAGTTTTGAGGCTGGCATTCGAGGCCCGGCCATAGAAGCAGCTTTAGCCCCGCACGGCTTCACCCTGGGACATTTCCCCCAAAGCCATCAGGAGGCGACGCTTGGCGGGTACATTGCCACCCGGTCCGCCGGACAAGCCTCCACCGGCTACGGGCGTTCAGAGGAGCTTGTGAAGTCGGCCCATCTGGAAACCCCTATGGGAGACTTCGATGTTGGCTCATCGGCGCCTGGCACCGCAGCCGGACCGAAGCTACTCGATGTCATCATCGGCAGCGAGGGAACACTGGGGGTCATCACCAGGGCCACTGTAAAAGTGTCCCCAGCACCCAAGAGCAAGGTTTACGGCGCATGGTCCTTCCCGTCCTTTGCTGCCGGCGCGGAAGCAATGCGGCAACTGCGCCAGAACGGTAGCCGCGGTGACATGCCGCATGTCTGCCGCCTCAGCGACACTGATGAAACGGCGTCGACCTTCAAATTAGGTGGGGTGAAGACCGGCGCCCTATCCCGTTATCTGCGTATCCGGGGTCAACGGAATCAGGCACTTGCGCTCTTTGTCTGGGAGGGCGAGCGCGCTCATGTACGTGCCCGCCGCCGCCGCAGTGCCCGAATTCTGCGGCAGGCAGGTGGAATCTGGTTGGGACCGCTGCCCGGAAAGGCGTGGGAGCACGGCCGGTTCAGCGGCCCGTACCTCCGCGATGAGTTATTGACCCGTGGCGTCTACGTGGAAACACTGGAAACGGCAGCTACCTGGACCAAAATTGCGCAGACATACCGAGATATCCGCCAGGCCATCCTGGGTGCCCTGGAAGTTGGAGGTGGTGGCGCCTATGTGCAAACACATATTTCCCATGTGTACTCCGACGGCGCATCTTTATACTTCACCTTCTTTGCGGGTTTGGAGGAGGACGGGCTGGCACAAAATGCCCGCGTGAAAGAGGCCGCCTCCAACGCCATAACGGCAGCAGGGGCCACCATCACCCATCATCATGGAGTAGGCATGGACCACGCACCCTACTTGTCTGCCGAAATCGGACACCTGGGCGTCTCGGTTCTGACCAGCATCAAGAACACGCTGGACCCCGAGGGCATCATGAACCCCGGCAAGCTCATCCCCAACGAACCCCACTTAAAGGAACCATCATGACCGGCACCATAGAATCTCTTGCGGGAGCTACCGTCCTCATTACCGGCGCTGCCATGGGTATGGGCGAAATGTATGCCCACCTGGCCGTACAGGATCACGCAGCACATGTGATCCTGTGGGACATCAATGCCGAACTACTGGAAAAGGCCGCCGCCAAGCTTCAAGGCAAGGGCTCAGAGATTCACAGCTACGTGGTGGATGTCAGCAAGCTGGAGGCTATCGAGGCCGCGGCACAAAAGGTCCGGGACGAGGTCGGCACCCCGGATATCCTGATTAACAACGCTGGTATTGTGCGTGGAAAGTATTTTTGGGAGCACGATCAGCGTGCGGACATTGCTGTCACTATGGCCATTAACACTCTGGCCCTGATGCATATCACCCGCGAGTTCCTGCCAGCCATGATTGAGGGCGGCCGCACGTCTCGGATAGTGAATGTCGCCTCGGCCGCGGGGATGCTGTCCAACCCCCGCATGAGTGTTTATTCCTCCTCTAAATGGGCAGTCATCGGGTGGAGTGACTCCCTTCGCTTAGAACTGAAACAGGCGGGCCACAACCACATCATGGTGACAACGTTTTGCCCTTCCTACATTAAAACGGGGATGTTTGAGGGTGCCCGTGGACCAATGATGACACCGCTGATGGAGCCTGTTGCGGTAACGGAGCGGGTGTGGCGGGCCATGAAAGAAGGAACGCCAATGCTGATGATGCCGTGGACAGTGAAATTGAGCATGGCTCTGCGCGGGGTATTGCCAATCGCCGCCTGGGATGTGGTGGCTGGCCGCGTGTTTGGCGTCTATAAATCCATGGAGCACTTCACCGGCCGTAAATAAACCAGACCCGCCTCCCCCTAGACAGAGCGGCAGGAGGCGGCGGGTCCCGCAGTTATTTCTTCGCTGGCGCCTTAACGTCCCTTAAAGTCTGGCTTCCGTTTCCCGGCGAAGGCGGCGAACCCTTCTGCATAGTCTGCCGTTTCTGAGAGCTCAATCTGGGCAGCGTTTTCCAGTACGACGGCGTCCCAGAGTCCCAGCCGGAGGTCCCGAATCGCTCCCACAAGCGACTTGCTGGCGTTGAACGCCTGGGTGGGTCCGGTGGCAGCCTTCACAGCGGCGGCGCGTGTGAAGTCCAGAAGTTCCCCGGCGGGTTTGGTACGGCTAAACATCCCGGACGTCACGGCTTCAGCGCCGCTGATCAGCTCTGCGGTGTAGATCAAATCCAAGGTACGCGCTGCCCCCAGCCGTTCGGTAAACAACCAGTGCCCGCCAGAGTCGAGGGTAGCGCCGAGGTTGGCAAAGGGGGAGCCAAATTTGGCATTCTCGGCCACGTAGACAACGTCTGTGGCGACGAGCAGCCCCAGTCCCACCCCGAGGCAGGCTCCTTGCGCTGCGGCAAAGGTGGGGGCAGGAAAATTACTCATTTTTTGCAGGAGTGGGGTCAGCAACGTTTCCAGGTAGTGGCGGGCGTCATCGTTGGCGCCGTCCACCTCAGCAATGTCGCGGCCTGCGCAAAACGCCCGCCCTTCCCCCCGCAGCAGCAGCGCTCGCACTGACCCCGCAGCGACTCCCACAGCCGCATGGTCATAGGCTTCACTGAGCTCACCCAGCCCGGCCTCATCAAGAGAGTTCAGTTTCCACGGAGCATTCAGCACAATCTCCGCTACATGGTTGGTAATGCTCAGCTCAATCAAAGAGACTCCTTAGTAGGTTGTGCCAGCTTTTTTACACGTCATAGTCCACGTCCACCTCTGCTGTGGTGGGGTGTGATTGACAGGTCAAAACATAGCCAGCGGCCAATTCATCGGGCTCAAGCGCGTAGTTTTCGCTCATCTCCACGGCTCCTTTAACAACCTTGGCCCGGCAGGTTCCACACACGCCACCGGTGCAGGCAAAAGGCACGTCGGCTCTGACTCGTAGAGCCGCGTTCAGCACGGATTCGCGGGCGTGGGTTGGGCTAAGGACTGTAGTTTTAAGCCCGTCAAGGGTGAAACTTATCCTGTAACTTTCCTTGGAGTCATCCACAGGGACCACATGCCCAATTTGTCCTTCCGGACGGTCGGGGCGGCCCGTGGAAAACAGTTCAAAACGGACTTTTTCTCTTGGTATGCCGCGAGCTTCCAGCAGGTCTCTGCACAGTTGAACCAATTCGAAAGGTCCGCACAAAAACCATTCATCAACTTCCTCGCTGTGGATTGCCGTTCCAAGCAACGCTTCCAGCTTGGCCGCATCTAAACGTCCGGAAAGCAGTGGGGAAATGCGTTGCTCACGAGAAAGCACATGGTGAATGGCGAACCGTTGCGGGTATCTGTCTTTTAGATCCGCCAACTCCTCTAGGAACATGACATCCATGGTGGCCTTATTGGCATAGATCAGATCAAGCCGGGTTTCTTGATGTCCGGCCAGCAACGATTTTGCCAACGCCATAACGGGTGTGATGCCCGAACCGGCCGCTATGGCAACATAAGTACCAACTTGCCCCGCCATGGACTCCGGCTGATTTAATCCGGTGAGGACGTTGCTGACCAAGCCGTGCCGGGAGATGAAGGCGCCCATGGGGCTCATGACCTCCAGGACGGTGCCAACACTGAGTTCGGTGGTGGCCCAGGTGGAAAATTCTCCACCAATGTCACGCTTGATGGCCACCTGTATTTCCGCGCTGCCGTCCGCAAAATGTGTGGGGAGGGCGCAGATGGAATAGCTGCGGCGTATTTCACGTCCAACGCCGTCGGCACCGGGGCGTTGCACGCGCAATGCCACATATTGACCGGGTAAGTAGTCATAGAACCCGGCCAACTCAGCAGGCACCGCAAAGGTGACCTCCACGGAGTCGTCGGTGAGCGGGCGGATCCGTGAAACACTCAGCGCATGAAAAGCGGCTCTACGCCTTGCCGTGGCATCAACGGGGACACTCATCAAAGCACCTTGAAGTAATCGAAGGGTTCCAGACAATCCGAGCATACATAGAGTGCTTTGCAGGATGTGGAGCCGAAGCGGGTCAGTTCGCGGGTGTTCAGCGAGCTGCACTGGGGACATTTCACTTGTAACGCCAACCGGATGGGGCCGCTGTGCCCACCAGCCGTGGAGTTTCCGCTGGGAGGTGCGATCCCGTAGTCCTGTAGTTTGACCCGCCCAGCAGCGCTCATCCAATCGGTGGTCCAGGCCGGTGACAGCGTCACCACCACCTCCACGGGTGAGTAGCCCGCCTCTGCAAACGCTGCTCTGAGGTCATCGCGGATGGCATCCACGGCCGGACAACCTGAGTAGGTGGGAGTAATCGTGACCCGCACGCCACCGGACTCAGCACCTCCAGTGTGCGCGGTAATTTCAGTGCCCGCGGTAACTTCAACGCTTCGCAGGATGCCTAGATCCGCGATGCTCAGCACGGGAATTTCGGGGTCGCACACAGTAGCGGCAATCTCCCACGCCACCTGCTGAGCCGTCAGCGCATCCGCAACCATGGCCCTCACCAACTCGCGCCGGGAAATTCGCGCGCGAGCACCTGCATCTCGGCCAGCATAAAACCGAGATGTTCGCTGTGGTGGCCGCTGCGTCCGCCACCGGTTGCCCTTTCAATACCGGAGATATCCAGTTCAGCTTCTGCCAGTAGGGCGCCGGTGGCGAGGTCAAAGCCAGCCCTGAGGCTGGAGGGTGTCACACCGGCGGAGCCCAGCCTGTCAGTCAGCGAATCATCTTCGAAAAGTTCAGCGGCAAACGGCCACATCAGCTTTAGGGCTGCAACCATGCGACGGCGGGATTCATCGGTGCCCCCTGCCAACCGCAAAACCCACTGGCTACTGTGGTCCACGTGGTAGTCCACTTCTTTCACAGCCTTGGCGGCAATGGCAGCCAAAGTAGGATCACTGGATCCCATTAGTGCCCGGTAGAGCAGGAACTGATAATTCGAGGCAATGAACTGCCGGACTATGGTCGCGGCGAAATCGCCATTGGGTTGTTCAAAAAGATGCGCCGAACGGAATTCTTCTTCGCGCCGGAAATAAGCCAGTTCATCTTCGCTCTTGTTCCATGCGCTGCCGGCATAGCTCAGAAAAGAGCGGGCATGGCCCAACTCATCCAAAGCAATGTTTCCAAGCGCCACGTCTTCTTCCAGCTCGGGGCCACGGGAGATCCAGTGTCCCAAACGTTGAGCCAGGATGAGGGCATCATCGCCCAAACGCAAAGCATATTCGGCCACGTCTGCACCGGGCAGGCCCTCCCCCGTACTCGCTGCCTGACGGGCTGCGAGCGCAATGTCCTCGGGTCGCAATACGTGGCCGGATGGGCCCACAGCAGCTTGGGACCCGTCGTGAGGTTGCGAGCGTTGGGAGCTGTTGGGGAGAATGCGTGTGGCGGAAGAATCGCCCAAAGGCTGGTTCACAGGTGTTTCACTCCTTCGCTCTTAGTGTAATAAGTGGCGTGGCGGTAGTCCTTGCCCTGCGGTGATTCAAAGAATGAACCCTTGGAATCGGGGTCCGACGCTGCAATGGCGTCTGCGGGGACTACCCAGATTGAGAGTCCTTCGTTGCGGCGGGTGTATAGATCGCGGGCGTTGCGAAGTGCCATGTCAGCATCAGGTGCGTGCAAGGACCCAGCATGGACATGGCTTAGGCCGCGGCTGGAACGGACAAAGACCTCCCACAGGGGCCAACGCCGCACGCCCGAATCCGGAGCTGGGCTGGTGCTCGTGCCCGTGCCCGTGCCCGTGGGTGATGTTGGCGTGCCCATTCTCAAGCCGCTACCTTCTGTGCTTTTTTAGCACTTTGTTTATCCGCATACGCTGCGGCGGCTTCGCGCACCCACGCACCCTCTTCATGGGCACTGCGCCGGCGCTCCAAACGCTGAGCATTGCAGGGGCCGCGACCGGCCAAAACCTCTTTGAACTCTACCCAGTCCAGGGCGCCGTGTTCCCATGTCCGGGTGTCCTCGTTGAAGCGGATGTGCTCATCAGGCAACGTCAAGCCCAGCACTGTGACCTGCTCGGCAAGCATGCCAACAAAGCGCGAGCGGAGTTCGTCATTGCTGAAACGTTTAATGTTCCATGCCATGGACTGCTTGGAGTTAGGCGAATCATCGTCTGGAGGACCGAACATCATCAGTGATGGCGCGTACCAACGGTTCACGGCATCCTGGGCCATGGCACGCTGTTCCGGGGTGCCATTGGCCAGCTCCAAGAGGATTTCAAAACCCTGCCGTTGGTGGAATGATTCTTCTTTGCACACCCGGACCATGGCCCGCGCGTAGGGACCGTAGGATGCCCTGCAGAGTGGCACTTGGTTGCAAATCGCAGCACCGTCAACCATCCAGCCAATGGCACCCATGTCTGCCCACGTCACAGCGGGGTAGTTAAAAATCGAGGAATAGCGGGCGCGTCCGGCCACCAGGGCCTCCATCATGTCATCCCGGCTGGTACCCAACGTCTCCGCGGCGGAGTACAAATAAAGCCCGTGTCCAGCCTCATCTTGAACTTTCGCCATGAGGATCGCTTTGCGCTTCAGACTTGGCGCGCGAGTGATCCAATTCCCCTCCGGCTGCATGCCAATAATTTCAGAGTGGGCGTGCTGGGAAATTTGCCGCACAAGCGAGCGCCTGTAGGACTCTGGCATCCAGTCTTTGGGCTCCACGCGGGAATCCTTGGCGATGATCGCGTCAAAATTCGCCTGCCCGGCCGCATCCTCTTCACCTTGGGCGACGGGGGCCTGGGCGACGGGGGCCTGACCGCTGAGACCCCCAGCGAGCGGGGTCTCAGTGTGGGGGGCCCCAGCGTGGGGGACCTGGGGCTGTTCGTTGTGTGCCACGACTACTCCTGAAAAATCATGCCAATCGAGTCCTGCCGATTTATTTACCGACCGTTCGTTCAGGATATAGTGTGAGCCAGGCCTCGTCAATCAAATAGGGCTGCTCTATAACGGACTTGAGGGGCCATTGCATCAACTGCAATCCTGTCCCCGCGTTTTTAGGACCCATTGACAGAACGTGCCACAAGGGTATTACCTAATGAACATTCGGTAGGAAAAGTCAGGAGCAATACGTGGTGGCCACTAATCCAAGTACGGAGCACCCGCTGCTGCGAAATGATATGGCCTCCGCATGGCTTGGGCTTGAGGTTTTGGCCCTTGGCGACGGTCACGCCACCGTTGCCATGACACTGCGGGCAGAAATGATGAATGGCTTTGGCATCACACACGGAGGCATGATCTTCTCCTTAGCTGACTCCGCCTTTGCCTTGGCGTGCAATCCATCGGATTACACGCCATCGGATTGCACGCCGCCAAACGGCGCCGCAAACACTGTCACGGTTGCCTCCGGTGCCGACATAAATTTTCTGGGCCCCACCCGCGCAGGCCAGCGCCTCACAGCTGTTGCCAACAGGCGCCAGCAGAGTGGACGCAGTGGACTTTATGACGTCCAGGTTTTCGCTGAAAACGACGATGGCACTGCGGTGGTTGCCGAGTTTCGCGGCCGCAGCAGAACCATCCCATCTCCGCGCACAGGCCAGGAAAGGTCCCTCCCACAATGATTGATTCCTCCGCACTAGCCCCCAGCGCTTATGACCAGGGCGAGTTAATCAGCCGCGACGAGCTCCAGGCGCTGCAGCTTGCACGGCTTCAGCACACACTGGCCTACGCCTACGAGCGTGTGTCGATGTATAAACGCAAATTTGATGAAGCTGGAGTCCATCCACGCGATCTGCGGGAACTTTCTGACCTTGCCCTATTTCCCTTTACTACCAAAGAAGACCTCCGCCAGGAATACCCCTTTGGCATGTTCGCGGTGCCGCAAAGCGAGGTGGTGCGTGTCCATGCAAGCTCCGGCACCACAGGACGGCCCACTGTGGTGGGCTACACCAAGAACGACATTGCCTTATGGGCGTCCTTGGTGGCACGGTGCATGCACCTTTCCGGCATCCGCCCCGGCATGAAAGTTCACAACGCCTACGGTTACGGCCTGTTTACCGGTGGCTTGGGTGCCCACTACGGGGCCGAGGCCCTTGGCACCACCGTCATCCCCATGTCCGGTGGCCAAACGGAGAAACAAATCCAGCTCATCACTGACTTCGAACCCGACGCCATCATGTGCACTCCCACTTACCTGCTGACAATCATGGATGCCATGGCACGCCGCGGCCTGGATCCCCGTGCCACCTCCTTGAAGTTTGCCGTCTGCGGGGCTGAGCCGTGGACGGAGGAAATGCGCCGTGAATTGGAGCAGGGCATGGACCTGCAGGCCTGCGATATCTACGGCCTCTCCGAAGTCATGGGCCCAGGTGTGGCAGGAGAATCGGTGGAAACCAAGGATGGCAACCACATCTGGGAGGACCACTTCCGCCCCGAGATCATTGACCCGTTCAACCCGGCCCCCGGGGAAAGCGCTGTACTTAATGACGGCGAAGAAGGCGAGCTGGTGTTCACCTCCCTGACCAAAGAAGCTCTGCCCATCATCCGGTACCGCACCAAGGACCTCTCCCGTCTGTTGCCCGGCACAGCCCGCCCAGCCATGCGCCGGATGGCCCGCATTACCGGTCGCAGCGATGACATGATCATCCTGCGCGGGGTGAACCTATTTCCTTCCCAGTTGGAAGAAATTGCCTTGCGCATTCCCGCCCTGAGCCCACATTTCCAGCTGGAACTCACCCGCCACGGCCGTATGGATGAGATGAGGGTGCACATCGAACCCCGTGAAAACACCAGCGCTGCGGATCGTGACACTGCGGCACTGACGCTGAAATCCCAGATCAAAACCCACATTGGCCTCTCTGTCATCATCGATGTGGTGGCGCCCGGCTCGCTTGAACGCTCCAACGGCAAGCTCAAGCGCGTTTATGACAACCGCACCTAACCTGGCTGCCCCGGTGTAAGCCCCAAGCTCGTACCCGTGCCGACCCGTGAGAAACTAGGAACCATGCCCTCCGCCACAGATGCAGCTCACACCGCCGGTTCCCGACGCGGACGCCCCGGTTACGATCAACGCTCGGTGCTGCGGATCGCCGTGGAGGTGTTCAATAAACACGGCTACGAGGCCACATCCATGGGTATTCTTGCCGAGCACCTTGGCATTTCCAAGTCCGCCATTTACCACCACGTCCCCTCCAAAGAGGATCTGCTGCGGCTGGCTTTGGATGAGGCCCTGGATGGTTTGGAAGAGGTGTTGATGGGCGACGGCGCAACATCCGGACCAGCCGATGCCCGCCTTGAATTTGTGCTCAGGGAAACCATTGCCGTGCTGGTGGCCAGGCTGCCTTTTGTCACCCTGCTCTTGCGATTGCGCGGGAATACGGAGATGGAACGTGAGGCGCTTACCCGGCGTCGTTCCTTTGACCGAACCATCACCGAGTTGGTTGCTGCCGCACAAAAAGATGGTTCATTGCGTACTGATATTGCCCCCGGCACCATCACCCGGCTGCTCTTTGGCACCATTAATTCAATTGTGGAATGGTACAAACCCGGCGGCCAGCTCTCCGCAGATAAGCTGGCCGACGATCTCATCACCATGTCTTTTCAAGGCTTGCACCGCTAATGCAGCGCCTTCCGTGAGGCGACCATTAGCGTCTAGGCGTAAATGGTGTTTTCCTTTTCCACCAATGTCAGGACATCGTAGGTAGCCACGATCTCACCGTTCTGGTTGTGCAGCAGAGCATCCCAGCACACTTCGCCATACTCGTCTGTGACGCGCGGAGTGATCTTCTTAGCCGTCAGTGTCACTCGGATAGAGTCGCCGGCGGCCACGGGGGTGATGAAGCGCAAACTTTCCAAGCCGTAGTTGGCCAATACCGGCCCCGGGGCGGGTTCCACAAATAACCCTGCAGCCCATGAGAGTAGTAAATAGCCGTGGGCAACAATGCCGGGGAAGAACGGATTTATTGCGGCTGCTTCGGCATCCGTATGGGCGTAAAAAGTGTCGCCGGTGGTCTCGGCAAAAGCGGCGATGGCCTCCGGGGTGACCTCACGCAGCCCTGAGGCGAAGCCATCACCAATACGCAATTGAGCCAGTGATTTCCGGAACGGGTGAACAGCATCCGGGGAAGCCCCAAAGTCCGGATCGCCGGCCAAAACCTGGTCTGCCCCGGCATGCCACATGCCTGTCACGGCCGTGAGCATGTTCGGTGAGCCCTGCAGCGCAGTGCGCTGCATGTGGTGCTTGACCGAGCGGATACCGCCCAATTCTTCTCCGCCACCAGCGCGCCCAGGTCCACCATGAACAAGGTGCGGCACGGGTGAGCCGTGCCCGGTGGAGGACCGGGCATCTTCCCTGTTCAGGAGCAATACCCGGCCGTGGTGGGCGGCTATCCCTGTCACCAGCTGGCGGGCGATCGCGGGATCATTGGTGCAGATAGTGGCTACGAGGGAGCCAGCCCCCAACGCGGCGAGGCTGACCGCCTCGGAGGCATCGCCGTCGTGCGTGGCATAACCCAGCACGCTGGAGACCGGCCCAAACGCCTCCAACCCGTGCAGCTCGGGGGCCTGCGCATCAGCCCAGTTCAGCAGCACCGGGGACATGAATGCGCCATCGGCAGCGACGGCCACGGTTCCATCGGCAGCGCGGACCTCCGGTGTTTCAAGACTGCCATGGACAAGCTCGCCCCCGGCCGCGATCATGGTTTCAACCGCGGCGCGGACATCAGCCAACTGTTCCAGAGAAGCCAGTGCGCCCATGGTGACGCCGGGGACACGCGGGTCACCCAGCACAACACGCTCCGTGATGCGGGCACTGATCGCCGCAATGACACTCTGGCGAAGTTCGTTGGGGACAATGATGCGTCGGATTGCCGTGCACTTTTGCCCAGCCTTAACCGTCATTTCCGTGACAACCGACTTGATAAAAGCATCAAATTCTGGCGTTCCACTCACGGCATCAGGGCCCAGAATGGCGGCGTTGAGCGAGTCCGTTTCCGCTGTGAAACGGACTCCGCCCAGTGCCACGGCGGGGTGCTCACGGAGCTGGTTCGCCGTGCTGGCTGAGCCGGTAAAGGAGACCATATCCCGGTAATCAAGCTCGTCCAGGAGAGTCCGGGCCGAGCCTGAAATCAGTTGAAGTGAGCCCGCAGGCAGTATCCCGGAGTCAACCATCATGCGCACGGCTGCCTCGGCAAGGTAACCACTGGGCGTGGCCGGTTTGACGATGGTAGGCACCCCCGCAATGAACGCAGGTGCAAACTTTTCCAGCATGCCCCATACGGGGAAGTTAAACGCGTTGATTTGCACAGCCACCCCGGGGATCCGGGTGAAGATGTGTTCGCCAATGAATGAACCGTCTTTGGCGAGCACCTCCACCGGGCCCTCCACAATGACGTTTGAATTGGGCAGCTCACGCCGGCCCTTGGAGGAGAACGTAAAGAGCACGCCAATTCCACCGTCAATATCCACCATGGAATCGATCTTTGTGGCGCCCGTTTGGGCGGAGACGGCGTAAAGCTCTTCGCGGCAGCCGTTGAGGTGGGCAGCCAGTTCACGCAGCTTCAGGGCCCGCTCATGGATTGTCAGTTTGCCCAGTTCGGCCTGACCCACCGTGCGCCCGTACTCCAGCGTGGCGGCGTAATCCAAGCCCTCAGACGATACTTGAGCCAACACTTCACCGGTGCTGGCGTCGCGGGCGTCGGTGCCTTGCGTGTTCTGCGCAGGTCTCCACCACGCGTCCTTTACGTAACTGGGAACAAAACCAGCCTTCGTTGCAGTGGCCATTGCCAAACCGTCCCATCCTTGTTGAATGCCCTCTTCGTTGAAAGCAGTTTTTCTCATCAGCTGCGGTGCACATGCAGTGTGGGCACCTCAGTCCCAGTTAAAAAATCCCGTGCCTGATTTTCTGCCCAATTCACCACGGGCAACCTTGTCCCGCAAAATTTGTGGCGGCGCAAATCGCTCCCCCAACGTTTCGGCGAGATATTCGGCGATCTCAAGGCGCACATCAAGTCCCACCAGATCGGTGGTGCGCAGCGGACCCGTGGCGTGTTTGTAACCCAGCACCATGGCGGCATCGATATCCGCAGCGCTTGCCACGTTTTCTTCCACCATGCGCATGGCTTCCAGCGCCAGCACGACCCCCAGTCTGGAAGATGCAAAGCCTGGTGCGTCATTCACCACAACGGCGGTCTTGCCCAGCGCCGCAACCCAGCTTTTTGCCGTGTCTACCAGGGCTGGTGCGCTTTGGTTGGCGATAACCACTTCAACCAACGTTGAGGCAGGAACGGGGTTAAAGAAGTGCAGGCCCAGGAAGTTCTCCGGCCGCTTTAGTTCCCCAGCCAGCCGGGATACTGACAGCGAGGAGGTGTTGGAGGCCAGGAACGCGGACGGGGCCAGCTGTTTTTCAGCATTGACCAGCGCAGCCGTCTTCATGGCCCACACTTCTGGTACAGCCTCCACAACAAGCCCGCAGGGTCCAAGATGGGTGTAGTCAGTAGTAAGCCGCAACCGCTTCATGATGCGTGCGGCGTCTGCCTCACAGTCGCTGGCACGCTCTTTATCTGCTGACTTTTTTAGAACTACCTGAAGTGATTTACCCACCGAGCGCTCCACACGCACGGCGGCGCTGGCCACTGATTCATGATCGCGTTCCACAATGACAACGCGGCAGCCAGCCATGAGGAATGCATGGGCAATCCCGGCCCCCATGCGTCCACCACCGAGAACTCCCACAACCTGCGGCAACGTTGGCTTCACCTCTGCCCCCTCCTGGCCCATATTCTGTGCGGCTGTCATTTTGGGTCCTTCTTCCGGTTGAGGAAAGACTGCATGAGCGCGAATTTGGCAGGGGATTCAAACAGTTCTGCCTGCGCCACGTTATCCGCCTCCGGGTGGGCCTCTCGGGGCACGTGAAATACCCGTTTGGTGCTCTGGATCGCTAGGGGGTCCTGCGCGCAAATCTTATCTGCGAGCGCGTGCGCTGCCTCTAACAGCCTGGCTGGTTCCACTAGTTCGGAGATTAGTCCTACCCGCAGCGCCTCTTCGCCCGTGATGATTTTTCCTGCCAGCAGCATCATTTTGGCTACCGGTTCACCCACGAGCTCCTTCAGCCGCCAGGTGGCCCCGGCTGCTGCCATGATGCCCAGGGAGGTTTCCGGCTGTCCCATGCGTAGCGCCTTGGTGCCGATCCGAAAATCTGCGGCGTAGGCCAGTTCGGCACCTCCGCCCAGCGCATATCCGTCAAGGGCTGCAATGACGGGCATGGGTAGCGCGGCGATTCGCACAAAGAGCGCGGAGTTAATGCCGGCCAACGCATCAGGGGCCCGGCGTTCGCGCAGTTCGGCAATGTCGGCACCTGAAGCAAAGATTCCTTTCTTCCCCGTGGCGCCATCACTGGGGATACCGGAGAGCAACAGAACCTTGGGGGTGGACTCCAAGTACGCGCAAATTCCATGCAATTCCGCAACCATTTGCGCGTTGATGGCATTGCGGACCTCTGGCCGGTTCAACTGCACCGCCACGCAGTCCTTGTCTTCGGTGACCAACAGCGTGGCACAGCTTGGCGGCACTAGGTGCGTTCGGCGAACGTGCGTCTGGGGTTCCTGCATCAGATTCTCTCCACCAACAGGGCGGCACCCTGACCCACGCCAACGCACATAGTGGCTAAGCCGAGGGACCCTGCGGCACCCTCGCGCTCCAGTCTGCCCAGCAGTGTCAACACAATTCGTGATCCGGAGGAACCCAGCGGATGGCCCAGTGCGATGGCGCCGCCGTCATTATTCACTGTGCCAGGATCCAGACCCAGCTGGCGCATGCTGGCTAGTGACTGGGAGGCGAACGCTTCGTTAAGTTCCACGGCGGCCAGCTGGTTCACGCTGATTCCTTGTCGGTCAAGGACCTTTCGGCTGGCGACTACAGGGCCCATGCCCATGATTTCCGGGGCCAACCCGGCGGCGCCGCCGTCTAAGATGCGGGCGCGCGGAGTTAGCCCGTACTTTTTGATGGCACGTTCGGAGGCCACCAGGATGGCGCAGGAGCCGTCGTTGAGCGTAGAGGAATTTCCGGCCGTGACAACGCTGCCTCCGGCAACTACTGGACGCAAACCGGCTAGGATCTCCAAGGTGGTGCCGGGGCGGGGGCCCTCATCGGTATCCACCACTGTGTTGGATTTGCGCCCCCGCACTGTGACAGGAACAATTTCTTCTTTGAATCTTCCGGCTGCGATGGCGGCCAGCGCCCGTTCGTGTGATCGCAGGGCAAAGGCGTCGCAGTCCAGGCGGGAAGTGTTGAAGCGCCGCGCCACCTCTTCGGCGGTTTCAGTCATGGAGAACGTCATTTTGCCATCTCGGGAGAGCTCACCGGAGAGGAAGGCAGGATTAGTGAAGCGCCAACCAATCGAGGTGTCGAACATGGCTCCGGGCTTGGCAAAAGCCTTCTCCGGCTTGGCCATAACCCACGGCGCACGCGACATGGATTCCACTCCGCCAGCCACCACCACATCAGCCGCTCCCGCCATGATCATGTGGGAGGCCTGTGTAATGGCGCTCATGCCGGAGGCACATAGCCGGTTAACCGTGATCGCAGGGACGGTGTCTGGGAACCCGGCCAACAACCAGGCCATGCGGGCAACATTGCGGTTCTCCTCACCGGCACCGTTGGCGTTGCCCATGATGACCTCATCCACTGCTGCCGGATCAATACCTGTGCGCGCAACCAACTCGGAGATGACAACAGCACCAAGGTCATCAGCCCTGACGCTGGCGAGCGCTCCACCATATCTGCCCACGGGCGTGCGGACCCCACCCACCAAAAATGCCTGCGGTATGGCCATGAGTGCATCCTTCGCGTTCGCGTTCGCCGCGTCTATGCCGGCCTGGTTTGTCGGAGAAAACAATTTACCGACCGTTCGTTCTATAAATATTCCATGTGATGCTCATACGGTCAACCATGGCTGTGCCCGGTAGGGGTTCTCCGCTGTTGGCATAGACCCGTGCTTGAAGCGGGGCTCCCTCTATACAGTGGATTCCATGACGAATCCCGACTCTGCCGCGCAATTGTCCACCCCAACCTCCCACGCCTCACCGGCGCCAGGGGCGGCGGGGTCGCCTGCCCTTGCGCCAGTTGCCAAGCAGGTCCCGGTTGAACGAATCCATCACGGTGAGAGGTTCGTTGACAACTATGAGTGGCTGCGGGAGAAGGAAAGCCCTGAGGTGGTGGCCCATCTCAACGCCGAGCAGGCCTATACGGACATTGTCACCGCGGGACAGGAACAGCTTCGCCAGGACATTTTTAACGAGATCAAGAACCGTACGCAGGAAACCGATCTGTCTGTGCCCAGCCGCAAGGATGACTGGTGGTACTACGCCCGCATGGTGGAAGGTCAGGCATATGGGATTCAGTGCCGCGTGGCGGCCAGTAGTGATGGGACGTTGGCGGATTGGACTCCTCCGTTGGTGGAAGCCGGCGTAGACGTTCCCGGTGAAGTCATCATCCTCGATGGCAACCGTGAAGCGCAGGGCCAGCCGTTCTTCTCCCTGGGTGGCGCGGCAGTTACCCGCGACGGGAACCTGTATGCCTATGCCGTGGATAACGCAGGGGATGAACTTTTCACCGTCAAGATCAAGGATCTGCGTACCGGCGAGTTGCTGCCGGACACCATCGAGAACGTGTTTTACGGCCTGACGTTCTCCCCCGACGCCACCACGTTGTACTATATGGTGGCCGATGATTCATGGCGCCCCTACCAGGTTAAAACTCACGTTCTGGGAACCCCGGTTGAGAGTGATGAGGTGCTGTACCAAGAAGATGATGTGGCCATGTGGACGGGCTTTGAGCTCTCCGCCGACCGTCGCCACCTTATGGTTAGCATTGGCTGTTCCGAGTTCAGCGAGACCCGTCTGTTGGAATTTGCCGCCCCACAAAGGGGCCTCCAGGTCCTGATCCCGCGCAGCTCCGGGATTCTGTACGACGCCGAGCCTTTCCTTTTGGCCGGAGTCGAAAAGATCTTGCTAACTCATAACCGCGACGCCGTGAACTCGATGATTTCACTAGTTGACGCCGCGGAGTTCACCCAGCCTGTGGCAGAACAAAACTGGGCAACTGTGGTGCCGCACAGCGATTCCGTGCGCATTAACGGCTCCACCGTGACCGCAACACACATGATTGTTTCCTTACGCAAGGACACCATTGAACGGATTCAGGTGACCGCGCTGGAATCATTGGGCACCGCAAACCAGAGTCCCGCCGTCGAGCCTGTCTTTGATGAAGAGCTGTACACAGCTGCCATGGGCGGAACCGAGTTTAACTCCCCTGTGATCCGGCTTGTCTACACCTCGGATTTCACCCCGCCGCGCGTTTATGATTACGTGCTGCCCGTAGACCAGGCTGACGGGGAGCTGTTGTTGCGCAAGGAAACCCCGGTTTTGGGCGGTTACCGGGCGCAAGACTATGTGGCCACTCGTGAATGGGCGAAGGCGGCGGATGGCACGTTGGTGCCGCTGTCGGTGTTGCACCGGGCAGATCTGGTGCGCGACGGATCCAACGCCGGCGTGATTTACGGCTACGGCTCCTACGAAGTCAGCATGGACCCCGGATTCAGTGTGCCGCAGCTTTCGCTCCTGGACCGTGGCGTGGTGTTTGTGGTGGCCCACGTGCGCGGCGGCGGCGAGATGGGCCGGCGCTGGTATGAGGACGGCAAGAAACTGAACAAGAAGAACACCTTTGGTGACTTTGTGGCGGCAACGGATTGGTTGGCGGAATCGGGGTGGGTTGATCCGGCCCGGATCGCCGCCATGGGCGGTTCGGCGGGTGGACTGTTGATGGGTGCCGTGGCGAACCTCGCCCCAGAAAAGTACGCGGCCATTGTGGCGCAGGTTCCCTTTGTGGATGCTCTCACCACCATCTTGGATCCGGAGTTGCCGCTCTCCGCCCTGGAATGGGAGGAGTGGGGCAATCCGATCACTGACGCGCAGGTCTACAAGTACATGAAGGAGTACACGCCCTACGAAAACGTGAGGGCCGTGGCGTATCCAAAAATCGCCGCCGTGACCAGCTTCAACGACACACGGGTGCTGTATGTGGAACCGGCCAAGTGGGTGCAGGAACTGCGTTCGGTTTCCACCGGCACCGAGCCCATTGTGCTTAAAATTGAGATGGATGGCGGTCACGGCGGCGCATCCGGGCGGTACGAAGGCTGGAAAACCCGCGCCTGGGACTACGCGTTTTTGGCCGACGCCCTCGGGGCAAGCACGCTGCTCTAGAGCCGCCCCGATCCTGGATTTAGTCAGTTGCTGAACGAACGACGGCGGCAGTCGCCTCCGCGATCGCCGCCTCCTCGTCCGTCGGAACCACCAGGACGGGGATCAGCGATCCGGGGGCGCTGATCACCCGGGGTGAGCCCGAACGCGCAAGGTTGGCTTCGCCGTCGAGCATCACACCCAAAGCACCTAGACGATCCGTGACCCGGGCACGGAAACCGGCCGAGTTCTCACCAATTCCGGCCGTAAACACCAACGCATGAGCGCCGCCCACAGCCACGTGATAGCCGCCAATGTACTTCGCCAACCGGTAGGAGGTGATGGCGAGCGTCTTTTGTGCTGACGCATCCCCGGCGTCGGCGGCCTCAACTATGGCGCGCATGTCATTGTCGCCGAAGAGGGCCTTGAGCCCGGATTCCCGGTTCAGCAGCGTATCAATACTGTCCGCAGACATCCCCTGGCGCTGCAAAAAGATCAAGATCGAGGGGTCAATATCGCCGCTGCGGGTACCCATCACCAGACCCTCCAACGGGGTAAAGCCCATAGAGGTGTCAATGCTGGCGCCGCCCTGAATGGCTGTCAGCGAAACCCCATTCCCCAGATGCGCCACAACGGCGTTGAATTCTTCCAGTGGCACGCCCAAAAGCTTGGCGGCACGCCCCGTCACGAACTGGTGCGAGGTCCCGTGGAAGCCGTAACGCCTGATCCCGTACTGCCTGTACAGCTCATCCGGCACCGCATAACGCCATGCGTGCTCGGGCAGCGTGCGGTGAAAAGCCGTGTCGAAAACTGCCACCTGCGGCATCTGCGGCCACTTGGCGGTGATGGCGCGGATCCCCAACACATTCGCCGGATTGTGCAGCGGCGCCAAAGGGTTTAGCCGCTCAATGGCGCGCGTGATTTCATTGTTGATCAACACAGGCTCGCTGAAACGCTCGCCACCGTGGACCACTCGATGCCCGACGGCGTCAATCGGCCTCTGAGCAAGCTCCCCTGCCAGCTGGGCCGCGACCTGGTCCATGGCCTCGCCATGGTTGGCCGGCCCCCCGGCGCCCTCGCCAATGCGCTCTATCAAACCCTTGGCGGGAACTTCATTGGTGTCGGTATCCCGCACCTGATACTTCAGCGAAGAGGAACCAGAGTTAATGACAAGCACACGCATTAGAAATCCTTAACTTTGCTGGGCTGGGAGGCTGAGGCGCCTTGGGCCTGGATGGCGGTGATGGCCACAGTATTGACAATGTCCTCCACTGTGCAGCCGCGGGAAAGATCATTGATTGGCTTGTTCAGTCCCTGAAGGACAGGTCCCACAGCCACGGCGCCGGAGGATTGCTGCACCGCTTTGTAGGTGTTATTCCCGGTGTTCAGGTCAGGGAAGATGAATACGGTTGCCTGTCCGGCCACCGTGGAGGCAGGCATTTTTGAGGCTGCGATGGACATATCCACTGCCGCGTCGTACTGGATGGGGCCCTCAATGGCCAGGTCCGGCCTGGCCGCACGGGCCAACTCGGTGGCTTTGCGAACCTCATCCACGGCTTGGCCTGAACCTGATCCGCCGGTGGAATAGGAGAGCATGGCGATGCGTGGTTCCACACCAAACTGGGCGGCTGTTTGCGCCGAAGCAATGGCAATATCGGCAAGCTGTTCTTCGTTGGGGTCCGGGTTCACGGCGCAATCCCCATAAACAAGCACCCTATCCGCCAACAGCATCAAGAAAACTGAGGAAACAAGACGAACCCCCGGCCGTGTTTTTACAAACTCAAGGGCCGGGCGAATGGTGTTTGCCGTGGTGTGCCCCGCTCCTGAGACCATCCCATCAACATGCCCCAGTTGCACCATCATGGTGCCAAAATATGAGCCGTCCGTCATGACTTCACGAGCGCGAGCCAGATCAACACCTTTGTGGGCTCGCAGCCGCTGGTACTCAATAGCGAAAGATTCCCGCAAAGGGGATGTGGCCGGATCAACAATATTGACCCCGCTGAGCTCGATGCCCTGGGCAGCAGCCTGCTCCTGCACAGCCTGAACCGAGCCCAATACGGTCAAATCACACACGTCGCGGCGGTGCAGAATTTCGGCCGCAGCCAGCACCCTGGCATCAGTACCCTCCGGCAGCACAATGTGTTTGCGTTCGCTGCGGGCCCGCTCGATCAGTTCGTGCAGGAACCGCAGCGGTGTCATGGTGGCGGGTCGCGGCAACGTCAGCCTGTCAAGCAGTTCACCCTCATCAACAGTGCGTGCCCAGGCACCCATCGCGGCGGCCACTTTGCGCCGCTGCCCCGTTGTCAGCTCGCTACGCACTTCGCTCACAGCGCGCGCGGTACTGAAAGTGTCGTCGTCGGAGGCAAAAACGGGGAACGGGGCATGCGCCAGAAAAGGTAGTACGTGCGGGTCCGGGGCAAGACCTCCTGTGAGCACCATGCCGCTAGGGACAGGAAACTCGGGGGAGAACGCGGACGCCAACGTTGCCACCATGACATCCGCGCGGTCACCCGGGACAATCACTAGATCGTTGGCTTGAAACTGGTGCAAAAAGTTGCCCACCGTCATGGCAGCAACCTTAATCGCATGGACATCACGCTCCAGCTCGGAACTGCCAGCCATCTGACGCAGGCCAAGGGCGGTAGCCACCTCACCCACTGTGGGACGGGAAATTTCGGCAATCTCCGGGATCACATACACAGGACGGCTACTCTGGCCTGGCCGCACGGCCGCCTTGATTGCCTCAAGTCCGTCAGGGTCGGCGCGGTTGACCATCATGGCTAACAAGGAACAATTCTCTGCGGCCAATTCCTTGCGGGCAACGTCTACCGCGTCGGCGATCTCCTCGGCAGCCAACCCCCGTGCACCAACAACAGCCAGCACGGGCAGGCCCAGGTTGTTGGCAAGGCGGGCGTTGAGGTCAAACTCAACGGCAGCGTCTTGGCCGGTCAAATCGGTGCCTTCCACAATAATGACATCGCAATTTTTGGCGATTTCACTGAAGATCTCCACCGCGCGGGTATCGATTTCTTGCCGGCGTCCGGCCGCCAGTAGCGCGCGAGCTTCCGTGGTGCTCATCCCTGCCCGGCATACCTGCGGGGTGAGTTGGTACATGCGTTGCAGCATGAGAACTGTGGGGTCCTGCTCGGGATCAGCGGCCGAGGTGATGGGACGGAAAAACCCGATCCTGTCGGCGCGCCTGTGCAAAGCATCAGCCAGCCCCAGGGACACTAACGTTTTTCCTGAACCAGGAGTAGTAGCACTGACATAAATTCCACGGGCCATAGTCAATTTCCGCCTTTCGCGCGTCTTCTCTTATCCAAGCATGCCGGGGTGATGCGCGGAGCTGAAAGCGGCCGGAATCACTCTGGTTATTACTGCGCGCTATTGCACCGTGCTGGCTTATGCTGCCCGCCGAAGGGTGCACCAGCCACACTTCCGCCTACAGTGGGAGGCATGGATGGAATGAGCGATCTCTTATTTGGCCGCCTCGACACCGGCATGAGCACCCTGTTTGTTGCCTTTAGAATCGTCAGCGCTTTATTGATGTGTGCCGCCATCATCCTTTTGGGGCGCCGCAATCAACTGGGCTGGTGGCTTGTAGCCGTTGCTTTCCTGATGCCCGGGCTTGCTGAGCTTGCCAATATCCCCGGATCCAGCATCCGTTCCCCGTTAGCACTGCTCTTATTCGTCAGCAGCATTGCAGTGCCACTGGCATTGACCATTGGGGTGGGCATCTACGGGCTGGTTGCATTCCAAAAGTTCCCTCGCGATTCTCAGCTAACCCGTGCTATTACCCTCCGCCAATATAAGCCCACCGACCTTGTGGCTCCGTTGTTGATGGCAGTGGTTTATACGGCAACATCCTTGATCGCCGTGGTTTCGATCTATCTTTCTTTCTCCCCTTCCAATCTTCCTGTTATCACCATGGTGGTCTCAGGTTTCTTGTACGGGTTGCTGCCGGCGGGGATGCTGGGCCTGGCCCGGCGTTCTCGCTGGGCGTGGTTCTTGGTGGCCTCTTCCGCGTTCGTCTCGCTGGCCGGCACAGTCCTCGCAGCACAAGGCTCGGTGCTGATCTTTTTATTCTTCGCCCAAGCTTGCTTGGCAATCTACGGCTGGCAACGGTGGGGCGCTATAGTGTCCGCGCCACCGTTAGCTAAAAGCGTCAGCTAAGACCTAACTGGCTTTATTTACCTTTCCTTTCAGGAACGGAAGCCATGGAGCCCGGTACACCAAGGGGGCCGGGGTGTTCGGCTCAACAGTGAAGTTCACTTCACCAAATTTCCACATCCGGTTATACAAGAAGATGCGCACGGTGGCACTCTTTGTTCCGGATATTTTCCAGTTCCTGGTGCCCCACTGGGTTGGTTGGGCCACGCCGTCAACCACAACAGTGGGCTTAGGAAACCAGCCCAGCGGCGGTTTACGCAGGGTCAGTTCAAAACGACGAAGGGTATTTGTTGGCTCGCTCACGCGTTCCAGCCTAGCTCTTGGACCTCGCACCGCCCCGCCGGCCCTTGCCAGTTCGGCTCCCGCCAGTTCGGCTCCCGCCAGTTCGGCTCCCGCCAGTTCGGCTCCCGCCAGTTCGGCTCCCGCGCACCGTGATGTGCTCAAGTGCCGCAGAAGTAGCCGTGCCGCAGCACGCGCACCTGGCCATGCGCAGGAGTCGAAGTAGTTCGGCAAATGAGCGGCCTTGGAGCTTCATCGTTTAGTGTGCACGTTATGACTAATGCTGTTGGAGGATTCTCAGATGCTGCCGCTAACTGGTGGAGCGCGGTGCTCAATGGTTTTACCCGCGTGGACGCACCGGATGTTTCAACGCTTCTTTTGCTTGGAATTGTGGCGGCCGCTGTTGCACTGAGCATCCCTCGTGTGACCTGGCGCTGGTTTGGCCTCTACGTGACGTTCGTGCATGAACTCGGCCACGCCTTTGCCGCCTTAATGACGGGGCGTTTTATTCATGGGCTCAAAATTGGGCTGGACCATTCAGGGCAGCTGGTTAGTAGTGGCCGCCGGGGATTTAGCGCTACGTGGTCGGGTTTTTGGGGCTACCCGGCCCCTGCGGTAGTGGGCGCCGCACTTGTTTGGAGTGTTTCAGCGGGCTGGGCGGGTGCCGCGGCATCAATCGGCGCCCTTGTTCTTTTGGTGGCGTTGATCTTCTTGCGTAATTTCACCGGCATTATCGTGGCTCTGATCAGTGCTGTTATTGCTCAAAGCCTCGTCATGTTCGCCGATGCGCAGACGGTCAGCTACGTGGTCTTGGCGCTGGGCATTGCCTTGGGCGTTGGTTCGGTGCGTGACTTCTTCAAGGTTGCCAGCGTCCATACCCGCCGACGCGCCCAGTTGGCCAGCTCTGATGCCTATATTCTCTACAGTTCAACAGGAGTCCCCTCATTCATCTGGCTCAGCGGCTTCGCCTTAGTTATAGCCGGCTCCGCCACGTTCTCGACTTGGCTTCTCTGGGGCATGCTGGCACTCTAGGCCACGCCTTGGGTACTTCATAAGTGCTGCCGCGAGAAATATTAGCCGCTAGGACCGAAAAATCCGACACGGCATATGACCTAGTGGGCAATAAAAACGTTTCAGCTAACCTTTAATTTCTCGCATATGTGCCCGCGTTCCGTGGCGGGAGAACCACCTGGAAAGGATTGTCATGAGCAATAACAACGGGGCTCCCCCGCCTCCTCTCAACGCTCCACTCCAGGGCGGCTACACTCCTTCGCCGCAACCGAATAACCACAAGACCCTGGCAATCGTGCTGGGTTCGGTGGCAGTTGCCGTGGGACTGGCGCTGATTGCCCTATTTGTTTGGATTATTCCTGCCCTGACCAAGGAAGCAGCTGATGAGCAGCTCGTTCCCTCAGCAAGCTCCGGGCAGCACACACCCAGTGCAGACGCCACGAATGCTGCGTCGGAACCGTCCGCCACGGCTGATAACAGCACAGAAAAAGCAGCTGCTGACGGGATGCCCGATGGCGCAACGGCGTTGCCCCCGGGCTGGGACAAATTGGCCGGGCCCAGTCAGGTACCAGCGGATGGTGATCCTGAATTCGCTAAATTCGTCACCGGTGAGTCCTCGTTCCAACGCCTGAAATCGTGGACTTATGACGGTACCTTCGGCATCTCAACAGACCCGTCCTCAGGCAAGGAAATGCAACAGGTGGCCCAAGGCACCGAGGAAAAGGATGCGGACGGAATCTCTATGGCCTTTGCCTTCTTCTCCGAAACTGACGAGGGCAAATACGGCACTGATCCAGTCAAGGTCAAGGCTGCTATCCAAGCTACACAGGACAAACTTGCTGGCACTGCTGCCGCGGACCTGCCGCAGCTTCTCGTAGGGCATAAATGCGTCTCAGATTTTCAGTCAAGCAAACCCGAAACCCGCGAGTTTCGGCGTGGTCTTGCCGTGGTCATAGACTTCAGCTGCAAGACTGCCGCGGGGGATGAGATCCAAGGCGTTAATCTTTTCTCCGTCACACCGTGGGGCACTCCGCAGCGTATGGGTATCAGTGGCCACAAAAGCTACTGGGACGAGAACCCGGGAAAACTTGAATTACTTGCCAACTCCTACCGCATTAACAAATGGAAAATCTAGTAAAAAATTAGGCCAACGCTCAGCGTCATGCGGGAAATCAAATGGTGTGGGAAACTATTTGCCCAGCTTTTTCAAAAGCCACTTCACAATCTGATCCGATTGCTTCCCAAACGGGTTCTCGTCCACAACGTACGTCCATGTGGTGGAGCCGCTGCGGATACCGGCAGCGGCAAGATCAACCCCATCGTTGGTAATTTCCAAGGCTGCCATAGTCTCCCGAGCATCGTGTTGGGCGCGGTCAAAGAAGCCATCAAAAGCAAAGATGGTCTCACGCCTGAACTCATCCAGCGGGTTTTGCCGGCCAAGGGCGCGCAGATGGATAGCAGCGCGCTGCTCCGATAACAGAGCCAGGTGATCGCTCCACTGGGCGTCAAGGTGAAATAAGAGCACCTGACGGCTTATATCAACGAGTTTGGCGTCCCCCAACGCGTCGCGAAGTTTGGCAAACTGACCCCCGCCAGCACCATCAACCAGTTCAAACGGCTCAACAGCAGCCACATCATCGTTGAGAACCTTATCCCGTTCGGCAAGGACCACCCGGCGTTGATAGGCGATGAGTTCGTTGTATTTCCAAGAGTTCTCTTGCGTGGTGAAACGTTCCTGCTCCGAGAGCCGCTGGGCCCGGTCAAGAAGTTTTGAGACACCCACTTGGGTGACCAAACCGTCGTCGTCCGCATGCTGTGCCACCGAACCACTTAGCTCCCGGCCGTGGGCTTCCTGCCCATTTGCGGCGGGGTCTTCCATGCTGGAAAAAATGACGCTGACACCGGGGTCTCCTTGCCGCCCAGCCCTGCCACGCAGCTGCGCATCAAGGCGCGATGAGTAAAAACGGCCCACAATCAGAACCAGGAGCCCACCCAAAGCAGCCACCTCGTCATGCGCAGTTGCACTAGCGGCGGCGCCACCGAGGATAATATCGGTACCGCGGCCGGCCATCTGCGTGGACACCGTCAAAGCATCCCTGCGCCCGGCTTGAGCAATGATTTGCGCCTCTGCCGTGTCATTGCGGGCGTTGAGCACTTGGCAATTGAGACCTAGGGCTCTGAGACTTTCAGCGAAACGTTCAGAAGTTGCCACATCGTGGGTGCCAATCAGCACTGGCTGACCGGTGGCGTGGGCCGCTGCGGCTGCGTCAATCACCGCGGCATCGCGCTGGGTCCCCGTAAGAAAGATCTGTTCCGGGCGATCGTCACGGATGCACGGTTTGTGCGCAGGGATTCGGCCGGTGTTCACGGTGTAATGTGTTCGCAGGTACTCCGCAACGGCCACGGCCGTACCGCTCATACCGGTGATGGTGGTGAAACTCTTGATCAGATCCCGCACCAGCAACTGATCCAGCACTTCACCCTGCTCGGTTTTGTGCAGCCCCTCCTTGGTTTCCACGGCGGCCTGTAATCCGTCTGGCCAGCGTTGCAAATGTGCCACCCGCCCGCGCGAATCGGAAACGATCTCAGCTCTGCCCTCGCGCACAATGTAGTCCACATCGCGTGTCAGCAGTACCTGTGCGTGCAAGGCAACATTGATGGAGGAAAACAGTGGTGTGCCGTCCGCTGAGTAAAGTTCAACCTCGGGCCACCTCGCCTGAGCTTGACGCAGGCCAGCGTCCGTGAGGGACACATTGCGTTTGTCCGCCTCCACCGTGTAATCGAGGGTTGGTCTGAGCGCGCGGACAAAGTCATCGACGTCCACACTTTCCAATTCGCCGCGCGCCCGGCCCGCCAAGACCAACGGAACTGTAGCTTCATCCACCAACACGGAATCGATCTCATCCACAATGCAGGCATGGAAAGGGGCCAACACTATTTCCGCTAACGTGGTGGCCGTGCGATCCCGCAGAACATCAAAGCCAAGTTCGTTAACGGAAACGTACACAATCTGCGATTCATACGCTTTCCTACGCAGATCAGTGGAGTCCTCCGCGGTAACGGAGGCCGCGCGCACGCCGAGGGCAAGAAAATAAGGGCCCATCCAGTGCGCGTCACGGCTGGCCAGATAATCATTGACCGTCAGTACGTGAACACGGTTCCCGCGCAGGGCATGCGCGCCAGCCACAAGCGCGCCCACCAAAGTTTTGCCTTCGCCGGTGTCCATCTCCACCACGGTGCCCCGCAACATATTGGCGGCTGCCAAAAGTTGAGTGTCAAAGGCCGTCATGCCAAGGGATTCTGCCGCAGCCACCTTGGCACACACCAAGTAGTCTTCCAGCTGTGAATCGGACCAGTCAGCGGCGCCGTGCCCGAAACTAGCGTGCCCGGAGGCGCCGGGCACTGAGGCGCGCCCTAACGCGTCAACCATTTCATCAACAGTTTTACAATTTTCTCCTGCAGCCCGCAGCACTGCGCGTCTGACAAGCCCGTCAAGGCCTGCGGTGTCGGTGACACCGGGAGTGTTGAAGAGCCAGTTCTTGAATTTCGTGGGTCCGCGCAATGATCCTCTAGTCTCTTGGAAATGAACCTGCAGGTGATCTTTACGGTACTCGTGCGGGAAAGTTGGGAGCAACGGGAGTCCGTTTGTGAATTGCCAGCCAGGGGTAGTGGAGCGCTTTAGTACTCGATTCTTGTCTCCAAGGATGACCAGAGCTGGAACGGCTCCAGGTGGTTAAAGCCGGGGCTGGTGATGCGGTCAACGGGCATCAGCGTAGCTCGGTCGGCCGGCGCTTTCTCTAAAAACTCGTAAAACGCTGCATCATCAAACCCGGCATCCGCTGCATCGTGCCTGTCGGCGGCAAAGACAACCCGTGAGACTCTTGCCCAAAGCGCGGAGGCCAGGCACATGGGGCACGGCTCGCAGCTTGTGTAAAGGACTGCTCCGGATAGATCGAAGGTGCCTAGGGCGCGGCAGGCGTTGCGAATGGCCGTAACTTCGGCGTGTGCAGTGGGGTCGTTATCCGCTGTGACCCTGTTGAGGCCTTCAAACCGGGTGCCGTCCGCGGTAACGATCAAGGCCCCAAAAGGTCCGCCAGAATTGCGTACATTTTCTGCGGCGATATTCACTGCGACTTCGAGGTTTTCTGCTGCAAGGGTGGTGTTGTACATGGGTGCCTTTCTGAGGCTCCAGAGGAAACTGAGGGGTGAATCGCCCCGGTCATTTCCGACCACGGACAACGACCCCCAGCTTGAAATACGCTGGTCAATTGTTTGCGCCTGGTTGTTGACTACCCCATAAATCGGGGAGAGCCCGCCTTTGACAAGCCTAAAGCTAGCAAGGAAAAGTACTCACTGCCACTCGGATCAGCTTCGGCCAATGACGGCTTCGATCTCCGCGGCACTAACCCCATTTGAGCGCAGGAACGCCCACACGTCTATTCCAGCGGCAAATTCCGTCACAGCTTCCGCGCGGTCAGAGACTACTTGTGCCAGTTCATTTGCGGCCAAGTGCCGCTCGTAAGGGTGCTTCACGGGCGCCACCAAATGCCAAGCATTGATCCCGCGCGTGGCAAGTTCATCTTCCCGCGGCACCCGCTCAGCCTGGTCCAGCAGCGATAACAGCAACGTGGCGATCAACCCGGTTCTGTCCCGCCCGGCCGAACAGTGAATCACCACCTTGCCCTGTGCAGCCGCTAACTCTTTAAACACACCCGCCACGTGCCGCGGGAACATTGTCATTATCTCTGTGTACAGCCTGGGATGGTTCATGTAGGGAAGGAAAAATTCTTGGTACCGCGGATCTTCCGGGTCTTCCGTTGGTGAGTGTACGACGTCGAACCTTGCCAACGTTTGCGCGCTCACCTCCGGGTCGGTTGGCCTGCGCTTGCGCTCCGCCGGGTTCCTTAGGTCGATGACGGTACGGACGCCGTCGTTATACAGCTGCTGCCAACCGTGCTCGGTGAGCCATTCGCTGCGACCCATTCGGTAAATATCTCCTGCAAGCAGCCGCGCGTTGACGGCTCCTTCCCAGTGGGGCGCGCTCAACGGTTCTTCTCCAGACGGAAATCCAAACCACTGCGCACCTGCGGCCATTCGGTGGCAAGGATGGAAAACACCACGGTATCGCGCAGAGTGCCGTTGGCTAGGCGGCGGTGCGCCCGCAGGATTCCGTCTTGTTTGGCCCCTAACCGGGCAATGGCCTCGCGTGATTGCACATTCATCCAATGCGTATGGAACTCCACTACTTCACAGCCAAGTGTTTCAAACGCGTAAGCCAGCAGCAGCCTTTTGCTGTCAGGATTTGTTCCCGTTCCCTGCACACTGGCGGCGTTCCAGGTTGAGCCAATGGCCAGCCGAGGGACGTTCAGGTCAATGGCGTAGTAACTTGTCAGTCCAATAATCTTCCCGGGCGCGCCAGTGAGCGGATCATTAAGCCTGGTTGTGAATGACAGCTCGGTACCTGCATCTTGTGCTGCCAGTCGTTGCCGAATTTCCGTGGTCATCGTCTCGGGGCTGGGCACGGTGGTGTACCAGAGGTTCCACAATTCACCATCCGAGGCGGCAGCAACCAACCCGTCATGATGCGCTGCATCCAGGGGCTCAAGCGTGACATATTTTCCGTGCAGGGTTACAGGTACAAGTGCGCTCATGTGGAAAACACTAGCGGATGCCCCCACCACCGCCGTTTCTGCGCACGGTTGTCCGCAAACCGTACGCAACAGACCTTGCTGCGCGCGGTTGTCAGCAAACCGTGCGCAAAAGCAGTGCCGCCCGGCCCGGATTTAGTGTCTGCGACTGACAGTGGTCACAGTAAGTACGCCCAGCACCAGAAACAACAACGCAGCACCTCCGAAGATCAAAATACTGCTCGCTCTAACACCCGTATTCGCTAAAACTTCCGTGGTGTCTGCTTGGACGCTTACGCTGGTTGTAAATTCAGCTTCGAGCTTTGCGGGTGCTGACTGAGTGATTCCTAACGCCGCGACTGTGGTGGTTGCTGCAGTCGCAGCAGATGTCGTTACAGCAGGTAGCGCAGGTGTCGTCGTGGCACCAGGAGCAGGCTTAGTGGCCGCGGCCGACGTTGTACTGGACGCCGCAGTAGTGACTGCCGCTGACGTCACAGGGGCGGAGCCCTCGGGGACTTTACAGCCAAACGTCTTGTCGCCTGCCAGTGCATATCGGTGTAGCTCTGAGCCCGAGCCTCGATGCAACAGGTCTCCGGCCACCAGGATTCGTCCATTGGTGCCGGGTGCGGAAATATCTGTTGTCCCACCAGAGGTGGGCACTAGGATCAGCCCGGGAACCTGGGCAGAGCCGCCGATTCTGACATCCTTGGCTGCTTCGAAATTCCATACGATCCGTGAGGCTAAGTCAGCGAAGACCGAACTCCCGGTTGTCGAGATGGGCGAACCCGCACCGTCCAGCACCGCATTGAGAAACAGACCGGCGGACGGCCCGCCAATAACGTTAATAACAATCTGAGCACCGTCGGGAATATCCAGAAACTGCAGAGAAGCAGCTTTGCTCTCAGAGCCAAGGGTGTTCCCTTGGACTGTGAACGTCTGCACCCTCGAAGCGTTATCGCCTGTGAATGTGATGGCACCCCACGATTCGAAGGCGGCGGCACCTGTGTCCGCGCTGGCGGAGAAAGCGTTAGATCGCTGGGTCAGCAGTGCCGGGAACTCGGTGTAATCAGATACCGCTGTTGAATCCGATGCCGTGACGGTGGCGCCATTGACATCCAGCTTTCCCGTTGGAACCTTATTTTCGCCGCCGATGCGCACAGCCCCACCAATGAGCGAGCCAACGTCAATTGTGGTTCCGTTGCTGCCTAGATCTCCACCGACCAGCAACATGTCGGAGTTGGGTGTGGGCGGAACCAAGGCGCCAACTCCTACTACGCCAACGTTGTACCGACTCATATCTGCTTTTTCAAAGGAAGCATTGCCCATGACTACCATTTTGCCTTCAGCTTCCGCAGCTGTCTCTGCCACAGAAAAGTTGCTACCCACAAAAACGTTGGTGTTGTTGTCATAACCGGGAAAGACGCTTCCGTTGTTGATACCAGGAGGCGTATCGGGGCAGGCAAAAGAACCATCCGCATGGGCCATGGGTACCATGGCGAAGAACCCACTCACAGTCAGCGCAGCCGCCACGGTGCTTAGACCAAGGAGAACTAGCCGTCCGGGACGGGGAGTTGTGAGAGAAGCGGGGTGATTCATGGGATCTACTTTCAGTTGAAGCGACTGCGGCCTAAACGCAGTTGCATTGAAGCTCTACCTATCCAAAAGGACTAGATATCTTCATGAGCCTAACCAAATGAATAGCCGTCTTCTGCTTATGGGTAGACAGCTTGAAAGGACCGCCGCAGTAATCAGAAAATCACTCAAAACAAATTCACCTCTATCCCTGGATTGCGGTGTTGACGGTCTCAGAGGAATGCGTAGAAGCGGCTCGCTCACCGCAAGAGGCTCTAAATCAGGACGGCCCGCAACACGAAAACCCATCACCGTAACATTTCCTGCACCTGAGTCTTATTGCCCGCCGCCCACCTAGCGCCCGGCCAGCTAGAATCACAAGGGTGAGCGCTACGAATCTTCCCGAACAGGTATCAGAGATCTTCGACCCCACCCGGTGGCGTGTGGTGGAGGGCTTCGACTTCACCGACATGACCTACCACAGGCAGGTTGAACGCGACGGCGACGGCAGGATCGTGCGCGATCTGCCCACTGTGCGCATCGCCTTCAACCGTCCCGAGGTGCGCAATGCATTCCGCCCCGGGACAGTGGATGAGCTGTACAAAGCCATGGACCACGCCCGGATGACCCCGGATGTGGCCACTGTGTTGCTCACCGGTAACGGCCCCTCCCCTAAAGACGGCGGCCATTCCTTCTGTTCCGGTGGGGACCAGCGCATCCGCGGCCGCGACGGCTACAAGTATGCCGAAGGGGAAACGAAGGAAACCATTGACCCGGCCCGCGCGGGACGCCTGCATATCCTGGAGGTTCAGCGCCTCATGCGCACCATGCCCAAGGTGGTCATTGCGGTTGTCAATGGTTGGGCAGCAGGTGGGGGACACTCCCTGCACGTTGTCTCTGACTTGACCATCGCGTCCCGTGAGCACGGCAAGTTCAAGCAAACGGACGCCACAGTGGGCTCGTTCGACGCCGGTTACGGCTCGGCATTGCTGGCCCGCCAGATTGGCCAAAAGAAGGCCCGCGAGATCTTCTTCCTGGCACGCGAATACTCAGCAGATGAGATGGTCAGCATGGGGGCGGTCAACGAGGCGGTTGCCCATAAGGACCTGGAAAACGTGGCACTGGAATACGCAGCGGACATTGCTCGCCAATCCCCACAGGCCCTGCGGATGCTGAAATTTGCGTTCAACTTAGCCGATGACGGCCTCGCCGGCCAGCAGGTTTTCGCTGGCGAAGCCACTCGTTTGGCCTATATGACCGACGAGGCTGTAGAAGGTAAGGAAGCGTTCCTGGAAAAACGCGACCCCGACTGGTCCTCCTTCCCGTACTACTTCTAAGCACAGGCACCCATGACCATTGAACCCTTGCTCAAAGCCCTCTCCGACGCATTGCACGGCGAAGGTCCCGCAGTGCAAATCGCCCCCGATGGCAGCTTCGCCCTGATCCCGCAAACCGAGCTGGGACTCCCGGCTGGCAGCGAAACCGACATTGCCGCCGTCGTCCTTACCTCAGGCAGCACAGGCACACCCAAGCGCACAATGCTCAGCGTTGAGGCGCTGGCGGCATCGAGTGTGGGCACTGCCATGGCGCTGCGCGGGGAAGGCCAATGGCTGCTGGCCCTGCCCACAAACTACGTGGCCGGGCTGCAAATTTTGGTGCGAAGCCTCTTCGCCGGGACCCGGCCCTGGGCCATGGATCTAAGCGGCGGCTTCACCTCCGAGGCATTCACGCAGGCCGCGCTGGAGCTTACCGACAAAACCCGTTTCACCTCGCTAGTCCCCACCCAGCTCACCCGCCTGTTGACCAACCCGAGCGCCGAAACACTCACCGTGTTGCGCCGCTTCAACGCCATCCTGCTGGGCGGTGGCCCCATCAACCCCGTGCTGCTGGAGGCCGCGCGCGGTGCCGGGCTCAACGTCATCACCACCTACGGCATGAGCGAAAGTTGCGGCGGTTGCGTGTACGACGGCGTCCCGCTCGACGGCGTGCAGCTCGCCATCCGCGACGGCAAAGTGGTGCTGGGCGGCGAGGTTGTAGCGAGCGGCTACCTCGTCGATCCCCAGCTGACGGCCGCCTCATTCTTCACTGAAGAGCACGACGGCGAACTGGTGCGTTGGTATGCCACCGGCGATTTGGGCGAGCTGGATAATGCGGGACGGCTTCGCGTGCTGGGCAGGGTTGACGATGTCATCATCACCGGCGGCTTGAAGGTTTCCGCCGGGGCTGTCACGGACGGCCTCCACCGGGTCCAGGGTGTGCGGGAGGCTTTTGTGGCACCCGTTCCATCTCAAGAATGGGGACAACAAGTGGCTGCAATGGTGGTTGCTTCCTGCACAGAAGAAGAGTTGTTGGCTGGCGCCGCGGAGATCATGGAAGCCCATCTGGTGCCTAAAACTGTGCTTTTCGTCTCCGAACTGCCGCTGCTAGCCAATGGCAAACCTGACAGGACGGCAATTTTGGCGGCCCTCACCGGTGCTGCGCAAAGCAGTTAGCCCGTATGAGAGGGCACAATTACAGTTGTGAACTCCCCTAGCGGGTTCGTGTTTATTTTTTCGTTTGCATAATAAGGAGCAACACTGTGGCCACTCTGGGTCAATGGATTTCCGGGGCACGTTTGAGGACCCTTCCCATGGCCGTGGCTCCCGTGATAATCGGTACTGCCGCGGCCTACGATCTGGGTGCTTTGCACTGGGACCGGGCAGTTCTGGCCGCTTTGGTGGCTCTGCTGCTACAAATTGGCGTGAACTACGCCAACGATTACTCTGATGGCATCCGCGGCACGGACGAGGTTAGGGTGGGCCCACTGCGCTTGGTTGGCAGTGGCGCGGCTAAACCGTCGCACGTGAAAATGGCTGCCTTCACCATGTTTGGGCTGGCCATGTTGGCCGGGCTGTTTCTGGTGCTTGCATCCCAAGCGTGGTGGCTGCTGCTAGTAGGCGTTGGCGCCGTATTTGCGGCATGGGGTTACACAGGCGGCAAAAGTCCCTACGGCTACATGGGGCTAGGTGATGTCTTTGTGTTTGTATTCTTTGGACCCGTAGCAACGTTAGGTACCACTTTCACCCAGGCCGGGTCCGTGAGTACGGCGGCAGTGTTAGGTTCCTTCTCAACGGGACTGATCGCCGTCGCACTTTTGATGGCTAACAATGTCCGGGATATTCCCACCGATACCGAGGTGGGCAAGCTAACTCTCGCCGTGCGGTTGGGGGATAAGAACGCGCGCCGGAGCTATGTGGTCATGATGGCGCTCTCGCTTGCCTTGATGATATTCATAGCACCTGTAAAACCGTGGATTCTGCTGGTGCTGCTGCTTGTTCCGTTCATGCTGATGCCCTGCTGGCTCATGCTCAAGGGCAAGAAGCGTAAGTCGCTGATCCCGGTTCTGCAGCAGACGGGTCTGATCAACCTTGGGTTCAGCGTCCTCTTCGCTGCGGCTATGGTGCTGACAGAGCTGTAGCGGCGGACGTTAGGCTAGCTCGCCTTTCGTGGCATCAGCATTATTTACGTCAACATTGGCAGCATCGGGTTTGGCAGCATCAGCATTGGCTTCGCCAGGCTTGCGGTCGGCGTCGATCCAGATGTCCGGGTTCTCATCGATCAGCGCGTCCTCTGCATCTGCGTCCGCCAGCGCGCCGGCCGACTGAGTGGTGGTGGCCTGCGGGGCAAATCTGTCAGCAACCACCGCTGTAGCACCATCACGTTGCTTGCGGAGGAATAAGAAGCTGACCAAAAACGCAGCGAGCGCCGCAATCAAGGCAGCTGTAAGCGGAGATAAATCTATCCATAAGTAGGCGATAAGGAAGAACGCCAGGAAGAGCACGCCGCGAATAAGGGAGTATTTGAAGAAAGCCACGAATCAAGTTTAGCCGCTGAAACTGAGTGTCTGCCCGGCAACTGTCCAAGAGGCTCAATTGGGCACTCAACGCTAGACTGAGGTATGCGCTATATTATTCCCACGGCTTTAGCTGTGGTCCTGTTTGTCTACGGACTCATTGACTGCCTTCGCAGTGAACCCAGCGACGTGCGAAGCATTCCGAAGTCTGCCTGGATCGTTGTCATTGTGCTGCTGAACGTTATTGGTGTTGCGTTGTGGTTCCTCTTCGGGCGGCCACAGTATGCTGCGGCGGCTCCTGGCTCCGCCCAGAGGTCAAATGGTTCTACTGGAAGCCAGCGGGGACCGTCCTTCCAGGGCAGTTCAGGACGCTCGGTTGCCCCGGATGACAACCCGGAATTTCTGCGTAATTTGGAAGTCAACCGGGCTCAGAAAAGTGAAGCCGAAAGGCTCCGCAAACTCAAAGCTGATCTTGATGCTCGTGAGGCTAAGCTTCGCGAAGAGCACCCCAACGACGACACCAAAAAGTAGCCTCTCTCGGTATTGGCGGCCTCACCTCGGAGGCTCATGCCGTGCTTTCAAACGACGGTGGTGGCTGCGAATCGGTTGGCACCCAGGATGGCAATACCGGCCACTATCAGGACATAGTTTGGAACTTGGTTGCTGCTGAGGCAGTTCATAACTTATCCATCACTGGTGATGGACCCTGAATTCATTACCCGCGATTGCGCTGGAAGTAAGGAAAAGCCTCGGAGCCCATCACGTCGACGCGGGCGGATTATCTGTCTTGGCGGACATTGTCTGGAAGCCCTCCACCACGGCCTCTGAGATCGTCCGCCGCACGCGCTCGATGGTTCTTAGCCAAGAGGACAAACCAGTCCAGGGAGTACTCGCGGCCAACAGGGTCAAGATTTCCGCTGTCTCCCAGCTCGCCCCGAACGCCGCATGGAAGAAGCCTAAAGACAGCTAAGAATAGGCGCCGAAAGCTGGGATCCAGTGCCTGAGCTAAGCACTTCACTGACACATTAATGTCTCAGTCAGATGACACAAGACGATGAAGGGCGGATGGTTCTACTCTGTTCCGTCCATGATCCTCACTGGCTTGCTGATCGCGGTTGCTATCCTCGCTTTGCTGTTCATCGCCAAGCCAGCTCTGGCACCGGATCGGGGACAGGACATCCGCGGGTGCATAGCGAGGAGCTGGAACCTCGTCATGGCAGGGACGGGTGCACTGCTGTTGCACCTGGGGCTTATCTTCAACTCGCTCGTAGCGACCTCTTCACTGCGAGCAGTGTTCACAACTTCCGCGGGCCCCATGACATCTTGGACCACACTCTCCGCCCTTGCACCCACGTTCAGCGGCACATCGATACTGTGCGCTGCACTGGGTGTAACACTATGGGTCATTCTCGTGTTGTCCGCCTTTCCAACCCGTCAGCGCGCGCCGATCGCGGTCCTGCCATGATGATCAAGCTGTCCGGGTCCGCGCCACCCAGGGATCAGATTCATGACCATATCCATGGACTGGTCGCCAGCGGCCTGCTCGCGGCGGATGAACGCCAGCCGTCAGTACGCCAACTCGCTAAAGACCTCGGAGTGGCCCCGGGCACAGTCGCAAAGGCCTACCGATCGCTGGAATCTGAAGGGTTTCTGCTCACTAGAACGGGTAGCGGAACTCGCATCAGCCTCACGGCCGCCACAATCACCAAACCCGCCCCAGAAACTACCCGATATCTGGCCAAGTCACCACGAGACGAAACACCAGCGGCGCTAAAATCCCCCTACGAGTTAAAGTAGTGCACTGTTAACACGACCAATTGGTGGTCTATTTCCGCTACCTTGACTGGCGACCAGGCTCACTGAGCAGCATCTGGACCCGGGAATCGCAATCACCCAAAGTACGTTCCAGTTTTTGTCACATTCGAAGAGTCCCTCTCCGCGCTTAGCGCGGCACTAAATCTGCCACCTGCGGGTCGGAGACTCTAGAGCCAGATGTTAAACAAGCCGGCAAGCCACGACTCAAAGATGTTGCTGTACCGGAACTGTGGATCTATGACAGGGTAGGCAAATGACTCCTGCTCACAGTAACTCAGGGTTCCCCCGTCGCCCCCAGCCCATCAAACCCTTGCCCGGCCAAGAATCGGTGTGGGACTACCCCCGGCCCCCAAAACTGGAGCAGAGATCGGAACGGGTTGTTGTCAGACTTGGTGGACAAATCATTGCCGATACCACCAAGGCAGCACGCGTCCTAGAGACCAGCCACCCGCCTGTCTATTACTTGCCTCTGGACGCATTTCCTGCCGGTGCCCTCATCCCGGTCAACGGCACCAGCTTCTGCGAATTCAAAGGGGTGGCGCATTACTTCGACGTCACCGCCGGGGGCGTCATTGCTGCCCGTGCCGGATGGACTTACCCGGATCCCAGCCAGGGCTTCGAAGCCCTGAGTACCCGGGTGGCGCTTTACCCCAGTCATATGGACTCTTGCGAAGTCGACGGCGTCCAAGTCACCTTCCAAGAGGGCGACTTCTATGGCGGTTGGATTACACCGCAGATCGTTGGACCATTCAAAGGAGGCCCTGGTACAACCGGGTGGTGAGCAGGGAAGCTGGCTGCTTACGGACCGTATGTGCCAACTTCATAGAGCTCGAGAAGAACGTTAATTATTAGGCACACCACTGCCCCTTCATCCAACCAAATGAACCTTTGACAAGACACTCATTAACCACTCCCGCGCGTCGGTACCTCGCGACGTGGATTGGAAGCTACCGGTTGTGAACAGATCTACCGCGCTAACGGAATGAGTGGAACCAAAACCAGCCGCACCGAACTCGACGAGGTGCTGGACCTCCTCAATGACAGAGACTAAGTCATGGTCTGGAAGTTGGACAGACCAGGTCGCAAAACCTCATACGTACTCGAACTCTTGGATGGCTTCAAAGCACGGGGCATGAACTTCCATTCCCTCCGCGATGGCATCACAACCTCTCACGGACGCATAGCAGGACGACAAGAAGTCACCGCCACCCACCCCAACGTCAAGCAAGCACACGCCCTAAAGAAACAGCGTTCGAAATTAGCCAATGCACAGTCCGGTGATCTTGAACCCAGTAGGGACCTATAGGCTTCCGTCATGACTTTAGAGCAATGGGAACGTGCCTCCGAGTGGCCATTAATCATCATTTCAGTCCTGTTCCTAGCAGCCTATTCTGCCCAAGTACTGGCGTCGGAGTCGGTGGCCCTGATAGCAGGCTGGTTCATGATGACCACATGGGCACTGTTCTTGATTGACTACGGAATCTCACTATGGT
The DNA here is from genome assembly GCF_030063205.1 of Arthrobacter antibioticus. GTDB lineage: Bacteria > Actinomycetota > Actinomycetes > Actinomycetales > Micrococcaceae > Specibacter. The sequence goes on along the minus strand of NZ_JASISQ010000002.1, from coordinate 332,729 downwards.
TGGCGCCACAACGGTTGAACTGGTTCTTCAAACATCTACACGAATTGGCGATTGTGCTTTTGCCAATGCTGCGACCCTTGCGGCTCCTTCGCTTAGTCACCCTCATCGGAGTCCTTCAACGAGTAGCTGGCAACGCCCTACGCGGGCGCGTGGTCACCTACGTCATTGCCGCATCTGCGCTCTTGACCTACATCGGCGCTCTGGCAATGTACGACGCCGAAAAAACCGCACCAGACGCGTCTATCCACTCTTTTGCCGAGGCAGCGTGGTGGGCCATAGTCACCATCACAACAGTCGGATACGGCGACCTGTACCCGGTGACAACCACGGGGCGCCTTATAGCCGTCGGGCTCATGATTGGCGGCATAGCACTACTCGGCATTGTTACCGCGACCCTGGCAAGCTGGCTGGTCGACAAGGTCTCAGCCGAAGACGCTAAAACTCAGACTCTGACAGCCGAACATATCGAACTGCTCCACCAAGAAATCAAGGCACTACGTCTGGAAATGACCGGTGGAGCACGTCACCAAAATCCAGAGACACCGGCCACGACCAAAGCCACTGGTTCTTTGCCCATCGTGTGACCATCGACCGTTTACTTGTCCCACGTCCACCGGGAGCGCAGAAGGAACTCCTCATCTCGGTATAAACCATGTAGCTCTGGGTCCGTAGTTGAGACCCCTGGTTGAGTACGCTATCTGGTGGCTCCACTATGTTCGCTCGGGTACACCTTGGTGGACACCCACACAGCAGAGGTCCGTCACTCAAATTCGCTTCTCTTGGATCGATACTTGGTTCCGCCTAGCTTAGGGGCCATTACTGGAGGAGAACAACATGGAACCTATCGTAGAAAAACTCACCTGCATCGTCGCCAGCTGCGGCAACGAATCAGCAACCTTTGCATTGAGTGTCATGCGACCAGATGTAACTGATTCAGTCGAGATCGCCACGACACTCGTGAAGCCAGTTCTGCACTCGCACAGCCTCAGTCAGATGAAAGCCGCAGTTGCTGAGACCGGATTATGGATCGGTCTCGCAACGTTGATTTCTAAGCCGAACTGCAATCTGCACACATCCTTGCTGAGCTGCAGTGAACTCGGTGATGATCTTGGATGCTTCTGCGTCCCCAAGGATGGAGCGAAGCTCAGCTTCGTTGATTGAGGCAACACCGGAATCGTCCAGAACAATCGCTCTCGTGAAGACTCCTTCCAGAGTTGCAGCAAGTTCCTGTGTTGCGCCTTCTTCACATGAGGCCGAAAGCAGTGAGCGCAACAAGTGCTCCAGTAATAATGCGACTATGAGTTTTCATATATCCCCAGTTCATTAATAATCCTGACTATAAAACTTGCTGATGACAAGACCTGCGCCAGATGTCATCTATTTCTCATCTAGGTTTCCTAGCCCCACAGAAAAGCGATGCGCATTTAAAGCCAGTTCAAAAATCTGAATAATCCCCCATTTGGACAGGCGAAGACAACAGTCGACTATCCAAACGGGCAAATTGTATCCTGACATATGCTTGCTATTTATAGGTGGTCCCATAGACTTGCTCACATCTTGTGAAACGGGGATCTGTTTCCGGCACCAGAACCGCATGAAGGCTGTAATAGTGACAATTCATTTCGCTAAAAATGTCGCTCTTCATGTCCACGGGAAGTGGTGCGCACCAGATAGTCATCGAGGCGCTTCGCATCGCATGGGATTCGAGGCACCTAGGAGCAGTTGTTGCAGTGGTTACGTCGGTGGCCACGAGATGAGTATAGGAAGAGAATTTGCTGGTGGTTATTATCTGTGGAGAAGCGAGCCTTCGTGCATCCACGGGACCTACCGAATATCCGTGATTGAACCTTGATTTCAACGACCGCAAATTCGAAGAATTGTCTTTATATGAAAATCATGGGCAAATTTTTTGTGTTCCTTATTTGAATTTTATGTGTCATGAATCGGGACAGGGCACTATGCAAGCCCATAGGCAGCATCCGGGATCACCCAGGGTCCGGTGAGGTGACGGTCGTGATCAAGGTGATATTTCTGGTGGTCTGCATTCAAGGAAACCTCAAGACTCACCTCTAGGGGTTGACCTATAAAAAATGCATTGATAGCGTCAAATGCATCAGGAAAAAAGTTTCCTGAATATTTTCATATGTCTCTACTTCTCGTATGGCTTCACCCTATTATTTAGGCCCTAATGGTGTGGTCATAAATTGCGAGAAAAGCACGAGAAAGGAAACAAATTTATGATAAAGGAAAGAAGAATTCCATCCCTCTTTGCTTCATTCGCAGGATTGGCCCTAATAGTTTCGACCGCTGGCGCTGCGAACGCTGCCCCTAGCAATGCAGCACCGATGACAATGAATCCGACAGCGAGCACATCCCAGGTAGCTGACAAGACGGTGCTCACGACGATAGCTGTGGGTGAACAGGAAGCGGCGGATATGACTGCTGTGGCACTGTCGGCCATTTCCAGCAGCCAGGTTAGCGTCCACGCTTCTACGGAGTCGCTGAAGATATCCGAGAGCAAGGTCAGCACCATCGCCACGGACCAGGGGCTCTTTACGACCGTGACGGTTCCGGTAGGTGGGCCGTACAGCCTTACGAGTAATATCGCGATGGTCTTCGACAGCTCAGGCGATCGCCTCCAGTACACTGAGACCCTCGTGAGCGAGAGCGAGGCTGGGAATTTCGCTATCGAGACTTATCTCGACGGGACACAGACAAGTAACCAAGCCACCGACCTCGCCTTTATGAGTGACGCTGAACTTGAAGCAGACCTCGTCGCGTCCCAGACGCCAGGAGCCAAGGATGCCAACTCGAGCACTGATAAGAACACCGGGGCTTGCATTGCGACCGTCCTAGGAGTCGGAGGGGTCGTGGGAAGCATCATCGCCTACAGCTGCGCAGGTGCTTGCGCCGCTGCAGCAGTAGGAGTTGGCGTGCCCTTCTGTGTAGCATGTATTGCCGGCTTCGCGACCGTCGGCGGCGCATCAATTACCGCCGTGGCCACTTGCTTCTAAGACACCCACCTACCCCCGGTACGAAGGAGCAGTTATGACTAGGAGAACCACCCGGGTATTCATGGGCTTGTTTATCGCTATGGTCCTTATGGCATCAGCTTTGATCCTGAGCCTGCCGGCACTGTTCGGAGCTTACGAGCCCCACCAGTTCTGGATCACCGTGACACTGGGAGGCATCACTGCGATCCTAATTGTCGCCCTGATCCTCCTGCGGCCCCCGAAGCGGACAACCACCACCTAAAACACACATTAGTGATGACCCTCCTTGTGTGCAATAAGGGGGGCATCACTGTGACCCGTCCCGGACAGACATCCAATTGACATAGGTAGCCGGCAAAGTCTCAAAACCCATGGGTTATGAGGCACTGAGGTCACAAAACACCGCGTCGGATCGAGTAGAGATGTCGAAGGCAGTTACACAGGCTTTTTTGCGCCATCGACTCAACGAAACCAAACCCTAGGCAGACCCACTTCTTCACCACACACGGACGACTCCCCCACTGCGACGGAGAATACACTCGAGAAATCTCGCGTCGACACCCTAAATCCTCGACACCATAAAATACCGCCATCCCCCTGGCGCAGCCGGACATGAACTGATCCGGAAAAATAAGGAGCGCGCTAAAGCACGGCTAAGCGACGGGTCCTGTTCTCTGCGCTGGCCCTGCTGTGCCTCATATTTGGCTCTTCAATTTTGGGGTCTCTTGTGGCAGAGTCGGATTGTCCAAGTAATTTTTTTACACGAAGAGAGCGTTCCCATGATCGAGATGTTGCACAATGCAGGTATCAAGAGTGAGTATGCCTACGCCGGTGGTTTTGCATCCATCGTGCTATCCCTCAGCTCTTGGTTGGTCAGCCGTGCGAAAAAAGACCATTCCAAGGCACAGTCCGATCGTTGGGGAATCTTCGTTGGGCATTGGGCCCCAACGTTCTTTGCCCTTGGCATCGCACTAAAACTCGAAGAGAAGAAATAGCACAAATTTATTCACTGAGGGTTTTGCGGCAACTGCGCCGCTAGAGTCGACTAACGGGACGAAGGGTGCTTCTAGGCTCGGGGAACGATGTTGCTCAGACACTGTTCCACCAGCCTGAGGAGCACCTTTTGCGCTGTTCAAAGGACCGGGATCTTCCCACGCCTTCCTGCCCCAACGAATCGTCTATCCCTCATCCTTCCCAACCGTTTGGCTACAGACAGACTCCCTAAAGGGTTGATCGCTAAGCACACAGCAAACCAAAGGGCCTAGACGGCCGCAGCGGAGGTGACGCTACAGGGGTTCAAGCTAGGGAACCTGAGGCGGGTACAAAGTAACTACCCGGATTGCACCGTAGAGGTGGCTCGCAGCAACCCGCCGCTCGGAGTTGAGCGGTAACCTCGAAGGGTGAGTAGGACCTCACAATCAAGATCGCCAAAGCGCCTGCCTCCTCGAGCATGGAAAGAGTGGCTGCGCGGAGTGCTACCCACTTGCGCGTTAGCAATTTTGTCTTCTGGAAGTGCTCATGGGTATTACGTGGTGCAACAGCTGCAATTGAGCGGGATTGGACCGATCAAAGGTGGCGCTTTGTATCCCGTTCTTGCTCGGCTTGAACACGACGGTCTTCTAACGTCGAAGTGGCAGGAGGGCGAAGGTGGGCCCGGACGCAAGGTCTACACAATAACCGCAGCAGGTGGCGAGCAGCTCAATGATTTCCAGCACCACTGGGAGCCTTTTGCGATGAGAATAAAGGATGTTTTGATTCCGCAATCTGGTCCCCAAAAAAATACGGATGATCAACCAAAAAGTTCTCGAACTGGAGCACCTCAATGAACTTAAGTTCAAAAAGACAATGGTCCAACCCAGAAGATGAAAAGTGGGGTCAGGAATTTGCGGAATCTCTGGCTTCAATGCCCAATATCTCTTCCGAGTTGGCCAGTGAAGCCCTCCACGATGCTCAGCTAGCCAGCGAAGAGTCTGGGTGTAGAGCTGGTGAACTTTTCGGATCCCCTGTGACATTCGCCGAGCAAATTCATCGAGAGCGGGTGCCTGCTGAAATTCGCGCAGGAGTTGGCAACGACGGAATTTCTGCTCGGGATCGATTGAAAGTGCTCTTGACGGCTACCGGCCTGACAGGTGCATCCCTGAGTATTGGGCTGTTCATCGTGAGCGGTTGGTCGTTCCTCCTGACACCGTCAGGGTTATCCCTGACTGTGGGTGGCACAGTAGCGTTGGTAGGTGCGCTCTTTGGCTTCCAGCAGCGTTATGCCGGCCACGTGCGCTGGGGGTGGACTTGGTGGCTGGCCGGTCTTGTGGGGCTGGTTTCCTCTGCTGTTCTCGCTGCCACGGTGTCCGACCACACAGCTTTACTCCAGCTCCCAACACTTCTGCCGTTTCTAGTCTCGCTGGGGGCACTGATCATCTCGGAGGCACTTTCTTATTCACCGACACCCGTGGCCACTTTCTCCGATCAAGCACCGGAAATATGGTTCAATCAGCTCGCAGGAATTTTACGCGGACGCTACCAGCTTTCGCGAATCGAAACGCAGCAGCAAGTTGCCGAAGCCCAGAATTTTTGGCATGAAAGTGGATGTTCTCATCCTTATGATGAATTCGGTTCACCTGAGGTCTACGCTTTAGAAATTCTTGAAGTCTCCGACAAGCCACGGCGAGCATCGCAGCGTAGAGAGGCCTTGTTGTATGCCGTCATCGCGCTAACGTATGTTGTCTTAGCGGTAGATACCCTCAGTACCAGCGGGCTTACGTGGAGCTCATTATTTCCACTGGGAGCCATGGGCCTCTTCGGCACTTTGGCGATCAGAACGTGGCGAAAATAATTCGACCTGAATTCTCACTCGATGCCCGGTTCGGCTTACCCCGGACGCGTGGCGGTCGCCCAGTCAATACCCAACTCATCAGCTTGAACTGGCCCAACGAACAAGACACGACACATTGTTGCCACTCACCCTTCCCCAGCGCAAGAAGACCCGTGCGCCCAAGGAAAGTTCCGACGTCGAGCATTCATTGGGAAGACTGAAAATAGCCACCCAAATTGCCCATAGCCAAGGGCACCCCTCGCGACTATGGTGGAGATCACAGCTGGCCGGGCCTTTGCGTAAGGGACCCGGCTGGTGGCTACGTTGGGAGGGAACGTAAATATGCCAAGGACCAGTGCCGGCATGAATCGTACAGGCGGGAAACGGCGAAGGCTTCGATCTTTGGCCTGGATTACGGCGCTGGCAGTTGGCACCATACTCTTGCCCGGATGCACCCCCTCCGACGGCGTCCCCACCCTCACCTGGTACATCAACCCGGACGACGGCGGCCAAGCGGACCTTGCTGCGGTGTGCACCACCGACGCCAATGGCGCTTACAAGATCGAAACTTCCCTCCTCCCCAAGGACGCAGCCGCACAGCGCGAGCAGCTGGCCCGCCGTCTGGCAGCAGGCGATTCATCCCTGGACATCATGAGCATTGACCCTCCGTTCATTCCCGAACTTGCTGAGCCCGGATTCCTGGCTCCAGTCCCTGCGGACGTTGCTGAGCGGACCTCCAAGAATGTTCTCGATGGCGCCCTGGCAGGGGCCACATGGGATAAAAAACTTGTCACTGTTCCGTTCTGGGCCAACACCCAAATTCTCTGGTACCGCAAGTCCGTTGCAAAAGCAGCCGGACTGGATATGACCAAGCCAGTCACCTGGGAACAGCTCATGAAAGCAGCGGGCGAGGAGAAAAAGTATCTGGGTGTCCAAGGCGCTCAGGCTGAATCCATGACCGTTTGGATCAACGCCTTAATCGAATCCGCGGGCGGGCACATCCTGCTCAACCCCGGAGCCAAAGCTGATGAGATCAAATTGGGCCTGACCACCCCGGCAGGTGAGCAGGCTGCAACCATCATCGGCGCTATAGGTAAGAAGAACCTGGCTGGTCCCGGGCTTCCCACCTCTACGGAAAATGATTCCATGATCCTTTTTCAAGGGGACAAGGGCTCGTTCATGGTCAATTACCCCTTTGTCTGGCCGGCCACCAATGCGGCGGTGAAAGCCGGAAGCGTTAAACAGGACGTCCTTGATGACGTTGGCTGGGCCTTATATCCACGAGTGGATACGGACAAGGACACCGCGCCTCCGCTGGGTGGCATCAACTTAGGAGTTGGCTCCCACTCTCAAAACAAGGAACTCGCTTACAAGGCGATCGAGTGCATCACCTCACCCAAGAATCAGGCCACGTACTTTGTGACCAATGGAAACCCTCCCTCAAATTCCACCGCTTACGATGATCCGCGGGTAGAAAAGCAGTTCCCGATGGCCACCACCATCCGTGAATCACTCAAGCTCGCCGCACCCCGGCCGCAGACCCCGTTCTACAACGAGATCTCCACCGGACTGCAGCAGCGTTGGACACCACCGGCGTCGGTGGATCCCAAAACCACACCGCAGGAATCGCAAGATTTCATCCTTGCCGTACTTAGAGGGGACAGGCTGCTGTGAGCACCACCTCAATCAAGGAGTCCAGGGCTGGCGCCCCAGTAAAAAGCCAGCGCCGCCGGGCCAATCTTAGTGACCGGGCCAAATCCGAACGCAGACTGGGCTGGTATCTTGCCGGTCCGGCCTTCATCGTGATGCTGGCCGTGACCCTCTACCCCATCCTTCAGGCGTTCTGGGATTCGCTGTTCTCCCTGCGGTTGACCGCACCCGATGACAAAGCGTTCATCTGGTTCGCCAACTACATCACTGTCCTGTCAGATCCGGTGTGGTGGCGAGACTTAGGCGTTACAGTCATCATCACGATTGTCACAGTCATTATTGAACTGATTCTGGGTTTCGCTTTGGCGTTGGTGATGGACAAGGCCATCAAGTCCCTCCGAGGGTTGCTGCGCACAGCAATTTTGGTCCCTTATGGCATCATCACTGTGGTTTCCGCTTACGCCTGGTTCTACGCCTTCGATATCAACTCCGGTTACATCAACCATTGGTTTGGTTGGATACCTGGCATCAGTACGGACTTGAACTGGTTCGCCGAGTTCTGGCCCTCACTCTTTGTCATCATGGCATCGGAGATTTGGAAAACCACCCCCTTTATTTCCCTGCTCTTGCTGGCGGGGCTGGCCCAAGTACCCGGTGAGCTTACCGAAGCCGCAGAAGTGGATGGCGCCACCTGGTGGGAACGGATGCGCAAGGTGATTGTGCCTAACATGAAGGCTGCCATCATGGTGGCCGTATTGTTCCGAACCCTGGATGCCTTCCGGATCTTTGACAACGTCTTCATTATGACCAACGGCGCCCACGGCACCGAAGTGCTCTCCCTGCTGGCCTACCGCACCTCTATTTCGCGTCTGGAGATAGGTCTCGGTTCTGCTATCTCGGTATTGCTGTTCGTGTGTGTGCTGATCATTTGTTTTGTGGCCATCAAACTCTTCAAAGTGGATCTCGCCGGATCGCAGGGAGGTAAATCATGACAAGCGGAAAGCAAAAAGTCATTTGGGCGGTCATTACCGTCTTGGTGCTGCTGTACGCGCTATTCCCGGTAGCGTCCATCCTTTCAACCTCCTTCAAGGCACCCAGCGACCTCACCTCAGGGAAGTTCCTGCCGTCCTCTGGCGCGGGGACGTTGGAGAACTACGAGCAGATCTTGGTGGGCGACGCCCAGGGTCTATTCTTGTCAGCGTTGCGCAACTCCATCGGCATCGCGCTCATTGCCACATTCATCGCCGTGGTGCTGGCCACCCTATGCGCCTACGCCATTGCCCGCCTGGACTTCCCGGGTAAAAAAGTGGTGCTGACAACCGCACTCGCCGTATCAATTTTCCCTGTTATCTCCATCGTCACCCCGCTGTTCAACCTGTGGCGCAACATTGGCTTGTACGACACCTGGCTGGGGCTGATCATCCCTTATCTATCCCTTACACTTCCCATTTCCATCTGGACCCTGGCCGCATTCTTCCGCCAGATCCCCTGGGAACTGGAGCAGGCAGCCCAAGTGGACGGCGCCACTACCTGGCAGGCCTTCCGCAAAGCAATAGTTCCGCTTGCCGCACCCGGGGTCTTCACCACGGCGATCATCGCTTTTTTCATCGCCTGGAATGACTTTGTTTACGGCATTTCCCTCACCTCCACCGAAACAGCGCGCACAGTGCCGGCAGCACTGGCGTTCTTCACCGGTGCCTCCCAATTTGAGGCGCCCACCGGTGCCATCTCCGCCGCAGCAATCATTGTCACCATTCCCGTGGTCCTGCTGGTTCTGCTTTTCCAGCGCCAGATTGTCTCAGGCTTGACCCAGGGCGCCGTCAAGGGCTGAATACCCTTACTCACAGAATAGGATCGCGAGCATGGCAGCTATCACCCTCAACAACATCGTTAAAAAGTACGGGGACGGTTTTCCTGCAGTGAACGATGTCAGCATCGACATCGCCGACGGCGAATTTGTCATCTTGGTGGGTCCCTCCGGCTGTGGAAAATCCACCATCCTGCGCATGATCGTGGGGCTGGAAGACATCACCTCCGGAGAACTGCTCATTGACGGGAAACTCTCAAATGACAAGGCTCCCCGAGACCGCAACCTGGCCATGGTCTTTCAAAACTATGCCCTGTACCCGCACCTGACAGTTTTTGAGAACATCGCGTTCCCGTTGCGTTTGGCTAAAAACAAGCACAGCGAAGATGACGTTCAGCGCTTGGTTAACGACGCAGCAAAAATGCTGGAGCTCACCGACCATCTGCAGCGTAAACCAGCTAACCTTTCCGGTGGTCAACGTCAGCGAGTCGCCATGGGCAGGGCCATAGTCCGGCAGGCGGATGCGTTTCTCTTCGATGAGCCACTGTCCAACTTGGATGCCAAGTTACGTGGACAAATGCGCTCTGAAATCTCTCAGATGCAGCGCCGGTTGGCAACAACTTCGGTTTATGTCACCCACGATCAAACCGAGGCCATGACCCTCGGTGACAGGGTTGCTGTGCTGAAGAAGGGTGAGCTGCAACAGATAGCTTCTCCTCGCGAGCTCTATGAACAGCCCATCAACTTGTTCGTTGCCGGGTTCATCGGCTCACCTTCCATGAACTTCCTGCCTGCCAGCCTCGAAGGGAACATGCTAAAAACTGCCCTCGGGGAAATTGAAATCTCTCCTGAGAAGGCAGCTAAAGGCAAGGATTTGCCTGTGTTGTTGGTGGGGGTGCGCCCCGAGTTCTTCGAGGACGCTTCACTAGTAGAGGAGCATAAGTTACACCACGGCTCCACTTTCACTGCCGAACTAACCCACACCGAGTGGTTGGGCAATGAACAATATGGCTACATTCATTTCGATCCGGCCCCAGAAGTCAGGGAAATGCTTGACAGCCTGGCACGCGATATGGACGCTGACGAACTACGTCCGCAAGTGGTGGTGACCCTTGATGCCGCCAGTAAGATTCGTGGCGGGCGTCCGGCGGAACTGTGGCTGGACACGCGCCGGTTACATCTCTTCGATCCCAAAACGGGTGAAAACCTGACCCGTGATGCCGAGGAAGGCGCCCGTCTTACGGAAGAAGCCAACGCTGAACGGGCCGAGGAAATCGATTCTGCCCGGCAGGAGGCGTGAGGCAAAGCAAGCAGACCAGCTCAAAACCCCGCCTACAGGAACGCCGTTATGGTAATTTTTAGCCGTCCACAACCGGGAACCCTGCCCACAACGCTGAAGCTCTTAGTTGCAATCCTGATTCCCTCCGCCCTGGTAAGCATCCTGGCAGGGGTCTCAGCCAGTATGGGATTCGGCTTGGCCATGGGGCTGGGAATGGCTGTCACCCCCGTAAGCCGTCCGCGCCAAGCCGTGGTCCTGGTAGCTCTGGGTGCCGCGCTTGGCGGGTTGGCAACCTTGGCAGGTTCAACGCCGTGGGCCATTGCGCTACTCATGTTTGTCTCCGCAATCTTATTTGCCGCCGCTAACCAACGCTCCGCTGGGCTACTCTCCCTAACCCCAGTCATGGTGATCCTTTTTGGTCCTGGCCCCATCGATCTCAGCTGGTGGTCAACGATTCTGTGGATTCTCGCTGGTGGTTTGGTAGGCGCTTTCATCACCAGGCTGCTGAAATTCCAGGCCCCAACTCTTCCTGTGGAGAAACGTGTTGCTTGGGAGCACGGCATCGCTGTGGGTTTGTTGTGCGCAGCGATCATGTTTTGGACCCTAGCTAACAACGTTCCCCACGGCTACTGGATTGCTGTCACAGTCCTGATGGCCTTGCGGCCGTTGCCAAACCAGCGCCGAGAGACTCTCAACGGGCGACTCATTGGAACCGCTCTAGGGGCCGTGATTGCGCTGCTTGCCGTGGTTTTCTTGCCTGTTTGGGGAGCTGGCATTGTGGCCGTGGCGTGCTTATTTTTCTTGGTTTGGTATTCCATGGGCGGTGCTTACCTCATGCAGGCCTTGGCTCTGACGCCTATGCTTTTGATCTTCGCTTCCCTCGGGGATGTGGACCGCGGGTTTGAGTTGACTATTGAGCGTGTCATTTTCACTGTGATGGGAATAATTGTGGCGGTGCTGATCGCGTTGTTGCTCCGGCACTGGGAATCCCGACGCGAAGCAACCCCTGGCTAGAAGCGCACAGTCCCAAGGAGCGCTGGCCGCGCCCCAAGCAACGCCGCCCCAAGCAGCCGCCCCAAGCAGCCGCCGCGGTCCTACGCACGGCGGCTGCTTGGGCCAACGCTGAGAAGGCAAGTGACGCCGTCGTACTTACTTGGCGCCCTCCAAGAAAATCTGCACCACTGAGGGCCGGGGTCCGCTGACCTGACCGGCGGCCGGCGAGGCTCCAGCGGCCACAAAGTCGGGGAACATGGAGGTCGGTGCACCGTAATCGCCGTCCTCACCCGGGTGTTGGACCGCAACGTAAACCATCGATTCCTCCTCGTGGATGATGGGCCCACAGGTTTCCGCTTCCCGCGGCATGGAAGCGAACTGCTGGACGTTGCCGCGGTTGCTGCCCTCCAGCCCCACCTTGAACAGTCCGTCGTTGTAACCAATCACCGAAGGTGCACCATCCGTGGATATCCAGAGATTCCCTGCCGCATCAAAGGCCAGGTTGTCAGGGCAGGAAATGGGGCTGACCTGATCCACCGGGAACCCGCCGAAGTAGGCGCTGGTGTTCTTAGCCGGATCGCCACACAGCAGGAGGATATTCCAGTTGAAGGCCGTAGCCGTGGCGTCATCACCCTTTTCGGTGATTTCAATGACGTGCCCGTCCCGGTTTTCGGTACGCGGGTTAGCCTCATCAGCCTTTGCACCCTTTTCCACGCCGCGCTTGGAGTTATTGGTGCAGGCCACATAGACCTTGCCTGTCTTTAGGCTCGGCTCCACATCTTCACAACGGTCCATTTTGGTGGCACCGGCAATGTCAGCGGCAAGCCGAGTGTAGACCAATACTTCCTGCACACCCATGCTGCTGATGGCACTCTTTCCACCAACAACCAGAGGAAGCCACTTTCCGGTGCCATCAAAATTGCCATCCGCCGGTAGCTTGCCTGTCCCGTCAATCTCCGACTCAGCACTGCCAGCGAACTGGGCCACGTACAGGTCCCCCTCGGCGAGCAGGGTCATATTGTGTGCCTTGTCGCCCTTTTTATATTTGTTCTTGGAAACGAATTTGTACAGGTAGTCAAAGCGCTCATCGTCTCCCGAGTAGGCAACCACCCTGCCATTATCGGCAACGATCACATTGGCACCTTCGTGCTTGAAACGCCCCAAACTGCTGTGTTTCTTAGGAACGGAGTTTGGGTCTTCCGGATCAATTTCAACAATGTAACCGAAGCGGTTTGGCTCGTTGCGGTGGTCCTCCCCGCGTGCGTCAAAGCGCGGGTCATCGAGCTCCCAGCCCATCTTGGTTTCTTCATCTTCCAACCCGTAGCGGCGGTCCTGCGCCGAACTGCCGTTCGTGCGGAAGAATCCGTTGAAGTTCTCTTCACCGGAGAGAATTGTGCCCCACGGGGTTGTACCGCCAGCGCAGTTCCCCAGTGTGCCCAACACGAATCGACCTTCCGGATCTGCCGCTGTCTTGACAAGATCCGATCCGGCAACCGGGCCCGTCAGCTCAAATTTTGTATCCACAGTGACACGCCTGTTCAACTTCCCACCGCGCACATAGCTCCACGGCGTACCCCTCTTGGCCCGTTCCAACTCCACCACGCTCATGCCCACGGCGTTGCGGAAAATACTGCGACGCGCAACGGTCTCGGCCTCATCCACCGGTGCCGCTGGGAACATGATCGATGGATTAACGTACTCGTGGTTACACACCAACAAACCCTTTTTGCCATCGGGTTGGCGCAAAATCTCCAAGTAGTCATTGTTGTAGCCAAACTGACCCGCCTGCGCGTCCGGCGTCTGGGCGGCAAAATCGAAGTCGGGTGTGTCCGTAAATAACGGGTCTCCCCAACGCACTATGGGTGCCCAGCCGAAGCCAGTCGGCACGTCGAACCTATCCACGGCGGCGTCCACGGCCTTGATGGGGGTGAACTCCAGTTTGCCGGAGGCAGTAGGACCCGAAGTCCCGCTGCCGGCCTCGGTTCCGCAGCCGGTAAGTACGACGGCGGCACTCAAGGCTCCGGCTAGCCCCAGTCCCAGCGCCGTCCGTCGGGTTAAGGCCAAGGAGGCGATATCGCGGAAATAACTGTTCGTTGAAGTGTTGCAAACGGCCTTGGAGCAGGCGTTGTCACACTTCAAGCTGCACGTAACAGCGCTTCGCTTACCCCTGGTGTGGCCGAGCATGGGCAAAAACATCTTCGTTGCGTTCATCGGTGACTTTCTTTGTCATTGTTCGGTGCTGCCACCGTGGCATGGGTAAAAAACCAGCCGGGTGGGAAGTTCTAAACACAGCGTGAACGCCCTGCCAACGTTTTGGTTGCGCCCTCATGGTGTGGAGCTGTCGTGGTAGGGACTTGCGCTTTGGACCGGCACAGTGTGGGCTGAACCTATGAAGAAGATTCTGGGGATTCTTGCCCTCATGCTTATGGCCCTCTTGGGCATTGTCCCGGCCGCCACCGCGGGCAGCGCACCCGCGGGCATTGCACCGGCGGGCAGCGCGGGCAGCGCGGGCAGCGCGGGCAGCGCACCGGCGCCTACGCAGGTCACTGCCACTGACATTGTGGTTGAAGACACCGCAGGAGTTTTATACCTCCCGCAGCTGATGACAGCGCTGGAGCAGATTAAATTCCACGAGCCCACCACGGTGGTGATTTACACCCGCAATGGCGCTCGAAGCGACAACTTCAACGAAAAAGTCTTGCAGTTCGCCCGTGAGAAACACCCGGAATGGATCACCGCTGACGGACAAAAATGGGCTGACGGGCTTTTTATTTTTGCTTTTGATCCTGCTGGTCGCCAGGTAGGCACCTACATGGGTGAAGACCGCAAAGTTTCACTGGGTAAACAGGAGTCAATCCAGCAAGCTTCCAAAGAGCTTTTCCGTGAAGCCCAGTGGACCGACGGCACCATTGCTGGCGTCAAGAAGGGTGCTTCGCTGATCAACCAGCCCTGGTATCTATCGGCAGCATTCATCATCACCGCAAGCGTCACAGGTGGTCTTGCGGCTCTGGGCTTTGGCACTGTGCTGATCATTCGCCGGAATAACCGGAAGAAGGCTGGCGAGCATCTTAAACGCGGTGATGCCGCTTTTTCCAGTGTCAGTCTGGCCCTGGATGTCACGGAGCTCAATGCTAAAACTATTCCGGAGTCCTCCACATACGGCTCACTGGTGCTGGAAAAATACCGCACTTTCAGCACGCGTTATCACGAAGCCGGCGAACTGAATCAACGTGTCCATTCCTTCACTGATAAGGACATGTCGAAGGGCCGCAACGTCAAGATCGTGGCCCGCTATGCCGAACTTGCGCAGGAACTGGATAACTTGGACGATGTGATTGCTGATACCAACACTCTCCTGAACAGGTATTCCGGCTGGGAAAGCGCCTGGGAGCGGCAAGTACGGCCCTTGATGGATGATATGGAGCAACTCACTGCATTGATCGCCCAACCTGAAGCGCAGGGTTTGGCAACAACAGAGGCACTGGCGTCACTACACGCCCAGAGATCTCATGATCTTGAACAGCTTGGTGGAGATTTCCAATCAAGACTCATCTCCCCCGAAGCGGCGTTGGACCGTCTCAAAGAAATGCGCGCGGAGCTGACGGTGCTACTGCAACAACATTCGGAGCTGATGATCGGTAAGTACGCAAAAACCAGTTCCGAGAAGGAAAAAATGCGTGCTGCCATGGAGCGCAGCCGCCGAGATGACATCAGCATGTCTCAAGCCACCATCTTTGGCTCCATCTACGGCTGGAACAGTTTCTATTCAGTGCATTCCTTCAACAGCGGCTACATCACAGCCCAAAGAAACGTCGATACCGCACGCAGCGACGCCAGTTCCGGCAGCAGTACAGGCTATGGATCCAGCGGCGGCAGCTTCTCTGGCTCTGGCAGCTCGTCAAGCTTCTAGCATGCTGCCGTGCACCAGGGGCAGCGGCTGCCCTTTAGTCCGCGAGCTTCACTCCATGTCCTGTGGCATCAGGAACGCTAGGTTGCTCTTCTGAATCCTCGATGTAACGTTTGGCATTTATCATCACTGCACCGGCCATCATGACGACCAAGCAAATGCCAAGCATGGCGAATGATCCCGCCCAAGAACCTGTCGTGTCATGCATGGAGCCAAAGAAAAGCGGCGCAATACCCGCCCCGGCATAGCCGATGCCTTGGCTAAAACCGGAGAGCACCGATGAGCCGTGAGTGGTCCGCGAGCGCAAATTGACCATCAGCAAAGC
The DNA here is from genome assembly GCF_030063205.1 of Arthrobacter antibioticus. GTDB lineage: Bacteria > Actinomycetota > Actinomycetes > Actinomycetales > Micrococcaceae > Specibacter. The sequence goes on along the minus strand of NZ_JASISQ010000002.1, from coordinate 316,966 downwards.
GGTGGCAAAGGTGCCCTGCCCCAAGCCGGCAAAGGTAACCCACAACCACGTGCCGTCCATTGGGGCCAGGTAGAGACCAACGTGACCGATGCACCAACACACCGCGAAGACACTGACAGCCACAATCGGGTTTTTCAATCGAGGAACCCACAACGGCACCAACAAGCTCACGGGCAGACCCACAATAGCGAAATATGCCAGCGCGGTGCCCGCGGTCGACGAGTCCAGACCTTGGCTGGAGAGATATGGCGGCAACCAAGTGAAATAGACGTAGGTTTGAGCGGAATTTCCAGCCAGAAAGATAGCTAGGCCCCACGCAACCGGCGAACGCCATGGCCTGAGCTTGGGAATTTCTGCCTTGTTGTTGGCAGCGGCGTTGTATGCAGCGGCGTTGTCAGCAGCGGCGTTGTTGAGGCTGGCCGCGCCCAGATGGGCGGGAGCTCCGGCGTCGTCCCGTCCATCACTAGCGATACGGTTCTTCTGCTTTCGGTCCCGCAGGAATTGGCTAACCCATGGCAGCAGGACCAGAAAACTCATCGAGGCCCACATCCCCACGGAGACCCGCCAATTACTTCCGGCAGCAACGGGTACGGCAAGTTGCGGGCTGATGGCAGTGCCAACAGCTAAAAGCGTCACGTACCCGGCGGTCAAGATACCCACGCGGTCAGGGAAGTACTTCTTAACCAGTGGTGGCAGCACCACGTTGCCAATCCCATACCCGGCCATGACCACTGCCGTGAGAGACAGGAAGGACCAGACATCAACTGTGAGGGCACGGACCAACTGCCCGCCCATGGCGAGCAGTATGGACGCAACTAGAACTTTTTCAAGCCCAAACCGACGAATCAGCACAGGCGTGCTCAGACCAAAGACGGCGAACATGAGCGGCGGCAACATGGCGAGCAGACCCGTGCTGCTGGCGTCAAAATCAAGTTCGCCGCCCAGTTCCCCCAGCAGCGGAGGAACCACGGATACGGCCGGGCGCAGACTCAGGGCCATGAGTAGAATGCCCAAAAGCGCACCGATGCGCCCTGTCCATGGCCTCTTCACCAGAAAGTTGTTCACTGCCCCACCCTAGCCAATCCCGAGCCGGCTTCGCTTATGTACTCACGATGCAAGACAAACATTTTCGGTAAGATCGTGCAGAAAATCGTGGCTTGCCACATAGGATGGTGCCAACGGGCACAGTGCACGCACCATAGACCCGCCAGACTCGCTAGACCCACCAGGAAAGAGCCGGACCACACATGGATGCCACCGATCTGGGCACTACCCTCCGGGCTAGGCGCAAATCGTTGCACCTGACACAAAACGAAACAGCTGACCTGGCCGACATCTCCACGCGAGTACTTAGCGACCTGGAAAATGGCCGGGCAACCGTGCGGTTGGACATCCTCACTGCTGTGGCATCGGCGCTGGGGATGAGCTTGAGTTTGAAAGTGTCTGGTTCATGAAGAATCCTGAAGATGCCAAAACCGTTTCTCAGGCAGTAATTTATAAGAAGGGCCAAGCGGCGGCAACATTGACCCGCTACCCCAGTCTGGGTGTTGTATTTTCCTACCTGCCCGGTTACCTCAGCGACGGCGGCACAGCGATCGCCTCCACCCTGCCGGTCCTTGACGTCCCAGTGACATTCGGCCCCGGTAACGTGCCGGCATTCTTCGCCGGCCTCCTGCCAGAAGGTGCGCGCCTGGCCAAACTGCGGTGGGCCGCAAAAACCACCCTCACCGATGAATTCTCACTGCTTCTTGCCGCGGGTGAAAATCCCGTGGGCGATGTCCAAATCGTTCCGGCTGCCACCAAACCCGAGCGCATTCCGGCACTGCTGACGGTGGACAAATCGATGGACAACGTTCGTTTTGCTGACTTTTGCGCGGAGAGCGGACCGGTGGACCGCTCCGCTTTGGCAGGTGCCCAAAACAAGGTCACGGCCTCATACCGTCACGACAAGGACCCCACCCGCGCCTATCTCCTGAAGTTCAACGATGGAAGCCACACCCGCCAGGTGGAAACGGAGTTCATGCTATTGAACAAGGCCAGGGCACTTTCAATCCCCGTGGCGGATGCCCGTTTGGTGTTCGACGGCGTTGGTCAAGCCGCGTTGCTCGTCTCACGTTTTGATAGGTCACCGGTTGGCTCGTTGGCGGTTGAGGATTGTGCCCAACTAATGGGTTTGGGGCCAAGCAGAAAATATTCGGTACCCAGTGAAGCAGTTGCTGCCACTGCAGTAAGCATGTGTGCGGCTCGCGGCTTAGCGGCGCGGAACATTTTTCTGCAGTTTCTTTTTGCCTGGTTGACGGGCAATGGTGATCTGCATGCCAAGAATATTTCCGTGCTTCAGCATCCCAATGGTGAATGGTTTATAGCTCCTGCCTACGATTTACAGTGCACACTGGCGGCGGAGATTGAGCAGGGGTTCGCCGCCGGGGTTCCCGGAGGCATCCTGACCGACCTGACTGACGGGGACCCCTCCCGTGACCCTGGTATGGCACTACCCGTGGGAGGCAGTGCGGGCAGTCGCACCGGATTGGATCGCAATGACTGGCTCCGTTTTGGCCGCGCCTTGCACATCCCGGAGCGGCTGGTGGCAAAGTGCATTGACAAGGCACTGGCAGCCTCGGTCATGACCACGGCGGAACTGCCGTTCGAGCGGCACGTGAGCAACGCCGTCGTGCGCGTTCTGGGGATTCGGCGCGCCGCAATCCAGCGGTGAAACCCACCGTAAACCCACCCGTGCACTTTTACTGACGAATTGCCGGTAAACTGTCAGCATGCCTCGAATAGCCGCCCCCACGAACGCGGCACAGCGCGCCCAAACGCAGCGTAAGATCCTCGACGCTTTCGGCGAGCTCCTGTTTACGCACGGCCTTCCGGGCCTGACAATGACTGATGTGGCCAGGACAGCGGGCGTGGGTAGAACCGCCGTCTATAACTATTTTGCCGACCTTGAACAGCTTTTGGTGGCTTACGCACTGGATGAAACCGGCAAATTTGTTACCGATCTAAAGGCCAGGTTGGATGGTCTGGCGAATCCCGTGGACCGCTTGTCCGTCTACGTGCGCGCGCAGCTTGAGGATCTCACCCGCCGGCACCTCCCGCCGGGCCCAGCCATGCGCTCGGTGCTCTCCAGTGAGTCCTTTGCAAAATTAGGTGTCCATGTTGGCGAACTTAACACCTTGCTAATAGACATTCTGCGCACGGGCATGGATCAAGGCTTCCTGCCGGAGGCTGACGTTGAAGGGTTGGTGCAGCTCATCCACGGTTCATTGACAGCCAGTGCTTCACGGCGCAACACCGAGATCCCCGATGAAGAGAACATTGCCGCGGCGGTGAGGTTTATCCAAGCGGGCGTTGGCGCTACTTTCGATGAGCAAGGCCGACCAACCGTTCTTGCTTAGCGGCGTTTTCTAGCGCTCAGCTGGGGCCAGAGCGGCTAGGGCAGCCTGACTATCCGCCAATTGGCGCGGTGACCGCCGGTTCGCTGGGCGGTGGGCTGGGTGGTGGGCTGAGCCGCGGGCAAGAGAGAGCTCCCGGGGTTTGATCCACTTTGGGCGGGGCCACAAGTCCGTTGAACAGGCCTGTCACAATCACATCGACAGTGCCGTCCGCACGGTCATCTTGGACATATTCGGAGTTGGGGAAGTTTCGCTGCATATTAAAGGCCGCGGCATGGCCGCTAGATCCTGAAATAACAACCGTCGGCGAGGCATAGTCCGTGGACTTATTCTCGATCGCCTTGACGGGATAACCGCGCTTCGTCAGCTCCTTCGCCACCTGGCCGGCTTTACCTTCGATGCTCCCGCCGTTATAAACGTTCACTGTGACGGTTTTATTGGCGGGGTAGTCAAGTGTTTCAGCGGGGCAAATTTCCGGCGTCGGGGTGGGTTTGTCGGCCCCCAATTTCAGTACGAGCTCCCCCCTTTGCACCATACCCACTAGTACGACGGCGGCTACCACCAGCGCTATCAGCAGCACCAAAGTGACGCCGTGGGTGATGCGACGCCGCACCGTGCTGGAAGAGATTTCCGGTGTTTCGGGATCCGGGAAAGCTTCGGCAAGTCCCTGCGAGTCAACAATATGATGCCCACGCCACGACGTCCCGTCCTTGGCCCTTTTACGTTTCATGCGTAGCTCATAGGCGGCGTCAAGGGCTTGCCGGCGCGCTTCTCGAACCACTCTTCGCTTTTCACGTGGGGTCAAGAGGACCTCATCGACAGAGTCGGGTGCGGAGGAAGAGCTCTTGGGCGGTTCCTCCGGGCGCCTAGTCATCAATCACCAAAACTCGGGCGTGCAGGATGGTGCGCTGGTGCAGGGCGGTACGGACAGCTCGATGCAGTCCGTCCTCCAGGTACAGCGTGTCGCGCCATTGCACTACGTGCGGGAATAAGTCGCCAAAAAATGTGGAGTCCTCGGCCAGAAGCGCTTCAAGGTCCAACTGTGCTTTGGTAGTGACAAGTTCAGCCAACCTGACCTGGCGCGGCGCAACACCCGCCCAGTCTTTGGGCGTTATGTAGCCATGGTCTGGGTACGGGCGTTTGTCGCCAACAGCTTTGAAGATCACCTCTTCAGACTAGGGACTTCACGTCCCTAAAGGAACTGTCGTGCCATCGAACCGCGGAGTGTGTTGCCAAAAGGTTACCGAAACTGGTCTTCCGCACGCAGCGCTGGGATCATGGATCCATGACTTTATTGCAACCTCCGCTTGCCTTGCTCCTTGATGTGGACGGCCCGCTAGCCAGCCCAGTGAACCGCCGGGTGTCACCTGAGATCATCACTAACCTGATTGAGCTGGTCCGTCGAGGCATCCCGGTGGTCTTCAACACCGGACGATCTGATGCATTCATCGCCGAGCAACTCATGGCGCCGATGCTTGTTGCCGGGCTACCGGCAGGCTCCGTGGTGCATGCCATCTGCGAAAAGGGTGCTGTGTGGTTTAGTTTCACCCCCGAGGGTTCGGGTCCAGTTCACGTGGATGATTCCCTTGTGATGCCCGCAGCATTTGGCGATGAGATTCGAGATCTTGTGGCCGCCAAATATGCCAGCCACATGTTCTTTGACGAGACCAAACGGGCCATGGTCTCCGTAGAGCAGCACGTTGACGTGGACAGCAGCGGCTACTTGACCCAGCAAGAAGCGTTCGACGCCGATGCGCTGGCTTTGCTGGCGACCCACGACTTGGGTGCTGTGCGCCTTGAGCACCGGGCGCCGGCGTCAACGGGCCGTATTGATTACCGCGTTGATCCGTCGATTATTTCCACAGATATAGAGTCAGTGCGTTTGGGTAAGGATCTGGGGGCCAGCCGCGCAGTTGAACTGCTGGCAGCTCAAGGCATTATTCCCCAGGCCTGGCGCACGGTGGGCGATTCCCGCACGGACTACGCCATGGCCGACTGGCTCCACCATCAGGATCACCAGGTCAAACATGTGGATGTACGGCCGGCTGAGGGCGTTCCCGCCAAGCCCTACCCCATTATGACTGCCGCTGATCTGAGGCTTGGTGACGAGGTGATCAACGACTTTGCCGGGGCTGCGTTCCTGCAATTTTGGTTGGACGCCCTGCCCCACTAACCATCGCTCGCTCACTCCACGTCCGTTTTTTTCTGACGCTCGCTCACTCCACGTTGTGTTTCAGCTGACGCTCGCTCAGTCCACGTTGTGTTTCAGCTGACGCTCGCTCACGTGGATGAGCGAGCGTTTCGCAAAACAGGACGTGGAGTGAGCGAGCGTCTCAGGGGTGTGTGGTTAAACGAAAGAAGACCCGGAATCTTTATGATTCCAGGTCTTCCGCTGGCGGAGGATGGGGGATTTGAACCCCCGAGGGCGTTAACCCAACACGCGTTCCAGGCGTGCGCCATAGGCCGCTAGGCGAATCCTCCAGCTTGCTGTGCGAAACACAGCAGGTTCAAGAGTACCTGACAAAGTACCCAAGTCACGAATCGAAGCGGGCTCTTTTTGGTGATGGCAAGAAATAAGGGCAATACGGCCCCGTTCAAGCCCCACCGCCCTCATTCCCCCCTAGCGGTCAATGCCAAAGGCAGACCATGCAGCAGGATCGGGCACGCAAGGCACCCAAGCGTCGCAGTCAGCGGTGCTCCGCCGCCTCTACAACACCTATCCAACTTTACAAGATTGTCATATTCGCCCGTCACTAATGCGACGTTTAGACGTAACAACGAGTTTCGACAGCACTCACTTCACCCATTCGTGGCCGAAATCAGTACCCAGCCCGCATAGCCAGCGCTGCTGTGACAAAACCTGAGAGCGCAAACGCTATGGTCATGATCCACAGGAGTATCTGCTGACCTGAATGGCGATGAACACGCTGAGAGGAGTGGGTTGAAAACACTTCAATACGTGCCAGCGCCAAAATTCCCGTGCAAAAAGCCAGCACCCAGAAAATCCATTCAAAGAAACCATAAGTCAACATGGCGGTCCGCTCCCTACAGTGGCCCAAGCAACGCAGGGGCCAAACGTTGCGGGACCGGGTTGGCAATGGCATCGGTGCCCCTATGAGGTGAAGCTACCACCGCGGGCAAGGAATTGATACGCCTTCCTAGTTGCAGCTGGATTCGCACGCATCGCAACAGTCGGGTAGGCTGTTTTTCGGCCCCTCATGTGGCGTCACCCTGTGAACTCCCCCAGGACCGGAAGGTAGCAAGGGTAAGCGGGCTCTGGCGGGTGCATGAGGGGTCTTTACTTTTCCCAAAAACTTATCCCCAAATTTGCCCAGTCTGCGGCTCCGACCGGCATTTTGTCAGGCAGATTAGATAGGGTATCAACTGTGAGTGCACCAACAGCCCTGTATCGCCGGTACCGTCCCGATTCGTTTGCCACAGTCATCGGTCAGGAACACGTCACGGGTCCCCTAATGGCTGCCCTGGAGAAGAACCGAGTCAACCACGCCTACTTGTTTTCAGGCCCACGCGGTTGCGGAAAAACCACATCGGCCCGAATTCTTGCCCGCTGCCTGAACTGCGCCAAGGGCCCCACGGCGAATCCTTGCGGTGAATGCGATAGCTGCGTGGAGCTTGCGCGCGGAGGCTCCGGCTCCCTGGACGTTATAGAAATTGATGCCGCCAGCCACGGTGGCGTTGACGATGCGCGCGATCTGCGTGAACGCGCCACGTTTGCCCCCATCCGTGACCGCTATAAAATCTTCATCATTGACGAAGCCCATATGGTCACATCTGCCGGCTTCAACGCCCTGCTAAAGATCGTTGAAGAACCGCCGGAGCACATCAAGTTCATCTTTGCCACCACCGAACCTGACAAGGTGATTGGCACCATCCGCTCCCGCACGCACCATTATCCTTTCCGGCTGGTGCCACCCGAGCCGTTGATGGCTTATTTGGCACAACTGTGCGAACAAGAGCAGGTTGCTGTTGCCCCCGGTGTCTTATCCCTTGTTGTCCGCGCCGGTGGCGGTTCAGTGCGCGATTCCCTTTCAGTTCTTGACCAGTTGATGGCTGGGGCCGGAGCGGCCGGTCTTGACTACGATCTAGCAATCGACCTGCTTGGCTACACCCACTCCTCGCTGCTCGATGATGTTGTTGAGGCGTTGGCCGCCAGCGACTCCGCCACCGTGTTCAAGTCGGTGGATAGGGTTGTGCAAACCGGTCACGATCCCCGTCGTTTCGTGGAAGACCTCCTCGAACGTTTCCGTGATCTCATCATTGTTCAGGCCATGCCGGAAAGTGCCCACGCCATTTTGCGCGGCACACCCGATGAGCTCATTGCCCGCATGCAAACACAGGCAGCCCAATTAGGTGCCGCTGAACTTTCCCGGGCTGCGGACGTTACCAACGCGGCCTTCAACGAAATGACTGGCGCAACATCGCCACGCCTGCACCTTGAACTATTAGGCGCACGTCTTCTGCTGCCCGGAACTGACTCCTCCGTTCGAGGCATGGCAACCCGACTTGACCAGTTGGAACGTCGCCTTAACTACGCCGGAACCCCCACTGCGGCTCCAGCAGGCAATCCGGGCGCTGGGGCTGCCCAAGCAGCCCAGCCCGCACAGACCCCTGCCCCCGAACATTTTGCCCCTCAAAGTTCGACGCCGTTCCCCGCCGATCCTGCTGGCGACACCTCAGGTGGCGGGTTGGCTGCCGTACGTGCACAGCTGGCACGGGCAAAAGAGGCTGCCGGGGCCGAAGTTGCGGCACGCCGAGCACCCGCCGCTGCTCCCGCGCAGGATTGGGCAACTACCGCGAACCAACCGCAGACCCCTGCACAAGCCCCCCCTCAGCAGGAACCAGCAGCAGCCCAAACGGCGCCCACGTGGGATGATCTGCCAACACCTGCTGAGAATCAAAAAGCTACAACGCCGCAAAGTAGCGCACAAGAGCCCGACGCACCTACTACTGCTGCTACTAAAGCAAGCACTGGCGCTACCGCGCCCACTGTAAATACGGCTCCCGCTGCACCCGGCCAAGGTTCAGCCAGCAATGAATCAGCCGGTGCTGTGAGCACTGGCTCATCAGGCATTGAAGTCATTCGTCGGGCCTGGCCGGAAATTTTGGGAGCCCTGCGCAGCATCCGTATGGCGTCCTGGGCCATGGTGAATCAAAACGTTGTGCCACAAGTATTTGACGGACGGGAACTCCGCGTCGGCCTGCCCTCATCTGGTCTCATCGAAACGTTCAGCAACAACGGCCACCTGGAAAACTTGCAACAGGCCATCAACCAGGTGCTTGGCATGAGCGTACAGATATTGCCCGCCGACGGCGAAGCCCCCGCTACGAGAGCGAGCGCTGAGCCAAACCCAAAAGTTCAACCCGGTAACCCTTCACAGGAACGTGAAGGGGATCATGGCAATGCCACAGCGCCGGAGAATGTAGCTGCACAGCAAGAACGCCCCACCGCCGCCCCGGCTCCAGTGCGGCGAGACTCTTGGGGTTTACCCATTGCTGAACCAACTGATGCCAACCCCGCGCAAAAACAGCCGCAGCCTGGCGAATCCGCTGAAACCCAGCCTTCTCCTGGAACTCAAAAGCCTACCCTCGCCCAGGCGCCGTGGGACGGGCCCACTGAGCCAAGCGATCTTTGGGACGAACCCCATCCGGATTCCTACCCGCCGGCTGATTATGCTCCAGCTGACCCCTACGATCCCTCAGCAACCCAACCTGAGGCCGGAAGCCACCAGCAACCAGCCCAGGAAACATCCACCGGGTCGCGCTCAGAAGAACAACCGGCTAGCGAAAAGACACCCGTCCCCGCCTATTCACCACCAAAGGTTTCACCCATTTCGGCGTGGACCACGGGCTGGGATACCCCTGCCGCTGCACCAGTGAGTGCGGCTCCGATGGAAGCTGAGGCGCCCAGACGCAGCGCCATGCTGGCTGAACAAATTGCCCAGCGCTCAGACCAGCAGGGGAACCAGCCTGCCCAACCGGATTGGAGCGCCTCGCTGGGCCAAACAAGCCGGCAGAATGTTGCCGATCCGGGGTGGGGTTCCATTTCCAACGCCCCGGACTGGGCACAAGGAACCACCAAAGGAGCCGGCCAAGATTCCAGTAGCGATGCCGGTCAAGGCGGAAACACAGGGTTAAGCACAGGGTCAAATGCAGCTTCAGAAGCAGGATTAGACACAGCTAAGGACGAAGCGGCATCTGCAGAAGTAGCTGAAGAATCCCCAGGAGCCTCAAGCTCCATAACGGAAACTACACCACCGCAAGCGCCTGGTTTCAACACGGCACAGGAAACAATCAGCTCGCCGCTGGGTGCTTCCACCACGTATCCAACTGTTGCCACAGTGAGCGTCCCGGCAAGCCCCGTGGAAATAAGCCCCGTGGAAACGGATACGGCGCAGCAGCAGGAGGCTCCGGCGCCGAAGGAGGCATCTAATAGTGCCGCCCAGACTGGCGCCAAACAGAGCATGTACCATCGTCTCTCCAACAGCACCGAAGCTCAGGCTGCTCGCGCACAGGCGCCATCACTGGCAGCCCCCAAGCCGTATGTTGAGGACGTTCCAAGTCCTGACGACGTGACACTGGAGGAATCCGGAGTGGTGGGTCAAGCCGCGGTTGAGCGTATTCTAGGCGGAGTATTGATCGAAGAGCGGCAGTTGAACCCGTCAAACTGACCAAACACGGCACTGCGACTAACCTGCGACTAACATTGTGAAACCATAGATTTTGAACCAATAGACAAGAGGCATTGTGTACGAGGGAGCAGTTCAAGAGCTTATCGATGAGCTGGGGCGTTTGCCTGGAATCGGGCCTAAATCTGCCCAGCGGCTTGCTTTCCATATTCTGGAGGCCGACGCCGAGGATATGCAACGCTTGGTTAAGTCGATCGTGACTGTCAAGGAACGCGTAAAGTTCTGCACCGTATGCTTCAATGTCACCGAGTCCGAACTGTGCAATATCTGCCGTGATTCGCGCCGGGATCCGACCATTATTTGTGTGGTGGAGGAATCTAAAGACGTCCTTGCAGTGGAACGGACCAGGGCCTTCCGCGGCCGGTACCACGTGCTGGGGGGCTCAATTAATCCAATAGCGGGTATTGGTCCTGACCAGCTGCGCATCCGCGAACTACTGACGCGCCTGAACGACAGCCAGATTCAGGAAATCATTATCGCTACCGACCCCAACCTCGAAGGCGAGGCCACGGCCACTTACCTCTCGCGCATGCTCAAAACCATCGGCATCGCAGTGACCCGGCTGGCCTCCGGTCTACCTGTGGGCGGAGACTTGGAATACGCGGATGAGGTCACGCTTGGCCGTGCCTTTGAAGGCCGTCGCAACGCTCTCACCTAAAGGTTGCGGACCCGCACCGGCTAGCGTTTCGGCGTAGATTCAGCCACCTCCGCAAGCCGCTGTTTTGTGGGTGTACCGGCGGTGGGCACGTACAAGACAAAATGCAGATCTGGAACGTCGGAAGGCACCAGCCGGTGCTGGTCAAAAACCAGTTCGCCAACAACCGGGTGCACAAACACGCGTTGCCGCGAAGCGAACCCTTTCACGCTATGGCGGGCCCAAATTTGTGCAAATTCAGGGCTGGCCGCCTGCAACTTCGCCACAATAACGGCATGTGTCATCGAGCCCAGCCGGGGTCCGGCCTCTGCCCGGAATTCTGCGACGAAATGTTGTGAGGTAACGTCCCAGTCCGGCAGCATTCGATGCAAAGCCGGATCAGTGAAAATCAGCCACAACAGGTTCCGCTGCTCAGGGGCAACCTCCGAAATACGTGAATATAGGCATTCGTAGGCGTGATTCCATCCAGCGATCCCCCACCCAGGGGCCACCGCAAAGGCCGGAAAATCCCAAGCATCTAACAGGGCCTGCAGATGTGGGGGCACAGACTCTATGACAGTTCCAGTGGCTGGTTCGGCTACGTGGCCTCCCAGCGCCAGAACATAGGCCGCCTCAGCCGTGCTGAGTCGGAGTACCCGGCCAACAGATTCAAGGACTTGGCGGGAAGCATTAATGTCCCGCCCCTGCTCCAACCAGGTGTACCAAGTCACACTAACGGCAGAGAAAGCGGCAATCTCTTCGCGCCTCAAGCCCATCATGCGGCTTCGTCCTATAGGTGGCAAGCCATGCTCCGCACGGACTAACGCCCCGCGGCGGTCCCGGAGAAACTGACCCAGCTCACGCCGTCGTTCTTCATTCATTTGAACAAATCTAGCACTGCCACTACTAGTAGCAGCACCGTCTTCCGGAGCGGCCACTAAAGCTGCTTAACTATTCTTATGCCCCCATTACGTTCAAGAACAGTCACCCACGGCCGCAACATGGCAGGCGCCCGCGCCCTCATGATGGCCTCCGGCGTTGCCAAAGCGGACATCGGCAAGCCGATCGTGGCCGTCGCAAACTCCTTCACCGAGTTTGTCCCCGGCCACACCCACCTCGCCCCTGTTGGCCGGATCGTTTCCGACGCCATTCACGAAGCCGGCGCCATTGCCCGCGAGTTCAACACCATCGCCGTGGATGACGGCATCGCCATGGGCCACGGAGGCATGCTCTACTCTCTTCCCTCCCGCGACCTCATTGCCGACTCCGTTGAATACATGGTCAATGCGCACTGCGCCGACGTGCTGGTCTGCATCTCCAACTGCGACAAGATCACCCCCGGCATGCTCATGGCTGCTCTGCGCCTGAACATTCCCACCGTTTTTGTCAGCGGCGGTCCCATGGAAGCTGGACGGGTCACCATGACCGACGGTTCCATCCGCACCCTGGATCTGGTCAACGCCATTTCCGACGCCGTGGACTCCTCCATTTCCGATGAAGACATTGACCTCATCGAGGCCAACGCGTGCCCCACCTGCGGCTCCTGCTCAGGGATGTTCACGGCCAACTCCATGAACTGCCTCACCGAAGCCATTGGGCTGTCATTGCCCGGCAACGGCTCACTGCTGGCCACCCACACCGCACGCAAGGAACTGTACGAGCGTGCCGGTGCCACCGCCGTGGCGATCGCCAAACGCTACTATGAGGACGACGACGAGTCCGTCCTGCCGCGTTCGATCGCCAGCTTCGAAGCCTTCGATAACGCCATGGCTTTGGACATCGCCATGGGTGGCTCCACCAACACGATCCTGCACTTGCTGGCCGCAGCGCAGGAGGCCGGGCTGAAATACGATCTTGACGACATCGACGCGAAGTCACGGGTGGTCCCGTGCTTGGCAAAAGTAGCCCCGAACGTGGCAGGGGACAAAACCTTCTACATGGAGGACGTCCACCGGGCCGGCGGCATCCCCGCCCTTTTGGGTGAGCTCAACCGCGGCGGGCTGCTCCACACGAACGTCAACTCGGTCCACTCAAAGGACCTTACGGGATGGCTTGATGACTGGGACATCCGCGGCGGGAAAGCCACCGACGCGGCCCTTGCCTTGTGGACCGCGGCACCGGGAGGCCAACGCTCCTCCACCGCATTCTCACAATCCGCCGAGTGGACTTCCCTGGACACCGACCCTGTGGAAGGGTGCCTGCACGATGTGGAGCACGCCTTCTCCAAGGACGGCGGCCTGGGGGTGCTACGCGGAAATATCGCCATAGATGGCGCCGTGGTCAAGACAGCCGGTGTTGACGAGTCCATCTGGACGTTTGAGGGACCGGCTGTGGTGTGCGAATCCCAGGACGAAGCCGTGGAAAAGATTCTCAGCAAGATTGTCAAGGCAGGAGACGTGGTAGTCATCCGTTATGAGGGCCCGCGCGGCGGCCCCGGTATGCAGGAGATGCTCTATCCCACCTCGTTCTTGAAGGGCTTGGGCCTGGGCAAGGTCTGTGCACTCATCACCGACGGCCGTTTCTCCGGCGGCACCTCCGGGCTCTCAATTGGCCACGTCTCCCCCGAGGCCGCGGCCGGAGGAACCATCGCCTTGGTGCAGGACGGTGACCGCATCCGGATCGATATTCCGAACCGCTCCATGGAACTGCTGGTCGACGACGGCGAACTCAACGCCCGCCGGGAAATACTCGAGGCAACCACGGGCTACCAGCCCGTGGGACGTGTTCGCCAGGTCTCTGCTGCGTTGAAGGCCTATGCCTCTATGGCTACCAGCGCCGACAAGGGTGCCATCCGTCAGATTCCAGAGGAAGCGGTGCTAATGCGCGCGCCACGCACCTCGGTTTCCGTCTAAGGCCCCGCTACCGGCTCTGTTCCGCACCGAGTTGCCACTTATGGCCCCCAAAACGTGTGTTTGGGCGCCATAAGTGGCAACTCGCGCAGCGTCGGGGGCTCGCAGGGCACGGATCAGGCCACGCGGGTCCCTTTGGGCAGTTTCCCTGCCGGTGTGCGCAGTGAACGCCACCCCAGTGCCAACACTCCCGCCGTCACCAACAGTTGCAATCCCAGTCCTAATGGCCACAGCGGCGCCTGCTTGGTGAGATACGGTGCCGCGACCTTGCCATTGGCACACTGATACGTGGACTCGGGGCCTGCCTGGACGTAGCGGGCACCTTGACTGATCATCTCGAACATTCCACTTGAGCTGCCCTGTTGCATCGAGTCGTTTGTATTCGGGTAGGGAATGGCATCTGCTACCACCACGAACGGATTCATGCCTAACATCCAGGCCACCCTTTCCGAGCGAGGTGCCTGCTGTTCCACCAAAGGACCAAAACAGGCATACTCCTGATTTTCATCGGTGATGTCCTTGGGGTTGGGAGGTGCGGGGTACATCTCATCGTCCTTATATTCCCGATCAGATTCCGCCTCGAATCCCTCCGAGCCCTGATACATCTCCATATTTTTGTAGTAGCTCTGGTTTACCTGCACGGTTCCGTTGCTGAGCATCATGCCAAGCCCGAAGGCGATGAGCGTGCCGAAGGCCAGCGCAGCCACCACCAAATAAGTCACCACAATTGAGAAAAGTGGCCGGGTGGCCAGTGCCGAAATACCCACTCCCAGGGCACATACAACCCCTAGTTCACAGGCGAGCATGAGTAGGCCCACCAAAATATAACCAACGCTCACACCACCTTGTGCAATGCCGAAGATCAAGAACGGTACGCTCACCAGCAAAAATGCCAGTGCGGCAATCCACGAGGCGAGAAACTTACCCCATATCAGTTGACCTGGCTTTAACAACGTCACCTGCATGATGGCCAAGGTGCCAGCGGATCGATCGCCACTGATGGCATTGGCCGAAAATGCCGGTGCCACCAATAATCCAAAGAGTAAAACAAACGCCAAAACGGCTTCAAAGATCAACGGTCCCGGGCTCCCCCTGCCAAACCCGGGATCAAAGTTGTAATCTGACTGCGCCTTCCAGCTGATCCAGGTCAGTGCTGTCACCAACCAGATGAGCCCAAACCAAATAACCAGCATGATGTACCAGCCGCGAGAACGCAGTCGCTGCCGCAATTCCATGCCCACCACGGCAGAGACACCTGAAGAATATTGTTTCACGCTCATGGCTGATCCACCTTCATGCTCATGTATGTCTCTTCCAGGGCCCCTGTTGCAGGGGCGAAGGAACATACATCCACACCTGCCACCACCAAATCTCTCAGTAGCTGGGCCGCGTGCCGTTCCGATTCTGCATTCACTGTGACCGAAACTCGGCGCCCTGTTCCCGCCGAAAAACTTACGCCCAATGAGGTGAGCTCGGCTGCCAACTTATCCGGATCAAGAGCAGCAATAGAGTAGTTCCGGCCCTGCACGAACGCTTGTTCAACGGACTGCGTCATCACTGTTCGGCCCTGGTTGACGAATACGGCCCCGTCAGCAATTTCATCAAGTTCGGCAAGTACGTGGGATGAAACCACAACAACTTTCCCTTGAGCGGCAAGCTGACGCAGAATATTTCGTAGCGCTATGCGCGACCCCGGGTCCAAACCCGAGGCCGGTTCATCCAGCAATAAAACTTGGGGATCATGAATCAACGCGCGAGCCAGGCTCAAACGTTGCTGTTGTCCGCGCGAGAGTACCCGGGCTTTTTGGTCCGCCAACGAGGAAAGATTTACCAGCTCAAGCAGTTCCGCCACACGCACCGGGATCTGGGCCTTGGGCAACTGGTAGAACTTGGCCATGGTGCCCAGAATCTCCCGAGCTGTCAGGGCTTCCCACACACCCAAAGTATCCGGCATCCAACCAATTTTTGCCCTGGCAGCACTGGGATCTTTGACCGGGTCGATGCCCGCGACACTAATACTGCCAGTGTCCGGGGCCAGCAGTGTTGCCAGCATTAGCAGCAGTGTTGTCTTGCCGGCACCGTTTGGTCCAATGAGGGCTGTTACCTGGCCTGCCGGGGCTTTAAGATCCATGTCTACGACGGCGTGAACCTCACCAAAGCTGCGCGAGACTCCGGTGGCACAAAGCCCATTGAACATCCCTGGTGGAACAGTCCTGTGAACATGGTTCACCGGTGGATCTTGGCTGGATTGATGCTGCTCTGTCATGGATTCCCTCCCCCTATGGGCCGCAGTTGCGGATATGAATCAGCCTACGGCGGGGTGTGTAGGCAATACCTCATCCCACCGACTGATCTTCTGCGTTCTGGCAACAAAGCTGTTTGGAGATAGAGCCGGAGGTAAAGTATCAACATGTGGACACACAAATTCTGCGTTGCCCCGGCTCCGCGCTAAACTGCTTTAGACTGCCTCCCGCGCTGATGATGCCGCACCTATCCAGCGCGTTGGCGCGGCTCCGGCGTGATTGGCAGCAAATTTTTTCTCTCCTAGTGTTGCGTTAGGTAAGTCAATGAGTGAGCACCCATGAGCCTGATTGTTCAAAAGTACGGCGGATCTTCCGTGTCCGACGCCGAGGGCATCCTTCGCGTGGCACGTAGAGTTGTCAGCACTCAAGCCGCAGGACATGAAGTTGTGGTGGTTGTTTCTGCCATGGGCGATACAACCGATGAACTGTTGGATCTTGCGGCACAGGTTTCCGAACACCCTCCGGCTCGCGAGCTGGACATGTTGATGACAGCCGGCGAACGTATTTCGATGGCATTGTTGGCCATGGGTATCAGCGCACAAGGCGGGGTTGCACAGTCATTCACTGGCAGCCAGGCTGGCATGATCACCGACGGCATCCACGGCAAAGCCCGCATCATTGACGTTGATCCGCACCGCGTACGCACGGCATTGGATAAGGGCAAAGTGGCCATTGTGGCCGGTTTCCAGGGCATGAGCCGCACCACCCATGAGATCACCACCATGGGCCGCGGCGGCTCTGACACCACGGCAGTTGCCCTGGCTGCCGCGCTGAACGCTGATGTGTGCGAAATTTACACAGATGTTGACGGGATTTACACCGCTGATCCCCGCGTGGTTCCCACCGCTCAAAAAATCAACAAGATCTCCAGTGAAGAAATGTTGGAAATGGCTGCCTCTGGTGCCAAGATCCTGCACCTTCGCTGTGTGGAATACGCCCGGCGTTTTGGACTGCCCATCCATGTGCGCTCATCCTTCAGCGACAATGAGGGAACGTGGGTTCTGCCCAGTCCAAACGACAAAATCAAGATTTCAGAGGGAGTTGCCTTGGAGCAGCCAATCATCTCCGGCGTTGCCCACGACCGGTCCGAAGGCAAAGTCACCGTTGTTGGCGTACCGGATATTCCGGGCAAGGCGGCAATGATCTTCGGCATCATTGCAGGCGCCCACACAAACATCGATATGATCGTGCAGAACATTTCAACCCGCGGTTCCGGTAAAACAGATATTTCTTTCACACTGCCCATGGTTGAAGGCGAAGATGCGCTCAACGCCCTGCGTGCCCAGCAGGAAGAAGTTGGTTTTGAAGACCTTCTTTACGATGACAAGATCGGCAAGCTCTCCCTCATCGGTGCAGGCATGCGATCGAATCCTGGCGTCTCTTATAACTTCTTCAAGGCTCTGTCCGACGCCGGTGTGAACATCGATTTGATCTCCACGTCCGAGATTCGCATCTCCGTGGTGACGCGCGCTGATCTGCTCGACGTCGCGGTACGCGCAGTGCACCACGTCTTTGGTTTGGACAGTGAAGATGAGGCAACGATCTATGGCGGTACGGGCCGCTAAGGCTGCATAAAACTAAGACCTTTTAGCATTCATTCAGGTATCGGCGTTGGCTTTTTCCCAGCGGACTAATAGATCCGATGCAACGCCGATGGCAATGCTGACTGGGTCCTTACCGGTTATGGTGGCGTCGCCGATGGGGGAAGTGATCCGCTTAATCTCGGATTCTTCGTAACCTTCCTCCCGCAGTTTTTGACGAAAGTGCAACCATTTGCTGCGGGACCCAATGAGTCCTATATAAAAGGGTTCGGTGCGTAACGCAGCCTCGCACAGCATGAGGTCCTCACTGTGATCATGTGTGAGCACTAGAAGTGTGGCTCCTGCCGGAAGGTCCCTGATCACCACTTCGGGGGCCGGCTCGTGGCGCACACTAATATGTGCTTCTCCACTCATAAGCGGTTCTAGACGAACGGGCGATAGTTCGGCTTCGCGTGAATCCACAAGAACTAAATTCACTGGCTGCCTGGCTAGAATATGGGCGATTTCATAACCAACATGGCCCATCCCGAATATTGCCACTGTCCTGCGCGGGTTAAGCACTTCTAGCAATACGTTTACCTCTCCACCGCAGCACTGGACTCCATGTACGCTGGCCACCTTGTCGTTGAGGGCAAAGGTCATGAACTCTGAGCCATGGGATCCCGCAGCCATGAGTTCCAGAGCCCTGTCGATCACGCTAGCCTCGAAGTTACCTCCCCCAATGGTTCCCCAACTCCTCGTGGCCGAGAGAACCATCTTGGCCCCGGCGTTGCGAGGCGCATGGCCGCGCACGTGCGCGAGTGTGGCGAGCACCCCGATCTCATTGTGTTCGCGGAGGTGGACTAGTGCTGCGAGCCAATCCACGCCTACCTCGGGGCTCCCACGCTTGCTGACGCAGGCGTTGTCGCTTGGGCGGATTCCACTTGGCAGGATTCCACTTGGGCGGATTCCGCTGCTGCTTTGCAGGAGTCGTGAACAGCCCAAAAGACGGCTTCCGGGGTGGCCGGGGATGCCAATTCCACACAGCGGTTCTTCGGGCCGAACGCTGCGACAGCATCACGAAGAGCTTCCCGGGCGCTAAAAGCGAGCATAAAGGGCGGCTCCCCCACCGCCTTCGAACCGTAGATGGCCCCTTCCTCCGCTGCGTGTTCCATCAGCTGCACGTTGAACTCTGCAGGCATCTCCGAGAAGCTTGGAAGCTTGTACGTACTAGCCGACTGAGTCAGCAACTTGCCACGAGTGGGTCCGTCGCTTTCATCCCAGCGCAGATCCTCCAACGTCAGCCACCCCACGCCTTGAACGTAGCCTCCTTCAACCTGACCCACATCGATTATTGGGGACAATGAATCCCCCGCATCATGGACAATATCCACCCTCCGGGTTTTGTACGCCCCGGTAAACCCGTCCACCTCCACCTCGGTGGCAGATGCTCCACCGGCAAAGTATTTGAAGGGTTCGCCCTGCATCAGTTCCGGGTTCCAATGCAGGCCTTCGGTACGGTAGTAACCCGCAGCCCACAATTGCACCCTCTGCAGATAGGACTTCATGACCACTTCTGCAAACGTAAAACTGCGGTCGTGGACCCCCAAAGCGGTGACAAGTCCATTGCTGAAGCGCACATCGGCGCCCGAGGCCCCGAGCATGCCCGCGGCGATGCCGGAGATCCGCTCGATGATTTGCTCGCAGGCATTTTTGACCGCGCCGCCGTTGAGGTCAGTTCCCGAACTGGCAGCGGTGGCAGAGGTGTTGGGTACTTTGTCAGTGCGGGTCGGTGCCAGCCGCACGCTAGTTAGCGGTATTCCCAAGGAGGTTGCTGCCACTTGCAGCATTTTAGTGTGGAGGCCCTGACCCATTTCGGTTCCGCCGTGGCTGATCAGCACGGAGCCGTCTTTGTAGACGTGCACCAGCGCGCCAGCCTGGTTGAATGCAACCAGGTTGAAGGAGATTCCAAACTTTACCGGCGTGATAGCCAAACCGCGTTTGGTGTGGGGGTTCGCGGCGTTGAACGCATCAACTTCCCGCCGCCGTTGCGTGAAATTGCTTCGCTGAAGCACTTGTTCCCAAAGCGTGGTGACGCGTTCGGCATGGCGCACCGGCATCCCGTAGGGTGTGTTTTCGCCGTCGCGGTAGAAGTTCTTGCGCCGTAAATCCTCCGGAGCCATGCCCAAAAGGGGCGCGCTGCGGCCCAGAATATCCTCAATCATCAGCATGCCCTGGGGACCGCCAAAACCGCGGAAAGCTGTTTGGGAGGTTTTATTGGTCTTGGCCACCCGACCATCGACGTGGACGTTGGGAATGAAATAGTTGTTGTCCACGTGGCAAAGCGCCCGCGCCAACACGGCCTCGGACATGTCCAGGCACCAGCCGCCGTCCGCGGTGAGCATCGCCTTCAGCGCCAGCAACTTCCCGTCCTCCGAGAAGCCGGCCTCCCAGGAGGTATGGAAGCCGTGCCGTTTGCCGGTCATCGTCATGTCCAGGGTACGGTTCAGACGGACACGAACCGGCCGGCCGGTGAGTAAGGTGCCAAGAGCGGCAATGGCAGCAAATCCGTGCGATTGCATTTCCTTCCCACCAAACCCGCCACCCATGCGAAGGCTCTGAACCGTGATCTCATGATTGGACCGGCCCAGCACGTGGGCAAGGATTTCCTGGGTTTCCGAGGGATGCTGGGTACTGCTTTGAACAAAAATCTGGCCACCCTCATCCACTGTGGCCAAGGATGCCTGGGTCTCCAAATAGAAGTGTTCCTGGCCGGCAAACTCGGTGACACCAGAAAAAATGTGGGCGGCCTGCGCAAAGGCCGTGTCCACATCCCCGCGGCTCACCGTCCTGGACATCCCCTGAAACGACTTCGCTTCGATGGCCTCCGCAACACTTATCAGGGCAGGCAGTGGCTGGTAGTCAACCACGACGGCGGCGGCACCTGCACGGGCAGCATCTAGGTCCTCCCCTAGCACCCACGCTATGGCGTGACCGTGGTACATGGCTTCCGAAGGGAAGAGTGGCTCGTCATTTTTGATGCCGCAATCGTTGATACCTGGCACATCCGCTGCACTCAGGACACGGACGACGCCGGGAACCGCCAGCGCCGCTGTGGTGTTGATCGAACGGATCCGCGCATGGGCATGGGGTGATTGCACAGGCCACGCGGTGAGTGCATCGTGAGTACGTTGAGCTAAGTCGTCGGTGTAGAGCGCCTGCCCGCTCACGTGAAGACGGGCACTCTCGTGGGGCACTGCTTCACCCACAACGGGGGTGGGCGGACGGGCTGAAAGATGGCTCACGACAACGCCTCCACAATCAGGGTGTTCTGCGTATGTAGTTTGATAAGAGCATTCGAGAGCATGATTGAGCGGTAGGAGGCACTGGCCCGGTGATCGCTCATCGGGGTGCCTTCTGCTCCCAAAACCGCCGCAGCACGGGCCACGGTTTCACGATTCCAGCGCTGCCCAACCAGGAACTCCTCTGTTGCGTAGGCACGCAGCGGTGTGGCGGCGACACCGCCGAGACCGATCCGCGCCTTACGGACCATGTTCTCTTCTATGTCCAGACTAAAGGCCACAGCAACGCTGGAGATGTCATCAAAGCGGCGTTTGGCGATCTTTTGGAACACCGTCAGGGGTGAAAGTGGCAGCGGAATACGCACGGATCTAATGAGCTCCCCCGGTTCCTTAACAGTTGTGCGGTAGCCAGTGAAGTACTCGGCCAGGGGAAGGGTTCTTTCCGCGTTACTCGAGGCAAGCACCACCTCCGCGTCCAAGGCAAGCAAGGCAGGAGCGCAATCACCGATGGGAGAAGCTGTTCCGAGATTGCCACCGATGGTGGCCCGGTGACGAATCAACGGGGACGCGAATTGCACAATGAGTTGCGCCAACAAAGGAACTTTTCCATTGAGTACCCGTTCGATCTCGCTGAGCGCAACAGCAGCGCCGATCTCGATTAGGTGCTCGCCCACCACGATTGAGTCCAGTTCGGGGATTCGATCGATGGCAATGACCATGGGTGCACGGCGGGCACGGAGGTTTACCTCAACACCCCAATCGGTGCTCCCCGCCACGAGGACCGCGCCGGGGTTTGCCGCCAGTAGCTCCACGGCTCTAGCTAGGGTAGTGGCACGAACAAACTGTCCATCAGAGCGCCTTAGATTGGTTTCTCGGTACTCAGGAGCAGGCGCATCTCTTCGCCGCGCCAATGCCTCATCGCCCGGCTCACCTAAGGAATAGGCTGCGTCGCGGATGGGGCGGTATCCAGTACAGCGGCAAAGGTTGCCGCTCAGTGAATGAAGATCGAATCCATTGGCGCCTACTTCACCATGGGTGCATTTCTGCGCCAGCTCAGGCAGCGGCTCACGGTCTTTTCGGTAGAACTCCGACGCCATAGCACACACAAAACCGGGAGTGCAGTATCCGCATTGGGAGCCACCAGCTAACGCCAGTGCTTCCTGAACAGGATGGAGTTGCTCCGGTGTTCCTAGCCCTTCGCTGGTCACCAGTTCTTGCCCATCCAGGGCCGCCATGGGCACCAGACAGGAGTTAATAGCGCTCCAATGAGTTCCCTCTGAACGGTCGGTCTGGGCGACAAGAATCGCGCAAGCGCCACATTCACCTTCGGCGCACCCTTCTTTGGCACCTGTCAGACGGTTCTCACGCAGCCACTCCAGTGCCGTGGTGTGCACGCCGCGCTGACCGAATGGGCGTTCGGAACCATTGATGATGAATGTTACTTCTGTTGCCGCTGAGGGTTCGGGTGTGTGCATTTGCGTGCTCCGGCTTCTTCGACGTCGCAGATTATGTGAGCCAAATCCCAATAATCTATACTTCATAGTCTTGCACTGTAAATAGCTGCACTGCAGTATCTGGAGATGAACTCCCTCATTATGCCTGGATTCAAGGGATCATTGCAGTAAAGTAATCCCACCCGCCGAGCACAAGGATCCACGCAATGAACAAGCTAGCAGTCCCCTCTCAATAACTGACCAAGGCAGCGCAACTTGCCAAGGCGCCGAACGCTGCTCCCGAAACAGGAAACGCGGTGGCTCCCTTCGACACTTGGCGGGCCAACCTCCGCAAGACCGTCTACTAATCCAAGCTGCCCATTAATTTCCTTAGCGTTCTTCAGCGCCTGCTACCGCCTCGCCTTTGCGCTCCGCGTAGTGCTCACCTTGTGAATTCGTATGCTCATCGTAGTGCGTTAGTTGCTCGTCACTGCTGTCTTCAAACTGGTCGTGGCGATGGACTACCGGCGAATCCATATCGCCTTGGTCCGCGGGACCGAAGACCTTTTGGAACTGGTCGGTGGCATGCATGAATTTATTGACGAACGTCTCCGAATTTCTCATCATCAACACCCTCTTCGTGGAGCAAGTTTCTAAGCTCAGAGTCCCCCAATTCTACGCTTAAAACCGTTTAAAAGCACCGATAGAATAAGGGGAGGACTTCTGCCGGACCGGCTAGCGCAGGGACTGATCCTGCGGGTCCCTGGCGACAAGGTAACTGCTGCCATCGACCCGCTTCAGGACCACAAATTGTGCGGCTGCTGCCTGTTGACTGGCGAGCAAAACCTTGTTCTGGGGCGTCATCTCATGGTCTACGGGGCTACTATTTGCCGGACCTAGAATGTAGCGCAAGAGCCCTGTAAAACGCATGAATTTGTGCACAAGGCGAGACTTTGGCATCTGAACTTTCCTTGCTGTGCGGGGACAAATAAGTTCCGCGACCCGGTTGAAAAAGGCTGTAACGTTCATAGTAGCCTGTTAGTTAGTGCACTAACTAAATGATGGAGTATCCCCATGAGCGCCCTAGAGAATGACCTGTTACTTGAGCGCCAATTGTGCTTTGGGCTCAGCGTCGCCTCCCGAAGTGTCATCGCCGCCTACAAGCCGGTACTCTCTGAAATGCAGCTGACCCACCCGCAATATTTAGTGATGCTCACACTTTGGGAGAAAACCCCGCGCCGCGTAAAAGACATTAGCCACGCCCTGCTGTTGGAACCGGCTACCCTCTCCCCACTGCTGAAGCGGCTGGAGATCATTGGCCTTCTCACACGCACGCGCGATCGCGCTGACGAACGGGCCTTAGCCGTTGACCTCACCCCGAAAGGTGCCGCGCTGCGCCAGCAGGCGCTCTCGGTGCCCGGCACCATGATGGAGCGCCTTGGTCTGGACCGTGAGAGTGCCCTCGCCTTACACCAGAGCATGGTGGCGCTGATCGAAGCGGCCACTCACATCGACGACGCCGGGAGCCCGCCCCTGGTGACTACCGCGGCCCCAAACGCCCCAGCTATAAAGGATAATTAGAAGCATGACCTCCGCCCCGCAACTGTTGGCCGAGCCCACGTGGCTGACCTTGGCCGCAGCCCACCAAAACCGGGTGAACCGCTATGCCGCACCATATTTGGCCCGCCGCTCCACGAATCAAAAGCACCCCGTGGAGGATTTCCTCTTCACTTACTACACCCAAAAACCCGGTCAACTTTCGCGTTGGCACCCGGGCACTGGTGTGGTTCTCACCGGTTCAGCAGCGGCTGAGCGTCTTGCGTGGAAGTTCTACCGTGCTGCAAATGAGGGTGAAAGGAAGCTTGCCGGGGCACCCAGCGAGACTCCCGCCGTCGTTCTTGATCTTGAAAAGTTCCTGCACGAGCGCAAGGACGCCGTGGATTTTGCCGAGATCATCCTAAGCCGAACCGGGGGCCGGCCAGCACAGTTCGGCTGCTTTGGTCTGCATGAATGGGCCATGGTTTACAAGCAGGAAGCCACCGCCGTGCGGCATGAATATTTGCAGCTGCGGCTAGGCTCTGATGGCACTGATGAGGTCATTGAAACCAACAAGATCCGCTGCACCCACTTTGATGCGTACCGTTTCTACACCCCGGCGGCTTCGGGACGCAACGAGCTCACCCCCACGCGGGAAAATCAGCGCGAGCTGGAGCAACCAGGCTGCCTGCATGCAAACATGGACTTGTATAAGTGGGCCTATAAGCTCACGCCCGCCCTGCCTAGTGAGCTGGTCATGGACTGTTTTGAATTGTCCTGGCGCATCCGGGCCATGGACATGCGCGCCTCTCCCTACGACCTTGCCGAATGGGGCTACCCGCCCATCCAGATTGAGACTGTTGCGGGTAAGGCTGATTACGTGGCTCATCAACGGGCTTTTAGTGCCGAGGCTGCGGTGCTGCGTGAACGGCTCCGTGCCGCCTTGGCAGCCCTGCAAAGAAACTAAGCGAAATCTCTGAATTCGGGGGTCAAAAAGCTGCCGAAACTACCGCAATTCCACAGTTCGCAAACACTTGCGTAGAATGGAACGGCAAGCTCGCGGAGCGCTACTTTCACTGGTTCAGGTCACTGTCACCGAACTGATATGACGGCGTAAGACGGCACCTCCGCGGCCACCCCTCTTAATCACCAGGAGATCCTTCGATGCCCCGGATCGTTGTCGACGTTATGCTCAAGCCCGAAATTCTGGACCCGCAGGGAAAAGCCATTGTTGGCGCACTTCCCCGATTGGGCTTCACCGCATTCTCCGCTGTCCGTCAAGGTAAGCGTTTTGAACTTTTCGTTGATGGCGAGGTCACCGACGAGATCCTGGCCCAGGCCAAGGAAGCCGCTGAGACCATGCTGTCCAACCCAGTCATCGAAGACGTAGTCAACGTTGAAGTTGTGGCGGACTAACTATGAGCGAAACTCCCCTGATTGGCGCAGCCACAGAGGCTCCCCTCGACTCCCGGCTGGCGGGAGCCCGCATCGGTGTCGTCACTTTCCCCGGCACCCTTGATGACCGCGACGCGACACGAGCTGTGCGTCTTTCCGGTGCAACCGCCGTCGATCTTTGGCATGGCGACACCGTCTTGGCGAACGTTGATGCTGTCATCATTCCTGGCGGTTTCTCCTACGGTGACTACCTGCGCGCCGGTGCAATCTCCCGCTTCGCTCCGTTGATGTCCAAGATCATTGATGCCGCCAATTCCGAGGCCAAGTTGCCAGTTTTGGGTATTTGCAATGGTTTCCAGATCCTAACCGAGGCACATTTGCTGCCCGGCTCCATGATTAAGAACGACCACCTGAAGTTCCTGTGCCGGGACCAGGTACTGCGCGTTGAGAACAACACCACTGCGTGGACAAACGCTTACTCCGCAGGCCAAGAGATCACGATTGTCCTGAAGAACCAGGACGGTCAGTACATTGCGGATGAGAAAACTCTTGACGCCCTCGAAGCTGAGGGCCGGGTGGCCTTTCGTTACCTGGGCGGCAATCCCAACGGTTCCCGACGCGACATTGCCGGGATCACCAATGCGGCAGGGAACGTGGTGGGCCTGATGCCGCACCCGGAACACGCCGTTGAACAAGGGTACGGCCCCGGCCACACCGGCACCGACGGCTTAGGTTTCTTCACCTCAGTGCTGAACACACTTCTGGGAGATAAGTAAATGAGCGAGATTTCAACAGAGTCCGCAAAAAAATTCAACATCGACACAGTTGAAAATGCGGCCAACACCCCCGAGGTTGAGCTTCCCTGGGCCGAGCTTGGTCTGAAGCAAAACGAGTTCGACGACGTCGTGAAAGTTCTGGGGCGACGCCCCACCGCCGCGGAACTAGCCATGTACTCGGTCATGTGGAGCGAGCACTGCTCCTACAAGTCTTCCAAGAATCATCTCCGGCAGTTCGGCGAAAAGGTGACGCCGGAGATGAAGAAAGACATGCTGGTGGGGATTGGCGAAAACGCCGGCGTCACCAACTTGGGCGACGGCTGGGCGGTGACGTTCAAAATTGAATCCCACAACTCACCATCAATGATTGAGCCCTACCAAGGCGCAGCTACTGGCATTGGCGGCATTGTCCGCGACATCATTTCCATGGGTGCACGCCCGGTGGCTGTCATGGATCCGCTACGTTTTGGCGCCATTGACCACCCGGACACAGCCCGGGTTATGCACGGTGCAGTGGCTGGAATCGGAGGGTACGGCAACTCGCTAGGCCTGCCGAATATTGGCGGCGAAATGGTCTTTGATTCTATTTACCAGGGCAATCCTCTAGTTAATGCGCTGGCCGTTGGCGTCATGCGCCACGAGGATATTCGCCTGGCTAATGCCTCCGGTAAGGGCAATAAAGTGGTGCTCTTTGGCGCACGCACAGGTGGCGACGGCATTGGCGGGGCCTCGATCCTGTCTTCAGAGTCCTTCGATGACACCAAGCCCTCCAAGCGCCCGGCCGTTCAGGTCGGTGACCCCTTCGCCGAGAAGGTCCTCATTGAATGCTGCCTGGAACTGTTTAAGGGATCCTTGGTTGAAGGTATCCAGGACTTGGGCGCCGCTGGTATTTCCTGCGCCACCAGTGAACTGGCCTCCAACGGCGACGGCGGCATGGAAGTTGAGCTGACTAGCGTATTGCTGCGCGATCCTTCCCTGACACCTGGTGAAATCCTCATGTCAGAGTCTCAGGAACGCATGATGGCTGTTGTCTCACCGGAGAACGTTGCCGCATTTGAAGCGGCCATGGATAAGTGGGCCGTGGAGTACTCCTGGCTTGGCGAAGTCACCGACACGGGCCGGTTAATCATCAAGTGGGACGGCGCGGTCATTGTCGACGTCGATCCCCGCACGGTGGCCCACGACGGTCCTGTGTACGACCGCCCCTATGCCCGTCCGGAATGGCAGGATGCTCTGCAGGCTGACACCTTTACCGGGTCAGTTCAGGACGCTGGCCGCCCCGCCACACCGGGGGAACTCAAAGCTGCCATCTTAGAACTCATTTCCTCCCCCAACCTGTGCTCGAAAGACTGGATCACCAACCAGTACGATCGCTACGTGGGCGGCAACACCTCCATGGCATTTCCGGACGACGCCGGTGTGATCCGTGTTGATGAGCAGACCGGTCTGGGTGTTGCCCTGGCCACCGACGCCAACGGCCGGTACACCTTCCTTGACCCGTACCACGGTGCCCAGCTTGCCCTGGCTGAGGCTTACCGCAACGTTGCCACCTCCGGCGCCATCCCCATGGCTGTCAGCGACTGCTTGAACTTCGGCTCCCCAGAGGACTCCGATGTTATGTGGCAGCTGGCCGAAGCCATCCGGGGCCTCTCCGACGCCTGCATGGTGCTTGGCATCCCGGTCACCGGCGGCAACGTTTCGCTCTACAACCAGACTGGCTCCATACCCATCCACCCCACCCCCGTGGTAGCCGTGTTGGGCAAGTTCGACGACGTTGCCCGCCGCACGCCGTCGGGCTGGACTGAGGATGGCCAGGCAATTTATCTGCTGGGTAACACCGCAAATGACCTGGACGGTTCCGAATGGGCCAACTTGCGCGGGCACTTGGGCGGGCTCCCGCCGGCTGTGAATCTTGAGCGCGAACGCGAACTGGGTGCGATTCTAATCAACGCCTCCCGTGACGGCATGATCGATTCAGCCCACGACCTCTCCGAAGGCGGCCTTGCCGCAGCCTTGGTTGAGTCGGCGCTGCGCTTTAACACCGGTGCCCGCGTGGCCCTGGATGAAGTAGGCGCCCGTGACGGCGTCGACGCATTCACCCTGCTCTTCTCCGAATCACAGGGACGCGCCATTGTGGCGGTTCCACGCAGCGAAGAAGTGCGTTTCAACGACATGTGCACTGCCCGGAACTTCCCGGTTGCACGCATTGGTGTTGTTGACGCCGCTGGTGAAGCCCTGGACATACAGGGCCTGTTCAGTGCTTCACTGGACGAACTCCGCGAAGCACACGAGGGCACCCTGCCGAAATACTTCGGCTAGTTCCCCAACTTCGAGGGGCCCAGTTGTGGCTAAAAACCTCCTGCTAGTGTGCGTGCGGCCTTTTGATACGACCGGCTAACACCGGCTTGGGCGAGTTTTGTAACAGGGGCGCCCAAGGCGTAGATAAACCCTGCAGGCTTACTGAAAGCCAACAATCTAAAGAACACGCGACCATCAGAGGCTTTCATCGCGATGAACGCCTCCTCGCCCAACGCCGGATGCCCAGGCAAAGTGCCATACCCAAAACCTGTCATCTGAACCTCACTGCCGTCGGGCCCAGAGAGCGTCTTGGATTCCAGCGCCCAGACCACTTCGCAGGGTGCCGGAAGCCGGAGTCTGCCCACCCCAAACCCACTGACAACGCGGGCACCAACTACCGCCCGCGGCGGTGCCGAGACTTGCAGACCGGAACGCCGTTGAATCTCCCAGGTCATGATGCCCTCGGCCAGCGCTGTGTAAGCCTCGGATCCCGCTCCAACCGCCATAGTCTTATCGACGTGGTCAAAGCCCTGCGGCCATTCCATTTCGCCAACACTTTTTTGTGCCGCCAAACGGGTCAATCCAAGGTATGGGTAGTTCAAACTAGGAATAGTTTTTTCCGACACGCGCACTCCATTTCAACGAAACTTGTTGCTTCTTGGACAAGCCATCCACCACCAGATCGTAAGAATCCTCCAGCATGTCCAGGACCATTTGGGTCTCCACCAACGAGGTATCCACGGAGTTCCAATGCCTTTTGTTCATATGGTACGCACCGGTAATTCCGGGATTCGCCGCACGCAGCACTGGGGCCAGCTCAGGATCGCATTTGTAGCTGATGCGCAACGGCTCACCCTCTAGATCACCTAACGCAAACACTTTTCCTGGGCGATCCCCGCTTGGCGCCTTGACCTTAAAAACACTAATTTCCGGCCCAAACGGGAAGTCTTCATATGCACCCGTCAGAGCCAGAGCTGCAGCACGCAAGATATCCACACTGATACTCATGGCTGGGCCCCATTTACGCCAGGACGGACCTCATAGTTCAGGACGGCGAATTCGCCTTGTTGGCTGACGCTACGGAGCTTGAGCCGCTCGGCACCGAGTGTCCTGGGTAGCAACGGCATCCCCGCAACCAGTGCCGCCGGAGCCACTGTGAGAGTGATTTCATCTAAAGCATCGCAGTCAAGGAACTGACCGGCCACGTCTCCTCCTCCTACAACCCAAACGTTCTTCTCCCGCGCAGCGTCCTTGATCTCCGCCAGCACGTGAGCCACAGGACCGTTAACGAAGCGAACGTCGGCTCCCTCGGGCACGGGCAACGTGCGGCTAGTGAAGACGTAGGTGGGTTTCCTGCCGTAATATTGCTGCCACTTTTGCGGTTCTGCAATCAGGTTCTCAGCCGCTAAGACCCATTCGTAAGTTGATGCTCCCTCAACGAAAACACCCACCGTGTCCATGAACGCGGCAAGGTCCGGCCCATCCGTTTCATCCACAGCAAAAAGCCACTCCAGTGAATGGTTTGAATCAGCCAAAAAGCCGTTCAACGTTGCCGCAGTGTAGTAAATAATTGCCGTCATGGATCTAACGCTACAGCTTGGCGAGGGTCACCGCTCGTCCACTTCCGGGCTACGGGGCGGAAAGTTACTTCACACCCAAATAGTCCTCCAGCAGCACAACCTTCAGACCTGCCGCCTTCTGTGCTTTCACAAAAGCAGCCAGGTCAGCAGGGAACTCTGGGCGGAAATGCATCAGCACAATCTCACCCGGTCGCAGCGCCGCTCCCACTTGATAATCCATTCCCCCCGCATTTGCCTTGCTTTCCCAGTCCACGATCGCTTTCATGCCGCACGCAGCTGCTGCTTGTCGTGTTGCCTGAGTGTAGGGTCCCCCGGGTGGCCGGAAAAGGACCGGACGCCGGCCGTACTGTTTTTCCGCAAAGTCGGCCATGCCACAGATTTCAGCCTTCTGCTGTTCGTAGCTCAAGTTGATGAATCCCAAATTGTGGCTCATGCTGTGGTTCTCAACCAGGTGTCCGCCCGCCATATACTTATGGTAAAAAGCCGGGTCCGAGGCAATGAAAGTGTGTGCCAAAAACAGCGACGCTTTGATGCGTTCCTCTTCAAGCAGCAACAGATCCGAGTCCCGCCTCACAGCTCCATCATCAAGGGTCAGAAACACCACCTTCTGTGCTGTCGGAATTTTGGTCAGTACAGGGACCATCCCGTTTTCGATGGGCGGCAGCACGTAGTCCGGAATCAATCCGTCAAGAGTATCGGCATGTCCTGTGGCCGGGCTAGCGTCAGGGGTCGGAACAGGTGCGGACGGTGTTGAAGCCCGCGCAGGTGCCCAAGGAGTTTCTCTCGCCGGGGTTGGGGCAGGAGAGAGCGCTGCCGCCGGAGACGCCGCTGTGGAGTTTGCGGAGGTGGTGAGCACGTACCAAACGCCCACTGCGGCCAGAAACAGGACGAAGGCAATACTCAGCGAACCGATCACGCGGTTGAGGCGGCGGGATTGGTGAAGATGGCGTGGCATGTCTTCTTTTCGGGCTGGGTATGGGCGCGTGGGGGTACTGCCTGCAAAGATGCATGACGGGAGTGGACTTTGAGGTTAAAGCCCCAGGGGTCCGGCTTCAATTTTGGGACAGGTGTCCATAACCACGTCTAGTCCGGCTGCGGTTGCCCGCGCGGCGGCAGCCTCATCAACCACACCCAGCTGAAGCCAAACCGCTTTGGCACCCACGGCTATAGCCTGATCCACAACCTCCCCCACTCGGGAAGAATTCACAAAGCAATCAACCACATCAATGCTCCCTGGCACTGCGGCGAGTGTTTTATAGCCCTGTGCACCATGGACGTCATCACCCTTTAAGCTCACGGGAATAATCTCCTGGCCAAGGTCCCGCTGCAGAAAGCGGGCCACCTCGAAAGCAGCACGCTGAGGATTATTGGAAAGTCCCACCACGGCCCAGCGCCCCGGGGTGGTCATAAGTGTACGGATCAGCTCCGGGTCATTGATGTGTGCCATATCTGAAGCGTAACCGCAGTGGTCGCCTCAGTCCGTTCGTGACGGTCGCGGTTAGGAACAATATTTCGCTTCTTTATTTAGGCGTCAACGAATGATTCACCCGTGCCGGGCCGGTCGTTGTCCCCGGAGTCGGTTTCTTGCTCTTCGTCCTCTTCAGGCAGGTCATCAATGTCCACGTAATCGGTGCTGGTGAGCTCTTCCGTGTAAGCCGCCCAGAACTCATTGGGTGCCGCTGCACCAGGATCAAGGGCCAGCAATTGGGTGTGGAAAGATTTTTTTACCTCGGAAAAGTCCTCATCATCTTCCGGCCCAACAGTGTCCCTGTCAATGGAAGCCCACGCCGCCACAATGGCCGGAAAGGTTTCCAAAGAAGAGGCGATGAGAGTCTCTTCATCTTCACAGACATACATCAGGGCGGTGCTGCTGCGATCGACAACCACGAACTGGAAATCCTCGTCGTTGCAAACGATTGCACGCCCGGATGCATCATCGGCAAAAGGTGGCTTGAGCCATTGCCCATCCAACGGCACATCTTCAAGTGCCCCTGGATACATCACTTCCAGCACTGCCCAAATCTTCTCGTCATTCATGATTGCCTCCTGCTCGTACTCTTGACACTAATGACAGCTGGTCGCTGGCGTCAACGGCGAGTTTCAGCTGGCAGGGACCACCACTGAATTACTTTCAAATCGGCGGTTGAGTAATACGGGCAGGAACTCTCGAACTTCTTCAATACGCCTGTGGGTAACATCGGTAGTCGCTACGCCTTCATCTTCGTCATTGAGGAAGTCGGCCGGGATCCCCATAGGGTCAAGAATCACCGAATGCCCGATGCAGTGCTTGCTGGATGTTCCGGCAGCCGCCACCCAGCACGTATTTTCGATGGCACGAGCTTTAAGGAGAGTCTCCCAATGCTCGATTTTGTGTTCACCCTTGAACCAGGCAGCCGAGACACAGATCAGGTCCGCTCCTGAGACGGCCAGCGCGCGCGCGAGTTCCGGGAATCGGATGTCGTAGCAGGTCATGATGCCCACCTTGAAACCGCCAACGTCAACCGTCGTCATGCCCCTGTCGCTAGGCTTGATTCGGGTGGATTCCTGGTAAGAAAAGGCATCGTACAGGTGCAGTTTCCGGTAGGTGCCCAGGATCTCACCGTCATCCCCAACAGCAACAACAGTGTTGTACGGACGGTTTTCGCCGCTTGATTCATACCCACCGGCAATGATGGCGATCCCCACCTCGGCAGCAACCATGGACAGGCCCTGCACAAATGTGCTCCAATTCGCATCAACTGCAGCCACAAAATCACCTACTACCCGGCCAACGGAGAACATTGCCTCCTCCGGGAACAGGATGAGTTTGCTGCCTTCTTGTGCCGCCGTTGTCGAAAGACGGCGCATGGTATCCAGGTTTGCCGTGACATCGGGACCTGGGTTGAACTGTCCAACACTGACTTTCATGGCCATGCGTCCTTTCGGTGGATTTCTGATCCAACCAGCCTAGCCCGAGATTCCGCTGCCGCGGCCCTGCATCCTTCACCACAGCAAAAAAGGCAAGGACGACGCGCGGAACTTTAGTTCCGCACGTCGCCCTTGCCCGGCGTTCGGTACAGCTAGGGGCAACCCTCTTTAGGCACCGGCTACTTATCGTTGATCAGGTCGTGCCGGACAATCGTCTGATCCCGATCCGGCCCTACGCCAATGGCAGAGATCCGGGTACCAGACATGCCTTCAAGCGCCAGGATGTAGCTGCGCGCGTTTTCCGGCAAGTCTTCCATGGTCCGTGCCGTGCTGATGTCCTCGGTCCAACCGGGGAAGTACTCGTAAATGGGCTTGGCGTGGTGAAACTCAGTCTGCGTCATGGGCATTTCATCATGTCGCACACCATCAACGTCATAGGCAACGCAGACAGGAATCTGTTCGATTCCTGTGAGCACGTCCAGCTTGGTGACGAAGTAATCGGTGAAGCC
The DNA here is from genome assembly GCF_030063205.1 of Arthrobacter antibioticus. Taxonomy (GTDB): domain Bacteria; phylum Actinomycetota; class Actinomycetes; order Actinomycetales; family Micrococcaceae; genus Specibacter. The sequence continues at coordinate 283,822 of NZ_JASISQ010000002.1, read as the reverse complement.
GTTCACACGAGACGCGTGGCGGGCAAGGAGGGCGTCATACCAGCCGCAGCGGCGGGGGCGCCCGGTATTGACGCCAAACTCTCCGCCAGTCTTCTGCAGGTAGATGCCCATGTCATCGAACAGTTCGGTGGGGAACGGGCCGGCGCCAACCCGCGTTGTGTAGGCCTTGATAATACCTACAGCGCGCGTGATGCGGGTGGGGCCAATGCCTGAGCCAACGCTTGCACCTCCCGCTGTGGGGTTGGATGAGGTCACGAACGGGTAGGTGCCATGATCAACATCCAAGAAGGTTGCCTGGCCACCCTCCATGAGCACAACTTCGCCACGGTCCAACGCCTCATTCAACACATAAGTTGCGTCGATAACCATAGGACGTACACGCTGCGCGAAACTCAGGAAGTACTCAACCACTTCCTCCACTTCAACGTCGCGGCGGTTGTAGACCTTCACAAGAAGTTCATTCTTTTGCTTAAGTGAGCCTTCCACTTTTTGCCGCAAAATCGATTCGTCAAAGAGGTCTTGAACGCGGATCCCCAGACGAGCCACCTTGTCCATGTAGGCCGGCCCAATGCCGCGACCCGTTGTGCCGATGGCGCGGCTGCCAAGGAAGCGTTCCGTGACCTTATCCAACACCTGGTGGTACGGGGCCACGAGGTGCGCGTTGGCTGAAATACGCAGCTTGGAGGTGTCCGCCCCGCGCGCTTCCAGTCCCTCAATTTCTTCAAATAGGGCTTCAAGGTTCACCACGCAACCGTTGCCGATGATGGGTGTTGCATTGGGGCTTAGAATACCGGCTGGAAGGAGCTTGAGCTCATACTTCTCACCGCCTACAACTACTGTGTGCCCTGCGTTGTTGCCGCCATTGGGCTTGACAACATAGTCGACCAAACCACCTAGAAGATCGGTGGCCTTGCCTTTACCTTCGTCACCCCACTGGGCGCCTACGATTACGATTGCTGGCATGGGACCCTCCCCCTTGCTCATAAGTTGAGCCGGGCGCTGCGAAATCGGCTGTTGCCGTGCACCGTCCGGTCACGAAAATACCCCTTGGAAACCACGTGGAGAAAAGGCGGGCGCGTAGCGCGCGCCTTACCTGACCAAGCGAACAAGGGGGTCTTACCTCAGAAGTTTACCGGAACCACCACGGAGGTGCACATTGAGCCCAGGATACCGCCGCGGCGCGCGTCATCCACACTGATTTTCCACACTGTTTTTCCACACTGCGTCAGGGGAACACCACAGGCCTGAATCGCCATGGAGGGGTTGGTGGGCCAGGTAGGGTACCTGGCCCACCATTCACAAGTAGAAGCCGCTCATCTTGTTATGCGCACACCATTACTACCCGGCATTGGCCGCCCGTGGTGCGCCCATGCCCGGATTGATCTGATAGGGCCCTGCAGCGGATGGCCGCACGTCGAAATCAAACATCGCGGTGGGTAGGTACACCGTGGAGCACGAGTTTGGAATATCCACCACCCCGGAAAGCCGGCCCTCGATGGGTGCGGCGCCCAACAGTAGGTATGACTGCTCGGGTGCGTAGCCGAATTTGGCCAGATAATCGATGGCGTGCAGGCATGCCCGTTGGTACGACAGGTGCGAATCGAGGTATCTCTGTTCCCCGTCAAGGGTGACGGAGGTGCCGGAGAACGCCAGCCACTCGCTGAACGCCGGCTCTACCCGGCCGGGCATGAAGATAGCGTTTTCGCTGACACCGTATGTGTCCATGCCACCCTTGATGATGTCCACCCGAAGGTCGACAAAGCCACCCATTTCAATAGCACCACAGAAGGTGATCTCGCCATCTCCCTGGGAGAAGTGCAGGTCTCCAACCGAGAAATTGGCACCGTCCACGAATACTGGGTAGAAGATCCTGGACCCCTTGGAGAGGTTCTTGATGTCCTGGTTTCCGCCATTTTCACGCGGCGGGGCAGTCCTTGCCCCCTCACCGCCTACACGAGCCCATTGATCGCGGGGCAGCCCGCCAAGAACTGCATGCTCCGCTTCCGGAGGTAGCGCCAGCGGTGGCATACGGTGCGGGTCGGTAGCAATCAAATCTCCTTCGCGCTTGTTCCATTTAGCCAGCAGCTGGGCAGAGGGTGCTGTCCCCATCAGGCCAGGGTGAATCAACCCTTCGAAGCGGACCTCCGGGACGTGCCGGGAGGTGGCGACTTGTCCGGTAAAGTCCCAAATTGCTTTGTAGGCATCGGGGAATTGATCAACAAGGAAACTACCTCCATTATTTTTGGAGAAGATGCCTGTGTAGCCCCAGCCCTGTCCGGCCAACGGCCCCGAATCTTCCTGCGGAATCGGCCCCACATCGAGAATGTCAACAACCAGCAAATCCCCGGGTTTAGCTCCTTCAATACCGAAAGGACCGGAGAGTTTATGCACCGTCAACAATGGTGCATTGAGAATATCCTGGGCTGAGTCGTCATTGACAATAGCCCCGTCAAACCATTCCCGGCAGTCCACCCGGAAAACGTCTCCGGGCTTAACCACTGCCACGGGAGGAATTTCCGGGTGCCACCTATTGTGTCCGAGCTTCTGTTGATCTTCGAATTTCTTGGTTGAATCGAGAGGGAATAACACTTCAGGCATTAGATTTCTCCTAACGAACTCTTCGTGGAATCACTTCTTCTCTTCGCGGCTTAGGGCCGTGGGAGCTTTTGGTGCAGCGGGTTGTTTGTATACCGGGTACCACCTGGTTTGTTCGTTGATGGCAGGCGGCTGGAGACCACTTCCGGCTCGTGAGCACTGCGTTTACTAGCATCGATGAGCTTGAACTCCGCCGAACCCGCAATGGAGAGTTTCGGTGCGCTGATGCGGCGCCGGGACGCTCCCCCGCAGTCGGGACACGGCAGCACCTCGGGTGCTTCACTCATGGAAAATGACGCTTCAAACGCCTTGCCTTCGGGACAACGGAACTCGTACAACGGCATTGTTGGATCTCCTTGGTGGGCACTAAACGGGGGAGTGAAAAGACGGGTGGGCGGACGTGCGCCAAAACACAAAAACAGTGTAGAAATTCCGAAGAGCGGATAATACCGGCTGCTTCCAAGCTAGTCTCGCCTGTTCATGACCGTCAATAGGTGCCTGTAAAAGCACACGGGCCGAGCACACAGCGGCAGCGATACAAGCGGTTCGCCGGTGGGAACCGCACACAATAAATGGGCTGGCCTGGGCGTCTTGGCGGCTGGGCTGTCCATGATCGTTATTGACGGCACTATTCTTGGCGTTTCCTTGCCCACGATCATCGCCGACCTTCACTTAGACCTGAACGAAGCCCAGTGGGTCAACAGCCTGGACCAGGCACCCATTGTGAGGCGCTCGGCACTTGTGTGGAGTGAGTCTTCTGGCGGTGTCCTCACGGCACGTCAGAATCCAGGCGTCACTTTTGGACCTTGAACACCCCAATGGCTCCGCGCTCGGCGTCGATCATACTGTGCGAAACAAATGGGTAGTTTCCGGCCTCGGGGAAGGCTAGTTCAACAAAGCCGCCCTGAGCCGGGGCCAGCGGCAGAACCTGCGCGCCGGCGGTCGGATCGGAGCCGTCAATCAAATACCGGCCCTCGCTCCAGACCGTATCAAACTGGCCTCCCACCACGTGGAAGGACGTTGCACGGTTGGGTCCGGCGTCGAGCACCCAGATCCGCACCCGCTCGCCCACCTTGGCCGGCAATGGCCTGAACTTGTACTGGTTTGCGTAGCCGTTGAACACAACAGCATCAGGTTTTTCAGCCTGTATCTTCGCCAAGTCCGCCACCCCCGCTTGGGCTCCGGCGTAGATCTCCGACTGGATGAGCACGTATTCCTTATCCACTGTGGCAAGGTTTGGTGGCTCGATGATCACGGCACCAAACATGCCATTGGCGATGTGCAGGCTCATCGGCATGGTACTGCAGTGGTACAGCCAGATTCCGGCGCGGGTCGCCGTGAAATTGTACGTTAGTGACTCCCCCGGGTTGATGGTGCGCATGGGTTGATCGGGGGCCAATGCGCCGGCATGGAAGTCGATCGAGTGGCCCATGGAACCGTCGTTTGTGAGCGTTATTTTGAAAGTATCGCCCACCTTTCCGCGCAGTGTTGGGCCCGGGGCGGTGCCGTTGAATAACCACAGCTTTTGCATGACTCCGGAGGCTACTTCACGCTCCTCCTCGGTGACCTTGATGGCCAGCTCATGCACCGTTCCGGACGGCAGTGGCGCCAACACGGCGTCGTGCGCGGTGAAGCCCGCGGCAGGTTCCTTCATGAAATCAAAGGCAGCTGGGTCGCCGGATTCCCCGCCATGATCCATACCAGGCATACCAGGCATACCCCCGCCTGGCGCGTTCTCGCCAGGGGTAATAGGCGGCGCACCGCTTCCACCCGTGGCCACGATGCTAAACACCATGCCCTGCTGCTTGTGCCCGGCCACACTGCACCAGCCGGCTACATCGGCCCCAATTACACCCGCGTCGATTGTGGTTTTATCCCCCGGGTACAGCCGCCCGGACTCGGTGCCGGCGGCCGTAATGAGATCGTGCACCATGTTGTCTTCGTTGACAAGATTAATGACCAGTTTGTTCCCCACCGGCACCTCAACCTTGTCCGGATGGAAGCGCATGTTCTTCATCGTCATCTCCACCGTGGTGGTTTGGCCCGTGGCCGTTACGGCAGGCTCCTGGACTGCGGAGGCAAATCCTGGCATGGCCTGCGGATCAGCCACAATTCCTGCCACCATGACAAGCACGACGACGGCCAGTGCGGTTGCGCCCTGGCCTATCCTTTTGCGTGGGGTTGGGTCAAACCCCGCGGCCGCTTTCTCCGGCTGTGCTTTCGCTACAGCGGGGGCCTTGCTAAATAACGCCATGCCCAGCAGCGGCAGGAACCAGACCAGGGCGCCAAACACCAGAAACGTGGTCCCTACGCGCACCAAGCTGGGCACCGGAAGCAGCGACACCACCAGCGCGGCATTGGCAAGCACCACGCGGAACCAGCCGGCCTTGTCCAAAATTGCCGTGCGGTGCTTGAGCCTGGCAGGGCCGCCACCTAAAACGACGGGTACCAGGTACGTCAGCGCCGCTGCCAACACTTGGGCCACGAATCCGGCGGCGAGAACCGGGACCACGGACTCGATCCCCCGGTGCAACGCCTCCCAGCCTCCGGATGTCAACGAGAGAAAAAGCAGCCATACCAGTGAAACCAGCAGCCAAAGCAGGGCGGAGATGGCGGACAAGGGGGCAAAGTTTACGGGCCGTTTCACTCGCACCGCTTTCGCAAGAGGTACGCAAATATACACAACCCCACCTAAGTAGACGGCAAGGCCCAATGAACACAGGAACACTACCCCTGCCGCTGCCCCGGCAGCCGTGAGCAGCACGCCGGCCAACAGCGGAACCGCGCCATGACGGGCAACTGCCTCGGCGCCGTCGGCCACTCTTGTGCGCAGCATGGTGGGCAGCAGCGTCATGAGGGTGCCCAGAACGGTTAGCCCCACAAAGCCCAACACGTTCACAACCAGGTGAACCAGCAATAGACGCACATGCGCTTCACCGCTGATGCCGGATGCGAGCGCAGCACCCACCCCGGCACCCACCGGCAGCAGCAGGCACGCGGCTACGTAGTACCAGACAGTAGGCCCAAACCTGGAGGGCAGCGCCTTTCTGGCACGCAACCCCAGAACCACCGCGTGGGCGGCAACGGCCAGCCCCACTCCAATGCTGCCCACGAGCGTGAAAATCCACACGTTCAGGACCATCGACACCACCACAAGTGCCACAGCAACGTTCAACCCGATCAGGCGCGCCGCCATGCCCCGGTTGCCCGGGTTCGGTCCACGCAACAGCGCCTGGGCGAAGTGCCAGCTCCACACAAGGATGGAGTTTGTGATCGCCCCCAGCAGCAACAGATGCACCATAAGCCAGCCAGAAACGGCAATATTGCGGTGAAATAACACCACCACCACTAGGGCTAACAGCCAGAAGACAGCCGGGGCGTTGGCACGCAGATGCCAGGATGCCCGATTCATGGGGGTCCTACCGGCAGCTGACTTGTTGGCGCTCTTGTTGGCGGCTGACTTGTTGGCGTTCTTGTTGGCGCTCTTGTTGGCGGCGGGGTCTGGGGTTGGTGCGGAGCCGATGTTCACGCTGCTGCCTTCTGCGCATGGGTGGCCTGCCAAATCGCCATGACGGCGAACAGCAGGATTGATATGACGTTCAGGACGCCACCGGTGACCCACGCGCCGTTGAGCCCAGCGCCGTCGCCCAATCCCAGACGCAGCGCCAAGGAAATATGCAAAAGTCCCGCAGGAAGCCAGAATCCCGAGGTGTAAGGCAGCGGTTTGCGCAGCACAGCAGGCAGGATGACAGGTGCGTGCGCCATAATCATGGAGATGGTGAAACCAAGGAACACTGAATGCACGGCAACGTCATAGGCGGCTCCGGTCAGTGGCCCGTCATGCAGGGCAAGTACCACCCCGGCAACCGCTAACCAGAGGTAGCCTGCCAGCAGACACGCGGCAATGTAGCGCGGCAGGCCTTGGGAACGGATGGTTTTACGGGCGGCGTCGTATCCCGTCAGCCAGCCTACGAGGGCAAGCAGCAATACGCCGTAGAGCGGGTACCCGGCAGCCGGCCACAGCAGAGTTGCGGTGGTGGCGGCAAGAAGAGCAAAAGCGCCGGCGAGCAGGAGCGGCTCGGCTCGGGGGCTGGCGATGCCGATTCGGGCCAGTTCCAACCGTTCCCCGGCAATGGTCAGCACCACATACGTGATTAAGAACGGCAGCAGGTGCATGATGCCGGGCACTCGCAGCCACAGCGCCGCAGCGGCTACGGCGGCCACGGCGCCAAGGATTTGGATGAGCACAACGTTGTCATACTGGCGGCGCCAAAGCGGAATGTAGACAAGCGTCATGACCATGGTTCCGGCTAGGAGAACCACCTTCCCGATCCACAACTCAATCGGTGAAATCAGCAACAGCCCCGCAATACCAAGCAGAGCCGGGGCGGCATAGCCCCACGCTTTATTCAGGGCCACCGACCGCTCCAGCGCAATGACTGTTCCCACAAAGCTCAGGACCAGCAGCATGCCGTGAACTTGCGGGAAGCGATCTATTTTCAGTGGCGCGTCCGCTCCCAATAACTGCAAGCCAGCGTTGAGACCAATGAGCAGTGCCGCGCCAGCTGGAAGTAGAAATAGCATGCGGAAGACTGGCCGGCGCAGCATGTTTGGACGGGCAGCGCTGGCTTTGTTGCGTGCGCTGGGCGTGGTGCCCGGCTCGGCTTGAACTGGTTCCATGCCAGCAGGCTTGGTGGTGCTCATGAGAATTCCAGGGACGCTTCGGTGGTTGCATTAGTGTCCACAGCATCTTCAGGCATCTGCAGGGAACAGATCCCGGGTCCGGCAAAAGGCTCAAGCATGATTTGATCCTCTGACAGCCCACTGCCCACCACTAGCTCTTTGACAAGCCCCAAGTGAACGGCACACACCACTTCCGGGTTCTCGCGCGCAGCCTCAATGATGGGACAGCGGGTTAGAGTAAGTTCCCGGCCATTACGGTTTTTCTGCACACCAAACCCTGCTTGTTCAAGTGCCGCCACCACCTTGCTACTGGTGGCTTTTGCACTAGCAACTCCGGATACGGGCCCCGGTCCAAAAGCTGGCATGGCCCGCGCCCAAGCACGTCCGGCGGCTTCGCCTTCCGCGGCAGGGTCCTCACTGGTCAGTGCCAAGTGCTGCGCCAGGGCCGCAGCAAGTCCCGCATACCCCACAGGGTCAGCGGCGGCAGGACTATACAGCCATGCCGGCCTGCCTCTACCCTCTCTGGGTGCGGCAGTTTTGGTGGCATAGCCGCCATCTACAAGGGCTTCGAGATGTTCTCTAACGGTGTTGGCATGTTGCCCCGTTTTCAAAGAAAGTTGTTCCACGCTGAGCGTGCCCTCAATTTTGCGCAGTCGCCCAAGCACGCCAGCACGCGCCTTTGACATGGGTGCGACAGCATCCGGCCCACCAGGTTTGGGCCCGTATGACGCCGGTACAAGACTATTATTTTCCACGGAATTAATTGTAGTAATATAGTCGGAGAATCGCCATTCGCAATAAATTCGTGTCGTCATGAAAGGTTTTGACCGTGAATAACCTTGTTCTCGCTTCCTCTTCTACAGAAGCTGCGTCCCTAGAAGATGCCCGTACCCGCCTGGCTGAAGCCGCTGGAACGGTGCACACCCTGGGCAGTAACCTTGTTAGGTCCGCAACGAATCCCGCCGGTGGTGAACTGGTAGAAGCGGACCAGGGAGCACTGGTGGACTTCGCCGAAAAGGAGCTTCTTCCGCTGGCTGCTGCATTCGCAGACGCCTTTCAAAATGCTAAGCACACCGACGATTCCTTCAAAATACTTGCCTCCCTGGCCGCCACCCACAGCACCAGGCTGGTGGCCGCAACGAAGGAACTTGAGGTTCAGGAATCCGGCGTGACGATGGTTCACGCAAGCGGCCGTCTCCAAGAAGCTATGGGCATCTTCGTGGAAATGGCCAGCGAGCTTATCCTGCCGGCGCTTGCACAAAACGGTGCGCTCACACTCTCCGCGATCCTTCCCGCCCGCACAGCCGCGGCTGCCACCGAAAGCCAAGTTCCGGCGTCGGGCGGCTGCGCCTGCGGAGGTCACGACGAGCCCGGCCTGTCGGAACTGGATACCCGCGTCATCCCCCACGCTATCCGCCATGCCACCATCTTCGGCGCGTTGGAAGGCCTCACCACCGGTCGGGGCATCCTGCTCGTAGCCAACCACAACCCGCTCCCGCTACTGGCCCAGCTGGAGCAGCGTTCAGCAGGGAAATTCACCGTCAATTATGTAGAAGACGGTCCGGAACTGTGGAAATTGAGCATGATCCGGAACTAATTTCTTCCCGCACACCGAAAAAGCCGCCGTTTGCGGATTAGGCCACCCGTCGCAGGGTGGCCTAATCCGCAAACGGCGGCTTTTATGGAACGGACGCTACAGCGCAGCCTCGATCGCGACCCGGGCGGCCGAATCGGAGTCGTTGAGGAGCGTTGCAATCCGGGCAGCCTCATCCGCTTCTCCGATTGCACCAGCTGCACGGCCCAACGCATACAGCGCCCGCAGAAATCCACGGTTGCCTTCATGCTCATACGGGACCGGGCCGGTTCCACGCCAACCGTTGCGGCGCAGTGAATCCAGGCCGCGGTGGTAGCCGGTGCGCGCATAGGCGTAGGACTCAATGGTGCGGCCTTCGGCATACGCCTCATCAGCCAAGATGGCCCACAAAAGCGAGGACGTGGGGTTCGCAGCAGCTAAATCAACCGCCTCATCCCCCGCATCCAAACGAGCCTGGACATCAACCTCGACCGGGAGCAGTGTTGGCTCCGGGCCAAGTAGGTTCCGGCGGAAATCATCGCTCATTTATTTGTTCGTCTTTCCTGCGGAGCCGAGCTGTGTAGCAGCCTCAACAACGCGTGCTGCTAGGCCCTTTTCGGCCGCTGCACCCCAGACGCGGGGATCGTAAGTCTTTTTATTGCCAACGTCACCATCAATCTTCAAGACGCCGTTGTAGTTGGTGAACATGTGATCCACTACGGGACGCGTGTAGGCGTACTGGGTGTCGGTGTCGATGTTCATTTTGATGACACCGTAGGAGACAGCATCGGAGATTTCCTGCTCGGAGGAACCTGAACCGCCGTGGAACACCAGGTCGAACGGGTTTTCCTTGCCGATTTTGGCACCGACAGCGGCCTGGATTTCCTTGAGAATTTCGGGGCGCAGCTTGACGTTGCCAGCCTTGTACACGCCGTGCACGTTGCCGAAAGTCAGTGCTGTAATGTAGCGGCCGTGCTCGCCGGAGCCCAGCGCGTCAATGGTGGCCAGTCCGTCTTCGATGGTGGAGTAGAGCTTGTCGTTGATAGCATTTTCAACGCCGTCTTCTTCGCCACCCACAGCTCCGATTTCAACTTCCAGGATCATCTTGGCGGCGTGCGTACGGGCCAGCAGTTCGCGGCCAATGCGGAGGTTTTCTTCAAGCGTCTCCGCTGAGCCATCCCACATGTGTGAGTTGAAGATGGGGTCACGGCCAGCCTTGACTTCAGCCTCAGAGGCCGCCAGCAGTGGCAGCACAAAGCCGTCCAGTTTATCCTTGGGGCAATGGTCGGTGTGCAGTGCCACGTTGATGGGGTAATTCTTGGCAACTTCGCGGGCGAACGCTGCAAAGCCCAGCGAGCCGGCCACCATGTCTTTGACACCGGCACCGGACCAGTAGGCGCCACCACCGGTGGAAACCTGGATGATGCCGTCAGTTCCGGCGTCGGCAAAGCCCTGCAGAGTTGCGTTGAGAGTCTGCGAGGATGTCACGTTGACCGCTGGGTAGGCGAAGCCGCCAGCCTTGGCGCGGTCGATCATTTCGGCATACTTATCCGGTGTTGCAATGGGCATTAAGAGCTCCTCTGGGCTGAACGGTTCAAAGAGGCTGACAACAGGTCAGCTCCCGCATGACTCCCCCCATCCTAGCCAGTGCGCCACCAGTCTGGCAGAACATGAAGCGGCGGTTGCGTCTGTGGGCTTGTTTATGTACGACGCCGGACCGGCTCACCCAAGGCGGCGGGCTGGCTTAGCCAACTGTTTGGTTGAACACGTGCCGGCGGATCCACGCATGCATGGCTATACCGGCTGCTGATGCCGCGTTGATTGAACGGGTGGACCCGAATTGTTCAATTGACAGGGTGGTTTCCGCCGCCGCATGCACCTCGTCGCTGAGACCCGGGCCTTCCTGGCCAAACACAAACACACAGTTGCGCGGCAACTCGTACGTTTCAAGTTTTTCCGAGTCGGGAAAGATGTCGATCCCTATGATCGCCAACCCCTCACCCCGAGCCCACGTAACGAAGTCATCCACTGTGGGGTGGTGACGGACGTGCTGGTAGCGGTCGGTGACCATGGCGCCGCGCTTGTTCCACCGCCGTCGTCCGATGATGTGCACTTCTTTAGCCAGGAAAGCGTTGGCAGTGCGCACCACAGTGCCAATGTTCATATCATGTTGCCAATTCTCGATGGCGACGTGGAAGTCATGACGCCGGGTGTCCAGTTCCGCAACAATGGCATCCATACTCCAATACCGGTACTGATCCAGTACGTTGCGGCGATCACCATCAGCTAGTAACTCCCGATCCCAATGCTCACCCTGTGGCAGCTCGCCTTCCCACGGACCAACACCCACTTCATGGTGCAGTTCTAAATACACGGGCTCCGCGGAGGGATCAGAGGCGTCAGGGGCAGAATTTTCACCGGTTTTACTCACCACTCAACTTTACGCACACGGCCCACATATCGCGGCAACAGCACATTTCTCTGCAAGACTGGAACCCTCAAGCAGCAACTCAAGGAGAACCATGACTACGCAATCCAATCGCCAGCCCGCCGACATCGAATGCTGGCTCACTGACATGGACGGCGTTTTGGTCCATGAAAACAAGGCCGTCCCCGGAGCTGCCGATCTCATCCAGCGCTGGGTTGATACTTCACGACGCTTTTTAGTGCTAACCAATAATTCCATTTACACCCCGCGCGATCTTGCTGCCAGGCTAAAAGCTTCCGGGTTGGAGGTTCCGGAGGAGAATCTATGGACCTCTGCCCTAGCCACAGCGCAGTTCTTAAAGTCCCAGATGCCGCACGGACGCGCTTTTGTTATTGGTGAAGCAGGGCTAACCACAGCGTTGCACGAGGCCGGTTTCATCCTGACGGATCAGAAACCTGATTACGTGGTGTTGGGTGAGACCCGGACTTACTCCTTTGAGGCCATTACCAAGGCCATCCGACTCATAGTTGACGGCGCACGGTTCATTGCCACCAACCCGGACGCAACCGGACCTTCCCCGGAAGGCCCACTACCGGCCACGGGCGCAATCGCCGCGTTGATCACCAAGGCCACTGGTCGGGAGCCCTACGTTGTGGGCAAGCCAAATCCTATGATGTTCCGTTCTGCCATGAACCGGATCCAGGCACACTCAGAGACCACTGCAATGATCGGAGACCGCATGGATACCGATATCATCGCGGGCATGGAAGCCGGGCTCCACACGGTTCTGGTGTTCACCGGCATCACAGCACCCGAGGATATTGACGCCTACCCGTTCCGTCCGGACCAGACAATGAACTCCGTAGCCGATCTTCTAGACCACCTGTAAGCAGCCAGCTTACTGAGGTTCTTTAGAGTGCCGGTTTGAGCGAGTCGATAATGGCGCTCAGTGCCTCCTTGTTGCGTTCCCATTCAGTTTGCAGTGCCTCAACTGTCATCCTGTGCGAGATACCCGCGTCGTCAAAAGCGACAAAGTACTCACCAGTGACGGCGCCCTTGTAGGTCTCGCAGGTTTAGCCATAGCTGTATCCGTACATGCCATCACGTTCCACGAGGGTGGGCTTGTGCGTGTAATTGAAGTCTGCAACACAACCAAAACCTGAGGTGGACCGAAAATAAACCAGGTCCTCTTGGGTGGCATCCACCTGTTTTTGGATGCCCGTATCTATGGCGTCGTGGATTTGGCGCTGTGTGAGCACTTGTCGGGGTTTTGCACCTGCCTCATACACCAACAGAGCCGTAGCGTCCTTGTGTCGGTTGATGGCATTGAACCGTTCTGCGGGTTTGCTGCCATCTTCCTTGATGACGGTGACGTTCTCGCCCGTTCGCACCCACCCTTGGGGGTATTGGAACGATGCTGCCAGCGTCGGTGATTCGGCCGTGTTCACCTTACTTCCTGCCCCAAACAGACCAGCAACCAAAACCGCAGCAAAAAGCATCACGGCCAGCACTATCACGCCGGCGCCAGCAAGCACCCAAGGAAGCACAGATTTCTTTTTCGGTGCGGAGAACATCGGCCCCGGTGGCTGAACTGACATGTAGGAAATTCCTTAATAAATATAAGTCGAATGGACTGGCAACGTCCTCCTCTGATCGTAGCGGCAGCAAAGTAGCCCGGCGATGGGGACAATAGCCCATCGGCTGCGTGCGCAGAAACGTCTACACCCCAGAGGAACACTATTTGTTCATCTCCGCTCTGCCCATAGTCCATGCCTTCGAAAACGTTTGTCTTTTTTGATCAAGGAGAATTTATAGCGCAAATCTAAAGATAGACGGCATGAAAAAGTGCATCTTTTTGAAGGGAAAACACAGTGCTTCACCAGAAACGTAAGTCCGTTACACGTCGCGGAACCGCGCAGATAGTGCTTGCTTGCGCAACATTGGCCATCCTGGCCTTGAGTTCTACTGCCCCTGCCAGTGCAGCTCCGGACGGTGACATCACAAGTCACGGAGGAGCCACCCGCGTACAAGAGAACCACGTCGAAAATCTGCAGAAGTCACTGGCTGAAGGCTCCGCCAAGAATGTCATCCTGATCATCGGCGACGGCATGGGCGACTCTGAAATCACTGCTGCCCGTAACTACATCCACGGAGCTGCTGGTACTTTTCCCGGCATCGACGCCTTGCCGTTGACCGGGCAGTACACCACCTATTCCCTGAACAAGGAAACGGGCGCACCCAACTACGTACCAGACTCAGCCGCCACAGGCACCGCGTGGGCTACTGGCACAAAGTCCTATAACGGTGCCATTTCAGTCGATGTCAATGGCGCTGCACAAAAGACACTGTTGCAGATCGCCAAGGATAACGGTTTGAAGACCGGGAACATCACCACCACAGCAATTCAAGATGCAACCCCAGCAGTTCAGGTAGCAAACGTCACCAGCCGCAGTTGCTTCGGCCCTGAAGCCACCAGCAAAAAATGCCCCGAAAACGCCTTGGAAAACGGCGGCAAAGGGTCCATCTCGGAGCAACTGCTCCAGACACGCCCCGACGTCAGCATGGGTGGCGGCTCCGAATCGTTCGACGAAGAAGCCAAGGGCGGTACATATGCCGGCAAGAGCTTGCTTGAGCAGGCCGGCGAGCGCGGCTTTAACGTAGTAACCGATTTAGCCGGAATGAACGGCATTAATTCCGCATCTACTGATGCACCCGTACTGGGTCTGTTCACCCCAGGCAACATGCCCGTCCGGTGGGAGGGCCCCTTGGCCACTCACACCGGAGGTGCCGAGGCTCCTGTCTCCTGCACCGACAACCCTGCTCGCACAGCCAACCTCCCCACGCTCAAGGACATGACAGCCAAGTCCATCGAGCTGTTGGAAGACGGCAAAAAGGGCTTTTTCTTGCAGGTTGAAAGTGGCAGTATTGACAAGCAGAACCATGCCGCGAACCCCTGCGGTCAGATTGGCGAAACCCTTGATTTAGATGAATCCGTCAAAACTGCAATGGACTTTGCCGTGGCCGATGGCAACACCATGGTCATTGTCACCGCCGATCACGCACACACCAGCCAGATCATTGCGGCAGGAAAAAACACTCCCGGCCTGACTCGCAGTCTGACCACCCTTGACGGGGAGACCATGACGATGAGCTACGGCACCGCTGAGGAAGGTAAGTCACAGGGCCACACCGGATCGCAGGTGCGCATTGCAGGTTACGGTCCCGGCTCAGTCCGCGTCATTGGATTCACCGATCAGACTGATGTTTTCTTCACCGTCAGCAATGCGCTTCAGCTCGATCCGGCAGCGACTTTACCAACACCAACGCCGAGTCCCACAACAGCACCCACAACAGCACCCACAACAAGCGAAACCCCACGCCCAACAGCACCAAACACAAAAGATCCTTCAGAAGGTGCCGGCGTTATTGTTCCTGGCGACAAGGACAACGGCGCTGCACCCGGTATCAGCAGCGGTTCCAATCCGCTCGCTGTTACCGGCGCTTCGGTAACGTTATGGATATTAATAGCTATGGCATTGCTGACTGGCGGCTTTTTTCTACGCCGACGTTCAGTTGGTTTGAGCCCAGCCGGACACTAAGTGAAAAAGTGGTGCCGGCTCCAGCTGATAACCAGCCGGATCCGGCACCACTTTGGCGTTAAGCTGGTCACCAGCACAATGAGATAAGGAAGTGCATCACGGGCGCTATCACCGGGTTGCTGGAACCAACTGACACGGCACAGCTCACAGAGCTTCTGGGCAGAAATCGGGAATTCTTGTGCCCGTGGGATCCACTGCGCGGTGATGATTTCTTCACTGTTGAGAAACAAACCGACATCACCCGCATAGCGCTGGATGCCTACAGTGCCGGAACCATGGTCCCTATGGTCATTCTCAACTCTGCGGGGGCTGTTGCAGGGCGGCTGACTATCAACGGCATTGTCCGCGGCGCCTTTGAATCGGCTGTTCTGGGCTGCTGGGTGAGCGAGAATGAAAACGGCTTAGGCCTGGCCACAGCGGCTGTAGCCGAAGCCGTAGAATTCGCAAGGACCCAACTCGGTCTGCACAGGCTACAGGCGGAGACCTTGCCCCATAACGTTGCCTCGCGAAAGGTCCTGGAGAAGAATGGTTTTAGCCAGTACGGCGTGGCCCCTGCGTACTTGAAAATTGCTGGCCGGTGGCAGGACTGCGTCCTCTTCCAGAGAATCCTGACTGCTTCGACATAGCAGCCGGCTGATAACTGCCGGGGCGGATGGTCAGGACCCCAGCTGCCCGCCAGACTCCTGCAAATAACAGGTGCCGCAAAGTGATTCGTACCAAACCTCAGAACCTTCAATGGCGACCTGTTCGCCGTCGAACACTATCTCCCCGCCAACACGACGGGTGTTGAACATAGCCTTGCGCCCGCAACGACAAATGGTTTTCAGCTCTTCCAGTGAGTGCGCAATTTCCAAGAGCCTGGCCGCTCCCGGAAATGCGCGGGTGCGGAAGTCCGTGCGGAGTCCATAGGCCAGCACTGGCACTCTGTCCAGCACTGCGATCCGAAACAAATCATCAACCTGGGCGGGGTCCAGAAATTGGGCTTCATCGATCAGCAGGCAAGCAACCGGCGCCAGCTCCACGTGTTTGAGGAGGGCATCAGGATCGTCCCCAATGACCCTCTCAGCAAATAACTCCCGCGCATCAGCGCCAGGGGGAATGACGAAATCAACTTCACGACTGACACCCAAACGCGAAACAATCGAGTTCTCACCTTTGGTGTCCACACCTGGTTTAGCCAGGAGAACCCGCTGGCCACGCTCCTCGTAGTTAAACGCGGCCTGCAACAAACCCGTGGACTTGCCTGAATTCATGGCACCGTGACGGAAATACAATTTCGACAAGACAGCCCTTTCAAAGGGTTACAAATTTCATGACGGCCGGGCTTGAATCTGCTCCGAAACCTCAGGGAGGTTGGGTCCTTAGTCCAGGCCGAGCTCGTCCTTACCAAAGATGAACAGGTACGGGATGTTAGCTTCGGCTTCAATGCGCTCCTTGGCGCCAGTATCGCGGTCAACTATGACGGCAACCGCCTGAATATTACCGCCCGCTTTGCGCACGCCCTCAACAGCTGTCAACGCCGAACCACCGGTAGTAGAGGTATCCTCCAGCACCACCACCTTGCGCCCGCTAACCTCCGGGCCTTCAACCTGACGGCCCATACCGTAGGATTTCTGGGCTTTTCGGACCACGAAAGCGTCAATATTACGGCCAGCATCACCGGCGGCGTGCATTAGTGCGGTGCCGACTGGGTCTGCACCCATGGTCAAGCCGCCGGCAGTCTCAAACTCAATTCCGGCGTCGTCCAACATGGCCAACATGACCCGGCCAGCCAGGCGGGAAGCCTCGTGGTGGAGGGTGATGCGGCGCAGATCGATGTAGTACTCGGCTTCTTTTCCTGAGGAGAGAATCACCTTGCCACGAACAACGGCCAGCTCCTTAACAAGTTCTAGTAGGCGGGCACGGTCGGCGGCAAGAGTGGAAGTCATGACATCCATTCTAGATCGCAGCCCCACCGATCTTGAACGCCACGACAAGCCTTGAGTTGGCCGGTCCGGGCGCTACTGAGAGTTCACCAGTCGTGAACCGTGCCGTCAACGAGGCGGTTGTAGGGCAGGTAAGCCTGTTGATAGGGGAAAGCCGCAGCAGCTTCCTCGTTAAATCCCACACCTATACCAGGGGCATCTCCAGGGTGCAGATATCCATCCTTGAACGTCATGGACTGCTCAAAAACTTCGTTGGTGGCATCAGAGTGCTGCATATATTCCTGAATGCCATAATTATGGATAGCCAAACCTACATGCAACTGCGCAGCAAACCCCACCGGAGAGATATCGGTAGGACCATGAAAACCAGACCTAATCTGATACTGTGCGGCGTAATCCATCACCTTCTTCAGAGGCGAAATACCACCAAAATGTGTTGAAGCCGCCCGAACATAATCGATGAGCTGCTCCTTGATAATGGCCTGAAAGTCGTAAATTGTGTTAAACACTTCCCCAATCGCCAACGGTGTCGTCGTGTGTGAACGAACCAGACGCAACGCCTCCTGGTTCTCCGCCGGAGTGCAATCCTCAAGCCAATACAAATCGTATGGCTCCAAAGACTTCCCCAACTTCGCAGCCTGAATCGGGGTCATCCGATGATGACCGTCATGCAGCAACGGGATCTCCGGGCCAAATTCATTCCGAACCGCTTCAAAAACTGTGGGTAAATGCCGCAAATAAGCCCGAGTATCCCAGTCCTCTTCCTGCGGATACGCGCCTCGCCCAGCAGGCTCGTAATCGTAACGCTCCCCCGACGCCTGAGCCTGCCCAGCAACACCATAAACGGCCTTGATGCCCGGGACCGCACTTTGAATGCGGATGGACTTATACCCCAACTCCAAATGCTCACGCACCGAATCAAAAAGCTGCGGCAGATCAGCACCAGAAGCATGCCCGTAGGCACGTAACCCGTTCCGGGAGGCCCCACCCAATAACTGATACACCGGCAACCCTGCAATCTTGCCCTTGATGTCCCACAAAGCCATATCAACAGCCGCAATAGCCGCCATCGTTACAGGACCACGACGCCAATACGAACTCCGGTAAATAAACTGCCACGTATCCTCAATACGATGCGGATCCCGCCCCACAAGCAGCTGCGCCACATGCTCCCTCAAATACGCAGCAACAGCCAACTCACGTCCATTCAAAGTCGCATCACCAATCCCCACGACACCTTCATCAGTAGTCAGCTTCAACGTGACAAAATTCCGACTAGGACTCGTAACAAAAACTTCCGCAGAAACAATTTTCACAAGGATTTCCTTCCAAAACTGTTGGTTAGTATTGGGCGCGACTGGGCTCAGCGCTCAGTCCCACCTAGAAGCTGGTCGTTGAACAATTCAAGTTCGCTACGGCGCGGCAAACCTTCCCAGTCACCTTCGGTGCTCACAGCGAATGCCCCCATGATGGTCCCTCGTCGGAGCCTGTTCTCCACCGGCTCACCGTCGAGCAGCGCCGATAAGTACCCTGCAGCGAATGCGTCACCAGCGCCCACAGTGTCAGATGCCTGAACTTTCAAGGCATTTTGATGATGGAACCCGGCGGCTGAATACACGTCAGCACCGTCGGCACCTAATTTTACGACCACTTCTTGAACACCGCCCTCTAGTAGTTCGTTGGCAATGCGAGGTACCAACGAATCGCTGGGATGCAATTCAGAGGACATTTCTGAGAGTAGATCCAATTCGTCATCTGAGGCGATCACTATATGTATATGTTGGATTAGTGAGGTAAGAACTTTCCTAGCGTGTTCCCGAGTCCAGAGTTTGTTGCGAAAATTCACGTCTAGGGAGACAACAACGCCGCTCTCGTAAGCACGTTGGGCAGCAAGTTGAACAGCCTGAAACGCTGAGGAAGACAGCGCTGGGGTTATCCCGCTCAAATGCAGAACCTTTGTTCCGGCCTCCAGCGCAGGCTCAAGATCCGCCCACCCAATCATTGAACCAGCCGAGTCGCTGCGGTAATAGAACGCCCTGCCAATGTCCGCTGTTCGTTGCTCGAGGAACATCACCCCTGTGCTTCTGTCCCCATCCCGACGCAAGCTTAGCTCCACAGATTCGCTGCGGAGCTGGCGTTCAATGAAGTCCCCCTGCGGATCCATCCCCACACATCCTGTCCACCTGACACAGTGTCCAAGCCGCGCCAAAGCGATAGCCACGTTTGATTCCGATCCGGCCGCATGCATGGTTAAAGTTCCGCCCTGGGCCAACGGACCACGGGAACGCAACGAAACCATTGTTTCGCCGAAGGTCAATAGCTCTACCGGCAACATGCCCGAATCATCCCTCGGCTGGTGAGTAGTCGGCGGCTTGGCGCAGATAGTCTCGCGCCCGTTCGCGCAGTTTATCCAGATTGCCAGTGCCCGATGCAGCGTCGCCCACGAGTGGGCTGCCAGGCCCCACCGCAACAGCTCCGGCATCCCAATAATCCTTGGCGTCGTTGGCCCCAACCCCTCCGACAGCAACTAGTGGCACGTCTGGGAAGGGGTCGCGGAGCGCTTTCAAGTAGCGTGGCCCGCCAACAGAAGCTGGGAAGAGTTTAACGAGAGTAGCTCCCCGGTTCATTCCTTCGAGCACCTCTGTGGGAGTATATGCACCCGCAAGTACGGGTAAGCCACAACGCACAGCCGCACCAATAGACTCTGCGAGCGCAGGAGTGACAATAAATTGCGCCCCCGCGGCCACCACGTCAGCAACGTCGCGAATACTGAGCACGGTCCCGGCCCCAACTTGAGCCTCATCTGGAGCTGTTTCGCGGATGGCCGCTATGACATCCGCCGCGTTGGGCGTGGTCAGCGCCACTTCCACGTAGCGAAAGCCCTCTGCCATCAGTGAGAGAGCCGTCCGAACCGCCGCGTCACTGTCGGTGCCCCTGACAATCGCCACAAGTTTGGCGTCCCGCACTCCATTTAAAAACTCTTCAGGTGTTTGTCCCATGTTCCTCACCACTCCGCAAATGAGCCATCAGCGTGCCGCCACACGGGTCCACGCCATGCATGACCACGCTTGTCTGCCTCCCTGACAGCTTTCTCATCAACTTCAATGCCCAGCCCCGGGCCCAGTAGAC
Source organism: Arthrobacter antibioticus (assembly GCF_030063205.1). GTDB lineage: Bacteria > Actinomycetota > Actinomycetes > Actinomycetales > Micrococcaceae > Specibacter. Next base: position 263,890 of record NZ_JASISQ010000002.1, on the reverse strand, counting down.
GCTCAAAATGACCGTCTACAAACTTCAGCGGGGACTTGTCCACCACGTAGTCCAGCACTTCTGCCCCTTTGTTGTAATGAATACCTATGCTTTGTTCTTGAATCAGATAATTCGGTGTTGCGAAGCCAACTTGGAGACATGCCGCCAGAGCAATGGGGCCCAGCGGACAGTGCGGGGCCAATTGGACGTCATATACCTCAGCCAGTGCCGCAATTTTGCGTACTTCCGTTATGCCACCCGCGTGGGAAAGGTCCGGTTGTGCAACAGCGATTCCGGCTTGCAACGCCGGTAAGAACTCCTGCCGGCTGTACAGACGCTCGCCTGTGGAGACTGGGATGTTGGTGGAAGAGGTGAATTCACGCAGAAGGTGCGTATTCTCCGGCACTACGGGTTCCTCGAGGAAGAACGGTCTGTACGGCTCCAATAGCGGCGCCACCCGACGGGCGTTGGCCAAGGTGAATCGGCCGTGGAAGTCCACGGCCACGTCACGATGCTCACCCAAGACTTCCCGTGCCGCAGCTACTCGGCGGACCACTCCGTCGAGGTCAGCAACAGAACCGAGCGGACTCATGCGTCCGCTTGCGTTCATCTTCACAGCGGTCAATCCAACATCAATCTGCGCCTGAATAGACTCTGCAACTTCACCGGGCTCATCTCCGCCTACCCACCCATAGGCACGAATCCTGTCTCGGACATGCCCTCCCAACAGCTGGTGGACAGGAGTATTGAAATATTTACCTGCAATATCCCATAGCGCCTGATCCAGCCCAGAGACAGCGCTGGCCAGGATGGGCCCGCCACGATAAAACGAACCTTTCGTCATTACTTGCCAGTGGTCCTCGATCCGAAGCGCATCGGAACCGAGCAATATTTCTGAAAGTTGATCCACAGCGGTGCGCACAGTTTCGCTGCGTCCCTCGCAGGTAGCCTCCCCCCAGCCGACAATGCCATCTGCGGTCTCAACGCGGACAAACAGCCACCGCGGTGGGACCATGAATGTTTCAATTTTTACTATGCGGTTCACGAAGGCGCCTATCACTTGATGGCTCCGGCAGTCATGCCGGAGACGATGTATTTTTGCGTGAAGAGAGCAATGACCATGATCGGGACCGTGACAACGGTGGCCGCAGCCATAAGTCCGCCCCAGTCAATGCTGGCGTATGAAACAAAATCGAAAATGGCCACTGGAAGAGTCTTAGTTTTAGCGCCCGAGAGCACTAATGCGAACATGAAGTTGTTCCAAGAAAAGATGAAAGACAGGATTCCGGCCGTCGCCATGCCACCAACGGACAGCGGTAGCGTGATCCGCTGAAATGCACCAATGGGGGTCAGCCCGTCTACCTGGGCTGATTCTTCCAGTTCCAAAGGCATGGAGTCGAAGTAACTGATCATGATGTAAACAACCAAAGGCAGTGCCACAAACATGTGGCTCATGATCAGCACGGAGAAGCCACCAACCATGCGCAGGTTGGAGAAAACGTAGTACCAGGGCACCAGCAACGAGATTCCAGGGATGACACGGGCCATCAGAACTACCAACGCTGAACGATGCATGGTGAACCTACTCATGGCGTAGGCCGCTGGAACACCCAAGACCAGTGACAACACAGTAGAGACAAGAGCAACCCAAAAACTGTTGAAAATGTAAACGAAGTAATTGTTGCGGGTCAAGACGTTGACGTAATTCTCCAAAGTTGGAGTGAAGAAGATCGTCTTTGTCGGGTCATAAATGTCCACATTTGTCTTGAGCGACGAAGCAACAAGCCAGCCGAGCGGCGCCAGCAGTGCTAACACGATCACGATCAGCGCTGCCACTCGGAATGCCGTGTATGCGCGTACACCTCGCGGTTTTTTGCGTTTGGCATTGCTTAAGCGTGCAGGCGTCACCACGGATTTGCCTTGGGGGATCACTGAATGCGCCATTTAGTTGTTTCCTTTCCTGCGCCGGGTCAGGATCCACATGAACCCGATGATGATCAAAAAGAAGATAATGAGCACTGCCGATGAAAGCCCATATTCGTTGTAGTCAAAGCTCAGCCCATAGGCATAGACGTTCAGTGTTTCGACCTCATGGAAGGAGCCGCCGCCTTTGCCTTTAGTGGCGTAGAGAATGTCGAAGGTTTTCAATGCGTCAATACTGCGCAACAGTACGGCGACAATGACGGTTGTTTTCAACAGCGGCAGGGTCACGAAAAAGAAACGTTGCCAAGCATTTGCGCCATCTACACGGGCGGCTTCATCCGTTTCTTCGGGTAGCGACGTCAGACCGGCCAACAGAATGAGCACCACCATGGGCGTCCACTGCCAAATATCCATGAAAATGGTGGTTGGTAGTGCCGTAGCCTGGCCCGAAAGCCAGGGTTGGGCCGGGATGCCAAACCAGCCCAACATTTGGTTGGCGAAGCCCATATTCGGGTCAAAGATTAGCTTCCACATCATGCCCACGGCCACAGGTGTCGCCACCAGAGGCAGGAGGATAGCTACGCGAACCCACTTCTCGCCGCGAAAAGGCCGCCAGAGCAGCAGCGCGATCATCATGCCCACCACCATCTCCACCACGAGTGCTGTAACGGTGAAGTAGGCGGTTCTCCCAACAGCAGGCCAGAACCTATCAAAATCGGATAAGACCGTGAGATAGTTCCCGAACCCAATAAAATCCGACGGAGCACGCACTGAGCCACGCGAATCAGTCAGGCTCAGGTATAGGGTCCAAACGAGTGGGAAGACAATCAACAGTCCCACGAAGATCATGGCGGGCGATGCAAACAACCATTTACGGTGTTTGTTCGCCCAGTTGGAAAAGGCGCTGGACTGCGCCACGGTCCTTGGCCGTGCCTCGGACTTGGAAGAAACGGTCATGGTTCACCTAAGGAGTTGTGCTGAATAAGCGGGTTTCATGGTGGGCGTGGTTGGCTGGTGTTGGCCGCCAACCACGCACGTCAGACTTTATTTGTCGGTGTCCAAGAACTTCTGGAAGGCTTCATTTGATGTCGTTGCCGCAGCCGCGGAATCACCGCCGGTGATGGCCGTAACAATCGGTTCACCCACAATTTCGCGAGCCTTGCCTACAGCTATTACGAGGGGACGGTCATGGCCCACACCGTTTTCGGCGCTAAAAGCGATGGCTTCGGCAAGGTCCTTCGGATATGTAGAGATACCTGCGGGGTCTGCCCAAACTGAGGCCCGAGGTCCGGGTACGCCTGCCTTTTGAGCCTCTAGGGTACGTTCCTTAGAAGTGGCCCATTGGATGAACTTCCAAGCGTTGTCCTGATTGTTTGACGCCGAGTTGATGCCTAGTCCCCAGGAAGGAATATTGTATGGTTTCGATCCTGCCGGACCGGCCGGGAAAGCAGCAAAACCAACTTTGTCAGCGATTTTGGACTTTTCCTTATCCATGGCGTTCTTGTAAAGCGAATCTGCCTCTGTATAGAACGCAGCGTTGCCTTGGGTGAAGATGGCCATAGCCTCGGGCCAGCTCATATCCGTGCTGACGTTGGCTGGACCGTAGTTGTGCAGCAATCCACCGTAGTAGGCGTAAGCGGCCTTGGCCTCTGGGGTTGCGATTGTGGACTGACCAGAATCGTCCATGAAGTCTCCGCCGAAGCTGTACAAGAAGCTGGAGAACTGTGTAACGGCCGCTGATTTATTGGTGCGAGCAACGAACCCAGCAACATCACTATTGTCTTCAGAGATTTTCTTTGCTGCAGCTTCCAGCTCATCCATAGTCTTGGGCACCGACAAGCCCGCAGCCTCGAGAAGGTCCTTGCGATAGTAGAGAACCTCTCGTTCGGTAATGATTGGCACACCCACAACCTTGTTTTCAAAGGTGCTAGCGGTAACCGGTCCCTTCTGGAAGTCTTTCCAATCCCAGCCGCTATCGGAGCTGACATGCTCGGTAAGATCGGCCAAATACTTATTCCTGGCAAAGGACTTGCCCTCTTGGAGCGGGCGGTACATCATCACATCGACTTCGTCGCTGCCGGCGTTAAGTTTCACGTTGTACTGGTCCGAGAGCTGGTCCTCTCCTAGCTGCGTGAGTTCAACCTTTAAGCCTGACTCTTTTTCGAATTCGGGAATTGCTGCTTTAATTCCATCGGTCCAAACATGGTTCGCTAGCGTGACACGAACTGTGCCGGAGGCCTTGGCATCATCTGCGCCTCCGCAGGCAGTGACACCAAACGGAACTACAACGGCAACAGCTAAAAGTTGGAGTACAGAGCGTCGCTTCATTACGACTTCCTTTTCGATTAGGCCGGATTCGGGGCTCCGGACACGTTCGTCGGCACAGCAACATATATGCCTTATGTGAGATGCTAGTCACATAAGGCATACTTAATCAATAGGTGTAACCAGATCGGTACGATGCACAATGAAAGCACCCCGGGCAACTGGCTCACTGTCCCCAGTCACTGCAGACATCTCGAGCTCCAGCTTGGTGACAGCCCCCAAAACCTTGCCCGGCGCATCGCCAAGAGGGTATTTGCATTCTTCTTTGGTTGACAAGATCGGCCTGGCTGTTGTGACAGGTGAGCTCGCTCCTCATGCCGTTCTTCGCATTGAAGAGCTCGAGCTGCACTACGGCGTTTCACGGTCAGTGATTCGCGAAGTCATTCGGGTTCTATCGTCGTTGGGTCTGCTGGCTTCACGGCGGCGACTTGGCACGGTGGTCCAGGCCGAAGCCTCATGGAATCTCTATGACCCCCACGTTATTCGATGGCGGCTGGCTTCTGACGGCCGGATCGAGCAGCTCCGCAGCCTCAGCGAACTCAGGTCTGCTGTAGAACCACACGCCGCCAAATTAGCCGCTCACCGTGCCAGTTCCACGCAGGCAAGCGAGCTCGTGGCTCTCTCCGCGCAGATGTGGGCCTCTGGCCATGATGGGGACCTCAAAGAATTCCTCCGACTTGACGTGCTCTTCCACGCGAAACTCTTGGCAAGCTCGGGAAACGCTATGTTTGGTCAGCTGGACTCTCTGATCACTGAAGTCCTCACAGGACGCATTGAACACGGATTGATGCCGCACATCCCGAACCAAGAAGCCATGCAGCTTCACGTTGACGTCGCTACTGCCATCCAGCGAGGAGATAGCGAGAACGCCCGAACGGCTATGACAAAAATCGTGGAGCAATCAATGGATGAAATGGGGGACATCTGGAATGTCACCCACCCATAGAAGGTCTACTCACCGCAGAAACACGCACACGATAGGCTGATCACATGCGCGAATTACAGGCTCAGATCATTGGTGAACTCGGCGTCCAGCCCCAGATCGACCCGCGGGCGGAAATAACACGGCGGGTGGAGTTCCTCAAGGAGTACCTCAAAAAAACTGGGACTCGAGGCTATGTGCTGGGCATCAGCGGCGGCCTGGATTCCACCCTGGCCGGACGTTTGGCACAGTTGGCCGTAGAGGAACTCGCCACCGAGGGCATTGAGGTGAACTTCATCGCCGTTCGCCTGCCTTACGGCGCACAGCACGATGAGGACGATGCCCGGCTCGCCATGGAGTTCATCAGTGCCAAAACCGAATGGACGTTCAATATTGCAGCGGCCGTGGACGGCTTTGAAACCGAGTTCGCCAAAACTGCCACCGAGAATGTCACTGACTTCAACAAGGGCAACATCAAAGCACGCTCGCGCATGATCGCTCAGTACGCACTGGCGGGGCAGGCCAACCTATTGGTTATAGGCACCGACCATGCTGCGGAGTCCGTGACGGGCTTCTTTACTAAATTTGGTGACGGCGGCGCGGACATCCTGCCCCTCTACACACTGAACAAGCGTCAAAACCGGGAACTTCTAAAAGAACTAGGCGCCTCAGAACGGCTGTGGAACAAGGATCCCACCGCCGACCTGCTCGATGGTGTTCCCGGCCGCACTGACGAGGACGAGCTCGGTATTACCTACAACGACATTGACGACTATCTCGAAGGCAAGACCATCCCCGAGCCTGCCGCCGAATCCATCGAACGCCGTTTTATACAGAGCCGGCACAAACGTGCCACCCCGGTTTCCCTACTAGACACTTGGTGGAAGTAGCGCTCTGGCCATATAAACCGGGCGTATATTCAAGGTAAATCAAACACCGGCAACGACGCCGAAAGGTAGACACCATGAACGTCACTGAAGAGTTCCGTGCGGCCCGAAATAAACTATTGGAAATGCGTCTGGACAATGATCGTGCACAACGCGAATTTGTTTGGCCACGATTCACCGAATTCAATTTCGCACTCGACTGGATCGATAAAATCGCTGAGGACCCGGCCACCGGCAATAACCCGGCGCTGGTCATTGTGGAACAGGATGGATCCTCCACTCGTCGCAGCTTCAAGGAGCTATCCACCCGTTCCAATCAGGTAGCTAACTGGCTCCGGCACCAGGGAATTCGCCGTGGAGACCACATGATCATCATGCTGGGCAACCAAGTCCAGCTCTGGGAACTAATGCTCGCCTGCATCAAACTCGGCGTAGTCATGATCCCCACCACCACCATGATGGGACCAATGGACTTGCGTGACCGCGTTGATCGCGGCAAGGCTCGATGGGTGGGGGCCCGTGCCGAGGACGCCGCCAAATTTGCGGATGTCCCTGGTGATTACACCCTTTTCTGCATCGGCACTAACGCCTCTGGTGCTGACAGTGCCACAGCCGCTAACAGGCCCGTCCTGGACTATGCGGGATCAGCAACGGCACCGGAGGAATTTACCCCTGACGCCCCCACTCTGGCGGATGAAACCATGCTGCTGTACTTCACTTCCGGGACCACCTCCAAGGCCAAGCTCGTTGAACACACCCACACTTCCTACCCTGTGGGCCATCTGTCCACCATGTTCTGGATCGGCCTGGAACCCGGCGATGTTCACCTGAACGTCGCTTCACCGGGCTGGGCCAAGCACGCCTGGTCAAACGTTTTCACACCCTGGATCGCAGAGGCTTGTGTATTTGTTTACAACTATTCGCGTTTCGACGCCGCGGCGCTCATGGATCAAATGGACAAGGAACACGTCACTAGTTTCTGCGCTCCTCCCACAGTTTGGCGGATGCTCATCCAAGCAGACCTCACACTCCTGAAGCACCCGCCCACCAAAGTTGTTTCCGCTGGTGAGCCGCTAAATGCCGAGGTCATCGGCCAAGTTGAACGTGCCTGGGGACAGCTCATCCGCGACGGTTTTGGCCAGACAGAGACCACGGTACAGGTCGCTAACACCCCGGGACAGCCGGTGAAGATCGGTTCCATGGGGCGTCCGCTGCCCGGCTACGACGTGGTTTTGGTGGACCTGTTTACTGGCGAGGAAGCGGACGACGGCGAGCTGTGCTTGCGCCTGAACCCCGCCCCGGTGGGACTCACCAAAGGCTATTTTGGGGACCCGGAGAAAACGGCAGAAGCGTTCAGGGGCGGTTATTACCACACGGGCGATGTAGCCAGCCGGGATGAAAACGGGATTCTGACCTATGTTGGCCGCAGTGATGATGTGTTCAAGTCCTCCGATTACCGGCTCTCCCCGTTCGAGCTGGAAAGTGTGCTGCTGGAACACCCCGCCGTAGCCGAAGCCGCCGTTGTTCCCTCACCGGATGAACTACGGTTGAGCGTGCCCAAAGCCTACGTGGTGCTCACGGCTGCCTACCAGCCAGGCGAGGAGACAGCCAGAGAGATCTTCGCCTACTGCCGCGAGCACCTCCCCGTGTACAAACGGATCCGCAGGTTGGAGTTTGCGGATCTGCCGAAAACCATTTCTGGAAAGATCCGCCGAGTGGAATTGCGCGCCAATGAAGAAGCGCGCCACGGCAGCGGCGCTTCACAGGCGCTGCGGCCGGAGACAGCTGTGGAGTCCGGTCCGGGGCGGGAATATTTGGAGTCTGACTTCCCAGCAAACTAACCCCACCAACCGACGCTCGCTCACTTTACGTAGGAAAAAACAGAACGCTCCTTCACTTCCGTGAAGGAGCGTTCTGTAAAACCCGACCTAAACTGCAGGAGGGTTGGGGTGGAGGGCTATTACGCAGTCAGTGAGTCCACGTAATCCTGGTTCTCGCCCATCCAGGTCTTCACTGCCTCGGTGTAATCATCCTTCTTTTCGCCGTTGAACATGGCGTTTTCCAAAGAGTACAGCTTCTCGGAATCCATTTTGAAGTCCTTCAACCAACCGTTAAGTTTTGGGTAATCCGTGTCGAAGTCAAGACGTGAGTAGCCGTAGATACCCTCAGCGTCACCCAAGGTTCCCTTGGGGTCCTTCAGGTCCTTGATCGGGAACGCGTCATAGGCCCAGTGCGGGCGCCACAGGGTGACAACAATGTTCTCGCCCTTGGTGGTGGCCGTCTTCAGCTCGGAGAGCATGGCCGGTGTGGAGGAGGTGATGTATTCCATCTTCTCCAGGCCATAACCGGGGATGACTTTCTCGGTGGTGGCCTTGGTCAAACCAGCTGCCGGCTCAATGCCAACAATTTTGTTGCCGAATTTGTCGGCGTTTGCGGCCAGCTCATCCAGTGAATCAATGGGTGCGTCCTCATTCACTGCGATTGTCAGTGATGCCTCTGAGTTCCACTGACCCAGCTCGGCGATCTTGTCACCGTATTCCTTCAGGAGGTCTGCGTGGGTAACCGGCAGCCAAGTGTCCAGGGTCAGATCGTAGTCACCGGTGGACAGGCCCGAGAAGACCGGGGCAACGTCGGCGTTTTGCAACTTGACGTCATAACCCTTCTCATCAAGAATTGCCTTCCACAGTTCTGAGGCGGCAATGCCCTCATCCCAGCCGTTGAAGACGGCGATGGTGACGTCCTTCTTGTCACCGTTTTCCAGAGTTGCCGCTTCGTTTCCGGAGCCACAGGCGCTCAGACCTAGCGCCAAGGTTGCTGCAATGGCAGCAAATCCCATAAATTTCTTGTTCATGGTTCATTCCTTTCATTGGCGGCACTTATTTCCTGCCGCCGCGATTGGTTTGTAAAATTAGTTTTTCTTGTGCCCTCAGGCGGTCTTGCCGCGGCCAATTTCTGAACTGGTGCCAAAACTTGATGTCACACGGTCAAGGAATATAGCCAAGATGACAACCGCAATTCCGGCTTCAAAGCCAAGCCCGGCATCGATCCTGCTCAAGCTGGCTACTACGTCTCCACCAAGACCACCGGCACCGACCATGCCGGCAATGACCACCATGGAAAGTGAAAGCATGATGACCTGGTTGACACCGGCCATGATGGTGGGCCGGGCTAGAGGCAACTGGATTTGGCGCAGTATTTTGCTTGGGCTGGAACCAAAGGCGTGCCCCGCTTCAACTACTTCCTTGTCCACTCCTCGAATGCCCAGTTCGGTAAACCGAACCCCGGGGGCCATCGAGAAAATGATTGTTGCCACAATACCTGGCACAACGCCCACCCGGAACATCACCAGAGCCGGAATCAGGTAGACCATGGCCGGCATGGTCTGCATGAAGTCCAGAATCGGTCGAATGATGGAGGAAGCCCTGTTAGAGCGGGCAGCCCAGATACCGAGAGGGATGCTGATAACAATGGCAACCACAGTGGCGATCACCACCAGCGCTAAGGAGTCCATGGCGTTCTGCCACTGATTGACCCCAACAATGACGGCAAAGCCAATTACTGTCCCAACACCAAGCTTCCAGCCGCTGGCCCACCACGCGATTGCAGCGAAAATCAGAATGACTGCCCAGTAGGGCGGTGCTGAGAGTACCCACTCGAGCCCGTCGTAGGCGCCAACCAAAATGCTGCGCACCACGGAGAAAAAGCTGTCAAGGGTGACTATTAGCCAGTCAAGGCCTACTTCAACCCAGTCGCCCAGGGGGATCCTAAACTTCGGTTCCACTACGCGTCTCCTTCGGTCTGGGCCAGTGCAGCTGTGACAATTTGTTCCGGGATGGGTGCAAGGCCGCCGTCCACAACGGGAAATTCGCTGGTGGTGGATGGCACGTTGCCCAACGCTGCCAGGAGCGTAACTCTCGGCAAGGCACCTACTAGCCGTCCGGCGTCGTCCACTACGGGCAACGGGATGGGGCTCTCAACTGCACGGCCAAAAAGATCGTTCAAGGCTGTGTCGGGGCTAACCGGATCGATGCCGTTGCGCACGGCGGACACGAGGTCAGTTCCGCGCTTTTCCACCAATGCCATTACGTCGCGGTCGCGCACCACGCCATGGAACATGCCGCGACGGTCCACAACGAACGCTGCAGAGACTTGGCGGTCTCGCATGGTTCGCAGCGCGTTGCGGGGTCCTCCGGAAAGGTTTACCACTGCCAGTGGCGCTTCCATCACACCCCCTGCCGTTAGCACGCGAGTACGGTCCACATCCTGCACAAACTGGGCCACGTAATCGTTGGCCGGGCTTGTCAGAATTTCATCGGGCGTGCCGATCTGGACAATCTCACCGTCACGCATGACAGCGATCCGATCACCTAAGAACATGGCCTCGTTGAGGTCGTGGGTGATGAAAACAATTGTTTTATCCAGCTCGGACTGGAGCAGCACCAGCTGTTCCTGCATCTCGCGGCGAATAAGCGGGTCCAGCGCCGAGAAGGCCTCATCCATCAACAAAATATCGGTCTCGGCGCAGAGTGCACGGGCGAGGCCAACGCGCTGCTGCATGCCACCGGAAAGCTCGCCCGGGTACTTCGCACCCCACCCCTCAAGCCCTACCAAAGACAGGATCTTCTCGGCACGAGCGAACCGTTCTGATTTGGCTACGCCCTGTACTTCCAAGGCATATGCGGCATTATCAACCACAGTTCGGTGCGGCATCAGCGCGAAGTGCTGGAAGACCATGGAGATCTTTTGCTGACGTACACGGCGTAATTCTTTATCGCTAATCTTGGAAATATCTATCCCACCGATGTCCACGGAACCCTCAGTGGGCGCCCACAGTCCATTCAGCGTACGGATCAGCGTTGACTTGCCTGAGCCCGAGAGGCCCATGACAACAAAGATCTCGCCCTTTTTAACCTCGAATGATGCATCGATGACTGCGGCTGTGCCTAGCCCTGTCAGTTCATCGCGCTTCTTGCCAGCTTTAAGGCGCTTGACAACTTCGGCTGGTCGCTTGCCGAAGACCTTGTAAACATTCTTGACGCTCAGTGCAACGTCATTTCCGGACGCTTCCCCTGCAGTGTTTTTCGCAGCTGCACTGCCTTCAAGTGTCGAAGGGACGCTTTGTTGCTGCGCGTCATTCTGTTTGGATTCGTACACGTAGTACCCGTCTACACAGCGGTTCGAAACCCACCTTTATGATGGGCAGCTGAACACTGCGATTAGTGATCTCGTGCTGCAGGCGCTGACGTTCGTCAAACTCTTCGATTCCCCACTCACCCCGATCGGGGCTGTGAGGAAAGACGGTCTCGCCCTGTAAATAAGGACTGAAATCGGGAGGCTATCCCTACCGCCAGTTCAGCGACTCATGTCAGGCTGCCCCAATACCTTGCGAAGATGATGCCTCATCTGGCGCAAAGCAGCGGCAGTTGCCTGCAGGCTTGTCGGTCTACTGGTTCACCTTAAACGATAACAAAGGCGATTTCGCTAAGAGCGGAAATGCGCGATTAATGGTGACGGCGAGGGGCTACAATATAGAATTTTTGGCGCGCTGATGCGGCTGTGCAAGAGTTACGCTTTCGTAACTAACAGCAACAGTTGGCACTGTTCACGACTGCTTTTAGCGTGTCCCTGCCCACAGTTCCCGCATGCCGTAGGCGATTGCCGCACGCTTTGTCCACGTTAACTTGATAGCTTGAAGACGTGAAGATTGCTACTTGGAATGTGAACTCCCTGCGTGCCCGTGCCGACCGTGTGGAGGATTGGTTGCGCCGAACCAATGCCGACGTGCTCACCATTCAGGAGACTAAATGCAAAGACGAGAACTTCCCATGGGAACTATTTGAAAGCAATGGCTATGAAGTAGCGCATTTTGGTTTTAGCCAATGGAACGGGGTAGCTATTGCTTCCCGTGTTGGCCTGGAGGACGTTGAACGCACCTTTTCCAATCAACCCACTTTTGGGAAGGGTGGCAAGGATCCCGTGCAGGAGGCACGGGCCATTGGCGCTACCTGCAACGGAGTTCGGATTTGGAGCCTCTATGTGCCCAACGGCCGTGCACTCGATGATGAACACATGCCTTACAAGCTGGGGTGGCTTGACGAGCTAAAAAATCAGGCTGCGGGCTGGCTTGCTCAGGACCCCAATGCCCAGATCGCGCTCACAGGTGACTGGAACATTGCACCCCAGGACGACGACGTCTGGGACATCGATTTCTTCCGTAACCAAGGCCTCACCCACGTTAGTGAACCCGAACGAGCTGCGTTCACTGCCTTCGAAACGGCGGGCTTTACCGACGTTGTCCGGCCGCTAAACCCTGGGCCGGGCGTTTACACCTACTGGGACTACACCCAACTTCGCTTCCCAAAACGCGAAGGTATGCGCATTGACTTCGTTCTGGGCTCACCAGCATTTGCCGCGCGCGTCACCGCCGCTGAAATTGACCGCGAGGAACGCAAGGGCAAGGGCGCTTCCGACCACGCACCTGTCATTGTGGAATTGGGCTAGCCCATGACGGGTGGGCTGTACCTGGGCGGCACACAACTCCCCTTCATCTCCAACCTGCGCGTCTACTTGCCACGCGAAGCCTATGGTGCAGCGGAGTTTGCGTCATTGGAGGGGCTGATGCACTCCGAGGCACATGCCATCAGCACCGACACTAATGAGCTGACGGATTCGCTGGCTAGAGTAAGCCGGGCGCACCCCAACCCGCTTCCGCGAATTTCAGAAGATCGGGTCCGTGTCCTAACTATGGGCGAAGGCACACCGCTTCTTTACGCGCCCAACCAGCTCCTGGCCCGATCGGTTTTGGGCTCAAGCGAATTATTCTCCGGAAATATGGCCCAGCTGGCTGCCTTGGTTCTCTCCGAGGAACAATGGGCGCTTGAGCTTGCCCGGGCGTCAAGTTCGTCGCCGTTGCAGATGCCCTTGCAGACACGCTCATCGACCTGGGGTATCCCGTTCAGTTGGTTCATCCTGGTATATGCCAATGACCGCATGGAAGTTGTGGAACTGAACGGGCGGATCCTCACGGTGCGCATCCAGGTTCCGTTGGCTACCGCCGTGGGCCGCGTTGAGCGCACTCTGGAGATGCTCGCCCAAATGGCTCCGGATCTTGACCTGTACACCGAGCTTGAGAACTTGGGCAGCTGGCTGAGCGGTTTTTCCAGCGGCGCCGTGGAGTTGGACTATGGTCCGGTGGCTAACCGTGTGCACCCTGACGATTCACCGGCCGACGTACACATGGGCTTGGCCTGCCTGGCCGACGGCGATTTCACTGGTGCAGCCGCAGCATACCGCAGGCTCGCGAACCGCTGGATGCCCATACGGCAGCTTGCACGGGCCAACTAGCGCTGCGTGTTTTGAGCCCCTGCCGCTATCAGGGCTCCTGCCATGGAGCCGTCGATCCGCGCTTGATGAGGCTAAACGGCATGAATTCTGCGCGTATGGAGTCAATTTTTCCACTTACTTCCGCCAGTAACATCTTTGCAGCCAGCCTCCCATGGTCAGCTGGTTTTTGTCCGATGGTTGACAGGCCCGCCGGCCCAGCAAAATCGTGGTCATCAATGCCCACCACGGACAGATCCTCCGGAATTCTGATACCCCGCCGTTGCGCCTCAAACATCAAACCCAAGGCCATCTCGTCGGAGCCACAGAAGATAGCAGTTGGCGCTTCCCCGGGCAAATCAAAGAGTCGGGCGGCCGCTGCCACACCCTCACCAACCGTGTAGTCGCCAACGACATTCCATTCCGGGCGCAGCTCAAGTCCCGCCCTGAGCATGGTGGCTTCGAAGGCCGCCGACCGTAGAGTAGGAACTACGAAGTTCTTTTCATCATTGATACCGCCACGCAGGTGCCCGATCTTGCGATGACCTAAATCGATGAGGTGTTGGGTAGCGGCAGCGGCCGCCGCCGCATCATCAATATGTATCCCTTGACAGCCCTCCACTGGACCACCAACAGACACTGTCGGAACGTGGGTTCGTTGCAGCTCCCCAAGCTCCGTGGCGGATAACCCCAAGCAAAGGACTACCAACGCATCGATCTGCTTGCGCACCATTTGTTCAGTAAACCTGCGCTGCTGGCCATGCATGTAGCCGCCCAAACTAAACAGCATCAAGTTGAAGCCGTGCTCGCGCAGTTCTTGATCAATCCCTTCCAGCGCACGTGCAAAGTACCAGCGGTCAATGAACGGGACCAGGACTCCCACCGTTTTCATCTGACCTGTGGCCAATCTGGTGGCTGACGGAGATGCTACATAACCCATCTCTTTGGCCACGGCCAACACTCGTGCCCGTGTGGTCGGATGGACTTTAGGCAGACCACGGAGGGCGCGTGAGACTGTTGCGGTTGAAACCTCCGCACGCTCGGCAACGTCGTCGATACTGACTCTCATGCCTGTGTCTTCCTCTCTATTTCCTCAGTCATTGCCAAGGTGGCACTGGCTTGGCAATCACCTTGGCGGCTCGCCCAAACCGGGAACGGCAGTGCAGGCTATGAGAACAGAGTCTGACATCTGGAGCTACTGAGGGCGTCTACTCCGCCTCTGGGGCAGTTTCTTACGAAGCCGGATCATGCCCCAAAGACCCAAGCAAACAAGCAATAACCCTATCGCCCAAATCAATGCTGGTTCTCCGGTGAGTTCCAGCCATACCGTCACTGCGAAGAGTACTACTGCCCAAAAACCCAGGAAACCGATGATGATGTCAAAGTCTTCAGCACTTTTTTGCTTGGTTGTGGGAATGTGCAAACTATTGGTTTTTTCCGTTTGTTTTCGCATTCTTTATTTCACCGCCCCTGCTGTGAGCCCCGCGACGATCTTGCGCTGGAAGATCAACACCAAAATCACCAGCGGAATGGTCACAACAGTTCCTGCGGCCATCACGGCCGTATAAGGTTCCTGGTGAGGCTGGGAACCAGCAAAACTGGCGATAGCTACTGTCACGGTCTGGGTGGCGTCGCTGGAGAGAATACTGGCAATCAGGTACTCGTTCCAGGCTGCGATGAACGCCAGGATAGCAGTGGTAAATACTGCCGGAGCCGCCAGCGGCATAATGACCTTGCGGAAGGCCTGCCCGGCTGAACAGCCATCAATGCGGGCGGCTTCTTCCAACTCCCACGGCATCTCACGGAAGAAAGATGTCAGTGTATAGACGGTTAGTGGGAGGACAAAAGAAATGTTCGGGATGATCAACGCTTGATATGTGCCCATCCAGTTGATATTTGTAAACAGCTGGAACAAAGGTGTCACGATTGCCACGCCCGGGAACATAGAAGCCCCGAGCACAACTCCCAATACAAGAAACTTCCCGCGAAATTTCAGCCTGGCCAAGGCATAAGCCGCAAACACCCCAAAAAGCAAAGCAACCGCAGTGGTGACACTTGAGATGAAGAGGGAGTTTAGCAGCGCCCTATCCAAGTGGTTGCCCATCTCGGCAGAAAAGGCCGTGGCAAAGTTGTCCCACGTGACATGGGTAAAGAACGGTGTTGGATCGAAGGTGTACCCAACTTCGCGAAAAGCGGTGACTACCATCCAATAAAACGGTAGCAGGCACCAGATCACTATAACTACGGCACTGATGTATGTTCGTGAGCTAGCCCATCGTGCGCGTCTCCGGGCAACAGTCTTGGCCGCGGCGGTATGTTCGCTTTGAGTTTGCATAACCGTGCTCATTTCAGCTTCTCCTTAGCTCCGCCACTGGCTGATTCAACTGCGTTTGCACCGAGGAACCGAACAAAAATGAACGCCACAATAAAAATAATCAAGAACGTAATTGTTGACAGGGCGGCCGCCGAATTAAAACCAATCCGGATTTGATTGACAACCAAAATGGAGAGCGTTGTGGTGCCATTTGCCCCTCCTGTCATGATCGCCGGTAGATCGTACATACGCAGCGCATCCAGGACGCGGAACAAGATGGCGACCATGAGAGCTGGTTTCACCAAGGGCAGTGTGATCAACCGGAATCTTTGCCAGGTGGAAGCACCATCCACTTTTGCAGCCTCGTAGATGTCCGACGGGATCATTTGCAAACCCGCCAAAATCAGCAGTGCCATGAATGGTGTTGTCTTCCACACGTCGGCGATAATGATCGCAGTCCGTGCGGGGCCTTCACTTCCTGTCCATAGGATCGAGGTGTTGAAGAGCGTGTTGGCAATCCCATCAAAGGCAAAGATAAAGAACCACAGCTTTGCTGTGACAGCTGTCGGGATAGCCCACGGGACAAGAACTGCCGCACGCAGCACACTGCGGCCCCGGAAAGTGCGGGCCATAATCAATGCCATCCAAAAACCAAGAATGGTTTCAAAAAACACCGTTACCACGGTGAAAAAGAACGTTACTCCGGTCGCTGACCAAAACTGCGCACCCAAAGTGCCAGGGGGGCAACTTAGTGCGTCGCCGCTGGGGCCGGTGCACTGCTGGAACAACCAGTGAATGTAATTTGTCAGGCCGGCAAAGCCGCCAGCCACAAATGTGCCCGTAACCGGGTCCAGACCCTCATCTTGTTGCAGCGACATAATGATGGCGTTGATCACTGGATACAAGATGACGATTGCCAAAACAACTAGTGTTGGGACAATCAGCAGCGTCGCTGTCCGCCCTTGGGTCTTTTCCTTGCGATCCGCGCCTACTTCACTTTTGGCGCTCGGCCCCGTTGGCGCCTTACCAGGTTTGGCTTGCGGGTCTACATTTGTGGACATGCCGGCCCCTTTCATAATCCTCGATTGATGTGCAACGTCAACAACGGGTGGTGCGCGTTTTGGCTATTCTCAGCCTCAGCAGCACCACCCGTTACTAGCGGTTCGGCACCCTTGTTTTCGCTCTCACACTGGTGCGAGTACCGCCACCGGCTACTTGGATGTGGTGGTGTTGATGGCTGCTTCCATATCCATCAACGCCTGCTCCACGGTTTTGCTACCTTGCAGAGCCGCGAAACTGTTCTGTTGGATTGCCTGAGTAACAGCCGGGTAGAACGGAGTTACCGGACGGGGCACAGCATTTTCAATCGAGGTCTTCAAAACTGGCAAGTACGGCAGCTTGGCAATGAGTTCCGCATCGTCGTACAAGGAACCGAGCACCGGTGCCATGGATCCCTGCGTGGCGTAGAACTTTTGGGTTTCTTCCGACGTCATGAATTCTAGGAAGTCTTTAGCAGTGGCTTTGTTCTTGGAGTACACACTGACTCCCAGATTGTGTCCACCAAGGGTGGAAGCGCCTGGGCCATCCTTGCCCGGCAGCGGCGCAACACCAAAGGTGTCCTTGATTGTGGAGGAGCCGTCTGTTTTGGCAAGATTATAAACATAGGGCCAGTTGCGCAGGAACATTAGCTTGCCAGCTTCAAATGACTGGCGACCCTGCTCTTCCTGGTAGGTCAGAGCCTGCTTGGGGATATCCCCATCCTTGTAAGCCTTAACCAAGTTTTGCAGCCCAGCTTTTGCCTCTGGGGAATTTACTGTGGATTTGCCATCTTTATCCACAATCTTCCCGCCTTCGCTGTTGATGGCTTCAGCGACGTTGACTGTTAGGCCCTCGTACTGGGCGAACTGACCGGCGTAGCAATCGATGCCTTTTTCCTTGGCGATGGAGCACATGCCCATCATTTCTTCCCAAGTTTTGGGTGGGGTGGGTACCAAGTCTTTCCGGTAATAAAGCATGCCACCGTCGGAGGTCTGCGGGAGCGTGTAGAGCACGTCCTTGTAGGTTCCTGTTTTCACTGTGGCCTCAAGCATGCCATCAGTACTTACCTTCATGGCGTCTGACAAGGGTTGCAGCCAGCCTTTGGCCGCAAACTCTGCCGTCCAAATCACGTCAACGCTGGCCACGTCGTAATCAGCGTTTTTTGCTTGAAAGTTTTTTACCAAGTCATCATGCTGCTGATCGGCGTTATCAGACTGTTCCTTGAATTTAACTTGCTCGTCTTTGTGCGCAGCGTTCCACTTTTCAATGAGCGGGCGCACCACGTCGGAGTTGTCCTTTCCCTGCACGTAGGTGATGGGACCTCGGCCATCAAGGTTCTCTGAGGCGGCGCCGTTGCCGCCGCTGGTCCCCCCTCCGGTGCCCCCGCCACAAGCGGAAAGTGTCATGGCGAACACCGCAGCAGCCGCCAGTGGCATATACAACTTTGAAATCTTGGTTCCCATGCTCATTCTCCTAAAGTGAAAATCTCCATACGCTGCATCCTTTTGGACGGATCGCGCCAGTGGTGAACCTCACACTAGTTACAAGCGGGCATATAGTGCAAGCGCTTACACCTTTTCTTTACCATTTCGTTTCCATACAAGAATATGGGCCCGGGAGCCCGCGCCAGATTCGCCACGGTGCGCCCATGGCCGCGCTGGACGCCCCTAGGCGGCGCTTTAGACAGAAATAAGGGCGGCTTCTACCCCTGGGATAGCCGCCGCCCTTGCTGGACTTTTGTCCAGCAGACTACTTATTGTGCTTGAACAGACCGGAAATCTTGGCCCCAAGGCCCTTGGCATGCTCAGCTGCATCCCCAGCAAATTCCTTTACGTTCTCCGCAGCGTCTCCTGCAAATTCCTTTACGTTCTCAACAGCATCTTCGGTGAATTCTTTGATGTTTTCACCGGCATCCCCAGCAAATTCCTTGGCGTTTCCAACTGCGTCCGCGGCGAAATCCTTGGCCTTATCCATGGCTTCGCCACCCGTCTTTTCAGTATTGCTCTCAGTCATGATGCCCTCCATCGTGTGCCGCTGCGGACCCGAGGCGCTCTACGCCCAAGGTTGATGATAAATCGAGACTAGCGGACTCGTTCGGCTTTAGTGAAGCGTGACCTTGCCCCGGAGCCGATGCTGAGCAGCACCGGGACTTCAAGGCCCAGTAGTTCCTCAAGGATGCTCACCAGTTCGGTAATTTCTGCTGCAATTTCTTGTGGCGCAACGCCTTGACGGGGGAGTACACGAACCCTCAGTGCCGTTCGTTTGCGGAAGTCATAA
The DNA here is from genome assembly GCF_030063205.1 of Arthrobacter antibioticus. GTDB lineage: Bacteria > Actinomycetota > Actinomycetes > Actinomycetales > Micrococcaceae > Specibacter. The sequence goes on along the minus strand of NZ_JASISQ010000002.1, from coordinate 244,905 downwards.
CTCGTCACAGAAACACCAAACACGTCGGTACGTTCCAAAAGTGCGCTTTTGAGCGCCTGCTCGGCCACCGCACAGCTAAGCCTGACCGAACCGGCGGCACCGTCGTCGTCCCCGTTGCCGCCATTGTCATACAGAGTGCCGGCCCTGCCCTTGCCCTGGTTCGCGATCCAAGAAACCATCACAATTACCACCAACAAGAAGATGGCTGCCCCGGCAAACCAAATCCAGCTCTCCGACGTTCCCAGCAGCCGCGTTCGCTCCGCATACCTCGCCACCGCGTCCACCTGACCACCCGCCCAGCCCCGCCACCACCGGGCCGCTGACGGTACTGCGGCAAGCAGGATCGCCCCCGCACCTACCAGCGCAAGGAACAACCCAAGCACAGTCAATAGGAGGCGGTTTAAGGCTCGAGGAGTTCCGTTCATACCCCGACCACCCCGCTCACGGCCAGCTTCACGCTCACGGCCGGGGAAGGGCTTAGCCCCATGTCCGCGACCTGTGCCTCAACGGCAGCCGCAATAGCATTCTCAGAGAGGTGAATCCCGGATGTGGGCCGGATGCTAACCTGCACCAGGCGAGCCGAAACCACCACCATGACCTGCTCACGAGTCACACCTGCCGCCACGCGAGCGCACCTAGCAAGGGCGGAGGCTATGACCTCGTCATCCACCACAATCGCTACTTTGCTGTTGAGAATCACATGCCGTGCCCGACGCCCCGGGAGCAGCCCATGCGCCAAAAAAATCAAACCGCTCAGGATAATAAGCACCCCCGCAGCACCTAGCAGGACCCGCGGGGTGGCCCCCGGCAGCTCGGCTGCGCGTCGGGCGGCGTCGATCGGGTGCGCTATCCAGGCAGGTTGACCCAGCCCTGCCAGGATCATTTCAAGCATGAAGTACAGCGCCACTGCTGTAACCAAAATTGCCGCCACAACAGCCACGCCAGAGCGTGCCGAGTGAGTCTCACGCCCCAGCACTCGCCGCGTGTAGTCGTTTAGTTTCTCGCCGCTGAATCCAGACTTCTCCTGCCTGGCTTCACTCACAGGACTCGCCCGTCACTGCGAGTGACCAAACCTGAAATTCGCACATTGACACGGCTAACGTGTGATCCACTCAAACGCTCAACCTCAGCCATGATGCTGGCCTTGGCAGCCTTTGCCCGAACTAAAATACTGCCGCCGCTTTGAGTTATCCGGTCCCGATTGCCCCGCACATCATTCAAGGAGGGGGCACCCATGGCCGAGGAGATAGACAGAGCCAGCGAACCGGCGTCGTCGGAGAACTCCACCCGCACCTGGGCTGGTGCTACAGCAAGCACTTCGGCTGCGGCAACTTTGGCCAGCGAGGTTAGCGCCTGGGTGCTTATCCGGTTGTGCCCGGCAAATTCAGTAGGTTTGGTGAGGTCTTCAGTCACGAGGACGAGCGCCGTCCGGTGAGCGCATCCAAGGCACCGCGCCAATCAAGCTGACCGCTGGCCGCGCGGCCCACGAATGCTCCAACAACAATAAAGATAACTGAAATCAGGAAGCCCCAAAAACCAAAAGCAAACGCCATAAATGCTAAAAACGCGCCGAATGCGGCGCAGACTACGCTGAGATTCACAGCTGTTCCCCGGTTTCCATTGGATTGTTGCGGTTCTTGGTTGACGCCGGTGGCAGGATCGCCGCTGAATTTGGCGCGGGCGGCTGTACGTCCAGCGCGCCCAAACGTCCCGCTAAGCGCGGACGCTGAACAGACTTCTCGGACTCAGAGGCCGGAATGAACACGTCAGTGATCTCAATATTCACCTCAATGACGCTGCGCCCCACCAGCTCCTGCACTGCGGCATAAACGGCTCGACGAACCGTGTCGGCGAGGGCCTGCAGTGGATAGCCGTACTCTGCCAGCAAAACAATATCCACAGCAACTTCAGATTCACCCACCTCCACACGAACACCTTGGGTTAGATCCGTTGCCCCCACAACCTCGCGAATCGCGCCAAGGGAGCGGGACGCACCGGAACCCACCGCATGGACACCCGCCACACCGCGAACGGCCACGCCCACCACCTTGGCCACCGCTGCCTCGGCAATAGTGGTGCGGCCCTGGGTGCCCTCCGGGTTGGCTGTGCTTGAAGAATATGAAGCCTGGTTGTGCGCGTCCATTAACGGGTCCTTTTCTGTTCCTCTTACGGTAAGCCTATGCACCGCTTACTTAAGGGGCAACGCCGGGAGAGCTAACCCCCGAAAGAACCTGGCAGGTTAAACGAGAAAGACCCCGATTTCTCGGGGTCTTACTGGTGGCTCCGACCGGCGTCGATCCGGTGACCTTTCGATTTTCAGTCGAACGCTCTACCAACTGAGCTACAGAGCCTTGGTGATCTGAAAATCCTCGTCACCAGATCCTCTTGCACTAGTCAAGAAAACCAAAGCGACCCTGACGGGACTCGAACCCGCGACCTCCGCCGTGACAGGGCGGCGCGCTAACCAACTGCGCTACAGGGCCATACTTAATTACTGCATTTTGCTTCAAACAACTTGTTTCAAACAACGCTTTCGCGTAATTTTCACGATCTATAGCGTACCAGCAATTTTTTCACCGGCTAACCACTTACTCGTAAAAGTACCCCCAACGGGATTCGAACCCGTGCCGCCGCCGTGAAAGGGCGGTGTCCTAGGCCGCTAGACGATGGGGGCCTAGTCATCCTTCAGGCCGCCGCGTTGTTTCCAGCGCTTCGGTTTGAAGTGGACTCCAAAAACTATAGAGCCTATTTACCCAGAACACAAAACGGCCATCCACCCCACCCGGTTGCACAGTTCAAAATAGCTGAAATGTGCCAAGGATCTGGCGTTGCCGCAACCACTCATTAAGCTGGGGGGTATGCCTGAAAATCCACTCGCCAGCATCCCCTCTTTCGCCCCGTTCACCATGGATGAACAGGAGTTTGACGCCGCCGTGGAAGCGGCTATTGAAAGGATCCCGGATGAGCTACGCGGGAAGATGGACAACGTGGCGATTTTTATCTGCGATGACTACGTCCCCGAACCGGGCGATGACCCCACAGCGGTGCTGCTTGGGTTATATGAAGGAACGCCTCTAACTGAACGTGATGCGTGGTGGGACTCAGGATCCCTGCCTGACCGCATCACGATCTTCCGCCACCCGATCATGGGAATCTGCCAGAACCGTGCGGAAGTCATTCATGAAGTCACCGTGAGCGTGGTCCATGAGATCGCTCACCACTTTGGGATCAGCGACGCGCGTCTACATGAGCTCGGCTGGGGATAAATGACACCAATGTGATTCATGTTGCCCATGGTGCTCATGTTGCCAAGGCCTCTTCGGAGCCGTAAGGTCTGATGAGCTGGGCAAGTTTCTTCGCAAGCGCTTCCCTGCCCCACGGCCCGCAGCAATGCGCCACTTATCTACCGATCTGCAGTAAGGCAATTGGATGACTATGCGTTATTTGGTTCGCGGTACAACGGCACTGGCGTGTGCTGTTCTCACCTCAACGGCACTGCTATCCCCCGCACTTGCCGCCCCCACTGCTGCAGATGCCCCTTCTTCCGCCTTTGGGCCCGGCGCTCTCAGTACGACGGCGTGGCAACAGTTGGCGCTGCGCCCGTTCAGTCCCGCCGTTCCCAGCGCAGATGACATCACCGAAGCCAAGCAATCCGAAAGTGCCACTGCTGTTGCTTCGGCGCAGCTAGATGCGATTATCAGCTCAGCGAATGACAAACTTCAAGCTTCAACCCTCGCCGCCATGGGCGCCAACAGCTCATACACCAACGCTTTGGTGATTATGGAGCAGCGAGAAGCTGAAGCGCAGACAGCCAAGGCAAAATCCGAGGCAGCCACCAGCGCCAGCAAGTTGGCCCAAGCCCAGCTGGGGCAACTGGCAGGTAGTCTGTACAAAAATGGCGGGCTTGACCTCAGCGTGCAAAGCTTCCTGGCCAGCTCCGATGCTGACAATGCCATGTATCAAGCGTCAACGCTGATGGCGTTGAGCACCAATCGGGCCCACACCTTTGACACCGCCAAGGCATCTGCGGCAACTTCGGCAGCACTTGACGCCCAAGCCGTGGCATCACGGAACGCGGCCGACGATGCCATTGCCGACGCAAAAGCCTCACACACACAAGCCCAGTCAGCTGCCGACGCACAGGCCGGGATCATCGCTGAAAACCAGGCACAGCGAGACGTCCTGCTGCAAAGAATGGCCGCTTTGCACAACACCACCGTGGCGTTGGAAGGCGCCCGTGTGGATGAACTGGCTCGTCAAGCACAGGAAGCGGCCCTGAAGCAGCAAATCGCCGAATCAACCAGCGCCCCTGAACCACTGCGCCCCCCGGCAAATGAACTACTCCCTGCCGGTAATATAATTACCCGCCCACTGCCTGTGCAGCCGCAGGCACCCAACCGGCCTGCCCCGCCTGCCCCGACAGTCCCCAAACCGACAGTCCCCAAACCACCAGCGCCTCAACCACCAGCACCGGCCCCCGCACCAGTTCCCAGGCCACCGGCACCAAAACCGCCGGCTCCGGCTCCCGCACCGGTTCCCAAGCCGCCAGCGCCAGCGCCAGCCCCGTCAGGCTCGCACACGCAGGTCATGGTCAACTACGCTATGTCCAAAATTGGCGGGCCCTACCAGTGGGGCGGCAATGGCCCCACTGCGTTTGACTGCTCCGGGCTGGTGCAGCAGGCCTTTGCCTCCGCTGGCATCGCGGTCCCTCGCCAAGGCAGCGACCAGTTCTGGGCCGCACCGCAACGAGTCCCGCTCTCCCAGATGCGGTACGGGGATTTGCTGGTGTTTGACGACAACGGAGCCGGCCGGTTTGGCCACATCGCTATTTACATTGGTAATAACCAGGTGGTTCAGGCCCTAAATCCAAGCCAGCCTTTGGGTATCACATCGCTGTCCTGGATGTCAGGTATGAGCTTGTACCCCTATGCGGCCAGGTACTAAAAGGCTGGTTCACAAAAGTCAAGGATCAAATAACTGAGGCGCTTTGCTCCATGGATTTCATGGAGCAAAGCGCCTCAGTTATTTCTGTGCAAGATCTCCGAATTTTCAGGCCTGCAAGAGTGGACCAAATGCTGACCGGTCGCCCAGACGCGGGTCTTCATTGTCACGAACAACCATGATGGGGCCCTTGGCATGGTGCCGGACTCCATCCGTGGTTGAGCCAAGGAGCATGCCGGCGAACCCGCCCCGCCCGCGAGTACCCATCACGACTAATTCTGACGTTGCCGAGGCAGTGACCAGTGCGTCAACTGCCGATCCCTCGAGCAGCACAACCTCAATGGGAAGTTTCGGGAAGTGGTTGCGAAGCCATTTCTCGCCAGCATCCAGCTGGCCCTGAATTTCTACGAACAGGGCTTCCCGATCCACAGGTGCCGGCATCCACGCAAGTGAGCCGGTGTACGGCTGGACTGCGCAAATAATACGCAGTGTGCTGCCAGCCCGTTCGGCCGCCTCGGCGGCAAGCAGGACGGCGTAGCGCGCCTGATCTGAACCATCAACGCCGGCCGTGATGACCTTCTCAACCTTCGAATCGGCTTTTTCACCCTCAGGGCCCTCCCCAAGGCGTGGCGCACAACTCAGGGGCACTGTCACAGTGGGGCATTTGGCGTGCGCCGGAAGCGCTGTGCTGACGTTGCCAAGAAGCCGCCCGAGAAAGCCGCCGCGGCCACGTGAACCAAAGACCAGTAACTCCGCAGTTTCGCTTAACTCAAGCAGCACCCCTGCGGCGTCACCGTTTTCAACGCGTGCGTCGATCTGAATGTCCAGGTGGGCAATCTTCGCGGCCGCCTCACGAAGGACAGCTTCGGCGCCTTGGCGGATAACGTCGTCGTCCACTGTGGCATATCCACCGTCGAGCCCTGAGGCAGCGAAAATAGGCACTGTGTAGGCGGTGACCAGATGCAACGGAAGATTCCGTGCCTTGGCTTCCCGGGCGGCCCATATCAGGGCACAATTGCTTTGTTCGGACCCATCAATACCAACAACGATTCCTGTGGGACTGGGAACCTCCGTAGGCGATGCGCCCTGCAGGTTTTCTTCTGGGCTACTCATGCTGCGCCTCCTGGTTCTGGTATGCCGGAGGGTACACAAACGCCGTGGCGCCTCCCCTTCGCGGCCTGTACTTGTGACTATTGCGGGTTCGGCTTGGCTCGTCAAGTTCCACCTCGAGGCGGCCATGGCCTGGCAGTGCGTACCCACTGCTCTTACCCATCGCCAAATACATGCCCGCTTATGCAAGACATATGCAAGAGTTGAGACCTGAACCACACTGAGAAAGTAGGCGGCGATGCTGGAGTTACTTGTTCCGTTCCTTGCCCGTGGGCGCGCCGGCGAGGGCGCCCCTGCAACTATCTGGGCTGACGCAGATGCTGCATGCAGGGGATTATCCGCTCCGATGGCGGTTTTGGATATCCAAGCGCTGTCCTTCAATGCCGGGTCATTGCTGCGCCGGGCGGCCGGGAAGCCCATCCGTCTGGCTAGTAAATCGATCCGTAGCAAAGAAGTGCTCCGAGCCCTATTGAAACAGCCCGGATTTGCAGGAATTTTAGGATTTACTTTGCCCGAAGCCTTATGGCTTGCAACTGATCCCTCAAGCGTTTTCACTGACATTGTTGTTGCGTATCCCACGGCTGATGCCCAAGCCCTGCAGGCATTGGCCGCTGACCCTCTCGCCTGCGAGCGCGTGACGCTCATGGTTGACTCCACCGAACAACTGGAGTGGATGAATGCCACGTTGGCAGGACAGTTCCAAAGCGCCCCCATCCGGCTCTGCCTGGACTTGGACGCATCCTGGCGGCCCACGGTTCGGGGCCGGACCGTAGGACACATTGGCGTGTACCGTTCACCCTTGCGCACAGGTGCCGACGCCATCGCGCTGGCCCTGGCGATTGGTGGCTACCGTCACGGTTCCGCGCCACGCTTCAGACTTGCCGGCATCATGGCCTACGAGGCCCAAGTTGCGGGTTTGCAGGACAAACCACGTTCGGGCAACAAGGTGGCAGACGCAGCCAAAGCCGCTGTTCTGCAGCAAATGCAGCGCGCCTCCATGACTGAAATAACCCAGCGACGTGCCAACGTCGTGGCAGCTGTGCGCAACGTTGCCGAATTAGAATTCGTCAATGGCGGAGGTACCGGCAGCATCGAGCTAACAAGTGCCGATGACTCGGTGACGGAACTTGCCGCGGGGTCAGGCTTTTTTGGTCCGGCCCTCTTTGACGGTTATTCACGCTTCATGCCAGCCCATGCCGTTGGCTTCGCCGCCCCTGTGGTGCGCCGGCCCGGACCTGAAATTGTCACAGTGCTTGGTGGAGGGTGGATTGCCTCGGGGCCCACCGGCCCGGACAGGTCCCCCGTGCCGGTGTATCCGCCCGGACTCTCAACCATCGGCACAGAAGGCGCCGGTGAGGTGCAAACCCCACTGCGCGGTTCTGCCGCCGCGCAGCTGTGTATTGGCGATAATGTTTGGTTCAGGCACGCCAAGTCCGGGGAGGTTTGTGAACATGTGGATGCCTTGGAACTGCTCGACGGCGGCCAACGAGTGGGTTCAGCACGTACCTACCGCGGCGAAGGGAAGGCTTTTGTATGAGTGGTGCTAGGCGTCAGTGGCGTAATTGGGCCGGGGATCAGCGCTGCAGACCTACTGCCGTAGCGTGGCCTAGCACCGTGGGAGAGCTCTGCTCACTGGTTGCCGAGGCCGGGGCCTCCGGGCATACCATCAAAGCGGTGGGTGCCGGGCACAGCTTCACGGATATTGCCTTAACGAACGGTGTGCAAGTGCGCCTTGACTCGCTCACCGGGCTCTTGAACGTGGACCGCGACGCTAAACTCATCACCTTATGGGGCGGCACGCGCCTGCACCAGATACCTGCCCTGCTGAAGCCCTACGGGCTGGCAATGGAGAACCTGGGTGATATCGATGCACAGTCAATCTCCGGAGCCATCTCCACCGGGACGCACGGTACGGGACTGAAATTTGGTGGTATCGCCACACAAGTGCGGGCGCTGACGTTGGTTACGGGGACCGGAGAGGTGCTGCATTGCTCCGCCACGCACAATGCCGAGATATTCGCCGTCGCCCGGGTTGGCCTCGGAGCCCTGGGCATCATCACCGCAGTCACCCTGCAATGCGTTGACGCCTTCATGCTGCACGCGGTTGAGCGTCCTGAACCGTTGGCCGAGGTGCTTCAAAGCCTGGCTGAACGCAACGCTACGCATGATCACTTCGAGTTTTACTGGTTTCCGCACACCGAGATCGCACTCACTAAGAGCAATACCCGGCATGCACCGGGCACTTTGCCGGACGGTGTCCGCCCCCTAAGTGTGTCCTCACACATAGTGGATGACCTGATTGTTTCAAACACCCTCTTTTCTGCGCTGTGCAACGTCACAGGCAAAATGCCCAAGACCATTCCACGGGTCAACAGGCTGGCATCTACTTTGACCGGACACAGGGAGTTTGGCGATGCCTCACACAAGGTGTTTACTACATCCCGGACAGTCCGTTTTCGGGAAATGGAGTATGCCTTACCGTTGGAGAGCATTCCAGCAGCGCTGCGGGATCTTGAGGCAATGATTAACCGGCGCGGGTTGCAGATTTCATTCCCTGTGGAGGTGCGCAGCGCTGCTGGTGACGACATAGCCTTATCCACAGCCAATCAACGCCCAAGTGGGTATATAGCCATCCATCAGCACATCAATTCAAAGCACAGCGAGTACTTCCAAGCGGCGGAGGAAATTTTCCGCTCCTACGCCGGACGTCCGCACTGGGGCAAGTGGCATTTCCTCCATTCGAAAGACTTTAGCCAGCTCTACCCAGACCTTGAAAAGTTCTGTAAGGTTCGAAATGTTCTCGATCCCAAACGCGTGTTTTCCAACGCATACCTGGACCGGGTACTACCCTGATATTCATCAAGGCACCACCCCGTCCACGGGTGGCGCCACCCGCCTGTTCCGTTACCGTTCGTGGAGGCATGAGCCATGATTGCTGCGACTTTGACTGCCAATCCCCCGGCGGCCCGGTCTGGCGCACCTGAGGTAACCTCCACCGTTGTGATTGGTTCAGGATTTTCCGCGCTGGCAGTGGCTGCCGAACTCAACAGGCAGGGTGTTAAGGCAATCGTTGTTGATACTTTTTGTCCCTTAAAGCAATCCGCGCCGCTGCAACCCACCACCGGCGGCATCAGCTTGGACGCACTCAGTGAGCGCAGTGAAATTGTTCGTTTACTCGAGCACTACGCTCGTCGAAACAGTCTTGATATCCGCCCTGAAACTCAGGCATTGGAGCTCACCCGGGTGCACCAGAGCGTAGCCGCGCAACAGCAATGGCGCGTGCATACATCCAACGGAACTCTGAGCGCACACAGCGTAGTCTTCACCCGCGGCGCGTTGAGCCAGCTGGGCCGCGTGCTGCACAGCATGGGTGTTACAACGGCAACCGACGTCCGCTCGGGTATGCATTCCTTGGGTTTGTATCTGGTGGGTGTTGGCGACCTGGCAATCCCCACAACGCAGGAAATACTGCATCAGGCAAAACGTGCCAGCCAGTCGATCTCCGCACGCGTCGCCGCCCGCGAACTGGGCCCTCACGCAGTAGTGGCTTAGCCCAACCAGTCATTCCCGGCAGTATCTGCCCTCGCTGGGTAGGGTCAGTGCCGGAGCGGGTCAGTGCCGGAGCAGGTGCGTGCTGGGGAAGGTCAGTCTTCCCTGGACAAACGCCGTCGAGCAACAACTACCATGGCCACAACCACGCCAATCAAGACAGCAATAAGTCCGATTACACTCCACGGCACGGCGGACTCATCCTGTGTTTGTTGCGGCGCGGCTTCCGGGGCAGGCTCCACCGATGCCACCGGACCGGCAACAGCACCCGGTGCAGCTGTGCTGGTTGAGGCGGTTTTCGCGCTAAAGCTGAATTCGCCCTCAACGGGGTGGGAATCGGAGGACACCAGACGCCACTTCACGGTGTATTTACCTGCTGGAGCACCAGCACGTATGTTTTGGCTGGCAATCTGATCTAAAACATCTACTTCCCCGCTAGCCCAGTTGGTACCAGCATCGTCAACAACCAGAACCTGTGAACCAATCACGGCAGGGGTGTTGCTCATGCTGATTTCAACATTTTCAGGCATGCTCTCCACGGTTGAGCCATTGGTCGGTGCAGTGCCTGTGACAACGTCATGGGCACTGGCCATTGTCGATGAACCAAGCAGCAAAAACAGCACAGCCATGACTCCTGCAAAGCTGCGTCGCACAAGCCTGTGCAGCGAAAGATTCGTCTCATTCCGGCGATGACCTACAGGACTGTTCACAGCGCAATATCCTTCGATAGATTCAGGGGAAGCTATCACACGCTACCCCAAGATTATGTGAGTAGCCGCAGAGTTGGGGCACCCGAGACGACTATGCCTGAGCCAATAAATTGCCCCAAGCCTTTAGCAGCTAGAATTTGTGGGAATAACCTTTTTCATTTCACTTCGCCCGGAGGGCTCCTTATGGCAACGAAGACGGCTACCCGCTTGTCTGCGGTCGATAAATATTTCATGATCACCGAACGCGGCTCGAACTACTCGAGGGAAATCCGCGGTGGTTTTGCGACCTTCTTTGCCATGAGCTACATCGTGGTGTTGAACCCGCTGATCCTTGGTGGTGCGGACGCCACTGGTGGTGAGCTGGGGCTGGAGCGCGTAGCCGCCGTCACAGCTTTTGTTGCAGGTATCCTGACCATCCTGATGGGCGCCTGGGCTAAACATCCCTTCGCGCTGGCAGCCGGACTGGGCGTCAACGCGTTTGTGGCCGTCACAGTTGCCACCAACCCGGGTCTGACCTGGCCGGACATGATGGGTCTTGTGGTGCTCTCCGGTATCACCATGTTCATCTTGGTGCTTACAGGATTCCGCACAGCCGTCTTCAGAGCCGTCCCCGAAGGACTTAAAACCGCCATTGTGGTGGGCATCGGCATGTTTATTGCACTGATCGGTCTCGTTAATGCAGGCTTTGTCCGCCGTATTCCCGATGTTGCCGGCACAACAGTTCCCGTGGGACTGGGCTTCGATGGAAAACTCATGGGCTGGCCCACGTTGGTGTTTGTGGTTGGTTTGGTACTGACCATTGGCTTGGTAGTACGCAAGGTCAAGGGTGCAATCTTGATCGGCATTGTGGTGTCGACCATCCTTGCAAACATCTTGGAAATGACCCTCCACATCGGTCCTTCCTTTGACGGCGTCACCAGCAATCCGCAGGGCTGGTCACTTGTTTCCCCGCAGCTTTCGCAATGGTCCCTGCCCGATCTCTCGCTGTTGGGGCAGGTCAACCTCTTTGGTGCTTTCAGCAAGCTCGGAGCCCTTGCAGCGATTCTGCTCGCGTTTGTGATCCTGCTCAGTATCTTCTTTGACGCCATGGGAACCATGGTTGGGCTGGCCGCTGAAGCTGGAACACTCGACAAAGACGGCAACATTCCCAATGTGGACCGTGTGCTGCTAGTTGACGCATTTGGTGCGATCGCCGGCGGTGGCGCCTCTGCTTCCTCAAACCAGATCTACGTGGAATCCGGGGCCGGAATTGGTGAGGGCGCGCGAACCGGTTTGGCTTCTATCGTCACGGGTCTGCTGCTGCTGGTCGCCATGTTTGCCACTCCCCTGATCAAGCTGGTTCCTTTCGAAGCAGTGGCCCCGGCCCTGGTGGTGGTTGGATTCATGATGGTTTCCCAGGTGGGCAAAATCGATTGGTCCGATTGGGGCATTGGCATCCCCGCTTTCTTGACGTTTACGTTGATGCCCTTCACGTACTCGATCGCTAACGGTTTAGGCGCAGGTTTCATCGCTTTTGTGCTGATCCGCTTGTTCCAGGGCCGTGCACGCGAAATTCACCCGCTGATGTGGGCCGTTGCGGCAGCCTTCTTGCTGTTCTTTGGGATTGGCACGGTTGAAGCGCTGTTTGGCATCGGTTAGGAACTGACCAACTCAACCATGACGGGCGCCGCGACCGTGGAGTCTGCCCGGTGAGACAGCTCATTGCGTGCCGGGCTGGCATTTAACGGCGCCCTGATGTTCTCTGGAAGTATGGACTTTTCCCGGCTCACCATGGACGTTGCCCCTTCTGCGTGGACTGGAAGGAACGACGGCGACGGTCCCGCCCACCGCCGTTGGTGGCAAGCCGTGAAAATATCTGCGCAATCCTCCCTGGACGCCTCCCCGGACACCTCCCTGGACGCCTCGCTGCCCGGCTCCGCCGCCCTGATGGGTTTCGCCTCGGATGCCGGCGTTCTGCGCAACCACGGGCGCGCGGGAGCCGCCGCAGCCCCCGCCTCGATCCGCTCGGCGCTGGGCTCGCTGGCCTTCCACGGCGCCCGCTCCATCACAGACGCCGGCGACATTGTGGTTGCTGGTGACGGACTTGAGGACGGCCAGATCCGTGCCGGTGCGGCCCTCACGCAGATGCTCGACGCCGGTTACCTCACGTTCGTTCTTGGCGGGGGCCACGAGACCGCCTATGCCAGCTATCTGGGTGTGGCCGGCACAGCGGCTGTGCGCAACGGGGCCCGGCTCGGGGTATTGAACCTGGACGCCCACTTTGACTTACGTGCTGACCCAGCACCTAGCTCGGGCACACCGTTTCTACAGATGGCCCGCGCCGAAGCTGCCGCGGACCGGGAACTCAATTACGCCGTCGTCGGCATCAGTGAACCCAACAACACGCGCGCCCTTTTTGATACGGCTCATGAACTCGATGTGAAGTACCTGCTGGATGAGGACTGCAGCGATGAACGGAGTGCAGGGTTTGTTGATGCGTTTTTGGAAACCGTGGACATTGTGTACCTCACGATTGATCTGGATGTGCTGCCAGCCGCCGTGGCGCCCGGGGTTAGCGCCCCTGCAGCCTACGGGGCGCCTTTACCGGTGATCGCCGCCGTGTGCCGCCAGGTTGCAGCCAGTGGAAAGCTGTTCCATTTCGATGTTGCGGAGTTAAACCCGGAGTTTGACATCGATAACCGTACGGCCAAAGTTGCGGCCCGGCTGATCGACACCCTCTTGCGCTAAGTGGAAGTGGAGGGCAGCCCGTTAGCATCAGTGGGCTTGGGCTGTTACCTCGTCGTCCAGCTCATGACCACCTTGGAATTGGGTCTTGTAGAGCTTGTAGTACGCACCCCGACGGCTCAGCAATTCCTCATGGGTGCCGTGTTCAACGATGTCTCCATCTTCCATGACCAAAATCGCGTGAGCATCGCGGATGGTTGAAAGTCTGTGCGCAATCACAAATGAGGTCCTGTCAGTGCGCAGCGCGGCCATGGCATGTTGAACAAGCAGCTCCGTGCGGGTGTCCACCGAGGACGTTGCCTCATCTAAGATCAACAACGATGGCTGGGCAATGAAGGCCCTCGCAATGGTGATGAGCTGGCGTTCACCGGCCGAGACCGTGCCCCCATCGGCATCGAGCACCGTGTCATATCCATCAGGAAGTTGCCGCACGAATCTGTCCACCATGGTGGCCTGGGCCGCCGCGATAATCTCCTCGTCGGTGGCCTCCAACCGACCGTAGCGAATGTTCTCCCGGATGGTGCCCTCAAACAGCCACGCGTCCTGAAGGACCATTCCCACTTGGGCTCTGACTTGTTCGCGGGTCAGCGCCCGGGTGTCCACCCCATCGAGCAGGATGCGCCCGCCGGTGACCTCGTAGAAGCGCATAACAAGGTTCACCAACGTTGTTTTGCCCGCACCGGTGGGCCCCACAATGGCAACTGTCTGACCTGGTTCCACGGTGAAGGAGACATCGTTGATGAGCGGGGTCTGAGGTGAGTAACTGAAGGACACTTTCTCAAAACGTACGTGGCCGTCTGCTTGTTCGGGCAGCAACGCCGAGTCTTCTTCAGCTTCCTGTTCATCGGCGTCGAGAATCTCAAAGGTTCGCTCAGCCGAGGCCACACCCGACTGGATCATATTGGCAATGCCGGCCATCTCACCAATGGGTTGGGAAAACTCCCGCGAATACTGGATGAACGCTGTTGCATCACCCAACGTCATTTGCCCCGTGGCCACCCGCAGGCCGCCAACCACGGCCACCAGAACGTAGGAGAGGTAGGAGACAAACTGCATTGCCGGCATGATCATGCCTGAAACAAATTGGGCCCCAAAGGAAGCTTTAAACAGGTCCTCGTTGCGCTCATCAAATTCTTCCAGCATCTCCTTATCCCGGCCATACGCTCGAACAAGTTCAAGCCCAGAGAACGTCTCTTCAATGTGGCCGTTAAGTGAGCCCGTGTGCTTCCACTGCGCGGCAAAAAGTTTCTGCGAACGGGTCCCTATCACCCCAGCAAAGACTGCCGAGAGTGGCAGGGCAATCAACGCGATCAACGCAAGCTGCCAAGACACTATGAACATCATGACGCCAATGCCTATAACCGTCAGTGCGGACTGCACCAGTTGCGAGAAAGCCTGCTGCAGGGCGGCCTGGATGTTATCAACGTCGTTGGTCACCCGAGACATCAGGTCCCCGCGCTGGCGGGTGTCAAAGTAGCCCAGGGGCAGCCGGTTGAGCTTGCGTTCAATGTCCTCGCGGAGGCGGAAGACAACCCGCATCACCAGGGCGTTCAGCAAATAACCCTGCAGCCACATGAGTGTCGAGGCCACCATGTACAGGGCTAATACAAAGACTATGAGCCGGCTCAGTTCAACAAAGTCGATGCCCGCACCGGGGGTCAGTGCGGTCTTTGCGAGCATGTCCGCGAACTGCTCGTTGCCGGCAGCTCGTTGCGCCTCCACCAGCGTCTGCAGCGGCACGCCCTGGGGCAGTTGCGAACCAATGACTCCGTTGAAGATCACATCCATGGCAGCACCGAGAATCTTAGGTGCAATGACGGTCAACACCACTGAGGCGGCAACGAACATGATCACCACAGAGAACATCATGCGCTCCGGGCGCAGCAGACCAACTAGCCGTTTCACGGCCGGCCAGAAATGTTCGGCTTTCTTCGCCGGAGTTCCACCAAACATGTCCCCATCAGCCTCTGTTGGCTTGTATTCGGAGACTAGTTCTTCATCAGCTTCGGCTTCCGCCATTGTGCGGGCATCCTGGGGTTTGGAATCGGCGGGTCCGTTTGCCTTATTTTTGCGCGCCATTACGCCACCCCCTCAACACTGAGCTGCGACTGCACAATCTCGCGATACGTTGCATTATCCGCAAGGAGCTCATCATGGGTGCCGGAGCCCACAATCTCACCGTTCTCAAGCACAATGATGTTATCCGCTTCCCTGATGGTTGCTATCCGCTGGGCAACAATGATCACTGTTGCTCCTTTGGTGGCAGCACTAAGCGATTCACGCAGCCGCTGATCGGTGGCCACGTCCAGGGCTGAGAAGGAATCATCAAACAGGAAAATTCGTGGTTGTGAAGCCAGCGCCCGGGCAATGCATAGCCGCTGCCGCTGGCCGCCTGAAACGTTGGTGCCGCCTTGGGAGATGCCAGTATTGAGCTGTTTGGGCTTCTGCTGCACAAAGTCTTTGGCCTGGGCCACCCGCAGAGCCTCCCACAGCTCGTCGTCGTCAGCTTCCGGCCGGCCAAATTTCAGGTTGGATGCCACCGTTCCCGAGAACAGGTACGGCTTTTGCGGCACCAGTCCCACAAGTTTCGCCAGCTGGCTCCGGCTGAGCTCACTAACATCCACACCGCCAATACGCACCGTGCCTTGCTGCGGATCAAAAAGCCGCGGAATCAGGTTCAACAGGGTGGACTTGCCCGAACCAGTGGAGCCCACAATCGCCGTCGTCGCCCCTTGCACCGCAGTAAAGCTCACGTTATTCAGCACGGGACGCTCAGCGCCGGGGTAACCAAAGGAAACGCAGGAAAATTCGACGGCGTGATTTTCCGGCAGAGTTCTCTCCTGCGGCACGGCCAGCGAGGGTTTGGCACTGAGCACCTCATCCAGGCGCTCGGCCGAGATAGCCGCCCGGGGAATCATCATTACCATGAAGACGCCCATCATCACGGCCATCAGGATCTGCAGCAGATACTGCAGGAAAGCGGTCAGTGAACCGATCTGCATCTGTCCGGCATCCACACGGTGTCCGCCAAACCAGAGGACGGCGGCGGTGGCCAGGTGCAGGATCATCATGATCAGCGGGAACATGAGCACAAACAAGTTCCCCACGCGCACTGAGACACGGGTCAGCGCCAGGTTCGCGCCTCGGTAGCGTTCAGCCTCAAACTTCTCGCGCACAAAGGCACGGATCACCCGGATGCCAACAATTTGTTCACGCAGCACTGCATTGACGGTGTCAATCCGCTCCTGCATCTCACGGAACAACGGCAGCAGCTTAACCACCAGGAAACCAACCACCACAAACAGTAGAGGCACAGAAACCCACAGTAGCCAAGACAGCCCCACGTCTTCTCGCAAGGCCATGACGATCCCACCTACGCACATGATGGGCGTTGAAACCATGAAGTTCAGGGCCATCAGCACTAGCATTTGCACCTGCTGGACGTCATTGGTGTTGCGGGTGATCAGGGTTGCCGTACCGAACCGGGTGACATCCAGGGCTCCCAAGGCGTTGACCCGGTAATACACCTCACGCCGCAGATCGCGACCAATGGCCATGGCTGTGCGGGCACCAAAATAAATACCGCCAATCGCCGCCGCAACCTGCACGAAGCAGACAATAATCATCCGGACACCCGTTGACCAGATGAAATCGGTGTCACCCTTAGCGATACCTTGATCGATGATTTGCGCGTTAAGGCTGGGCAGGTACAGAGCTGCAATGGTTGCTATTAATTGCAGGAGGAGCACGGCGGCAATCCAGCGGCGATAGGGCCGGGCGTGGCGAATCGCCAACCGGAGAAGTGTCACGAGGGATCCCATTCGAAGTGATGTTTGATCTTTCGCTGTCTTCGAATATTATCCCCGCGCCACCAACCTCTGGCAACAGTGATGCCCGTTGCACACAGTTGCTTTTAAAGAATGTCAGCGCCTCAGGACGCCACCGAAGCCCTTAGACGGCGTAGTCGTACTGATGCATGAAACGGCCACGAGCGCCCAAAACCGCTGCGGCATTGTTGGCCCAGGAGGCATCTCGCAAGAGCGCCCGACCAATGAAGACGGCATCTGCAGAACCATTTTCTAGCAGTTGTGCTGCCGCAACCGGGTCAGTTATCCGTCCCACGGCGGCAACAGCCACGCCGCTGCTAGCTTTCAGCTGCGCTGCATTGAACGTTTGGTAGTCGTCCCGGTGCGGAATCTTCGCCGGAACCAAGCCACCCGAGGACGCATCGATCAAATCTGCGCCGTGCTCACGAGCCCAGCGTGAGAGCACAATTGAGTCCTCCAGCGTCCAGGCCTCACTGACATTGCCGTTGCTCTCCTGGTTTTCAGCCACCCAATCAGTGGAGGAGATGCGCAGGAATACGGGCTTCTCAGTAGGCCACACGTTCCGAACAGCATCGAGGACTTCAAGGACTATGCGGGCCCGATTTTCCAAGCTCCCGCCGTAAGCATCCGTACGGGTGTTGCTCAACGGGGACAGGAAAGAGTGCAGCAGATAGCCGTGGGCCGCGTGAATTTCAACCACTTGATAGCCAGCTGTAAGTGCCCTCCGCGCCGCCTCTGCCCACGCCGCAACGACGTCACCAATCTCCGCCACTGTCATGGCGGCTGGGTCGGCATAGCCGGGGAAGGCAACGCTACTAGGCGCCACCGTGTCCCAACCGCCGTCGGCTACCGCCACAGGTCCACCGCCAAACCAAGGCCGTTCCATAGACGCTTTGCGCCCCGCATGAGCCAGCTGGATCCCAGGGGTGGAACCGGCATCGCTGATGGCACGTGCCAGTCTGCGGTGGGCAGAAATCTGCGTGTCGTCCCACAGCCCTAGATCGTAGGCAGAGATCCGTCCTTGCGCCGTCACCCCAGTGGCCTCAACCATGGCCAAACCAACACCACCTGCGGCGCGGGCAGCATAGTGAGCCAGATGGAAATCGTTTGGAGCACCCGCCTCCTTGCCCTCCGAGAGCGCGGAGTATGTGCACATCGGGGACATCCACACACGGTTGGGGATGGTGGTTCCCCGAATGGTCAGGGGCTCGAACAACTCAGTCATGCGCAGGATCTCCCATATGTTGGCATGTCTCATTCTTAGTACGAGCCTCATCGTAGTATGATGAAACTCGTACAAGCAAGCCGGAGGAAAGAGAGCAGCAATCAATGGTGTCCCCACGGAACCTTGAGCACCCCACCGCCGAAGAAATGAGTCTGGACTTAGTCCTATCCGCCCTGGCCGACCCCATCCGCCGCACCATCGTGGCGCAGTTGTCCTGTGGTCACGAGGACCAGCGATGCATTGCTTTCGCGCTGCCTGTGAGTAAATCAACCACCACACACCACTTTCGGGTACTGCGTGAGGCCGGCGTCATCTCCCAGCACTACCGCGGCACATCAATTCTAAACAACCTGCGCACAGCAGATCTGAACCTGCGATTCCCTGGCTTACTGGATGCCGTCCTCGGGGCAGCGGCAGATTAAGCTGACGCCAGCCTCACTCCACCTATCAGCCTTTCCCGCTTTAGTTCAGCGGCCCAGTGGCTTTCTCTGCGGCAGCCCGGATGGCCCCGGAACCCACCAAGCGGTCCGCTTCCTCAAGTTCCGGGGATAAGAAGCGGTCACTACCAGGGCCCTGAACCGTTGCACGAAGCACCTCAAGCACTGCCGCGCCAGCTGGGCCGGGGAGCAATTCGCCGTCGGACATGGAAGTGCGCATGTCAATGGCGCGCGTGGCTGTGACCAGCTCGATGGCGAGCACCCGGCGGAGGTTTTCCACGGAACTACGCAACTTGCGAGCGGCATGCCAGCCCATGGATACGTGGTCTTCCTGCATGGCCGAGCTTGGGATGGAGTCCACGGATGCGGGCACGGCCAGACGCTTGGAATCGGAGACCAGACCTGCCTGTGTGTACTGGGCGATCATCAATCCTGAATCAACTCCGGGGTCACCGGCAAGGAACGCGGGCAAGCCGTGTGAGCGGGCAGGATCCAACATGCGGTCGGTACGGCGTTCGGCGATGGAGGCCACATCAGCGCAGACAATCGCCAAAAAATCCAACACATACGCCACCGGAGCGCCATGGAAGTTGCCGTTGGAGGACACGCGGCCGTCGGGAAGCACCACGGGGTTATCGATGGTGGCGGCAAGCTCGCGCGTGGCAACCATGAGTGCGTGATCCACTGTGTCGCGGGCGGCCCCGGCCACCTGCGGGGCGCAGCGCAATGAATAGGCGTCCTGCACGCGGGAGTCTCCTACACGGTGCGAGGCCACGATGGGTGAATTCGCCAGTACGGCCAGCATATTTTCGGCGCTAGCGGCCTGGCCGGGGTGCGGGCGCAGTTCCATGTGCAGTTCGGGCACAAACACCTGGTCGGTACCGAGCAGACCCTCCACACTGAGCGCGGCCGTGATATCCGCCGTCGTCAGCAGCATTTTTAGATCGGCGATGGCCATCAGGAGCATCCCAAGCATGCCGTCGGTGCCGTTGACAAGCGCTAAGCCCTCCTTCTCGGCCAGTTCGATCGGCGTGATACCGGCTTCGGCGAGCAGTTCGGGGACGGGGCGGATCTCGCCGTCGGGGCCGGCCGCCTCACCTTCACCCATAAGCACCAAGGCGCAGTGTGAGAGCGGTGCAAGGTCGCCGGAACAGCCCAATGAGCCAAATTCGCGGACCACAGGGGTAATTCCGGCGTTGAGTACATCCACCATCGTTTGGACCACAACGGGGCGGACCCCTGTGCGGCCACTGGCCAGGGTCTTGGCCCGCAGGAACATCAAGGCGCGCACCACCTCACGCTCCACGGCAGGGCCCATGCCCGCTGAGTGGGACCGGATGAGCGATTTTTGTAACTGCGTTCGCATGTCCGTCGGGATATGCCGGTTGGCCAAGGCACCGAAACCGGTGGAGATACCATAAGCAGGTGTCTCGGAGTGTGCCAGTTTTTCAATGTGCGCCCGAACGCGTTCCACGCCAGCCAGCGCCTCCGCACTGATCACCACCTGTGCGCCGTGGCGGGCAACAGCGATGACATCTTCGGGGGTGACGCCCGTGGATGAGAGTGTGACTTTTGGGGACTGTACGGCGGCGCTCATTGCGGAATCCTTTATGTTGCAGTGCTCTTGCCTTCAACTATGGCGCTTAACCGCAGCGAAATCTGCCCGTTGACGCGCAGGCTGTCCGGGATGCCAGACATGGCAACTTGGCGTAGGTTTTGTCACAACCGGTGCCCTTTTGAACACTCGGGGGTAGCTAATACTTTTCGCACGTGGCAGACGTACTGCACAGAGTATTAGCTACCCCCGAGCACCAAGGCGGCTCTGTGGAATCACTCCTCCACACTCCGGACAGCGGGCAAGGTTTTCCACATTCGTGTGGGTCTCCATGTTCCGCCGGCCAGGCGCCTCCCATTCTTGAGACATGACGAACTTTCTACTGCCCCCGTTTATTACTGCCTCAAGTAAATACACCGACGAATATTCCACCAGGCGTCTTGCTCAGCAAGCTAAGAAAGGCTCCTTGATCCGCGTACGGCGCGGGTGCTATCTCCCCACGGAGGTGTGGGAGTCATTAAGACCTTGGGAAAAATACCGCATGAAAATTCAAGCCGTCCATGAATTGGCTCAGTATCCGCCGGTTTTTGCCAGAGAGTCTGCCGCCCAGATTATGGGTCTTCCACTGGTACGCATTCCCCAAGAAGTCCAAACGGTGATCTCCCCCAATAACAATGGTGGGCAGAGTAACTACGGAGTTCACCGGATCAGTGCCGTTGCCGGCGATCCTCCACCGTGGGAGATGTTCGGTCTGCTGGTAACGCCACCGCCGCAAACAGTGCGTGATTTGGCCGTGCGTTTACCACTGAGTGAATCGCTTCCAGCCATGGACTACCTCCTGCAACGAAAGATCCTGCCGGGCTCCCCCATCAACACCCAGCTGACCTTTTCCGAAACCAGCGTTCAGGACAGCCTGGCGACGCTGCTCTATGGCGTCCAACGTCGCCGAGTTCTGCGCGTATTGGAGGTGGCAAACCCACACTCCGAGTCACCTGGCGAATCTGTCAGCCGGGCCTTCATGATCGAGTATGGCTTCCCACTTCCAGTCCTGCAGAGTCTCTTTACAGATCGAGAAGGACTCATCGGAAGAACAGATTTCCATTGGGAAGAATATAGGTTGATAGGTGAATTCGATGGCTACGAAAAGTACTCAGATCAACGATTCCTCCGAGGCAGGACGCCATCTGAAGTGGTTGTTACTGAAAAGAACCGTGAGAACCGCCTGCGCGCCAAAGGCTACAACGTGGTTCGGTGGGTTTGGCGTGACCTCAAAGATCCACGGAGGCTGGCTCAGCTCCTCTCCGAGGCCGGGTTGCCCTCAACAATCCGGGCGACGACAGGGGCTAGGGGGTAGCTAATACTTTTCGCCCGTGGCGGACGTACTGCACAAAGTATTAGCTACCCCCGAGCACCAGGCTTACTCCTCGCGGCGCCCGTAAATGCGGATTGAGAGCTCAGCAGCAACCTTCTTTGCCCTCTCAGCCAGGGCAGGCCACTTCTCAACGGGCACCTTTTCTTCTAAAAATGTGACGGCCACCGCCGCAACCGGCCAACCGAGGTGATCGGTCACCACGGCCGCAACGGAACCAAACCCATCGCTAACTTCACCGTGCTCAGTGGAGTAGCCCCGGATCCGCACCTGATCGAGGTGGGCGGAGAGGGTGGAATATTTACTGATGGGCTCTGGAACATCGGTCAATGAACTGAACGCCGCAACATTCGGGTAGAGCACCCTGACCTGGGACTTTGGCAGCGCCGCAAGGATAGCCCGACCGCTAGCTGTGAGGTGACTGGGCAAGCGGACCCCAACATCTGTCACAAGAGATGGCCGGTTCTTGGCTCGTTCCTCCGCAATATAGACCACATCGCGCCCATGTAGCACGGCAAGATGGGCACTTTCACCAATCTTATCCACCAGCGCCACCAGCAGGGGCCGGCCAAGCCGAGACAAGGGTTCCTGCCGCGAATACGCGCTGCTGAGCTCAAAAGCGGCCACGCCCAGTCCATAGCGCTGCTCTTCATGCAAGTGCATGACAAAGCCACTTTGCTCCATAACATTTAGGAGGTGATAGACGCTTGAACGCGGAAGTTTCAATGTGCTGGCTATGGTCGACGCCGCCAGCGGTCCACGCTTGGAGGACAACAACTTCAAGATTCGCAGCGTATTTTCTGCTGCAGGAACCTTGGAAGGCGTCTTGGCCGAGGTCGCTGGCGCGGACCGTGCCAGATGGTCCCCTTCGAATGTCCGGGGAGGATTTGTCGTGGTGCTTTGGGATGGTTCCGGAATCGCGATCACAGCACCAACACTATAGAATATTGCAGTCTGAAATCCCAGATTCCTCTGGGTCCTCGCCATCATCTTCTTCTTGGCTGCCATCAACCTGCTCAGCGTGAGAGTTTTTGGTGAGCTGGAGTTTTGGTTCTCCCTCATCAAGGTCGCAGCCATCATGGCCATGATCGCAGGCGGCCTTGCCATCATTGTCCTGGGCTTCGATCTGGACACTGGTTCAGCCACCCCGGGATTGGGAAACCTGGTGGATTACGGCGGCTTCGTGCCCAACGGAGGGGTGGGCTTACTGGCCTCACTTGCTGTGGTCATGTTTGCTTTTGGTGGCATCGAGACCATCGGTGTCAGCGCCGGTGAGGCAGAAAATCCTGGCCGGTCGATCCCTTCTGCCATCAACACCGTTCCGGTTCGCATCCTGCTTTTTTACGTGCTGACAATCGGCATACTTATGAGCTTGGTCCCGTGGAATGAAATCACCGGCGAGACTAGCCCCTTTGTACAGATCTTTGATTCGTTGGGCATGCCCCTTGCCGCACATATCCTCAACGCGGTGGTGATCACCGCCGCTCTTTCCGCTGTCAATAGCGATACCTTTGGTGCCGGCCGCGTCCTCCTAGGGCTCCCTGAGCAGGGTCACGCCCCCAGCGTATTTGGCAGAATTTCGCGTTCAGGGGTTCCGTGGATGAGAGTTGTGCTCATAACGGGGGTGTTGCTTGCCGGCGTGGTTCTCAACGCCGC
The DNA here is from genome assembly GCF_030063205.1 of Arthrobacter antibioticus. Taxonomy (GTDB): domain Bacteria; phylum Actinomycetota; class Actinomycetes; order Actinomycetales; family Micrococcaceae; genus Specibacter. The sequence continues at coordinate 221,802 of NZ_JASISQ010000002.1, read as the reverse complement.
CATCCCTCAAGAGGTGTTCCTACTCATCGCCTCGATCGCCACGTTTGCCACTGTTTGAGTCTGGCTGATGATTTTGGCCTCCCATGTGGCTATGAAGCGTGAAGTCAGCCGTAAGCGCCTTGCCCCATCGAATTTTCCAACCCCTTTTGGCCCCCGGCATCGATACTGACCGGGGCATTCATGCTTGGCGTGATCGTTTTGTTGGGCTTGTTCTCCGATACACGGGTGGCCCTGTATGTGGGAGGTGTCTGGCTAGTGCTGCTAACCATCGCGTACAAAATATGGGTGCGCGGCGAGGGTCGGGAACGTGCTGTTCTCGTGGATGAATCCAGCGTCCGCGTGAGCAAGCGCGGGCGCCTTTCGCCAAGTACGACGACGGACACCCGCCCCTGACGCTTGGCTAGCCTTGCGCTAGTTTATGGGCAAACGATTCATGACCCGGCGGCATCGGTAAGGACCGCGGAAGCACGAGCAAACTGGCGCACTTGAGCATCGTCCCAGATGTGCGCCGGCATGGCGCCGCCAAGTAATGCTCTGGGTAGCCCTGCACCGTCCCCCAAAGGCAGGTCACTTCCGGCGATGATGACGTTACCTGAGCGTCGGCCCTTGAGCATGGACGGGTCAGCAACGATGGCTGTGTACTTAAACACTGCGGCAATCGTGGCAGCCTCACTCCGGGCATTGGTGAGGGCACGAGAGTCACCACAATTAACCATATATATCCCACCGGGAATAAGAACTTTGTGGGCGGATGCTGTGAACTCTGCCGTTGTTAGCGCGTGTGGGGTTTGGGCGCCGGCAAAAACGTCGCGAATGATTAAATCCCGGCTTCCCTCGGTGAGCGATTCTGTGACCTCACGGGCCTCCCCCACCCGAATCTTCAGCAGCGGCGCCCGCGGCAGGTCAAACCAATCCCGCACGTAACTGGCCAATTTGCCATCTATCTCCACCACAACGTTCCGGGAACTCGGGTACGCGGCAACCAAATAACGGGGCATTGCACAGGCCGCTCCGCCCAGGCTCAGCGTGCGCAGCTTTTCCTCCCCCGTCCACTTGTCCTGCACAAGTGCCATGATCCAGCGCATATATTCAAACTCAAGGTGGAGTGGGTCAGCCAGATCCACGTGCGAGCTTTGCACCCCATTGAGCATGAGCAGCCAACCATGGGGGTTGTCACCGTCGGGGATCAGCTCGGCCAGGCCGGTGTCAGTTTGGAATGTGCCTGCCACGGGCCCGGTAGTGGTTGCACCCAGCTGTGCAACCACATTTTTAGGCGCGCGTTTGCGTCCCATTAGAAACCCTCAAGGGGCGGGACGCGGACATCATGGAGGCGAATCATCACCCTGTCAGCGTAGTCCAGAGCTGCGGTAGCTGATGTACGGCGCTCTCACTGACCGAGCTTCTCGAGGGCGTGTTCCAGCCTAGAAACTTTGCCAGTAAGTTCACCGGTATGCCCGGGGCGGATATCCGCCTTTAAGACCAGGGAAACGCGGGAGCCGTAGCGTCCAACTGCTTCTGTTGCGCGCTTAACTACGTCCATAACCTCATCCCATTCACCCTCAATTTCGGTGAACATGGAACTTGTATTGTTTGGCAGCCCCGACTCGCGGACCACTTTTACTGCTGCCGCAACAGCGGTGTGCGCTGAGGCGTCCTCGCCCGTCCCGGCGACCACGTCACCGGGTGTCCCACTGGGAGCCACTGAAAATGCCACGATCATGAGTATCTCCCGTTGGATATAAATATTGACGGCTATAGATATTGCCTATTTTTGTATTATTTCTGCTACTTCTTCCATTATGGGCAGTTCACCCCATTGGGATCTACCCACTGGTGCATATAACGTTGCACCATGCTTGCTTCCTTTCTTGCCCTTGACGGCTACGACGACCCTTATTACAGCGACAGCACCATGGAGCCGGGTGCCGTCCTGGCAATCATCGCTATGACGCTCGGCCTCTACCTGCTGATTTTCTTGGTGGCCTTTGCCCTTTCAGGCCTCGCCTGGGCCGGTGCATTCGAGAAGGCAGGATACGCGAAATGGAAAGCCTTCGTACCTTTTTATAGCTCGTGGATCATGGTGAAAATGACGGGCCGTCCCGAGTCACACTTCTGGTTCCTGTTTATTCCGTACTTCAACATTTACATGGTGATTGTGATCATGAATGACATGTCCAAGTCGTTCGGCAAAGACACCGGATTCACCGTTGGCCTGGTTTTGCTCCCGCTTATTTTTGCTGCGATCCTCTCTTACGGGGATGCCCAGTACCGCGGCCCGTCCTACATGAGCACCGATCAAAAGTTGTACGCCCAGCAACAGTACGGACAGCAACAGTACGCCCAGCAACAGTACGGCCAACAGTATGGACAGCCCTCCGCGCAGCAGCAATATGGCCAACAACAGCAACAGCAACAGCAACAGCAACAGCAACAGCAGCAACACTCTCAGCCTCAGTACGGCCAGCAGGATCCCAACCAGAACCCGTACGGCTCAGGGCCAACCCAGCAGCCTTAACCCGGCGGCGGCGCCCGCACCTGCCAGCACCACCACGAGAAACGGCGCCTTGAGCCAGAGGGCGATTGCCGCCCCTGCCAGGGCGCCGACTCGAGCATCCAGCACCACACTTGTACCGCTTGCTGCCGCATTAACAACGGTGAGCGAAGCCAGAAGCCCTATTGTTAGGGTTCCTGCCACGCGGGACATTCGCGGGTTGGCCAGTACTTTAGCTGGCACAAGGTAGCCCAGCAATTTGGTGGCATAGGAAACTGCGGCCGCCACCAGTAGCCAAACCCACATGTTCATGCCCTGCTCCCCTGTGCGCTGTCATCGACACTGCCAGTAGTGCCGTCGTTAGCGCTCTGACTGGTGCCTATGGGATCGCGGGTGCCGGGGTGGTTTTGGTATGGATCAATATCGGGTTCCAAGCCGTCCTGGACGTGACCTAGTGCATGAGCAGGTGAGTTCCCGCTTCTGAACCAGCCAATCAGTCCAGCTACCAGGGCAGCCACCAAAATGGGCACACCCGGGGGCACAAGCGGCACGGCCAGCAGTGTTACAACGGCGCAGACCACAGCGATCGCAGCCGGTTGGAATGCCCTGATTCGCGGCCACAACAAGCCTAGGAATGCCGCCACTGCGGCCCCGTCCAGTCCCCACTGTTTGGGGTCTCCCAAGGCGTCACCGATGACGGCACCCACAGCAGTCATAAGGTTCCACAAGAGGAAAATTCCTAGCCCTGCCACCCAGAATCCGCGCTTTTGTTCGTCGGGATCCGTTTGTCCGGTAGCTGTTGCAGTTGATTCGTCGATGGTGATGTGGGCAGCAGCCAGACGGCGCCATCCTTTGGGACCCAACAGAGCGTTCAGCTGCATCCCGTAAACACCATTGCGGATACCCAATAGTGCCGAAGCGCTCATTGCGGCTACGCCAGTACCACCGGCAGCCACCACACCAATGAACGCAAACTGTGAACCCCCGCTAAAGAGCAACAAACTCAGCACCATTGTCTGCCAAAAGCTCAGACCGGAGGCTACTGAAAGCGCACCAAAAGATACCCCGTACAGCCCGGTGGCTACGGCAATCGAGACCCCGATTTTGGCGGCCGGTGAATCTCTAAGTTTCATCTCCATAGATTTTCAGGCTGCAGGGATGTCCTCACGTCTGAAGAATGTCTGCGGGCTCAGTTTCGGCCACTGTGCTGTTCGGATCGCTGGACAAGCACAGATTCTCGGTACCGTGCAGCGCATCTGCTGCCCGGACCAAGGCCAGGTGCGAGAAGGCTTGCGGAAAGTTCCCGGCCATTCTGCCTTGGTCCATGTCATATTCCTCGCTGAGCAGGCCCACCTCATTGGCCAATCCCACCAAAGTGTCCATCAACGCTACGGCCTCATCCCGCCGTCCCGTGTGCGCATATTGTTCCACCAGCCAGAAAGAACAGGCAAGGAAGGGGTGTTCCCCCGGCGCCAGTCCGTCCAGACCCGCAGATGTCTCATAGCGCAGAATCAGGCCGTGCTTATCCACAAGCTCGTTTTCCAAAGCAGTGACGGTACCGCGCATCTCGGGTGAGTTGTAGTGAACAAACCCGACCTGAGGAATAACAAGCAACGATGCGTCGGTAACTGTTCCGCCATAAGTTTGAGTGAACGTGTTGAGTTCCTTATTGAACCCGTGCTCCATGATTTCAGCGTGGAGCTGTTCCCTAATGCTCTCCCAGAGCTCCACCCTTCCTTCCAAACCATGATTGCGAACAGCTCGGACTCCACAGTCAAAGGCCGCCCACATCATGACCCGCGAGTGCGTGAAGTACAGCAGGTCCCCGCGCATTTCCCAGATGCCGTGGTCCTTTGCTTGCAAATTCTTTTCAATGAAGCCAAGCATTGCTTGTTGCAGCGGCCACGAGAAATGGTCCTCGTGTCCACCGGCTAGGCGCAGTTTTTCAAGAGCCACCATGACTTCGCCAACCACATCGGCTTGGTACTGTCCCACTGCCCCATTGCCGATCCGGACCGGCAGGGCACCCTCGTAGCCGGACAAATGCGAGAGCTCGCCCTCAGAGAGGTCCCGTTCTCCTGCCAGTCCATACATGATCTGCAAGTCTTCGGGGTCTCCTGCAACAGCCCGCAACAACCAGTCACGCCATTTCAGAGCCTCGTCCGCGTAGCCGTGCGTGAGCATGGCTTCAAGCGTCAGCGCAGCGTCCCGCAACCAGCAGAATCTGTAGTCCCAGTTCCGTGCCCCACCAAAATCTTCCGGTAGCGAAGTGGTTGGCGCTGCCACGATGCCACCAGTGTCTTCATGCGTCAGCGCACGCAGGACCAACAGCGAACGCTCCACAATGCTGGCATATTTCCCGTCCTTGTTATAACGGGCCGCCCAGTCCTCCCAGTACGCACAGGTTTGTTCCAGCGCCAGATCGGTGTCAATGGCGGTGGGGACCGGGCGGTGGGAGGGGTACCACATCAATTCCTGTTCCACTCTGGCCCCGGCGGCCACGGTGAACTTTCCTGCGTGTTCACGGTCGACGGCGTGAGGCAGCTCATCGCCGCGAAGAACCAGGGCGTCTGGTCCGGCAACGGCAACGATGGCTTCCGTATCATTGCCGTCATCAACGCGTCGCACCCAGGGCAAGACTTTGCCATAGCCAGGGCGCATGGTGATCGTCTGACCAAACTCAACGTTGCCGCTTAAACCTTCGATCCGGCGCACAATGGAAGCTCGGCGGTCTCCCACGGGCATGTAGTCGGTAATGCGTGCCGTGCCCTCTGGTGTTTGCCATTCGCTCTCCAGCACAAAAGTTCTGCCACGATAGGACCGATGCGCTACCTTCGCATCCGCATGGGTTGGCGCTATGAGCCACCGCCCGTTGTCGGAGTTGCCCAATAGGGCGGTGAACACCGCAGGCGAATCAAAGCGGGGAAAGCACAGCCAGTCAATGCTTCCGTCACGGCCCACCAGGGCTCCCGTGTGCAGGTCGGAAAGCAGTGCATAGTCTTCAATTCTTGATGCCATGGTTCTATGGTTCCACATGGCACCAATAGCTGCTAAATACGCCGCTCTGCGGCCAGCAGTGAGCGAATCTCTCGTGGCTTGTTGGTTGTTAGTTCTCTCACCCCTGCGCTCAGGCACAACTGCACGTCATCTGCCGTGTCAATAGTCCACACTCGGAAGGTTCTGCCACTGGCAAGCCACCGTGCTGCTTTTTCCGGGAAAGTGCGCAGGTACTCGACGCCGGGCCCGGCCAGGTGCGCAACGCCGTCGTCCAATAATTGTTCCCCTTCAGCCATGGCAGCTCGCATGAGGGAGACCAACTCCTGGTTGGCGTAGGCGTCCTGGCCATCAATCAGTTCCAACAGCTGGCATAAGTGTTTTGCTGGCACATGCACGGCCAAATACTTCACCGCTGCAGGGTGAAAACTCATAAATGAAATCATCACATTGCCGGCGGTGGAGTTCTCGGGGGACCAACCGTGGCGACGCAGCGTTTTGAAAGTGGCCTCAATGAGCACGGGATCGAACACGGCCCCGTACTTGAATTCAATGGCTAAGCCGATAGTCCTGCCCGCCCCGCCAAGTATCTTTAGCAGCTCAGGAAGCGATAACAATTGTGTGCTTGTAGTCCCGTAGCTGGGCGGAATGGACGCCCCATGCCACGAGCTGAAATCCAATCCACGCAGCTCGGCAAGCGTCAATGCCGCTACTGCACCGGAGCCGTTGGAGGTCCGGCTCACCTCGTCGTCATGAATCAGAACAAGTTCGCCATCAGCCGTGAGGTGAAGATCGCATTCAACCCCGTCTGCGCCCTCGGCAAGAGCCTGAAGATAGGCTGCCCGGGTGTGTTCGGCATACAACTCGCTCGCCCCACGGTGGGCGTAGATCTGAACTGTCATGGCATCACGTTACGCTTACTTCATGGCGCAGACAGAACAACTTGGCCCGGTTGGCACCTCACCGGTACCGCATCCTGACATTCAAAAAGCTGCGGCCTTGCGACGCATGAAGAACATTGCGCTGGGGCTACTGCTGTTCATGGCTGTTGTTTTCTGCTTTGCCTTTGCACTGCAACACCACTACCCGTGGCTTGTATACGTCCGGGCAGCCGCAGAGGGTGGCATGGTGGGCGCGCTTGCCGACTGGTTTGCCGTCACAGCATTGTTTAAGCACCCCATGGGAATCAAAATCCCACACACTGCCATCATTCCCAACCGCAAGGATGAGATTGGCGCATCCTTGGCGGAGTTTGTGGAAACCAACTTCCTCTCGGAAACTGTTGTTGCCCAGAAACTGGCAACGATCGAAATTGCGCAGAAAGTCGGCACCTGGCTGACAAAGCCTGCGAGCGCCGAACGTGTTGCCACGGAGGGCGCGGCTGCGTTGCGCGGTGCTATTGCGGTGCTTAAAGATGAAGACGTCCAGGACATCATTGAGTCCATGGTGCGCAAGCACTTGCTCGAACCGCCGTGGGGACCACCCATCGGGAAACTGGCTGAGCGGATATTTGCCGAAGGCCACCACCATTCACTTGTGGATTTGTTGATTGACCGCTCCGCAACGTGGATCCGGGCAAACCACACAACCATTAGTGGTCTTGTCTCAGACCGCTCCCCCGGTTGGGTCCCACAATTTGTTGACGGACTGGTGGGAGACAAGATTTACAACGAGATCTACAAGTTTGCCCGCGCAGTTCAGGAAGACCCAGACCACCAGGTTCGCCAACAACTGGATAGCTATTTGAAGGAACTGGCTCAAGAGCTGCAACATGACCCCGCCATGATCGCCAAGGCTGAGTCCATCAAGGCCCAGGTGCTGGGGGATCCGGAAGTTCGCGAACTGGCAGGGCGTACCTGGGAAACAATCAAGTCAGCTCTCACAGAAGCCGTTGAAGACCCCAACTCAGAGCTGCGGATAAAATTCACGGCAGCCGTCCGGGACTTCGGCACCCGGCTTGTCCAGGACATTGAGCTGTCGGCCAAGGTCAACAAGTGGATTTCAGATGCTGCGGCCTACCTTGTGGGAACCTACAAGCACGAGATCACCTCACTGATCACAGATACGGTTGAGCGTTGGGATGCTGAGGAGACAAGCCAGAAGATTGAACTGCAGGTGGGCAAGGATCTTCAGTTCATCCGCATTAACGGCACAGTGGTTGGTTCACTGGCTGGGCTGGCCATCTTCACGGTTGCAACGCTGGTGTTCGGTTAAAGAGCGCGCACGGATTTGGAAAGAGCACGCACGGATTTGGCTACGCCTGCCACAGCCCACCATCCACCGAAGTGCGCCCGCAACCAAGAAGCTGGTCTGATAACGGTCCAAGGTATGGTAAGAGTGTAAGCCAACTCGAACGCAGGAGGACTCGTGGATCTGTTGACAAGCGCCGATATCGCAGCACTGGCGGAACCGGGACAAGGGGGCCTAAACATCTCTCTATTCATGCCCACACACAGGTTTGGCCGGGGTGTGGATGCGGACCGGCTGCGATTTAAAAATCTTCTGGCGGGAGTCGAAGCGTCCCTCGGAAAACGGATGAAGCAGGCAGAGATCGATGATCTGCTTGCCCCGGCACATCAGCTGCGTGATGACGCCATGGAGTGGCAGTACATGAGTGATGGTCTGGCCATGTTTTTGAGCAAGGATCGCCAGCGCACCTTCCGGGTAGCAGCGCCCATGCCCACCCTGGCGACGGTTGGTGACAAAGCAGTCCTTGGCCCAATGTTGCGACTCCTCTCCGGTGACGGAGCGTTCCTCGTTTTAGCCCTGAGCCAGCGCGAAATCCGATTGATGGAAGGAAGCCGCAACACCGTGGGAGATCTACAGCTCACCGATGTCCCCACCAGTTTGAAGGATGCCAGCATCCCCAGAGACCCCCGATCAGACACTATGGCTAGGCCTGCCGCCTCGGCCGGTCGCGGAGGCTCTGCCGTATTCTACGGACACGGTGCAGGAGATCGGCATGTGAAGGACATTGAGGTCCAGCAGTTCCTTCGCAGCGTGTCCACGGGCGTGAAGGACATTCTGGCCGGTCAAACAATTCCAATGGTGCTTGTGGGCTTGGAACACCTCGTTACCGCCTATCGAGAGGTCAACACGTACTCAAACGTCATTGATGAGGCGATCGAGCACAATCCCGATCAGCTCTCCAAGGACGAGCTGCACAAGATGGCGTGGCCACTAATCGAGAGCCGGCTACGCGCAGAGCGTGCCCGGGTGATCGGGCGATTCCAGGAACTTAACGGAACTGGACGTGTTTCCGGCGATCTGCGCACGATCCTCGAGGCGGCTACAGCGGGCCGGGTAGAAACTCTCTTCGTTAAAGCCGATCCCTGGTGTTGGGAAAGAGCCACGGATGATGACGCCCCGGTTGTGGAGCTCGGTGCTGATGAAAGATTCGCCGATTGCGAGCTTGTTGATGCGGCGGCAGTGGCGACGCTACACACGAACGGACTGATCTTTGCGACTTCCCAAACTGTTGCGCCCAACAGCGAGGTTGCTGCGATCCTAAGGTATTAACCATTGAGCTGAAGGCTCTAACGGTTCAGGGAACTGTAAGGATTTAACGTAACTTAGGCGGTTTGGGTCCCTTAAGCATTTTCGGCACTCTAGGGGCCTTGGCGGCTTTGAGCGCCTTCGGGACTTTAGGGGCCTTGGCGGCTTTAGGTGCCTTGGCCGTGGCATTCAGTTCGGCCAGTAGTTCATGCGGGATTTCCAGCGGAGCCGGTCCAAAAGCACGGTTGGCCGAGGCAATGACAGCTTTCCCCATCATGTAGTTGCCCACCCCGCCAACGGCTGCGCCGATACCAAACGGCAATGCCCGTCCCACAACGGAGGCGCTTCCCTTGAGCGCGAATTTCTTGAGGAATTTTTTCCGCATGGGTGCAAGAAGGCTGCGGACAGTTGTCAGTGGAATACTTTTGCTGACAGTTTTCCCCCAGGCCTGCATGGGCGTTTTGCCTGACCCCAGCGCATGTCCCGTCAGGCCAGCCAACATGGCTTGCCCCTCATCACCTAAAATGACGGCCATGACAGTGAGCTGGGCACTTTCCGGATTCGCCAACCTGACGCCGTGGAGTTCGGCGATAGATTGCGCGTAAAGCGCGGTGGCTTCCAAGAACACAACTGTTGCTGCGGCAGAGATGGACAGGGCAGCGATGGTTCCAACGCCCGGAATAATGGCTGTGGCCCCAATGGCAGCACCTCCCGTACCAACGCCGTTGAGAAAATCCCGCTCTAGACGCTGGCTTAGCTCAAACGCCGTGGCGTTCGGGTGCCGCTTGCGCAACCTCCGCAAATTAGCCAGCACCAACGGGCGCTGAACTTCAACTGCTCGCAGCAGCATGCCGTGTACGGCTGGGGCGGGAGCGCCCTGCTCGTCAAAAGCTGCCCCGGCCACCATTTTCACGGCCGGGTTGGGCTTGCCTGCAGATTTTGCGAATCCCGGACCGGACGGAATGCCTACGTGGTTGAGATCTTTGCGTGCCATCATTTCCCCTCCCCTTCTGTGTTTAATAGGGTAACCGGCAACTGTGCCAGAAACCTGGAGTTCACTGTAGGAGAACTAAGCGGCTTCAGTGGACCCAGCGGTTCGGGCTGAATTGTGCCCTAGACACCTGGCACAAAAGAACCAGACACGTGGCCAGTGAGAAAAGCGGATACATCACTTAGCTCCTCGGCGCCCATACCGTGGCCAATGCCTGCGTAGCGAGCCTTCGTCAGCTCAGTGTTAGCGGCAAGCCATTGAGCGCTGAATTCCGTGGCATCCGGGTTAATCACAAGATCCTCTGGATCCCGGGCCCAGAAAAAGGGTATCTTTACCGCCAATGGTTCCATGGCAGCGAGCAGTTCATTCTCCAGTACAAAGCCTGAGAGCCCAACGCCGGCAGTGAACATCTCCGGGCGCAGCCGCATCAAAGTGGTGGCCATGGCCATACCCTGTGAGAAACCAAGAACCGAGACAGAACTGAACTTATATTTTTTCATGAGGGTGTCTAACCAGCCAAGAACGCTCGATGCGGCACCAACCACCTCGGCAAAGTCGTTTGTCAGAAAATAATCCAGCAGGAACCAGCCGCGATCCCCTGCGATCTCCCTCGGTGCCCGCGGGGCCGCGCACGTGAACCCTTTTGGCATGCAATTAAAGAGCGCCGCCATTCGATTTTCATCCGAGCCATACCCGTGCAGCAACAATAAAAGCGGTGTGCCCTCACGTGCGTCTTCCGTCCGCGAGAATAAAACGGTATCCATACGGCCAAGCCTAGAGCAGACACGTCTCCTTGCCGGGGAGACCATAAGAAATGCGTTGATACGCTTGCATCAGCGCAGCTTGCAAGCGAGACCAGCCAGGTCCTGAAATTGAGTTCGAAGGAGCACCTATGCAAAATTTTGTTGGAGTTGGCGTCTTCCGCGGCCGCGTCATTGGCCCCGTCCGGCACATGCCACCGGCCCTGGCAGAGCCGCCCGCAGGTGAACAGTTGGAAAGTTCGACGACGCCCGAGGCTGCTGCGGCAAACCTCAAGGACGCTGGGGCAACAGTGAAAGCTCAGCTCCAGGACCGCGCCAGCCGTGCAACCGGTGCTGGCAAGGACGTGCTCGAAGCCACCGCGCTCATGGCCACCGATCCTATGTTGATCAAAGCAGCTATCAAGCTCATCAACGCCGGAAGTTCTGCCGAAAGGGCCATTTGGGAAGCTGGCGAGTCGGTGGCACAAATGCTGCATGACCTTGGCGGCATGATGGCTGAACGTTCACACGACGTCCACGACGTAAAGTTGCGCATTATTGCCGTATTGCGCGGGGTTCAGGTGCCGGAGATTCCAGACTTCCCTGAACCGTTCATTTTGGTGGCAGAAGATCTGGCCCCGGCAGACACAGCAACACTTGACCCGGAAAAGGTCATCGCCTTGGTTACCGCCGGCGGTGGTCCGCAGTCACACACAGCCATCATTGCCCGCGCGCTGGGCCTGCCGGCCGTTGTTGCTGCCGCAGGTGCCTATGAACTCGTTGAGGATTCGCTAATATTCGTTGACGGTTCAACCGGAGTGGTGAGCACCGAGCCTGGCGAAAATGAACGGTCAGCCGTGGCTCTCTGGCAGGAGAAAGCCGCCCTGCTCAGCGTCTTCGACGGGAACGGACAGCTTGGCTGTGGCACATTGCTGCCTCTTCTTGCAAATGTTGGTGGCGCTAAGGATGCACAGGAAGCCGCAGAAGCTAAGGCCCAAGGTGTTGGTCTGCTGCGCACGGAATTCTGTTTTCTTGGCAATAGCACCGAGCCCAGCCATGACGATCAAGTGGCCGCCTATAAGGGAGTTTTTGACGCGTTCCCCGGACAAAAAGTTGTTGTACGGACTTTGGATGCGGGCGCGGATAAACCGCTACCGTTCCTGACTGATTCCACAGAGCCAAACCCCGCACTGGGTGTTCGCGGGTACCGTACTGAGACCACCACCCCCGGGGTTCTCCTCCGGCAGCTTGGCGCCATTGCAGACGCGGCAGCTCAGAGTGAAGCCGTGGTCTGGGTCATGGCTCCCATGATTTCAACACCGGCCGAGGCCGCAGATTTTGCTGCCCAATGCGCGGAGGCCGGGCTGCAAATTCCAGGGGTCATGGTTGAGGTTCCCTCCGCGGCACTGACCTCACGGCATATTCTTGACCGAGTGGAATTTGCCAGCTTGGGCACCAACGATCTCACGCAGTACACCATGGCAGCCGACAGGCAGCTTGGCCCACTAGCCGCGTTGAACGATCCCTGGCAGCCTGCCGTCCTAGCTTTGATCCAAGCAACTGTAGAAGGCGCCATTTCCCAGGCGAAACATTCAGCTTCCCTGGCGGTTGAAGACTCACTACCTAAGCCGGTGGGCGTGTGCGGTGAGTCGGCAGCTGACCCTGTCCTCGCCGTGGTCCTTGCGGGCCTGGGTGTTTCTTCACTGTCGATGACTGCGCGAGCGCTTCCGGCCGTCGCCGCAGTTCTGCGCACAGTCACGTTGGCACAGGCCCGCCAACTCGCCCATAAGGCAGTTGCTGCGTCATCGGCAACCGAGGCTCGCGACCTCGTCCGCGATGCACTTCCTGCCCTAAAAGAACTAGGCCTCTGAGGTAAACGCCCGGACGTTGAAAAATACCGGTGGAGAGGGCTGTCAGAGGTATTCTCCACCGGTATTTTCACGGTTGACATTGTCTGATCTAAAGGTCCACAATGTCCCATCTGCTAGAATTTGTGGTCTGCCCGTAGCGATGTTGTAGTAAGTCGCAAGCAAATGACCTCCTTAAGGGAATGAACAAATGCCCAAAGATCCAAGCTTGGCTCAACCGGAAACGGGTACAAAAGACACCCCGACCCGAGCGCAGCCCCGGGGTAAGAAACCCCGGATGCCTAAACTTAAAAAGCGCAGACTCGGTGTTGACGATGTAAATATTGTTGATGGCCCCATGCTCAAAAAGGCACTGGGTGGCACCGTTGTTGGAAACACCATGGAATGGTACGACGTCGGTGTGTTCGGCTACTTGATCGCCACCATGGGTCCAGTCTTCCTCCCAGATGCAGACCCGGACGTTCAGACGCTCTTCTTACTTGGTACCTTTGCTGCCACGTTCATAGCGCGCCCTCTGGGTGGCGTGGTCTTTGGTTGGCTCGGTGACAAAGTTGGGCGCCAAAAGGTACTGGCCCTGACGCTGATAGTCATGGCTGCCTCCACATTCGCCGTTGGTCTTCTGCCAGGCTATGCACAGATCGGAATCTGGGCTGCAGTGCTTCTGGTCGTGGTTAAGCTCGTCCAAGGCTTTTCAACAGGCGGCGAGTACGCAGGCGCTACAACGTTCGTCAGCGAATACGCCCCAGATAAGCGCCGCGGCTACTTTGCCAGCATCTTGGACCTCGGCAGCTACATGGGCTTTGCAATTGGCGCCTCGCTGGTCTCGGTGATGCAGCTAACTCTTGGCCAGGAAGCCATGGAGGCGTGGGGCTGGCGCGTCCCATTCTTGATCGCCGGTCCGTTGGGCCTGATTGCCATCTACTTCCGCCTCAAAATCGAGGAATCCCCCCAGTTCCAGGCAACTCTTGACGCCAACGAGGAGAAGTCAAAGTCTGCCGCCGCTGGCGACGAGAACACCTCAAACGGCCCCGTCCAACTGGTCAAGGTGTATTGGCGCCAGGTCCTGCTGGCGATGATCCTGGTGGCCGCAGCCAACACAGCGGGTTACGCTCTCACGTCCTACATGCCGACCTACCTGACCGAATCAAAGGGCTACGACCCCGTCCACGGAACCATACTCACCATCCCCATCTTGGTGGCGATGGCTCTGTGCATACCCCTGGCCGGACGTCTCTCCGATAGAATCGGACGCCGTCCCGTGCTGTGGATTGGTGCGCTGAGCACAGTGGTGCTGGCAACCCCAGCCTTCATGTTCATCAGCCTGGGGCATATCTGGTCCACTTTGCTCGGTTTGGCGCTCATCGCCTTCCCTGTAACGTTCTACGTCTCCAACCTGGCGTCCTCGCTGCCGGCACTGTTTCCGACCTCAAGCCGCTACGGTGGCATGGGCATCTCATACAACTTTGCCGTTGCAATTTTCGGTGGCACAGCACCCTTCGTCATGAAGGGTCTGATCACACTTACCGGCAACGACATGATGCCTGCCTACTATTTGATGTTGACATCAACAGTTGGTGCCATCGGCATTTACTTCCTGCGTGAATCCTCACAAAAGCCGCTACCTGGCTCCATGCCCAGCGTGGCTTCGGAAGCAGAAGCACGTGAGCTGGTTGAGACGCAGGATGAAAATCCATTGTTGGATATGGACTACTTGCCTTTCGATGAAACCTACGAGCCGCCAACTCCTGGCACAGGCATCCCGATCACCGTGGGCCGCCCGGAGAACTCCGAGAACTGAACAAAAGCCAACAACGCCGGCTGAGCCTGGCACTAGCGGCCGCGGTTTCCCGCGGCCGCTAGAGCTTTGTCAGGAAGCAGTTTGGCCAAGCCCATCAGCGTTGCATAACGCCTTGACGGGATTGACACTGCTTTGCCGGCTGCATTGTCAATGAGCCCTTCACGCACCACTTGATCCGCGTTGAGCCACATCCAGGAACGAACCCCGCCCATGTTGGCACCCATGCGTTGGTGGAATTCGGTGTGCACAAATCCGGGGCACACGGCGCTCACTTTTACGCCCTGGGCACCGTATCTCAGGTTCGCGAAGCGGCTAAAGTTGATTACCCAAGCTTTCGCTGCACCGTAGCTGCCTCTGGGGATGAACCCCGCAATGCTGGAAACATTGATAATTCTCCCGTTGCCGCGTTCCAACATCCCGGGGAGCACAGCATGCATCAGCTCCATGGGAGTTTGGGCCAGAATGCGTAGGTGCGCGATCTCATCCTGGATGCTGTTGACTTCAAATGGTTTAAGTAAACTGAAGCCTGCATTGTTCACGAGCACCGAGACGGGCCGGGCAGGGTCCGCCAGCCGGGCTCTAACGGAGGCAACGCCGTCGTCCGTCACTAAATCCGCTGGCAAAACCTCCACGTGAACGCCAAAGTCATTTCGCAGCCGTACAGCCTTCGCTTCAAGGCGCGGCACATCCCTGGCAACCAGCACTAAATCGTGCTGGGCACGGCCAAGCTGTTGGGCAAACTCGGCACCCAAGCCCGAGGTGGCACCTGTAATGAGCGCGGTTGGCCGGTTCACTTATGCCTCCTGGGGAAGGTCGGTGTACTGCGTGTAGAGATCGGGATGCTTTTGGATGAAGTGAGCCACATACGAGCAGTGCACAATGATTCTCTTCCCCGAAGCCACTACGTCATCGAGCGCGTACCGGACCAGCACTTTGGCCAGACCCCGGCCTTCGAAGCCCGTTTGGGCCACCGTATGGGTGAGATCTACGTGCCCTGGTAAATCCTCGAAGGTGATGACCACGGCTAAATCGTTGGCCGCAAAAAGTTCATACTGATGCAAAGAATCATTGCGGGTCATCCGCACCGTTGCATCAAAGGGGTCAGAATCTGGGGCTGCATTCACACTCATAAAGTGAGCTTGGCACACTGAGCAGGTACTGGCAACAACCCTTTGCTGATGTCCCTACGCTCCGGCGCCACCCTGCCACAAAGCAGTGAACGGAGCGCCGGATACAACCCGGTTCTTGATACCTTCTGTAACAAACGCCTTGGCCGTGCGCGCAGCCTCCAAAGGTGTAGCACCCTTGGCCAATTCAGCACTCACAGCGGCGGCCAGTGAGCAACCGGCACCGGATACGGCTACGTTGCCAACCTTCGGGGCAGAGAGGACTTCCAGAGTTTCACCATCAAAGAAGACGTCGACGGCGTCAGCACCTTCCAGCCGCACCCCACCCTTGGCGAGCACCGCTGCTCCACTGATCTCATGGATCTTCCGGGCCGCATCCTTTAGATCCTGAACGTTGTTAATCTTCAGACCGGACAGCGATTCCGCCTCAAAATGGTTAGGTGTGACGAAGGTTGCCAGCGGCAGGATCTGATTTTTCAGGGCCTGATCGGTGTCAAGGGCATGCCCGGGCTCCTGGCCCTTGCAAATCAGAACCGGGTCAAGGACAACATTCTTGAAAGACGCAGCTTTAAGCGCAGTTTCAACCGTGCTGATAGTGGCGGGGCTGCCCAACATACCTATCTTCACCGTCTGAAGCAGTGCAGGCGCCCCGGAGCCGGCACCATAGGCCGCCAGCGTTGCCTCTAACTGGTCGGCAATAACCTGCTGGTCAACCGGCACAAAGCGGTGGTTCCAATTGTCCTTAGGGTCAAAGGAAACAATGCAGGTGAGATTAACAATGCCAAATACACCCAGTTCTTGGAACGTTTTAAGATCGGCCTGGGCTCCGGCACCGCCGGTTGCTTCGGAGCCGGCGATGGTCAGGGCAAGTGCGGGGGCATGTTTGGTCATAGAACTATCTTGCCACCTCATCAGCGCCCAGCAGTGCCTTCCCCTGCCGTCCTGTGGCCTGCCAAGGGCTCCTCAAAAGAACTTAAAAAAGAGCCGCAGTTCAAAACCATAAAATATGGTTTTGAACTGCGGCATTGTCGGTGGGCCCTGCGGGGCTCGAACCCGCGACCCACGGATTAAAAGTCCGATGCTCTACCAACTGAGCTAAAGGCCCGACCTAATGACAACCGCGCAGCGATGAATTCATCTCTGCAAAAGTTGACGCATATTAGACTACCGCACCACCGCCACCAGAATGCAATTTCGCCACGGATCCTACCCACCGTTTTACTCACAGAACCCCAGCCGCATGTGTCTGCACCGATGAAATCGAACGATTTGAGTGCGCTCGCTTTGTCTCTCTCGACCACACCGGACAGCAGGGGTAGTGTCGTGTCATGAATGATCGACCAGCCAGCAACACCCCCCGACCGCATAAGCCTGTCCCATTTGCTCCTATTGACTTTGAGCAGTACGCAGGCGGCACCGACCCGGCACGCGTTTCAGAAGCGGCTCACCTTGCCGCCCGTGCCCTTGTCCATAGCGGCCGTGCAAGCAATGACCCCGCGGTCACCAAACGGCTAGTGAAGCTTGCAGATAAGCAAGGGCTGGAAGCCATCGCGGAGATGTGGGCGGCCAGCCCTGCCCGTTCCCTCCCCGGCGCCCTGTGGCGGCTCTACGCACTGCGAGCAGCAACACTGCAGGATCCAGAAGGCATCAGCGTATTCTTCCGAGCAGGGCAGCACACCGCGCAGGTCTCCAACGCAGTCGCCGGTGTGGCCGAGCCGCCGGGTGCTGAAGAGATCACCGTCATGGCTGATGCGATCTTATCTGGCGCCTTTGACGGCGATTTCGATGTTGCCTTGGAACGTTCAGCCGCATTTTGCCGCGTCATCGCGCTAGGTCAGGCCACCATGGCCGGCGAGCGTGAAGTGGCTCACCCGGAGCACTCGGCCACACTGACGAAAAAGGCTCACCAGCTGGTTCGGACAGCTGAAGACTTGGAGGGCGCCGCCAGATCCTGGCGTAAAGGCGAACTGGACTAATCCACTGATCCACAGACCCCAGTTGACAGTCGGGGCAGGACGTAGAAGACTGAAAGCGGTGTCGAACCGTGGAACCCCCGGGCTCCATTTTATAGCCGCTACGAGCGGCCCAGTGCCGAGAGGCGCTCCCGGTTCGGCACCACTTTTATGCCGTGAATCTAACCGGGCACTCCGTTCGATCCGCTAACAAAAAGGCCTCATCGTGAAGTTTCGACTTTTCCCTCAGGAGACTGCCGGCCTTCAGGCTCTGGTAAGCATGGCCGAGCACGTCCTCGCCGGAACTCACACGTTGGCCGAACTCCTTGGGGCCGGGAGGTCCAATTTTTCCTCCCTCACAGAATCCTTGCGCCAGCACGAGGCCGCCTCCTCAGCCAATTTCGCCACCCTGCTGACCACCATGCGCACAAGTTTCATCAACCCACTGCCGCGTGAGGACCTCTACGCACTGGGACGGCTGCTGAACGAAACCACCGAAGTCCTCACAGGTGCTGGAGAAATCGTGGAGCTGTACACCCTGGACCGTGTTCCGTCCCGAGTCAGCGACCAGCTTGAGATCTTAGCGCGGCAGTGCGAACTGACCTTGACTTCCATGAAGTCCCTTAACGACTTGGACAGCCTGGAGGACTATTGGCTGGAGGTCTTGCGGCTATCCAAGCGGGCTGACCACACTCACCGCGCCGTTGTTTCTGAATTGCTTGCCGCTCACAGTCCCACAACTTTTACCAAGTACAGGATGCTGACAGACCAGTTCGCAGCAGCCAGCCACCGAATTCGTGCAGTGGCCACACAGGTCGGCAGCATCATCGTCAAGGAATCCTAAGCGTTGATCACCGTCCTGCTCAGTGCTGTGATCGTCACTGCAGCAATATTCGCGTTCCTGAACGGTTTTCGCGATGCCTCATCCGCCGTCGCACTTTCAGTGCGAACCCGCGCGCTAACGCCCACCGTGGCGCTGCTCTTGGCTGGTTTATTCAACTGTCTGGGTGCTATAGCTAGCGTGGCGCTGACGGCTACGTTCGCCGAGAAGCTGTTCTCGGTACCTGAAGGCCGCAGTGGTCTGATCCTGCTACTTGCAGCACTTATTGGCGCCAATTTATGGGGTGTCTACCTATGGTGGCGCGGCTTCCCATCATCCTCAACGCACGCCCTGATCAGTGCGCTCGTCGGGGCTTCCTTGGGTTCAACCATTATTGGGCAACCCCCGCTTGAAGGCATTTACGCCACCATGCTGATTTTGGTGCTGGTGCCGCTGCTGGTCTCCCCCGTCGTTGCTTTCATCCTTGGTTTCCTGGCTGTTTACCCCACATCTTGGGCCGCACGAAACACCGCACCCAACAAAGTAAACCAACGCACCCGGCAGTTACAGTCAGTTGCTGGAGCCTCAGTGGCATTTGGGCATGGGCTTCAGGACGGCCAACGCACGACGGCGGTTGTCTTGTTTGCCCTCATAGCCGCCGGCACCATCGGGGCTGGCGAAATACCCCTGTGGGTGCCGATCTTCACCGCCGCGTTTCTGACAATAGGCACACTATTTGGTGGCTGGCGGATCTCCTACACGCTGGGACACCGACTTGTCCGCATCGACCCCATGCGTGGATTTGTCGCCCAGCTGGTGGGCGCCGGGCTATTGTTCATTGGCGCCATTGGACTTCATATGCCCTTGTCCACAACCCACACTGTTACTGCCGCCATTGTCGGCGCCGGGGGGAATCAGCGCTTTGCAGCCACCAACGGACGGGTGCTGACCCGGATTGCCGGTGCCTGGGTAGCAACTCCCATTGCCTGCCTGCTCCTGGGCGCGCTGTTCTTCCTGGCCCTGGCACCACTGGCGTAAAACTACGCCCTAGCTTTCCGGCTGTGTTGCAGGAGAAAACCAGGCGTTAACGTTCGGCGGCGACCCCACCGTTATGGTGAGCGTCGCCGTCGTACATTATGTGAACATGGACCGGTGTGGGAGGGCGTGGGTGGGCCCACGCACCCGAGGGCCCCGCTGTGAACATGGACCGGTGTGGGAGGGCGTGGGTGGGCCCACGCACCCGAGGGCCCCGCTGTGAACATGGACCGGTGTGGGAGGGCGTGGGTGGGCCCACGCGCCCGAGGGCCCCGCTGTGAGCTTGCGAACAGGGGGAGGGCGTGGGGACTAACCGAAGCGGCCGGAGACGTAGTCTTCGGTTGACTTCTCGCTCGGGTTATTGAAGATCGCTGCCGTCTCGGCGAACTCGATGAGCTTGCCCGGTTTCCCGGTGCCTGCAATGTTGAAGAACGCTGTCTTGTCAGAAACACGGGCGGCCTGCTGCATATTGTGCGTCACGATCACCACCGTGTACTCGTCCTTGAGCTCGTTGATGAGGTCCTCAATAGCGAGCGTGGAGATGGGGTCAAGGGCCGAGCAGGGCTCGTCCATCAGGATTACATCCGGTGATACCGCTATGGCGCGGGCGATGCACAGGCGCTGCTGCTGACCACCGGAGAGGCCGGAACCGGGCTTCTCCAGACGATCCTTGACCTCGTTCCACAGGTTGGCGCTGCGCAGGGATTTTTCCACTAGTGCATCGGCATCGGATTTGGGCATGCGGCGGCTGTTCAACTTGACCCCAGCCAGCACGTTGTCACGGATGCTCATGGTGGGAAACGGGTTGGGTCGCTGGAACACCATGCCGATCTGGCTGCGCACGGTCACTGGGTCGACGCCGTCGGCGTAGAGGTTGTCCCCGTCGAGCAGAACCTTCCCCTCTACGCGCGCGCCCGGGATGACCTCGTGCATGCGGTTTAAGGTGCGCAGGAACGTTGACTTGCCGCAGCCTGACGGGCCAATGAACGCTGTGACGCTCTTGGCGTCGAGAGTGATGCTGACGTCCTCCACGGCACGGAAATCACCGTAGTAGACGTTCAAATCGCTGACATCAATACGTTTGGACATAGCTAGAGTTCCATTTCAGAATAATTTAGCGGCCGGTTTTCGGCGCAAAGAGGCGGGCCACCAGGCGGGCACCAAGGTTCAGGAGCATGACAAGGATGATCAACAACAGCGCCGCAGCCCAGGCACGCTGCGTGGAGGGATCCGAGTTTGACGGCGAGGTGGGCGTCATGATCTGCGTGTAGATAAACGTGGGCAGGGATGACATCCAACCGGCAAAAACGTTCATATTGATGGAGGAGGCGAACCCGGCCGTGACAAGTAGTGGTGCTGTTTCCCCAATGACCCGGGCGATCGCCAAGGTCACACCGGAAGCGATACCCGAGATCGCCGTCGGAATGACGATCTTGAGAATGGTGCGCCACTTGCGCACACCCAGTGCATACGCTGCTTCCCGAAGTTCGTTGGGCACGATTTTGAGCATTTCCTCGCTCGAGCGAACAACCACAGGGATCATGAGCACTGAAAGGGCGACTGCGGCCACGAACCCGGTCTTGGTTCCCGGCCCCATGATCATGGCGAAGAAGGCCGCGGCGAACAAGCCGGCGACGATCGAAGGAATCCCTGTCATGACGTCGACCAGGAAGGTGATGACCTTTGAGAAATAGTTGTCGCCGCTGTATTCCACAAGATAGATGGCTGTGAGCAGCCCTACAGGCACCGAGATCAAAGTTGCCCAGAGAGTGATCAGAACCGAGCCGATCAGGGCGTGGTAGACACCACCAAGGACGGGAGTACCGTCCTTGACCGAGGCATTATCCACGGCACCTGTCACGCCATTCATTGAGGTGCTCAGGAATCCAGGTGTCAGCAGGCCCGGCACACCGTTGATAAGTACCGTCCAGATGACTGAGATAAGCGGCAGTAACGCCACCAGGAATGCGCCCACAACAAGGGAGGTGGCTAGTTTGTCTGTTGCCTTCCGGCGGCCCTCAACAACTGCAGCGCTGGTGACGTTTCCTGCAGCAAACAGCACCGCCGAAAGCACGGCCCAGCCAAAGACGTTGAATCCGATCAGGGACATGAGTGCTGCGGCCACCACAATGGCGCTGCCGCCGATCACATAAGGGGTGTAGCGCGGCAAGTGACCGCGGGTCAGCGCCGATCGCTTGCGTTCGGTCATGAGCGTGGCCATCAGTTGGCTCCCGAGAATTCTTTGTGACGGTTGATGATCCATCGAGCCACCATGTTAACCACCAGCGTAATGAGGAACAATACGAGTCCGGCAGCGATGAGTTCGTGCATGCGCAGACCGAAGGCTTCAGGAAAGTTCAGTGCGATCTCAGCGGCAATTGTTTGGTTGCCGGAACGGATCAAGGAGGCGATCAACGGGCCGGAGGAGAGGACAAGCGCCACGGCCATGGTTTCACCCAGTGCACGGCCCAGACCCAGCATGACGGCGCTAATGATGCCGCCGCGAGCAAAGGGAAGAACAGCCATACGGACCATTTCCCACCGTGTTGCCCCCAACGCCAACGCCGCTTCCTGATGCAGCATTGGTGCCTGCAGGAAAATTTCGCGGGTTAGTGAGGCAATGATGGGAAGCACCATGACAGCCAGGACGATACCGGCCGTCAGGATAGTTTTTCCAGTTCCAGATGCCGGCCCGCCAAAGATTGGAATCCAGCCAGCGTTTTCAGCCAACCACGCGTACGGTGTCTTTAGTTGGGATGCCAGGAAACTGGCACCCCAGGCGCCGTAGATGACTGATGGGATAGCCGCCAGAAGGTCCACCACATATCCCAACCCTCGAGCAAGACTGCGCGGAGCATAGTGGGAGATGAACAATGCCACAGCCACCCCAATGGGCGTGGCAATGAGCAGGGCGATCGTGGCTGCGATGAGCGTACCAATAACGATCGGGTAGATGTAGGAGAAGAACCCCTCACCACCGCTGATATCGGAGGATGGTGCGCTAAAGGTTGGCAGTGCCTGAACAACAAGGAACAGGGCTACGGCAAACAGCACGGCAACAATCAGCGCGCCCGCGGCCAGGGCCGCACTGGAGAAAACCTTGTCTCCAATGCGGCCCGTCCGGGCTTGCCCAGCTGCTTTCGGTTCGAGCTTTGTGGTGGACAATCTAGTGCTTTCTACTGATGCTTACTTGGCGACGCTGATTGAGTCGATTGCTGCTTTGGCCTTGCCGGCCAGCTCAGCGGACAGTGGCGCACTCTTAGCCGCAGCTGCGGACTGCTTCTGACCCTCATCGCTAAGGACAAAGTTGCCAAAGGCTTTTACCAGATCGGTGGTGGCGGCGTCCGGGTAATGGGCGCAGAACACACCGTAGGAGACCAGGATTGCGGGGTAAGCGCCCGGAGCAGTTGTCTTGCGGTCCAGCTTCAGGGACAGATCGTTAGCAGAGCGCCCTTCAACCATCTTGGCTGCGTCTACTGCCTTGGCTGCTGCCTCGGCGGTGACGGCAACGAAGGAGTCTCCAACCTTCAGTTCGGCCTTGCCAAGAGCATCGGTTACAGCGGAGTCATCAGCGTATGTGATGGCACCAGCGGTTTCTGTAACAGTCTTGACAACGCCCGAGGTGCCTTTGGCATTCTCGCCGGGTAGAGATGCGGGCCAGTCGCCGGACTTCTTATCGGTCCATACGCTGTCAGCTGCTGCCGCCAGGTAGTCAGTGAAGTTCTCGGTGGTGCCCGAGTTATCGGAGCGGTGCACGGGCGTGATGGCCAGGTCGGGCAGAGTTGCCTCTGGGTTGGCGGCCTTGATGGCTTCGTCATTCCAGTTCTTGATGTCCCCGCGGAAGATCTTCGCAATGGTGTCGGCGTCGAGCTTGAGCGTCTTGACGCCTTCAACGTTGAACGCGACAGCGATCGGTGAGATGTACCAGGGGATGTTGATGGCACCGTCCGGACCACACTTTTCCTGTGCGGAGACTAGCTCTTCATCCTTCAGATACGCATCCGAGCCAGCGAACTGCACGGCTCCTGCGATCAAGGCTTTGCGCCCGGCGCCGGAGCCTTCCGGGGAGTACTGGATCTTGGCATTTGAGTTCGAGGACTCGAAGCCGGCCTTCCAGGCGTCCATGGCTGCGGAGATGGAGCTTGCGCCGGTGCCGGTCAGAGTGCCGGTGACGGAGGGGCCAGCGTTTGCCGGAGTCGTTGCTCCGCTGCCGGAGTCCACCACTGCGTCGGTACCGCAAGCTGTCAGTGCCAATGCGCCAACAGTGAGTACTGCTGCCACGCGGCCAATGTGAAGTGACTTCACCCTTTTTACCTCTTCTACGTCTTCGTTGCGCTGCTTTCGATTCATTACTCCTTGAGCCTAAGAGCCGGAAGTGACTCAACGGCCGCCGCCAAGTGAACGGAAGGTTAACGCTGCGGGGATTCTTGGAAACCTGGTAGGACGCGAGTCACATTTTTGAACGAATCCGGGGCGTCGGCGAAAAATTTGGGGCAGCTCACACGAGAGATGGTTGTCCTGGGACAACTTAAAATATATAGTTGATACACATCAACCATTCGTAAGTATTTTTTGGAGCTCTTTTGTCCCACGCACCAACCACCGCACAGCCAGCCTCTGCGCCACCTGAATCCGGCATGTCCCACCGTCAGGTGATGCAGTCACTGACAGGTCTGCTCATGGGAATGTTCGTCTCAATCCTTGCTGGAACGGTTGTCTCCACTTCACTTCCCGTCATTCTTTCGGATTTGAACGGCACTCAGACCGCCTACACCTGGGTGGTCACGGCCACTTTGCTGGCCACGACAATTTCAACGCCCATCTGGGGCAAGCTTGCCGACCTCTCGAACCGAAAGCTGCTGCTGCAGATCTCCTTACTGGTGTTTGTCATCTCCTCAGCTATCGCTGGGTTCTCCCAAGACACCACCATGTTGATCACCATGCGCGTTTTTCAGGGGTTGGGCGCTGGCGGGTTGACGGCACTGACCCAGATTGTCATGGCAGACATCATTTCTCCGCGTGAGCGCGGCAAGTACATGGGATTGTTTGGCGCCGTGATGGCTTTGGGCACCGTGGGTGGGCCGCTGATCGGCGGGTTCATCACCGACGCCATCAACTGGCGTTGGAACTTCTTTGTAGCCCTGCCCTTTGCGGCTCTTGCCATCATCTTGATTCAAAAGACTCTCCACCTCCCTGCTCAGCCCAAACGCAAAGTCTCCATCGACTACGCCGGGATCGCTTTGCTTTCGGCAGGAGTTTCACTGCTGTTGATTTGGGTTTCGCTGGCCGGAAGTCAGTTTGAATGGGCCAGCATCAACACTTATGTCATGGTTGGTGGAGCAGTCGTATCCCTGATCGCGTTCGTGATTGTGGAATTCAAGGCAGCTGAGCCGATTATCCCACTGACAATGTTTAAGAACCCCACATTCACGCTGTCAGTGCTTGCTTCCATCTCCGTGGGAGTATCAATGTTTGGCACCTCAGTCTTCTTGGCCCAATACATGCAGCTGGCTCGCGGCGCCAACGCCACACAGTCCGGACTCATGACCATCCCCATGATGGCCGGACTGTTGATTGTTTCTACCGTTGCCGGGGCCTTGATTTCCAAGCACGGTAAGTGGAAAGCCATTATGGTGACAGGATCAGTGCTCCAGCTACTTGGTTTGTTCCTACTGGGCACCATTCATTACGACACAAATTTTGCACTTGTCTCCCTCTACATGTTCGCGCTCGGAGCGGGCTTGGGCATGGTCATGCAGAACCTGGTGCTGATTGTGCAGAACGCCGTCACCCCTGCCGAAATCGGCGTGGCGAGCTCGGGGATTGCGTTCTTCCGCTCACTTGGCGGCACCATCGGGGTCTCCGTATTGGGCGCCCTGATGGCCACCAAGGTCATGGACTTGATGTCAAGTAAATCAGCCGAACTTCAAACGGCCATCGCCGCCCTGGGGGACAAGGGCAAGGACATCGGTGCGGCTCTGGCCAGCGGGAACATCCCTGCCGTACATAACCTCCCGGACTCGGTACGCACCATCATCGAATCAAGCTATGGTGATTCTGTGGCCTACATTTTCATGATCGCCGCGCCGCTGAGCATCCTAACAATCTTGGCCGTCGCGTTCCTTCCCAACCTTGAGCTGAGCGCTCAGACCCGCGACGAACGAGCTAAAAGCGACATAGCCGCAGAGAATTCAAACCAAGCACTAGAGGCTGCTGAACAAAATCTTGTTGAGGTTAGCGAAGCGGTCGTTGCGATCACCCCAACTCTTAATAAAGAAGACACAGGGGTACGAAGCTGACGTGAATCGTGTCAATGAACAGTGTGAGTCGCCACCATCTCTACCCGACTCCGATCAGCATATGATCGATGCCATTGCGGACGTGGAGAAACAGTTTGGCACCATGGTCATCAGGACCCGAAATGCCATCCGGAAACGTGCAGCAGCCATCCACCCGGAATTACAGCCTACGGGCTTCAAGGTGCTGACTATCCTCTCGCAACTGGGGCCTTCCCAGCAGGTGACGCTGGCGGAGGAGATGGGGGTCGATAAGGCCCTCATGAGCCGCACAGTCAAGCATTTAGAAGTGCTCAAGTTGGTCCACCGCACCGCGGATCCTGATGACGGGCGGGCCATGCTGGTTGCCATGACAGAGGAAACCCACACCCGTTACAGCGCCTCGCTAGCCAACACCCGGCGCGTGCTCTACGACAGACTCTCGACGTGGGACCCCGTGGAAGTCCGCCGCTTTGCCGACCTGCTTGGCCGTCTCAATGAGAACGCGGACTAACGTTTCCGGTGGCTCGCGCAGGTGCCGCCCTGGCATAGACTGGTGCCCATGTCAGAGCTGGATCGGTCCGCCAAAACCGTCATCTTTCTGAAGCGGCGTGTCCGTTTGGGCTTGCGCCGAAGCTGGAGCTCCATTCTCCCCGCGCTGTTGATGGCCGTTTGTGCCGTGGGCGCTTACTATTTCTCTGAGCTGGTTTTGGGGCATCACGGCCCATTGTTTGCGGCAACCAGTGCAATTATCGCTTTGGGGTTCTCCAGAGATCCGCGCCTGCGCCGTGTGCTTGAGGTGGGGCTGGGCTGCACCATTGGCATTGCTGTGGGAGACCTGCTTCTGCACTTCCTTGGTTCCGGCATCTGGCAGGCGGCACTGGTACTTTTCCTATCCATTCTGCTGGCACGGTTCCTTGACAGCGGCGCTATTTTCACCACCCAGTTAGCCTTACAGTCCCTGCTTGTAGTGTTGCTGCCAATTCCTGTGGGCGGCCCTTTCACTCGCAGCCTGGACGCCGTCGTCGGTGGATGCTTTGCGTTGGCCGCAACATTTCTGCTGCCACGGGATCCTCGCCGGCAACCCAAAGACGACCTTAAAGAGGTCCTTGGCGAGCTCTCCCTTGTCCTGCGTGAATGTGCCTCTGCACTCTCATACAACGACTCAACCACCGCTTGGCACGCCCTTGTCAGAGCCCGCAATCAACAGACCCGCATTGACGCCATGCGCCAAGGCCTGCGAGGCTCAGTTGAAATTGCCAGGCTTTCCCCCGTGTACAGGCAACATTTGCAGGAAGTTGAGGGGTTGACGAAACTGATGGTGCACGTGGATTACGCCATGCGTTCAAGTCGGGTACTCGCCAGACGGCTGGCAAGCGTGATCAACAATGCAGCACTTTCAGACACCGGCACAGTTCATCTTGCCGATGCACTCAGCGATACGGCGGCAGCCGTGGATGAGCTAGGTGCCGCCCTTTCCGACACAACTTCTCACTCCATGCTCAGCCATGCCCGCCACACCCTGGCAGACATTGCTACCCGACTGCACCCCACACAATTGGAAATCACCCGAATGGAAGGTGAAGCTGTGGTGCTGTTATTCCGCACGCTGATGGTTGATCTTCTTGAGACGGCCAAAATGACACCCTCCGAAGCCAGATCCATGCTGCCCAAGCTGTAGCCAGCCTCACCACCCCACCCTCATCTATCCCTCTCCCTCGCCACCCCGCCCTCGTGAGATTGGAGACAATGACACCTCCGCGCGAACGAATCGATCAGCAACTAATACCGTTGTCAGTACCCGGCGATAGTGTTGAACCATGGCAACAAAGAGTGCAAAGACGAACGCTGGGAAAAACTTCCGCTGTGCCGAATGTGGCTGGAGCGCTGTCAAATGGGTAGGGCGCTGTGGCGAGTGTCAGGCGTGGGGCACATTGGAGGAAATCGGGACAGTTGTTGTGCGGACAACAGCGGCCACTTCAGTGGTGCGCCCGGCCCAGCTCATCTCCGAAGTTGATGCCTCTCACGCCGCCCACAATCTCACAGGTGTCCCCGAGCTCGATCGCGTTCTAGGCGGTGGCATGGTTCCGGGCGCCGTAATCCTGCTGGCAGGGGAACCCGGCGTCGGCAAATCCACCCTGCTACTGGACGTGGCAGCTAAATTTGCCCGCAACGAGCATGGACGCGAACCAAAAGTAGTGCTTTATTTGACGGGTGAAGAATCCGCCGCGCAGGTGAAGCTGCGTGCAGAACGCATTAGCGCCGTTGCGGACACTCTTTATCTCAGTGCTGAAACTGACCTTGGCACGGCTCTTGGCCAGGTCGAGGCGGTGCAACCGGCTCTGTTGATTGTGGACTCTGTGCAGACCTTCAGCAGTGCAATGGTCGATGGCAGTGCTGGTGGCGTGTCACAGGTCCGTGAGGTGGCAGCCTCGCTTATTGCTGCTGCCAAGCGTCTGAATATGACGACCTTACTGGTTGGTCATGTCACAAAGGATGGCTCCATTGCCGGGCCACGCCTGCTTGAACACCTGGTGGATGTTGTGTGTCAGTTCGACGGCGAACGTCACTCCCGATTACGCCTGTTGCGGGCTGTGAAAAACAGATACGGCCAAACTGACGAGGTCGGCTGTTTTGATCTGACCGATGATGGCATTGAGGGGCTTGCCGATCCCAGCGGACTTTTCACCTCCAGAACGTCCCAACCGGTGTCCGGAACCTGCATCACAGTGACAATGGAAGGCCGCCGCCCACTGCTGGCTGAGGTTCAAGCGTTGCTGACACCGGCTCTAGGTTCCCAGCCCCGTCGCACGGTTAGCGGTTTAGACTCCACCCGCATTGGCATGCTGCTTGCGGTCCTTCAGCAACGGGCCGGACTACGCCTCGATGCTGACGACAGTTATGTGGCAACAGTAGGCGGGGCCCGGTTGAGCGAGCCAGCCATGGATCTGGCCGTGGCACTGTCAATAGTTTCCGCCAAAACCAACAAACCCGTCCATACCAAGATGGTTGCGTTTGGTGAGGTTGGACTAGCCGGTGAGGTACGCCCGGTACCGGGCATCAACCAACGAATTCACGAGGCCAGCCGGCTTGGGTACTCCTATGCCCTTGTCCCTCGCAGCCCGGCCGGGCCTGGCATCATCCCCCCTGATTTCACCGTAAAGGAGATTGAACATATCGCCGAAGCCACTGAACTCATCCTCCATGGCTCACCAGAGCCTCGAATCTAACGCTGCCCATCATCGTGGTGCCCCTTCGGAGCGTCACGGCTTCCTCATCTTTGGCACGGGGTGCCCAGTTGCGGGGTTTCCAGCTACGGTGTTTCCAGATACGGAACGTGCGGCTACGGGGCGTGGCGACGGGGCGTGGCGAGGAGTTAACGGCTCCTGACACCAAGCAGTAATGGCCATGTATCAGCCCAAAAGACACAGATCGGTCACGATGCCCTGTCCATTTGGGCATGCAAGCCCATAAATACGCGGAATTCCCACTATTATGGAAGTGATACCTGCGCGGATTCCCGTGCGTGAAAAGAAGGAGCTTCCATGCTTCGCAGTCCCGAAGAGGCCCTCAAGGCCACGCTTGCTCGAGTCGCACCGGGGACACCCCTGCGTGACGGGCTGGAACGGATTCTTCGCGGGCGCACTGGGGCACTGATTGTGCTTGGTTCAGATAAAACAATTGAGAGCCTGTGCTCCGGTGGCTTTGAAATTGACATAGATTTTGCTCCCACAAGTTTGCGCGAATTGGCGAAAATGGACGGCGCCATTGTCTGCGATAAGGACGTAACCAAGATCCTGCGTGCCGCCGTCCAGCTGGTACCAGATCCAAGCATTGAAACTCAGGAATCAGGAACTCGGCACCGTACGGCAGAGCGCGTCGCCATCCAGACTGGGGTGCCGGTTGTATCCGTGAGCCAGTCCATGCAGATCATTGCCTTGTACGTGGATGGCTTGCGTTACGTTTTGGAAGGCTCGGAAAAAGTCTTGGCCCGCGCTAACCAGGCTTTGGCCACCTTGGAACGTTACCGAGCCCGCCTGGATCAGGTAACAAACTCCCTCTCTGCCCTAGAGATTGAGGCGATGGTCACCGTTCGCGACGTGGCCGTCACCTTGCAACGCCATGAAATGGTACGCAGAATTTCGGAAGAAATTGCCCAATACGTCCTTGAACTTGGTGTTGACGGGCGCTTGCTGTCCCTGCAATTGGAAGAACTCTCAACTGCCCGCGGGTCGGGTGCAGATATGGTCATCCGCGATTACACAGACGGCGGCTCAACCGATGTTGACGGTGCCGTTGCCGCCCTGCAGGAGATCGATCAAGCTGACCTGATCGATCTGAGTCTCATTGCGCGAATTGTAGGGCTGACCAGTGGAAACGACTCACTCGACGCCATCATTCAACCCCGTGGGTACCGCTTGGTGTCAGGACTGAAGGCGGTTCCGCGCGCAGTTGCGGGACGCCTTGTTGACCACTTTGGCGGACTACAGAATTTGATGGCAGCAACCATTGATGAGCTCATGCGGGTAGACGGTATTGGCGAACTTCGTGCCCGTAATGTCCGGGAGGGCCTGTCTCGGATTGCAGAAGCCAGCCTGCTGGACCGTTTCCTTTAATCCGTAGGCTTACGCGTTGCCTTGAATGAGAGGTCCGCACTAGTGCTGTCACTGCAAGGTGAAGGTGACCTTCTCACTTGACCACTTACCTAGCGTTGCCACAAACATGTAGGTTGCCCCGCCCCGGCCTGGCTTGCTCTGAACCTCGGCGCATTCAGGTGCGTTTCTGTTGACTTTCCAGACAAAATTCGCTGACTCTGAGGCCCCCGGTTTGAGGTTTTTCACCAGATCACTCGGATCCAGCTGGCAGTTCCTGGAGTTGAAGATGATGTCATCTCCGCTGGTGATTTGATACTCCATTTGGCTTGTTCCCACGTTGATATCGCAAGATGTTTTGCCGGAGTTTGTCACCTGCAATGTCAGAATAGGTGTTTCCTCCGGCCCGTAGGCCGGTTTATCTACAGCGGCCGTTACCTTGATGCCAGCTTCATCGCAAACGGCCGACGGCGGTGTGCCGGGTTTCGGCGCACTCTTCGGATTCGCTGTGCCTGAATCGAGGCCGGGGGAATCCTGGGTACTGCTGCCTGTTCCAAGCAAGCCCGCGATGAAGAACCCACCAACAACAAGTCCAACAATGACGCCCATCAGCAAAATAAGAGCCACCAACCGGCGCCGTCGGTACACTTTGGCCGAAACTCTGGGTTTGGATCGAGGCGCGGAGGAAGGACCCCTGCCCGCTCCGGACTTCCCTTTTGTTCCCACATCCTCAGCTTATCTAAATCGTGCTCCACCCATCGCTAACCACGCCGCCAAATGATGTCGTGGGATGGATCAACGCAGCGCCCAGCCCGCATGATGAGGCGGCCTGGGCGCCACTGAGCCGTGGGTAATCTACAGTGGAACTGCCACTGCGCCATGGTATCCACCAGCAGCGACATGAGAAACAGCAAGCTACAAGGAGTTTGGGTGTACAAAGAAATCCAGGAGTGGTTCAGCCGCGAGGCTAGAGACCTGCCGTGGCGTGGGGATTGTTCAGCGTGGGGAATCTTTGTCAGTGAAATAATGCTCCAACAGACTCCCGTAGTGAGGGTACGGCCAGTGTGGGAGCAGTGGTTGGAGCGCTGGCCCACCCCTTCTGATTTCGCCGCCGCACCCGCAGCTGATGTGCTTCGCGCCTGGGGCAAACTAGGTTATCCACGCAGAGCACTGCGATTGCATTCCGCCGCGCAACAGATTGTTCAACAGCACAATGGTGCCGTGCCAGGTACCTACGCGGAACTGTTAGCCCTTCCAGGCGTGGGCACCTACACGGCCGCCGCAGTTGCCGCCTTCGCTTTCGGTCAGCGGAGCACAGTTGTTGATACAAATATCCGCCGTGTACACGCCCGGCTCGTTATTGGACAAGCCCTGCCGGCGCCCACTCTCACAGCTGCCGAGATGGCTTTGGCCACTAAGCTGCTGCCCCAAGACACCCAAGAATCGGTGCTCTGGAATGCGGGTGTGATGGAGTTGGGTGCACTAATTTGCACTGCCCGCAATCCAAAGTGCCAGAGTTGCCCGGTGTTAGATAAGTGTGCTTGGATCGCGGCCGGCCAGCCCGAACCCACATACATTCCCAAGGGGCAGCCTTGGGCAGGCACCGACAGGCAAGTTCGTGGCGCGGTCATGGCCGTGCTGCGCGCCGCAAGCTCCCCGGTGCACGCGGATCTCTTCTGGGACGCGGCGGCAGCCTTGGTGCATGCTGAGGTCGGTTCCGAGTTAAGCAAGCTACATAGTTTGAACACACACGCCCCCCAGCTGCAACGTGCCCTAACCGGGCTGGTGGCAGATGGTTTGGCAGAGCTCTCCGACGCCGGCTATCACCTACCGCATTGACCTGACTCTCCTTTTGCTCCTGATCCCCCCAGTAAAGACGGGGGATCAGGAGCAAGAAAAAATTCTCCCCTGGAAAGCGGGCCCTCAGAGCTCTCCGAAACCAGCGGCAACTTCGCTGCGCACCAGATCAACCGCACGCTGCGCATCCGGTCCAGTGGCAGAAACGTTCAGCTCGGTCCCCTGCCCTGCGCCCAGGGTCATCAGCATCATGACCGATTGGCCATCCACATCGTTGATATCGATCTGAACATCCATGGCACCCAACTTTCCCGCTAAGACCGCAGCCGGCCGTGCATGCAAGCCCATCGGGTTCAGCAATGTCAGAACGGCACTTACTGCGCCATCACCATCTAGATCCGAACCGTTTTCCTCCGCTGGCAGCGTTGCCACCGCGCTTGGTTGCAACGCCGTCTCAGCGGCTTTACATACATCGGCTAGGGAGGCGCCCGATTCAGCCGCTACGGCGGCTGCAACCGCACCCTCCACTAATGGAGCCTCTGCCAGTTTTAGCTCCTCGGGGTTGCCCATGAACTCAAGAGCCGCTTCGGCAGTCATAACGGCTGACCCTAGGTCGGTCAGCACCACGGCACCACTGCCGGTATCTGCTCGCGACAGCGCCGTCATGACCTTTTCCAGGGAAGTTCCAATGCCGCCGTCGTCCATGCCGCCGGCAGGAACCAGAACAACATTCGGGGCCATCTGGGCGGCCAACTCAACCACCCCGGCAGCTAGCTGGGCGCTGTGCGAGATGATCACTAATCCAACGTTCATGCGCTAACCCCTGCCGCTTGCGCTGCAGCACGCAAAATGAGCGCCGACGAGGCCGCTCCGGGATCCCTATGCCCGATTGCCCGCTCCCCCAAATAGCTGGCCCGCCCCTTTCGCGCGATCAGCGGGTCGGTAGATACTGCGCCGGCTTCGGCCGCCGCGGCAGCGTTCTCCAGCAACACCGCCGGCGAAGCCCCGGCAGAGGAAGCAGCTGCTGCCGCATCCACGGCGGGGCTCCAGGCATCGATCATCGTTTTCTCTCCCACAGCAGCCTTGCCGCGGGCAACAACTCCATCGCGGGCAGCTCCCAGTGCCGCAGCAAGCATGCCGGAATCAATAGCAGTGGCATCCCCCACTGCGGTTGCCGCGCGCAGGAAGGCTGTGCCAAACAACGGTCCGGCCGCCCCGCCCACCTTGGACATCAAGGTCATGGCAGCAAGCTTGAATGCAGCTCCCGGCGTGGCAGGAGGCTCGGCGTCCAGCTTTTGGAGGATGGCACTGAATCCACGATCCATATTTTCGCCGTGGTCTCCATCTCCAATGGCCCTGTCCAGCTCACTCAGTGCCACCCGGTTTTCGCCCACTACTGCTGCACTGCGGCGGAGCCAGTCCACGGCCCACGCCACATCAAGTGTTGTCTCTGACATTTACATCCCCCAACGCAGTGCCGGCGTGTTCACCGGAGCGTCCCATAGTTTGGTCATTTCATCATCCAGCCGAAGCACTGTGATGGAACAGCCCTGCATTTCAAGGGCCGTGATGTAGTTGCCCACCAGTGAGCGTTCAACCACCAGACCGGCCTGCGCCAGAACTTTGGCAGCATGGCGGTAAACGATGTAAAGCTCGCTTGTTGGTGTACCACCCATCCCGTTGACGAACAGCAGTACTTTATCCCCCGCTTTTGGCTTGAGGTCGGCCAGAATGGGTTCAAGCAGTCTTTCGGTGATCCCGTCCGCATTCTCCATCGGTATTTTGTGCCGGCCCGGTTCCCCATGGATGCCAATACCTATCTCAATCTCGTCCTCTGCCAGCTCAAAACTGGGGACACCCGCGTGCGGGACTGTGCACGCTGATAGTGCGACCCCCATGCTGCGCACATTATCATTGACCCTGTTACCAATAGCTGCGACGGCGTCCAGATCGTCTCCGCGTTCCGCGGCTGCCCCGGCGATCTTCTCTACAAGAACCGTGCCCGCAACCCCGCGCCGGCCAGCCGTGTACAGCGAATCTTCCACGGCTACGTCGTCGTTCACTAAAATGGTGCGCACCAAGACACCTTCAGCTTCAGCCATTTCCGCCGCCGTCTCAAAATTAAGTACGTCACCGGTGTAGTTCTTCACAATATGGACGACGCCGGCACCCGCGTTCGCTGCGAGGGTTGCCGGAATGATCGCATCCGGCGTGGGCGAGGTGAACATGGCCCCCGGCACTGCCGCATCCAACATGCCGTAACCAACATACCCGGCGTGCAAGGGCTCATGCCCGCTACCGCCACCGGAGACCAGGCCAACCTTGCCCTCCCTGGGCGCATCTTTGCGCGTAATGAACAACGGGTCCGGATGAACTTTTACATGGTCTGCGTGGGCCTGACCAAACCCCTCCACAGATTCATCGACAACTGTTTTGGGATCATTGATGAGCTTTTTCAAGGCAAAACCTTCCGAATCGCACAGCGGTGAATGGCAAACCAGTTTCAGTCTGGCTCCCATCCGAACCTTACCCCGGAGAGTTCCCTGCTGGTAAGGCCGGAAGGGTCCGGATCATGCGTGTGTTGCCTAAAGTGTTGGGCTTGACCCTAGCCAGGTCAAGGAACTCGGCAATACCCTCATCTGCCGAGCGCAACAGTTCAGAATAAACAGCAGGGTCCACAACACTTTGGTCGGCCATGACTGCGAATCCGTTGCGAAGAAAAAAGTCCACCTCAAAGGTCAGGCAAAATACCCGTCCCACACCCAACTCTTGAGCGTTTGCAAGTAGTTGATCAACCAGCGCCCGGCCAACCCCATGCCCTCGCCATCCATCATCGGTGGCCAATGTGCGGATTTCCGCCAAATCTTCCCACATGACGTGTAACGCCCCGCAGCCAACGATCTTCCCGTCAACCTCAGCGATAAGAAATTCCTGGATAGCTTCAAAGTAGGTGACTGATTCTTTGGAAATCAAGATTCGTTTTTCCGCCAAGGGCGCCACAAGTTCCTTGATGGCATGAACGTCGGAAGTGCGGGCGGCCCGCAGTGAAATAGCTGGGTTGGAGGTATTGGTAGTCACCATTTCAGTCTATGACCCTTGGCCGGAGTTTTTCGACGTCGCAAATCCGGCCTGCGTAATAAACCAGCACGCAAAAAAGGCGCACAACCCATTCAGGTCATGCGCCCTTCGCTGTACTTTGGTGCTTTAGTGCTTTACTACATCGATTGCTTCAGCTGAGGCAGTGATGGCCTCCGGAACATTCGGTTTGGTTGCGCCCACAAAAGTGAATTTTGCCTCGTCACCTTCGCCTTCAACGTCCACGGTGACAATGTCGCCATCCTTGAGTTCCCCGAACAGGATCTTCTCGGAGAGGTGATCTTCGATCTCGCGCTGGATGGTGCGGCGCAGCGGCCGTGCACCCATAGCGGGGTCGTAGCCCTTGGTGGCGAGCAAAATCTTGGCTGCCGGTGTGAGCTCAATGCCCATACCTTTATCTGCAAGACGAGACTCCAAACGTGCAATCATCAGGTCAACGATCTCGATGATCTCATCCTGGGTGAGCTGCGGGAAGACCACTACGTCATCAACACGGTTCAGGAACTCGGGGCGGAAGTGCTGCTTGAGCTCCTCTGTTACCCGTGCTCGCATCCGGTTGTAACCGGTCTGAGTATCTGAACCTGACTGGAACCCGGTGGCGATCGACTTGGAAATATCGCGCGTGCCCAAGTTCGTGGTCATGATGATGATGGTGTTCTTGAAGTCCACAACCCTGCCCTGGCTGTCTGTGAGACGGCCATCTTCAAGGATCTGCAGCAGTGAGTTGAACAGGTCGGCGTGGGCCTTTTCAACCTCATCGAACAGAACCACGGAGAACGGACGACGGCGGACCTTTTCGGTCAGCTGCCCACCTTCTTCATAGCCAACGTAGCCCGGAGGAGCACCGAAGAGTCGAGACACTGTGTGCTTCTCTGAATACTCGGACATATCCAGCGTGATGAGCGCATCTTCATCGCCAAAGAGGAACTCAGCAAGTGCCTTGGCCAGCTCAGTCTTACCAACACCTGTGGGGCCGGCAAAAATGAACGAGCCGCCTGGACGCTTGGGATCCTTCAACCCCGAACGCGTCCGGCGAATGGCCTGCGAGATTGACTTGATGGCCTCATTCTGGCCAATCACGCGCTTGTGGATTTCATCTTCCATCTTCAGCAGACGCGTGGACTCGGCCTCGGTCAGCTTGAAGACAGGGATACCAGTGGAGTTGGCAAGAACTTCGGCGATGAGTTCCTCATCCACCTCGGAAATCTCATCCAATCCACCGGACTTCCAAAGACGTTCCTTTTCGGCACGGGCAGTGATGATTTTCTGCTCGTCATCTCGCAAGGATGCGGCACCCTCAAAGTCCTGGGCGTCGATGGCGTCTTCCTTGCGCTTTTTCACGGCAGCAATTTCACCATCCATGGCCTTAAGCTCCGGCGGAGCCGTCATGCGGCGGATACGCAGACGCGCACCTGCCTCATCAATCAAGTCAATGGCCTTATCTGGCAGGAACCGATCGCTGATGTAACGATCTGCCAAGGTGGCAGCCGCGGTCAGGGCACCGTCGGTGATGGAGACACGGTGATGTGCCTCGTAACGGTCGCGCAGGCCCTTGAGGATTTCAATGGTCAACGGAACCGTGGGTTCCTGCACCTGAATGGGCTGGAATCGACGCTCTAGGGCGGCATCTTTCTCAATGTGCTTGCGGTACTCATCCAGTGTTGTGGCACCGATGGTCTGCAGCTCACCGCGGGCCAGCATGGGCTTCAGAATAGAGGCGGCATCGATGGCGCCCTCGGCGGCACCTGCCCCCACCAACGTGTGGATTTCATCGATGAACAAGATAATGTCTCCGCGGGTGCGGATCTCCTTGAGCACCTTCTTCAAACGTTCCTCGAAGTCACCTCTGTACCGAGAACCTGCCACAAGGGAGCCCAAGTCAAGGGTGTACAGCTGCTTGTCTTTGATGGTCTCAGGAACGTCTCCGCGCACAATGGCCTGGGCCAAACCTTCAACAACTGCAGTCTTGCCAACGCCGGGCTCACCGATGAGAACAGGGTTGTTCTTGGTGCGGCGGGAGAGGATCTGCATGACGCGTTCCATCTCATGCTCGCGTCCTATGACAGGGTCAAGCTTATTTTCCCGTGCAGCCTGTGTCAGATTACGGCCGAACTGGTCAAGAACAGCCGAGCCCGCGGGCTGCCCTTCAGGCTGGCCGCCGCCACTGGCCACTGGTTCCTTGCCTTGGTAACCGGAGAGCAGCTGGATGACTTGCTGGCGCACACGGCCCAGATCAGCGCCGAGCTTCACTAGTACCTGAGCGGCAACGCCTTCGCCTTCACGGATCAGTCCGAGCAGAATGTGCTCAGTACCGATGTAGTTGTGACCCAGTTGCAGGGCCTCGCGCAGTGAAAGTTCAAGAACTTTCTTGGCGCGCGGGGTGAAGGGAATATGCCCGCTAGGAGCCTGTTGCCCCTGCCCAATGATCTCCTGAACTTGTTCCCGGACACCATCAAGGGAAATGTTCAAGGACTCCAGGGCCTTGGCGGCAACACCTTCACCCTCGTGGATGAGGCCGAGCAGAATATGCTCCGTGCCAATGTAATTGTGGTTGAGCATGCGGGCCTCTTCTTGGGCCAGCACAACAACACGTCGGGCTCGATCAGTAAATCGCTCAAACATTTCGCCACACTCCTCTTACTGCGTACTTTGATGCTACGCAGTGCCCGGCCGTTATGGGGGCATGTTCGCCACAGGGGAAATAGCAAGTTTGCATCCGGGCGCGGCACTGTGTTCTTAAAGTACGACGGCGGGACCACCATCTCAGGTGATCCCGCCGTTGATCTATGGTAATTGGCTCCCCAAACGGGTGCTCATTCGACACCCACCAGATACCTCAGAAACATCTTTAACTTCCGGCCGACTTCTGGCCAACTTCCAAAAAATCGATTTACCGATTTATGGGATCACGCAAGTATTAGCCCTGCGCCGCGTAGTAAGCATCGCGAATTTCAGCTTGAATGCGGCCACGCTCTTGCACTGTGTAGCCGTTCTCACGCGCCCAGGCGCGAATCTGTGCCACATCGCTGCTGGACTTTGTTGCGGTTGCCGGGCCGCGGCCGCGAACAGCTCTGCCACCTACGCGACGGCCTGCGCCAACGTACGTGGCCAAGGCCTCGCGCAATGAGTTCGCATTCTCTGCAGACAGATCAATCTCGTAATTGATTCCGTCTAAACCGAACGTGACATTTTCATCTGCAGGGCTCTGATCAATATCGTCCACGAGTGTGATGTGAATTTTTTGTGCCATGGGGGTTATCGCCTCACATTAGATTTAATGAATGCTACATAACAAATTATGGTTCTAAAATTCATTTACGTCAAAGAACGATCAGTGTAATGACTATTGCGCTGCGTGATCCTGGTCGCTATCCGCATCCTGTTCAGCCCGCGCTAGCGCATCACGTTCAGACCTATCAGCATTAAATATCGCCTTCATTGCGAAGTAGAAAAGGGCTCCTACACCTAAAGAAGGCAGGATAACCGCAACATATTCCATAATTTCGCCGTTCCTACTCGGGTTTCATCAAAGGAAAGAGAATGGCTTCGCGGATTCCAACACCCGTGAAGAGCATCACTAGTCTGTCCACGCCCAACCCGAGTCCACCCATGGGCGGGGCGCCGTATTCCAAGGCACGCAAGAAATCTTCATCAAGTTGCATTGCCTCAGGATCTCCGGCCGCGGCCGCAAGAGATTGCTGTGTGAGACGGTCACGCTGAACAACTGGATCAATGAGTTCAGAAAAAGCGGTTCCCGTTTCGCGACCGTCAATAACAAGATCCCAGGCTTCAATCAGATCAGGCTTTTCACGGTGCTGACGCGCCAGCGGCTGAGCCGACGGAGGATAATCGCAAACAAATGTTGGTTGAATAAGTGTTGGTTCAACAATTTCACCGAATAGTTCGGTTACCAGTTTCTCCGCATCCCAGGTCGAATCAATTCCAATTTCCTGCTTGGCTGCAATATCCCGTAATTCTTGTGGTGTGGTGGACGGAGTAATTTCAACTCCAACAGCATCCGAAAGTCCCTTGTAGACAGGAAGCCAAGGCCATTCGCCGTCGAGATTAATCTGTCCGCGAGCCGTTTCAATGACTCGGGAACCAGTTGCGTCTGCTGCGGCAAGAATAATTCGCTGCATGGTTGCAGCCATGGTGAATTGGTCACCATACGCTTCATACGCTTCAAGCATGGTGAATTCGGGACTATGCGTGGAATCAACACCCTCATTGCGGAAGATTCGGCCAACTTCAAAGACTTTGTCCATACCGCCAACAACGGCCCGTTTAAGGTAAAGCTCAATAGCAATACGCAACGTCATCGGTTGGTCGAACGCATTAAGATGTGTGTGGAACGGTCGGGCGGAGGCTCCACCGTGGACGAGCTGCAAAATGGGTGTTTCCAGCTCAATGTACTCCTCGCCATGAAGAGTGTCCCTGATTGCTTTGACAATAGCGGAGCGCGTTTTGACTTGTTCACGGGCAGCGTCACGGACAATCAAGTCCACATAACGCCTGCGTACGCGCATCTCCTCGGACAGCTCCGCATGCAACACCGGCAACGGCCGTAGCGCCTTGGAGGCCATGGCCCACTCTGTGGCCATAATGGAAAGCTCGCCGGTGCGGGAGCTGATGACTTCACCCTTGATAAAGACGTGGTCACCAAGATCCACAAGTGACTTCCAGTCAGCCAGGGCATCTTCGCCAACGTTGGCAAAAGAGAGCATTACCTGCAGGCGTGTTCCCGCGCCTGACTGCAATGTGCCAAAGCAGAGCTTTCCCTTATTCCGCACAAAAACAACGCGTCCTGTAACTCCTGCGATCTCGCCTGTCGCGGAATCCGCTTCCAAATCCGGGTATTTGGCCCGAATTTCTTCTAACGTGTGGGTTCGTGCCACCCCAACCGGGTAGGCCTGGTCACCTCGCTCAAGCAATTTGGCACGCTTGTCCATGCGGACGAGCATCTGCTCGGAGGCGTCACTGGGCTCGGGGGTGGGGTTATTTTCTGCGCTCACGATATAACAGCTTAGTTGGTGAATCTGAGTGAACCCTCCGTGCCCTTTACTAAACACTTAGTTGGTGACTAATCACTGTGCAAAGTTGCGCGTGTGGACCCCCGAATGACGAGGGTGGCTTCTAGAGTCAAATGTGTGCCGGTGGTATCTTCCCCGGATATTATTTTCAGCAATTCCCCTCCTGCCAAACTTCCCATTTCCCCGGCGGGCAGGTGCACGGATGTGAGTCCCGGGTTGGATGTTTCTGAATACGGCAAGTCATCAAACCCTGTAACGGCCAAAGATTCCGGTACCGCAACTCCTGCCACACGAGCTTCTTGCAAGATCCCATAAGCCTGAGTGTCCGTGGCACATACGAGAGCGGTCACCCCCTGAGCTGACCAGGCTGGCCAGTGACTGGTGAACGCCAGCGCCGCCGTGCCAACATCGACGGTTGTGGACGCCGTGGCGACAACAGCAATCCCCCGCAGCTGTGCTTCTTCGCAAAAGGCTTCCCGGCGGACCCGGAAGGTCCCAGTACCTGTTGAACTATCCAGATAGCAGACTGTGTTATGTCCCTGCTCGGCCAAATGCACCGCCAACATCCGTGCCCCATGGGCCACATCAAAGTTTACGGAAGGGACTTCACTTTCAATCCCGGCAGCGTCCAAGAGCACCATGGGATCGCTGGCCCGCAGCTCTGTGAGGAACTCCGCGCTGGGCGCGTCAATGAGTAGTCCCGCCGGTCGCAGTGCAAGCAGCCTTCGCACGTCCTGCGGTTTCGGTGTCTGCCCAGCCTCGGTAACGGAGAGCAATAGCTGAAAGTCTTTGCCAATGGCTTCCTTGACACCCGCAATGACCTTTGCATAAAACGGGTTGGAGACATCTGGAGCCACGAGAAACACTATGTTGCTGCGACCTTTGGCCAGAGAACTGCCCAACCCATTGACCACATAGCCCAACTCTGCGACGGCGGCATCAACCTTGGCGATGTTCTCAGCGGAGACCCGCCCGGCGGTCTTGCCGCTTGTCACAAGGGAGACGGTTGCCGCTGAAACACCCGCCCGGGTGGCGACCATTGCTGCAGTGACGCGTGGCCTCACGGCACTGCCGGACTGTTGTGTTGTTGGCAGCTGCATGAATCGATCGTATCGGTGCGTTGAGCACGCTGCGTCAACCAACGGACGTCAAGCGCTTAACGTGAACCGCGTTAAGCGCTTGACGTACGTAAGACCTCAATGTCAGACTGAATCCTGCGCACGGTCCCTGGACCCTGAATCGCCCCAACGACGTGGAGAAAAAGTGAATCCGGAACAAATCCTCAGCCAGCCAGTTGACGCCGCATATGCGGTCACAACACCTCGCAAGATCATCCTGGATTGCGATCCCGGCCATGATGACGCAGTTGCGCTCCTGCTAGCGCACGGCAACCCAAACATTGAACTATTGGCAGTAACAACTGTTGTGGGCAACCAGACCTTGGAAAAAGTAACGCGCAACGCGCTCAGCGTAGGCACAATTGCCGGG
The DNA here is from genome assembly GCF_030063205.1 of Arthrobacter antibioticus. Lineage (GTDB taxonomy): Bacteria > Actinomycetota > Actinomycetes > Actinomycetales > Micrococcaceae > Specibacter. The sequence goes on along the minus strand of NZ_JASISQ010000002.1, from coordinate 180,213 downwards.
ATCACAGGAGTGCCGTTTGCCGCCGGCTGCGACCGCCCCTTGGTGCGCAGTATTGAAACCGCCGCCGACATCCATGGAGATTCCGGCATGGACGGACCAGCCCAGCCTGAGTCGAGCATCACTCTTGACCCTCGTCACGCCGTCGACCTCATCATTGAAACCATCATGACGCACGAGCCCGGCACTGTGACCCTTGTCCCCACTGCGGGGCTAACAAACATTGCCATGGCTGCCCGCAAGGAGCCGCGCATTGTTCAGCGCGTGAAGGAAGTTGTCCTCATGGGCGGCGGCTACCACGTGGGCAACTGGTCCCCCGTGGCTGAATTCAACATCAAGATCGATCCCGAAGCCGCCCATATCGTGTTCAACGCCGGGTGGGAAGTAGTGATGGTGGGCCTTGACCTCACGCACCAGGCGCTGGCAACCCCTGAGGTTGTTGCCGCGATCGAGGCCGTGGGCACCAAGCCGGCCAAGTTCGTCATGGAATTGATGGAGTTCTTCACCAAAACTTACAAGGACATCCAGGGATTCGATTACCCGCCCGTCCATGACCCTTGCGCCGTCGCCTATGTCATTGACCCCACAGTCATGACAACGCACAAGGTGCCCGTTGACATTGAGCTGACCGGCACCCTGACCCTCGGCATGACAGTAGCTGACTTCCGCGCACCAGCTCCTGTTGACTGCAAAACCTCCGTGGCTGTGAGCCTTGACCACAAAAAGTTCTGGAACCTGATCACAGACGCTCTTGTACGCATTGGCGAGGTTGAACTTTGAGCCGTCCATCCCAGCTAGCAAAGTCCGGAGCACTAACCAAGCCCGGTAACGTCACGGCTTTAATGATTGCATTATTGACGGCCTGTGTGGCTTTCCAGCTAAACGCCTCAATGCTCAGCCCGGCACTTGTGACAATGGGTGAGGAACTGCAAACCGATCAGGCATCGATTGGCCTTTCCCAGACCTGGTTCTTCACAGCGGCAGCCGTCTTCTCACTATTTTTGCCGCGCTTGAGCGACATCATCGGGCGCAAGAAGGTGCTCATCGCCATGATGGTCCTGATGGGCATTGGCTCGGTCATTTCCGCCATGGCACCGGATATCACGTGGCTGTTTGTTGGCCGCATCATCCAAGGCATTAGCGGACCCACCGTTCCGCTGTGCCTGATCATGCTGCACTCAGCCGTTAAGGATCCCAAAAAGTACGGCGCACTCATGGGCCTGATCACGGCCGTCAACGGAGGCATCGCTGGCATTGATTCTTTTGTGGGCGGCTACTTTGCCGAACACTTTGGTTTCCGGAGTATTTTCTGGCTCATGGTTGTCATTGCCGCGATCGCCACCGTCTTGATCGCCGTTTTGGCAGGAGAGAGCAAACCCGGCGAAGGCACCACAATGGACTGGCTTGGCGTGTTCTTCATTGTTGTTGCCGTCGGCGCCCTTCTGACTGCTTTGAATGAGGCCACCAAATTGGTTGGTGGCATGGAAACCGGTCCACTGCTCAGTGCACTGGCACTGGGCGTGCTTGCTGTTATTGCTTTCATGGCCTTCTGGGCTGTGGAAAAACGCTCCACACATCCCATGGTTGAGACAGTACATCTGCGCCAACGTTCCACCTGGGCCCCACTTCTAACAACAACACTGACAATGACAGGCATCTTTGCCGTAATCAACGGAATTGTTCCGGCGTTCGTCCAAGCAGTGGACCCCGGCTTTGGAATTGGCGCAACCCAGATGAGTTTGTTGATCCTGACTCCCTACGCGTTGCTGGGGTGGCTCTTTGGACCTATTACCGGCCGGATCGCACCCGTCTTTGGCTATACCAAGATGTTGCGGGTTGGGCTGCTGGGTAGCATCGCAGCGCTGGCCATCATCGGATTCCTGGGCCTGCATAGCTTGCCATGGATGATTACGGGCACCGTCTTGCTGGGAATCATGTACGCCGGTACCGTGAACATCATGCTCAATGGCCTTGGCGTGGTCCTCTCCCCCGAGGGCAACCCCGGTTTCCTGCCCGGCATGAACGCCGGAGCCTTCAACCTGGGTGCCGGCCTGAGCTTTTTGGTTCTACCGGCGATTCTGGTGGCGACCGGCCCGCTCAATGGCCATGGCTCTTATCTAAGCGTAGTTCTCGTGGCGATCGCCATCACGGCGGCAGCTTTTGCCGCCTCCCTGCTAGTGCCCAAACCCCTTGATGCGGAGGTTGCACCATGACCACAAAGAAAATAGTGGTGGCGGGTTCGCTCAATGCCGACCTCACCATATATTGTGAACGGCTCCCTTCTCCGGGAGAAACTCTGCACGGCAATGGTTTTGCCGTCAATCCCGGCGGCAAGAGCGCCAACCAGGCTGTTGCCGCCGCCAAGTTGGGCGGCACTGTCACCTTGCTTGGCGCCGTTGGGCGCGATGACAATGGCCGGATGTTACTTGCTTCAACGGCCGGCGCTGGCGTTGATGTCAGCCATGTTCAGCAGGTCGTTGAGCCCACAGGTGTTGCCGTGATTTCCGTGGATGCCAACGGCGAGAACACCATCATTATCTCCGCCGGAGCCAACGGAACACTGTCCGCTGACCACATGTCTCCAGCCGTGTTTGCTGATGCGGGGGTGGTTTGTCTATGCCTGGAGGTTCCCCTGGATACCGTCCAAGCCGCCGCGCAGGCCGGGCACGACGCCGGAGCAACAGTGTTGCTAAACCTTTCGCCTTACGCTCCCATCACCCAGGAACTGGCCGAGCTTACCGATGTTTTGCTCGTCAACTCCCACGAGGCTTCCCAGTTCCTTGACGGCTTTGACATGCCTGCCCAGGACGCCCCGGTCACTGATTGGCATGGTGCAATAGCGCAGTTTGGCCAGCGCGGGCTGCACAAGGTTCTTCTCACTTTAGGAGCTGCCGGATCCGTTGTGCTGGATTCGCTGAACACCTCCGAACAGGTGGTTCGGATATCGCCAACCAAGGTTGACGCTGTAGACACCACCGGGGCCGGAGATGCCTTTACCGGCGCTGTTGCCGCGCGATTGGCAGCTGGGGACAGCCTGGTTGAAGCCGCCCGCTACGCATCAGTTGCCGCAGCATTGGCCGCAACAAAGAAGGGCACTCAAGCCGCTTACCCAACGGCAGATCAGCTCCAGGCGCACCTCTAACCGCCTCATCCGCCGTCACTGCCCCCTGCCGCCTGCCCCACCCCGGTGAGGTTGGAGATGATGACACCCCGGAGGATGGGGTGTCATCATCTCCAACCTCACCGAACACCTAAAGAACACCGTTCACTATGTAGTCGAGCGTTCTCATACCGCTACGCTAAATCCACGACTGTATCTGGAACCGCGCGCGCTAGAGCTCGCACTGCCCTGACCCAAGAAATCCTGGACGTGGCTCGCCGCCAACTAGCCACTGTCGGGGCTAGTGAGTTATCCCTTCGAGCGGTGGCACAGGAGTTGGAGATGGTGCCCTCTGGGCTCTATCAGTACTTTGAGAACCGCGATGCTTTGCTCACAGCGTTGATCATTGGGGCCTACGACGCCCTGGGCGAGCAGGCAGAACAAGCAGTCAAAAACACGCCTAGAGGCGATCACAGCGGCCGGTGGCGTGCCGTATGCCAGTCGGTCCGAGATTGGGCGGTAGCGCACCCACGAGAGTTCACCCTGATTTACGGCTCGTCCGTCACGGACTACCGGGCCACTGCCGACACAGTTGCCCCTGCCACTCTCATTCGTGCCCTCACCGCCTGGAGCCAAGTGCTGGGCATCATCAGCCAAGAAGTGTTTGGTCACTTGGAAGGGGCCTTCAGCAATTACGCGGAACTCTTCGATCAGAGTGTTGAGCTGATGGAAGATATGCTTGGTCTCCCGCCCCATCCCTAGGCCGCCCATCTCTAGGCCGCCCACCTCTAGGCCCCCCCCACCTCTAGGCCAGAGCGTGTGAGGTGGCCGTGCCGCCTTCTCCAGCTTCCACATTTTCATCTGCCGGATCCTGCGCCTGGCTACCCAAGTGCCCCCGCGTGAGCTTGTTCATTATCAAGGCAATGGCGCCATCGCCTGTCACGTTCGTGGCCGTGCCGAAGCTGTCCAGCGCGATGTACGCCGCAAACATGAGCCCCACCTCGGCCTCGCCAAACCCAAGCATCTGCGAAAGTAGTCCCGCGGCAGCAGCGATCGCACCGCCAGGAACGCCCGGCGCGGCAATCATCATCACTCCGAGCATCAGGATAAACGGCAGGTAAGAGCCTAAGGTGACGCTGCCGCCGGTGAGCAATAGGACGGCGATTGAGAAACAGGTAATCTTCACCATCGAACCCGACAGGTGGATGGTGGCACACAGCGGCACGACAAAGCCCGATACCGAGTCCGAAACTCCATTCTTCTTGGTAGAGGCAAGCGTCACAGGAATTGTCGCAGCTGAGGATGAGGTACCCAATGCTGTGAAATACGCATCACGCATGTTCCATAGTGCTTTGAACGGGTTAAGGCCGGACATTGCCCCCGCCACGGAGTACTGCGCAAGCAGCACCACGAACGTCAGGGCAAAGGAAACAACGGCTACGAGCAGGAACTTTGTTACAACGGTAACGGCGGAGCCACTGGCTGAAAGATCCATGAAGATACCAAAGATAAATAGCGGCAGTGCTGGCACAATAATGCGCCGGATCACTGACTCAATGACTGTGCGGAATTCGACGGCTCCGCGAAAGAGCACCTTGCTGTGGAAAGCTGTGAGTCCAATGCCAAGTATGAACGCGAGCACCAGAGCACTCATGACGCCGATCACGGGAGGCAGGACAATCTCTGTCGCCGAGTCACTGGCATTGGCCACCACCGTCAGGTAGGGACTGAACCCCGAGCCGGACTCATCACCAAACGCATCAAGCCCACCCCCTGAGAGGGTCGAGGTGAACAGCCACCTGCTCACGAAGTACGCGAGCAGTCCCGCCAGGACAGTGGACCCGTAGGCGATCAAGGCCGTAATCCCTAGCCACTTGCCGGCGCCTTTGCCAAGCTCGGCAATGGCTGGCATGACAAGCCCCAAAATGATCAGTGGGACAACGAAGCCCAGGAAGCCCGAGAAGATCGAGTTGTAAGTCATGAATACGCTGCCGAGCCATACGGGCATCACCGGGCCCGTAAGAATACCTAGGACGATGGCTAGGATAATCCAGCCAAGTAGCGGGATTGATTTCAACAGTTTCATGGTGATCCTCGGGTCGAAGCAGTTGCAAAAACGCGAGAATACGGACCACGATTGTGGCGCAGGGCACGCTTGAGCAATGTTAGACGGAGCGGGAGGAAAACACGTAATCGGGTGTGCGTGATCTGGAACTTCCGTTGATATTGGAGATGATGACACCCCCTCCGGGGTGTCATCATCTCCAATATCAACGGAAGCGGCGGGAAAAATCGTGGTCCAGCGAGTTTTAGAGATCAGCCCAGGAGCATGTTATCGATCAGCCGGACAGCCCCCACTTTGGCCGCGATAAGGGCTAATGCCTCTCCAGTGAACGGGGTGTCTTGGCAGTTCTCACCACGCGCGGCAAGTGTCTGCGGATCCACAACTTCCAAATAATCCAGCTCCACCCCGGGCGCGCTACGGACCAATTCCTCGGCTGAGAAGATATCAAGTGGCTCATGGGCATCGGCACGCTGCTTTAAAAGCCGTAACGCACGTGAAAGCACCAGAGCTGCCTCCCGTTCCTGCGTTGAGAGAAAGCGATTCCGGCTGGAGGAGGCAAGCCCATCCGTGTCACGCACTGTTGGCACGGCCACGATGTCAACAGGAAAATTCAGGTCCTTCACCATTGTGCGCACCAAGGTCAACTGCTGCGCATCCTTCTGGCCAAAATACGCCCGGTAAGCCGGACGCCCAGACAGCTCGGGGGCGCCCAGGCCGCCGTCGGGCAACCCCACATGCAGCAGCTTCGAGACAACTGTCAGTGCACCGTCGAAGTGTCCAGGACGTGAGGCACCCTCATAAATCTCCCCCATTTTTCCAGCAGTCACTCTAACCATCGGCTCACCACCGGGATACATTTGCGCCACGGACGGGCAGAACATGAAGTCAACGCCGGCCTGATCCAACAGGGCAAGATCGGCTTCAGTGCTCCGGGGGTAACGGGCCAGATCCCCGGCATCACCAAACTGCAGAGGGTTGATAAACACCGAAGCAACCACCACCGAGTTTTCCGCAACGGCAGTGCCGGCCAGTTCGCTGTGTCCGTGGTGCAGCGCCCCCATCGTAGGAACCAACCCAAGCGTGCCCGGGCGAATCGCCGTTTCTGCGCTTAAGCCCTGGCTCTGCGCGCGAGAGTGCAGCAGCTGCGCCGTCCTAGCCTTGAGTTCGGCGATGGTTTTCACTAGGGCAATACTCATGATCTTCACTTTCGGCAAGGTCTGAAAAACACTTGTTCACTTGTATCAATGACTAGCTAAGCGGTGCCCCGGGGTCCGTTTCAGCGTCGTCGTTGGCCAAAGCTGCTTGGACTCCTAAATACGCTTCGGCGGACAAGAGCCGGCGTCTTGCCGCGCGGGCCGCCGTTGCACCTGACATGGCCAGATAAGCATCCAGTACGTCACGCGAGCCCGTGTCAAGAGCGTGTTCTCGCAGCGCGGCTGAATGGGCCGCGATTGTCCCAACATCGCCCCGGGCTACCGGGCCCGTCAGTGCCGATTCACCCGAAGTGAGAGCGTTTTCCAAGGCGGCTCGCAGCAGCGGTCCCAGGACCTGGTTGGGCGATTCCACACCAATATCACCCAAAATTTGTGCTGCCTGGGCTACAAGTGTGACCATATGGTTCGCTGAGTGGGCTAATGCGCCGTGGTACAGGACCCGATCGGCTTCGGCGATGACCACCGGCTCGGCACCCATCTCAACCACAAGGGCTTGGGCGATGGGCAGCATGGCCGGGTCCGCAGTGACCCCGAAGCAACAATCGGAGAGCCGGGATAAATCCAGGCTCATTCCGGTAAACGTCATGGCGGGGTGCAGCGCCAACGCAATTCCACCGGCCGCTTTTACCGGAGCCAAAACGCCGGTGCCAAAACGACCCGAGGTGTGAGCCACCAGCTGGCCCACCTGCCAGGCACCCATGGCCCCAAGACCAGCCACCAAGTCAGCCAACACATCATCCGGAACGGCAAGTAGAACCAGTTCCGCGCGTTCAACAATGTCAGAGACCTCAAGCACCGGCACCCCAGGCAGCAGCAGTTCAGCACGCTCTAAAGACGCCTCCGAAACAGCTGACACTCCTACAACAGCATGCCCGGCGGAGCGCAGTGCCGCACCCAATACGGCACCTACCTTGCCCGCACCGATGATTCCTATGCCAAGGCGGCCTGGCTTAATGGCCACGTTCATGCTCCTCTGGGAAGAATTTTTGCTCGTCAGCTGTCTTCACTAAACGCGGCGGCTGCGTGGAGATCCCCGGAAAAGGGTCTACCTCAGATTCAAGCCATCTCTCGTTGCGATGCAAACGCCGTGCCGTGGCAGCCCGGACGGCCTGTTCATCGAATAGCTGCAGAGCGTTTGCCACCGACATGTGGTGCACCAGTGGACGGATAGGGCCCACTGTTGAATGCAGTTCAAAGTCGACCAAACCAAGTGCTGCCATAAGTGGTCCCTGGCGCAGGCCCAGCGACTGGGTGCGCTCATGGGGCACAACCTGGAGCCTTCTAAAAAGTACTCCGTGACGGCAAAGCAGAGCCGTCTGCGTAGCCCGGAAAGCGTTATAGCGCCATGCCAAAGGGTCGATCCAACGAGCCGAGCGCGGCGAGTGAACAAATCCTTCGGTGTTACCCGGCCCGCGCAGCCCGGCGGTAAAGACGTCAAAGGGATTTTCAACTCCCGGATCCGGAAACACCAGCGAAAGCACCGTCATGACTTCCTCAAGCGTTCCAGCCGGCAACAGCACCGTCCGTGAACCATTATCCGAGGCATCAGCGCCATAGCCGGCAACATTCACATGTACCCGATACCAACCAAATGGGCGCCATATAGGTCCTTGGCTGATACCAACAGCTTGAACTCGGCCAGGGGGAATAGTCTGGGAACGGGTTTCCAGCATGCCATAGTGGAGCCGCACACCATCCGGGGAAACCGCAACCCTGAAATTAAAATCTGTCGTGATGGATTTCCAGTACGCCGCCCCAATACCGATAAAAATGGGGATAGCGGCAACGAGGATTCCGGGGCTCCCACTCCAGACAACGGCCACCACGGCTGCGGCAATGACAAGCAGGGCAAACACTGTTGTGCTGCTGATAACTGCCGCACCAATAATCCGGCCTGTATTCAGACTAAGCACGTGATGCTCTGGGGCCTCCTGGACCTGCTCCGGGGCTTGCGGATCAACGCTCACCCCTGCCGCACGGGCAAGAATTGCTGCCCGCAGCCGCTTGGCCTCGGTGAGCTTAAGGAAGGAGAGTTTCATAGCCGACTTCCCTCCGTCGGCCACTTCAAATTTCAGTTCCGCAAGCCCAAACATCCTTGCCACCAGCGGTTGCACCACATCGATCGCCTGTACCCGATCAATGCGGGCCCTGCGCTGTTGCCGGAACACCACACCGGAGTTAATGTGCACGTGCTGATCGGTTACTTGGTAGCGGGTGAAGCGCCACGACAGGAAGAACGCCACACCAAAAATGACTATGGCAGCACCTACAACCATCGCAATAAATAACGCTGGAGCGCCACCAGTGGGGGAACCACCGCCGCCCCAATCCTCGCTAAATAGAGAACTCAGCGAGTTCCTGCCAAAAACGAAAATAACGGCAACGATGGCAACCCAGCCGCGGACAAAGGGCGAGACAGGGTGTACTCGATGCCAGGAGTCCTCGGCGTCGGTCCGGAAAAACTGCTCATGAGCGCGAGCTTCCTCGTTCACAAGCCAGCCAATTTTGCCTCACCACGGGCAGAGAGCTGCTCACGGAGGCGTGCGGCCTCAACTGCCGGCAGACCATTGATGAGCGCGTTAGTGCCAGGGGATGCCGTGTGGAGGTGGATGGTGCTGAGCCCGAGCAAGCGTTCCAATGGCCCCATGGTCACGTCCACATACTGCATGCGACCGTAGGGCACAACCATGACCCGGTGGAACATGATGCCACCGCGGATCAGTAGGTCCTCGTTACGTTCCGCATAGCCAATAGCACGCACCTGTCGGGGGATGAGGATCATTTCCCACACAATGATGATGACAACTACTGCAGGGGCTGCCCATGCTAACCATGCCGGGTAGCCGCTCCAGACTCCTGTCAGCTTTAGCGTCAGCGGCACTGCTGTCACGGCCAAAAATATCAGGGCGCCAATACCACTGGAAATGAAGCGTGCCGTGATGAGCCTGTCAGAGACGCGCAGAAAGGTAACGTCTTGCGGGTCAATCACACTGCTTTTTTGCTTACGCAAATTCTTCCTCTCCTCGCCCCTCTTGTTTGGGGCGGGGTTTTGCTGTGGGTTCACTGTCCTCGGGCGGAACTTTACAAAAACGCTCTACGATAACGCCCACGGCAACCATCACCAGGGCACCCGCTATCAAGGCAACCATCTGCCAGATCACGGCCAGATCTGCGCGCATGGCAATGGTGGGCAGCTGATCAACTAAAATGCCCAGGTGCCAGCCAAGAAGCACGGCTCCAGCATAAGCGCAGGCTTGGGCCAGCACCACTGTGCGGGCTGCCATCAGCGGATCCAGGGCTTTATCTCGATTTCCGTCCCGCCAGCGACGGACCTTCAAGCCAAGGACCAGGGACACTACGGCGATCAGGGCCATGGTGATCAAGGAACTCAAAGGTAGAACCGGCAGGGCCAGGCTCGCGCGTGAGGTCAGCTCGGTGGTGGCCCACCCAACCGCGGCCACAATAACCGTCACCGTCACCAGCCACGCAGGCCTGATGGTCCGCATTGTGCTTCTCATTGTTGCCTCTTCGATTCGCGTTGGACTACACATTCAACCGTACCGGTTTTTCCCATTTTGGGATTTTTACTGACGGTGGTTCGCCCGTTGCCGTTTAGGAGTCTTGGTTCGCGGAGTTATCTGGCTCAACGCTGATGCCGGGCATGTCTGGTGCCGCGGCCGCCAGTTCTGCCACCGAAGAGCCACTGAGTTTGGCATTGGGCTCCATCAACGACCACGGGTACAGCACGAAGGCCCGACCGGCAGCGCGTGGATGAGGCAGGGTTAGCACTGGATCCACACTGCTTTCTTCCCCATACGTGATGATGTCGACGTCTAGGGTTCGCGCACCCCAACGAACAGTCCGGGTTCTGTGGTGGGAGAGCTCAACCGCTTGGCAATGGGCCAAAAGTTCTGTTGATGTCAGCGCCGTTTCAATGGCGATGACCATGTTCAGAAAATCTGGTTGCCCCTCGGGCCCACCTACTGCTTTGGTGGTCACAACAGGTGAAACGTTTAATAGCCGAACTTCGGGTGGATCAACTAGGTCCCCAACGGCGCTCTGCAGTGTGCCTGCACGCTCACCTAGGTTACTTCCTAATGCCAGGATGGCTCGAGTAAGTGGGTGGAGCGCAGTCACGCTTTACCCGCCAGGACGGCTTTGCTTTCACTAGTGACAGACTCGATTACCTTGACTTTTCCGGCCTCGAGCTCGCTTGCGCGGAGTTGTTCACGGGACCTAAAAACAGTGACGCTCACGTCACCAAAAGGTACCTGAATCGGGGCCTTGGGTTTGTGAATTGTCACTTCAACGGCGTTGAGGATGGGGAAGTCGATGAGGATTTTCTCAACCATGCGAACACTCAATGTCTCAATCAAATCAAATGCTTGCCCTGTCACCATAGCCACAATGGTCTCAGCAACAGCGCCGTAGTTTGCTGTTTTGTGCAGATCATCCGTGGCAGCTGCGGCGGAGACATCCAAATGCAACACAGCGTCAGTGATGAACGGCTGACCGTCACGTTTCTCATGCTCAAAAACGCCGTGATAGCCGATGGCGGTCACGCTTGTCAGCTTGATGCTATCTTGGCCCATCACTGTGTATCCACACAGGAGGGTTCTGTCTGGCGCGCCGCCGCCAACCGGGCGTTGCGGTTAGCGTTACCAACTAGGAGCCGGGCGGCAACCTTCGCGGCGTCAAGGCTCGCTCCAACGTCGTGCACGCGAACACCCCAAATACCCTGGGTACCGGCAAGTGCTGTGGTTGCCGATGTGGCGTCGTCACGTTCCTTGGGTGCGGCAGCCTTTCCGGCACTTGTCAGCAAAGAACCCAGGAAGCGTTTGCGAGAGGTCCCCACCAATACCTTGTTGCCCATGTCAGCCACACGATGCAGGTTAGCCAGCAATTCCCAATTCTGATCGGCGTTCTTGGAGAAGCCAATGCCCGGATCAAGGATCAAATTCTCAGGCCTAACTCCTGCTGCATAGAACTTCTCGCGCACCTCGCCCAGCTCACGCACCACGTCATCAACTACATCCGTGTACTGAGTCAGGGAGTCCATGGAACGGGAGTTCCCACGGCTGTGCATCAAGACGTAGGGGACCGCACGCTGCGCAATCAGCGCGATCATGTCCTCATGGACGCGGGCACCAGAAACATCATTGATCAACCCGGCGCCGGCATCCAGTGCCAGTGCAGCTGTTGAGGCGTGACGTGTGTCCACACTGATCAACGCCCCAGCCTTTGCAAGGGTTGAAATGACGGGCAGGATGCGCCGTTGCTCCTCGAGCTCATCGACCTCGAGGGAGCCGGGGCGGGTGGACTCGCCACCCACATCAATAATGTCTGCGCCACCGTAAAACATCCGCAGTCCGTGCGCAATGGCAGTCTCTGTGGAGTCATAATCGCCACCGTCGCTGAAGGAATCCGGGGTGCAGTTCAATATCCCCATCACCACCAGACGGTCCGTCGGCAAGGCCGCAAATGTTGCATTTGACCGCCGGGCGCGAAGGACAGGCAAAGGAGAAGTGGCCGGCCCCGTGCCGGGTGCCGCTGCGAGAGAATCCATTGTGTGTCTAGTTACCTTCCAAGAATCAGGCTCATGGCTTCGGCCCGGGTGGCAGGCTCGTGAAGCAGACCGCGGACAGCGCTTGTGACTGTTTTGGCCCCTGGTTTACGCACGCCACGCATGGACATGCACATGTGCTCACACTCAACGACAACAATGGCGCCGCGGGGCTTGAGATGTTCGATCAAAGCATCAGCAATTTGGCTCGTGAGCCGTTCTTGCACCTGTGGACGTTTGGCAAATATATCCACCAGCCGCGCGAGCTTGCTTAACCCGGTGACTTTGCCGTCCGACGACGGGATGTAACCTACGTGCGCACTGCCATGAAATGGCACCAGGTGGTGTTCACACGTTGAATAAAACGGGATGTCTTTGACAAGCACCATTTCCTCATGGGCAATATCAAAAGTTGTACCTAAAACATCGGCTGGGTCTTGGTGCAGGCCGGCAAACATTTCTCGGTAGGCCTTGGCTACACGTTTGGGAGTGTCGAGGAGTCCACTGCGTTGCGGGTCCTCACCAATAGCTAAAAGTATCTCCCGGACTGCCGCCTCAATACGTGGCAGATCCATCCCAGCTTCGTCACCCGCGAGGGCGGCGCCATTGGCACCGCCCTGCTGGAAGTCGAGTTCGTCGTCGTAATCAGTCACGGATGTGATTCTATCGCCGATTATGACTGTCCTGGCAGTTGCGGGGTATCGCCCTTGCCAAGATTGATGCCTTGCTGGGAGTTTGGCGCATCTACTTCACCGTCCAGGTGGGCGTTGGCAAGCTGGTCCTGAGGGGAGGTAGCATCCGGAGCAGGGACACCCGCTTCCAGCGCCTGACGGCGTTCCTTGTCGGTAATGACAGGGGGCAGATCAGAGACGGGGCGGGAATCCTTAGATAGCCACACCTTGCGCTGGGGCGGCCTGCGCAGATTCGTGAAAATCTCCGCGATCTCAGCCTGGTTCAGGGTCTCACGCTCAAGGAGTTCAAGAGCCAAACGGTCAAGGACATCGCGGTTGGCTATCAACGCCTCATAGGCGTCGTCGTGCGCCTGATCAATAAGCTTGCGAACCTCTTCATCCACAACCCCGGCAACAGACTCCGAGTAGCCCCTATCCTGGCCAGCGTCACGACCCATGAACGGCTCACCTGCGCCGGAGCCAAGCTTCACGGCACCAATCCGCTCACTCATCCCGTACTGGGTAACCATGGCACGGGCGGTGGCGGTAGCTTTCTCAATATCGTTTGAGGCGCCGGTGGAGGGATCGTGGAAAACGATCTCCTCAGCGACACGGCCACCCATCGCGTACGCCATCTGATCGAGCAGTTCATTACGCGTGATTGAGTACTTGTCATCCTCGGGAACAACCATCGTGTAGCCCAACGCACGGCCACGAGGCAGAATGGTGATCTTGGTGACGGGGGCAGTATTGTGCATGGCCGCAGCCACCAATGCGTGACCACCCTCGTGGTAGGCGGTGATCTTGCGTTCCAGTTCCTTCATGACGCGGGTGCGCTTCTGCGGCCCGGCCATAACCCTGTCAATTGACTCATCCAAGGCACGGTCATCAATGAGCTGCGCGTTGGAGCGGGCAGTCAACAGTGCGGCCTCGTTAAGAACGTTCGCCAGGTCAGCACCCGTGTAACCGGGTGTCTTCTTGGCAACGGCGTTCAAGTCCACACCGGGCGCCATGGGCTTGCCCTTGGAGTGAACGTTCAGGATTTGTTCGCGGCCCAAACGATCGGGCGCCTCAACAGGAATTTGACGGTCAAAGCGGCCTGGCCGCAGCAGGGCGGGGTCCAGGACATCCGGACGGTTGGTGGCGGCAATCAAGATGACGTTGGTTTTTACATCAAAGCCGTCCATTTCAACCAGCAGCTGGTTCAGCGTCTGCTCGCGCTCGTCATTGCCGCCGCCAATCCCGGCACCACGGTGACGGCCCACGGCGTCGATCTCGTCAACGAAGATGATGGCTGGGGCGTTGGTTTTGGCCTGCTCAAAGAGGTCACGGACACGGGAGGCACCCACACCAACAAACATCTCAACAAAGTCAGATCCGGAGATGGAGTAGAACGGTACGCCGGCTTCGCCTGCCACGGCACGGGCCAGAAGGGTTTTACCGGTTCCGGGAGGCCCGTACAGAAGAACACCCTTGGGAATCTTGGCGCCAACGGCGGTGAACTTGTCAGGGTTCTGCAGGAAGTCTTTAATTTCGTGGAGTTCTTCCACCGCTTCATCCGCGCCCGCAACGTCATTGAACGTCACCTGCGGGTGGTCTTTGGTGAGCAGCTTGGCCTTTGACTTGCCAAATTGCATGACTTTGTTGCCGCCGCCTTGCATGCGGGAGAACAGGAACCAGAAAATCAGGCCGATCAGCACGAAAGGGATCAGCAAGGAAAGCATGCTTGACCAGAAGTTATTGGACGCCGGCTGGTCGTCAAATTTTTCCAGTTTGGCATTGTCAATAGCATCAACCATGGTGGTTGCCCGGTAGCCGCCGTAGTAGAACTGGACGTTCTTGCCAGCCTTGCGGTCATCGAGCGTTGTGTAGTCGTCCTTGAGGACCAAGTCCACGCGGCCTTCGGACCCAAAAATCTTGGCCGAGACAACTTTGTCATTCTTGAGCAGGTCCAAGGCTTCAGAAGTGCCGACGCGGCTCTGCCCTGTGCCAGTCAACGTGAATAGGCCGGCCCCAATGAGCACAACCACCACAATGATCCAGACAAATGGACCTTTGAAGAGTTTTTTGACTTTCATGTGTTCGAGGCTAGGCCTCGTCCCTCCCGCTCAACCAATTCATACCTGTACAAGACGCTGCGAGACGTCCTCGAGTAATAGCTTTACACCGTTCGCCTAAGTACACGTACAGGAATTGCCTTTAGTTCCCTGTGGGCATAAAGATTTCCCGCTAAACGGTGCCTTAGACGCAAACAGCCCGCCCTGGGGCCGAGATTTCCTTGGCAAATCTGCGACCCGTCAGCCACCAACGGCTTGAGGGTCTGCTGTTCCTCACCTACAAAAAATATCGCCCCCAAGGGCAGGCTCATGCCCACATCCGCTCACGCGCGGATGTGACTACTCGTAAATGTGCGGAGCCAAGGTGCCGATGAAGTCCAGGTTGCGATACTTTTCAGCAAAATCAAGGCCATAACCAACAACAAATTCGTTGGGAATCTCGTAGCCAACGTATTTAACGTCAATCTCAACTTTTGCGGCTTTTGGTTTACGCAATAAAGTACAAATTTCAACGGATGCCGGTCCACGTGACATCAGGTTGGCTCGCAGCCATGACAAGGTCAGACCGGAATCAATGATGTCTTCAACGATGAGTACGTGCTTGCCCATGAGGTCCGTTTCAAGGTCCTTCAGGATACGCACAACACCTGAGGACTGGGTGCCGGAGCCGTAGGAGGAAACCGCCATCCAATCCATGGTGACGTGACTGTGCAAGGCCCGGGACAAATCCGCCATAACCATGACAGCACCCTTGAGTACGCCGACCAAGAGGACGTCACGGCCCTGGTAGTCAGCATCAATCTGTGCGGCCAGCTCGGCTACGCGGGTTTGAATTTGTTCTGTTGTATAAAGAACGTGCTTAAGATCGGCTTGGACGTCTTGTGAATCCACCAATGACTCCTGATTGTGAAGGTTTTGGTACTGGTTTTAGTACTATTGGGCGCTTACGTGTTGCGTCTAAGAACTAGCTTCCCATAGCCGGGGCCCTCGTGGGGAACACTCTGGTTGCGGGAGATTCTGTAGGCACTGACTTTTCCTGCGAGTTGAACGGGCCCGGCAGAGCCTGTTCGCTCCAGCAATTTTTCGGCCGCACCGAGTCGCTCAAGGCTTGGCTGGACTCCGCCAAGTTCGACGACGGCCAGCGCCAACATTCTCATCCTCAGGGCCGGAGCCGCTGATCTGAGTGCATCTTCGGACAGGATGATCTCATCAGCGCCACTGTCATCAGCACGGTTTTCCCGGCAGTTATCAGCACGGTTTTCCGCAAGTTTCCCCGGAGAATCACCCGTGTCTCTGGCTATGCTGGTGTGGTTGGTTGCGTTGGTCCGGATGGCAATTTTGTTGTATTCGGTTGCGGCAAGCTCATCAAGAAAGTCCGCGTCATGACCCAAAATGTTCGCTGATCTGGCCAGGGATTCGGTGATCCCGGGGCCCAGCTCGGCCCGTAGCTGGGGGATCAGCTCGTTTCGGACCCTGACCCGCAGGTATGCCGGGTCTTGATTGGCCGGGTCATGCCATGGCGTGAGTTCTAACGCATCACATATGGCCAAAGTCTCACTTCTGCGCAGTCCCAAAAAGGGTCGTAGATAGATCCCCCGGCGTGCCCGCATGCCGGCCAACGAACGCGTCCCTGACCCTCTGGCCAGTCCCAGCAACACCGATTCGGCTTGGTCATCGAGGGTATGTCCCAACAACACACTGTGAGCACCCACTTCATGCGCCGCGGCCTCAAGCGCCCCAAAGCGAGCAGCCCGGGCAGCCGCTTCCGGGCCGGCGCCGTCATAGTCCAGCTCAACTTCGCGCACAAGTACGGGGTTCAGTCCCAGCGTGCGGAGCTGGAGCGCAGTAGCCTGAGCAACCTCGGCGCTGCCGGCTTGCATCTGATGGTCAACCACGACGGCGCCAACACGAACTTCCCCACGTTTGGCAAAGAACGCGCAAACAGCAGCCAACGCAAGCGAGTCCGGCCCGCCGCTGCAACCAACCAAGATTAGGGGCGGGTTCTGAACCTCGCGGTTTTTACCTGTGGTTTTCAGTCCCAAAAGTTCCCCCACCATGGCCCGAGCCTTGCCAACGGTGGGGTCAAGGCGGCGGCGCGGTTGAGGGCTTCTTGTTCTCGTTTCGGGACGCAATTACAAACCCATCCGCTCAACCCAAAGCCGGGCGTTGTGGATTTCTTTTTCTGTGGGCAGGTTCTCCGCCTGCGTCCACACATGATTGAACCCCTCCATGCCAACCACTGCCACAGCATCCCGGACAAACTTGGCACCGTCACTGTACTGGCGCATTTTTGCGTCCAGTCCTAGAAGGTTTCGGAAGAATTTTTCAACAACGCCTCGGTCCTTTCCTCGGCTGTTGAAGCGTTGGCGGATAGTACGCACTGTAGGAACAATGCTTTGGTCAACACCGTCCATCACAACGTTGGCGTGTCCTTCAAGCAGGCTCATAACAGCCGTCAGGCGTGAGAGTGCCGCTTTTTGCTCAGGATTCTGAAGCAAATCCAGAACCCCGCCACGAGGTTGATCTTCCAATGGCAAACCCTCACCCGGTTTCGCCAACTCTTTGGGCTTGCTGGACTTGCTGCCAAGCTGCTTGGCGGATTGCATAATGCGTTCCCCAAAGTTCTCCGAATCCCCCACTAACAGTGCCCCCAGTTTTTCAATCTCACTGAGCATGTGGTGGCGAAGCCAGGGTGCAGCGGCGAATTGCACCCTATGGGTTTGCTCATGAAGGCACACCCAAAGGCGGAAATCGGCTGGTGCCACTTTCAGTTCGCGTTCGATGGTGATGATATTTGGCGCCACGAGAAGAAGGCGCCCACCCGCTGCCTGCTCTCGATCGGAAGTAGCTGGCGCCAGCGCGGAGAAAGGATCGTACTGCCCAAGCACTTTACTAGAGAGAAACGCCAGGGCGCCGCCCAGCTGTGCACCAGTGACGGTGGCACTCACGGCCGTGCTTGAGCCCCCGGGGACCGGTTTCCCCCCGGCTTCTTGTGCACTCTGGGCCTGCTTGGCTGCCACGGCACGCAGCACGGGGTCCATCATGACGGCGAAACTTTGCGTATTGGCCTTGGCCCATGAGGCCCGGTCTACCACCAGTACCTCGGAGTCATGCAAGTCCTTGGCGGCCTCAAGCCGACTGATTTCATGCACGTATGGAACTGAGCGTTCAGCCATCAGGCGCAGGTTGTCCACGGCTGCGGAGATTTCGGAACCGGTCAGCGCCGGACCGGCCGGTGCCAAGTTGGCGGCCGTCTTAGCGGCCAACTCCCAATTGACCATGCTGGGAGAAGTGGACGGTGTCGTTGCGGAGTTGCTCTGCGGAGTCATGGAACCATCAGACCACAAAACCCTGACCGCCTGCTGGCCCCTGCGCCCTGCGCCCCTAGCTTGACGCCAAGACGCTCGCGGCTCTGTCAACCACTGACCGGGCGGGGATGGGGCCACCGGTCAATCCGTTAGCCATCATTGAAAAGACAAGCAGGCGCCCTTGTGAGTTCACTACGTAGCCTGACAGCGATGTGACAAGGTTCAAGGATCCGGTCTTGGCGCGGACCAACCCTGCCCCGTCAAGCGATGGTGCTGAAACAAACCGGTGCGCCAAAGATCCTGTGAGCCCTGCGATGGGAAGGCCAGGCAGGGCCTGGCCAATCTCTGCTGCCGGGTCGGCCAACATCAGAGACAGCATCTGAACTAGCTGCTGGGAGCTGATCAAGTTCCCGGCTGCCAGACCGGAATTATCTGTGATGGAAATACCTGTCATCTCCAGCCCCAGCTCCTGAACCACCTGTCGAACCGCGGCCACTGCCCCAGAGTTACTGGCTTCCTTGCCCAGTTTCGCCGCCGTCATACGGCCAAGAACTTCGGCTACGTAATTATCCGACTCTTCAAGCATGTACCTGACTTGTTCGGTGACACTGGCCGATTTCACGGTCCCAAGTACCGCACCAGGCTGATTTGTCCCCGCACCATCAGCCGGAGGAGGTGCCTTGCCTCGGGTGATGGCCCCGGTTGTTTTAACTCCTGCATCCTCCAACGCCTGTGCAAACGCTTCCGCCACGGCAACAGCCGAATCTTGGGGACGAGGACCCGATAAAACTCCCGGGATATAGCGTCCTGCATAAAGTGCCATGGGGAAAATGGGGGCAATCTCGCCTACCTCAACATCACCATCACCCCACTTGGGGTTCAATGCGGGTCCCGTGAACAAAGTGTCATCAATGCTCAGCGTTGCTGGACCTGTGACTCCCGCCGTTGCCAGAGTTTTAGCGGTTTGCTGCGCCAAGGTGGCCAGTCCAGCGTGCCCCATCGTTGAGTCCGCTCGGCTGGCACCTGCTGTCAGCAGCGAATCACCACCGGCTAATAACACAATCTCATTGGCCTTGGACCCTGCTATGGCTTGGGTACTGAACTGTGTGCTTGGTCCGAGCGTTTTAAGAACGGCACCCGCTGTCAAAAGTTTCAGGTTAGAGGCAGGAGTCCTGGCTTTTTCGCCGTCCTGGGAGAACAGCGTCTCGCCTGTCAGCGCATCGGTGACGTACATGCTGAAGGTTCCCTCGCCGTCGAACATCAAGGCTTTCTTCAACCCGGCAGAAAGCGCACCAGGATCGGGGATGGGCGCGGTGGCCGCAAGCGGGGAGACACCGGAAATTTCGCCAAGTGATGTGGGTGCCTGCTGTGCCGCCGGCAGCACAACTACCGAGCCCGGGTCAAGCGGGAAGAACGCCGGGATCACTTGCAGGCCCACGGGAACACTCACAGCGGCGAGTGCACATACGAGCAGGCCGCTCGTCACCACTTTTGACGTGCGTCCCATACTGCAGGCAATTCCTTCGTCTGTGATGGTCCCTGCGTGCAATTGGCTGCAGGAATTGGGCAATAATGGGCCTAGAAGGTCCAGGCGGGTTTCGGCGCAGCGAAAGCGCCTATATCCTCAGTCTAGACGGAATTTTTGTGCGCGGGCTCGCCCGGTCTCGCACACCAACATATTCAGGAGCACAACGATGAAGCACGACGTCACTATCGAGATCCCCCGTGGATCACGTGTTAAGTATGAAGTTGACCACGAGACCGGCCGTGTACGCCTGGACCGTGTGCTGTTTACGTCCATGGCGTACCCCACCCATTACGGCTTCTTTGATGACACTCTGGGCGAAGACGGCGATCCTCTTGACGCACTCGTGATGCTGCAGGATTTTGATCTGCACCCGGGCGTAGTTGTTGATGCCCGCCCCATCGCAGTTTTTAACATGACCGATGAATCCGGCGGAGACGCCAAGGTTTTGTGTGTTGTTGATGACAAGCGTTTTGATCACATCCAGGAGCTCTCCGACGTGGACGATTTCTTGGTCAAGGAAATCGAGCACTTCTTCACCCGTTACAAGGATCTGGAACCCGGCAAATGGGTCAAGGCTGCGGGCTGGGACAACCGCGCCGCCGCGGAGACCGAGCTGAACGCATCCATTCAACGGTTCAAAGACACCCAGCACTAATTATTTCCTGAAACAAAAAAGCGGCGCTCACCTTCACAGGTGGCGCCGCTTTTCAACCCAAAAGGGCTCGGGCCAAAAGGGCTCGGGCTAGAGCAGGCTGTGCAGGATGGTGGCCAAACCGTCGTCGTATACGGAGGCCGTAATCTCATTTGCTGCGGCTCTCACGTCCGGTTCGGCCTGGCCCATGGCAACTCCCCTGCCTGCCCAACGAAGCATATCGATGTCATTGGAACCATCACCCACGGCGACTGTCAGTTCCCGAGTGATGCCCAGCCTCACGCGCAGCTTCTCCAGCGCAGAGGCTTTGGTGACGCCCATTGCGGCAATGTCCAGCCAGGCGCTCCAACCCACCGCGTAGGTCACCCCATGCAGGCCGGCTGCGGCAATGGCGGCACTAAATTCTGCCGTGCTGGCCTCGGCAGAATTGACCACAACCCGCACCGCCTCAGCTTCTAGCAAGTGATGGAAGTCCACCCCGCGGGCTTCAATGCCGAAACTGGGGTCTTGGAAACGGGAGGTTGAGAGAAAGTCCCCATTGGCATCTTCCAAGGCAAAGCGCGCGCCAGGGATTTTTTCTCGCAACGTGGTCAGGGCTAGTTTGGGGCTAAACGTTTCGCGGTCAATAATTTCATAGCCAAGATCCAGTGCGGGATCCAGCCGGAGGGTCACACCGCCGTTGGAGCACACGGCGTAGCCGCGGACCAAGCCCAGTAGCTCAAGGACGGGCAGCACTGCGCCTAAGGAGCGCCCGGTGGAGATAATGACCTCGTGACCGGCTGCGACAACGGCGCGAGCAGCATGCCTAACAGTGTCGGTCATTACTCCGTCATGGTCCACCAGGGTGCCGTCTACATCAAGGGCCACCAGGAAGTTCTGTGTTGCTATTGACCGGTCATCGATGCCAGGTTTTGCGGAATTTGCAGTAATTGTCATACCTCAAGTAGAACAGAGCGTGCTTTGAAGTTGCCATGGCGTGGCCCACATCATTGAATGAACAGTGGGTAAATAGCTGCTACTGGGCCTAGGAGTGAGAGGAGTTAATACTCACACTCTTATGCACACTGTGAGTATTAACCCGGTGTTCACCTCGCGGCAGAAACCTGCCACAGACAGCGCCAGCAGAAACAGGCGTTAGTAGCGGTTCCACTACAGGACCGGGAACACTTCCATGCCACCCAAATATTTGCGCAGCGCAACAGGGACATTGACGGAGCCGTCGGCGTTCTGGTGGTGTTCCAGGATGGCCACGATCCAGCGAGTGGTTGCTAGCGTGCCGTTGAGTGTAGCAACCGCGCGGGTGCCACCCTTGCCGCCGTCGTCCGCTGCGAGGCGTTCGCGGATATTCAAACGGCGTCCCTGATAGCTGGTGCAATTAGAGGTGGAGGTCAGTTCACGGTAGTCCCCCTGTGTAGGAACCCATGCTTCACAGTCGAACTTGCGGGCTGCGGAACCACCCAAATCACCTGCCGCCGTATCAATGACACGGTAGGGCAGCTCCACCTTGGCAAGCATTTCCTCTTCCCATGCGAGCAGGCGCTGGTGTTCCTGCGCGGCCTTCTCCACAGTGGTGTAAACAAACATTTCCACTTTGTTGAACTGGTGGACGCGAATAATACCGCGGGTGTCCTTGCCGTGCGAACCGGCTTCGCGGCGGTAACAGGAGGACCATCCGGCGTACCTGAGGGGTTCCTGAACGTTGATGATTTCATTGCCGTGGTAGCCCGCAAGAGCCACCTCGGAAGTGCCCACCAAGTACAGGTTGTCTTCGGCCAGGCGATAAATTTCTGCGTCGTGCTCAACATCAAAGCCTGTGCCGGCCATGGTTTCAGGCAGGACCAAAGTGGGGGTGATCATGGGTGTAAAGCCGGCCTCGATGGCCTGGTCCATAGCCATCTGCAACAACGCCAGTTCCAGGCGTGCGCCCACTCCCTTAAGGAAGTAGAAACGCGAACCGGAAACCTTGGCACCACGTTCCATATCGATGGCACCGATGAGTTCACCGATTTCCAGATGGTCTTTGGCCTTGAAGTCCGGGAATTCACGCGGGGTACCAACGGTCTTCAGGACGATGAAGTCATCCTCGCCCCCCTCGGGGACACCTTCTGAGATCAGGTTGGCCATACTGCGCAAAAGCGAATCGGCCGTGGCAGCGGCCGTATCAGAAGCGGCTGAGGCGGCCTTTACTGCGGACGCCAACTCCTTGACCTCAGCCAGAAGAGTTTGCTTTTCTTCACCCTTGGCTTTCGCAACTTTTTTACCAAACGCATTCTGCTCGGCGCGCAGTGCCTCAAAAGAGGTAATTGCGGCCTTGCGGGCGCTATCAGCGGCGATGATGGAGTCCACCACAGACGGTTCGGCACCGCGGGCACGCTGGCTGGCACGGTATATTTCAGGATTTTCGCAGAGGTCTCGTACATCGATCACTCCCTTAGCCTATCCAATCAAAACAACTTCACGGGATAAGATTGGATAATCATGCCAACTGAAATACTTGTAGCCATCATTGTGGCGGCCATTGTGCTCGCCGCTGCCATCAGCTGGCTGGGTGTGCGCAAACTCGCCCAGAAGCATACCCGCAGCGCTGTGGGCGATTTCCCGCACAAGATCCATCTTGCAAAACAGCAGGTTGTGTTTATCTATAACCCCGCCAAGCATGGGTCCACGGACGCCAAGACGCTCATCACCCGCTCCGTGTCGAAAGCTGGCTGGCCCGCCCCCATTTTTCTGGAAACCACCGTTGAAGATCCTGGTTTTTCCATGGCTGCTGCGGCGCTGGATGCCAAGGCCGACGTCGTTATTGTGGGCGGTGGTGATGGCACAGTTCGCGCTGTGGCCCAGACCCTACGGCATACCGAGGTGCCCCTTGCCATCATTCCCTTGGGCACCGGGAACCTGCTGGCCCGGAACCTGAAACTGGATGTCACTGACATTGCTGGCAACGTCCAGATTGCCTTGTTTGGACATCAACGCCACATAGATGCCGGTCTGATGGAAATTGAGGATGGCGTCACAGGGTCCGTCTCCAAACATTCTTTTATGGTGATCGCCGGACTCGGCATGGACGCCGACGTCATGAACGACACCAAATCCAAGCTGAAAGCGCACGTAGGCTGGCTCGCCTACAGTGAGGCCGGGCTGCGTCACATGGCTGGGGCGCGCAAAAAAGTCAGCATTGCTTTAGATGATGAACCGGCTCAGCAGCGCAAGGTCCGTTCGGTGCTGTTTGCCAACTGCGGCTTGTTGCCCGGTGGCATTGATTTTGTTCCTGGCGCTTTGATTGACGACGGCGTCCTGGACGTTGTGGTGATCAGCCCACGCAGCGCTTTTGGCTGGATGGCGATGGCAGGCAAGGTGGTATTTCAGCACAAGAATCACTTGCCGGTCATTGACTTTTACCGCTCCCAAAATCTGGTTATTCGCACAGTCATGCCCGTTGAGACCCAGATTGACGGCGATCCCACGGGCCCTGCCACGTGCGTGAAGGTCAGTGTGGAAACCAAAGCGGTCTTGGTGCGCGTGGCCGCGCCCAATAATCCCGTGTAGCGCCGCCAGTTCAGCCCCGAAGGATTTCAGGGCCCGAGGCATCAGGGCCGAACGGGATCAGTCGGTTTCGGGGCGCTGCGATTGTTCATTGATGAGGCGTTGCTCTTCATCGAAGCGCAACTCATTGGCGTCGTCGCCCTCATCCCCCACCGAGGTATCCGGACCCTCATCCTGATCAGGATTGATGATAGTGCCGTCCTGGTGGCTATCTTTGGCTCCTTGGGCGTCCATGGCTACCAGCCCCTTTCTGTTCCTGCTGTGTTTTCGCTCGGTGCCCGGCTTATTCGCCGAATACTCAAAGCATAGGCTTGCTGAGCTCCGGCGGGAAGTAACACACCAAATCACGCTTTCTGGGTTAGCGCCCAGTCGCCGTGGCGCTACGGTCCCAACTCTTCTTCACGAAGACGATCCGCAAGGTCCAACTTAGTGTGTGTGGGCCAACCAGCATCCGAATATTTACGCTTAACCGGCTCGAAGTATTCCCGAGCCGTGCCATACGCAACCCCGGCTTGGAAGGCTGTTGCCGCCAAAGTGGCGCCGGAGGCATAAGCGCGCAACACCAGTGCTTCCTGGCTGGAGAGTTCCGGACGCGGCTCCCGCTTATCGGTGCTTATTCCCGGTGCTGAGAAGGAACACCAGTTCCGGGCTGACTTCAAGTGTTCCTGCCGCGGCGTCCCGAATGGCTTGTAGTAGGACGTCTAAATCGTTGTCTTTAATGATGTATCCGGCAGCACCGGCACCCGGCATGGCGAAGACTTGTGCCTGATCAGGAATGGTGGAAACCACAAGTACCGCGGCACCGCTGCCCAGAACTCGACGGATCTTCTGTGCAGGTTGGCAATCATCTTGCGAGTTAAGATCAAGCAAAACATCCTCTAGTGGCTCCATCCATGCGGCTAAACCCTGCATAAGCATGCGGTCATCATCTATCGCCGCAAGCGGATCATGCCGGCCACCGCAACTTCAGGGCGTCCCGTGCCGGTTGACACCAGAGTCAAGGCCCGCCACTGCAGCGCATGCCTACGTGTGAGGACCGTGGTCCCCCCAAGTAACCCTAGGGCCAGATCGAAACACAAAACCTGACGTCAACCGGCGGCTAACTGGTAGTTAGTTGCAACAACGTTGGCACCGTCAATGTGGAGGGCTTCGCCAGTTCTGCTGGCGCAGCAACGATCTCCACAGTCAACATCCAAGGGGATGCGAACGCTGTGAACTACTTAGGCGCCAAACCCTGGGTCACAACCAAAGGAGACGCGAACCGCGTCATGCCTGGCTAGCCGCGGAGCGACTGAACCCAAGCGGTTGCATCCTCAAAGGCTGAGTCGGAATTATATGGGCGGATCAGTGGCGGGACCTTGTCTGCCCGGGGATAAGAACCCAGGAAGCGCATGCCCGGGCTTACCCGGTGCAGACCGCGCAACGCATCGGCCACGCGGGCATCATGGATATGGCCGTCAACGTCAACACTAAAAATATAGTGGCCTAAAAATTGTCCTGTAGGGCGGGATTCAATACGACTCAAGTTCACGCCGCGGCTGGCAAACTGCTCAAGAATGGCCATCAACGCCCCAGGGTGGTCTTCGGGCAGCGGAATGGCAAGAGTAGTTTTATCCGCCCCTGTCGGTTGGGGTAGTGAGCCGGGCTGGCCAACCAGAACAAACCGTGTCACGGCTCCCAGGTTGTCTTCAATGCCTGAGGCCAAAATCGTGAGTCCGGTTTGTGCAGCCACCAATGGGGCGCAAACCGCAGCTTGGAACGCGTCGGTACCGCTGAGCAGCGCGTGTGCGGCAGCCGCTGTTGAATTTGCCGGCACATGGGTTGCCAACGGCAGGTGTTCGCCAAACCAGTCTCGAGTTTGCGCCCAAGCGTGCGGGTGAGTTCCCACAGCGGTGATGTCAGAAAGCCCGATCCCGGCAGGTGCTACCAGCACAAAGCTCACAGGCACCACCACCTCATGGAGGATTCGTAGCTCCACGCCGTTGGAAATAGCATCCAGAGTTGCTGGCACGCCACCCTCAATGGAGTTCTCAATCGGCAACATCGCAGCAAATGCTTCACCGGCGCGCACCTTGGCCAGCGCCGCGGCGGCGTTGGTTGAGGGAATCCTCTTCGCGTTGACCGCCCCTGGTACTTGCAGCAGGGCGGCCTCGGTAAACGTCCCCTCCGGCCCAAGGAATGTCAGGGGCAGGGAGGAAGCATGGGGCACCGAAATCATGGAAAACCTGTCTACGAAATTGAGGCTAACAATTCTCTAATGTTCTAAAGAACGCGCGGGGGTTCCCCGTTAGTGGAGATCATGGGCTTCTGTGCTTCAAACCATGCGCCCATGCCGCCAACCACATTGAAGGCACTGTAGCCGTTTTGGTTCAGCCACGTGGTGGCCCGAAATGAACGGCCTCCTGTACGGCAGATGATGTTCAAGTCAGTGTCGGGATCGAGTTCTTCCAGGCGTTCAGGCAACTGCTCCAATGGGATATGGATAGCACCATCAACGTGCCCTGCAACCCATTCATAATCTTCACGGACATCTAGAATCACCGCGTCGCCACCTAGTTCGGCAACGGTGACATTCATGATCTCTGACATGTGTTTTCTCCTTGGATCTAAAGCTCAATACTGGTTAAGGGTAGCCCTGTTCAGACATCCCGAATGTGAAGATCCATGACAGTAGTGCAAAAATTGGTTTTGTGAGCTCACCAAACAGCCCCGCCGATTCGGCCAAGGCACCCCCAATTACCCGCGACACATCCTTCTTTGGCCAGCCCAAAATGCTGCTGAACCTCTTCAGCGTTGAGCTGTGGGAGAGATTTTCCTTCTACGGTATGCAGGGCATCCTTGCGTACTACATGTATTACTCCGTCACCCGCGGCGGGCTTGGCATCGACGAGGGAACCGCCCTCGGGATCGTAGGCGCCTACGGCGGTGGCGTATACCTTTCCACGATTCTTGGTGCCTGGGTTGCCGACCGGCTACTTGGCTCGGAAAAAGTACTCTTCTATAGCGCCATCATGATCATGGCCGGCCACCTCTCACTGGCGCTGTTGCCGGGCGCGGGAGGCCTGGCGGCTGGCTTGATCCTCATTGGTGTGGGCTCCGGAGGGTTGAAAGCCAACGCCACCTCACTGGTGGGCACTCTCTACTCCAAAGACGATGACAGGCGTGACGCCGGTTTCTCAATTTTCTACATGGGCATCAATATTGGCGGACTCATCGGCCCCCTGGCCACAGGCTGGCTTCAGGTCACCTGGGGTTTCCATATTGGCTTTGCCGCCGCGGCCGTCGGCATGGCTTTTGGTCTGCTCCAATATGGGCTGACCCGTAAGAATCTCCCCCAGAGTGCGCATGAAATCCCCAACCCGCTGCCGAAGTCGCAGTACGGCAAGTTCGCGGGGTTGGCCGGCGCCACCGTGGTGGTCATTGTTGCCGCCGTAGTGCTAAAGCTTATTACGGCCGAGAATCTCAAGTGGGTCATCGTGGCCGTTGTCATTGTGGCCACGATCGCCTACTTTGCCGTTATTCTCGCCAACAAGAGCGTGACCGGAGACGAGCGCAGCCGCGTATATTCCTTCATGCCGCTCTTCCTTGCCAGCGCCGTTTTCTGGTCCCTTTTCCAGCAGCAGTTCACTGTCATTGCCCTGTACTCTGACAAGCGCCTTGACCGGACAATTCTTGGTTGGGAGATGCCTGCCAGCTGGGTCACCTCCATCAACCCGGTGTTCATCATCATCCTGGCCGGGGTGTTCGCTGCCATCTGGACCAAGTGGGGTCCGCGCCAGCCAGGGACCCCGGTAAAGTTCTCTGTGGCACTGATTGTGATGGGGCTTGCCTACCTGACCTTCATTCCGTTCGCGGGTATGGCCGCGGTGCCGCTGATGGCGATTGTTTTGATCCTGCTGCTGTTCACGGTGGCTGAACTGATGCTCTCCCCTGTGGGCCTGTCACTGGCCACGAAGTTGGCACCTGCTGCATTCCAGACGCAGATGGTGGCGTTGTTCTTTCTCTCGGTTTCGCTTGGTACGGCCATGTCCGGCGTACTGGCCCAGTGGTACGACCCAGCCAATGAGACCCCATACTTCCTCGTTATAGGACTGGTCTCCATTGCTTTCGGCGTACTGCTGTTCGCGGTAAAGAAACCGATCAAGAAGTTGATGAGCGGAGTTATCTAGCGTTTCCTGCACGAACCAATGAGGGCATCCACCTTTTCGCTTTCGCGTCAGGTGGATGCCCTCATTCGTTAAAATATATGGCGCCTATCAATTCTCTTAATAAGAGCTGTAATCTGTACCAACATCGCTCATGACTATGGCAAAGAAAAAGATATAAAAAGCGTAGATGACGCCCCATATCAGCAAGGCCAAGTAATTAGTGATCAATCCGGTGATGGAAAAGGCGCGACCCTGCGGGCTTTCCCTGCGCAGGCCTATATGGCCCAACACGATGCCAACAATCTGCGGGACAATCATGAAACCAACCAGAATAAGTGAGCTTAAGCCCAGGATCATACTGGTCAGGCTAAACCCCCGTGGGCCACTGTTGACACCCACGTAGCCTGGCCCGCCCTGATAATACGTAGGGGCAGAGTATTGCGAGCCCGGGGGGTTCTGGAACTGTGGTTGGCCGTATTGAGGAGCCGGCGCATTCGGGAATTGCTGCTGTCCTCCGGAATAATTATCCGTAGCAGGTGGTGTCTGATACTGCGGCGGCACCGGCGGGGCAATGTACCCCGGGGGTGTGTAGTTGGCGGGTTGCCCCGGGTAAGGTTGCGGCTGCTCCGGCTGATTCGACACTGCTATCTCCTGCTGAAGGTTGATCCCGCGAGCGGGAAACGTGCGGGGTAAAGTTGCCTCCCATAGTAGTGCAGCAATTGAGTTACGTTGGCAGCACCGCTTAGAGCTAGTTTCATAATATGGTCAGCGGGTGCCAATACACCCCATGCTCTGGCATGCTGTGAGCATGGCTAGCCGCGCGGGCACTGTTGCCCTTCCCCAGGACCTTATTGATCTTTCCACGCTGATGGATGCGTATTACGATCTCTCCCCCGATCTTAGCGATCCGGCACAGCGTGTTGCGTTCGGCACGTCCGGGCACCGTGGCTCCTCGCTGAAAGCCTCCTTCAACGAAGGCCACATAGCAGCCATCACCCAGGCCATTGTTGAGTACCGGGCAGGGCAGGGAATCACGGGGCCGCTCTTCATGGGCAAAGATACCCATGCGCTCAGTGAGCCCGCACAAAACACCGCCCTTGAAGTTTTGGCCGGGAATGGCGTTGAGGTGCTGATTGATGCACGCCACGGTTACACACCCACACCGGCGGTTTCGCATGCCATTCTCAGCCATAACAAGGACCGCAGCGAAGCCTTGGCTGACGGCATTGTGGTGACACCATCTCACAACCCTCCCGGAGACGGTGGCTTCAAATACAACCCTCCACACGGCGGACCGGCCGATTCCGACGCCACGGGCTGGATTGCCAACCGCGCCAATGAACTTCTTGAAAACGGGTTACGCGGGGTAAAACGGGTCCAGCTCCCCGAGGCCTTGGCCGCTTCCACCACCGGCAAATTCGATTTCCTCTCCAGTTACGTCGATGACCTCCCGTCGGTACTGGATCTGGACGCCATCCGTGCCGCCGGAGTCCGGATTGGCGCTGACCCCATGGGTGGCGCCTCGGTGGATTACTGGGGTGAGATCGGCGAACGCCACAACCTTGACCTAACGGTGGTCAACCCCACAGTTGATCCGCAGTGGGCCTTTATGTCCCTTGATTGGGATGAGAAAATCCGTATGGACTGCTCCTCCCCCTTCGCCATGGCCTCACTGATCAACAAGCTCAAGGACGGCGCTCCTTACGACATTGCCACGGGGAACGACGCCGACGCCGACAGGCACGGCATCGTCACCCCCGACGCCGGTTTGATGAACCCCAACCACTACCTTGCAGTTGCAATCCAGTACCTTTACACGCACCGTTCCCAGTGGCCGGCAACGGCCGGTGTTGGTAAAACACTTGTGTCCTCCTCCATCATCGACAGGGTGGCGGCGGACTTGGGCCGCAAGCTCGTTGAAGTCCCCGTAGGTTTCAAATGGTTTGTGCCCGGTCTGCTCTCCGGCGAAGGTGTTTTTGGCGGGGAGGAATCAGCCGGCGCAGCTTTTGTGAAGAAGGATGGTTCGGTCTGGACCACGGACAAAGATGGCATTCTTTTGGCTCTGCTGGCCTCCGAAATCACGGCAGTCACAGGCAAATCCCCGTCAGTCCACTACCGTGATCTGACAGATCGCTTTGGTTCGCCGTCGTACGCCCGCATTGACGCAGCCGCCACCCGCGAGCAAAAGGCGGCCCTGGGCAAGCTCTCAGCCTCCGACGTCACAGCCACCACCTTGGCCGGCGAAGCAATTACGGCAAAGCTGACGCAGGCTCCCGGTAACGGGGCACCCATTGGCGGGCTGAAGGTCACCACCGAAAACGCCTGGTTCGCGGCCCGCCCTTCCGGCACCGAAGACGTGTACAAGATCTATGCGGAGTCTTTCAAGGGAGCAGAGCACCTCGCTGAAGTTCAGGCAGAGGCGAAGGCTCTTGTGGACGGTGTGATCTCATAACCTCCCCGGGGACCAGGGGCCCATTAGTGGATTTAGTGGTGAGCGCCAAGCTCATGTTCGGCGTGCCCGGCAGTTTCAAGCTGGAACGTTGAGTGCTCAATGCTGACCTCAAAGTGGCCTGCTACGCACCTCTGGAGGGCATCGAGCATCTGCGGCACGTGGCCATCGTAAAAGCACTCATCGTCAACCACCACGTGCGCAGACAAAATGGGCAGCCCGGTGGCAATCTGGCTTGCGTGCAGGTCATGGACACTGATCACGTGCCCGATGCCCAAAATGTGTCTGCGGACTTCGTCAAGGTCAAGACCCGACGGGGTAGATTCCAGCAGCACACTGATGGTCTCCAGCAGCAACTTCACGGTGCGCGGCAGGATCATCAAACCTATCAGCATGGCCACCACGGCGTCCGCCTGCATCCACCCAGTCGTGGAGATCACGATTGCCGCCACAATCACCGCCACCGACCCGAGTGCGTCGTTGACAACTTCAAGGAACGCAGCCCGCATGTTGAAGTTTTTGCTGCGCCCGCCCATCAAAACGAACATCGCAATGATGTTGCCCAGCAGACCAATCGCCCCAAAAACGATCATTTCGTTGGAGGCGATCTCCGTGGGGTTCCACAGCCGCTGGACTCCTTCAATCAAAACGAAAAGTCCGACGGCGAGAAGGATGGCGGCTTGTGCTGTTGCGGCAAGAACCTCCGCGCGTGCAAATCCCCAGGTGCGTTTGCTGGTTGCCGGGCGTGTCATTAGCCGGGCTGCGAGCAGGGCCATGGCCAGTCCGCCCGCATCGGTGAGGACGTGAGCGGAATCAAAGAGCAGCGCCAGTGATCCCGTAAGGATTGAACCAATGACTTGAAAGATAAAAACCAGCAGTGTGATTCCCAAAGCAATGCCAATGCGGCCCTGGTGGCTTTCACCGGGGGGTCCCGCGTGGGAATGAGAGTGACTATGAGCAGACATGCCTCAATAGTACATCCAACGATGAATTCAGCAAGTACTGTATGATATTGAGAATGAAGCCCATTAGCAACGCAGCGGTACTAGCCCGCTTTGGCTATGCTCTCTCAGACCCCACGAGAGCAGAAATCCTGATGGCCCTGGCCAAGGAACCCCAGTACCCGGGCGATTTAGCTGACCAACTAAACGTTTCTCGCCAAAGCATCTCCAACCACCTCTCCTGCCTGCGCGAATGTGGACTGGCGGTCGCTATCCCGGAAGGACGCCGCTCGCGGTATGAGCTAGCCCATCCAGACCTGGCGCACGCTCTCAACGACCTTCTCGGCGTCGTACTTCTTGCCAGTGAAGGCCACATACCGCACCCGTAGCGTGTTCGCCGTGTCTACTTATTGCAGCGTAGGGCCGGACCTATCAAGAGTGCCCATGGGCAGTTCCGCTGGGACTAGCCGCAGCCGGCGGGCGGGCTTTTGCGGCAAGGTGTAGCTGCTGCTTAGGCCCAGCCCCACGTCAATATGGAGCAGCTCACCTGGCCCCATCATCCGCCAGCCAGGATCGCTGCTCATGGGTTCGGTGGCGATGATGACCGAGCGCTTCCGGGCCAGTGCGCGGCTGTGTCCGTGGATTCGGCTGCTATCTATTGCCAAGGATCGGCCTGCTCCATTGCCACCGGGTGCGCGCTGAAGAACATGGAGTTCGTGCGTTTGCGGATAGCGCAGTGCCCATAAGTCCGTGGCAGTACTGATGATTAAGTTCAAACTATAAACCGGCAGGTTCTCGGCAATCCAACCCAAAGCCGCCTCAATGCCGGCCGCCACGTTGCCGCTGTGGCGCCTAGTTTCTAATGTGATCAAAGCAAATATACGTTCACTGTCAGTCTGCCCGCGAACAAGATCGGCCCCGCCAAACTCGGCCACCCGCGCGTCAAGCTTGGCTAGCTCCCCACATGCGCCATTGTGAGCGAAAATTCGGCCATCCTGCTCAAATGGGTGAGTGTTCACCTCCGTGTGCGCGCCAGTGGTGGCATACCGAACATGGGCCACAAAGGTGGTGCTTTCCAGTTCCTTCGCCGCCGTGGCGAATTCTATGTCCTTAAATGCGGCGACGGCCTGTTTGGTTATGACAGGGTCTCCGCGCGCCGTAAAGACCCCAATCCCAATCCCACTCCCGTCAGGTTCCCGCCGGCTCTGCACGGCAAGACTGAGTGGAGCTTTAAGCAGCCAGAACGTGGCCTTGACCGGTTCCGCTCCGGCATGCATTCCAAAGAGCCGACACATACCGTGATCCTAGCCCCCAATGCAGCCGCGCGGGAGCCCGGAGAGGCACGGAACTCACAGCTCAATTCAAGCACCATGCCCGGCTCAGCCGCCTTGCGCGCCCGAGAGCGAACAGGCTCCGATATTCTTAGCTGCGGGCTGCACGGGCCCAGGACTAGAACTGGAGAAGCTGAGATGAGTTTGCTGGGCACAAAATGGAGACTCCACGGAGATGGTAAAAGCATCCAGCCGGGGCAGGTTGTTGGTCCTGATGAACGGCTGAGCTGGCCACGAACTATCGGCATTGGTTTACAGCACGTGGTGGCAATGTTTGGCGCTACATTCCTGGTCCCGCTGATCACCAACATGCCGCCGGCAACCACGCTGTTTTTCTCCGGTATCGGCACCTTATTTTTTCTAGTCCTAACCCGGGGCCGTGTCCCCAGCTACCTGGGTTCAAGCTTTGCCTTCATCGCTCCCATCTTGGCCTCGCAGCAGCAGTTTGGTGTGGCGGGCGCTCTAGGCGGGGTGGTTATCGCCGGCATTACTCTGGCCATCCTTGGCCTGATAGTGCAAAAGTTTGGCTCCGAGTGGATCAACCGGCTCATGCCAGCCCCCGTCACGGGCACCATTGTTGCCCTGATCGGGTTGAACCTGGCTCCCTCAGCGCGAACAAATTTTGAAGCAGCCCCCGTCACAGCGATCATCACACTGCTTGTCATCATCCTTGTCAGCGTATTATTCCGTGGAATCCTTGGCCGCTTAGCCATCCTTGTTGGCGTAGTGGTGGGTTACGGCGTAGCGGTGCTGCGCCACGAAGTGGACTTCTCCAAAATCCATGAGGCTGGGTGGATCGGTCTGCCACACTTCCAGACCCCCACGTTCCACTTCGCAGTGCTGGGCCTGTTCATCCCCGTAGTCCTGGTACTTGTGGCCGAGAACATCGGTCATGTGAAGTCAGTGGCTCTTATGACGGGAGAGAACCTTGACCCCTACGCGGGCCGAGCCATCATCGCAGACGGCGTCGCCACCACCCTGGCAGGGTTTGGCGGCGGTTCCGGCACCACCACCTACGCGGAGAACATTGGGGTCATGGCAGCCACCAAGGTGTACTCCACAGCGGCCTACTGGGTGGCGGGAATCGCAGCATTTCTCCTGAGTTTCTCACCCAAGTTTGGCGAATTGATCGCAACAGTTCCACTGGGCGTTTTGGGCGGAGCCGCAACCCTGCTCTACGGCATGATCGGCGTGCTGGGAGTACGCATCTGGGTACAGAACAAGGTCAGCTTCTCCAACAACATCAACTTGACCACGGCTGCCGTGGCGCTCATTGTGGGCATCGCCAACTTCACCTGGTCCGCGGGAAACCTCACCTTCGAGGGTATTGCTCTGGGCACCGCCGCCGCGCTGATTGTTTATCACGGTATGAACGCACTGGCGAAGTGGCGCGGAACTGCCACAAATCCACTGGATCCTGAGATTGACGCCACTGCTCAGGAACCGTCAATAGAAAAGACCACCTAGCCCCTGCGGTTGAGGTTGGAGATGATGACACCCCGGAGGACCATGGGGTGTCATCATCTCCAACCTCAACCGGGAGTTTCAGATACCGTTAAGCGCCTCTGAGGTGGCGATCGTGGTGTACCGTGCCGCATCCGAAAGGGCCGCCTCGGGCGAGCCCGCCACATCCGTTGCACTGACGGCAGCCACAACTCCATGCTCGGCCAATTGCGCGGGGCTCACAGTGATTCTGCCAGCCACTACCACCACCGGAATCCCCCTGGCATGGGCGGCATCGGCCACTCCAAGCGGTCCCTTCCCGGAAAGCGACTGTGCATCAAGGGAGCCTTCTCCGGTAATGACAAGATCGGCGCTTTCAAGGGCTGTTTCCAGGTCGATCAGGGCTGCAACCAAGTCAAAGCCGCGTTCCACTGTGGCATTGGCATAGGCCACAAACATGGAGGGGAAGCCACCGGCTGCACCGGCGCCGGAGATATTGATGTTGGTGCCAGTGGATTCCCTGACCACCGATGCTAGGTTGCGTAAACCAGCATCGAGATGTTCGACGGCGTCCGCGTCGGCTCCCTTTTGTGGGCCAAATACATGCGCAGCACCCTGGAGTCCGTACAGCGGATTATCCACATCTACTGCCATCCGCACTTTAACCCCTGCCAGTCTCGGATCAAGTCCCGAAGCATCTACTGCCACCACGTCCACCAGCGGACCGCCGCCTAGGGGAACTAGATTTCCGTGTGCATCCAATAATTTAAGCCCTAGGGCGCGCAGGGCTCCGGTTCCGGCATCCGTCATGGCAGAACCGCCCAAGCCAATAATAATTTCCGTGGCCCCAGCTTCCAGCGCGGCGGCAACCAGCTGACCGGAACCGTAGGAGTGCGCCCGCAGGGAATTTTCAACAGTGGGCTCACTGAGCAGGTAGCCGCTGGCCTGAGCGGTTTCAATGACGGCCACAGCGGTCTTCTCCTGAAAGCCCCACACAGCAGCCACGGGTTTGAGAATGGGGCCAATCACAGTGTTTAAGCGTTCCGAAAAGCCGGCTGCGACAGCAGCCTCAACGGTACCTTCCCCGCCGTCGGCGATGGGAAGGGCAGTCACCACCGCGTCAGGGTAAACCCGCAGAGCACCTTCAGCCATGGCCGCGGCCGCTTCCGGGCCGGTGAGGGTCCCCTTGAACTTGTCGGGGGCAATGAGGATTCGCATGCCTCTATCCTGCCACCGCTCACCGACATGGCTCAATGATTACCTCCAGTAACCTCGCTGGCGCATAACCTCGGCGAGCAGGTCTGCTCTATCCGTCATGATGCCATCCACCCCAAGCTCAAAGAGTTCATGCATTTGTGCCGGATCATCAATAGTCCAGACATGGACCTTCAGACCCATCCGGTGCGCCCGGCGCACCTTTGCCCTGCTGGCAAGGTTTAGCCCCCTGTAGGTCCTGGGAATCTGCAGCACATCGACCTCACGCATGATGAAACGGGTGAGCACCCTTGGCAACAACGGGGTCAAAAGGTAGTACGTCAGAAGTAGTTTCATTCCAGCCGAACTTGCCACCGGACGGCTCAGCCGCGCAAGCACTTGACGGCGGCGCTTGTCTGAGAAGGAGGCAATACAAACGCGCTCATGCAGGCCGTAGGTTTCAATCGCCGCAACGAGGGGTTCCACGGAACCAGCATCCTTCACATCCACGTTAAACCTTGCGTTTGGCAACGCGGTAATGAATTCTTCGAGCGTGGCAATCGGCTCCCTGCCGCCAATCCGGGCACTTCTCACCACCGAGTGCGGCAACCGTGCAATGGTGCCGGCCAGATCCGTGGTGCGGTCAAGGGTTGCATCGTGGAACACCACCCCAACCCCGTCAGAGGTGGTGTTAATGTCAGTTTCGAGGTATTCGTAGCCCAGTCCCAGCGCTGCTTGAAACGCAGTCAACGAATTTTCCAGGCCGTCCAAAGAAAAGCCACGGTGTGCAATAGCAAGTGGCTGTGCTGAATCCAGAAAAGGCTTTACTGAATTGCGGGTTGTCTTCATTTTCGATTATGCCTTGGTCAATCAGGCCAGGCGCAGCGCAGCCAGGCGGGACTCGATAACTTGGGCCACGCCGTCGGCCTCAAAACGAGGTGCACGCAGCGCTGCAGCTGCGAGCGCTTGGGGGTGACCACTGGCCATCGCATAGCCAGCACCGGCCCAACCCAGCATTTCAACGTCGTTTGGCATGTCACCAAATGCCACCACGTCAGCGGCCGCAATCCCACGGGCGCCAGCATATTGGGCCAGTGTGACGGCCTTGTTCACTCCTAGTGGACCCATTTCAAGCAGGGCCATCTCGGGAGCTGAGTGGGTCACTGCAAGCAGCGAGCCCACCCTCGGGGTCACGAGCTCCATGAATTCATCCGCGTTGCCAGTGTGCAGAACCGCAAGCATCTTCACGATCCCGCTATCCGCCATGTCGGGGGTGAGAACCTGGGACATGAAATCGGCACGACTGGCAGGGGCGCGTGTGCCATAAAACCCTTCTTCAATATGCAAACCGGCCAAAGACTCTAGGGCAAAGTAGGGTTTGGCAGCCAATTCAGTGACGATGTTGCGGACCATCTCCACCGTGTCCCAGGTAAGCACATGGGAATCAAGGACTTTTTCGGTGCCAAGATCATACGTCACAGCACCATTGGAGCAAATAACAGTGCCCGTGTGCCCAATCTGTTCACGGATAGGATCCAGCCAGCGCGGCGGCCGGCCCGTCACAAACACAATGTCAATACCCGCTTCGGCCGCGGCCAAGAAGGCCTCCACGGTGCGGTTACTGATCTTTCCGTCGTGGCCCAAAATAGTTCCGTCAATGTCACTGGCAATTAAACGCATACTCAAGGCTATCCAACTTCCCTCACGTGCGGCTCACGTACGCATTTCCGCACGGTTAGGTGGGTTGGCTCCAGCCCGGGACACGGTCATGGCGGCGGCTCGGGCCGCGTAATTAATCACTTCAGTCAAAGTTGCGGTTCCTATGGCACGCAGATCGGGGCGCCGCTGAGCCCCGTCCAGCTCCCTGTCAACAAGTGCTGACAAGAGGGCCGCCATGAAGGAATCTCCTGCCCCGACTGTGTCCACAACCTTCACCAGAGGTACCGCACAGGCACTCTCACCGGCCGCACACACCGCCCATGGGCCATCACCGCCCTGGGTTAGAACCACGACGGCGGGACCTTCAGTACCGCCCAGAGCAAGCCAGTTGCGGGCCGATTCCTTGGGGTCAACGCCAGGATAAAGCCAGGCGAGGTCCTCATCGGAGGCTTTGATGACATCTGCCAGAGAAACAAATTTCTCCGCCTGCTCCCGGGCATAGTCAACGTCGCTGATGATACTGGGGCGGCAATTGGGATCGTAGGAGATGGTGGCGTGAGGGTGTGAACCCATGACTGCGGCCAGGACCTGCTCGGCGCCCGGTGCCAGCATGGTGGCGATGGAGCCGGTGTGGAGCAGGGTTGTCCCGGTCATCATAAAGTTGGGTTGCCCCTCAGCCCCACCCATCTCCGGCAGGGACCAGTCAAGCGCGAACTCATACGTTGCGGCGCCGTCCGCATCCAAGACCGCCCGGGCCACGGAGGTTGGCTGGTCATCAGGGGCTATGGGCACCATGACGTCATTGGCTCGAAGATGGCCAGCAACCATATCCCCATAAGCATCACGGCCGAACCTACCAAGGAACTGAACGGGGTGTCCCAGGCGGGCCAACCCGACGGCCACGTTCATGGGGCTGCCGCCCACATGCGGCTGTGGATCCTTGCCAGTATCTACCACTTCATCAACTAAGGCTTCACCAATAACTGTCAACATGGCACTAGCCTATTGCCCGTGCGATTGAAACAGCTGTCCGAACCCGTGCGTTATCCGAATATTTGTGTCATAGTCGGCGATGCTGCTCGCCTGGGGCCAGCTCGGGAGCTTAGGCTCAATGTATGAGTAGTAACTGGGAACGCCTCGATGAATCACTGCGCCCGGCTGTCGCTGCTTCGGTGGCTGACTTTGAACGGACGTTGCCGGCTTTGCAGCGAGTCACCGCTGAAATGGAATCCCTTGTCAGGGACGTTCTCAGCGAGGCCGAAGACAAGCCACTTTTTGTTACCAGCCGCACCAAGAGCATTGATTCTTTCAGGGAAAAAGCGTCCCGGATGGTGTCCGAGCCGGATGCCGCCCCTGCCCTGCAATTCCCTGAGCCGCTGCGTAACCTCACTGACATGGTGGGTGTCCGGGTCATTACCACTCTGCCTGGCGAAAACGCTCTTGCCGCAAACCTGATTAAACGCAAACGAAACATTTTTGATTGCCGGGGCGACACGGAGAAGGACATTGGCTCCATTGAGTCCGGCACTTATGGTTATTCCAGCCGCCACTTGATCCTACGCACCATCCAAAACGATGTAGTGCGGGCCTATCAGGAACAGCTTGACCCCGGTAGCAAAGCCAATGGCAGCTACTTTTTTGAGTGCCAGATCAGAACTATCTTTGCCCATGCCTGGAGTGAAATTGAGCACGACATACGTTTCAAGTCCCAGGATCCGCGGGCGTGGAGCCCGTACTTTGACAGGCAGTTCACGGCCACCGCGGCCATGCTTGAGACAGTTGAGTCGGCGTTTTCTGAGCTCCACGACAGGTATGAAACTGTCACAAGTTACTGGGACACCGAGGGTGAAGGCAATATCTCACTGACGCCGAACAGGATCAAGGCTGTGTGGCAGACCCTGCTGCCTCACGTTGATAGGAAGTCCGACGACGACTGGGGCTGGTCTGCAGAACTCGTGGCGGCCCACGGACTAGGTAAAACAGTGGACCTTGCAGCACTTCTGCAGCCCGAAATTATCTCTAATGTGCGCAAAGCCCTGGACCACAGGTACTCCCCCGGTCCTGACAGGCTCCTGGATGACCTGCTACTGTGGCAATTCGGTGAAAGCCATATTGATCTCACTGCCGAAGACCCTTCATCCGAGGCGACCCCACGCCGAGACAGCCTAATTCGCCGTCATCAGCAAATGCAGCGTTACCGCAAAGCCCAAGGGTTCTAGCGGACTAGTTTGGCAATGAAGAGAGTCGCCTGTGCACTATCAGGATTTCTCCTGATAGTGCACAGGCGACTCTCTTTTGCTGCATAAAGCGCGCCAACTGCAGCACTGCGAACGTAAGATGCGTTGCGGACTAGCTGCTTTTCGGTGTTTTCAGCACATACGAAAGCCAAAGACGTTGCATGGAACAAACCACATGCCGTAAGTAGTGGCTACATTGCCAGGTTTCATTGCAATAGTGGTGTTACTGGTATTAGGCGTGCTGGCCTGGGCAGGAGACAGCCCGGGTGCCAGAATCAGACCGGCGGCAAGAACTGCGGCAACGCCGACGGAGGCAATGGGGTTTTTCATGAGGAAACCTTTCAGGATCAATGATGTGAATCACCATGACATGGCTGGTCCCCAGCTTAGGGCCACACTTGAGCCAAAAGGACACCTAAAACCTTATACACCCCTGTCCTTTTGGACAGTCTTTTTTACCCCTCGAACTTCCCAACCGAACGCACCCTAAGCTATGACTCCCGTGCGGAGTGCTGTGATGACAATCTGCAACCTATCCCGCGCCGAGAATTTACGCCCCAAACGGACCAGGTGATATTTCACCGTTGATTCCGAGAGGTGTAAGGCGGAAGCGATCTCACTGTTGCTTTGCCCCTCGCACAGCAGCTTTAATACGTCTTCTTCTCTGTCTGAGAGTTCAACGGCACTTCGCTGCCTGGTGGCAGGTAGGCTCTTGCGAATGTCGGCAACAAGCAGGTGCGTGACACCCGGGTCGATAGGGCACTCTCCCGCATGCACTTCTCTGACCGCTGCCACGATGCGCTCGGGCTTGGCATCCTTGACTACGTAACCGCTAGCTCCGGCAATGAGCGCGGACTTGAGGTACACATCGGAAATATGGCCGGTCACAACGAGTATGCGTACCTCTGGCAGCTCGGCCACTATTCGTCGGATTGCCGCAATGCCATCCATGACAGGCATTTGAATGTCAATGAGCATGACGTCAGGATGGTGTTCGTGAGCCAACCGCACGGCCTGTGCGCCGTTCTCGCCTTCGGCTACCACCGATACGTCAGTTGCCTGGGACAGGTAAGTGCGCAATGCGCCTCGGACGAATTTTTCGTCATCCACGATGACCACGTCAATTGATTTAGTTGCTACCGCATTCAAAGTCATGGTCACAGTCTACGTACCTAGATTTGCGATAATGGCCATAAGAAAGGCCAAAGGTACCAGCAACTCTCAGCGAGTCGGCGTTGTGGGAAAAGAACCGGCTGGCCAAATTCCCGCCGGCTTTGACCCGCCCTGTTGTCCCGGACGTCCGGCTCCAAACAAGTGCAATTCATTCATGGCCTTCTCCTTTGATGAGGCAGGACCTCGTAAGCATCATTTAAACATTGTGCTGTCATCAGCCCGCGCATTTTATTACGCTATGCAAGAAGAAGCTCGTATTCAATGCTCTATGGTCAAATCTGACCAAACGGACGAGGGAATAAGGCACTAAAAAACAATGACTGGTCAAATAGTCACATAGGACGGCCCGAAAGCGGCAACACGACGCGCACACGCCACCACCCATCTACGGGTCCAGCCTCAAGTGTGCCGCCCAATCGCGAAGCCCGTTCTCGCAGCCCAGCCAGCCCAGTGCCGGAGACCGGCAGGCCCGGCTTACCGGGGGTCATTCGGTTTTGAACGCTTAGTTCAATGAATTCTTCTTTTACGTCCACGCGGATATCACATTCGCTACCACTGCCGGCATGTTTGACGGCATTAGTCGCACTTTCCTGCAGTACCCGCAGGACAGTGGAGCGCAACCCATTGGGAGTCCGCTCCAAGTCTCCGGATGTTGTGACACGTGTGGGGACACTAAGTCCATTGAGCATCTTCTGCGCATCGGCAATGCTCTGTGCCAAATCTATACAGGCCGGGTTGGGCGAAACATCAGAGTCCGTTCCAGGTACGCCTTGGGGAACCTCATCGGCGCGCATTGTCTGGAGAAGCCTGCGCAGGTCATCAAGTGAGTTCCGCGCCATCCCACCAATTTCGGTCAAGGCATGCGCGCGGTCACTCTCCTCTTTAGAAATCGTGCCAAGGTTTGCCTGCACCGCAATCATTGTCAGCCCATGAGTAACAACGTCATGCAATTCACGCGCCAATTCCATGCGCTGTTCAAGGGCCGCCTGAGCGGCTTTTTCCTCTGCTTCCTTTTGAGTGCGTTCAACCCGGAGGGCCTTCTCTCTCAAGAGTTTTACCGCTAATCCTGGTGTTATGAGCAGCAACGTGGCGAATAAATAGGCCCAAAGTGCCGCCACGCTCAGCTCTGAGACACCAAATATCCAGACAATCTGCCACGCGAGAAAAAAACCAACTATAACTGCCAAACTTCGGGTGGAGACTCGGTATGCGGCAACGGCAAGCGCCCCAAACGCCAAAATAAGTGCACCGCCCGGCTGCGTGCTTGGGTACATGGCTGCCAGCATCACCACAAAAGCTATAGCTGTCAGGCGCGGCCAGAACGCGATTGTCATCCATACAGCCCAGTAGCTGGCAGTGCCGGCCAGCGCCCACCAGGGAAACGGTCCAGTCTGCGCTTTCATGATGAACAGGCGCGTATCATCAACAGCCGAAACAGTGACTAGAACGGCGACAAGGAAAGATACCCACGCCGGAATCGGTGAACTGCCAACTTTCAGCACACCGGCATAGTTCGAACTAACCCGGACCTTCTCCGGTATTAGGCGCAACTCAGAACCGGCCCTTCAATGAAACTAAGGCATCCGCGAGCTGACAAAGGCATGCAGGAAGCCCCTGAATGGTGAAACTGGATGTGTTCATTGACCAATCGTCCCAGTTTTTTCCCATAATGTACCGTTTCATACCGTATTGCGCTGTCCGCGCGGCACATCACCGCAGTACAAACCCCAATCCCAGCTCATCGTCAGCGTCCAAAGTGAATTTACCTTCGCCAACAGGGAAGGACCGGCCACTGACTTCAACCACTACACTCTCACTTGAGCCGCCCAACTTCTCGCCCATGCTGCCAGTAAC
Organism: Arthrobacter antibioticus; assembly: GCF_030063205.1. Classification (GTDB taxonomy): domain Bacteria; phylum Actinomycetota; class Actinomycetes; order Actinomycetales; family Micrococcaceae; genus Specibacter. Next base: position 138,086 of record NZ_JASISQ010000002.1, on the reverse strand, counting down.
CCTGTCAACAACTCGGGCGGTGAATCGAGTGTCAATAATTGAATAGTTTTCCAGCACGTCCCCGTCCGCCAGTTGCCCAGAATCGCTCAGCAACGCCACCCGGGCGGCAGTTCCTGACCCACTGGGCGACCTGTCCACTTGCCCATCAGCAAAAACGCTCACATTGCGCTGCGCAAGTCCGGACCCGGATTCTTTGACGGGCTCGTGGAAGATCGTGCCAAAAATACCTTCCAGTTGGGTGTTCCCCGGGTGCTGCGCTGCCGGGTGCCCCGCTAGTGCGCCCGCCACTTGGTGCCCGGCGGAAACCACCTTCGCCAAGTTCGACGGCGTGACCTCAAGACCCGCAGCAGCGGCAGAAACCGAGGCGTACAGAGCTCCACTCCATGCCAAATCAACACGCAACAACCCAAAGTCCGCGGTTTTCACCTTAATGTCTCGCGCCACAACGTAGGAGGGCACATTGTGAAATGCCACTTCCCTGACTTTGCCGCCACCCATCGTCACCCGCGCCGTGACGCGACCCGAAGGAATATCAATCACAACGTCCGTCTCGCCGTCGTCCGGGGCCCTGACAAGTCCACTGCGCACAGCCCACGTTCCCAACGCCATGGTGCCGTGTCCGCAGACAGTGGAGAAACCCTCACGGTGCCAGAATATGGCGCCAAAATGGGCCCCGGAGTCATTGGGTGGCACCACAAAGCCACCGTACATATCGGCATGCCCGCGAGGCTCGTTGACAAGGAGCTTCCGAATTTTATCGGCATCCCCTGCAATGGCATTTTCGCGCCGTTCCAGCGCGGTACTTCCAGAAATGTCGAAAGGCAGGGCCGGGACAATCCTGAACGGCTCACCTGCCGTGTGATAGTCAAATGTTTCAATTTCCCACAATGCCGCTTTCACAGTCGTCTCTCCTTTGAGCTGACAAACTCTGGCGTGGGCGGGTCCTAGGCCATTGCCGTCAATATGGCACGGTGTATTTGCCCTGTCAATGTCCAGTCCTGGACACCGCTGCGTAGGCCGGTGCCGGATGGGTAGCGCTGCATGGGTAGCGCACCCCATCGACGGCTGTGGCCAAGTCGGGATAGATTCTAAGTAATCGCTCGGCAGGAACTCTCCGGTCGCAGTGAAACCACAGCGGTAATACCGCAAATTTTTAGTGAAGGAAGTGCATCATGGCAGCTGGAATGATTGGTAACGATCCCCAGGACATGGCCGATTTGGCCTCAAAGCTCGGCACCGCCATTGACCAGATCACTCAGGTCATGTCTACCCTGGACAGCAAGGCACAGTCCGTTCAGTGGGAAGGCCCCGACGCCACCCGCTTCAAGGGCACCCAGTGGCCCACGTCCAAGAAGTCACTTGCCCGCGTCATCAGCGACCTCGGCGACGTCAAGGTCATTGTGAACAAGCAGAAGCAGCAGCAGCTCGACGCTTCCAAGTAAGCACAGCTCACAGAAGCACAGCAAGAACCAAAGCGCTGGTTTCCGCCCATTGGGCGGGAGCCAGCGCTTTGGTTTAACGCTATTTGCCAGCTAGTGCCGGTTCGCTGCGCAAGCTACACCGACACGCGAAAGCTGCGAAGAAGCGCTAGCGTCGCCCGCGCTTTTGCGCGCGAGCCTTACCGCCAGGCCGACCGCCGCCGCGCAGGTTCGCCCCACTGGACTTGCCCTTGGCCGCGCCGGTGCGGGCCTGCGTCGAACTTTTTGCGACTTTGGCACCCTTTTTAGGCGCGGCATCCTGCTTCGCCTGAACGGAGGGCTGGCGCGAGCTATTGGCACTACGCCCGCGCACCACACCAATAAACTCTTGGATCACTGCCTCATCGTCTGCAGACAACGGGACAGGGTTGTCTATCCAGGCCAGCCCAATGCTCGTTTCTGGCACACCGTGCAGCAGTCGCGAACGCAAGGTTTTCCGGCTGTAGTGCCTGCCCACGGACATTGGCAGGATGAGAATACCCAGGCCAGCCTCCACCAGATCCAGTGCTTCCTCAATCCCGGCCATGGGAGGCAGCGGTTTGCGGGTACCTGCCGCAATTTCGCTAGAAATATCACGCCATTGTGGGAAGTCATCGGGGTCGGCAAGCAGATATTCATCCGCCAGATCCGCAACATCAAGCTCGTCGAAGGCGGCAATGGGGTGATCCTTAGGGGCAACGACAACCGAGAGTTCGCTGTACAGCGGGATCACGTGCAGCCCCGTCTTATCCACGGGCAGCCGCACAAAAGCCATGTCGACCTCGCCGGCCCGCACGGAATCTAACTGGCGCGTTTCCGGCACAGGGTGCGAAACTAAAGGCACGTCCGGCATACGCTCCTGCCAGCGGTGGATCCACTTTCCAGGGGTCACACCCGGGACAAAGGTCACTGTAAGTTCGCGGAATTCAGGCACCTGTTTACCCTAACCTACCGCTTTCCTCTAAAACTACTCTCTGGCCACCGGTACGCTTAGTGCATGAGCATTGAACCTTCACCCCAGGCCATGAAATCCGCCACGGCAGCCAAGAAGCTGGGCATCCACCTGCCCGCAGCACCAGCGAAATTCCAAGAGAACGCAATCAGCCGGGAAGAATTCAAGGTTTTGCAGGAGGAGCCTCCCGCTTGGCTGGAAGAACTGCGCCGCAACGGACCCCACCCGCGTCCGGTCATTGCCCAGAAACTAAACATCTCCGTTGGCGGTCTTAACCGTTCGAATATTTCCGAGGCACTGACGACGGCGGATATCACCGCGCTATTGCAGGCTCCCCCTGCGTGGCTGGTTGAGGAGCGTGCCGTCCACGCCAAGGCTCGTGCCGAGGCCAAGCTGGCGAAAGAGCGGGAAACGGCTCGTCGGCCCAAGAGCTAGCGTCTAAAAGGGCATCTCCAGCCCCGTGAAGTGAAAAAAGCCACCGTTTGCGGTTTAGGCCACCCTGCCACGGGTGGCCTAAACCGCAAACGGTGGCTTTTTATGTAGCGAGCCTCTAGGGGTTGTACGGCTGGCTGGCCTTCCCCAGTACCTCACCCTTGAAAAATTCAGGGTGGCTGCGGTACATAAAGAACATCAGCACCGCTCCGAGGGCAATGACCCCGGCGCCAAGGATGAATACCAGTCCTAGTCCACCAATGTTGGAACCTGAACCATAATCGGGATCCATCGAGTCATAGGCCGTTTTGAAGAACATGACAAGCAAAATCACACCGCCGATGAGCGGGGCAAGGAACTTGAAAATAAAATTCTTGATCCCGTGGAAGGCTTCTGCGCGAAAATACCAGACACAGGCTAGTGCAGTAATGCCGTAGTAGAAACAAATCATCATGCCCAAAGCCGTGATCGTATCCCACAGGGCGTTCTCGGACAGGGTCCGGGTGATGATGTAGAACCCTGCTGCAGCAATGGCTGCTGCCACTGTCGCATAGCCAGGTGACTTGTGCGTGGGGCTGATCTTGCCGAAGCTCTTAGGCAGAGCACGGTAATGCCCCATGGACAGCAGCGTCCTGGCCGGCGAAACGAACGTTGACTGCAAAGACGCCGCTGAGGAACTCAGAATGGCCAGCGACATCAAGATTGCGAAAGGCCCCATGACAGGTCCGGCAAGGACGGCGAAGATGCTGCCCTGATTTTCCGGGTTTCCAGCGCCGAGTCCTGTAGTACCGATGCCAGCGAAGGACAGCGTGGCCAAGGACACCGTCATGTAGATCAGCACAATGACGATGATCGTAACGGTGGCTGCCCGGCCGGGCGTCTTTTTCGGGTTCTTCGTTTCCTCGTTCATTGTTAGCGTGACGTCCCAACCCCAAAAGATGAAGATGGACAGCGAAACACCTGCGGCGAACTGCGAGAACGATTCAACGGCGAAGGGATTGAACCAGTCAGCCTGAATGGCTGTGGCATCAAATGCCGTGCCGTTGGCCACGTGAGCGAAGGCCGCGAAGGCGAACCAGCCAAGAACCAGTAACTGGAACGCAACCAGAATGTACTGGAAGGACTTGGTGGTCTCCATACCCCGGTATGAAATCCAACATGCACCTGCGATAAACACCATGGTGGTGGCCAGGTTTAGTGGAAGGTTTCGGGTGAGATCCGCCAGTGAAGGATTGGAAAATATTTGCGCCAGCATCAGGTAAAAGAAATCAACTGCCACCGCCGCCAAGTTTGAGAGCACAATGATGGTGGCAGCAATCAACCCCCAACCGCCCATCCAGCCCAGCCACGGGCCAAAGGCTCGGGTTGCCCAAGTGAAGGAGGTACCGGCGTCGGGCATGGCATTATTTAATTCCCGGTATCCCAACGCCACCAGCAACATGGGAATGAACCCCACAAGGAAAATCGCTGGCAGGTGCACGCCCACTTCCGAGACCGTGGGTCCTAGGGCGGCTGTCAGGGTGTAGGCCGGGGCAATGCAGGAGATGCCTATGACAACAGCACCAATGAGCCCAACGGAGCCGGCCTTAAGGCCCTTTTCACTGAGTCCGTGGTCGCCGGCGGCGTTCCTAACTGTGTCTGGACTTGTCATTTCATCACCTCTGCTGGTCCCGCGGCCTCAGGCTTCGTTGCTTTGACGACGGGGATCTGGGTTGTCTGGAAGAGTTCTTCCGGTTGCAGCACGTAGTTGCGCGGCACCACGATCATGGGCACTGGCAGGGCTCGCAGGATGCGGTTGGCCGTTGCCCCCAAAAAGATCGATTTATTTTGAGCTAAACGGCTTGACCCAATCAGCAGGATCTCGCCCTTTTTCCAATCGAGGTTGTCCACAGCGTCTTCAATAGTGCGCCCGTGGCCAACCACAACGTCGATGTCCAGCTTCTCCAGCTCGCTGCTCTCAACGCCTTGGCTAGCTTCGGCAACCTGTCTAAGGTGACGTTCAGCATCCTCTACAGTGGCGCCCGAATCGCCGGAGCCCAAGGCCACCAGCGAAACTAGCCGCAATGGCAGAGACCGGCGTCTTGCCATAGCAATCCCTGTTCGCAGCACGTCTTCGGCTCCTGCCCGGGTGCCAAGTGCACAGGTCAGGCGCGTGAGTGCTTTTGTGCGGCTATACCCTGCCGGGGCCAAGACAACAGGAATTGTGGAGGCGTGCAGCAGGGAGCTGGCAACCGAACCAACCGAGAATCGCTTGAACAAGCCGGCACTGCTGGCACCAATCACCAGCATTGCGGCCCCCAACTCCCCTGCCGCTGCAATAAGCGCCTGCGCCTCAGAGTCGCCCCGACGGATGTGGGCCTGCGCCGGCACATCAGCCGGAATGAGCGCCAAGCCCTCATCTAGCCATTTTGAGACCTGCTTGGCCAGAATAGTGCCGAACCCGGTCTCCGGCGGATAAACGCCGTTGTACAGCGAACCTTCTGGCATGACCATGACGAGGTCCAAGGAGGCACCCTGCCGACGAGCCAAAGCCACTGCCAGGTTCACGGCGTCACCGCCACGAGCATTGGCGCTATACCCAACTACATACCGCATAAGGTCCTCCTCAGGACGTCATTGTCACTGTGCTGCTGATGGCGCCTAGTGGCTGTTTTACTTCAGTTCGGCAATCAAGTTAGCCGCGGTGAACTGTCCCATGCGGACAGCACCGTCAACGTGCTGGTAGCCCTCAGCGGCCAGATCCGAGCAAGACCAATGGATGGGTCCAACGGGGGTCAGCTGGTCCGCGCCATAGCGGTGCAGGCCGCCCAGATCGTAGCTGGAGGCATAGGCCCCGCGAGTCCATTCCTCTGTTCCCCAGTCGGATTCGTAATAGACAACGGGGTCCGCGGCGGCGTCGCCTAGGAACTCTGCGAGCGCTGCTGTGATTTCTTTTTTGCGCTGTTCGGGAGAGAGGGTGAAGGCGTAATCGGCCTTCTCATCCGAGATGAAGCCAACCAAGGTGCCGCGGGAGTCCTCGTGGTTGGTGTTGTCGTAAACCTCCTGGACCAGAGAGGACGCACTGAAACCGGTGCCGGACAGGCCATCTTCACGCCAGAACGGAGTCTCGTAGACAGCGTGAACTTTGATCACAAAACCCAACGACTGGTGCTGGTGCATCTGGTGCTGACGGCGCGGCAGCGGCGGATCGTAAGAGACCCGGCTGTACAGGTTCGGCGGGACGGCCATGATGACGCGGCGGGCAGTTACGGTGACGCCGTCGGCAATTACGGTGGCCCGGTAGTCGCCGTCGTACTTCTCCCAGCGGATGGTGCGGGCAGGAGAATTCAGAAAAACATCCTCACCGAGGTCGTTGGCGATGGCTACCGAAACGCCCTGCATACCGCCCACGACGCGCTTGTCGAGGATAAAATTGTCATCCACCAAGTTGGTGAAGGAGCCAGCAGTGGAGGCCATCATGACAGCCTGCAGAGCCGAGAAAGCGTGCGCGGGTTTGGTCAGCATCCCGCCGGCGATGAACAGGCCAATGTTATTGCAGGCTTCCTCGTTATCGGATTGGCCGCGCAGCCAGTGGTGGAAGGAAACTATATCCAGTTCACGCGCCTGCGGGTGTTCCCATGGCTTGGCGGGATCCATGGCGGCGGCCAACTCATCCAGGGTTTGGATGAGTTTGTCCATCTGCGCCTCGGTATCAGAGCTGACCGGGAACATCTCACCGGTGTACCGGGTGCGGGTGCCGTCCGGGGCAATGTAGACGCTGTCCCCATCGCGATAGCGGGAGTACGTGTCCAGGCCGAGTTCCTCAAGTAAACCAATCAAGGCAGTCTGATCCGGGGAAACCCATTGGCCTCCAATTTCCAGCCATGCTCCGTCAATCGTGTTGGACCACGTGCGTCCTCCCACACGGTCGCGCGCCTCAACAACTGCAACGCTCAGCCCGGCTTTCTTCAACTCACGGGCTGCGGTCAATCCCGATGGGCCTGCGCCGATGATGACCACATCACAGTTACGTTCGCGCTCGATGGTGGAGTTTCCTGCAGAACTCATGACTACCTCTCTTGTGCAGCATCCAGTGATGGGCCTCACTAAATGAATGCCGTTCATTTAGAATAGACTGTAACTGACATCACCACATCCGTAAAGTGGTGTGAGTAAATAAGTTGTGCCCCAGCCGGGGTGGAGAAGGAGTACCCGCCTTGGTTTCAGCTGCAGAAGTGCCAGGAGACGGACGACGCCGGGCAGGTCGCCCCCCGCACGCGCTGCTCAGTTCCGCCCGGATCACCAGGGCAGCCCTGAAACTAATCAGTCACGATGGTTACAAAGGCCTCACCATGGCGGCACTAGCCAGGTCAATGAATGTAGCGCCATCGGCGCTGTACAACCATGTTCGCTCCAAACAAGACGTACTGCTACTGGTGGAAGACCACTTGATGGGAAGAGTTGATGTTTCAAGCTTTGCCACCGAGTCTTGGGAAACGGCCGTCAACACCTGGGCGCATTCTTACAGGAACGTTTTTGCCTCGCATTTGCCGCTCATCCCCGTCATTGCCCTACTGCCGGTAACCAACGCCCCCAAAACCATCACCATGTATGAGGCCGTCACCAACGGCTTTCTCGCCGCAGGCTGGGCACCCGAGGGAATCATTGACGCGGTGGTTGCCCTGGAATCGTTCATCTACGGTTCCGCCTACGATGCAAATGCCCCAGCTGACATCTTCGACGCCGGCACCATGGCGCCGCAATCACCGAACTTCAGCGCCGCCGTCGCCCGTCGAGGCCGCGTCGACCCTCAGGGTTCAGGGGCCTCAGAGGGTTCCGCTTCTTCTCGAAATGATGCGGATGCTGCATTTACTCTGGGCCTAAAAGCCATGATCGCAGGACTCGCAGCCACTATGGAACCGCCCAGCGGCTAATTCATAGCAAACTCACGCCGAGTTGCCACTTATGGTGTCGTAAACTCGATTTTGGGCACCATAAGTGGCAACTCGGCGCGTTGAATCGGCCAACGTGCCAGAACACTAGCCACACAGGGCCAGCAACCTTAGGCTGAACCTTTAGACAGCCACCAGAATGCACAGGAGCTCACCATGGGATTTAGCATCAGCAACGCAGCACTCCGACTCGTCTCCGGAGCTTTCATACTCAACGCCGGGATTGGCAAGCTCAGCCTCACCAAGGATCAAGCCGCGGGCCTGCAAACTTCCGCACAACGCGTCATCCCACAGGCTGCGAAGCTCTCAGCTGACCAGTTTGGGCGTTCCTTAAGTGTTTCCGAAATTGCCCTTGGCTCGCTGATATTAACTCCATTTATTCCCAGCCGCTTGGCCGGACTTGCGTTGGGTGTCTTTTCTAGCGGGCTGGTGGCCACCTACCTTAAAACCCCGGGCATGACAGCGCCCGGCAGTATCCGCCCAACTCCCGAGGGCACCTCCATGGCTAAGGATTTCTGGTTGGCAGGCATTGCTGTGGCACTGCTGTTCAACCGGACATGCCGTACACAAAAAAGGAAAGAACAAAAGAAATAGAAAGCACACGCGCGGTAAACTCTTTCAGTGACTAGCACCGGACTCTGTTCGTGTGTTGGTTCCCCTTCACATCCAGCCCCACTGAGTCCCCGGAGCCAGCCCTGACCAGCACGCCCATCAATGGTCCCACCACAGCAATGAGCCCCCAGGCGGAACTTATTCTCAGCCGTGATGATGTGGTGCTGAACCGTGGTCGGCTGGCCCTGCTCAATGGCGCAGGGAAAAATGGCGCAGGGAAAAATGGGCTGACGCCGCACGAGGCCATGGTGGAGGACCTCCTGGCTATCCGGGCAGTGTTGGATGCATGCACAATCGATTACCTGCTAGTCCGAGGCAATGATCAACGTCCGGTGCTTGCAATTGAGCGCACACTGCGCCCAGCGCTAGAACAAGCACTCGCCACTGCCTTCGCGCATGAGCCTTTCTACGCGCGCAGTGTTGATACAAAGAAAATCACTGTGTTGCTTGCAGAGGGGAAGCTGGCCGCCGCACCCAGCACACGCATTATGAGGTTGTTTCGCCCCCGCATTGAGCCACGCGGTGGTTTGTATTATGGTGCGGCGTGGGGAGTCCAGATCGAACTCTGGTCTTTCACTGATACCCACATTGATCTCCCGGTGGAAAATTCCCTGACGCGGCGAACCGTTGATCGCGCAAGTGCCACTCGCAGTTCAGTAAATATGTACGGTCAAAATTGGCCAACAATCGAAAACATGTTCATGGACCATGCTTTTGACATTCGTTTTGAGATTGACATGGTCTTCTCCTGGGTTGATGGCAGCACTCAGGCGTATCAGGATGCACGCCGCGAAATGGAAGCAGGCGCGCTGCTTGGCGAAGGCGATGAGCACGAATCGCGCTTCCGCCACGTAGACGAGCTGAAGTATGCTCTGCGCTCCGTGTACCTGTTTGCCCCTTGGGTGAGGCGCATTTTTATTGCCACGGACTCTCCTGCACCGGCTTGGTTGGCCAAGCACCCCAACGTCACACTTGTGCGCAGCCACGAGCATTTTGCGGACCCCTCAGTGCTGCCCACCCACAATTCCATGGCGGTGGAGTCGCAATTGCACCTCATTGACGGCTTGGCCGAACACTTCTTATATTCCAATGACGACATGTTCTTTGGCCGGCCACTTTCACCGGAATTATTCTTCACCCCCGGTGGCATAACCCGCTTCATGCTTTCGCCCAACAGGATTGGGCTCGGCGTTAGTGAGCCACAGCGTAGCGGTTTTGAAAACTCTGCCCGCGTGAATCGACGGCTCTTGTGGGACCGCTTTGGCGCCTTCACCACCCACCATCTAGAACATAGCGCGGCACCTCTGAGACGGTCCGTACTGGCCGAACTTGGCGAGGAGTTTGCCCCCGAGTTTGCCGCAACCGCAGCCAGTACCTTCCGGGCTGGCGATAATATTTCGGTTACGAACTCTCTTTACCACTACTACGCGCTGCTGACCGGCCGGGCCGTCATGCACAAAGACGGGAAGGGTATCTATGTTGATACCACCAGCAATAAGGGTCTGGCGGCACTGGATGGAATTTTAGCGCGCCGAAACGCGGATTTTCTGTGCCTTAATGACGGCAGTTTCGGTGACGCCACGTCAACTGAGCGCCGCGAACTTGTTACGGATTTTCTAGAAAAGTATTTTCCATTCAAGGCACCGTGGGAGAAGTAACCTCCCACGCAGTCCGCATCTAGGTCAGCGTAATGCCCAATGCGGCCAGAATGAGCTGTTCAGGACTATCAGCACTTTGTGTAGCCACCACCGCCGAGCCTTCCACAGCTTCTAAGTTGCTTGCCGAAACGGCATCGATGACCTCACTTCGATGAATGCTCACATCCCGTGGGGCGTCAATGCCTATGCGCACCCCTTCGCCGCGGCCGCCATCGAGAATTGTCACCGTGATGTTTCCTGCGATGACAATCTTTTCGCCAATCTTGCGTGTTAGTACCAGCATGCAGTTCCTTCCCTGGATATGCAGTTGGGGGAATATTAAAGCTCAGTTGATGTTGCCTGGTGACCGTCCACCCAGCCAACCGGGAGCCGAAGCTCATTGACCGTTTCCGGCGTCATAGTGTCAGTGGCCCCCACAACAGCCAAAGCGTCAGGAACCGCGTACCTACAGGCCCGGCGAACCCATGACTGAGTGTCTTCAGGCTTGTGAGCTGCGTCCACCACCAGCCACAGCTGGGCGGGCCGTAGAGAGGCAAGCACCGACAAGTTAGATGATCCGCGTTGGCCAAAGCTAAATGCTATCAATAGCGGCCTTCCTACGCTGGCTGCCAGGGCTTGCGCCCTCTTCACCCCCACGCTATCGAGAAAGACGTGGCTGACGCCCACAGAGCGGTGGTCTCCTGCTGTCAGCAGGTCTGCACCACCCATAAGGGTACTAATCATGCTCCAGGCCGTATGCAACGGCTGTTCACGCAATCCCGCCAGGATGATGACATCTCCTGGCCGCTGCGACGGTCGAGGCATGGCTCTTGCCGAGTCCACCTGGGCAGAATCATCGTAGGGATCTTCGCCAGCAAGCTCTCCCATGATGGCATCAAAATCTGGTTTCTGTTCAAGGGCCTTCAGTGTTTGGCTTGGCGCAGCACTATCAGCGTTGTCCGCTTGGGCCAACAACGCCCCGAGGCCACGTCTCGGCACTGCCGGGCCTCGGTTGACCTCCACTAACCGCGAGCGTTCATGGCGTGTCAGCCCCGGATCATCCTCCTGAAGGTCATCAACTTCCACGTTTACTTCGAAGCTGGTGATTGCCCCGATCCCAAAAACTCCGCCGGTCTGGATCCGTTCTGCACGGATAATCCGGGCCCTGGAACCGTAGGTTTCGAAGAGCTGCCAGCGCAGGCTCTCCATGCTGTGACCCTTAAGCTGAAATTGGCTGGACACCGCGAATCACTCCTAACGTTTCAATGGTTGGGTTACCGGAGGTAGCCTCGGTGTAGGACAGGACTGGGAGTCCGGAAACCCGCCCAGCCACAAGTCTGCGCACTGCCGGACGCAGTGCCGGAGCGCAGACCAGGACGGTATTCCTGCCGGCCGCCTCGGCATCGGCCGCTCTGTCGCTTACTGAACCCAGGACGGCGTCGAGCTTGTTGGCATCCATCATGATCTGGGTGCCCAGCTCGGAGGGACGCAGCCCTTCGAGCATTTCCTGCTCCAGAGTTGGATCGATCATGAGCACCGCCAGAGTACCCTCATCCAAATACTTATCAGCAATGACGGGGCCCAACGAGTTCCGCGCAGCCTCAACGAGTCCCTCGGTATCGGTTCCCTTTTTGGCTTGCAGTGACAACGATTCGTAGATGCGAGGCAAATCATTAATGGGCACCTGCTCGCTTAGCAGGCCCTGTAGGACACTTTGCACCTCACCCAGGGACAGCAACGCAGGAACCAGTTCCTCGACGGTGGAAGGAGACACTTCCTTCACGCCCTCGGTGAGGACCCGAACATCCTCCCGGCTCAAGAGCCGCGCAGCATTGGCACTGACAACGGAGGAAAGGTGGGTGACAAGGACCGAGACACGGTCCACAACCGTGGCACCAGCCATTTCCGCACTGTGCCGCATTTCTGCCGGTACCCATTTCCCTGCCAGCCCAAAGACCGGCTCCACAGTGGGGGTGCCCGGCAAGCCCGCTAGATTATCTCCCAGCGCCAGCACCCGACCGGGTGGGGCGGTGCCACGGCCGGCCTCCACTCCCGCAATGCGGATGACATAGCTAGATAGCGGCAGTTCCACGTGATCTCGCGTCCTCACCGGTGGCACCACGATTCCCAGTTCCATGGCAACTTTGTGCCGCAGGGCCCGGATGCGGGCCAGCAGATCATCGGCGGATCCGTTCACCAAGTCCACCAAATCAGTGGCCAGTTGGATCTCGAGGGGCTGAACCCGCATTTGTTCAAGGATGTCCTGCGTAGTTTCTACGGGCGCAGCAGAAGGCAAAGACTCCAAAGCCAATGCCTGAGCCGCAGCTTTTTCCGCGGATTTAACCCGCTGACCCATGAACAGCATCAGTGCACCAACACTTAGGAACAAAAGCGCTGGCATACCGGGGATCAGTGCCATGATGATCGCCGCAATGCCAGCCACCATCAAAGCCGGACGTGATTGCGTTAGCTGTGCGGCCGCCGTCGTTCCTAGATCGGCAGAAGCATTGGAGCGGGTGACAATCATGCCTGTAGCCACGGCCATGAGCAGCGCGGGGATCTGCGAGACCAATCCGTCGCCCATGGACAGCATGGAATAGGTGTGCAAGGCGTCGGAGATTTCCATACCGCGCTGGCCCAGGCCAATTGCAATTCCACCAATGAGGTTGATCAAGATAATGATGATGCCGACTATTGCATCACCCTTGACGAACTTCGATGCTCCATCCATAGAACCGTAGAAATCAGCCTCGGCGGATACTTCCGCCCGGCGGTCCTTAGCTTCGGCGTCAGTGATCAAACCCGTGTTGAGGTCCGCATCAATCGCCATCTGCTTTCCTGGCATGGCGTCCAGAGTGAACCTGGCACCAACCTCGGCTACTCGCTCGGCACCCTTAGTGACCACGACGAACTGAATGACCACAAGAATCAGGAAAATCACGGCCCCGATGATGAGGTTTCCACCAATTGTCACTTCACCAAAAGCCTGGATGACCGCCCCCGCATGGGCTTGTCCCAGAACTAGACGAGTTGAAGCAACATTCAAGCCCAGCCGGAACAACGTAGCAACCAACAGCAGCGACGGGAATACGGAGAAGTCAAGAGGTTTCTGCACAAACATGGTGTTCATGAGCACCAAAAGTGCAAACACGATGTTGATGATGATCAGTATGTCCAACAAAATGGTGGGAATGGGCACCACAAGCAGCAGCACAATGCCCACCACACCCATGGGGATGGCCATGCTTGACACGTTGCGGTTCACAGCGGTTTCCTTAGGTTGGAAGGACGGGACAATACGGCGGCGTTGCTATTCATACCGGGACCAGACTCGGAGGAATGCTTGATCCGGCAGCTAATATCTGGTGGGTTCCGGCGGAGCCACCACGCTTCTTCAGCGCCATGACGAAGGCCAAGACGGCTGCTACCTGGTTGTACAGTGCCACCGGAATTTCAGCTCCCAGCTCACAGGAGCCGTGTAGGGCGCGGGCCAGCGGAATGTCTTTAACGACCGGCACCTTTTTGGCCTCGGCCTCGGCGCGGATGCGCAGAGCAACCCGATCCGCACCCTTGGCCACAACGCGGGGAGCTGATTTACCGGGCTCATAACGCAGTGCCACGGCTACGTGGGTGGGGTTTACCAGCACGACGTCGGCCGTCGCCACCGCGCCCATCATGCGGTTCCGAGCCATACTCAACTGGCGTTGGCGACGGGCCGACTTTACCAGTGGATCACCATCGGTGCTCTTGTGCTCATCTTTAACCTCTTTTTTGGTCATTCGCGTCCGTTTTCGATTTCGCCGGGAAACAACAAAAACGTCAGCCACAGCCAAGAGCATTCCAGCGGTAACCGCGTACTGGATCAATTGAACAAGTCCCGCACCGGCTGTGGATAGCAGTTCTGAAATGGGCAGGGCACCGGAGGAACGCAAGAGCGTCGATGTTAGCCCTTCGATGACAATGAACAATACAAGTCCGACGACGGCTGTCTTCAGCAACGCTTTGGCCCCATTCCACAGCGCCTGCGTCCCAAACACGGTTTTTAGGCCCTTGAGGAGGTTAAATTGTTCATATTTGGGTTTGAATTTTTTAAACCGCACTCCACCCTGCAACACTGCAGCCGCCAGGACTGCCACCACAACACCAACAAACAGCATTCCTAGAATATTGGTCAAGGACATAAAGGCGTCCTCCATGGCCCGCACTGCTGCCTCTGGTTCCGGATTGGCGGCCATGGCCGTAACCGTGAACATTTGTTCGGCTAACTCATTGGAGGCGCGCGAGATCACACCCGGTATCAAGAGAGCGGCAGCCCCCACACCAACCCACGCTGTTAGATCCTGGGAACGCGAAAGCTGGCCTTTCTCGCGCACCTCCCGCATACGTTTGTCGGTGGCTTCTTCGGTTCTTTCCCCACTGGGTTCATCCGCCACGGCTGATCACCCCCGACAACTGCGTCATGGCTGTGGTCACCAAAGCCGCAACCACCGGGCCCAATGCCATCAGCACTAGCCCACCCAAAGTAAGCGTCAGCATGATCTTTAGCGGAAATCCCAATGCAAAAGCATTCAAGGCGGGTGCCACACGCGTGAGCAAACCCAACCCTGCATCAGCAAGAAAGAGCACCACCATCAGCGGACCAGCAATCTGCACAGCGGCTAAAAACATTTGTGTCACAGCGCCCACCATGGCGTCGGCGGGGTTCGTCAAATCCAATCCCCCACCGATTGGGATGGCGTCAAAGGATCGAGCCAGACCACCGATAATGAGCTGATAGCCATCAGAGGCAAACAACAGTGCCAACGTTGTCATTTGAAATAACCGGGTGAATTGGGCTCCATTGACCATGGACTGTGGATCGAATGCCTGAGCCATAGAAAATCCGCCAAACAAATCGATCATGGATCCGGCAGACTGCACCGCAGCGAACACCACGTACACCAAGAATCCCAAGGCCGCGCCCACAACAACTTCCAAGATGACAGCGGTAACAAAAGGGCCCACCTCGCTCACCTCGGGCCCAACCACCACCCGATTACTCATGGCAAGACCCAGACCCAGAGCCAGCATGCCTTTGATTCGCAACGGGATGGCGTTGTAAGAAAAAGGTGGTGCAATAACAATGAAGGCTGTGGCACGCACAACAGCCAGCAGCGCGGCCTCCAACCACGCCAGTTCAACGGGAATGTTCATAGCTTCTGTGCCTAACCAGCCAGCAGCGCGGGGAGTTTGTCAAAGAGTTGATGCGTGAAAGTGACGATCTCGGTAATCATCCAATGCCCACAAATTACCAACGCAATCACCACTGCGGCTGCCTTGGGAACAAAAGACAGTGTGGCCTCTTGAATCTGTGTGATGGATTGCACCAGCGAAATGGAAAACCCCACGACAAGAGCCGTGATCAGGATGGGGGCACACAGCTTCGCCGCCACCCACAAGGCCTGTACGGCAATATTTAGGACTTCAGCAGAATTCACGGCCCACCTGCATAACTTTGAATAAGAGAAGTAATGATCAGGCCCCAGCCGTCCACCAACACGAACAGGAGAATCTTGAACGGCAACGAGATCATCACCGGCGGAAGCATCATCATGCCCATCGACATCAGCGCTGAGGCAACCACAAGGTCGATGATCAAAAATGGAATGAAAATAACGAACCCAATAATGAAAGCGGCACGTAGCTCAGAAATCATGAAGGCCGGGATCAACGTCAGCATTGGAACTGTCTCTGGTGTGTCCGGATTTTCCCGTTCGGCGGCCCGGGTCATGAGAGCGATATCCGCCTCACGGGTATGCGGGAGCATGAATTGGCGCAACGGTGTTCCGGCAAGTTCAAACGCCCGGCTGATGTCGATGCTTCCGTCGAGGAACGGTTGCACGGCAATGTTATTGATCTCGGTCAGAGTCGGCGCCATGATGAACAGTGACAAAAATAGCGCCAGCCCGGCCAGCACCTGGTTGGGCGGAATTGATGGAAGCCCGACGGCGTTGCGAGCCATGGCCAGAACCACAAAGATCTTCGTGAAAGAGGTCATCATCAGCAGCAGTGCCGGAGCAACTGACAATAAAGTGACCGCCAACAATGTGACGATGGAGGAGCTGGGGCTGCCTGTCAGACCATTGACAGTGACGTTGACGCCGTCGCTCTCCCCTGGCGGGGTTGGATCTGTGGGCGGGGTCGGGTCCACGGGATCCATCGGGAGCATGCCCGTCAAGGCATGTGCGGAAATGGATGTGGAGATCAACAGCAAATACAACACGACAAGCACCGAGAAGGCTAAGGCAGCCATCCGGAGGTAACTGCGCGAGTGCGCGAAGGGCCGGGTCACAGATTCAAGCCCTTGCGCACAGCGGCACCTGCCTGGACCCATGTGCTGCGAGCAAAGATCGATCCATGCATGGATCCTGTAGCTGTGCTGTGCCGAAGTTTGCGGGTTGCGCTATCCCGGCGAAGGGCCGGCTCACCAGCGGACTTCAGTAGCGCAGCAAAGGCAGGATCCTCCCCGTGATCCATTGCTTGTGATGGTACCGGCGCCGGTTCGGGTGCCTCGCTGCTGTGTAAAACGTTGACCGAATGTTCGGTGACCCCAAGCATAAAACGCAGCCCGTCAGATTCCACGACCACCACTGAGGCCTTTGGCCCAACACTTTTGCGAACAACCACAGCAAGATCGGACTGTTCTGCGGAGCGTCCGACCTTTGAAAATCGTTTCTGGGCCATCCAGAGGAGGACCATGACTACACCTAGAGATAGTCCTACCCGGATGACCAGGAGGAATGCATCCATCTAGCCGACCGTCTCTGCTGTGTCCAAAATTTTGGTGATCCGCACTGCGTAATCCTGATCCACAACAACAACTTCACCATGGGCTATCAAGCGTCCATTCAGCAACACGTCCGCGGGGGATCCGGCGGAACGGTCAAGGTCCACTACCTGACCTGGTTCCAATCCCAGCACATGGGCCACACTCATTCGCGTGCGCCCGATGACCACAGACAAGGCCATTTCAACATCGTGAATACGCCCAAGTTTTGCCGCGCTCAGCCCTCCGGCGCCTTGACTAGCAGAGTCACGAAACTTAAGCGCCACCCATGCGTAGGGCTCTTGGTTATCGAAGCCGCTGCCCGCATCGTTCAGTTCGAATACTGTTGTGTCCACGCCCTTGAAATGGGCCGCAGAAGAGCTTTCTGACACTTCCCCAAGAACGCCGGAGCCAAGTTGCGCCGTGGCGGCCTCGAAAGCGGGACGCATAACATCTACCAGCGCAAAACTTCCAGCGCCACCAGCCGCTCGCACGGCTTGCACGGCCCGCTCAGAGAGCAGCACAGCAAGTTCCGCGGTTTGGGGCCCCACATAATCCACGAGAAACCCGACAGTTCCGGCTGGCGCAGCGGCGCTATCAGCGAGATTAACGCTCAAGGTCGTTGTGGAGGGCAGTGCACTTGCCAGTGCGTTGGCCACCGCCAGCTTGACCGGATTCATACTCATGGGTTTCTCTCTTCGATAGTAACAATCTGCCCGGCTTTGCGTGAGCCATGCGTCACGCCGATGGCACAGGCAACGGGCTTACCCCCAACGGTCAAGTCAAAAGGTCTGTTGGTGGGATGAGGAAGGTTCAAAACATCACCCACCGCCAAGTTCAAAATGGTGTCCGGGGTGACCGGCACCGGAGTTAGCGCCAGCGCAACATCAACAGGCACCCCGCCTAGCTGGGCGCGCAACTGTTCGGGCGCCGCAGCGGCATCGCTGATCGGATTGTGGCTTCCCAACTGCTGCACTAAAACCTCGGCAGGCAACGCAATCGTGGCACGCCAGCTCAGGTCGCCCATTCGCACTGTAAAACCGGCAACAATCATGAGTGTGTTCGTAGCGGCAGCCTGGGCAAACTGGGAGTTGAAGTGGATCCCTTCAACGGCAGGTGTCTCAACGAGTAGGGACCCAAAGGAGTACCTGAGGTCCTCTAAGGCATCTTCCATCAGCCGTGTGACCAGCGCGTGCTCGATTTGGGTGAATTTACGGTCAGGGATCGGTACAGCAGACCCTCCGCCGAGCATGCGGGTGATCCAACTCAATGCCGCTTCTGCGGGGAACTGAATGACACCTTTGGACTCTTGCCCACCAAGGGAGAAAAGTACCATTGCGGTGGACGCGGGCAACCCGGCAGCATATTCATCGTAGGTCTCCATTGTCACCTGTTCGGTGATAACGGAGGAAGCCGCCCGGATTTTGGTGGTTAGTTGCGTACCCCACTGCCTAGCGAAGGTTTCGAAGGCGAGTTCCAGCACACGACTGTGCTCGCGAGCCAAAGTTGTAGGCCGCCGAAAATCGTAGACCTCAACCACCCTTTTCGCCCACGGAGCGGGCAGGGAGGAAGGAAGGTAAGGGTCAGCCATATCTGTCACTATCGGCACAACCAAGACATGCGTTAGGAAGGAACAGCTTTTGCTTTCAATACTTCTGGAATTAGCGCACGAACTTCCTCGGGCTGGTTGGATAGCACCACTATGTCAACGCGTCTGTTTAGTTCGCGTAAAGATTCAGTGGAGTTGTCATTGACAGAGCGTGTACTTCCGTAGCCGATCGCAGCAACCTTGGCGCCGGGCAGATTTCGGCGCTCCACAAGGTGACGCACCACACCGACGGCGCGTTCTGCGGACAACTCCCACACTGAGGGGTAGTTGGTGATGGCGTCGGCGGCGTGACCCTCAACAGAAATATCCAGACCGGAGGACAGCAGTGTGGGGGCGATCGTATCCAGTACGGCTGTAGCACGGGAGGATAGTTCTGGACTGTCTGGACGAAAGAATGACTGCGAGCCAACTAGCTTTACGCTCAATCCACGGTGGTCGATCTGAAACTCTACGTTCTCAGCCAGTCCGTTTGTCTCCAGCCCCACGCGCATGGCCTCCTTCAGCGCAGTGAGGCGATCAACCTCGGTCACCGCTCGGTCTAGAGGAGTGTTCGTTAAAGTACCTTCCTTGCCCACATCTTCGGGTGGCACCACGATTCCAGAGGCAGTATCCACCTTCCCAACATTCACCTGGCCAAAGCCACTGGCTAGCGAGTCACGAAGTTTCTCATACTTCACATCATCCACTGTGGACATGGCGTAAAGGACAATAAACATGCACATCAAAACAGTGACCATGTCCATGTAGGAAGCCATCCAGCGCTCATCCGGGTGGCTCTCTTCCGGTTTACCCCTCCGCTTGCGGGCAGTTTTACGTCCCTGACTCATGCTGCATCGCGGTCTTGGGCTTTACCACGTGTATTTTTCTTGCCACCCTGTTGGCGGTATGCGGGAACCATGGCTGTCAACCGCTCACGCAACAGGGTGGGCTGGGACCCTGCCTGCACAGCCAAGACACCCTCGGTAATGAGAGTCATACGGTCCACTTCCAGCTCCGAGAGCCGGCTCAATCGTGAACCAATAGGTAGCCAGATGAAGTTTGCGGACAGCAAACCCCAAAGTGTAGCCACAAACGCTGCAGCAATCATGTGTCCCAGCTCTTCTGGATTCGAGAGATTCTCCAGTACGTGCGTCAGCGAAACAACTGTGCCAATGATGCCCACGGTGGGTGCGTAACCACCCAAAGTTGTAAAGAATTTAGAGGCCGTATGATCACTTTTGATCTTAGTTTCAACGGCATCATCCAAGAGCTCGCGCAGATCTTCCCCATCGGTACCGTCCGCAATGTTCTGCAACGCATCGCGCAAGAACGGGTCTTTAGTCTCGGCCGCGGCAGCTTCAAGAGACAGCAGTCCCTCCCGACGCGCCTTGTCTGCCAGCGCCACGACCTGCTCGATACTCTCCCCAGGTTTCGGAGGTTTAGCTAAAAATGCTCTGGGAAGTGACTTTGCGGCATGCACAACATCCTTCAAGGTCGAACCAGCCACGCCAATGGCGATGGTGCCAACCAGAACCAGCAGCATGGGGGCCGGGAGCGTCACGCTTGTGACACTGGCGCCCTCCAAAGTGATCATGCCAAACAAGGCACCGAAGGCGATGAGCAGACCGAGTATTGTTGCGGGATCCATCGCTTTACGATCCTGACGTGGTGGGATTTCCGGAAGGGTGGATAATGCTTAATTTAGGTGGCGCCGGCAATTCGATCTCATCCTCGGAGTAGTCATGGGCCATCGAGATGATGCGAGCACGGAAGCGGACAATTTTTTCAATGATGGCTGCCATTGATTCGGTAACAATGTAGTTCGCCCCATCGGCCATGACCACAGTTGTGTCCGGAGACTCGAAGATTCGTTCAATCAAGTCTGGGTTCAGCGCAAACTCTCGCCCGTCCAAACGGGTGACACTGATCAAGGGCTCATCCTTAGTTCATTGGGACGCCAGCCGTCCATCAAACGCTACTGTCGGCTGACCCGCGCTATTGGTTAGAAAACGGCGCGGTCGGGTCAGATGACCAAGAGATCAATTGCCACCCTGCGTACACAGGTGCCCCTTAAACAGATGTGGCGCAGCGCCTGAAGTGAAGTCCATAAAATATGGAAGTCCAGTTCACGCACTGCGCCATTGTCAGGGCAGCATCCTTATCAGCGTTTGAGTTGCGTCAATTCCTGCAGCACTTCATCCGAGGTGGTGATGATGCGGGCGTTGGACTGGAAGCCACGCTGGGCAACGATCAGGTTGGTGAATTCCTGAGAAAGGTCCACATTTGACATTTCCACATAGCCACTAGCCAAGGAGCCCAAGCCGTTGGACCCGGCTGTTCCAACCGCCGCCGCTCCAGATGATGCCGTGGCACGGTAGGAGGAGGAGCCGGCTTTTTCCAAACCACCGGCGTTGGTGAAGTTAGCTAAGGCTATGCGGCCGATCACCATGTTTCCACCGTTGCTGAACGTTCCTGTCAGGGTGCCGTCCGTTCCCATGCTGAAGGAGTCCAAGGTGCCGGCGGCACTTCCATCGGTTGCAGTGACGGCAAGTGTGCTCATTTGAGCGAACCCGGTCACGGCGCCCATATTGACACTCAACCCGCCAATGTTCATTGTTCCGCCGCCGGTCAGGGCACCATTGGTGAAAGTCAGTGCCGTGGCGCCTGTAGCGGCTCCACCGGGTGCGTTCGTATCGGCACCGGTTACGTCCCAACCGGTCCCGGTGCGGGTAAATGTCAGCGAAACGTTCCGGGGATTGCCTGCGTCGTCAAACACCTTCATGTCGCGTGTCTGTACGGTGCCGGCAATAGCATCGTCGGGCAGGTTCCCACCTAGCGTGGCGCTCGTTGTGCGGGATGCGTCAGACACCATCTGCTTGGAAATGGAAATGTTGCCCAGTCCCGCCCCGGTGTTGACGACTCCATTGACTGCGGACCAACCCTGCAGCAAGGCACCGTCGGGTGAGACCAGGCGGCCCTGCGAATCGAAGTCGAACGACCCTGCACGCGCATAAAGCTGCTCTCCGCCTTTGGCAGTAATGAAAAATCCGTCGCCGGAGATCATCATGTCAGAGGAACGGCCAGTTGCTTGGGCTGAACCTTGGGAGAAGTTAGTGGAGATACCTGCCACCTGGACACCCAGACCCACCTGTGCGGGGTTTGTTCCGCCAGCCTGTGCTTGAGCTGCGGAGCCGGAACGAGCCACCTGGGACAGTGTGTCTTGGAACTGGACCGTGGAGGACTTGAAACCGGCCGTGTTGACGTTGGCAATGTTGTTGCCGGTGACGTCAAGCATGGTTTGGTGTGCGCGAAGACCGGAGATTCCGGAATACAAGGAACGAAGCATGATGTGAAGCCTTTCTGTACTTGGTGGGTAAGGGTCAAGCTGGTTGATAAAAGTGGTGCCTGTGCAGACTAGTGGCAGTTAGATGGAAACGGGTTCAGGTTTTCCCGTACTGGTTATTCCGGATATGTGGTCCAAAGGAATCATTTTCCCCCCGACACTGACTTGCGGGACCGCGTTGATGAAGGACACCGAAGAGGCAATCCCACTGTGTGCTGTGCCGTCAGCATCTTGCCAACTGACCTGCTCGCCAATCAGTGCTGCTGCTGCGGTGCGCATTTGGAGAGAGAAACTCTCCGTAGCCGTTTTGTCCATATTGGTCAGCTTTTCCATGGTGGCCAGTTGGGTGGTCTGACTAATCATTTCGTTTGTGTCCATCGGCGAGGATGGGTCTTGATGGCGCAACTGGGCAACAAGAAGGTTCATGAACACTTCGGAGTCCATGACTTGTTTAGGATCACGCCGACCGGGGATGTTGTTGATCCCATCCACCGCTGTGGGCGGCTGCATGGAATTGCCAGATGGCGTCAATGGGGCAATCGAATATTCGCTCATGGTTTGCCTGCCTTTCTATACGGTGATGTCCAGTGAATTATTTATTGCGCCCGCGGGCGCAGGGGGCATAGGACCCTGCGGGTTCGGGTCTTGATCGGTCTTTAGTGCCGTGCTATTGCTCCACGGACTTGTCACCGTTTGGGAATTGCGTTGCTCACCCTGGTTTGCAGGGGAGTTCCCGCTGCCCAATGACAGCGAAGATGCCATCCCCCCGGCGGCAAGATCCCGTCTCAGGTCGGAAAGGATGCCCCGCAGCCCCTCCCTGCCCGCGTCACTTGCGGCGATTAGTTCAATGTGTATCCCGTCGGCGCTCAACTGAGCCCTTACGGTGACTGGTCCAAGAGCATCAGGGACCACACTGATTTTCATGACGTGCTCCCCCAGGGGGGCTCCGGCCAGCGTGAATAGCGGACGTGCCAGTTGTTCAACTAACGCTGGCGCGGGCGTATGTCCGTGTGCCGCAACCGGCGCCGCGGCGGAAGTCTGGACCGGAGCCTGCGGCGGTGTCGCGGCCACTGCAGATAATGCGGGGATGGGCGGAGCCTCCGGACCGCCTACCTCTTGCTCTGCAACAGGAATTACTCTCTGACTTGCCGAGTTGCCGGGGCTCAGCGCGGGGCTTCCCGCCTCTGTAACGAGAGTTGGCTTAGAGCCAGTTTCTGCCATCGCATTCGCAGCGGCCGCACTGGCTGACCCCGCCGGCGACAGTATTGTGTCAGCGCCCTGCGCAAGGGGAGTTAAGGAAACAGGTGTCTTTGCACCCTCAGGCGTGACCGGACCGTGTGACTGCTGGGGATTTTGCTGGCCACTTCCCGCTGCGGCTTCGCCTGCATGCCCGGAGGCAAGGCGCTCGGGTGCCGTGGCACCGGGTGTCGCGGGCGCGGTTGCAGCGGCCCCGGGTGCGGTGCCGCCAAATGCAATGGACGCGGAAGAATCAGCCTCGGAATCCAAAGTTCCGGCTTCCGCGCCAACACCGGTGCCGTCAAGGCCCTCTTCTGCTCCGGCAACAACACCATCCGGAGTTGCCGGCACTGTTATTGCCGGCAGAGCCGGATCCGCCGGCTGCATGACTGCGGCCCAAAAGTCTGAAATCGAGGCATCAACAGTGCCAGCTGGCAGACCCTGGGCAGACTCGGGCGAAGAATCCGGGGAGCCGGCTCCGACTCGGGAATTCGCGTCATTGGGTGCATTATCTTCCACGTCAACGGTGCTGGTGCCGGTGTTCTGCAGCCCTCCCGTCTTGTTTCCCAACCCATGCTTCAAGGCATCTTGCAGGGACGCACCAAAGCTCGTCCCAGATCCCTCCGTTGAGGAGTGCGCGGCACCGCGGCCACCGAGCCCACCCGCTGACATGGTGGTCAATGTATCGATGGACCTCATCGGTTCACCCGCAGGCTTGTAGCGGTGCCCGCGTCATCTTGGCTGGTTGCGCGCGAAACTGCCAGCTCGTCCAGGAAGAGCTGTTCATCGTGGAGTAACAGTTCCTGGCGGTCCATTTCGTGACGGTCGGCTAATTTTTCCAGTGATGCAGCAGATTTTTTGGCAGTCAGTAAATCTTTCTCAGCATTCGAGGCAGCCTCCTCCACTGAGTGGGTCAGCGCTGCCAACTCCAACAACATGCTCCGTGAAGACGAACGCGCCGCGGCCGTGGCCCGCAAAGCGGCAGCAGATCCGGCGTTGGATGGCGCAGCTGCCAGAGTGCCGCGCACTTTACTCACGTGCTCGCGCTGTTCCTTACGCCGCGCATTTGCTTGCGCCAAAGACGCCGCTGCCTGTTCCTCTTGCGCCTGACGGAACCGTAAGAGACCGGCCAGACGGAATGTGCTGCCCATTTATGCTCCTGAAATCATGGTGGATAAAGCGCGAAGCTGTGCCCACGATTGTGGGGCCGGAATTTGTTCGTCCATACTTTGTTGAAGAAAATCGTTGATCGCCGCACCGTGCTGAACGGCCGCATCCACCAAGTGGTTACTCCCTGCCTGGTACGCGCCAACGTCTATCAGGTCCTGGGCCGCGGCCCGTGCCGCCAACACCTTACGCAAGGTGCCGGCGTCGTTCTTCTGCCCGGGGGCACACACCTTGGAAGCCACACGTGAGATGGAGGCAAGCACGTCGATGGCTGGGAAATGCCCTGCCACCGCCAATTTGCGTTCCAACACCACGTGACCGTCGAGGATTGAGCGGACGGCATCAGCGATCGGCTCATTGTGATCATCACCATCCACCAACACCGTGTACAGGCCGGTGACGGATCCCACTTTGTCGGTGCCGGCCCGTTCCAGCAGTCGCGCTAGGACAGAAAAGGTCGACGGCGGGTACCCTCGTGTTGCTGGCGGCTCACCAACGGACAAGCCTATCTCGCGTTGCGCCATTGCCACCCGGGTCAACGAATCCATCATGAGCATGGCATCATCCCCGCGTTCCCGGAACGACTCCGCTATCCGGGTTGCAGTGAATGCGGCACGCAGGCGCAGCAGGGCTGGTTCGTCACTTGTGGACACCACAACGATCGAGCGTGCCAGGCCTGCAGGACCCAGATCGTCCTCTAAAAATTCGCGCACCTCACGCCCGCGTTCCCCCACCAACGCGATGACTGACACCTGCGCCTCGGTGCCGCGGGCAATCATCGAGAGCAGGGAAGACTTGCCCACTCCGGAACCAGCAAAAAGCCCCAAACGTTGGCCGCGCCCCGTGGTGGTCATGGTGTCCAAAACCCGCACCCCGGTCTGCAAGGGCGTGGTGATGCGGGCCCGCTGCATGGAATTGGGTGACTTGTTTTCCAGCGGCACCCCTGTCACGCCTTGTAAGGGGCCGAGCCCGTCGATAGGGCGGCCAAGCCCATCAATAACCCTGCCCAAAAGCCCGTCCCCCGTGGGAACCAAGAGGGGGACTTGTTTGGCCCTCACCAGGTCACCTTCGCCAATACCGTTCATGGGTGCCAGCGGCATGATCCGCACGCTACCTGCCGCCACGGCGACCACTTCAGCATCCACGGGGTTGCGCTCACCAATAGTGACCATGTCCCCCACAGCGCAGCGTAGGCCGCTGACCTGGGCGGCTAATCCAACAACACCTGTCACCACGCCTACTCTTTCGGGCGCAGCTGCCCGTACGGCCGTTGCCATCCGATGGGAGCCGGTGAGAGTAGCGGTCCTCATGACCGTCCCGTCATGAGCGGCGCTGCATGAGCGTTCGCCGCCGCGGCAGTGGGCGCTTGGGCACCGGGAACTAGGGCGTCCAGAACAGGTGCGTCCGCGGTCAATTCGCTGGCCGGCAGAAAATCGCCCAGCAGTGCGGATCGGGCCCTGTCCAAGGCTGTGGCAAGCCGAGCATCAAGGAATCCGTCGGCGTATTCGGCAATGGCGTCGCCCCTGCCGATGCTTGCATCGTTTTGGATGGCCACGCCGTCAGGAAAATCGGAGTTGGGCAGCGCTGCAATATCCGCAGGATTCATTCGGATACTCACTGGTATTTCGGTATGAGCCCGTGCGCAGGCACGCGCCAGTGCGGCCCGTGCGGATGTTTCCCCGTCCCGCAGCTCATGGCCCAGCAGTGCCTGCGCCAGTTCAAGGGCATATCCAAAAAGAGCTTGTTCTGCGTGCGCTAGAACCGGCACGGTGCGGTTCGTGAGCGCGGCGATGGCCAGGTTCAGGGCGCCCAGACCCTCTGTTTGCCGAGTTTCCAACGTGGCCAGCAGCACCTCGTGTTCCATGTTCTGTTGTTTCGCTTGTGCCGCAGCCTCCTGTTCAGCACGTTGCAATCCAGCCACGTAGCCGGCGGCGTGGCCTTGGGTGAATCCGCTGGATTTTGCTTCCTGTAGGGCGTGGGCTTGGGCCGAAGTAGCTACTACTGGGAACACCGCTGGGCGCGGTACCGAATGGTTAGTAGACAATGTCATCTTCATCCCCTCGACGCACTGTGATCTCTTCATTAGCCTCGAGTTCACGGATGATCCGTACAATATCTGCCCGCGCCTGCTCCACTTCTGAACTTCGCACGGGACCGAGTGCCTCAAGTTCAAATTCAAGCAGTTCACGGTTGCGCTCAGAAATATTGGATCGAATGGCTTCCAAGACAGCGGCTGGAGCCCCCTTCATTGCCAGCGCAAGCGTGTTGGCAGGAATACCGCGAAGCACCAGCTGCACGTCCTGGTTGTCCAGTTTCACCAGGTCAGTGAATGTGAGCATGCGCGAGCGTACTTCTTCTGCGAGTTCCGGATCCCGCAGTTCCAACTCTTCCAGGAGCGCACGTTCAGTTGCCACATCGGAGCGGTTAATGATTTCAACCAACGGTTGAATCCCGCCGATCACCGCCATCTGTTCACGCGGTGCCACAACGGCCAGCGCGCGCTGTTTGAGCATGCCCGCAACGATCCCTACAGCTTCTGGGGTGGCTGAACCCATTGTTGCGATGGACTGCGCCACGTCGGTGCGCAGCCCGCCAGTCAGGCCGGCCAAGGTGGCAGAGGCGCGGTCGGGACGCAGATGGGCCAGCACCAACGCAATAGTGGCCGGCAGCTCATCTTCCAGCAGGGACAGCAACTGTCCCGGTTCGGCGTCGTCTAAGAATTCAAACGGCTTTCCGGCCAGTGACGAGGCCAGCCTGTCCATGACTCCGGCCGCTTTTTCGCTGCCAAATGATGCCGCAAGCAGACCTGCGGCAAAGTCGCGTCCGCCTTGGGCTGCACGCCGCCCGCTGACGGCGATATCGTGAAACTCATTAATAACAGCGTCAGCAACATCTGCCTGAACGCGCCGCATCTTCACTATCTCTGAGACAATGGCCTCCGCCTCACTCTCCGACAGATGCGACATGACGGCAGCCGCCGCTGTTTGTGAAAACTGCATGAGCACGGCTGCGGCCTTTTGAGTCCCTGTCAGTGGTGTTGCCGGCTTCTGGTTAACTGTCACCGGCACCGAAGCCATCAGACACCCACTTTTTCATCCATGAGCGAGCGCAATAGTCCGGCAGTTTTTTGCGGATCCGCACCGGCCAGCGCCTCCAAAGATGCTCGCTTGGAATCGGCGTCGCTACTTTCGGCCACAGGCAGGGCAGCGGGTACGGGAATTGCCGTGAGTGCAGTCGTGGCAGGTTCAGGATCAGCAGGAAGCTTTGTCAGCGAGACCAGCTGCCGGCTCTGCTCACCGAGGTCTACTAATTCACGCACCTGACGACGATTTTTGCGTGCATAAATGACAATTACCACCAGCAGCAGCAGGAGCAATACCGCAGCAATGCCCAGATTGCGCCATGTTTCTGCGGTCTTCGCCGCACCCGCTTCGGCCTTGGCTGCATCAAGGGCAGCTTGGGCAGCCTCGGACTGAGCTGTGGAGAAAGGCACTACCTTCATGCTGACAGTGTCTCCGCGACCCGGGTTTAACCCGGCGGCCATTGAGACCATTTCCGTCAAAGTTGCTGCGTCGATTTTGGCCGCTGCGGCTGTGTCGACGGCGACTGCCAGCGACTGCCGCTGGACATTCCCAGCAGGTATAACGGTATTTTCCGTTACCTTGTCGATGGCGTTGTTCTTGGTTGTTTTATTCGACTCCGAGGTTCCGCCAGCATCACCAGCACCGCCGGGAACAGCAATGTTATCTGGACCTAGTACGCCAGCTCCTGACCCAGCACCGCCCGTGCCTTTCTCGCTGGAGGTCGACTCGTTCAGGGCTGGTGCACCTTCCGGAGAGGTGAAGGACTCTTTCATTCTGTCCGTAGAAGCGTTGTCCATGGTGGCTGAGAGAGTCACACTGGAATTACCTGGACCAACTACCGTATCCAGCATGGACTGCACAGCAGCACTAACGCGTTGCTCGTAGGCTTGGGCCTGTTTTCCACCGCTTCCAGTGGCACCATTTCCTGCGGCCGAAAGCACGGCCCCCGCCGCATCAACAACGGAAACGTTTGCTGGCTTCAAAGCCTCTACCGAGGATGACGTGAGGTGCACAATCGCGTTGACCTGATCATCGGAGAGGCTGACACCAGGGCTGGTTTCCACGAACACTGACGCGGTGGGGTCCTGCTTGGTGGCCGTGAACACTGTTTGTTCAGGGACCGCCAATTTTACGGAGGCCATAGTCACGCCCTTCATCGCCATGATGGTTTGTGCTAGTTCTCCCTCCATGGCACGTTTGTACGTGATGTTTTGTTGAAACTCCGATGACGTCACACCCATACTGTCCAGCAGTGAGTAACCTGCCGTGGTTGCCGCAGGAAGACCCGCGGAGGCAGCCTTAAGACGCTGGTCATAAACATTGGCGTCCGGCACCAAAATGGTGGCACCGCCGTTAACTAGTTGGTAGGGCACATTATCAGTTTTAAGTTGCGTAACAATGGCATTGGCGTCGGCCGGTGCCAAAGAGGAAAATAGCGGGGCATAGCTGGGTTTCGTGACCCAACTAAACAAGGCCACGCTGCCTAGTACCAAAACAGCCAACCCAATAACCACCAAAGTCTTTTGGGCCATGGTGAAACCCTTGGCCATGCCGGAAAAACGAGCTGGAAAAGCGGTGAGAAACGGCGGCATCAGGCCTGCATCCTCATGATCTCGTTGAATGCGTCGACACCGCGGATGCGCAGTGTGGAGACCAACTCCAAGGTCACGGCGGCCCTGGCTGATGCAATCGTGGCTTGATGAATATCATCCAGACTTCCCGTTGCGGCCTTGACCGCCATGGTGTTCGAGGTGGACTGCAATCCCTGCAAATCACTCAGCGCCCCCGTCAATGAGTCGCCAAAGGCACCGTTGTCGGTACTGGGTTGCACTTGAGGCATATACCCCGTTCCGATGCTGGCCTGTACGCCTTCAATTCCAGAAACACTCATCGGCTACTTTCCAATCTGCAATCCGGATTCGTACATAACTTTGGCTCGGTCTACCACTGAAGCGTTGACTTGGTATCCACGCTGGGCCATGATCAACTGGCCCATTTGGGACGCCATATCAATATCGGGGTACCGGACATAACCGCCCTCATCCGCCAATGGATGGTCGGGTTCAAAGGTCATTCGTCCTTCTGCGCTACCGCGTGCCGCACCAGCTACGTAAACGCCCGAGTCCCCTGCCCCTGCTTCAGCAATGATGTACCGGGCACGGAAAGCTTCCTCGGTTGTGGCCGTCACGGTATTGACGTTGGCGATGTTGTCAGAGACGGCGTCGAGCCATTTGCGGTGCAGCGTTAATCCGGTGGAGGCAATGCCAATTGCGTCGCTCACTTATTGGCTCTTGAGAACTGTGCGCATGGAGTTGAATTCGCTGTTAACCGCGTGGGCGGCAAATTGGTACCGCAACACGGTTTCTATATTTGAAAGCGTCTCAGTGTCCAGGTTGACGTTGTTACCGTTGAGCTGGGTTGGCTCCACCGAACGTTCCGTAGTGGCGCGCACATCACCGTCGCGGCGGTTGACGGATTCAGCCAAGGCGGCTTCGAATTTCACCCGCTGGGCAGTGTAGCCGGGGGTATTGACGTTTGCGATGTTGTCGGCAATGGCGCGTTGGCGCATGGACAATCCATCGAGGGCGCTCGTAAGCGCCACAGTAACCACGGAATCAAGCACTGAGCTCTTCCTTGATGTAAAACTTGAGGCCTGTCCGTGGCTGAGGGGCGAGCCGTCCGTAGCTCATCTGTCACTATCGGAAGCTTGGGAAGTACCGTAAGAGAAATACACACTATTTTTAAGTTGTTTGTGAGTTGCTCTCATTCCGCCCGGCCGGACGGGGTTCGTGAAAGCAGTTAGCCCATGACGTCAAGATAAATGGCGGGTGCATCGCGCTGAACTGTTTTCAGCGTTCCAAGTTCTGTGGCAGTGCTTTCGCGTGAGCTTTGCAAGGCTTGGATCATCTGGTTCTGTAGCTCAGCTAGATTCTTTGCCCGCTCACGCAGTGCTTCAGGCAAAGGGCTAAGATTCATCGGCGGAGCCCAGCCGCGGTTCTGCAACACTGCCACCGACAGTTGCTCTTCCAACTCAGCCAGGACAGTTTCCCACTGCTCCTGGCCTGCATCCACCAGATCTGGCAAATCAGCCACTCCACTTTCTGCCGGCGGACTCGGAGCCGGGATCCTTTCGGGTGCGGGTTGCGCTGGTTCAACGAACCGTTCTCCGCGCGGCCAAATCACGAGGTGTAGCCGCCAGCCTGCACACCCGCGAGGATCCCGGAGGGCAGAGCCGCAGCCTCATGCCAGGTGAGCCTAAGCGGTTCAAGGAGATCGATGCACTCGCGGGTTAGCGCGGGATCACGCCGGATATTGGCGTTCATCAGCGCCGTCCCCGCGTAATTGTAGATGCCCAGCAGCTGGTCTGCCCCGGCCCACAGTTCCGGTTGCAAGGATCCGGAGAGTTCGCCGATGATGTCCTGAGCATGCAGCAGGTTATCACTGGCCACCGACCAGTCAGAGGCGTTCTGCGCAGTTTCCGCGCGAGCTAGATCCAGGAGCAACCTGTCATAAAGCATCGTCAGGAGACGCGCAGGGGTTGCCGAGAGGATTGCCTCACGCTGGTAGGAGTTCAGCGCCTTATTACGGCTGCTTGCATTCATCATTTCTTGCCTGCCGCATCAAAGGAGTTAATTTGGGCCGTCAACCACGATTGCTGCGATTGCATCTTGCTCATCTGAACCTCCAATGACGTGTAGACGGCCTGCAATGACGCTCTACGCGTCATCAAACGGGAATCCCAGTCCAGAATTTGAGTGTTGAGATCATTGATGATCGATTGCTGACCTTTGACTCTTTGGGACAGTGAACCTACGTCAGGGCCAGAAATCGACTTGGCCGCTTCTTCCACCCGCGAGGCCATAGTTTGAAGCATCTTTTCGGTAGCCACCGGGTCTTTGGCATACGCTGACGCAAAAACGTCTGGTTCGAAGGAGAGGTCACCGTTCTTTGTGGTGTTGAAGCCAATTGTCGCCGGGGAGAACCCGTTGATGGGAGATGTAACCGAGTTGAACAGCTTGGTTTTGGCATCGGAAACAGTACTGTTCCCGGAAAAGAGTCCGCCCTTGACAGATGCCCCATCCGAGCCGGCTCCCGATGTGACAGTCGACTGGGTCAGGATGGAACCCAGGATGATGTTTATATTGCTAGAGAAATCTTTGGCTGCGGAAGCTACTTTGGCCGCGTCACGTGAGGCGCCAACCGTGACAGGCTCAGCCGAGACTTTGTTGACGGTGATGTCCAGTCCGGGAGCAAGCCCGGCGAAGGCGTTACTAGCCGAAGTGATCACCTGTTCGGCAGCGGTGCCAGCCCAAAGTGTCATTTTGGCATCCAGCCCGGTTTGTAGCGTGGTCCATGCCCCTGGGCTTGTCAGGGGTACGGCAGTCCCTGCCTCAACCTCTGCGGCGGTGCCCTGGTGAGCTGCGAAGCCATTGGCGGCTCCGGTGTCCTTGGCAGTGAGCTGGAGCCGGTATTGCGTGGCGCCATCGGCGTCAACACCTGAGGCAATTTTGACGGCTGAAATTCCCGCATCGGATCTGTTTATGGCGTAGGCCATTGCATCAAGGGACGTGGACTCGGCGGTGACCTCGGTGGTGGTACCGTCACCTTTAACAAAGGTCATGACGGCCGGGCTAGCCGGCCACTCCGTCATAGGACCACTGACGTTTGACTGTGCTCGTGCCAACGTATTGACACTCAGATTCAGGCTGGTAGTCACGGCACCGGGTCCCAATTTGGCGGTGATTGCATCAGATGAGGACGTGGCCTGGAACATGTCCAGACCTCCGGTTTTCGCCAGCGTCCCAGCTTGGCTGGTCAGTGCGGCAAACTTAGTGTTGAGCGCCTGCATTGCAGTGACCAAAGCGGTATCGGTAACAACCCTGCTCTTCATCAGCGCCTGGGGGCGGGACTCGGCGGCAATGAGCGCGTTGATAATTGCCGTTGTGTCCAATCCGGAGGACAGTCCGTCGATTCCCAAGCCCATGTGGAGCTTCCTTTTCGCAGTGAGATGTTAGATCTTAAAGTGGACCATGCACAGCTGGGGGTACGGATGAGTCCGTACCCCCAGCTGACCTGCACTCCGGAACTTTGGAGTCCCGGTAAGTTACTCGATTTAGCCGAGCAGCTTCAGGACGCCCTGGTTGGACTGGTTGGCCTGGGCCAACATGGCCGTGCCTGCCTGCGCCAAGATGTTGGAGCGCGTGAAGTCCACCATTTCTGAAGCCATGTCCACATCAGTGATGCGTGACGTGGCTGCGGACAGGTTTTCCTTGCCAACATTCAAGTTGCTGATAGCTGATTCAAGGCGGTTCTGCACGGCACCGAGGTCGGCGCGGGCTGCAGAAACCGTCTTGATCTGCGTGTCGATCAGGTTCAACGATGCCTGCGCATTCGTAGCGGTCTCAAAATTCAGTCCGCCTGTCATCGGGGTTCCCGCTGTGCCAACCGCAGTTCCAGCTGTAGTCGGCGCAGTTGTACTAACTACTCCACCGTCTTTAGCCATAACAGTGATACCAGTGCCCGCACCGTTGGCATCCTTGTTGACGCTGACTGTGAAGTTAGCTGCAAACGAAGCGTCGCCGCGCAGTGCATCGGCGTACTTGTCAACGCTGTCGAAAGCTCCAGCAGCTCCGAGGTCGGCCGTCGTGACTGTGGTTGCCACGCCACCTTTGGTTGTTGTAAAGCTCGCAGGACCGGCAACAGTCGAGATATCGGCAATGTCAAACTTCGTGCCCGCGGTTGTCAGGTCACCGCCAGCGAGCGTGTTCGCGATTGTCTCGACGTTCGCATTAGCAAGATTGACCGAAATCTGGTTGGACTTATTGCCGTCCGCGCCGACCTGGAACGTCATATTCGCCGTCGACCCATCCAACAGTGACTTGCCGTTGAACTTTGTGGCCTCAGACATGCGCGTCAGCTCTGCTGTCAGCTGAGTGGTTTCCTTCTTGATGGCCCCGCGAGAATCGTCATTGTTTGAATCGTTGCCGGCCTGTACAGCCAGATCACGCATACGCTGCAGGATTGACTGTACCTGAGTCAGCGATCCTTCAGCGGTCTGGACAACAGAGATGCCGTCCTGAGCGTTACGAGCAGCAACGGTGTAACCGTTGACCTGTGACTTCAGGCCTTCGGAGATGGCCAGGCCGGCTGCGTCATCTGCGGCACGGTTGATGCGAAGACCACTGGAGAGCTTCTCCATTGACTTTCCCAGCGCATTCTGGGTGGTGCTCAAATTGCGGTAAGCGTTGTTAGCCGCGAGGTTTGTGTTGACTTGCATGCCCATGAGTAAATCCTCCGTGAGTTGGGGTATGACCGAAGCCGCCCATCCATGGGCAGCTAAACACCACTGTCGGCACCCACCTGCAAGCCGTAAGAAGAACCACTAAAAGTTTCTCCTTGGCAACATATAATCTATCTGGAGCTGGGACGGCTCAACTGTGCAGGCATCCCACGCAGAGTTTGCCGTGCCCGGGTGGCGCCACCGTAAGTGCGGGTGCCCAGCTCGGCCAGATAAGACTCCCGGCGGGATACTGTGATCCGCGCATGAGCCGGGGAATCCGGTGTAGAACTCGCCAGGTAGTGCCGTTCTAATCCGTCACGCAGCAACCGCATGCCTTCGGCACGTTGCTGAGACACAGCGGAGTGGCTTGAGCCTAGCTCCATCGCAAGTTCTTTCACGCTGCGATCATGGAAGTAAATTTGTTCAACGATGTAGCGCATCTTCTCCGGCAGGGCAGCCACCGCATGGCCAAGAAAATCAGCATGCTCCGCCTCAACCACTTGCTCTTCTGGCCCCTGCGAGGTGGCCGCCACCATCTCGGCTATGACGTCAGTTAACGGTGTGACAGTTCGGCTTGCGTCAATCTGCGATGCTTCCACCACTGACTTTTCAACACCGAGCGCAGAGGCCAATTCACCAAGACTGGGCGGGCGTTTCAGCACATTCCCCAGGGTCTCTTTGACTGCTGCAAGCTCGGTCATCCTGCTGCGCGCACCCCGCGTGGCCCAATCATCGCGCCGAAGTTCATCGGCAAAGGCACCCTTGATCCGCCGGCGGGCATAGGCGCCAAACGGCACACCCATACCTTCGTCAAAGGCTTCGGCACAGTGAATCAGGGCCATAGCCCCAACCTGAACAAGGTCTTCCCTACTTAAGTGGTTTGCGCGGAGGAAGACCTCCGCTACGAGATATCCAACCAGCGGCAAATTTTGCACGACCAGAGCGTCGCGCTCAACGCGATTCAATTGTTTGCCCCCTAGGCAATTCATAAAAGTGCATCGACGGGCTCGCCCCCAGAATTCAGCGATCGCCGATAGCGCACTAATCAAGACAACTGTAGGGCACTGAGGGCACAAAAAACACCTCTAGATAAAAATGACTAACCGGTGTACTTTTACTGCCGATAGTTATTGGTGCAGCTAGGCCAGCCCTATGAAAGGAACTACACATGGGTCCTGAGGAACTGAGCACGTTATTGTGGCGTGAGCGGGAACTCCTTGACCTTCTGGTTTTCAAGTTGGAAGAGGAACATTTGATCCTCTCAACAGGGAAAACCCGTTGGCTTGAAAGCGCCACCCGTGAAGTGGATCATGTTGTCCAACGGCTGCGCGCCACCTCGCTGGAGCGCACCGTGGTGGCGTCACAGCTCGCCGTTTCCTGGGGCCTAGCGGAGGATGCCGGTCTGCTGGATCTCGCAGATGCCGCTTCCACAGGACCTTGGCAGGAAATTCTCACAGAACACCTTCAGGCCATGCTGGCCACCGTGGAACAAATCCGTGGGCAACGGGACATTAATCTACAGTTTCTGCGTGCTGGCTTACGCTCTGCGCAAGACACTGCCGCCAATCTCAGCCCTGAGGCTGGCACCTATGACCACCGTGGGAAAACCAGCCAAGATGCGGTTTCTCTGCTGCTGGATAAAAGTGTCTAAAGAAAATTTGAGGAACTCGTGAGTAGTTTTAGTGGCCTAAATACGGCCCTATCCGGGCTTAATGCTGCCCGCACCGGATTGAATGTCACTGGTCAGAACCTGACCAATGTCAATACGGTTGGATACACGCGTCAGCGAACTGAATTTGCGGCGTTGGGCGTTCCAGCGCGAGGTTCGCTGAATGATTTAGGTATTAAAACCGGTCAGGGCGTCGGGGTTAGCGGCATTTCTCGACTAGGCGATGCTTTCTTGGATGCAAGGGTGCGCACCAGTTTCTCCGCCGCTGGGTACACCGGTGCCCGCGCTCAGGCACTGACCGGCATCGAGGAGATACTGAACGAGCCAGGCCCGAACGGAATTTCCAGCCAATTGCAGGGGTTTTGGACCGCATGGCAGGGTATTGCCAACGATCCCGGGAACGCTGGGACCTCTGCTGTTTTATTGGAAAAATCTGCGGCGTTAGTGGCCAGTATTGCCGCAGGGTATTCGGCGCTAGATAAACAGTGGTCACAGACCCGAGACACTGCGAACACTGTTGTCGCTGATATCAATGCAACTGCCGGACAGATAGCGGCTCTGAACAAAGACATTCGTTCAGCCCATGCTGCGGGCACCCCTCACAACGAGCTCCTTGACCAGCGGAGTAACTTGACCACGAAGATTACCCAATTGACCGGGGGAACCGTCCGCGACCTACCAGACGGGACCAATGAGATCCTGCTGGGCGGGAATGTTCTGTTGTCCGGTTCCACAAATAACGCGGTGAAACTCGATGGGGCCACAAGGATGGCCAATGACGGTGAGGTACGCCTCGAGTGGTCTCACCGTCCAGGTTCTGCAGTGGATCTTGACGGCGGAAAACTGGCAGGTTTGCTCTCTGTTTTGAAACCAGCCGGCAGTGGCGGCGTTCTGGCACAAACTGCGGCTTCTTACAACGCACTAGCGCAAAAACTGGCAGGAAGTCTCAACGTTGTCCATCAAAGCGGAGTCACCTCCGAAGGCGCCCCCGGAGGTGACTTTTTTAAAGTTACAGCTGGTGTACCGGCCGCTCTAGGCCTTACCGTGGTGCCAACCTCAGCCAAAGAGATAGCCGCTGGAGCCGTCAATATGGGTGGAAAAGATGGGTCAATAGCCGATAAAATCTCACAGCTGGGCAAACAACCCGACTCCGCTGATGCCTTGTGGTCAGACACTGTGGTTCGTCTTGGCGTTGAGATTCAGGCAGGCCTCCAGCAAGCCACCCTCTCAGATGTCTCCTTGACGAACGCCCTCTCCAACCAGCAGGCAAACGCGTCGGTGGACCTTGACGAGGAGAACGTGAACCTGCTGAC
This sequence comes from Arthrobacter antibioticus, assembly GCF_030063205.1. Classification (GTDB taxonomy): domain Bacteria; phylum Actinomycetota; class Actinomycetes; order Actinomycetales; family Micrococcaceae; genus Specibacter. Next base: position 101,581 of record NZ_JASISQ010000002.1, on the reverse strand, counting down.
GTATCAACGCGCATACCAAGCGGCTGCCCGTGTCATGACAGCCGTCGATGAAGCACTTGACGTTCTCATCAACCAAACCGGAAGGGTGGGTCGTTAATATGATCTCGCGTGTCACTATGCAAACCACCTCAGCAGCCGCGCAGCGCGGAGTCCAAGCCAATGCGGCCAAACTAGCCGAGGCCCAGCTGCGGGCAAACACCCTGCAAAAGAATGTCCGGCTTTCCGATGATCCTGCAGCGGCCGCTGATTCCATGGCCGTGCGCGCCACACAAACACAGGCAGCCCAGTACGGGCGCAATATTGACAGCGGCAATACGTGGATGACTATGGCCAATGGAGCCCTGGATAGCTCCGTGACTCTGTTGCAGCGCGTGCAGTTCCTGTCCATTCAGGGAGCCAATGGCAGTCTTTCCCAAGAAGGAAAAAATGCCATCGCTGCCGAACTGGATTCTCTGCGCGAGGAATTGCTAGCCCACGCCAACACTAAAGTTTTGGGTCGGAATATCTTTGCCGGTAACTCTGGTGCCAACAACGCGTTCGAAGACGGTGCACCACCGACATTCACCGGCGCGGATGGGAGTGTTGTTACCCGGCGCATCAGCGCAGAATCAACGCTTCGGGTTGATGCCGACGGTGCAGCCATCTTCGGCACAGGGGCGAGCTCGGTCTTTGGCTTGATTTCAAAACTCTCTGCTGAAGTATTAGCGGGAAGCCCGGCTTCCGCCACCATTGATGAAGTCAACGCCGCTCTAAACAACGTCATTGACAAGCGTTCGGAACTGGGTGCCCGCCACGCAGTTCTGCTCCGTGCCAAGGAAACGAATATCACTTCCCAGCTCGATCTGGAAACCGATCGGGCCAACATCGAGGACCTTGACCTTGGACAAGCTATTTTGGAGCTAAAAACACAGGAACTTGCCTACCAAGCCTCCTTAAGCGTCACCTCAAAAGTGCTGCAGACCACGTTGATGGACTTTCTGCGATGAGTTCAGAGGTATTGCACCCCCCCGCCAAGCTCCGATTCGTGGCTTCCCCGCCAGGGCTTGAGCCTGCCGTGGACTTCATGCTGACCGCGATCGAAGGATCCACCGGGCTCTTTTCCCTCGCAACCGAAGGAAGCACGGCGCGCCTGTTTGTTTTGGACGCCGCTGAGCATCTGCCGCACTACACGCCAAGGCTCGCTACCTCTGAGCTCGAGCGCATCGGCACCGCCACAGCCACAGTGCTTGTGGTCGTGAACCCGAGCGCCCAGAGCACGGTCAACCTCGCCGCGCCCATACTTGTCAATGAAGTAACCGGCGCCTGTGTTCAGATCATCTTGGACGACGCTAAGTGGCCCCTCAGGGCACCCTTAACGCCCGCCTGAAACAAACCGAAACAACCTCAACCAACCTGAATCAGCACAGTTCCATACCAAGAAGCCCCCTCGTAGAGGTTGGAGATGATGAAACCCCGGAGGACGATGGGGTGTCATCATCTCCAACCTCACCAGCGAGAACACGGCAGGGACAAGCGCCGCTAGTCTAGGTAGCCGTTGGGGTTGAGCACGTATTTCGTGGCCGCACCGGCGTCGAACTCGGCATAGCCGCGTGGGGCATCGGCGAGTGAGATGGCCTGGGCGTTGACGTTCTTGGCAATCTGCACCTTCTCATGCAGGATCGCCATCATCAGCCCCCGGTTGTACTTCATGACAGGGCACTGACCGGTGGTGAATGCGAGCGACTTTGCCCAACCAGTTCCCAGGCTCAATGACAATGAACCCTTTTTGGCAGCCTCGTCGGTGCCACCCGGATCACCCGTGACATACAGGCCAGGAATGCCTAAAGAACCGCCTGCAGCTGTAATGTCCATAAGCGAGTTCAGCACCGTGGCCGGGGCCTCGCCCGCGCCGTGGCCGTGGCCTTTGGCCTCGAACCCCACTGCATCTACTGCACAGTCAACTTCTGGCACACCGAGAAGTTGCTCGATCTGCTGCCCGGGGTCCCCCTGAGAGAGGTCGATGCTCTCGCAGCCGAAGGTTCGCGCCTGAGCCAACCTGTCGGCGTTCATGTCACCTACAATCACCACGGCGGCTCCCAGCAGGTGTGCGCTCGTGGCCGCGGCGAGGCCAACTGGGCCTGCCCCCGCAATGTAGACAGTGGATCCCACGGTCACCCCGGCCGTGACTGCACCGTGAAAACCTGTGGGAAAAATATCCGAAAGCATGGTCAGGTCCATCATCTTTTCCAGAGCCTGATCACGGTCTGGGAACTTCAACAGGTTCCAGTCGGCGTACGGCACCAGCACGTATTCCGCCTGGCCGCCCACCCAGCCGCCCATGTCAACATAGCCGTAGGCGCTGCCTGGCCTATCCGGGTTTACATTCAGGCAGATGCCCGTCTTGCGCTCCTTGCAGTTGCGGCAGCGCCCACAGGAAATATTGAAGGGGACTGAGCAGATATCCCCCACCTTGATAAATTCGACATCCGGACCCGCTTCCACCACTTCACCGGTGATTTCGTGGCCCAAGACCAGATCCGAAGGGGCTGTGGTGCGTCCTCGCACCATGTGCTGGTCGGAACCGCAAATGTTGGTGGCAACAGTCTTGAGAATGACGCCGTGGGGAACCTTGCGCCCCACATTGGCCGAGTTGACTCCCGGTCCGTCTTTGAGTTCGAACGTCGGGTAATCGATATCAATGACTTCAACGACGCCGGGGCTCTTGTAGGCAACGGCCTTGTTTCCTGACATGGTGGTGCATCCCTTCTAGTCAGTTCAGAGAGCATCAGCTGACACTCCCCAGTGCAACGAGAAAAACCCCACCAACAGGAATTGGCATTTGTTAACCATCCCAAAGGAACACCATCGAGCCATGTGGGGTCGCTGCCAGCCTATGCCTGAGCGATCAAATATGTAAGGGCAGATCCTTGATGTAGGCCGCCTGCCCACCGTGTTGGATGCAATCATCGAGAATACTGATGAGCCGCACTCCCAAAGTCACAGGCGGGCTCCACTGTTTGTCGACGATCCGCTCCAAGTCAGAATCTTTCAGTGAGCCCACAAATTCCAGACTCTGGGCTTGGACGGCCGTCTGGTAGTCGCGCAACAGGGCAATAGATTCAATGTGAACCGCTGACACCTGCTCACTTGTATGCCCATACCCGGTGTCGCCAGGATCAAGGTCAAAAGCAAAGCGTGCGGCATAACCTCCATCGCTCCAGAGAGATTGCGCCCCAGCTACGTCAGCAATTTGTTCGTCTTGACCACGGCTCAGGTGCCACAGCAGCCACGAGATGGAATTCCCTGTCCCGCCCGGGCGCCAATTTGCCCGCTCCGGCACCAATCCGTTAAGGACACCTGTGACAATGGTGTCGATCCGGCCAAAGGCATCTGTCAATAGTTCAGAAGTTCTCATGGTCGCCATGTTTCCACTGCAAGCCAGTCTTGGGAACCCCAACGGGATACTCACAAAACAGAGCACTACCTCACAATGATGACGTCGAGCGTTCTGGGCCCGTGCACTCCTTCAACGCGCTCAAGTTCAATATCGCTTGTGGCACTGGGTCCGCTGATCCAAGTCTGCGCCCGGGTAGCTTCCAACCGGGCAATCGCCTCCGGCAGCACCTCCACGATGTCACAAGCACGCAAGATACAAATGTGCCTATCGGGAACAAGCGAAATGATCCGTCGGCCCTGATTATCGCTAGCGTCAAGCATGATCGTTCCGGTCTCTGAAACAGCCACGGCAGCAGCAGTCACCACGGCGTCCACAGCATCCAGCTCCGCCACGGTGAGCCGGTTCTCCGGTGAGTCAACAAGCACAGCCAGCGTCCCGGCGTCGTTCTTCTCTTCCGGGGAAAACTCTGGAGCGAGCCGGGAAAGCCACTCCCGCTCAAGCCCATGCGGCACCACAATCGAGGCACTACCGGAGAGTAGTTGTGCAAGCTTGGCCGGCGCATCGGCTGCCGAAGTGAGGAACACGTTGGCCTTGTAATCAACCAGGCGCTCAACAAGCTGATCCAGGCGTTGCGCATCAGTCATCTCTGAGCTGCGGCGGTACTCCCGTGGCACAACGGGAGTTTTTGGGGCATCACGCAGAGCCGATTTGATCCGGTTCATGATGTCCTCGCGGGCGCTCATGCCTGCTCCCCCAACTCGGTTTCAGGTACGACGACGGCACGGCCCTGATGTTCTTTATCCCACCATTGGCGGAATGATTGGTTTGGCGGGGCGGGGATATCTCTGCTTTGCGTCCAGCCACTTGCGATTCCGGGGAGTCTCTTGATGATTTTGTCCCGGCCGGCTGCTAGCCTGCCTAACGGCAGGCCCTTCTCCAGCAGGTTCATATGCGAGCCCTTGGCAAACGCCCACTCTGCGCCCTTCATCATGAGGTCCATTTGAGTGGGAACCTTCACCTTGGCGCGTTTTGAGTCCACGTCTTCTCCACGCAGATGGACAAGAATTTCGGGGATGTTAATCTTCACCGGGCAGGCATCAAAGCAGGCGCCGCACAATGATGAGGCATACGGCAGTGAACTGTTTTCCTCCGCCTTAATACCTGTCATGAGCGGGGAAAGAATCGCGCCGATGGGACCCGGATAGGTAGAACCGTAAGCATGACCGCCAGTGCGTTCATAGACGGGGCACACATTCATGCAGGCTGAACAACGGATACAGTTCAGCGCTGTTCGGCCCATTTCATCATCCAATGCGGCCGTGCGCCCGTTATCCAGCATGACCAGATGGACATTTTGGGGCCCGTCTCCGGGCGTGACGCCCGTCCACAGTGAAGTGTAGGGGTTCATCCGCTCACCCGTGGAGGATCTGGGCAACAGTTGCATGAACACCTCAAGGTCAGTCCATGAGGGCAGAAGCTTCTCAATCCCCATGACAGTAATGAGGGTTTCCGGCAGGGTCAGGCACATTCGTCCATTGCCCTCAGACTCCACAACCGTCAGTGTCCCAGTGTCTGCAAGACCAAAGTTAGCTCCCGAAATGGCTACTTTGGCGGAAAGGAACTTCTTACGCAGATGTTTCCGAGCCGCTTCGGCCAGACGGGCCGGATCATCTGTGAGATTGGGATCCACCATGGGCATTTCCCGCAGAAAGATCTCCCGAACCTGGCTGCGGTTCTTGTGAATGGCAGGAACCAGAATGTGGCTGGGCTTGTCATGATCCAGTTGCACAATGAGTTCGGCAAGGTCAGTTTCGTACGCTGCAATGCCTTGCTCTTGCAGGTATTCGTTCAAACCAATTTCCTGGGTGGCCATGGACTTAACCTTCACCACCTCAGTTTCGCCAGTTTCCCTGATGAGAGCCGTGACAATTTCATTGGCTTCCTGGGCATCGCGAGCCCAATGAATGATGCCGCCTCGGGCGTTGAAATTTGCTTCAAACTGCTCCAATAATGCGGGCAGGTTGGCCATAGTTGCATCCTTGATGGCACTGCCGGCGTTGCGCATGTCTTCCCAATCGGGCAACTCCGCAACAACCTTCAGCCGCTTGTCCCGGATGGTGTGGGTTGCATGCCCCAAGTTGGCACGCAATTGGGCATTCCCTAGTTCTCGGTGGGCTGCTTGTGGGAAGGGTTCGCTGGCATGGAGGTTGCCTGTTCCGTAGACCGGCAACGCCGGCATACCTAAGAAAGTGTTAGTCATCTTTTGCTCCCCGCCAATTTCACTTCACCGGTGACTGTAATAGGATGTTCCATGGTGCTGGCCAGGATCTCGGCAAAGTGCAGGGTGCCCACATCGCTCCCCTGCCGGGATAGCCCGCCGCCAATATGCATCAGACAACTGGCGTCACCGCCGGAACAAAGTTCTGCTCCTGTTCCGCAAATATTTTCTGCCTTGTCGATGTTCATGGCGCTGGAGACATCAGCATTTTTCATGGCGAACGTGCCACCAAAGCCGCAACACTGATCCGCCTCGGGCAATGCGAGCATTTCAATCCCGCCCACGCTTGCAAGCAAATTTAGTTGCCGGTCTTCTAGGCGCAGCAGCCGCATTCCGTGACAACTAGGGTGGTAGGTGACCTTATGGGGGAAGTAAGAGCCCAGTTGCTGAGCGGCGTTGGTGATGCCCAAAACGTCGGTCAGCAACTGTGAGAGTTCATAGGTTTTGGCACCCACCACTGCGGCACGTGCTTCGAGCTCTGTGTCACCGCAACGGCGGGCCACTAATTCATGCTGGTGCTTCACGCTGGCTACGCACGAGCCAGAAGGTGCCACCGCGACGTCGTAATCTTCTGTATCGAAGGCCTGCACATGGTTGGCAACCACGGTATGAGCTTCCTTGAAATAACCCGAGTTAACATGCATTTGCCCGCAGCAGGCCTGCCCGCGGGGGAAAACCACCTGATGTCCGAGCCGTTCCAAGATGGCGACGGTGGCCTGCGCCGTGCGCGGATACATGGCGTCCACGATGCATGTGGCAAAGAGCGCAATTTTCATGTTCCCCACTGTAGGACAAATTCGCAGGGATGTGGACTGACCACACCCTAAGTTGTTAAAAGCCTCGCGAATTTGGGCTTTACGTGGGTCCCGTTAGCCTTGCCCGGCGCTCCACTGTGCAAGTTCCGCCAGCAATTCCTCCTTGCGGGTTTTCGTGGCAAAAGAGGAACGGATGGAGTTTGCCGCCAGTTTCTCCACCTTTTCCACAGTCCAACCAAATTCGGCTACTAGGGCGGCAAAGTTATCCCCCACATGGCCACCAAAGTAGGCTGGATCATCAGAATTCACACACACGTTCATCCCTGCATCTATCATCTGAGGCAGCGGGTGGGCGGCCAATGTATCAACGGCACGCAGGCGCACATTGGACAGCGGACAAACAGTCAAGGGAACCTGCTCCGCGACAAGTCTCTTGACCAGGAATTTATCTTCCACGGCCCTAATGCCATGGTCGATCCGCTCAATACCGAGCAGATTCAGCGCGTCTTCAACATAGCTTGGCGGCCCTTCTTCCCCGGCGTGAGCCACCAGTCGCAGACCTGCCACAGCAGCCCGCTTATAGAGCCGAATGAACTTCGACGGCGGATTTCCCACCTCGGCCGAATCCAGGCCAATACCAATGATGGGCGCTTCCATCTCCAACAGTGCTTCCAAAACCACCAGCGCCGACTCCTCAGACTCATCCCGCAGGAAGGCCGCAATCAAGGCCGTGCTGATACCAAAGTCAGCCTCGCTGGAAGCTAGGACACCCGCAATACCGTTAACCGCCGTCGACAATTCCACACCGCGCACCAGATGGGCCTGCGGATCAAACATGATCTCCGCATGGCGCACCCCATGTTCTTGGGCGCGGCGCAGATAGCCGCGCGTCATATCTGCAAAATCGGCTTCCGTGATGAGCACAGCCATATTGGCGTAATACAGGTTCAGGAATGACTGCAGATCGCTGAAATCATATTGTTCCCGCAGTAAATCCAGTGTTGGGAATGGCAACGTGATGCCATTGCGGGCTGCCAGCTCCAGGATTAATTCCGGTTCAAGTGTGCCCTCAATGTGCAGGTGCAGCTCGGCTTTGGGCAACGTTGCAAGGGCCCCAAGGTCAACGGACCCGGCATTAGTGGACCCGGTACTAGTGGACACGGTATTAGTGGACACGGTATTAGTGGACACGGTATTAGTGGACACAGGGGCAAAGGACGGATCAGGTGCTTGGGTCATTGCGTCAGTCTACTTTCGAACGGGACCGGCGGTCAGGAAAGGTGAACGCTGGGCCTTGAACAGTTTGGCGATGAGCTTAGGATCCACGATTTCGGTCCGGATCACCTCGCTCAGTGCCTGTGCAGTGGTGGCCGTCCCAGTCCGCCGTCGAACTTCTTTACGCAACTCATCCAGTACCGCATCAGAGAGAATCATCTCCAGCAGCACTCCCTGCTCGGTGGCCGCGCGGTGCCGCCACACTTCGTCAATACGGCGCCGTTTCAGCGCCTCCTTGTGCAAAGAGAACATCATTTCGGTTTTTTCTGCCAGAGATGCCGGCCCCAACAGATCCACTTCAAAGGCCATATCAACCACAACGGGTAGGCCGCCTGTGAGGTGGTAGGCCTGCCACACAGCCCCGTTGGTGAGCACCATCCACTCCACGCCTTCGTTGACCGCATACATCAGGACTTGACGCAGGTGGCGTTCATTGAGTTTCTGGCTAATCCGCTTGACTTCAATGAAGGCCACCATTTGTTTGTCGATGCGGACCCCGTAATCCGCAAAGTCCGCCTTCACCATGTATTCGGTGGTGAGATCCTTGAATTTGTCATAGTCCAAGCCTTCGCACAGCATGTCAGTGACAACCATTCGGGTGTCGCCTTCATTGGCATCGCGGGCCCGCAACGCTTCAAGCGGCTTGATGTACCGCTTGATGGCATCGTGGACCTGCTCAATTGCTGCAATCTCCCATTTGGGCATCCGAACTGCGGGTGCAGAGGTTGCTTGCGCTGGGTGACTCGCCGGCTCATTTGTTACTTGGGCAACTTTTTCTTCAGGCACGACGGCGGGCGGTGCAGTTTCGCTGCAGGCAGGCGTACGTAGCTCATCTGGCAGGTGCAGATGCGGGTCAGCAACACCAAAAGCCGCTTGTTTGAGCATCCAACTGATGGTGGGTTCCCACAGCTGGATCAAGTCTGCACCCGCCCCGTCGATAGCAACTATCTTGGTGCGCGCAATGGATTCCAAATGGTGGCGATCCGGTGCCTGGCCACCGGTGCTGGCGAGCTCTTCGGCCCACCGCATCAGAATATCGAGCCTATTTTGACCTTTAGCGTCAAGCGAAATCTCATTCATTACTCAAAACCCCCGTTTCTTTGCAAGCCTAGGGCACTCCTAGGCTCATGAGGACGCGTAAGGCAGTATGGAGTTGCAACTTCGCAGATCAAAATGGAACTTTCTCCGGCTCCCAACCATTAGGCATATATAAGGTGAATGGAGATAATTGACTTTGAACGATCCGCGCGTGAGCTGTCGGGCCGCGTGCGGCTGTACCCACTTTGACCACAAATCCCTGGTGCACATCTGACAGGGAGCTTTTGAGGAGATTTTCAGCGCGTGTTCATGAAAACTTTTGGCTGGTCCTTCGGGATCACCGCGGTGGCACTGGTTGTTGCCTACTTCTACGGCGGCTTTCAAGCCCTGATCCTTTGCGCCATTCTGGGTGTTTTGGAGATCAGTCTCAGTTTTGACAATGCTGTTGTGAACGCGCGAATTCTAGAAAAAATGAACGAGTTCTGGCAGAAAATCTTCCTCACGGTCGGTATTCTCATCGCCGTTGTCGGCATGCGTGTGGCATTCCCCTTGTTGATTGTGGGCGTCACCGCCAACCTAAACCCGGTGGAAGCCATTAAACTCGCCTTGGAAAAGGGCGACATCCATACTGCCGGCAGCTACGCCTACCTGCTCCATGATGCCCACCCCCAGATTGCCGCATTTGGTGGCGTCTTCCTGCTCATGCTGTTCCTTGATTTCATGTTTGAAGAGCGCGAGATCCACTGGCTGGGGTTCCTGGAAAAGCCACTGGCGGTTATTGGCCGCCTGCACGGTGCCTCCATGGCAATCGCCCTGCTCATCCTCGTCGCCTCAGCCGTCATGGTCCGCCCGGGCAAAGAAGTGGATGTGCTTATTGCTGGCATCTTGGGCATGATTACTTATGTACTCGTAAACGGCCTTGGTGACATGTTTGACGTTGACGGGGACGGTGAAACCGATGCCCAAGATACCGACGCAACAGCGGCAAAAATTGCGAAGAAAGCCAATAAAGGCGTCGGCAAGGCTGTTGGTAAAGCTGCTTTCATGTTGTTCCTGTACTTGGAAGTCATCGACGCATCGTTCTCATTCGACGGCGTTATTGGCGCCTTCGCCATCACCTCCGACCCCATCATCATCGCCTTGGGCCTTGGTTTGATCGGCGCTATCTTCGTCCGATCACTGACCGTGTTCCTCGTGCGTGAAGGCACACTTGATGACTTTGAATACTTAGATCATGGTGCACACTGGGCCATCGGTGCACTCTCCGTCATCCTTCTATTGACCATTAGCTTCGAAGTCAATGAAGTTATCACCGGAGTTATTGGCCTTGTCTTCATTGGCGCCGCCTTCATATCCTCAATTGTTCGAAACAAACGCGCAGCTGCGGCCGATTCACACAGGGTGGAACAACTCTCCAGCTAGCGCATCCACAATATATTTTTTAAAGGAGCACAACACTATGGGACTTAGTTTGCAAAAGGGCCAAACCCTTTCACTGAAGAAGAACGACGGCGCTTCCCTCACCCGGGTGCGGATGGGCTTGGGCTGGGATACTGCAGCCCCCGTCAAGCGCGGGCTGTTTGGTGGCCTGAAGAAGGCTCCCGATGTTGATTTAGACGCTTCGGCCATTTTCTTTGACGGCAGCGGCAAGGCCGTTGACACGGTGTTCTTCAACCAGCTGCAGAGTAAAGATGGCTCCACTAAGCACACAGGCGACAACCTCACCGGTGAAGGCGACGGCGATGACGAGACCATCTTGGTAGACCTGTCAAAAGTCTCTCCCGCTGTTTCCCAGATTGTGTTTGTCATTAGCAGCTACAGCCGCCAGACCTTCGACACCATTGAAAACGCGTTCTGCCGCCTTGTGGATGATTCGACGGCCGGCACCCCCGAGGTTGCCCGGTTCCAGCTGACCGATGCGGGCACCCACACAGCCATGATCATGGCCAAGGTCTCCCGTGAAGACTCAGGCTGGAAGTTCACGGCCATTGGTGAGCGTGCCAACGGCCGCACGGCAATGGACTTGATCCAGCCGGCAGCCAACGCCCTGTAGGGTATCGCCCAACGCATTTGGTTTTATTTATTAGCGCGTCTTAGCAATTCACGTCTTCGTTATTAAAGGAGTTCAGTTTCCATGGCATCTTTGACACTATCCAAGGGCGGCAACCTTTCCCTGACCAAGGCAGACCCCGGTCTGCAGATGGCCATGGTGGGATTAGGCTGGGATCCACGCACCACCAGCGGCGATCAGTTCGATCTGGACGCATCGGCCATTTTGGTCACAAGCAGCGGCAAAGTCCGCAACAATGACGACTTCATTTTCTACAACCAGTTGGAGTCCAAGGATGGCTCGGTTGTTCACCAGGGTGACAACCGCACAGGTGAAGGCGACGGCGACGACGAGCAGGTCCTCATCAACCTGGCAACAGTTTCCCCGGAAATTGAGCGTGTGGTCATTGTAGTTTCCATTGACCAGGCGGAAGCCCGCCACCAGAACTTTGGCCAGGTCCGCGACGCATACTGCCGCGTCGTCAACCAGAGCAACGAGCAAGAGATTGTTCGCTACGACCTCTCCGAGGATGCGGCATCGGAAACAACTATGGTCTTCGCTGAGATTTACCGCAACGGCGCAGAATGGAAGTTCCGCGCAGTTGGTCAAGGCTACGCCAGCGGCCTGCACGGCATTGCAACTGACTACGGAATTGTTCTGGACTAGTTCCACTGCTGGTGGGCGGCTCAGCCGCCCACCAGCCACTGCTTTACCAACCACCGGACATCCACAATGTAAGGACTAGATTTCATGGCTGGACTCACGCTTGCAAAAGGCAACAACCTTTCTTTGACCAAAACCGATCCGGGCCTGCAGAAAGCACTCGTTGGTTTGGGCTGGGATCCGCGCACCACCACGGGTGAGGCTTTTGACCTCGACGCGTCCGCGCTGCTCGTTGGAGCCACGGGCAAGGTCCGCTCAGGTGATGACTTCATCTTCTACAACCAGCCAGCTGCCAAGGACGGTTCAGTCACCCACCTTGGTGACAACCGTTCGGGCGAAGGTGACGGCGATGACGAGCAGATTCTGATCGACCTCGCCAAGATCGCCGCAGATGTTGAGCGCGTAGTCATCGTTGTCTCCATTGACCAGGCAGATGTGCGCGGACAGAACTTCGGTCAAGTCCGCGGAGCTTACTGCCGTGTGGTCAACCAGGGCAGCGAACAAGAAATTGTTCGTTTTGACCTCAGCGAGGATGCTGCGCCGGAAACCTCCATGCTGTTCGCAGAAATTTACCGCAACGGCACCGAATGGAAGTTCAAAGCAGTGGGCCAGGGTTACGCCTCCGGCCTGGCCGGAATTGTTGCCGACTTCGGTGTCCCGATGGGCTAATCCCCAGTTCCTCCCAAGCGGAGCCGCTGACACGTGTCCACTCGGGCCCGAACCTGTGAGCCCACCATCAGTTATTGCGTTGGTGACAGTCCGCCGCCACAGCCTCTTGGGTGTGACGGCGGACTTCGCCCGTAAATCACCACCAGCTACCCTTGCTACTGGAAAATTGGATATCACAATGACTTCACCACTAACACCCCCCACTGAATCCGAAACAGCGCTTGTTTTGAAGGCTCCGGACGCCCCTGACATTGTTGTGGCCGACGAAGCTCCCGGCATGGTTCCCGTTCCTGCGGAACGTCAGAGCGAAATCAACCGTCAGGCCAAGGAATACATCGCCGAAATAGCGGCCTTTGATGCGCGCAGCCCCGAGTTCACCACCAAAGTAGATGGCATTAGCAAGCTCGCCGGCAATGAAATGACCAACTCAGCAGGCGCCTCAAGCCGTATGCTGGAGCGCTCGTCAACGTCAGTCTCCGGAGCTAAAAAAAGTGGCAATAGTGCCCAGGCCCAGGTGGCTGGCACGCTAAACGATCTGCGCTCAACCGTTGAAGACCTGACGCCCAATAACGCCGATCTTAGTGTGGGCCGGAAAATTCTTGGTTTCATCCCCGGCGGCAACAAGCTGGCAAAATATTTTCAGAAGTACGAGTCAGCGCAGACCCAAATTGATGCCATTATCAAGTCGCTCATGACCGGTCAGGATGAACTCCTGAAGGACAATGCCTCGCTGGCCGGGGAAAAGGTCAAGCTATGGGAAACCATGCAGAGCTTAAGTGAATACGCAGTGTTCGCCAAGGCCTTGGATGGCGCCTGTGTTGAAAAAATTGACGCCACACGCGCTTCAGGCCAGATTGAGCAGGCCCAAAAGCTTGAAGCCGATGTCCTTTTCCCCATTCGTCAGCGCCACCAAGACATCCTGACTCAGCTTGCAGTTTCCGTGCAGGGCTACCTGGCCATGGATCTGATCCGCAAGAACAACCTTGAGCTCATCAAGGGCGTTGACAGGGCCCGCACCACCACCATTTCTGCGCTTCGCACCGCCGTGATCGTGGCCCAGGCACTTGCCAACCAGAAGATGGTCCTTGATCAGATTGATGCCATCAACACCACCACGAATAACATGATCTTGAAAACTTCTGAGATGCTCAAGGATCAGACAGTACGTATTCACCAGCAAGCCTCCAGCTCCGGAGTCAGCGTTGAAACGTTGCAGAAGGCCTTCGACAACGTGTTTGAGACCATGGATGCCATTGATACGTTCCGGGCTTCGGCAGCCAAGAACATGGAAGGAACCGTGAACGCGCTGGAGAGTGGATTGGCTAAGGCCAAGCCGTACCTGGAGCGTTCACGCCAGTCTGAACGGGAGTAGCCTAGAACGTACGACGACGAAGCAAGGGTTATGCAATGATTGGCCGTTTTGTGGGGGGCATGTTTGGCGGTGGTGCCGCACAGCAGCTTCCTGACCGCCCCGCAGTTGATCCAGTGGCAGAGGAAATCTCCCAGATGGGTGCCGCTGTAGATACTCTGCGCGCTGCCGTGCGCAGGTCTGGAAGCAAGCTGCCACCATTATTGACGTCCCAGTTGCGTCATTTAGGGGATCTCATGCGCGTCACAGTTGCGGACATCAGTGTGCGGGGCTGTTCTACGGAGCAACGAGTGTTGCTGAACGCAATGATTTGTAGTTATGTTCCCACCCCGTTGCAGGCGTATCTGGGGCTACCACCCTCACATCACGATGAGGAGTCCCCTGCCACGTTTTTGTTTGCCGAGCAGCTGGCAACCCTTGAACAAACCCTTGCGGATCTGCTCAATCAGATTCGCATCGGCGCAGTGGAGGAACTCTCCACACACGGACGCTTCCTGGCGGATAAATTCTCCGAGCAGGACGCTGCCTTGCAACTTCACCAACCAGTTTCAGAAAGAGACCCATTGCGTTTGGAGGGCCAAAGTTGGCAGCATTAGTGGCGGGGGCGAATGCCGCCCTGACGGCTGAGAATCCCGGTCTTGACCACGTCTTAGTGGGCATGGGCTGGGACACCATCCCCAGTAACGGACCCCAAGCTGAGTTGGTTCCTTTCGCCCTCATGTGTGGTGCGGATGGCAGGGCCGTTTCCAACGAGCACTTGGTGTTTTTTAACCAGCTGGTCAGCGCCGATTCCTCAGTCACGTTCATCGGTGATGGGGATCAAGAACAAATTGATGTTGCGCTAAGCCAGGTACCTGAGGACATTACCAAGATCATTTTCTTGGTCTACGTGGATCCTGAATTTCGTGGGCAAGGCACTTTTGCGGCTGTACGCAGCGCCCATATCCGGGTTGCAACAGCGGATAACCGTGAGTTGGTGCGCTTCGATCTTTCGGCCGTGAAGCTTGAGACTGTCACGGCCATGATCTTTGGTGAGCTGTACAGGCACCGCTCCGACTGGAAGTTTCGGGCACTGGGTCAGGGCTACAGCACAGGGTTGGCTGGAGTGGCCAAGGACTACGGAATCAGGCTGTAGAGCCATCCCATGAATGTTTCCTCGAATCCACGTACTGATCTACCCTTTCTGCGCCGCCGGATCAAACCTGGCCGGGGTCAAGCGGACACGCCAGCCACTGCTCAAAGTGCTGCCTCAAGTCCAGCTGCGTCGTTGTCCTTAGCACCAAGCTCACCCGCTCGGACGCCCTCTGTGCCAGCCCAGCGTTCGGCAGGTTTGAATCTGCGGGCCAACGCCCCGTCGTCGTCTACTACCGCACGCATGCAAAAGCTGGAGGCTCAACGGGAGAAAGCTGGCCGGGAAGACCACGAGGTCCAGTTGCTTTTCAAGGCTCCTGGAATAGCGGAGGTATTTGAGCTCAATCTCGATGAGCGGGTACTCCGGCTATCCGCCCTTGAATCCGCGGTTGGCACCATGGTGATCGGTGGCAGCACAGCCGTCGCGTGGGAAAGTGTGCGCCATGTGACGGGTGGACAAACAGTTGACGGACACAAAGCCGGCTCTCCCGTTATGACATCTGGTAACCGAGAACTAGTGGCCTACCAAGGCAGAGATGTCCTAATCACCCTGCGTCATGTACGTGAGCTTCGACGTGCGATCTTCATCAATCGCAGCAGCGCCGCAATGGGCGTCAGGCTACTGACGGGACAAACCGTGGCACTGCCTCCCGCCGCTGACGGTACCCAGATTGTTCTGCTGGTGCATAGAATTGGCAATGTGCTGGAGCTACGGGCGGAGCCCGTTCCGCACGACTGGCCTGACAACACGATTTGGCAGGAATTCGATTTCTCTATGACCCACAAAGCACCAGCCTCTGCCTACGGGCGTTAAACGTCCCTCCCAGCGAGACAGCACAGCGGGACAGCACAGCGGGACAGCACAGCGGGAAAAACAGTCGGAAAGTAGTGCCTCAGCCAGCAGTTCGAAAGGACCCATGCGACATTTTCGTTCCTTGAGCCCCGCTCAAACCGGCGCTCTTTTTTATCGCCTACCCGTTGAGCTGACGGCGCACAGTGCCCCCGAGCTTCTTGCAGTGGGGTTGGGCGGGACGTTGTACACGCCGGCAAATCGACCGAATCTGGTCAAGGATGTGCTGCGACAGCGCGACTTTGGCTGTGTTTCCATGGTGCTGTGCCTGGAGGATTCAATTCCTGACGGTGATGTTCTTAGCGCCGAAGAAGGAGTCATCTCGGCTCTTTCCACCCTGGCCTCCCGCGACGAAAGCCTGCCGTTACTTTTTGTTCGGGTCAGAACACCGGAGCAAATGCTCTCAGTGGCGCGCCGGGCAGGTGCTGCAACAGAAGTGTTGACGGGTTTTGTGATCCCGAAGTTTGATAACGAATCTGGGGTCGCCGCCGCATTCCTGGATGCCCTGCACATCATTCAGGCTGAGTTGGGTCTTGACGGGGACTCACCAGGGGCAGGTGCTCCGCGGCACAGATTACGCATTATGCCCATCCTGGAATCTTCGGCCGTCATCCATCTGGAAAGCCGTGCTGCGGCACTAACAAACATTTACACGCTACTGGCCGCCAACCGCAGGGACATCTTGTCCGTCCGGATCGGTGCCACTGACATGTCAAGCGCCTTTGGTTTGCGCCGCTCCCGTGACCTCACCATTTACGACGTCAATGTCGTAGCGGGGGTCATTGGGGACATTGTCAATGTGCTGGGCAGGCCTGACGGTGGCTTTGTTATCTCCGGACCTGTCTGGGAGCACTACTCCAATACCGAGCGGGTGCTGCGTCCTCAATTGCGGACCACACCCTTCGCCCGGCCAGAGGAGCAGGAACTGCGCCAACGCATCATGACCGCTAACTTGGACACCCTTATCCGCGAGATTGAGCTGGATTTGGCCAACGGTTTGCTGGGAAAAACCGTCATTCACCCCACCCACGTGGCGTTGGTGCATGCCCTGAGCGTTGTCAGCCATGAGGAATACCTCGATGCGCTGGCCATTGCCGACAATGTGAACGGTGGTGCCGCGGCCTCCCCGTACGGCAACAAAATGAATGAAATGAAACCGCATCAGGCTTGGGCGCAACGGACTTTGCTGCGTGCGGATGCCTTCGGTGTCTCCGCACCCAACGTCACGTTCGTAGATCTTCTGGAAGCGAGCATGGCATGAGCATCTCCCAACAGCGTCCCTGGTCCGGCGATTTCGTTGCAGATCAGCTCGATGTGGCCATCCACAGTGACCCTCAGAGTGCCGTGGCAGTGCAAGATTTGGTTGGTTTGGCCCTCCGCCGCAATCCCAAGCGCGCCCATCTGTTGGTCTCCGCCGTTTTGGCGAAACACGTGCCCACCGAGCCCGCTTTAGTGATGGCTGCCGGTGAACTGCTGGGTGCCTTCGTGGCCAGTGAATTAGCGCTCATGCCGGACGACGGCGGCCACCCCCGGACGCTTCCGGCCACCGGAGAGTCCTCTCTCACCACCGCGGCTGCGCAGTTGAGCGCTGTCCTACAGGGTTCACCAGGGAAGCGGCACTCGGCTATCGCAGCCTTCGCGGAGACGGTGGCCGGGCTGCGTACAGTGGTGACCGACGCCGTCGTTCTTGGGTATGCCGAAACCGCCACCGGGCTAGGGCGCCTGGTGGCAAACTCATTGGGTGCCTACTATCTTCATTCCACCCGCCACGCCACGCCGTCAGTTGTTCCTGTGGCGGGTTTTGAGGAAGGGCACTCGCACGCCACCTCGCATGCTTTGGTTCCTACCGATCCGCATTGGTTGGATGGCAATGGGCCGGTTATTTTGGTGGACGATGAACTCAGCACGGGCTCAACTGTCATTAACACCATTCGTGAGCTGCACGCCTTGGTGCCGCACGCGGTGTACGTTATTGCGGCATTGATTGACCTTCGCAGCAGCAGTGATCGTGCGCGTTTTGATGCTCTGGCGACGGAACTGGATTGCAAGATTGCAGTGACGGCGCTGGGGAAGGCCCGGGTTGAGTTAGCGCCGGATATTCTTCCTAGAGCCGCCGAGCTCATTCAACGGTTGCAACCCCCTGCTTCCGTTAGCCCGGTGCCTGCCGCTAATCCCAAACCTGCGGGGCGCCTGTCTGTGCTTGAACTTTCCTCGGAAGACCTTACGCCCGTGCGCAGCGACCGTTTTGGCAACATCAGCCCACCCAATGCTGCTGACATTGACGTCATTGCCAAGGCGCTGTCCAACCTGGTGGGCACGCATAAGTGTCAAGGACCGCTGGTGGTGCTGGGTTGCGAGGAAAACATGTTCCTACCGCTGGCGGTGGCCAATACGTTGGCGAGTTTGCTGCCAGCTGGGGATGTGCGGTTCTCCACCACCACGCGATCCCCTATTGTTGCGCTCGATCAGTCTGGTTACGCCATTGCCGGCGCCCTCAGCTTTGCCAGCCATGACCTCACTCATGACGGGCCGGGCATTCGTTTTGCTTACAACCTCAATGGAACCGGCCAGCGCCCAGGTACTATTGTGGTCTTTCCCGAGCCGGGGACCAGCCGCGAAGATGTCCTGACGGGTAGCACTACGCCTGATCGCCCCGGTGCCGGACTCCAGCCGCTGGGACTTGCCCTGGCGGGGATAGCCGATGACGTCGTTCTCGTTTTGCTGCCGGTCGATACCCCTGTGCGCGGCAACCAACCCGCCAACATTCACAGCAGCATTCCCAGCAGCATTGATACAGAGGTCACGCCATGAGCACTTCTCCCCTTCCCTCCGCTCTCACCGGGCCGGACTTTGGCTCCTATGCGGCGCAGGACGTCTCCTGGCTGCTCAAGGATTTAAGCCACTTGGCTTTGGAGGCCCCCACAGCTGAGCGCGAGCGCGCCATTCAGTCCGGGGCGGCAAATTACGCCGAATCGCTGCCGGTGGAATACTCGCCCAGTGCGGAATATCAGGGGCTGTATCAGCAAGCAGTTGAACGCTCGGGTGAGCGGATTGCCACGGCGGTTGGTGTTGTGAGCGAGCTGGCTCTGGCGGCCCGGAACAACCAGCCGGTTCTGGTCTCCTTGGCGCGCGCAGGCACCCCGATCGGCATTTTGATGCGCCGCTGGGCTTTGCAAACTCACGGTGTGGACCTGGCGCATTTCACCATGAGCATTGTTCGCGGAGTTGGTCTGGATAAGACTGCCTTGCATTACCTGGCAGCACATTTTGATCCGGAACGGATCCTTTTTGTGGACGGCTGGACGGGAAAGGGCGCCATTTCACGCGAGCTAACAGCGGCCCTCGATGACTTTGCCGCTGAAACCGGTATCCGTTTCCCGGACGATCTGGCCGTGCTTGCCGATCCCGGGCATTGCGTATCAATGTTTGGCACCCGGGAGGACTATCTGATTCCCTCAGCCTGTCTGAACTCCACGGTGTCCGGGCTGGTCTCGCGCACCGTATTCAACGTGGAACACATTGGCCCGCAGGACTTTCACGGGGCAAAGTTCTACTCAGAGCTTGCCCCCAATGATGTGTCAAATGACTTCATCACTGCCATCTGTTCCCACTTTGATCGGGTGGGGCCGGAGGTCGAGCGCCAGCTCGCGTCCCACCGCGCTGCTGACCCGGCGCCGAGCTGGATTGGCTGGGATGCCGTGGAGCAAATCAGCACAAAGTACGGAATCAATAACGTCAATCTCGTCAAGCCCGGCGTTGGCGAAACCACGCGGGTGCTGCTGCGCCGGGTGCCATGGCGGGTGCTGGTCAATCCGGGCGCCAAGGGCGATATTGCCCACGTTCTGCTCCTGGCCGCCCAACGCGGCACCCCGGTGGAGGAAGTGCCGGATCTGCCCTATAGTTGCGTTGGTTTGATCCATCCGCAGTTCGATAAAAGCGCTGTGGGCGCGGATGGCAAGGCAGTGCATAACGCATGAGCACCTCAACGCTGGTGGCCTGCGACCTCGACAGAACTCTCATCTACTCCAAAAATGCGCTGTGGCTAACGGGGGCTGACAAGGATGCTCCGGCCCTGGTTGTTGCCGAAGTGTATGAGGGCGCCCCATTGTCCTTCATGACCTGCGCTGCCAAGGAACTCCTGCTCAGTGTGAAAGCTGCCGCCACGTTTGTTCCGGTCACCACCCGCACACAGGCCCAGTATGAACGTGTGCAGTTGCCCGGTGCCGTGCCCAACTATGCCATTACCTCCAATGGCGGGGTGCTCTTGCACCGGGGCATCCCTGATGCGCTTTGGCATGAACAGCTTTCGGCACGGATGGCGGCTGGCTGCGCGCCCGTAGAAACAATTGACGCTTATCTATCCAAACCCGATTTTGCGTCGTGGATCCTGCGTGTGCGCCGCGCCGAAGACCTCTTTGTCTACGCCATCATTGACCGCGAGGCTATGCCCGATTCCTTCCTGGAAGAACTGATGGCGTTGTGCGCCGACGCTGGCTGGAGCGTTTCGGTTCAGGGCCGGAAACTTTATTGTGTACCGCTGCCTATTAACAAGACGGACGCGCTGGCAGAGGTTGCCCGCCGCACCGGTGCCGGCACTGTCATCGCAGCCGGAGATTCTCTGCTGGATCAAGGCATGTTGGAGCACGCCGATCTCGCCTACCGTCCCCTCCACGGTGAGTTGCACGACGCCGGCTACTCCGCCACCCACCTTCGTCTCACCTCCGTGCGCGGCGTTATGGCTGGGGAAGAAATCCTGCGCAGCATCCTGGCTGAACTCCCCTCCCCACCCCGTTGAGGTTGGAGATAACCCCCTTCCCCGACGCTGAGATTGGAGATAAACACCAACCTCCGGTTGGTGTTTATCTCCAATCTCAGCGGGGTGGATGTGCGGGGTGGGCGCAAAGCGCGGGGGTGAGGGCGGGGTACGGAGGTGCGGTACGTGGTGGATGTAACGCGGTAGCGGTGAGGGTCAGGAGCTGCCAGGGCCACGAAGTGTCAGGGACATCAGGAGCGGCCTTCCTAGAGCTAGTGTCATAGTTTCTTTACCCCTACCGGTATGCTCAAGTCGTACTGATCACTTTGAGCCTGGGGGCACTGCGTCTTGTCTAAATCCCGTCCTACCCGCACGCTGGGCGCCACCGATTTCATTGTGGGCTCGGCACTAGCCTCCGTCCTTTTCTTAACAACAGCATGTGGGGGCGCTGCGGCACCCCAGGTGGTTCCGGCGTCGAGCACTCCAACGGTAAGCGCTTTGGCGATTGAAACACCCCAGCCTTCCTCTTCGGCCAATGATGCAACTCCGCTAGACAGTGACGGCGTCATCGACGCAGGTGATGCTGATCTGGCCTCACACGTGCAGCCACCGTTTGCCACCAAGGCCTTGGAAGTGCTCAAAACCCTGCCGATCAAGGGACGGGCGCCAAAGACCGGTTACAGTCGCAGTGAATTTGGGCAGGCGTGGGCTGATGTGGATAGGAATGGTTGCGATACACGCAACGACATCTTGAATAGGGACTTGAGTGCCAAAACGTTCAAGCCAGGCACACGCGACTGCCTGGTCCTCTCGGGTGTTCTAGCCGATCCATACACGGCCAAGACCATCGATTTCATCCGGGGGTCAGCGACAAGCAGTGCTGTTCAGATAGATCATGTTGTTGCCCTGAATGATGCGTGGCAGAAGGGTGCCCAGCAGCTCACGGTTGCCCAACGTACAGCCTTTGCCAACGATCCTTTGAACCTGTTGGCCGTTGATGGTCCAAGCAACCAAAAGAAGGGCGCCGGTGACGCGGCCACTTGGTTGCCGCCCAATAAGAGTTTTAGATGTGATTACGTAGCCAGGCAGATCTCGGTCAAGGCGACCTACACTTTATGGGTGACTCAGGCTGAGCATGATGCCATGGCGCGGGTTCTGGAGGGTTGCGCTGATATTTCAGCGCCAACCAACCAGACTGCCGCCCCGGTTGAGCCCGCGACCGCCGAGCCAGCTCCGGTGGTCCCGGTGATCCCCGTGGAGGCAGCTATTGTGGCTCCTATTGAAGCCCCCGTTCAGGTGGCTCCGCCAGCAGCGCCCCCGGTCCCCGCTCCGGCCCCTCCTGTCTCGGCGCCAGAACCTTACTACCAGAACTGTTCAGCGGTCAGAGCAGCCGGAGCGGCGCCAATCCATATTGGCCAGCCGGGTTTTCAGGCTAAGTTCGATCGCGACGGCGACGGCGTGGGCTGTGAATAACGGCCGGCCGGCCCGAAAGTAAAAGAGGAATACTGCGCAGCTGGCAACTACCGGTGGATTAGCTAAAATTGATTTGTGAGCTCTCGCAGCGACAAGCCTCTGGTCCCAGCCGTGTGGCAGCGCCATGACACGGTCATTTTGCCGTTGTGGCGTGAGCGGCTGTGCCTGGAAATGGGTGAGGTAGCGGCCGCCCGCTACTGTGCAGGGCTGTTTTTCGAGGACAGGCGTAGACCAATCGCCCAGTGGTTTAACCCGGCACTGAACGCGGCGCTGTTGGTTGGGATTGAGACTTCTGCGGAGTGGCCAGTTCAACGCTTTGGGTTGTTCTACGCCCCGGCGGGCGGTGGAGTGCTCAAAGTTCATATGACCACCCATGAGTGGTTCACCCGCACACCACAGAAGTCTCCCACTGAAGAAGAAGCCTTTGTGGGCGCCATCATCTCAGCTGAAGCATTCCTGCAAGTGGAGATGAACTTTATTTAGTTCATGCCGACTAAGCCCCCAGTGCCAACTTCACGCCCAGGAAGAGCATCACGGCGGCAACTAACCCATCAAGTACCCGCCATGCCCCGGGCTTGGCAAAGACGGGTCGCAGCAGCTTAGCGCTGTAGCCCAACGCGCTGAACCAGATGACGCTGCCTAAGGCCGCACCTGCTCCGAACCACCAGCGCAGGTCGCCATGCTGATTGGCCAATGTTCCCAGCAATAACACGGTGTCTAGGTAAACGTGAGGGTTCAGCCAAGTCAGTGCCGTCAGCGTGAGCAGCACCGCCTTCCTGCTCAGTCGGCCGTGCCCGCTATCTGCTGTCAGCGTGGAGGGTCGGCTGGCGCGTTTGGCCGCTAAAACGCCGTAAAAAATTAGGAATACGGCCCCTCCCAGCCTGATTACCACAACCACTGCCGGCACCGCCGTGATGACCGTCCCGATCCCATATATGCCGCCAGCAATCAGTACAATATCGCTGAGCATGCAGAACAAAACAACGAGACTAACGTGTTCCTGGCGGATACCTTGGCGCAGGACAAATACGTTTTGCGCTCCGATGGCGATGATGAGGGCAAGTCCTGCCCCAAAGCCAGTAGCTATTGTTCCAAGAATGTTTAATGACATCACGAGCATTGAAACTACTAGTCTTACATCAGGTGGTACAGCTAATTATTCTATTGATACCTAAGGAAATCTAATGGGCGCATTCCAAACCGAACAACTACACACCCTTCTTGCCGTTCTGGAACGAGGCACGTTCGAGGCTGCAGCGCAGCAGCTGCATGTGAGTGCCTCAGCCATTTCGCAACGCATCAAAGCGATGGAGCAAACTGCCGGGCAGATACTGTTGCAGCGAACCACTCCCATTACCGCCACCTCGGCAGGGACAGTTGTGCACCGTCTTGCGCGTCAGCTGCGTCAACTCGAAGCTGACGCCAGTGTTGAGTTGGGTTTGCAGAGCACCAACCGGGCCTCGATTGCAGTTGTGGTGAATGCTGATTCATTGGCCACATGGTTCATGGACGCGCTTGCAACGTTAGTCCCGGATGGCACCTTGAGCTGTGAAGTTATCCGAGCTGACGAGCAACATTCCGTGGATCTTCTGCGCTCGGGTGAGGTGATGGCAGCCGTAACCGCCACGGCTGATCCCGTCCAGGGCTGTTCGGTGCTGCCTCTGGGTGCGATGACATACCGCGGGGTTGCCTCGGCGGCATTCATGAACCAATGGTTTCCGCAAGGATTCTCGACACAGCATTTCGCAGCAGCTCCAGCCATGCAGTTTGACCGCAATGACACCCTTCAAAGCAACTTTTTTACCGCCATGACGGGCTCCCCGCTCCTTGGCACCCAGCACTTCATTCCGGATACCCTTCAGTTTGGGGAAGCCGTCAAACGCGGGCTGGGATGGGGCCTGATACCCGAGTCGCATTGCCGCCTCGATCTTGACGCCGGGGAACTAATAGAATTATGTCCTGGCTATATTTCAAGCATTCCATTGTTTTGGCAACGTTGGAAAATCAAGTCAGCAGCTCTGACGCAGTTGACAGAGGCAGTGACCCAGGCCGCGGCCATGGCACTGACGTAGAACGCTACTGTAGATACAAGATCTCCCCAACACCACCCGCAAGGATAAACGCATGAGCACCACCTTCCAACGCCGTAACCAGACCGTTCTGGTCATAGGCCAGTTGCTCTCCGGGGTTGGCGTTGCCTCCGGTGTTGCCGTGGGAGGGATCCTGGCGGCTCAACTGGCAGGCACGACGGCGGCATCAGGCTTTGTACAAACGGCGTCGGCTTTGGGCGCGGGGCTGGTTGCCGTACCGTTGGCCAATCTGGCTGTGCGCTCCGGGCGACGTTGGGCTCTGAGCACAGGCTTTGCGCTCGGTGCTGTAGGCGCGGCACTGGTCCTACTGGCCGCAAGTCTTGGCCAGTTCTGGCTCATGGCCGCCGGCATGCTGTTTTTCGGATCCGCTACGGCAGCTGGCTTGCAGGCTCGTTATGCGGCTGTGGATGGAGCACCTCCGGAAAAAGCCGGACGTGCAATGGCGATCGTTATTTGGGCTACCACCGTAGGATCCGTGGCCGGTCCCAACCTCTCCGAGCCCGGCCGTTTGTTCGGCATTTCCCTTGGTTTAGTTCCTTTGTCGGGGCCATTCGTGTTCTCCTTCGTAGCATTCATCACTGCTGCTCTAGTGATTTCCGTGTTTTTTCTTGCACCCCGCCCGGCGCAGGAAACTAGTCAGCTGCCGTCCGCCAAGTTGGCCAGTGCTGCCGGTCCCGCCAGTGAAGTTAAGCCCGCCAAGGCGCACGGGGCATGGCGGGCGCTGCGTCTGGCCAGCCACAACCCGCGCGCACTGGCAGCGTTGGTGGCGGTCACTGGCGGTCACGCCATCATGGTTGGTGTCATGGTGATGACCCCGGTGGCCATGAACGCCCACGGCCATTCGTTGGAGATCATCGGAATCGTGATCAGTCTGCACATTCTGGGCATGTACGCCGCGAGCCCGGTTTTTGGCGTCCTGGTGGATAAGGTGGGCGCCGTGCCAGTCGTGCTGCTCGGTTGCGGTATTTTCTTGGCAGCCATCACCGTTGGCGCCATTTTTTCCGAGCGCAGCGACCCTTTCATGATGTCCCTGGCGCTCACCATGTTGGGGCTGGGCTGGTCGGCATGCCTGATCGGTGGCTCATCCCTACTGAACCAATCTGCCCCACACGAGCTCCGCGTGCCGCTGCAGGGCGCCAATGACATGATGATGAACTTTGGTGCCGCCGGAATGGCAGCCATCGCCGGCCCTATCCTGGCCCTGGGCGGCTTCTTTTGGGTCAATATGGCCGCACTCGTAGTGCTGCTACCCATGGTTGTTTTTGGTTTGCGTGCATTACGTTCGACGCCGGAGCCCGCCTCCGTGGATATCTTAGGCTAGCGTCTCGCCCGGCTTCCAAAGCTCGGGGGTAGCTATGACGTTTCGCACCCGGCAGACGTGGTGCGAAACGTAATAACTACCCCCGGGTATGGAATCTACTTCCCAAGGATGTGACGCAGCGCGGATTCAAGGTCGTTGTGCCTGAACGTATAGCCACTTTCTTGGATCTTAGCGGCGGATACACGTTGGCTGGCGAGCGCCAGTTCGTTAGCGCCCTGATCCCCCAGTAACAGCCGCGGCGCCAGTGCGGGCACCTTCAATTTCGCGGGCCGGTGCAGCACAGCACCTAAAGTACGCGCAAACTCTCGCGCAGTTACCGGTTGCGGCGCCACACCATTGAGCGGCCCGCTGAGCTGCGGAGTCAGCGCCGCGTGGACGAAGATCCCGGCGATGTCATCAATTCCCACCCAGCTCTGCCACTGCTCGCCACCCACGGGCCCGCCCGCCCCGGCCAGGTACAAGGGCAGCAGCCGTTGCAAAACCCCTCCTGCAGCGGAGAGCACAAGGCCGGTGCGCACATTCGCCACCCGCACACCTGCCTTTACCGCCGGGGCGCAGGAGGCTTCCCAGTCTCGGCAAACTCGGGCAAGGAAATCGGTACCGGCCGGGTCGCTTTCTACCAGTGGTCTCGGCGTTCCATCCTGCGCGGACGCGACACCAGCATGTGGATCGGAGCCGTAGTATCCCACCGCGGATCCGCAAACTAAGGTGCGCTCCACGCCGTCGGACGCTATATCCGCCAAAGTCTGCGCCACCAGCGTGGTGCCACGGACCCGACTTTGGTAAATAGCATCCTTAACTTCATCGGTGAATCGGCCCCCTATGGGGTGACCGGCCAGATGAATCACTACCTGTGCCCGGGCCAGGCCAGCCGAATCAAGCACTCCTGCATCGGGATCCCAGAAAATCTCATCGGAGGATTTCGGCGCACCCCTGACAAGCTTCACCACCGTGTGCCCACCTCCACCTAGCAAGGCACAGACCTGACGGCCAATCAACCCCGACGCCCCTGACACGGCAATGGTTAGCGGAGCCGAGGAATAGTTCGCATGAAAAGCCAGATCAGCTAGTAGCGTGCGCTCCCGGAAAGCAAACATGGCCGTGAGCTCGGCATCCATCTTTTTCTGCGCCCAAGCATTGCGGGCCACGGCGGGCAGCTCGTAATCCACTTCATCCACCGTCACGGTGGTACCTGGCTGCGCACCATCAACAAATGAGTGTTTATGCGTCCACGCAGCCAACGGTCCCTTGTCCATAACATCCGTGAAACTGGTTCCCGGCGTCAGTTCGGTATGCAACGCGTCCCATCGAAGCTCGGGTCGTGTCCACTTCTTTCCGGCAAGGGAGGCCGGCAACAGTCCGCGCACAGACCCGGCGGCGGTTCCTAACCACATCCCGATATTGCCCGGGGCACCTACTCCCAGAGCCGCTCTGGAGCCAACGTTAATACCATCGCTGGGCTCCGCCAAAGTGCTGCCAAAGAACGACGGCGTGAGCCGAACCAGTGCGCCGGGGCGAGTGAACCATTCAAAGACGTCGGGGCGCGGGTAAGGGATAGCGGTTTCGTAACGGAACTTGCTCATAAAGCCTCCTGGGTACGTGGTAGCTCCATCTTGCCCCATGTCACTGTGGGTATGCTGGCCGCCACGTTCTCAGAATGTCCGTAGCCCTTGCTAGATTCAAGGTGCTGCACTGAACCGGCGTGGAAGGCCCTGACATGTTTTTACTTGACTCCCCGAACGTTTCCGCCTCTGGTAAGGCTGAATCACTGCTGATCTACTCCGCCTCGGATCTAGTCACAGCCAGTGAATGCCAGTACAGGACCTTGCGGGTTCTGGATGAAAAGCTGGGGCGGGCAGACAAACCTGATTTCGCCAAGGACCCCATGATTGAGCGTGCAGCCACCCTTGGTGATGCCTTTGAACACAAGATCCTTACTGAGCTGATCGACAAACACGGTCCGTGGCAAGCCGCTACGGACAAGGGGGTGAAGTCCATTGCGCGTGGAGAGATGACGTGGACCAGTTTGGTGGCCAAGCGGGATGAAACCTTAGCGGCCTTGCGCGCAGGCGCTGATGTGGTCTTCCAGGCAACCTTTTTTGATGGGTCACTGGTGGGCTTCGCCGACTTCTTGATCAAGGAGGCTGATGGTTCCTATGCCGTCTGGGATACCAAGTTGGCCCGGCACGCAAAAACTAGCGCCCTTCTGCAACTTGCAGCCTACGGGGATCAACTACAAAAATACCAAATTCCCGTGGCCCGCCAAGCTAGCTTGGTCCTGGGCAGTAGAAAACACAGCAACCACCCCATGCCTGACCTGCTGCCGGTATTCCGAGAACGCCGGGATCGTTTCCTTGCCTTGACGGCTGCACACCGGGCCCAGCCACAACCGGTTGCCTGGCGCCAGGACGGAATCTCTTACTGCGGCAGGTGCGATTATTGCGCTCAACAGGTACAAGTTCACCACGATCTTCTGCTGGTGAACGGAATGAGCAGCTCCCAACGCCGCAAACTCATGGCTGCGGGCATCACCACCATTGATGCCCTCGCAGCCATGGCCCACGCACCGGGGGCGCTGGCACGTCTGCGTGATCAGGCCCGGATGCAGCTTGGCCTGGACCCTGCAGATGGGTCAGCTCTTGCAGGGAAAGGAAATCACACACACAAGGTCAGCTACAAAGTACTCAAAGATAGCGTCAGCAAGCTTCCCCAACCCAGCAGTGGGGATATTTTCTTTGACTTTGAAGGTGATCCGCTGTGGCAGGATCCGGTCACCGAGAAGTGGGGTATCGAGTACCTATTTGGCTCCATCGAGGCCCCTGACCCAGCATCTCCGGCCGGTACCAAAGAAAAATTTGTCCCGTTTTGGGCGCATTCCCGCACAGAGGAACGCATAGCATTCGTAGCATTCCTTGACTACGTGCAGACCCGCCGTGCAGCCCACCCAGACATGCATGTTTATCATTACGCACCCTATGAAAAGTCGGCGCTGCGGAACCTTTCAGTTTTCCACGGTGTGGGTGAGGACATTGTGGATGAGTGGCTGCGTGCGGGCCTACTCGTGGACCTGCTGGACACGGTCCGCCAATCGGTGCGGATCTCCGAGTCTTCATATTCCATTAAAAAGCTTGAGCCATTTTATATGCCGGCTGCTCGCAGCGGTGAGGTGACAGACGCCGGAGCATCCGTGGTTGCGTACGCAAGTTACTGTGCAGCGCGCGACGACGGATTGGCAGGTAATACTGCCAGGGCGAAGGAAGCCAGGCAGATTCTTGCCTCCATCACCGATTACAACGAGTATGACTGTCTTTCCACTCTGCGCCTGCGTGACTGGCTATTGGCAATAGGAGCCGGGCTCGCAGTGCCAGCGTGGTCGGAGGGTAGCGGCAAGCTCACCGTTCCTGAGATCAAGGAAAATAGCCACGAATACACTGCGGCTGAGCTGACCCTGCATGCCTTTATTGAGAATCTGGCCCAAGAGAAAGGTCATGAACAAACTGCTGATGAAAATGCCATCGCCATGGTGGCTGCCGCTGCCAGCTACCATCGCCGTGAAGACAAGCAGTTTTGGTGGAGCCACTTCGACCGGCTTCAGAAGTCAAGTGATGACTGGGCCCAGGAACGGAACATCTTCTTGGTGCAGGACGCCCAAGTGCTTGAGGACTGGGAGAAGCCAACACCGCGCGCCAGGACCGAGGTCCGCACGCTCAAACTGACGGGAACGGCCACCGAAGGCTCAGATTTCCGTTCGGGGACATCCTGGTTTGGCATGTTTGACTCCCCTCTTCCGGACGGGATGGGAGAGGAGCTCCAAGACCCCACCGCTCGGGGCGGGCTTTTCAACATCACCATAGTGGAGGATATATCGGATCCAGCAACTCCGGAGTTGACCACTTTGCTGGTGCAGGAAAAGTCAACCACTAAGGTTCCCCCCTACAACCAGCTGCCCATGGCGCTAACACCGAACAAGCCCGTTCCCACGGCCAGCATCCGGGCAGCTTTGGCGGACCTTGCAAACTTGGTGGGCAGCACGCTGCCCCACCTGCCCAAGCATCCAGGCATTGAGATTCTGCGCAAGTCACCGCCAAGGCTGGCCAGCGGGGGGACCCTGCCATCCGCCGTCGTGCACGGGCACGGGGATGAGCACAGGGATGAGCACAACCACCAACAGTATGACTACATTAGCGCCATCACCTTGGCCGTGCTTGATTTGGATCATTCCTATGTGGCCGTTCAGGGACCGCCCGGAACCGGTAAGACGCATGTTGGTTCTCACGTCATCGCAAACCTCGTGGCAAAAGGTTGGAAAGTGGGGGTGGTTGGCCAATCACACGCCGTGGTGGAAAACATGCTCCGCGCAGCCATTGAAAAAGCCGGTGTTGATCCCCAGCGGGTGGGCAAGAAGCTTCCAACTCCTCACGAGGTCCCGTGGCACATCACCGATGAAAAACAGTTTGGCAAACTCTTAAGCGATGAAGGGGGCGCGCTGATTGGCGGCACGGCATGGACCATGACCGGGGCAGGTATTCCTGCTGGTGCACTTGATCTGCTGGTCATTGACGAGGCTGGGCAGTACTCCCTGGCCAACACCCTGGCGGTGGCACAATGCGCCCAACGGTTGTTGCTGCTGGGTGATCCACAACAGCTGCCGCAGGTGACACAGGGTTCGCACCCGGCACCTGTGGACGAGTCGGCACTGGGCTGGCTTTCTGCCTCGCATGCCACCTTGCCGGCGGATATGGGCTACTTTCTGGCTGACTCGTGGCGCATGCACCCCACCCTGTGTACGGCCGTCTCGGAGCTAAGTTACGAAGGCAAGCTTAAGTCCGCCCCAGCCGCTGAACTACGCTATTTGGCAGGCAAAGACCCAGGGGTAGAAACCGTCTTCGTCACCCAAGCACGTGGCAGCGAGAAGGACAATGTGCAGTCTTCCCCCGAGGAAGCCGCTGAGGTGGTTGCCCAGGCCAAGGCCCATATTTCTCTCTTATGGACCTCCGACGCCGGCAAAACGCCCCGTCCGCTCGCACAGGAAGACATCTTGGTGGTGGCTGCCTACAACGCCCAAGTTCACGTGGTGCGCGGGGCTTTGGAGGACGCCGGATTAACAGGAGTGCGGGTTGGTACAGTGGATAAATTTCAAGGCCAGGAAGCCGCCGTGGTCATTGTGAGCATGGCATGTGCAGACCCCACGGCAGCACCACGCGGCATGGAGTTCTTGTTGAATCGGAACCGTATTAATGTGGCCGTTTCGCGTGGTCAGTGGCGCGCCGTCATCATTCGGTCACCGCAGCTGAGCAATTTCATGCCCAGCAAACCTTCCAGCATGGCCGAGCTGGGGGCGTTCATAGGTCTGTGCAACTCTGCTGCTGCCACGGAGTGAGGCTTTGTGGCATGATCACGTACATGTTGCATGCACCTTCGGCTCGGGCAAGACACAGACGACTGCGCATTTTGGGCATGCTCGTATGCGGGGCATTAGCGGCCACGCTGGCGGGCGTTCTTGGCGCCTGGTTTTATGCTCCAGCGGTTGGCTGGGCCGTTGCGGCACTGATTTACAACGCTTCGGTGTGGTTCACCATCATTCCCATGGATGCCGAACGCACCGCTACTCACGCTGTGGCGGAAGACCCTGGCCGGCAAATCTCGGATCTGCTGATTTTGCTGGCCGCATTGGGCTCACTGGCTGCAGTGGTACTGGTGATGGTGGGCAGCAAAGACGTAGCAGGAACGGGAAAATTCCTGCTTGCCCTACTGGCGCTGAGCACCACAGCCATGTCCTGGCTCATGGTCCACACGCTGTTTACACTGCGCTACACCGAAATTTACTATGGCGGGGAGCCCGGTGGAATTCAGTTCAACCAGGACGCGCCGCCACAGTATACGGATATTGCTTACATGGCCTTTAGCGTGGGCATGACCTACCAAGTCTCGGATACCAACATCACCACACGCACCATGCGCTCAGCGGTGTTGCGTCACAGCCTGCTTGCCTTTGTTTTTGGTACCGGGATTCTGGCCACAACCATTAACTTGGTGGTTAGCCTCGTCGCCTAGTTTTGGCCGGCTGACTTAGGGCAGCTGCCACACTGCTAGGAAAGTGCCCCGCCAAAGAACGCCTGGGTAATCTGCGCCAAGTAGTAAGGATCAGCCGTGCCGCACAGCTCCCGGGCAGAGTGCATTGAAAGCAGCGGCGTTCCTACATCCAATGTTCGGATCCCCAAACGCGTGGCTGTCAATGGACCAATCGTGGACCCACACGGGACATTGTTGTTCGAAACAAACTCTTGATACGGAGCACCCGCAATGGCGCAGAGCTTTGCCCACAGCGCCGCGCCCACACCGTCGGTGGCGTAGCGCTGATTAGCGTTGATCTTTAGCAACGGACCCCCGTTGAGCACTGGAAGGTTCACCGGGTCGTGCCGCTCCGAGTAGTTCGGGTGGACGGCATGTCCGGCGTCCGCTGAGATGCACAACGAGTTGGCGAAGGCTCGACGTCGTTCACTTTCAGTTGCGCCCAGTCCATCCGAGACCCGGGTCAAGACATCTTCCAGAATAGGCCCGCAGGCGCCTGAGCGGGAGCCTGAACCAATTTCCTCGTGGTCGAAGGCTGCAAGGACCGGAATCATTGGCTTGCCACCGTCTTTTGCTGATTCACCGGCTTCTGCCACAGCGATGAGCGCCAGCAGGCTAGTGTGCACTGATGTGAGATTGTCCATGCGGCCGGCGGCGAAAAATTCATTGTTGGCCCCAAACATCTGACCAGGTTGGGTATCCGCCACCACAATGTCGTAGCCGCCAATGCTCTTAACGTCCACGCCGGCACGGTCTGCCAGGAGCTTGAGCAGATCTTCTTGCCCAGGGTCACCTTGGCCCCAAACAGGGTTCATATGCTGTTGCTTTTCCAGCTTCAACCCATCATTGACACCACGGTCAAGATGGATGGCCAGTTGCGGGAAGCGCAGGAGCGGCCCCGTGGCGACAAGTGTTTCCTTGCCAGCTAAGTCAACTAGACGTCCCGCGAATTGCAGTTCGCGATCCAGCCATGAATTGATCAGCGGACCACCGTAAACCTCCACACCTGCCTGGAGCCAACCGAAACGGCCAGTGGTGGGTTTCGGTTTGAGCTTGAAAGATGGTGAATCCGTGTGGGAGCCCAAAATGTTAAAGCCCGTGGTCTGGTTCGCCGTTTCAGGTACTATCCACGCAATAATTGCCCCGTCCCGGATGACAAAACACTTACCATGCACGGGCCATGCCGCGTCTTCTTCTAATTGACTGAACCCGGCAGCTTTTAGCCGCCGCCCTGCCTCGCAGGCTGCATGAAAACTCGATGGCGACGCTTCGATGAAGTCTCGCAGGTCCAGGATGTGTGTAACGGAAGTCATACCTTGATTCAATCATGAACACTCAGTGGGCGTGGCACCCTCCCATCGAGCCTTAGCAGCGTTAGTAATCTGAATTACTGGGGATGACCATGCCGGTTTCGTAGGCGTAAACCACTACCTGAACCCTGTCCCGCAAATGAAGTTTGGTGAGAATTCTCCGCACGTGTGTCTTAACCGTGGCTTCGGAAAGGAAAAGTTTGTGGGCAATCTCGGCATTGGAAAGCCCTTGGGCAATGCACTGCGCCACATCAAGTTCTCGCGGGGTGAGTTCTTCAAGAAGCGGGTCAGGATGTGTTGCCGCGCGGGCCCGGCTGCCACGCACAAAATTCTCTAAAAGCCGCTGAGTCACCCGTGGTGCCACCACTGCATCTCCGCTGGCTACTAATCGAACAGCTTGTACCAATTCCGCCGGCGCCACGTCCTTGAGCAGGAATGCACTAGCACCGGCCTGTAAACCAGCAAAGGCATATTCATCCAGATCGAAGGTGGTCAGGATGATGATCCGTGCTTGTGAAGGCGATGCGCTGATCTTTTCCGTGGCTTCGATACCATCCATGAGTGGCATGCGAACATCCATCAGCACAACGTCTGGCGCCAGCTTGCTCACTGCGGCCAGTGCCTCTAGCCCATTGGAGGCTTCACCCACTACTTGGAGATCGTCTTCGCCCTCCAGGATCAGCCGAAATCCCATACGCAGCAGCGGCTGGTCATCCACCAACAGGACCTTGATGACTTCTGCCCGCTCGGCGCTGCCGTCAACCGCTGTCTCATTCATTGCTTGCTCCTTCATTCCGAACCCTCTGCGGGATGCAGCACGGCGTTAACACTCCAGCCGCCGTGCGGGGCCGGTCCGGCGTCGACAGTTCCGGCAAAAATTCCTGCACGTTCCCGCATTCCTACAATGCCACGGCCCGTACCAATCGAGGTATCTACAGTGCCGCGTCCGTCATCGGAGACCTGAACCAACAATTGCCCATGGATTAGCTTATTTTCAATGCAGACCCGCACCCGTGAGACAGCCGTCCCGTAACGCAGCACGTTCGTTAGTGATTCCTGGACGATTCGGTAGACGGTCAATGCAAGCGCGGGGTCTTCTGGCACGGGTGGGCCTGTTTGGATGAAGGTGATGGGCAGACCGGCCTGCCGGAATCCCTCAATCAGGGCACCCATGTCAGTGTGGAGCGGCTGTGGCGAGCGGCTTTCACCAGCATCTTCACGTAAGACTCCCAACACGCGGCGCATATCTGCCAGTGCCGTGCGGCCGGTCTGAGACAACTGCCCCAGCACTTCGCCCGCCTTTGTTGGATCGCGCTTGACTACCACGGCGGCCCCATCGGACAGGGCCACCATGACGGTGAGCGAATGAGCCACAACGTCGTGCATTTCCCGTGCGATTCGGTTGCGTTCAGCCACTGAAGCAAGCTGGGCGTTGCGGATGGCCCATTGGCGCAGTTCAGCGTCATGTTGGCGCCCGCTACGTACCGTGGAGCCAATCCCGGTGGCGATGATGTTGGCCAGCAACATCATAATGGTTGAGATAATAGTGGTCTGACTTGCGGTGGGGCCATCAACAACAAGATATTCGCTGGGAAATTGATAGATGAAAAGTGTGTACAAACTCAGGGGAATAGCCACACCCACTGCCGCAGAGAAACTCAACAATGGCCGGTACTTCACGGCAAGAGCATAAAGGGCGAACCAGAGGCTCACACCAATATTGCTGGCATTTGGTATCACCGCGATATTGATAATCTCAAAAACTAGCAGGATCGCCAATACTGTTAGGGGCTTGTCCCGCCGGAACATCAACACGGCGGCACAGGCCAGCACGATGCTAAAGTGCGCGACTAAATTTGTTTCGTAATCACCACTTCGGACCACCCCGGAACCAGCGGCCAAATAACACAAAACCACCACCACATCCATGATGCGAGGGTGGGCGTGAAAGTAACTTCTAATGACGCCACGGCGGCGGTCCGTAAATTCTGCGGCCCGCCGCTCAGCGGAAGGTGAATCGGCGGGGGTCACGGCCGTTCGTTCCGCGTCCCCCGCCTGGTCATATGTGCGCATAAGTGTGAGCTTAGGTCCCCAACGGTAGTCAGTGGAAACCTTCAGCAGATCTTAGACGTCACGAGTCTTGAAGGAAATGATGGCCGGCACCATCAGCAAGGCAATCCAGGCTAGGAAAATCAGGCCACCAGATAGCGGCGTGATGAAAGCTTCCTTGTCAGTGATCTCCAACATCCGTCCGCCAGCAACGCTGGGCACGTACTGGTTGACGTATTTGAAGAACTCACCAGGTACCAGTCCCAGCAAGCTTGTCCCAATCTCCAAAAGGAAGATCAGGACAACCAAAACAATGATGCCTCCTGCCGAGCTCCGAAGCAGGGTGCCCAAAGACAGACCCATCAGGGCTACGCCGGCTACGTAGAGCCCACCCATGAGAATTGCATAGATGACGCCTTCTGTGCCAAAGGACAGTTCAACGCCGTAGGCACCAAAGATGGGCATGGCCACCAATGTAGTTACAAGCGCAGCCAACAGAGTCAAGACGTAGGAGATCACAATCAAGACCATGGCCTTGGCAAAGAACGCCGGCAGCCGTTTCGGCACTGCCGTGACGGTGGAGCGGATCATACCTGTGCCAAACTCCGAGGACATCAACAGCACGGAGAGGGAACCAAGAATCAGGACACCAATTTGCAACCCTCCATTTGGTATCGCGGCACCGGTAAAACCAATCGCCTGCTGTGCCTGTTCCAAGGTCATGGGTTCCGTGGGAGCGCCCGGTATGCCCATGCCCATCCCGCTCTTCATGACCCCTTCCAAGGTCCATGCCTGGAGCCAAGCTACCAATGTACCTACTCCAACCACTGCAACAAAGGTGAAGAGAAGCAGCAGTCGGGTCGACAATAGCGAACGGAACTTTATCCATTCGCTGCGCAGTACACCGACAAAGGTCAATGAGCCGCCCACTGAGCGGTGGGGTGCGGTAATTGTTGTTGTGCTCATTTTTAGAGTCCCTTCACAGCGGCCGGAACCGGCTCAGTGGCAGAGCCGGAGCCGTTGCCAAGCGAATTATCAGTAAGTTCTTGTGAGTGGTACTCCACCGAGTCCTTGGTGAGGTCAAAGTATGCTTCCTCCAGGGAGGAAGTCATGGTGGTTAGTTCATACACCAGCACCCGGTTATCCATGGCAATGGTTGCAATCTGGCGGGAGTCCAGCCCCGAAATTTCCAGGGTCTCATTCTCATTGCACTCGACTTGTACACCGTTGCTTGTTAACAGTTGGCTCAATCGGGTGACCTCCGAGGTGCGGACCAGCACTTTAGCCTGCTGAGTGCCGGACAAAATATCGGCAATGGGTGCATCAGCAATGATCCGTCCCCGGCCAATCACGATGAGGTGATCAGCTGTTTGCGCCATTTCGCTCATCAAATGTGAGGACAGGAATACCGTTTTGCCTTGTCCAGCCAGATGTTTGGCTAAATTGCGCACCCACAGCACACCTTCGGGGTCCAGACCATTGACCGGTTCGTCAAGGATCAGCGTCTGCGGATCGCCCAGCAATGCGGAGGCTATACCCAGCCGCTGTCCCATACCTAGGGAGAATCCGCCTGCTTTCTTTTTGGCGACCGAGGTCAGGCCGGTCATGTCAATAACCTCATTGACACGCTTGGTGGGAATGTTGTGTGTTGCCGCCATGGCCAGCAGGTGGTTATAGGCGCTGCGGGAGGTGTGCACCGCCTTAGCATCCAGCAGGGCACCCACTTGGTGCATCGGATCGCGGTGCGCAACGTATGGCTTGCCATTGACAGTCACGGTTCCGGCACTGGGCTTATCCAGCCCAACAACCATACGCATAGTGGTTGACTTACCAGCACCGTTGGGGCCCAGGAAGCCCGTGACCATTCCCGGTTTCACGGTGAACGTGACACCGCCAACGGCGGTCTTGGCTCCGTACTGCTTAGCCAGGTTGACTGCCTCAATCATGTGGACACCCCTTCGGATGGTTTTACTGGGGGCGTTGTGGCCCGGTTTACGAATCTATAACCACCGTACGCATTCAATCAGTCAATTTCTTCTACCTCAGGGATGATTCAGGGTGCGTTCAGGGTAGTCACAATGGATGATGGCGGTGGTTGCGTTAGGGGCACACGCCAATGTTTGACGCCCCGCCTCCCCGACGCTCGCTCACTTAACGTCGGGTTTAATCCAACGCTCCTTCAGTAAACGTCGATTATAGGCAAACGTTCGCTCACCGCAACTGAGCGAGCATTCCCCAGGCGAGCTACCGGCGTCGCGCATCCGGCGAAGAACTTCACGCTAGGAAGGCAACGCTGGGAACTTCCGGCTAGGAAGGCAACGCACCCTGATGCTCGCTAGCGGGCAGCGGCTTGGCGGCCGGGGCGGTCAGGATAGAGGCCACAATGGCAACGGCAATCGCCAGCAGTGCCCAGCGGATGGTGACGTGGTCGCCCAGGAAGCCAAGCAAGGGCGGCCCGGCAAGGAATGCCACATATCCGATGGTTGACACAACGGAGACGCGAGCGGCCGCGCGGGCCGGATCATCAGCAGCCGCTGACATGCCCATGGGGAAGCCCATGGCAGCTCCGGCACCCCAGAGGACAGCGCCGGCGCCGGCCAGCAGCATATTCGGAGCAACAACGAACAAAACGAGTCCGGCCAGTGCCGAGCCCAGACTGCCGTACAAAACACTCACCCGGCCAAACTTGTCAACAAACTTTCCGCCAAAGAACCTGAACAAAGTCATGGAAGCCACGAATACGGCAAGCATGATGGCTCCACCGGCTTCAGTGGTGCCGAGGCCATCCACGCTTGCCTTCGCTATCCAGTCATTGGCAGCCCCTTCTGTCAGCGCTGCGCCGAGCACTACAAGACCTACCAGCAGCGTACGTTTTTCGCGCCAAGCACTGCGGCCCTTCAGAGCAGTGGTGGCTTGCGTACGTTTACTGCCGCTGGTATGCGTCTCCGGAAGGAAGGATTTCGGCACAAAAACCATGGCAACACAGACACCCACAACAATGACCAGCAGGTGCAAGGACATGCTGACGTTCAGCGCTGACAAGCCCGCACCTACAAGAGCACCCACAAGCGCCCCGCCGCTAAATCCTGCATGAAACTGGGGCATGACTGTGCGACGCAACAGCCGTTCAACATCCGCACCTTCAATGTTCTGGGCTACGTCCCACAAGCCAATACCTATACCAAAAAAGAACAGTCCGGCAGCCGTGAACCCAACGGAGTGCTGAGCTAGCGCAACAGCAACGATCAGACCACCAAAAGCAGCTGTGAACCCACCAACGCGGATGGTATTTGCCGTACCTAACCGGCCTACGACTGTTCCTGCCAACGGCAGTGCAATGACGGATCCGGCAGCAATTGTTAGCAGCAGCAGGCCCATGTCTCCTGCGGATAATTCCAAAACCCTTGTCACGGCAGGGATTCTTGCGGCCCAGCTGGCGAACACAAAACCGTTAATGGCAAAGATTGAGAAGGTGGCAATGGCCGCGGCACGGACCGCACGCTGATTCATGATGGATTTACTCTTTACACAAGTGTTTTATAAGGCGTTTTGAACCAACTCTAACGCCATGGATTTTTCCCCGGTCGCAGTGATCGGGGGTGGGTCAGGGTCTAGCGGGCTCGATCGACCCGCTTCTCATCCCAAACGGGTTCATCGGATTCATAGACTTTCCCGTCGGAACCAAAAACAAGGAACCTGTCAAAGGAGCGAGCAAACCAGCGGTCGTGCGTGACAGCGAGAACGGTCCCTTCAAAAGAGTCTATGGCCTTCTCCAAAGCCTCGGCCGAGTGTAGGTCCAAGTTGTCGGTTGGTTCATCCAGTAGCAACAATGTTGCACCGGAGAGCTCCAACAGCAGAATTTGAAACCGGGCCTGCTGTCCCCCCGATAGCGAATCATATTTCTGCTCCGAGCTTGCCGCCAGACCATAACGGTCCAATGCCCCGGCAGCAGCTTCGCGGCCCAAACCGGAACGATGCTCATCGCCGCGGTGCAAAATATCAAGCAAAGTCCGGGTGAGAAGGTCAGGCCGCGCGTGCGTCTGAGCAAAGAAACCCGGGCGGATACGGGCGCCAAGTTTCACAGATCCTTCGTGGGGCACATGGGCGATTTCGACGTCGGACACTGGCTCATGTTCCTTGTCCGGGTCTGAGCCACCGGCGGCTAGAAGACGCAGAAAGTGAGATTTTCCCGATCCATTAGAGCCCAGAACGCCGACACGGTCGCCAAACCACACTTCGGTACTGAAAGGTTTCATGAGCCCGGTCAGCTCCAACTTGGTGGCAATAACAGCTCGCTTAGCTGTCCGGCCACCCTTGAGACGTATTTTTACGTTTTGTTCAATGGGCAACGCTTCCGGCGGCCCCTGCTCCAGAAACTGTGCAAGGCGCGACTGAGCAGCTTGGTACCGGTTTGCCATGTCAGAGCGGAACGCAGCCTTATTCTTGTACATGTTGACAAGTTCTTTGAGTTTGACGTGCTCTTCGTCCCAGCGTTTGCGCAATTCTTCAAAGCGGGCATTGCGATCCTCGCGTGCCTTGATGTAGGACTCGAAGCCGCCTCCGTGCGTCCAACTGGAAGCCCCGTTGATGCCGGGTTCAAGGGTGACAATACGGTCTGCGGCATTGGCCAAAAGTTCGCGATCGTGACTGACGAACAGAACTGACTTCTCCGATGAGCCCATTTTTGTCTCAAGCCAGCGTTTCCCCGGTACGTCGAGGTAGTTATCAGGCTCATCAAGGAGCAATACTTCGTCAGGTCCGGCAAATAAAGCCTCTAGAACAAGACGCTTTTGCTCGCCGCCACTGAGTGAGGAAGCTTTACGGAACTGTGCAGTGTAGAAATCCATGCCCATTGCCGCCATAGTGACTTCATCCCAGGTGGTCTCCATTTCGTAGCCACCAGCATCACCCCAGTCAGCGATAGCTTGGGCATACGCCATTTGGCTGGGTTCGTCATCGCGCTCCACCATGGCCAGCTCTGCGTCATCTACGGCTTTACCGGCTGCGGCGATATTGCTCGCTGCCACGGACAGTAGGAGATCTCGCACAGTGCTCTCATCGCGGACCTGGCCCACGAACTGACGCATTACGCCCATGGTTCCAGAACGCGACACAGCTCCCTCATCAGCTTTAATGTCTTGGCAGATGATACGTAACAGCGTGGTTTTACCCGTTCCGTTGGGCCCGATCAACGCCGTTTTGGTGCCGTCTGAGACGCGGAAGTTCACCCCGTTCAGCAGCTGCCGTCCGTCGGAGAGAAAATAGTCAATGTTTGCAACGTCAATATGTCCCACACCTCAATCCTCCCATCTCCTTGTTCCCACCGACGCCATCGCTCTGGAGCACCCTGCGAGAAGCCCCAGATGGACCGGTCTCAAAGCACTCAGATCCAAGTTGATACTGCGTCTTAGAACATGGCAGACGATCGGTACCGATTTGTTCTGTGTCCTGTCCGGGTTTTACATGGACTTGGAGCTGCCCATTTTGAGGACTTCACCGATGCCAGCGAACCGATCCGAAACGGTTCCACACTCATTGATCCGGAAATGATCGGTGCTGCTTTCCATTCGCGTCCAAGGCGACCCCGTTAATGCGCCCAGCCCGCGCAAGTCGAAGGTACTGGAACTGTTGGCACAATGCGGGCACTTCTTTCCAGCGGCGGCACTAGCGCAAAAGAATGGTGCCGGCTGAAGATCCCGATGATTCAGAAGCTGACGAACTACCTGACGAACTACTAGGCGCTGAGGGTGCAGGCGCCGAAGCTGGGGTTGTGGCAGGTGTTGTTCCTGGTTGCTTTGGGGTCTCCGATGCTGTTGGAGCCGGCTTCGTGCTGGGTATGGCTGAAGGGCCAGTGCTTGGCGCCGTGCTGACTGCCGGATTGGGCGTGGACTTGTCCGACGGCGGAGGTGTGGCCGCCGCCGTTGTGGCCGGCGGAGGCGTGGACGGCGGAGGTGTGGCCGCCGCAGCCTTGATTTTCGCTGCGTCAGACTTCGCCTTTTCATCAGCTGTGGCGAATGCCGGCATGGTGAAGTAGCTCGAAGAGCTGCTGACATCTGCCGGGCTGTGCATAAAAGTTCCTACGGACGGGTTCAGCGCACTGATCATCCTGCCATTTCCCACGTAGATGCCAATGTGAGACCAGTGGTTGGGACCGTCAGGGTTTTGCACCACAATATCGCCGGGCTGGGGGTTGTTGGTCGCGACCATGGGTAGCCACTGTTCCGTGCGTGGCAGACTCACTCCGGCTTGTCCATAGGCCCATTGCACAAACCCTGAACAATCCCATCCGTTGTCGAAGCTGGTCCCTCCCCAAACGTAGCGATGTCCCAGACCTTGGTATGCCGCGGTCAAAATGTCTTTCCGCACTTGAGAGATCAGCTCGGCGGAGATTTCGGGAGTTCGCTCACGCAGAGCATTGACCCCCTGCACAAGGTGGCCCGTGTTGGCGGTAGGATCGGTCAAATCGAAAATCGGTTTGACGGTAGGCTTTCTCGCCCTAATAATTGCGTCGGCAAAAGAAACTGTCACATCGGATTGCTGGGTGCCGTTGGAATAAAATCCGGCCAGCGTGGCCACATACGGAGAGGCCTGGGCGCTCTGGCCGCTTTCTTGGCTGAACACAGCTGCAGCAGCATCCGCGGAGGACGTGCCAACATAGCCGGCCGCCACGAAGCCGCCGGAAGCCAACAGCGTACAAATAATGGACATGCTCAAGTGAAGCTGTCGCGACCAATGTTGCGAAATAGCCACCGGCGAGTCCTCCTGCCCCCTTGCACACGGTACTGACGAGCCTACGCCGCTTTCAAGGAATCTAAAGGAGTTCTAATAGAAAGTTCACTCAGGCAGGCAACTCTTACCCGGCACTGCGGATGATGCGCCGCGAAACCGCGGCCGCAATGGCTGCCGTCCGGTTGTCAACACCCAATTTGTCGTAAATGTGCACAAGATGGGTCTTTACTGTCGCTTCAGAAATGAACAGCGCCTTGGCGATAGCTTTGTTGCCCATCCCCGTGGCCAGCAGTTCAACAAGTTCCACTTCGCGTGCAGACAGTACCGGAGCGGGATTGCGGATCCGGCTCATCAGCCTGGCGGCAACCTCCGGTGCCAGGGCAGTTTGCCCGGCAGCAGCCGATTGCACCGCACCACGAATCTGTTCGGGCGGGGCATCCTTGAGCATGTAGCCGCTAGCCCCGGCCTCAACGGCTGCCAAAATATCCGCATCAGTGTCATAGGTAGTTAGAATCAGCACAGGCGGTGCGCCGGATAACTCCTTGATGGCCTTCGTTGCACTCACCCCGTCCATCCCGCTTCCCATTTGCAGGTCCATGAGCACCACGTCAACAGGTTCACCCAAGGTTTGCAGACGCTGCACCTCCTTAATGGCGGCACCACCTTCGGGCGCTTCAGCCACCACAGTGAATCCCTCAAATTCGGTCAGCATGGCCCGCAAACCCGCCCGCACCACAGGGTGGTCATCTACCAATAAAATCCGGATCTCATTCATTGAATCTCCCCCTGTGCTGCTTCGGGAACCAGCCGGCCCCCATTCAGCGGCAACCGGATGGCCACCACTGTGCCCTCTCCCGGGGCTGACTCGATTGCCAACGTCCCCTGCTGCGCCACCACTCGTTCATGCAGGGAACGCAACCCAAAGCCACTCCCATCCGTACGCCCGGCCACAATGTCGGCGAGCTCTTCCGGGTTAAAGCCAAGTCCGTCGTCGTACACGTCAAGGGTCACTTCGCTGCCCAGAAACGCCAAACTTACGACGGCGGACTTGGCTTTAGCGTGCATCCAGACGTTGGCGAGACTCGCCTGAGCGGCACGCAAAAGGGTCACTTTGTAGGGCTGCGGTAGCTCCATCGGCTCACCATCCAACCGGAAACTGCACCGCAACGAGCCCCCACGCGCAGTGGACTCGCCCTGCGTTTTAATGCAGAGCCGGGACAGGCTCTCTACAAGAGAGCTCTCAGCAAGGGCCGGGGAAGAAAGGTTACGCACAAAACTCCTAGCCTCCGCCAAGTTCTCCGCGGCAGTGGCCTGAACCATGGACAAACTCTCACCGGCGGATTCCAAATCACCGGAATCCAGGCTGCGCAAGGCTGCACGCGAGACCAAAATAATGGAGGAAAAACCCTGGGCTAAAGTGTCATGGATTTCCCGTGCCAATCTCGCACGCTCAGCCAGAACACCCGACTCGTGCTGGGTGGCGGCCAGCTGGGCGCGGGTGCGCCGGAGCTCATCCGCCGCTTGACGCTGGTATTCCCCTTCCCGGTACAGCAATTGGTAGGCCATAGAAGTGACCACTGCGAAAGCGGCACCAAAGGCCGGCCCCACTATCACTGGCAGGGGAGGGAAAGTGGATCCCGTTGAGAGCCACTGCGCAACAATGACTCCACCGGTCATGAGAACCACCGTGGTCAGGGACACCCAGCGCGGCAAGAGATGCAAATGAAGGAAAAACAACGGGAAGACAAGCCAGGAGAACTCTACCGAGCCGAGCAAAAGTATGGCCCACATGAGCGTGATCAAAGCGAGCCAGAGCACCGCGAAACGTCTCGGATTGCGGCGCGTTAGCCCCGCCGAAAAACGCTTTTCAGCCACAGTCCCGAGTAAATACGTCAACGCAAGAAGGACCGACAGTGCCAGGAACCAGTAGCGCCCGTGCCTGTGAGTTTGATCCACTAGGAGTCGGACGACGCCCACGCTCAGCAGCACCGCAAAGCCAACGTGCAACGTGACACGCAGAAAGCGAAGGATCGTGCCACTGGTGACGGGTGGGGCATCCATGGCAGACATGTCACCAGCATAGGCGTTGGATTCAAGCAGAGGAATCAACCAAATGGTTGAGTGGGCCCTCCAACTTTTCATAGGAGGCGGATCAACCAACCCCGCGATGGAACAGCAGCTCTTCCGCGGGAAAGTTGAATTACTGACATATCCACCCGAAAGACAACCAGTTCTTCCGGCACATGAAAGAAGCTTCCTATGTTCCTCGCGATCCGAGATATCCGCTTTGCCAAGGGACGGTTCGCCCTGATGGGGGCCGTTGTTGCCCTCATCAGCCTCCTGCTCGTCCTGCTATCGGGCCTGACAGCAGGGCTCGGCAACCAATCCACCTCCGCAATTGCGCAGCTGGGCACCGGCTCAGGCAACTCCTCAAGCTCAGGCAGCTCAGGCACCAAAGTGAGCCAGATAGTTTTTGGCGCCCCTGCCAAGAACGAAGCAAAGGTTTCCTTCACCGAAAGTCAGGTGACGGCCAAACAATCCGATCTCTGGTCAGCGCAGCCCGGCGTGCAATCAGCCGTGCCTTTGGGTATCAGCCAAAGCCGCTTTCAGGGTGCCGGAGACAGTAAGGGAATTGCCAACGTCGCAGTGTTTGGGGTTGGCGAGCAAGGCAGACAAGCGGGGATCGCGCCGTCGGACATCAGTGATTCAACCGTTGTCATTGGCGAAAGCGTCGCCAAGGAACTCTCACTCGCCACAGGCGATGCCGTCACTATCGCCGGAACGCAAATGAGCATTGGCAACATTGTGCCCGACCAGTGGTACTCGCATAGTTCAGTTGTTTGGACAACCCTTTCCACCTGGAAAAAGGTGGCTCATCTTAGCGACCCGGACCAGCTTGCAACAGTTCTCGCTGTGAGCTTCGCACCGGGAGCCACCGTTGACACTAACAGCGTCAACGCGACGGCTGGCACCGTCAGCGCCACACGCAGTGGATCGTTCCAAGGTTTGGGCGGCTATAAAAGTGAGAACGGCTCCCTGCTGATGATGCAGGCATTTTTGTACGGAATTTC
This sequence comes from Arthrobacter antibioticus, assembly GCF_030063205.1. Classification (GTDB taxonomy): domain Bacteria; phylum Actinomycetota; class Actinomycetes; order Actinomycetales; family Micrococcaceae; genus Specibacter. The sequence continues at coordinate 57,259 of NZ_JASISQ010000002.1, read as the reverse complement.
AGCCCTTGTCATTGTTGCTTTCCTCACCGTTTGGACTGTCCAACGCACCCGGGACATCGCAGTTCTCAAGGCGATGGGCGCTTCGGGTGGTTACCTCCTGCGTGATGCTTTGACGCAGGCAGCTCTGGTCCTGCTGGCAGGTGCCGGAGTTGGTGGGCTCATCGGCGTTGTGGGTGGAATCTTTGCTTCGCAGGTGGCCCCATTCCTGCTCACCCCGGCGACTACTCTGCTGCCTGCACTCGGGATTGTGGCGCTTGGTCTGGGCGGTTCGGCCCTTGCTGTGCGTAAGGTGACCCGCGTAGACGCCATGATCGCCCTTGGCGGCAACTAAGCCCGCCTCCTGTTTCCGCTCCGCTGACAAACATTAAGGAACTTCTCATGACTGCACTGAATCTGATCAATGTGACACTGCAATACCCCGATGGCGAGGGTGTTATGACGGCTTTGGATGCCGTAAACCTCTCAGTGAATCCAGGCCAGTTCATTTCTCTGGTGGGCACCTCTGGTTCGGGAAAGTCAAGCCTGTTGGCTGTGGCCGCGACCCTGATCAAGCCCACTTCCGGGCTTGTGATGATCGACGGCGTCGACACCAGCGGATTGTCCGAGAAGGAGCTGGCCGTGCTGCGTCGAGACAAGGTGGGCATCATCTTTCAGCAGCCTAACCTCCTTGCCTCACTGACTGCCGCCGAACAGCTCATCATCACCGACCACCTGCGCGGGAAGTCGCTCAAAGATGCAGGTGTGCGGGCAGCGCAGCTTTTGGACATGGTGGGTCTGGCCGATTGCGGCCGCAAACGCCCACACCAGCTCTCAGGCGGGCAGCGTCAGCGAGTCAACATTGCCCGGGCGTTGATGGCCCAGCCTAAAATTCTCCTGGTGGATGAACCAACCGCTGCGCTAGATCACGACCGCAGCGATTCGATAGTCAGGTTGCTGCGCAAAGTTAGTGACGAGTTCAACATTGCAACTGTCATGGTCACCCATGACACCGAGTTTGTGCCGCTCACCGATGCTGTCGCCACCATGCGCGACGGCGTTCTCACCGCTCCCGTACCCTCCGAGGCAAGCGTCGGTGCCGTCTAGCGTCTGGGGCCGAGGGCAGCGAATGCTCGGCCATGCAATAACATAAGGGAAACGCCCCAATACACCAGCGCGATCGGAGCCACCCTCATAATGAAACGCTTTGCAGCCCTTGCCGGCAGCCTCCTCCTTGCTTTGACCATCTCCTCCTGCGGTGCCGCAACAGGACCAGTCGGCACGTGGGGCGATGGCTACAATACCGACAAGTTGCCGTACCTTGAATTGGCTCTGGGACAGGAACAAGATGACAACAAGGCCGGGTTCCTGTCAGGAAGCGATGGCTGCAACCGTCTGACAGGCCAGTGGCTGATGGTTGATGGGGAGTTAACTTTCCCGCAGATGGGTAGCACCATGATGGCGTGCCAGGGGATTGACACGTGGCTGTCCAAGGCAGCCGGCGCAACGCTTGACGGCGACGTTCTCACTGTCAAAGACGCTACAGGCGTCACCTTGGGTACGCTGGAGCGTCGCAACTAGCTCTTGCGCCGTGCCAGATAGCCCGCAGTAAGGCGCCAGAGACTAGTCTTTGTTCGCTGACTGCGGGCTATCTTTCTTAAGACTTAAAACCCAAATCTGGGGTTACCAGACCGAAGGTGTTCGCCAACGCCGATCTGGCCGCCAACCAGCCCCCCATGCCGTGGACAGCTGGTCCTGGCGGGGTGGCGGCAGACCCCAAATAGAGTCCAGGCGCCGGTGTTCTCCAGGGGTCTGGCGAAATCACGGGACGTTTGAGTAGCTGACTCAGTGTGACGGCCCCTGAGCTAATGTCACCGCCCACATAGTTTGCGTTGTAAGCGTCCATATCATGAGCGGTTCTCGTAGCAGTGGCCAGAATGAGATCTCGAAATCCCGGAGCATCCTTTTCAACGGTCTGGATTATGGTTTCCGTGCAGTCACGCGTTGAGCCCGACGGCACGTGTGTGTACGCCCAAAAAGTATGGTGGCCCGCAGGGGCCCTGCTCGCGTCAAGGACTCCGGGTTGGACGGCGAGAACATAAGGACTCTCCGGGTGGCGACCGGCAAGGACTTGGTTTTCAGCGTGCGCTATGGATTCTCGCGAGCCGCCCAAATGCAGGGTGGGTGCCCCACGCAGATCGGTGGAAGTCCAGGGCACGGGGCCGGATAAGGCAAAATCAACTTTGCATACGCCCGGACCGTATTTGAAAGATTCTAGTTGACGTATATATCGTTCCGGTAATTCGTTATGTGCCATGTGTGCCAGGGCCCTAGGCGTTGTATCGCAAATGACGGCCCGCGCCCCAGTAGCCGCTTTCAATTCCGCCACACTGTCAATGTGCTCAGAGAGATGGATCCGGCCACCATGGGCCAGGAGGTCATCGGCCATGGCCTGCGCTATGGCTCGTGAGCCCCCGCGTGGAACCGGCCACCCTTGTGCGTGTGCCAACACCCCTAAAAGCAATCCGGCGCCCGAGGTTGCCAAGGAGGGTAAGCGCCCAATTGCATGTGCCCCCACACCTGTGAGCATGGCTGGCGCAACGTCTTCTTTGAATCCCAGGTTCCACGCAGGCGTGCCTTGTAACAAAACGCGTAGGCCAAATCTCAGGACGGTTAGTGGATCCTTAGGGAATCGGATGAGGGAGCCCTGAGTGAAATCAACTACACCCTCAAGCTTGTTCAGCAATGGTTCCATCAGGTTCCGCCACGCGCGGCCATCAGCACCCAAGCTTTCAACAGTACGGTCCAGGCTGCGATACGCAATGCCAGCCCGTCCGTTCCCGAGAGGATGCCCATAGGAAATATCGGGTACCAACAGTTCAATCCGGCGGTTCAGTTCAAACGCTTGGAAGAATGGCGAAGCCAACGCCATAGGATGCACTGCAGCGCATACGTCGTGCTGAAAACCAGGTAATGTGAGCTCGGCAGTTCTTATCCCGCCCCCCAGGGAATCAGCTGCCTCAAAAAGCTCAACCGACAATCCGGCCCGTGCCATCGTGACCGCTGCGGCCAGCCCATTGGGCCCGGAGCCCACCACTGCAACGTCAGCCATGCTCAACGTTCCCCGTGTTCTGAATTTGATCCCGAATTTGATCCCGAAGAGACACCACGGGGTCATTGGGCGGGCCCAGCAAAACCCCACCCTGCGGATCATCGACGCCCCCTCGACGCACAACATCATTGCCGAGAACATACATGTCCCGAATTGTCAGGGCAATAAGTGCACAGGTTGCCGCACCCGCTGCCATTGAAGCCAGCATGAAATACGGAGAATCAATAGCGTGCTGGCTACTGATGTCACCTAAAACCTTGCTGCGGAACAGCATGAGAGCAATAAAGTGTCCAATGATGGCCGCCTGCCACAGCAGTATGGGTCGCCATCTTGGTAGAGCTAATGCAAGCAGTGGCAACAACCAGATTGCATGCCACGGTTCTGTGCCCTTATTCACCACCATGAATCCTGCGACAGCGACAAAAATTAGTTGGGCAACGCGAGGACGGCGCGGGGCATACAGAGCCAACGCAGCCACACCCAAGACCACAATGGCCAGCAGGACCACCGCTAGTGCGTTGCTCGTGCCAATGTCCATTCCTTGCCAGCCCATGCGCTCAGCAACGAGGTTCCAGCCGCCATAAATTGAAGACTCTGACGGTTCACTTGCCAACCGCTTCTTCAGATACTCAGGAAAACCTGGCGGGTTGATAGCCATGACCGGGGCCAGCAAGAACAGCCAGGTGACTGCTGTTGCGCCAACCATTTCAAGCATCTCGCTCACGCGTCGAGCCCGGATACCCAGGGCCACGAAGGCCACTAAAACAATAATTGGGTAGGGTGCGGCCATGGCACCAACTCCCAAGATGGCACCCGCCCATAGCGTCCTGCGCCGGGCAAAAAAGTAGATCGCCAAACTCACCAAAGCAGCAGCCCAGAAGTCCCAGCTGACATAGGCGGTGAGCATTAGGACGGGGCTGGCGGCGACAATGGCCGCATCCCACATGCGGCGCCGAGCAGTACGCGCCACAATAATGACGGTAACGATCCAGACCATTGCAATCAATGCTGCATTCAGGTCAAAAAAGGCGAGCTGCCGTCCGGCTCCTTCGCCCGCCGGACCGGTCAGCCAAGCAGTTGCGCCGGCGATCCAACCAGCCAGCATGGGCTGTTCAAAGGGGGGTCCCGGGGCGAAAAAAGGAAACAGGGTCCCCAGTCTGTGCTCAGTAAAAGAGTTGGGGAACATGGACCAACACACGGTGGAATACTGATCCGGCGTGGTCCAACCGGTGGTGCGACAATGGGATTTCGTTATGACAGCTATGACGGCAGCCACAGCTGCCATCACGATCAGGACCCGCTCAACCGTGAAGAATCCGGGCTTTGTAACCCCTGGTGCTGTCCGTCTTCCCAACGGTCCACCAACAACTTCGGTCATATTCCGCAACAGAGTATCGCTGCGTGAGGGCACCACAATCTCATGCTTGGCTGATGTTCGTGGACCCTGTGATTCCTGCATAAATATGAGCCTACCGGGTCGCAGCTGCCCTCCTTGTTTACTTCAGGGGCAGGCATGAAACGCGCCCTTAGGTTCCGCTCCCAACGGAAGCTATAGGCCCCACTGTTCAACGGCAGGGGTCATTTTGTCCCAACCAAGTGTGCAGACTTTGGCAGTACCCAGAACAAAGTGCCGGCCTTGCCCACCTGGCAAGCCCAACCAGCGGGCCGCCAGGATCCGCAAGAAGTGTCCATGGGCTACTAACAGAACATTGGCAGGCGCTCCGTCTTCACGCTGAACAGCGCGAGCCCGTTGAACAATTTGGTCAGCGCGTTCGGCCACCTGAGCCAACGACTCACCGTTTGGCACGCCGTCGTTCCAAATCAGGTACCCGGGGTTCTCCGCGCGAACCTGGGCACTGTTAACGCCTTCATAGTCGCCGTAGTCCCATTCGACGGCGTTTGGTTCAACTGCTGCTTCGGGGAACCCAGCCAGGGTCGCTGTCAGGTGAGCTCGCTGCAGTGGTGAGGTGAGAACAAGATCAAAATCGATGCCGGAAAGGGCTCCCTGAGCGGATCGGGCCTGGTCCTCCCCTACTGCCGTCAATGGCATATCCGTCAGGCCTGTGTACTGCCCACTACGGGACCATTCGGTCTCACCGTGGCGCAACAGCCACAGTTTGGGGCCGCCAGGGATGGGGGCAGCGGGTACCAAGATATTTTCTACTGAATTCTTACTCATGGTGTTTTGGTTCCAATCGACTGTGGTGCCAGGAATTACTGATTAGTCTTCAACGGCGTTGTTAGTTTCTTCGGGGTGCGATTCGGGCTGATCGGCCCACCATTTCCGCAATTCTTCGCCAGCCTTCTCAGCTCCCAAGGGTCCGTACTCCATGCGCTGTTCAAGCAGGAAGCTGTAGGCCCGGCCAACCACACGACCCGGTTTGATGTCCAATAACGCCATGATGGCACTGCCATCAAGATCCGGGCGGATGGAATCAAGTTCCTCCTGCTCGGCCAACACGGCTATGCGAGCTTCAAGGTCGTCGTAGGCAAAGGCGAGCCGCTCAGCCTTGCGTTGATTGCGAGTAGTGACATCAGAACGCGTCAGCCTGTGCAGTCTTTCGAGCAGGGGTCCAGCATCCGTTACGTACCGACGCACAGCGGAATCACTCCAACCGGCCTCACCGTACCCGTAAAAACGCATATGCAGCTCAACCAGGCGCGACACTGCCTTGATGGAGTCATTATCAAAACGCAGGGCTTTCATGCGCTTTCCGGTCAGCTTGGCGCCAGCCAGGTCATGATGTCTGAAGCTGACCCCGCCGCCGGGTTCAAAACGGCGGGTCTTGGGCTTGCCGACGTCGTGCATCAATGCCGCAAACCGCAACACAAAATCGGGTCCGGGAACGGGGCCGTCGGGGCCGCTTTCTAGAGATGCTGCCTGTTCCAGTACCTGTAGTGAGTGCTGGTAAACGTCCTTGTGGCGGTGATGCTCATCGGTTTCAAGCTTCAGTGCGGGAATTTCAGGCAGCACCAAATCCGCCAGTCCCGTCTCAACCAGGATGTCGATGCCAGCCCGGGGCTGGGCCCCGCAAATCAGTTTCACCAACTCATCACGAACTCGTTCAGCGGAAATAATACTGATTCGCTCGGCCATTCCCTGCATCGCCGTCAGGACCTCCGGGTGCAAAGCAAAACCCAGCTGCGAAGCGAAACGGGCAGCACGCATCATGCGCAACGGGTCGTCGGAAAAGGAGTCCACCGCAGCACCGGGAGTGCGCAGCAAACCACCAGCAAGGTCCTTGGCGCCGCCAAAAGGGTCAACCAGCTCCATGTCCGGCAACCGCAGTGCCATGGCGTTAACGCTAAAGTCGCGACGTTTCAGGTCCTCCACCAGTGAGGTACCAAAGGCAACAACGGGCTTGCGAGAATCAGGGTCGTAGGCCTCGGCACGGTAGGTGGTGATCTCTATGAGCAGCACCTCCTTGTTCCGGTTGCGTTTACGGAATCCGATGGTGCCAAAGTCCCGGCCCATCTCCCAGTGCGAATCCGCCCATTTTTTGGCAACCGCAAGGATCTCATCCGGCTTCGCATTGGTTGTGAAGTCCAAATCTGGGGAAGTCCGACCCAGAAAAAGGTCGCGGACAGGACCCCCAACAAGGGAAAGTTCGAATCCGGCGTCGGCGAATAGCCGGCCCAGCTCTAGAACAACTGGGTCAAATTTTGATGTATCAAGCACTAAATCCATGGTTCCTTAAGGATGCCAGACTTTTCACTGTGCGCGTTTGTCCCCGCCGATGCCATCGCAAGGGCGCCATTGCTGTCTTCAAGAAGCCGATCAAAACCACCCGTCTGCCCTGTCATCATCCTCGAGTAAAGATAGCTAGAGTGGACAGCATGGTTCACCCAGTGCCGCGCGCGCCCAAGTCGACCCCGTTGCCCTCGGCAATGGGTCCTCAGGTTGTGCCCGCAGCACCCACCGCGCCAAGCCAGTTGCCCACGGTAGAGGAAGTCTCCGCCGGCGGCGTGGTTGTTGAGATGCACGACGGCGTCCCCTGCGTTGCGATCATCGCCCGCATCAATCGCGGCGGCCGGCTTGAGTGGTGCCTACCCAAGGGCCATCCTGAAGGCGATGAAACACATGGTGAAGCGGCGGTCCGTGAAATCGAGGAAGAAACCGGGATTGCCGGGGAAGTGCTCGCAACTTTAGGCAGCATTGACTATTGGTTCACTGTCAGTGGGCACCGGGTGCACAAGACTGTCCATCATTTCCTGTTGCGCGCCACTGGTGGTTTCCTCACTATTGAAAATGATCCGGACCATGAGGCCGTTGATGTGGCTTGGGTTCCTTTGGTGGAATTGGCTAAGAAGCTCTCATTCCCCAATGAACGCCGCATCACAGATATGGCCCGCGACCTGCTGCCGGAATACTTTTAGAGAAACTCTTGGTGCTGTTGATTTGCGCTGCCAGCAGCCACCAAGACAGCAGTGAGATGATGGGACACAATGTCTAACGATAAACGGGTCCACATCCCGCCGAAACCTGCAGCAGCCCCGCGTGTGGCTGCACCTCCCGCCACACAGACCCATCCCATCGCCAGCACCACAAGTCTGCGCCAAATACCGCCGGCCGTCCCCGGTCCAAGTGCAGCCGGATCAGGTGCGGCTGCAGCCGCTGACAAGGCGCCCACTTCCGGTGCACTTACACCCAGTAGTGCCAGATCCAGCGCCACCATGGCTATTGGCACACTGGCATCACGCATTTTGGGCTTTATCAAGGCGATTGTGCTCGGTATAGCCATTGCCAATACGGCCATCGGATCGATCTTTGAGGGTTCCAACTACATCCCGAACCTGATCTTCCTACTTCTTGCGGGCGGCGTGTTCAATGCCGTGCTGATTCCACAGATCGCAAAGGCGAGCAAACAGCCGGACAACGGCGCCGACTTTATCTCGCGGCTGCTGACCCTGGGTATTGTGGGCCTGCTGGCAATCACCGCCATCGTGATAGTGCTGGTGGCTCCCATCTTTGGCCTTTTCACGTCTTTCAGTGGAGAGAATTTGCAACTTGCCATCACCTTTGGCTTGTTCCTCTTACCTCAAATCTTCTTCTACGGCCTGTTTTCGCTGTTGGGTCAGGTCCTCAACGCCCATAATTCCTTCAAGGCTTATGCTTGGGCCCCTGTGCTGAACAACGTTGTGGCTATCGCGGGGCTACTGGTGTTCGTTGCTGTTTCTGGCAGTGCCGCCTCCACTGCGCATACAGTGGCGAACTGGACTATTGGGCAGACATGGCTCCTGGCCGGAACTGCCACATTGGGCATCGCTGTGCAATCTGCCGTGCTGATCATTCCTGTCCAACGCCTCGGCCTAAAGTTGCGTCCAAAGTTTGGTTGGCGGGGCACCGGTCTGGGCGCCACGGCTAAAGTTGCTGGTTGGACCATGGGCACCATGATCATTGGCAACCTCAGTTTCCTCATCATCCTCAGAGTTGCCACGATCCCCCTTGGTGGCAGCACCGGAGGAAACGCGAGCATACCGGATGTTTTGGTTTTGAACCGCGCCACCGAGTTGTACATCATGCCTCACTCGATCATCGCTTTATCGATTGCCACTGTCATGTTCACAGCCATGTCCCATGCTGCTGCCCGGAAGGATTTATCCGGTTTGCGCACTTCATTGGCTGGAGCCTTAAGAACCACGGGTATGGCCACTGTTTTTGCCGGTGTTGCACTAGTGGTGCTTTCAGGCCCTATGGGCATGCTCTTTAGTGGTAATTCACAAACTGTGGGTCGTTTCGTGGCAATTACGCTGGCAATTCTGGCTATTGGAGCACCGTTCTACAGCATCAATTTTATCCTCAACAGGGTCTTCTACGCACAGGAAGACGCCCGCACACCGTTCTTCATCCAATGCATCATGGTTGGGCTGGGACTGACCACTGCTCTACTAGCGAGTCTGTTGCCGCACGAGTGGATTATTTTCGGTCTGGCGGCCAGCTATACCCTCAGCAACGTAGTGGCCCCGATCGTCAGCCACTTCTTCCTGACGCGAAAGCTTGGCAACTATGGTGGTGGGCTTATTCTGCGAGCACATATGCGCTTCCTCGTCGCTGCCCTAGCATCCGGAATTGCCGGAGAACTAATGTTGCGTCTCTTTGGCAGTGCCTCTGATGAAGGCTTCATGTGGTCCTCTATAACCGCTTCAGCGCTTACCTTGGCTATTGTGGGGACGGTCATGGCCGTCATTTACATTGTGATTCTCAAACGCCTGCGCGTGCGTGAAATAGATGCCCTATTGAACCCTCTGCTTGCGAAAGTGCGGAGTCGCTTGCGGACCAAATAAGCTCATTTACAAATGGCTGCTCACGTTCAGCCCGGCAACCATGGAACTTGGCGTGTTTTCCGATAGAATCAGTCAATTATGGCTTCGTGCGGACAACACGCACAGGCCACCATGCATGTAATGAGGAGGAATTGGTGCCACAACCCGTTGATGTGGGCTCCATCCTTGGCGGCCGCTACAAGGTGACCGGCCGTATCTTGGCTTCCGCCGAGAACGACGTCATTTTAGATGGCCTAGACCAGGTATTGAACCGACCAGTCAGTATACTTGTGTCTGCTGTCGAAAATTCCCAAAATCTAACCCAAAGCGCCCGTGAAGTTGCAACCGGCGTAAGGGTTTCCAAGGTTTCCATTCTGGACATGGGAGTTCAGGATGAGACAACCTACCTCATTGCGGCGCGCACCTCGCCCACGGACCTCCTTGATCTTGTAGTGCCCACTGATCCAAGCGAAGAGGTCTATCAGGAGCCGTTCTTCACCGACACTCTTGGCACTGAGATCTTCGGACAGTCTCGCGATGCCGCACCCGCCGGCGGCGCATACGTCTATGAGGATAACTCACCTGTCACGCCAGGACATCCGCTGCCAAAGGTGACCCGGAAAGCATCTTCTGCACAAACTCAGGCTCCGCAACCACAAGCACAGTCGGCTCAAGCACCTGATGCAAGCGCCGCCGTCGTTTCTCCCACTGCTGCTCAGCAGCGGCAGTCACCCAATAAAGTAACGCTATGGGACGAGGATGACTACGGTTTCATCAACGAAGACCACGAGCAAGATCTCGCGCAGACCCGCCGTCCTGGGACTTTTCCCGCGCAGTTGCGGGACGCCGGCGACGATTACGACGAGAACGAACTATTGGATGAAGAGGATGACGGTAACGCTCCCCGTACTGGCGGCCGCTGGTTAACAGGGGCAATCGTTGGCGTGCTTCTCATTGGCGCACTTATTTTTGCGGTCCAACACATCGGCACACTCTTTAACGATTCAAGCAACCAGGCGGCCGACACCAGCTCTTCGGCGCCACCGGAGCCAAGTGCGAACGAGAGCAAGCCAGCCGCTCCCGAGCAGCCCAAAACTGTTGCACCCGTGGTCCAGGGTCTCACCGATATCACAGCGTATGCTCCCGGTGTACAGAACTACGGCGAAACCTATTTCCCGCGCCTCAAGGATGCCATAGATGGCAATAAGGCCACTTATTGGCCCACTGTGGAGTTTTCCAATGCCAATTTCGCTGGCATGACCGAAGGTGTGAACCTGGTTGTGGCACTGGCTGCAGAGTCAACCATCAGCTCAGTGACCATTAACCAACTTGCCGGCTCTGGGGGCCAGTTCAACATCCTGACCAACAGCAAGCCCGAACTTGACGGCGCGACCAAGATTGGCAGCGGCTCATTTAGCGCGCCGGACTTCACCTTTTCGGCCGCCCCCGGGGTCAAAGCCAAATATGTGATCATCAGTTTCACGGAGTTGCCAAAACTCCAGCCCTTTGTCACGTATCCCTATGGTTTGAAAATCACCGAAATAAGCGTCAAATAGCTTGACTTAGTTCCGCCAGAGTGCGTGGTGGAATAACCGACTTCAATCGTCGGTTGTAAATACCGAAGGCATAATCGTTACGCCATTATGCGGTTCAGTCAATGAAGGAAGAGGAACACTCACCCGTGAGCACGCAAGCCACCCCCGCAAGCGACATCCGTGATGTCATCATCGTAGGATCTGGTCCCGCAGGCTACACCGCCGCAATTTACACGGCACGTGCGGACCTCAAACCCCTCATGATCGCCGGTTCTGTCACGGCAGGTGGCGAACTCATGAACACCACCGATGTTGAGAACTTTCCCGGTTTCCCTGACGGCATTATGGGCCCGGAACTGATGGACAATCTGGGACAGCAGGCTGAAAAGTTTGGTACCGAAGTGATGTACGACGACGTCACTTCAGTTCAGCTTGAGGGTGCTGTTAAGACTGTCACCTTGGCCGACGGCCAAGAGTTCAAGGCTCGGACAGTGATCATTTCCACCGGCTCAGCGTACCGTGAACTGGGAGTGGAGGGCGAGAAGCGCCTGGTTGGTCACGGCGTAAGCTCGTGCGCCACCTGTGATGGCTTTTTCTTCAAAGGCCACGATATCGCCGTCATTGGTGGTGGTGACTCAGCCATGGAGGAAGCAATATTCCTGACCAAGTTCGCTGAATCAGTCACGGTCGTTCACCGCCGCGACACACTACGGGCCTCCAAAATCATGGCTGACAGAGCATTGGACCACCCGAAGATCAAGTTTATTTGGGATTCCGAAGTTGTTGGCATTGATGGCGACGCCAAGGTCAGCGGCATCCGGTTAAATAACCTAGTGACCGGTGAGAAGAGCGGACTCGCTGTGACGGGAGTTTTTGTTGCTATCGGCAACGATCCCAGAGTCGATCTCGTCAAAGGCGTTCTCGATCTGGCGGCCACAGGGACCATCGCAGTTGAGGGCCGCTCATCCAAGACGAGCCTTCCGGGCGTTTTCGCTGCCGGAGATGTCGTTGACCCAACCTACCGTCAGGCCATCACCGCGGCCGGCTCGGGATGTGTGGCCGCACTGGATGTTGAGCACTTCCTAGCCGATCAGAATTCCTAAGAGAAAGTAGTTCACCATGAGCAATGCTAAAAGCGCAACAGATGCAACGTTTACAGATGCAGTCCTGAATTCAGAGAAGCCTGTCATTGTGGACTTCTGGGCAGAATGGTGCGGGCCCTGCCGCAAGCTTGGTCCCATCCTGGACGAGATTTCCGTTGAATACGCAGACAAGGTTGAGGTGGTCAAGGTTGATGTAGATGCCAACCCGGCGATCTCGGCAAAGTACGGGATTACGTCAATCCCTGCCGTGTACCTGTTCAAGGGTGGTGAAGTCCAAAGTACCGTTATCGGTGCTCGGCCGAAGCAGTACTTCGAAAAGGAATTCGCGGACTTCCTCAAGTAGTAAGTTCCTTTTATGTGTGTGGCCCGGACCTTGTCCGGGCCACACACATTTAACGCACTATAGCCGCTTCTCCTAGATTGATCCTAAGATCAAAATTTGTGTTCGGCTAACTGCAGAAATCAATCCGTAATCACCGAAATTTTCTGCCATTCAGTCTTCTGACCGTTTCACGTGAAACGGATACGTCTTCCAACTACAAAGAAGTTGGCATCGACCGTTGATGGAAAATCTCGATTTGAACGGGCAGGGTCGTTGAACTGTCAGTACATATAATCGACAAATATACATGTGTTCTAGTAATACTAGAACATTGGGACTATAATTGTGGTATGGGTAGTTCAGTGAATTTCCCGGCTGGTCGGGATGTTTCCTCCACCACAATGGGTGTGGCGGATTTCATTGCTGGGCTAGTTCTTCCCGTGATCGGGCCGTTGGCTAATGATATTGCTGCGATGGTGTCACTGCCAGACTTCCCGGGTCCTAACGGTGATCTCGGGATTACTGCTTCTGAGGCTGGGGTTGCTGATGGTGTTGTGGTGGGTGGAGCGCTGCCGACTTCGCGTTTAGGGTGTGTGCGGGCGTTAATGGATGAGTGCACCGCGGCTATCGAAGCCCTACGCGTGCATCAAAATCAATGTGCGGCTCTTGCGGCCGTTTTAATGGAGCGTCTTTCTTGTGCTGGCGGCCTTGAAGGTAGCATCCTTGCCTTTGATGCGTTCCAGCGTGAAGGGTCCATGTCCGGGCTCCGCGCTGAGGTAGCCGGGGTTTTACAGATCCCTGAGGGTGTGGCTGGGGAGTTAATGACTCATTCGCGCACGCTCGTGCGGGAGTTGCCAGGCACTCTCTCATGCATGAGTACGGGCGCTTTAGGCTGGGACTATGCGGTCATTATTGCCCAGGAAACAGCCTTGGTCCGTCAAAGTGGTGTCCCTGCGGCTGCGGTTGACTCTCTAGAGCAGGTCTTACTCGGCAAAGCCGAAGACTGCACGGTCTCTAGCTTCCGTGAAAAAGCCAGACGGCAACGTGAACGTCTCTATCCTGAAACGATCACTGCCCGCACCAGACGCGCCTTGAGCGATAGGTATTTACGAGTCAATCGTGGCCACGACGGAATGTCCTGGCTCAGCCTGTATGGCCCAGCACCAACTCTGGAAGGAATCTGGAGTCAATGCACCCTCACTGCTCAAAGCGCCCAAGGCCCCCATGAAACCCGGACCCTGACCCAACTCCGTGCCGATATTGCAGCGTCCCTGCTACTGAATCAAAGCATGGCCCAAAACCACATCCACAGCCCCGCCCCACCCATGCAACCCGATGCGAGCGAAGATAGTGCTGAAATGCCCGAGCATCAGGGAATACCAGGGTGTGTTCAAATATCCGGCTGTGGTGAGTCGTGGTTTTCAACCCTCGACTCCGAACCGCACAGGGACCAGGAAGACAGGGACCAGGAGGACAGGGACCAGGAAGACCTTACAGCTGATGAAGGATCATGGCGGGTAGATCCTCAGCTAATCCCGGTCTTTGATGATCCGCACTACACCGATCCAGGATTCAAAGACCCTGATATCCGCAATGATCCACAGTGGGACCCCACAGCCCGACCACCAACCCTTACCCCACCACCAGGCTCAGTATCAGGCCCACTACCTGGCTCATCATCTGGCTCATCATCACAGACTACCGATGGTCGTCATCGGGGGCATCGTCGGGGCAATCACAGCGGCGCTGCCGGCGTAGGTGGTGGGGTTGTTATGGAGGAGGTATGGCCGCCATTGCCGCAGGTGACACCGGTGTTACTGATACCTGTGTTGTCGTTGCTGGGCGCCACACAGGATCCTGCGTGGCTTGAAGGTGCTGGTCCTATCAGTATGGAAGTCGCCCGGCGACTAACGCAGGGATCGAAGTCCCTGTTACGGGTCCTGGTAGACCCGGTCAGTAACGAGCCCTTAGACGCTGCCCCGCAGCGCTACCGAATCAGTAAAGCGATGCGGACTATGCTGGCGATCAGGGATGAATACTGCCAATTTCCGGGTTGTTTAGCCAGAGCAAGTAACTGCCAGATTGACCACATCAAGAAATTTGCTCACGGTGGCAGATCTATCTTCAATAACTTAGAGACCCTCTGTCATCACCATCATCTCCTGAAACACTTCAAGGACGATCAGACCCGCAATGGTGCTTGCCGCACCGATCAATCACCCCAACGGCAAGCGATGAAACTTCGCGGCTGGACACCCACGAACACACAGGGCCGTATTGCCTGGACCTCACCGAGTGGACGGTACTACCCACCCGCCACCCACGAGGACCACGCACCGAGCTACCCGAAATGGTTGAAAAAACACCTCGAGACCGAAGACCGCAACGCCCTAGAGGACCACGAAGAAGCACGCATCCAGAACATGGACCAAGCAAACCCCTACTCCACACCCCTACCAACACCACCACCAGGAACATATCCCTGCGCCGAAGACGAAGAAACCCTCAACGAACAAACACTCAACCACTACCTCGCCCACCACAACACAACCTAAACACGGCCCTCAAAAGCGGTATGTGGCACCTAGTTTCTGGATACGTGGGCCTGCCTGAGTGTAGGGTTGCTCGTTACCTCGGCTCGGCTAACCGTTGACTCTGGGATTCCTAGAATCTGCGTACCAAGGTGCCCGTCATGAGTTCAATGCCTCGAAGTTGCGCTCCCCAGTATTGGCCAATACTGCAGGTTGAGTGATTTACACGAGGTTTTTCGAGCGTCTGTGTTCCGCTCGACTCTTGTTTCGGTGAATCAATGGTTTTTATTTTGGCTTATGGGGATGCTGACTCACGGATCGACGAGGCTCAACTAAAGTGCTCGCGAAATGTGGTGGGTGGCTCATTTGAAGAATATTCGCGAAACCTCTCACGCAAGCTCGGGTGCTTTGGTGTGTTGGAGCGATGTTCGGGTTGACGTTGTCTCCGCGCACGTAAATCACGAAGGAATAGCCGGAGTGTATTCCCGGGCTTCAAGGAAGCTAAGACTGAACTACTTGACCGGTTGATGGTTGAGGGCGGATGGTCTGGTGCGAATGCCCGCCGGGAGCTCAGGCGTTCCCTCCAGCGCGTCGACCTACCCTTACTGTGGTCCGCAGGCCGAGCCCACATACGCATGGCTATTACACGGTCAAGGACCATCAGCAAGTCTTGGTCGTTGCCGGACAGCCGTGCAGGAAGTACCTTGTATCGGTTGTAGGCGCCACGCCGGCCAACATGGAGCCCTTATCTCCGGACTGGTTCTTTCACCAAAGTAGGGTCCTGTTGCAGCGCGGCCGTGCATGCCCATCTGCGGGCATGGGCACGGCAACGATCCACTTACCGGGTGGACCATCAACCGGGCGATCAAGAGTAAAGCCGCTAGATGTAGCGTCGCGACAATGGATGATATGTAGTAGGAATTTCAGACTCCGATCAAACACTGCCATAGAGATAATGGGTCTGAATTCCTTAGCAAACCTGTCATTGCCTGGTGAATTTCCCATAATATTCGTGTGACGAGGTCCTAGTTGTAGCAGTCCAACGACAACCGATTTGTTGAGCAAAAGAATGGCGCCAGCGTAAGTAGCTCTGTGTACAATTCTTGCTACGACACTGATACTGGACTTCGCCTATTCAACGATCTCTGGCCCATGGCGGACCTGTGTAAGAACCTGTTCCTGCCGACTCAGAAACTCATCAGATGCGACCTCAGTGGCAAGAGTGAGCCGGTGCGCAGCGACGAGACCCCCCGTCCAGCGGACCAAGGACACAGGATCTCACTTGACCCCCACGCCAACATATAGGCGGGCTCTACGCCATCATCCTCGACCTGGCCGATTTAACGAACCGGATCAACGAGATCCAGCAACGACTCAATCCAGCCGCCGAGGCCAAGGCCTACTCCCAGGCGCCACGCATCCTGACCCATTTCGCGAGCACAATAGATGAGGCACGCGGTACTCGTATGTTGACCATGCTGACATGAGGCACCACGAGGTCGCTGCTCCTGCAGAGCCGGGTCGTTTGGAGTCACAACCACGCAGATAACGGTAGCTAATCGATACGATGGTGCAATAATCCAGGCTCTCACAACTGGCCAGTCAGCCTTTCGAATGCACCAGGCTCTTTTCTCCCTCTACGTGTTCGAACAACCCAGCACCCAGCACAGATACTTCTCTTTCTTGGGCGCATAGACCAAGCGCGTCTGAACCGCTAGTGGTTCAGTTCCTGCAGCTGTACGCACGAATGTTCAAAATACTGGCTGGTAGCGAACTTATTCTGCTGCTAAACATAGATCATGTGCAACACGTGTCCTCGATTAGTGCAGTGAGCAAACTTGCGGCCGGTTCACCGCGGGCAATCCGGCCTAGCCATACGCTCATTGGCTTAATGGTGTAGCGCTGGTGGACGGTGCCGTGGGAGCTACCCCTCCAGTCGACTAGGCTTTCCCCGTGAACCCTGCAGGACTGGTGTTCCAGTGCGCAGTAGTAGTGGTCGGCTCTTCCTGGGGGTCCTCTACTGCCTGCCTGAATCCGCGCGACTGGCATCTTTCCCGCCTGCCTCAGGACAGAATTCTACAACAGTAGAACACCACGGACCATATTGCGGTGGTCCCCAGCCAACAGAAGCCGCCGCCTTCGCGCGTCAGGCTGCGTTTCACGTGAAACCTATTGTGATCTTTAGAGTGCCGAGATTGTGGGTCTTCCCTGTTCAAGACGATCACCACTCCTCTGATTGGATCGATTTTTGGTGTAGTGAAACGCTCAATTGGTGGTACTTAAACGGAAACGCTGTCTCTGTCTACTGTGACCTGTCGCCTCAGCGACTTGACGGTACGCGTGATGTACTTGGACCAGGTCATTCCATAGTCGATGGAACCACACATATGCTCCGCCAACAGCGGGAGAATGTACGTTTGCCCTTGCCTACTGCCCCTGGATTATTGGCTACTTCTCTCAGTTGACCTCCAACGCTGAGGGTTGCCGGTAACTCGATTGAGCAGCGACCCCAGCAATAGGAGCGATATTTCCGCTCTGTGGCTTTTTATGTAGCTATCTCCACGGAAACACGTTCTCTCGAATTGCCCGTTCTTCGTGTTTCATGCGAAACGGAGACTCAAAGAACACCTTCAGTGGCCTTGTTCGTTTCACGTGAAACACTCGACTGAAGCTACCCGCCTACGCTCCTATCCGAGCAGTCAAGAGCGGCGATACCCGTCGATTACGTAAGAGCTACCGTAATCTGCGAACCGTTCGGTTAGCAGGGATAAACGGCGAGCGAGACTTGTCAACTGATTTCAGAGTCAGCCTGGGTAGAGAAAACGGGCAGGTCCCCCGACGTATATACCGTGCCATATGCTCTCTCACATGGATTGACGCTGTCCATACGCCCACTGTCTCGCCACAACGCTATCTAACACCAGTCTATCTGCAACTCCGAGGCGACTACCCCGCTACCCGACTCTGGACCGGGATATAGGGCCCCGTAAGCGCCTCTACGGCCATCAAAGCTGCCCCGCCTTGCCCCAAGCCACTTCTCTTCATATCGGGCCTTAGCTGAGCGGTTGTGTGAGTCCATTCACCTAGTGCACCGTCTAAGCCCAAACTTGTCATTTCTACGGCGAGTAGTCTGGACCAATGTAGCAAGCTAGTTCTATTCACATGGAAGATTGAACTGCCTGCTACGTGGATGGAACGCTATTTCCATCCTTCATACAAACTGGTGGCTGATTATCACACCTTTTTCTCGGAGGGCACGGACCTTCAGTAGCCCGACGGTCTGTTTCATTGTGCATAGTCGCAACAGGACACATTCGTGAGCTTGTTGTAGAGTTCTCTTCTTGTTTCACGTGAAACATGACGTGGGGCAAGAACGTCGCCAAAGTTCACCTATACCGAGTCTGGGAATAGGATCAGAATCAATAGTCTCTCTTTGACTCTTCTTCCACAATAGAAAGATCTATACCCTGACGAAGCAGTGTTCGTTCTACGGAAAATGCACCCCCTGACGAGCACACACAGGTAGTCAACGCGGATCCCAAATACCGAGGACTGACCTTAGGATCCTTCCTACAGACCTGCATAGGAAACAAGAGTGCTGATGTTTCACGTGAAACACCACCACTATCGCCAAGCTTTTTGAAACTACTGGCCGCCGGAGCTCAAAACA
The DNA here is from genome assembly GCF_030063205.1 of Arthrobacter antibioticus. Taxonomy (GTDB): domain Bacteria; phylum Actinomycetota; class Actinomycetes; order Actinomycetales; family Micrococcaceae; genus Specibacter. The sequence continues at coordinate 38,746 of NZ_JASISQ010000002.1, read as the reverse complement.
TCCATGATTCGGTTGAGATCCTCGACCGATGCAAACTCAATACTGACTTTACCCTTCCGCGCACCGAGAGAGATCTTCACGTTGGTATCCAATCTATCGGCAAGCGAACTCGCCAGAAAGTCTAAACGTTCATGTCGGGGGTTAGGCGTTCGGTTGGACGGCTTATCACCAATCAGGGGCGCGCGGTAAAGCTGCACGGCCTCCTCAGTAGCTCTTACGGACATTCCCTCGGCCACGATCTTTTGCGCCAATTGTTCCATTGCCGCAGTATCAGGCAGGGATAACAACGATCGGGCGTGTCCGGCAGAAAGAATCCCAGCTGCAACCCTCCGTTGGACCACTGGTGGTAGTTTTAACAGTCGTAAAGTATTGGAGACTTGTGGGCGCGAACGGCCAATTTTATCTGCCAACTGCTCATGGGTGGTACCGAAGTCTTCTAGTAGCTGCTGGTACGCGGCCGCTTCTTCCAAAGGGTTAAGCTGGCTGCGGTGCAAGTTTTCAAGCAGTGCATCCCGAAGCAGATTATCATCAGTCGTTTCACGGACAATGACTGGAATAGTATCCAGACCGGCTGCCTGGCTAGCACGCCAGCGCCTTTCACCCATGACAAGTTCATAGGGCTGATCGCCCTGCTCAGAGGACTTCCGTACAACAATCGGTTGGAGTACACCGATTTCACGCACTGAATGTACAAGCTCAGCCATATCATCTTCATTGAAGACTGTCCGAGGCTGTTTCCTGTTGGGATGTATGTCGCCAACCGGCAACTCCATGAAAGTTGCGCCCGGCACTTCAACAAGCTCCACCGGTGCGACAGCTGCTTTAGTTGTTCCTCTTGATACCGGAGTCGTGTTTCGCGACTTGGGTTCGGGGAAAAATAGGTCCACAGGGCGTGCAGGCTGCGAGGATCCCGATTCATCGCCTGAAGAGTTTGGGATTAGGGCGCCCAAACCACGGCCAAGACCCCTGCGCTTTTCAGTCATTGAGACATCCTCCGTTGAATGAACCCCAGAGTAGTTGGGGCTCTCATGAACTTCATTATTAACTGCAAAGTCTATCGTTGAACTGTGGCTTATGAGGCGGACCGCTCGGCGAGTTCTGCCGCAGCCTCTAGATATGACAGCGCGCCAGTTGACGACGGATCATATGTCATAACGGTCTGCTGATAGCTCGGAGCTTCAGAAATCCGAACTGATCTTGGGATCATCGCCTGCAGCACCTGTTCTGGAAAGTGCTCACGTACATCTGCTGCTACATGGGCAGCCAAATTCGTGCGGCCGTCATACATGGTCAACAGAATCGTTGATACAACTAGCTCGGAATTCAGATGCTTCTGAATCATACTGATGTTCTTCAGAAGCTGGCTGAGCCCTTCCAACGCATAGTACTCACATTGAATAGGAATCATAACTTCATTGGCGGCACAGAAAGCGTTTACAGTGAGGAGCCCAAGGCTTGGCGGACAGTCAATGAATATGAAATCAAGCCGTTCCTCACCATTTTCCGCCCTGAACTTCACGTATTCATCGATCGCCCGGCGCAGTCTTTGCTCTCTGGCGACCAGCGAGACGAGTTCTATCTCCGCCCCTGCTAAATGTATGGTGGCAGGTGCACATGACAGATTCGCAATATCTGGACATTGTGCGACAACTTCGGACATTGCAACATCATTGATGAGGACATCATAGATGCTGTCAATCTCCGCATGATGCGGAATTCCCAACGCTGTCGAGGCATTGCCTTGTGGATCAATGTCGATTACTAAAACATGGAGCCCAGCCGACGCTAGTGCGGCTGCAACGTTGACCGTAGTAGTCGTTTTCCCAACTCCCCCTTTTTGATTTGCTACCGTCAATATCCGGGTGTATCCAGGTCGGGGCAGGGGGCGTCCTAGTAGTCGTTCGCGTCGCTTTGTTTCGCTCACGAGCTGCCTGGCAATAGGACTGCTGTCATCAAAGTCAAGGTCCAGTGAGCTTGCCTCGGCCTTTTTGGTTTCACGTGAAACGTTGACTGTGTTGTCAGTGGTCGAAGAATCAACCATTTTAGATTGATTGATGACATTAGAACGTGCCGATCCCAATGTCATGAACGGAGGGATCCGTTGCGAAGCTGCTTCGCTACTGGTCACGCTGACACACTCACTTTCCTATGGCTATGGTTGCCAACCTCTAGCCTATCGGTTCCAAGCAACAGCAGGTGGGATCACCCCTATTTCACCCCAGAACTGTGGATATCAGCGTCTCTTTACCTTAACCCGCACTACCGTGGTGGGCTCCTCTAGAACATCCTGGCCTGCAACTAAAATTTCAGTTTCATAGCCACCAAGATTTCTAATAGTCTTGCCGGCCGTTGCGATTTCGTCGGCTGCACTGCGGCCCTTTATTGCAAGAAGCTCACCTTCGCCGCCCAAGAGCGGGATCGTCAATGGAGCCAATGTCTTCAGCGCCGATACAGCGCGGGCCGTCACAACGGTGCACTCCACTTTACCAATGGCGGCTTCGGCCCGAGAGCGGATGATCTCAACATTTGAAAGGCCAAGATCCATAACAACCTCTTCTAGCCAGATCACACGCCGCTCCAACGGCTCAATCAGGGTGAGGTAGAGATCGGGGCGGGCAATAGCCAAACAAAGTCCAGGCAACCCAGCACCGCTGCCAACATCGGCAACCTTGGCTCCATCTTCAATCAGCTCGGCAACAACGGCGCAGTTTAATACGTGGCGACTCCACAACCGTGGAACCTCCCGTGGGCCAACGAGTCCACGCTCAATCCCTGACGTCGCCAAGTGTTCAACGTAGCGCTTAACCACATCCAGTCGGTCGCCAAAAATATGCTCCGCAGCAACGGCTTCTTGTGCAGTTAATTCCACCACTATTTGTGTCCTCTAAAATTCAGGTACGTGGCTAGAGCCGCATGCTCCAGCCGATACCGCTTTACCACTTCCAATACAGTGCGCATTAGTGCGCAGCTGTCACCACTATGTGGCGCTTAGCGCCCTCGCCTTCAGACTCGGATTCCAAACCGAGTTCAGCAATGGTGTCGTGCACAATCTTGCGCTCATAGGCGCCCATTGGAACCAGGGCAACGGCTTCGCTTCCGGCTTTGATCTGTTGCGCAGCCTCACTGGCAATCTTGGTCAATTCGACATTTCTGCGATCCCGGTAGCCCGAAATATCCAACACCAACCGTGACCGGCTGTCAGTCGAGGAGAGCACACTCAACCGGGTCAGTTCCTGGAGTGCATCCAAGACTTCCCCGTCTGGGCCAACAAGGCTCTGCAATGAATCTGATCCTTCTTCGGCAACGATGGAAATATAAGTTCGTCCGCTACGCACCTCGATGTCAATATCACCGTCAATATCAGCGATATCTAACAGTTCCTCAAGATAATCAGCGGCAATATCGCCTTCTTCTTCTACCCTGCTAACACCGGTGTCAGCTGGGGCAATTTCTTCTTCAGGAGCAAGCTGCATGTCATCAGGCATTATTTTCTCTTCCTGTTTTTACGTTGTGGCTGATTCCGCTGGCCCTTGAGCTCAGGAGTCTCTTCGATCACTTCTTCCGCTTCAACCTTCTTCTTTGAAGCGCCCAACAGCGGCAAGCCCTTGGCTTCACGACGCTTCTGGTACTCCTTGTAAGCAGGAGAACCGGGAGTGGGCATGCGACGAATCACAAAGAACTGCTGGCCCATTGTCCAAAGGTTCGTCGTGGTCCAGTAGATCAGCACACCAATGGGGAAGTTCACTCCACCAATACCAAAGACCAATGGAAGCACATATAGCATCATTTTCTGCTGCTTCATGAAGGGGCCCTGCATGGCTTCTTCAGACATGTTCTTGGACATGATCTGTTTCTGTGTAATGAACTGAGAGGCGATCATAGCCAAAATCATGATGATGGAGAGTAACGCGATGGCAACAGTAAGGTTGCCACCCTGCAAGGATGGCAGTAATGCATCCGAAAGACGGGCTCCGAAGATGGTGGCTTCGTCAAACTGCACCACCTCCTGATGTGTCAGGGCACCAATACCTTCGTTGGCAGCGTTGGCCTTGGCAACGCCGGAAAGCACCTGGAACAAGGAGAAAAAGAAAGGCATTTGGATCAACATGGGAAGGCAGGCAGAAAACGGGTTCGTCCCGTGTTCCTTGTACAAGGCCATCTGTTCCTGACCCATGGCCTGTCTGGACAGCTGGTCAGTTTTACCCTTGTACTTGGCCTGCAGCTTCTTCATATCTGGCTGCAATGCCTGCATGCCACGTTGGGCCTTGATCTGCTTAACAAAAACGGGGATCAGCGCGGCACGGATAACCAGCACCAAACCGATGATGGCCAACGTCCAGGTCACACCTGATGCGGCATCCATGCCCAGAAACGTCAGCACATCATGGAATTGGACCATGATCCATGAGACAACCCATTTGAAGGGGGCCAGAATTGTATTGAAGAAGCCCATATTTCTTTATCTATCTCCTCAAGCCGCGTCGCGGCTTTGCGTTTCCTGTTGCTTGGCCAGAAATACATCCGGGTGATTCAGCTGGACAATAAGCGGCACCGTCAATGGGTCTTCCCAATCAACGTGTGCCGGCGAAGGTACCGGATCCAGGCCGCCTGCGCTCCAGGGGTGGCAACGCACTACACGGCGAGCAGCAAAAAAACTGCCCTTCACTGCACCGTGAACTGTGACGGCCTCTAAAGCATAAGCCGAACACGACGGAAAAAACCGGCACACCTGCCCATAAATGGGTGAGACGACGCGCCGGTAAAGTTTCAAAACGATGATAAGTGTATTGCGAGGAAGATGCCACAAGAAAAGCACGACGGCGGTCAACCACCTTCGTGCACTCCCTTGCGTTTGTGATCTGGTCACAAAACATCTTCTCCTTTGGAAACGTGAACCCTATTAACTGCAGGTGCCAATGCTAACGGCGAAGAGTTCCCTGCTTGCTCGTACAAACGAGAAAAAGCACTGGAAAACGCCTTACGGTAGTCCGTGACCAGGTCACAGAAGGAAGCATTAGCAGAAACCGGCAGAGCCCGTACTACTAAGTTGACTCCAAAAGGTTGCTGCTTGACTGTTTCAACAACAATCTCCCTCAGTCTCCTTTTAACGAGATTGCGGGTCACAGCGTTCCCTACAGTCTTCGCCACGATGAACCCAACTTGGCTGGGCTCTTCAGGAGAAGTGGACACCATATATAACACTAAGTTCCGGCGTCCATTTCGGACGCCGGAACGTACAGTATGTGAGAAGTTGGCGGCAGTCCGCATTCTATTCTTGGTGGCCAGCACCTGCGATCTACCGCTACTTCACTAAGGCTCGACGAATCGCCAAGCAGTTATTGTTTAGGCCGACAGCTCTACGCGACCCTTGGTGCGGCGGGCTGCCAAAATGGCACGGCCAGCGCGGGTGCGCATACGAAGGCGGAAGCCGTGCTTCTTGGCACGACGGCGGTTGTTCGGCTGAAAAGTCCGCTTGCTCACGGTAGTTACTCCAAGACAATCAAAGATGCGCCTTGCCCGTAGCTAACAGGTAAGAAAGGGGTCGACGCTAAGTATATGGATGCCCGCTTTCGCTTCTTTTTTACAAGGAGCACGCGCAAGAGCGCAAAGCGGACACATGGGACTTCACAACGTTAGGTCATTTAAGGCCTTCTCGTCAAACTACGGATTCCTTCCACTCACCAGTAACAGACCTTTTTCGCCGTTTCTGCTTCACGCTGTGAAACCGGCCTTAGTTCTCCGGGCTTCATCCACAGCTGTGTACAGCGCTGTCTCCGCGGGCTGTGGACGAAGCACAAATTAGCCCCACCTCGGGATATCTATCCACAAGCTCTTTCTCTCGCTATCTTCTGAGGTTTCCATACTCTAGGCTTGGCCCTGAACAAGTTATCCACGTATGTGCATAACTCTGTGGATTACCGCACATCAAGGATTCTCTACACCTCCGAAACACAGTTCAATACGTGTAGTAGAAGTCACGTGCGATGGGCACATAAATACCAACATTCCGGTACAACGCCCGGAAGTGAGGACGGAACAGTCAATGAGCACTGAGGACATCAATGACGTTGGAAGTTCCTGGCGGCGAGTCATTAGGATTTTGGAACGCGATGAAAGGGTCTCTCCGCGACAGCGTGGTTTTGTAGTCCTTACACAACCCCAAGGACTGATCGGCAACACTCTTTTGGTGGCTGTACCCAACGAGCTAACTCGCGAAGTGTTGCAGAATCAGCTCAGCACCGCTCTCAACGAGGCCCTTTCACAGGTATTCTCCGAAGACATAAGTTGTGCGTTCAGTGTCAACGCCGACCTGGTTCCGCACGTAAAAGAGGAAGAGCCTGTTGCTTTACCATCTCCGGACCGCAACGATCGCACGGATCGACATGACGTTAAAGAGCGCCATGAGCGCAGTGAGCTCACCTCACATAATCAGCGTTCAGACCGCACAGAACATGTATCCAAGCCTGCACCAACTTTGCCCAGCAATTCGCACGAGTTTGGCCGGCTCAATCCCAAGTATGTTTTCGACTCTTTTGTGATTGGTTCATCCAATCGGTTCGCCCATGCAGCAGCAGTAGCTGTTGCTGAAGCCCCAGCAAAGGCCTACAACCCTTTGTTCATCTACGGAGATTCGGGTCTAGGCAAAACACATCTCCTTCACGCCATCGGACACTACGCCCGGCGGCTATATACGGGGATACGAGTACGCTATGTGAACTCTGAGGAGTTCACCAATGATTTCATCAACTCCATCCGCGATGACGAAGGGGCAAGCTTCAAGCAGCTCTACCGCAATGTAGACATCCTGCTCATCGACGATATTCAGTTCCTGGCAAATAAAGACGCAACCCAAGAAGAGTTCTTCCACACTTTCAATGCTCTTCATAACCACAACAAGCAGGTTGTCATCACTTCGGATCTGCCACCAAAGCGTCTGCAGGGATTCGAGGAGCGGATGCGTTCTCGCTTCGAGTGGGGTTTGTTGACGGATGTCCAGCCTCCGGAACTTGAAACTAGGATCGCTATCCTGCGTAAAAAGGCAATCGGTGAGGGTCTCTCTGCACCTGATGACGCGTTGGAATACATTGCTTCTAAAATCTCAACCAATATTCGTGAGCTGGAAGGCGCACTAATCCGCGTCACGGCGTTTGCCAGCTTGAACCGGCAGCCCGTTGATGTGGGTCTTGCGGAGCTCGTCCTCAAAGATCTCATCACTGACGATGGTGCCCAGGAAGTCACATCGGCGGCTATTTTGGGTCAAACTGCTGCCTACTTTAACATCTCCTTAGAAGAGCTATGCAGCAAATCCCGCACGCGTTCCTTAGTGACCGCCCGCCAGATCGCAATGTATCTGTGCCGTGAGCTAACAGACATGTCACTACCCAAAATTGGTCAGGAATTCGGTGGCCGCGACCACACGACCGTAATGCACGCTGATCGAAAAATCCGGGAACTAATGGCTGAACGTCGTGCCATCTATAACCAGGTCACAGAGCTCACAAACAAGATCAAACAGCAGCAACGCGAGGGTTAGTTCCCACAACACAAAATAATTTGGCTAATTTTTGGTGTGGATACATCTGTGGATAACTAAGTGCACAAGTTGTTATAGCTGCGGATAACCTGCAGGCCATCTGTGGATCACCAAAACTGGCAAGAAAGTTTTCCCCGCATCCCCACAGCGGTAAGCGGGAGCACCTCACAACCTGTACACAGGCAACTTCGGTATGACGGCGTACTCAGGGCCGGTTATCCACAGTATCCACAGGACTTATTAACACTACTAACTACAAGAATTATTCGTTTCAAACAACATTTACCTATGCTCCATCTTTCATCCCTCACGAAGCACAGACCAATGCCCAACTGGGCAGGTCTAGGGGCTAAGCTGATTCCAAGCATGTAATTCTTTCTGTGGTTATTTGTCCTCACCGGAGAAGTACCCTGATCGCAAATGAAATTTTTCGCACCATGAAAGGCGGCACCCTTCCGTGAAGTTCCGAGTCGAACGGGATGTTCTGACCGAAGCAGTCAGCTGGGCCGCACGATCCTTGTCACCGCGTCCGCCAGTTCCAGTACTTTCAGGCCTTCTACTTAAAGCTGAAGCTGGCACTTTGAGCTTGGCAAGTTTTGACTATGAAATCTCAGCCCGGCTGCAAATACCTGCTGACATTTCAGAAGAAGGATCCATCTTGGTTTCAGGGCGCCTGCTAGCTGATATTTGTCGCAGCCTGCCCGCAGCTCCAGTTGAAGTGGAAACAGATGGCAGCAAAGTCACCCTCACGTGCCGCAGTAGTCGTTTCCATTTAGCCACTATGCCGGTCAGCGACTACCCCGAACTTCCGGCACTGCCAGATGTAAGTGGAACTGTTGATGGGGAGGCGTTTTCTCAAGCAGTTGCCCAGGTCATTATTGCCTCCAGCAAAGATGACACCTTGCCCATTCTCACCGGTGTGAAAATGGAAATTGAAGGTGACCTCATCACTCTGCTGGCTACGGACAGGTACCGCTTAGCACTACGTGAAATCCGGTGGAACCCAATTTCTCCAAATATCTCCACAGGTGCTTTGGTCAAGGCTAAAACTCTTAGCGAGGTTGCCAAGACATTGGGTAGTGCCGGCAATATCAACATTGCTTTGTCGCAGAACAAGGAACTCATCGGCTTTGAAAGTGGTGGACGCCGGACAACCTCGTTACTTGTTGATGGTGATTACCCAAAAATCCGTTCATTGTTCCCGGACACAACCCCCATTCACGCAACAGTTGAGACACATGCCTTGGCTGAGGCCGTCCGCCGTGTTTCCCTTGTTGCAGAACGCAACACTCCTGTCCGTTTGATTTTCACTGATGGGCAACTCACATTGGATGCAGGAACCGGGGAGGATGCCCAGGCTTCGGAAAATCTTGAAGCAACACTTGTTGGCGATGAAATTACAGTAGCCTTCAACCCCCACTACCTCAGTGAAGGTCTAAACGCTTTCGACAGCAAGTATGTAAGGTTCTCTTTCACCTCCGCACCCAAACCGGCAATGCTCAGCGCTCAAGATGACATTGACGGCGAACGTCGAGATGAATACCGCTACCTTGTGATGCCTGTGAGACTTCCCAACCAGTAGTTCTTTGCCGGTTCCGGCACATCACCATTTCTTGCTATGCAACCGCAGCACCCACCAATGGAAAAGAGGCACTAAAGTGCATATTGGACTCATCGGACTTGGAAAAATGGGCTTCAACATGAGGGCCCGTCTTCGTGCCGCACAAATAGAGGTGACTGGGTTTGACCAGAACCCCGAACTCACTGATGTGGCTTCGTTGGCTGATTTGGTGGCTGCTGTTCCCGCTCCACGGTTGATCTGGGTAATGGTTCCTTCAGGTGCTATCACGTCCTCAGTGATTACAGCTTTATCGGAAGTGCTTGAACCCGGTGATTTGCTTGTAGATGGTGGAAACTCCAGGTTCACCGAAGATCAAAAACACGGTGAGATGCTTGCAGCCAAAGAAATTCACTTCATGGATGTTGGAGTGTCTGGTGGAGTATGGGGACTGAAAAACGGGTATGGGCTGATGGCTGGTGGATCGGATACAGACATTGAGCGGGCCCTGCCAGTTTTGGATGCTCTTCGCCCTGAAGGTGAACGCGCTGACAGTTTTGTACACGTGGGCGAGGTAGGTGCCGGCCACTACGCAAAAATGGTTCACAATGGTATTGAATATGGATTGATGCAGGCCTATGCCGAGGGGTATGAACTACTGGCCAAGAAGGAAATAATCCAGGATCTACCAGGCACTTTTCGTGCATGGCAAAAGGGGACGGTTGTTCGCTCTTGGCTGCTTGACTTGATGGTCAAGGCATTAGATGAGGACCCCGGTTTGGAGTCCATTGACGATTACGTTGAAGATTCAGGGGAAGGGCGCTGGACTGTGGAAGAAGCCATTGCCAATGCGGTGCCGGCTCCGGCGATTACAGCAGCCCTCTTTGCCAGGTTCTCCTCCCGCGAAGATAACTCCCCAGCAATGAAAATGGTCTCGGCGTTGCGCAACCAATTTGGTGGGCATGCCACAAAACCTGCCGGTTCCTAGCAGTGGATAAAATTCAGCTTCATGTATCTTGAACACCTTTCCCTGACAGATTTCCGTAGCTATGCCCAAGTTGACCTGACACTCACCCCGGGTGTCACAGTGCTTGTAGGAGCTAACGGACTGGGTAAAACTAACCTTGTGGAAGCTATTGGCTATTTGTCGACGCTTTCCTCACATCGGGTGAGTGCGGATGCCCCGCTATTGCGCTTTGGAACAGAACGGGCACTAGTGAGAGCCCAACTGGTCAGGGGCGAACAAAAGGTCATGGTTGAGGTTGAGATCAATGCTTCCAGAGCTAATCGTGCCCGTATTAATCGTGCTAATCCTGTTCGCTCCCGGGATATTTTGGGGCTGTGCAGAACGGTTTTGTTTGCTCCTGAAGATTTAGCTTTAGTCAAGGGTGATCCTGGAAATCGTCGTCGGTTTTTAGACGACCTTTTGGTTGTTTTGTTACCCAAACATGCGGGTACTCGCAGCGATTACGACAGGGTTCTGAAACAGCGCAACGCTATGCTGAAATCAGCACGAGCCCAGCATTTTTCCAGAGCAGGCGTCTCGGAAGTTCAATTGTCCACTCTTGATGTTTGGGATGAGCATCTGGCTGTGGCTGCAGCTAGTTTATTGGCAGCAAGACTCGATTTACTTAATCGTCTGCGCCCCCATATGGCCGAGGCCTACGCACAGCTGACCGACGGAACCAAGCTGCTACGGGCGCTGTATCGTAGTTCTCTGGATGCGTCAGAGGAGTACGACGGCGCCTCCCCCAACACGTTTGCAGAACCTGGGATTGCTAATAGTCCCGTACAGGTAGAGGCAGCGGACTTCTCGCTGTGCACTTTGGATGAGCTTGTACAAAAGTACCGTGAGGAGCTGGTGCGGTCCAGAAGCCGCGAGTTAGAGCGGGGTATGTCTTTGGTTGGTCCCCACCGGGACGAACTGGAACTGCTTTTGGGACAGGCACCAGCTCGTGGCTATGCATCGCACGGTGAGTCTTGGTCAATTGCCCTGGCATTGAGGCTTGCCTCATTCCATGTTTTAGATGAGGACAAACATGTGGCGGGGAACCAACCAATTTTGATCCTTGATGATGTTTTTGCCGAACTGGATTCCCAACGACGTCGGAAATTGGCTTTAATGGTGGCCGCGGCTGAGCAAGTACTTGTGACAGCGGCCGTTGGTGGAGACATCCCCGACGAGTTATCAGGTTCAACGATCCAGGTCATCCCCGGCGGCGTTGCTCCCAATGAGTGATCAGCCTGTTGGTTCCGCCTCTGTTGATCCAATAGGTCAAAAGCGCAGTGCCCAAGCCGCGGCCAAGGACCATGACACCGAAATTGATGCGGCTCAGGCTGCGCTGAACCGGATGCGCCGGATTGCCAAGAGCCGGGGGGAGTTGCGAATTCCGCGCAGCAGATTGGGCGAGAAATCTGTTCCAAGGAGTAAAAAGAAACCATTTCTTGACGTCAAATATGGTGGTGGAAGAGATCCACTTGGATTAGGGAATGTGGTGAGCCGCCTAGTCTCCGACCGCGGGTGGAGCTCTCCGTTGGCGGTTGGATCAGTTATGGCCCATTGGGATACTTTGGTTGGACCGGAGATCGCAGCCCACTGTCAGCCAGAGAGTTTTGAAACTACAACTTTGCATGTCAGATGTGATTCAACCAGTTGGGCAACACAATTGCGATTACTTTCGGCGTCGCTGTTGGCCAAATTTGATACAGATTTGGGGAGGGGGGTAGTAACAAATATTTTGGTTCTTGGGCCGGCTGCCCCTAGTTGGCGTAAAGGTTTCCGAAACGTCAAAGGCCGTGGACCGCGGGACACGTACGGGTAGTAATGTGCCGGTTGGTGCAAACCCGGTCCGTGCAGGGCAGAGGCTTTCAAACCCTCTTGGGCGTACATCTCCTTAAAGAAGGAACAGCAATGGCCTCCTGAGTACGTTTTCTGGCGTTTTAGGACACGATGAGACCCCATATGCGCCTGCCACAAGGTAGAATTATTCAATAACCGTCTCTCCGCGGCGCTGTGGCAGTATTTTTGGTTAAGTTGAGAGCGGTATTTATCTGCCTTTCAAGAGGAATCGACGCACAGACGAGTGAGAGTTGTCTGCCGTCCCGACGTTGGCAATCGAGCTAAAAACAAGAGGGGTCGAACGCGCCTGTGACGACGAATAATCCGGATAGTGCCGTAAATCCAGAGCCGGAAAACACGCAGCCAAGCGCGGCGGCAGAAACCGAAGCATCTTCCGTGCCAGTGAAAAATCCTGGTCACTACGATGCCAGTGACATCACTGTTTTGGAAGGCTTGGAAGCCGTCCGGAAGCGTCCTGGTATGTATATTGGCTCCACAGGTCCTCGCGGCTTGCATCACTTGGTCTATGAAGTGGTCGATAACTCCGTAGATGAAGCGTTGGCTGGCTACTGTGACCACATCGAAATCACCCTGACCGCTGACGGCGGTGTAAAGGTGGTGGACAACGGCCGTGGAATTCCGGTTGATATCCACCCGACAGAGGGAAAGCCCACCGTCGAAGTTGTTATGACCATCCTGCACGCTGGCGGAAAATTTGGCGGCAGCGGTTACGCGGTTTCAGGTGGTCTGCACGGTGTTGGCATTTCCGTTGTCAATGCGCTTTCCAGCAGAGTTGAAACTGAAATCCACCGCAAAGGTTTTGTTTGGCGGATGAGTTTTGCCGACGGTGGAAAACCACAGGGCACCCTCGTCAAAGGCGAAGTGACCGCTGAGACGGGAACAACACAGACGTTTTACCCTGACGCAACCATTTTTGATTCGATAGATTTCGATTTCGAAACTCTGCGGGCACGCTTCCAGCAGATGGCCTTCTTGAATAAGGGCTTGAAGATCACGCTCTCTGACGAGCGCACTGTATTAACAGCACCGGATGAAGACCCGGATTTGGACGCCATCCCCGAGGGGAAAGACACCATCACTGGCAAACGAGTTGTCATCTACGAGTACAAAGATGGCCTGCTTGATTACGTTAAACACCTCAACACGTCAAAGAAATATGAGCCGGTTCACGAGGACGTCATAGCCTTCGAAACTGAGGATTCAAGCCGAAGCATGGCTGTTGAAATTGCTATGCAGTGGACAACTTCCTTCTCCGAGAGTGTTCACACGTATGCAAACACCATCAACACTCATGAGGGTGGTACACACGAGGAAGGCTTCCGTGCAGCCATGACCTCATTGATCAACCGATATGCGCGTGAAAAGAACATCATCAAGGAAAAGGATGACAATCTGACAGGGGATGACATCCGTGAAGGTCTCACAGCCGTCATTTCCGTCAAGCTTTCTGAACCTCAGTTTGAGGGACAAACCAAAACTAAACTTGGTAACTCAGAAGTTAAGGGGTTTGTTCAGCGTGTTGTCACGGATGGACTTGGCGATTGGCTTGAACGCAACCCTGGTCCGGCAAGAGATGTCATTCGGAAATCGATCCAAGCTTCCATGGCGCGTTTGGCCGCTCGTAAGGCCCGTGAAAATACACGCAGGAAGGGCTTGCTTGAATCAGGCGGTATGCCCGGAAAACTAAAAGACTGCCAATCTAAAGATCCGGCGTTGTCGGAGATTTATATTGTGGAGGGTGACTCGGCCGGTGGCTCCGCCGTGCGCGGAAGAAACCCAACTACTCAGGCCATTCTTCCTCTTCGCGGGAAAATTCTAAATGTTGAACGTGCGCGCCTGGATCGCGCATTGGGAAATGCTGAAGTTCAGGCCATGATTACTGCGTTTGGTGCAGGCATTGGTGAAGACTTTGATGTAACAAAGGCCAGATATCACAAGATCGTATTGATGGCCGACGCAGACGTTGACGGACAACACATCACAACGCTGTTGTTGACTCTCCTGTTCCGCTACATGCGTCCCCTGATCGAGAACGGCTACGTGTACCTGGCACAGCCCCCCTTGTACAGGATCAAGTGGTCAAATGCACCCCACGACTATGTTTTCAGCGACAAAGAGCGGGACGCGACGTTGGCAGCAGGGGCGGCTTCTGGCCGAAGAATCCCTAAGGATAACGGGATCCAACGTTACAAGGGTCTGGGCGAAATGGACTACACGGAGCTATGGGACACCACCATGGATCCGGCACACCGCACTCTTCTCCAAGTGACTATGGATGATGCTGCAGAAGCCGACCAGATCTTTTCCATCCTCATGGGTGAAGACGTTGAATCACGACGTAACTTCATCCAACAAAACGCCAAGGATGTAAGGTTCCTCGACATCTAGGTTGGGCCAGCATGAGCCCCTGGTTATAGTGCGAATCGGACATATATTGGGAATGGAATATTAAAGATTATGAGTGACGAAACACCGCAGAACCCCGAAGAACCCAGTGCGGATGCCACGGGTGGTGAAATTCTCGAAGGAAACCTAATGCATGACAAAGTTGAGCAGATCGATCTCCAGGAGGAGATGAAGCGCTCTTATCTGGACTATGCCATGGCCGTTATTGTGGGCCGTGCGCTTCCTGACGTTCGTGATGGTCTCAAACCTGTGCACCGCCGAGTTCTCTACGCCATGTTTGATGGTGGATACCGACCTGAGCGGTCATTCAACAAATGTGCACGCGTTGTTGGTGAGGTCATGGGCCAGTATCACCCTCACGGTGACACAGCCATCTACGATGCCCTGGTACGACTAATCCAAGACTGGACCATGCGTTATCCCTTGGCACTTGGCCAGGGCAACTTTGGTTCCCCCGGTAACGATGGTGCTGCTGCACCCCGTTATACCGAGACGAAAATGGCACCGCTTGCCATGGAAATGGTCAGGGACATTGACGAAGAAACCGTCGATTTCCAAGATAACTATGATGGCAAGAACCAAGAACCCACCATTCTTCCCTCCAGGTTCCCCAACCTGTTGGTCAATGGTTCTTCAGGCATTGCTGTGGGTATGGCAACAAATATCCCGCCACACAATCTGCGTGAAGTTGCCGAAGGTGTCCAGTGGTACCTGGCCAACCCGGGAGTGGGACGTGAAGAACTTCTTGAAGCTCTTATCGAACGCGTCAAGGGACCCGATTTCCCCACTGGGGCACAGATTCTGGGACGCAAGGGTATTGAAGATGCCTACCGCACTGGCCGAGGCTCCATCACGATGCGTGCTGTGGTCAATGTTGAAGAAATTCAGGGACGCACCTGCTTAGTTGTTACTGAGTTGCCTTACCAAGCGAATCCCGACAACCTTGCCATTAAGATTGCCGACCTTGTCAAGGATGGCAAAATTGCGGGTATCGCGGACCTTCGTGATGAGACTTCCGGGCGCACAGGCCAGCGTCTCGTTGTTGTACTTAAGCGTGATGCAGTTGCCAAGGTTGTCCTAAACAATTTGTACAAACATACGCAGTTGCAGGAGAACTTTAGCGCCAACATGTTGGCAATTGTTGACGGTGTTCCTCGCACTCTGCCACTGGATGCCTTCATTCGTCACTGGGTTAACCACCAGATGGATGTGATTGTTCGGCGCACACGGTTCCGGTTACGCAAGGCCGAGGAAGAAGCACACATACAGCGTGCACTTCTGAAGGCTTTGGAAGCACTCGATGCTGTCATCGCCCTTATCAGGCGCTCAAGTACCACCGAGGAAGCCCGTGACGGCTTGATCGGGTTGCTAGATATTGATGAAATCCAGGCCAAAGCTATTCTGGATATGCAGTTGCGCCGGTTGGCCGCACTGGAACACCAGAAGATCCAAGATCGTCATGACGTACTCCAAACCATGATTACCGAGTTCAACCGGATTTTGGCTGACCCAGTGGTGCAACGCGGGATTGTCAGTGATGAATTGGCAGACATCACTACCCGCTACGGTGATGATCGCAGAACCGAGATCATGATGGGCTACGACCCCAACATGAGCATGGAAGACCTGATCCCCGAAGAAGAAATGGTAGTAACCATCACCCGCGGCGGCTACGTCAAGCGTACGCGCAGCGATAATTACCGTACCCAGCATCGTGGGGGTAAGGGTGTCAGGGGTGCACAGTTGCGTGGAGACGACGTTGTGGAGCACTTCTTCGTGACAACCACGCATCATTGGCTGTTATTTTTCACAAACCTTGGTCGCGTTTACAGAGCTAAAGCCTACGAGCTTGTTGAAGCTGGCCGTGATGCCAAGGGTCAGCATGTGGCGAACCTTTTGGCGTTCCAACCGGATGAAAAGATCGCCCAGGTTATGGAGCTGAAGGATTATCAGCAGTCTCCATACCTAGTTCTTGCAACGAAGAATGGTTTGGTTAAGAAGACCTCGCTAGAGGACTACGACACCAATCGTTCCGCCGGTGTCATTGCCATCAACCTACGTGACGGCGATGAACTTGTCTCGGCGCAATTGGTCTCCGATACCGACGACCTCTTGTTGGTATCCCGCAAGGGACAGTCCATCCGTTTTACCGCAACGAACGAGGCACTGCGTCCGATGGGGCGCGCAACCTCTGGTGTAACGGGAATGAAGTTCCGTAACTTCGATGAGTTGCTTTCAGCAGCAGTAGTTACGGATGAATCTTATGTGTTTATTGTCACGGAGGGCGGATACGCGAAGCGCACGGCCGTTCAGGAATATCGATTGCAGGGCCGCGGCGGTTTAGGAATCAAGGTCGCCAAGCTGGTTGAAGACCGCGGAGACCTCATTGGGGCTTTGATTGTTCAGGAAGATGATGAGGTTTTGGTGGTAATGAGCGGCGGTAAAGTCGTCCGTTCAGACGTGTCCGAGGTTCCGGCCAAGGGACGTGACACCATGGGTGTTATTTTTGCCAAGCCCGACAAGAATGACCGCATTATAGGCATTGCCCGCAATAGCGAGCGGGGCCTTGTTGAAGAAATTGAAGCTGCTGAAGCAGGGGCTGGCGAGACCATGGCAGCCCCTGCGGTAGCAGTTGATGCCGTGATTGAGGAAACCCCACAGATTGATGAAGTACCGTTAAAGCGTAATGACGGAACAACTGGAGGTACCGATTGAGCACCAATAAACCAATACCGCGGCCTGGTTCCGCGCCAAGGGTAGGTACTCCGGCCCGCCCAACGCAGCGCCCAAACAGCCCAACAGGGCCAGCCAAGTCAACAGGGCCAGCCAAGTTAACAGGAGCATCTGCTGCAAAGCAGCGTCCTGTAGCCAAACCGCAGACGCCTCCGACATTGGTTAAGCCCGCTCCTAAGGCTAAAGCTCGCCGTGCCCGCCTTCTGGTGAGCAAGGTCGATCCCTGGTCTGTGTTGAAGATGGCATTTTTGCTCTCTGTTGCATTAGGAATCGTCACAGTTGTGGCTTCCATAGTCTTATGGACAGTCTTAGACACTATTGGTTTGTTTGACACGGTGAATGCTTTTGTCAACGACATTCAGGGTCAGGAGGGCGGTAGTCCCTTCGATGTCTTGAGTATTGCCTCCCTGGGGCAGGTTGCCTCATTCTCCACTATTGTCGCCGTCGTGAATGTGGTCTTGCTAACAACACTTTCTGTTCTTTCGGCCTGGTTGTACAACATCTCTGCCACTTTGGTGGGTGGCATCGGTGTTACTTTGACCGATGACTAGGATTCCAAAGTAGGAAAATTTCCCTAAAACTCCTGAATCGGCGGGCCTAAACAGTTTGTAAGCCCGCCGATTTTGGACTTTGGGAATGTGTGGGGTAAAGTTTTATCTCGGCCCGATGAAGGTCAATGAGGGCGTATAGCTCAGGCGGTTAGAGCGCTTCGCTGATAACGAAGAGGTCCCTGGTTCAAGTCCAGGTACGCCCACGGAACCGAAGGTTCTCGTTGAAGGATGGTATGCAGTGAAGAAGTTGCTTGTATTGGCTACGCTAGGATTCGCTGCTGTTTTTCTCAACAAGAAGTGGCAGGAATCCAAAGTTGTGAAGACAACATGGAGCAAGGCAACTGATTCGGTAAATTGAGTCTTTTAGTTGTGTTTCATATATACTAGATAGGCCTCATGGGGGCATGGCGCAATTGGTAGCGCACCTGCTTTGCAAGCAGGGGGTTCGGGGTTCGAGTCCCCGTGCCTCCACCATGAAGAACGATCCTGGTCTTAGGACCAGGATCGTTCTTGTTTTTGCGAAAGTCTCCCAGTCCGAGGGTTAGTGGTTAGGTCGATGGCTGGCAGGTGTACAGGTAGATTGCTTCCTCAACCATTACCTCGTGTGTCTTACGCTTAGATTGTGATCTTTCTACTTGCCGTTGTGGGTATTCTTGGTGTTTCGGCGTCCGGACCGATTATGGCTGCCACCATGGCCCCAGCCCTGACAATTGCTCTATGGCGCAATGTCCTTGGGGCGGCCGTGCTGGGTTTGCCATCTTTCCTTCGAACTCCGAGGAAATATCTGACGCTGACGCCTTATGAGCGCAAGTACATAGTCATTGCTGCCTCAGCACTGGCCCTTCACTTCGCCTGCTTTGTAACGTCCGTGAAACTGACAACCGTGGCAGCCGCTACTGCCCTCGTATGCCTGCAAGCGGCATGGATCGCGCTGTTCCAGTGGATAAGGGGCTTCAAGCCTCCCACGACCGTGCTGTTGGGGCTTGCAGCGGCTCTTGCCGGGGTCCTGGTGATTACGGGTTTCGACATGGGGGTTTCAACCGAAGCGCTGCAGGGGGATCTACTGGCAGTGGCCGGCGGTATTCTTGCAGCTATCTATACTCTTGCAGGTTCAAAAGTACGCAAAAGCCTCTCAACGAGCGTGTACTCAAGTCTCTGCTACAGCCTCTGTTCGGTCATTCTGTTAGCGATGTGTTTAGTTTTCCGGCAACCGTTGGTGAACATTCCTCCGGAAGCTTGGTGGGGTATCTTGGCCGTGACAATTGCGGCGCAGCTTTTTGGACACACCATTTTCAACTACCTCCTTGCAACTATTTCGCCGCTGGTGGTGTCCATGATGATCTTGGTTGAAATTCCGGGCGCAGCACTATTAGCAGGATTCTTCCTGGGCCAAACTCTTCCGACCGGAACGTATGCGGGCCTGATCCTGATTCTTGTCGGGTTAGCCGTTGTGGTCATCCGCCAAAGCCGTAGCGGCATCAAGGAATTGCCGCCAGCCACCCTTTAAACCAGTAGCCCTTTAAACCAGTGTGAGGGCCAGGACAAGTTACATCCCGACCCTCACATTGGTACATGGCCCCTTATGCGGCAGGGTGGCCAGTAGATCCACAAGATAGGGATTCCACCGGCGTTGCTACCTTGAGCGGTGAACTACTTCTTGGGCTCTGTGGGCTTGGGTTTGGGCGCTGCATCCTTAACCGTGTGAGCGGCTGCGTCCTTTGCATCCGCTACAGCTTCCTTGGCATCGGTCGCCGCCTCTGAGAGGTCTTCCTTCACATCCGAAACGTGTTTGGAAGCGGGCTTGGAAACAGCTTCGGAGACCTTGTCCGAGACAGCCTCAACCGCTTCTTCTGCCTTTCCTTGGATGTCCCTCGCCTTTTCCTGAACAGCGTCGGCAACCTTCTGCGCAGTCTTCTTCGCGCTGTCGTCCGCAGGCACTGGGGCAGGGACGCTAGCTGAGGCATGAGCCGAAGCTGTGGGGGCAGGGGTCTTCCACGGGTCAGCAACAGGTTTAGACGCCTTCCAGACAGCTACCCCCGCTGCTGTTGCGGCAACGACTATGCCTACAACAATCCAGCCTTTACCTGACTTGTTGTCCTTCTTGACGGCCTTTTTCATTTCCGCAGCAAATTTTTTGGCTGAGCTCGCCGCAGCCTTCTCAGCCTTGGCCAGGGCCTTCTTGTTGCCAGTCAGCTTAGCGGCAGCAATTTCAAACTGGTGGGAACCCTTGGATTTCTCCAACGCAACCTCTACGGCGTGCGCGGCGTCCCCGATCTTGCCAGAGACACGCGGGATAAAGTCATCGACAACCCTGTCCTTGGCGGAATTGATACCCGAACCAGCCTTACCAAGTGCCTCTTGGATATGAGGCGTTGCTTCATCAACGGCATCTGAAATTTTTGGTGCCAATTTTTCGAGTCCTTCCTGCAGTTTCGGCGTCACTGCTGCAACGCCGTCGGCTGTGTACTGAGCGGCTTTGCGAAGACCATCCTGGACACGGGGGGATGCCGTCTCGATGCCCTTTTCAATGCGGGGTACAGCCCACCCGAGGGCTGCTTCCACACGAGGAGCAGTCCAATCTTTGGCACTTTCCATATGTGGAGTTGCCCATTCTTTGGCGCTGTCAACGCCGGTGTTCAGCGAGTCTTCCAAACCTTGGGTAAAGCGGTCAACCTTCTTCACGTTTCCTCCAGATGTCAGCAGTTTCGTCTTTAGCCTACGTCCACAACAGCACTCTTGCTATCTTTGGCAGTTCGCCGGGCGCGGAATGATCGGCATTATCAGAATATTCTCACTTTGGCATGGCAGAATATCGCCATGACTGCTATTCCTACCGCAAAAGCAACTATCAGCACCAGCCTTGGCGACATCGTGGTAAACCTCTTTGGCAACCACGCCCCCAAGACAGTGGCCAACTTTGTTGGCCTGGCGACCGGATCCATTGAATGGACACACCCGGGAACTGGTGAAAAAACAAACAAGCCGTTGTACAACGGGACTATTTTCCACCGCATCATCAAAGACTTCATGATTCAAGCTGGCGATCCTTTGGGCCGTGGAGTTGGCGGCCCCGGTTTCCAGTTCGACGACGAGATCAACCCTGACTTGAATTTCAACGACCCCTACAAATTGGCTATGGCCAACGCCGGTATTCAGGGTGGCCGTGGAACCAATGGTTCACAGTTCTTCATCACAACTGTGAACACCAGCTGGCTCCAAGGCAAGCACAGCATCTTTGGTGAAGTCGCTGATGAGGCCTCACGCGCTGTTGTGGATGCCATTGAGGGCGTGGCAACTGGCGCAGGCGACAAGCCGCGTGAAGATGTGCTCATTAACTCGGTGAGCGTTGAGCAGCTCTAAAAACTGATAGTTATGATTTTCATGGCTTTGGCCGCCGGCGTCCGTTGCGATCCGGCGGCTGAAGCCTTCCTTATATTTATCCCGCGAGGATCCTATCCATGAGTTCTGCTTTCCCGACCCAGGAGTCCTCCACAGGAGCCCCTGTCTGCCCACGTCACACTGACCGTGTCTCCTATGTGAGCTGTCAGCGGTGTGGCCGACCAACGTGTCCGGAATGTCAACGGAGCGCGGCCGTGGGAATTCAGTGTGTGGACTGTGTTCGTGAAGCTACTAAGGCCACGCCATCCCGGCGGAGCATTTTTGGCGGGATCGCCCGGGCGGGAAGACCCGTTGTAACTATCACCATGATGGCGATTTGCGTTGTCGCGTTTGGTTTGGACTGGATCATCCCCAACGGCTTCATCTTTCAGAACTTTGCCTATGCCCCATTCTTGACGGAAGCAGAGCCGTGGCGCATGCTTTCCTCCGCATTCTTGCATTCCACCAACATTATGCACATAGCTTTCAATATGTATGCGCTGTGGATTTTGGGTAATGCTCTGGAACCTGCCTTTGGTCGCGTGCGGTTCATGGCCGTCTATCTTGTCAGCGCTTTCGCCGGCTCAGTGGGCGTTCTGATGCTCTCTCCCTTGGACACGGTTGTGGTGGGAGCTTCGGGCGCCGTCTTTGGATTGTTCGGCGCACTTTTTGTTGTGCAAAAGAAGCGCGGTGGCGACCTGCGCCAAATTCTGGTCCTGTTGCTGATTAATGCTGCCATTGGGTTCGTGATCCCCAATATTGCTTGGCAGGCCCACTTAGGCGGTTTGCTGGCCGGTGCACTGTGCACTGCAGCGATTGCCTACGCACCAGCTAAGAACCGTAATCTCATCCAGTGGAGCGGTATTGCAGCTGTGGCAGTGCTCTTGGTTGGTTTGACCCTTTACAAGGTCTCAACTTTCCCGGTTCTTCCTTTCAGCTAGGTCACCAGCTGACTCATAGGCTGAGAAGCGCAGCTGTACTCGTTACGTTAAAAGCAAGGTGTAGTTAGGGTTCTCCAGCAAGTCTTAGGGCTTGAGCCGGCGATAGTCGCCACCGTAGTGGATCAGGGGTGAGGCATCCTTACTCCATGGTGCGTCCTCACCCATAGAAAGCACACTCCCCACCACCAGTAGGTGGGTGGCTGCTGTGTGGATGGTGGTGGTGGCGACCTCAAAAAACGCGAGAGCTCCTGCAATAATGGCGTTGCCAGTGACTGGGCCACGCCTAAAACTTATTTGGTTGAGCAGTCCTTCCAACGGTGTGCCAGGGCTGGCGAGCCAATTTGCTTGAGCCTTTTGCTCAGCCGTCAGAATCGACAGCGCCCACGAACCCGACTCCGCCACAGCTAGTGCGATCCTGGACTCGGCGTAGAGACTTACCAGCAATGTTGGAGGGTCATAGGACACTGACAGGTAGGCACTGACAGTAGTTGCATAGTCTCGGTCGCGGAGCCTAGTGCTAATGATGGCCACTCCGCTGCTTTGCTCAGCACTCAACCTGCGGTACTCATCGATCTGCTCCTGGGTTAGTTCCTGTGGGGAAACTCTGGAGATATCAAGTGCATCGGCTAATTCCATGACTTCATCGTCGCATGAATCTACACTTGTCCACAGCACTATCCACATATGGGTATAACTTACAGGCCTGTAGTTCTAGTAGTCGTCAGTTCGTCGTACACTGTCTTTTCCCCAGACTTATACACACTGGGCATAAGTTACACACATGTAATTCCACAGCTGTGGATTACTCCGTCGCGGCATTTTCAATGCATTATGCGGTAATCGATGTAAAGTTATCCACTTCTGTGGATAACTTTGTGAACAACTATGGATAACCACAGTTTCGAAGACGGCCTGTGGACAGTTCGAATAAGTTATCAACGTCGGTGGACAGAGGTGTGTGTTGTGGGAAAAAGTTATCCACAGTGTGGACAAGGTGGGGATATTGACAGATATTGCCGATATGTGCAGAGCTTCTTCGCGTACCTGGCCGTTCCATCGACACAACCCTCGCAATATCCATAGACTGAGACTGAGACTGAGACTGAACTGGGACTGAGCTGAGAGCCTTGAAGGGCAGGGGTCAGGGGCGGGCCAGCCATGACGCTGAGTCTAATATCGGCGGTTGTAGCCGCAGTTTCAGGAAATGGGGAGGCATGGCTCGGCGCGCAGTTGTTGAGGATATTGTTAGTCAGCTGACTGACGGCTCCTCAAGAGGAGTACTCATCGTTGGATCTCGTGGTGCCGGAAAAACCTGGATGTTGGGCGAAATTCTCAATGCCCTGGGCCCGAGAATTGCAAGAATCAGGCTCTCCGCAAGCAAAGCACTAATGACTATTCCTTTCGGAGCTGTCAACGCTCGAGTCGGCGTGAAGCTAGTGCGCAGCGATGATTATTACGAGGTACTCAACGCTTTCTTAGAGCAAATCCACGCGGCCTCAACCACGTCCGACTCACTAGTGCTGATCGTGGACAACGCCGAATATCTAGATCGGGAAAGTGCTGCCATCATCTTGCAGGTGGTTATGTCTTCTGCGGCCAAATTAATAGTGGTAGATCATCCCGGGGGGCATAAAAATTATTTGCGTGAGTTATGGCGTGAAGGACATCTGACCCGTTTTGATGTGGCGCCACTGCAGTCTGAAGCAGTCCGAATGCTACTTGAGGGTGTTCTGGGTGGAAAAATTGCACGTCCGGCCATTGACTACTTGGCCAGCCGGTCGGCTGGTAATCCTCTGGTGCTGCACGGCTTAGTGGCAGGTGCACGTGAAGAAGGCTCTTTGCACAAGGTTAACAACGTGTGGATACTTGACCATCCTGAAGATCGTTTAGGTACCGAATCTTGGGAACTTCTGCAGATGGAGCTCACCAAACAATTAGCTGATTCTCGGGGGATCATCGAAATGCTTGCCTTGGCCGGGCCACTTCCGCTTGAGGTTATTCTTGATTTGACCAGCGTCGAGGCAGTCGATGACATTCAGCAAAGAGAACTTGTCGAGGTAGTGCCAGGGGCGGTTCTAACGATGCGGTTGGCGCGTCCGGCCACTGCGACCGCAATTCGTGACATGGTTCCGTTAGGACGCAGCAGGCGGTTTCTGAGAGAAGTCTCAAAATTTGTGACAATTGACGATCAATCCAACCCTGAAATGATCATTAATTTCACGAGGTGGTCGCTTGATTGCGGACTGCCGGTCAATGATGAGCGGATCCTTGCAGCCACCGTGTATGCCAACCAGCTGATGCGCCCACTTGAGGCGTTACAGTTCAGCAAGAGTCATGAAGGCACGCCACACCAGGCAGCTCTACTGGCCGAGCGCTCGATTGCATATCTAAACCAAAACTGTGCCGTCACTGCGCGGAAACTCTCAATGCACGCTCTTGAAATAGCTCATTCACCTGAAGCGGGTGCAAGCGCTCTGCGCGCTGTTCAACTCTCTCATTCATCAGCGATGGACTACGAAGTCTGCTTCGATGAGGCTTACCTCAGCTTTGTGGGTCGGTTTGGCGATGTGGTCCTCAACGATTTCTCCAGCAGAGCTGACATCGATGTGTTGATAACTTTGGCCATCAAGAACGTCTCCGTTGGCAGGATGGAAAATCTCCCTGAAGGCATCCAAGCGCTCTTAGCTCACCCCATGACAGAGAACGTAGCGGACCGGGTCCTGCTGAAATCTCTCTTAGTTGAGGTTCTTAGCGCTACCGGACAGATGAGCACAGCAGTGGCGATGGCGTTGGATGTTGTTGCTGAACTCGAGAGACCTGAAGGGTTTCCGCGGCCAGATATTGCCATTTTGGCTTACACCCGTTCAGTGGCAGCATTCATTTATGACGGTGCATGGGACTATGCCACTGCGGCCCTGGAACCTGCCATCTTCACCAATCCTGATCTCATGCTGCATTCAGGCGGATTGCGCGATCTTGCGGCAGCCATGATGCAGGTCCGGCGAGGTTACCTGCAAGAGGCGTTGGCTGGGTCGGAGTCAGCCGTGCACACGCTCAAAGACTACGACCCGTGGTCGGTGCTACCCACAGCAATGGGGTTGCAAGCGTACTGCTTGGTGATGCACGGAGACTTACCGGGTTCGCAGGGCATTTTGTCGCAGCTAGCTTTACTGAATCGACGCAGCGGCAAATTTTATGAGTTGGAAGGTGTTGCTTACGCAGCTGCCGCCCAATTCATGACCGGGCAGTCGGAACTGGGGTTGGCGCGGTTATGGAGTCTACAGCGGGAGTGCCTGGAGCACGGCTACCTCGGGATTGAGCTAACAGTCCTTTCGCTTCTGGTGCGCGTGGGTGATGCTGCGGCAATCCTCAGATTGGTCGAAGTTGCGGAACGGCTGGAGTCATCCAGCCAAGAGTTCTTTGTACGCTGGTCAGCCGCAATGCGTTCCCAAGACGCTGCAAGCCTTGAACAGGCTAGTGCAACTGCCATGCAGTACGGTTTTGAGCTGGTAGCCGTTGAGCTCGCCACACATGCACTTAATAAATTCAGCGTCGGCGGAAAAATCCACAAAAGCCGCAAAGCAGCCAACAAAGTCGTGGCGATGCGTGAGCACATGCCTGGATTGGTATCTCCTGTTTTTCAGACTATTGACCAACCCAAAATGACTCGCCGCGAGCACCAGATCGCTTTACTTGTGGCTCAGGGTGAGTCCAATAGCTCCATTGCTGCCCGACTTAACGTTTCGCTGCGGACCATTGAGGGGCATCTTTACAGGACTTTCATCAAGCTGGATATTCAATCCAGAGAGCAGTTGACCTCGCTCATGGCTGCTCCCGTTCCTGATAATCCAGGGCCTCCGGTAGCCCTGTCCAGACCGGTATAAGCACACTAGAATGAGAGTAAGGAAACGCCTCTTGGCCGAAAGGCTGATGGGCCTTGGCTCAAATAAGAAAGAAGGTCAGCATCATGTCGGTAGAAGACAACGCTGAGCACGGACGTTATATAGAGGGCCAGTATGGCAAGGCAGGTGCTGAAGAAGGTCACAAGACCGGAGAGTCTGATGGCCGCTACGTTGAAGGCGACTACGGTCGAGCGGGCACCGAGGAAGCCCTCGAGGAAGCCGAGACTGGACGGTTCGTTGAAGCAGATTACGGCACAGCCGGGGATGTGCCCGGCCATGCCGCGGATAAACCTACGGGACGCTATGTGCAAAGTGATGCTCGTGAGGAAAAAGAAGCAGGAAACTAGCTGCGCCAGCGTGTAGTCATCATAAAACCTGCCAGTGCTATGCCGAAGCCGATGCCGATATTCCAGTTGTGAATATTGGGGATCGGGAACTTTCCATCTGAAATGTAATAAGTGATGATCCAGACCAGGCCCAGTAGCATCAACGTCACCATCAATGGAAGGAACCAAACGGCGTTAGGCTGCTGCGTTTTGCTGGAAGGCGTTTGGGCCGGGCCCTTGGTGGGACGGCGACGCGGTGTTGATTCAGGCACAGGAGCTCCTTAACGTTGTGATCGAGTATCCGACCAGCTCGTTGGGTAGATGGGCGGTTCGTTACCTCTGCTGATGTTCAGCGAATTGTTCCAGGGCTGTGAACTGCCGGTATTGTTGAGGCAATTCTAGCTGTAATTCCTGCAGCCGCGGATTGCATGACATTGCCGATCAACTTCAGTCAGGAGACACGCGTGGTTCAATCGCCAAGCCATGTCGATTCAGCTGCGGTTGATGAAGAACTGCCGGGGGAAAATGCGTCCGCGCCAACCAAGCGTGGTCGTGCGGCCCGACGTCGTAGTGAACAACGTCCCAAACAAGGTTTTTTCAGGACTTTGGTTCAGATTATTGGTGAACTGCTCATAACTGGCGGAGTCATCCTTTTATTGTTCGTTGTGTGGGAACTATGGTGGACGAACATCGAGGCGAATGCGGCACAAAGCGCTGCAGTTTCACAGTTTGCGCAAGAGTTTCAAGGACCAGTTACTCCGCAGAATCCGGCTGGACGTAAGGACTTTGGCCCTCCCGTTGTTATGCCCGTGCCACCGGGTCCTGGAACCGTGTTTGGTGTTGTTTACGTGCCCCGCTTTGGTGCCAGCTATAGTCGTCCGCTCGTTGAAGGCGTTGCTGGACAACAGTTGGATACTCTGGGACTTGGCCGGTATGACAGCTCAACGATGCCCGGCGGTGTAGGAAACTTTGCTATTGCCGGGCACAGACAAACTCATGGCGCCGTTCTGGATGCTATTCACACTCTGGTGCCTGGGGACAAGATATATGTCCAAACCATAGACGGTTACTACACGTATGTGTTCCGAAACAACCAAATTGTCATGCCCACTCGAGGTGACGTTTTATTGCCGGTGCCTACGCAAGAAGGTCTCACTCCCACCGAGAGTTTCTTGACGATGACCAGCTGTAATCCACGGTTTGGTGCTGAAGAACGGATTATTGCTTACTCCGTCCTTGTCGCATGGCAGCCGGCCAGTGTGGGCCCGCCAGCAGAAATCGCCAAACAAGTTCAAGCGAACCAGAAAGGCTGACGCGCACAATGTACGGCTGGATATTTAGGCACCTCCCGGGGCCACTGTGGGTCCGTATTGTCATGACGCTAGTTTTTCTGGTGGTAGCGGTTCTTGTGCTGATGCAGTTCGTGTTTCCGTGGCTTTCCCAATTCAGTCCCTTGAATGATTCAACAATTGGCGCAGGAGCCTGAGATGACAGTTCGTATTCTTGTTGTAGATAACTACGACAGCTTCGTTTACACCTTGGTTGGTTATCTGGAGCAGTTGGGTGCCGAAACAAATGTTGTGCGTAACGACGATGTGAGCCTCGCTGAGGCGGTGGAGTTGGCATCTGCACGAGATGGCGTTCTCATTTCCCCCGGTCCAGGCACGCCTGCAGAAGCTGGCGTGTGCATAGACCTGATTAAGTGGTGTGGCGAGAATTCCAAGCCGATGCTTGGCGTATGTCTTGGTCACCAGGCACTGGCTGAAGCTTACGGTGGGGTCGTGACTCATGCCACGGCGCTCATGCACGGTAAAACCAGTGAAGTGTTGCACGAAGGAAACAGCGTGTTTGCCGGGTTGCCGAGTCCGGTGACGGCAACTCGTTATCATTCATTGGCGGCTGTGCCTGCCAGCATTCCGGATGTACTGGAAGTTACGGCCGTTACGGCCGACGGCGTGATCATGGGTTTGGCACATAAGAGTGCACCATTGTGCGGAGTACAGTTCCATCCGGAATCTGTTCTCACTGAAGGTGGTTACACCATGTTGGGTAACTGGCTTGAGTCCCTTGGATTGGTTGGTGCCAGCGTCCGTGCGGCAGCGTTAAGTCCGCTTATCAAAGGCTAAATAAGAGTAGGAATCACTTCTTTTTCTCTGATCCTGAAGTCGGCTTTTTCGTGGCCACGTCTGTGGGCTTGGCTGTAGGTGTGTTGCTGGGCGTGGGCTCCGCAGGCTCAGGAGGCGCCTTGGCCAGAGTCACAACAACCGTTGTCCGCTGTTCCACTGCCGTCCCTGGCGAGATAGATTGGTTTGTCACCATGCCTGGTGGAACAACGGTATTTTCGGCTTCTTCGTACGTCACGTCCAAATACTGTGAAACGCCTTTCAACGCGGCAGCAACCGTTTCTTTAACCGCATCAGGGTTGTCAGTTAAGTCAAACAAAGATGGCATCAGGACCTGGCCTGTGGAGATCTTCAATGTAACGGTGGTTTGAACCGGGACAGTCTGCCCCGGTGCTGGGTCGGTTGTGACGACGGAACCGGCGGCGATGGAGCCATCGTTGACCATGACATTTGTTTTAAACTTCAGATTCAATGCGGCGAGATCGAAGCGCACCTCAGATTCGGTCTTACCCGCCAGATCATCAGGGATCGTGACTTCTGAGGGTCCTTTGGAAACAAAAACTTCGATTCTAGAGCCAGGGTCAACGGACGTTCCCGCTCGTGGGTCTGTACGGATGACTTCTCCCAAAGCCATAGCGGAAAATTCTTCACTGCTCTGCGGTGACATGTTCAAATCCGTGAGCTGGGCCATGGCATCCTCCTTGCTCTTTCCGACCAAGGATGGAATGGAGATCTGCGCAACCGCAGCAGGTTTCGCATTGACCATGTTGTAACCAAGCACTGTGCCACCACCGAGAATAATGGCCAAAAGAACAAATAAAGTCACCATCCAGGCCCCACGGCGCCGCTTTTGGGCACGCGGCACTGCCGCCGCTTCCTCCACAACGTTCTCATGAGTGGTGAGGGCTCCCCCAGCAAGGACTTTCGCCATCGCGCGGGTGGAAGGACCGCCGTCGTCCGGGGAAATCTGCGATTGGGTGACTGGGTTGGTAGCGGTAAGCTCCTGAACCGGCAGAGACTGGGGTGTGGGAACCGGTGTTCGGGAAACACCGGGCCCAGGCGGTGGCATGACCCCGGTGCTCGCTGCCCGAAGCGCACGACGAAATGAGGAAGCATCCTGAAAACGGTGAAATCTGTCCTTTTGCAGGGCCCGCATCAACAGTGCATCTAAGGCTGGGGTGAGTTCTGGGTTGTAGGTGCTGGGTTCAGGTGGCAGCTCGCGGACATGCTGGTAGGCCACAGACACGGGAGAGTCGCCTATGAAGGGTGGACGACCTGCCAGCATTTCGTACAGGAGACAAGCTGTCGAGTACAAGTCGCTGCGGGCATCAACACTTTCCCCGCGAGCCTGCTCGGGTGAAAGGTACTGCGCCGTGCCCATGACCGTCTGTGTTTGGGTCATAGTTGCGGCTGAATCTGAAATGGTCCTGGCAATACCAAAATCCATGACCTTGATTTGACCTAAGATGCCATTTTTATCCTCAGTGACCATGACGTTGGCGGGTTTGATATCACGATGGATAACTCCGGCACGGTGACTGTAATCCAGTGCCGACAACACGCCCGTAGTGTAATCGATGGCCTGCTCGACGCTGATGTCCTTACTGCGGATCAAGTCTCGAAGAGTTTTGCCATGCACATACTCCATGACGATGTAGGGCAAATGCGCACTATCTCGGATTTGATCTTTTGCGACGTGCTCACCTGTGTCATAGACAGCAACGATCGAAGGGTGGTTTAAACCCGCGACAGCTTGGGCTTCACGACGGAAACGAGCCTGCAGATGTGAATCCTGCGCCACATCGGCACGCAGTAGCTTGATGGCAACTGCGCGCCCAAGCCGGATGTCCTGGGCCTTGTACACATCGGCCATACCACCACGACCCAGCAGCTCCCCGATCTCATACCTGTCGTTAAGGACGCGCGGAACACTCATGGGAACCTGTTTGTCCTTTCAAAAGGAGGGAGGGTTGGGAAGGGAAATACAATTACGATGCCTTTGATGCCTAGGGTGCTTCCGCGGCCGGCGGCGCCGGAGGAGCTGGAACATCGGGTGACTTACTAGGTTTGGAATCTGATTGTGGTCCCGTCGAGACGTAATAGGTGACAACAGATCCTGGTTCGGCCGGCGTACCAGCGGTCGGATCAGTGCGAATTACCACGCCCTTGGCAACTGTCGAGGAAGGCTCCTCAACCCGTGCAGGAATGAATCCTGCCGCTACAAGAGCTTGGTCATAGGCGTTGCCTTGCTTGCCCACTGATGAAGGTACGGGTGTCGTTGCCGGAGACTCCTTGCCTTTGGAGACAGTGACCTGCACTGCGTCGCCAGCGTAAAGACCAGAAATGGGTGAAACATCGATAACTAACCCCTCGGGAACCGAATCGCTGAACTCGTCGAGACGATCGACTACCAGTCCCTTACCTTCGAGGTCTGCCTGGGCGATCGCAAACGACTTTCCACGAAGGGCATCCCGGTCGATTTTCACCTCAACTGGAGCTTCGGTAGTGGGCTCGGTTGTTTCTGAGGGTGTGGGCGATTCTGATGCAGTCGTGGGTGGTGGCGTGGGGCTTGCTGACGTATTTGGCGAACTCGACGCCGTGGAAGACGGTGCGCCACCGAAAATACCTTGACTTTGCAGAATCAAGGCGCCAACAGCAAAGACAAGAAGGATGATCAACCCCACCATGGGCCAGGTCCACGGACTGCGGCCCTTCTTGGCAGGCTCCTCCGAAACCAGCTCGTCGTCGGACAATAGCGCCTGCTGCTCGCTCTCGGATTGCCAGGCACGCTCTGCTCCGAGAATCTCCGCGCGGGTTGGTGAGGCACGCGTGGGCTGCACGTCGTCCATGACAGTTGGCAGCGCCGTCGTTGTGGTCTCAGCCGTACTTCCCACAACTGATGTCGGGGCGGTTGAATTGATGTCCACAGGTGCAGTGATGGGACCGGTGATTGATTCGAAAAGAAGCATCCCCGGGACAGCGCCATGAGCAGCCTTGACATCACCACGCCGGATTGCTTCAGCTGCCTCAGCCAACTTCAACGCATTTGCCGGCCGGTTGGCAGGATCCTTGGCAAGCATGGACATCAACAATGCCCGAACCGGGGTTGGCAGGGTGTCTGGCAGCGGCGGTGGTGCATCGTTGACCTGAGCTAAAGCAATCGCAATTTGAGATTCGCCGGAGAATGGGCGGTGACCGGTGATGCACTCGTAACCTATAACGCCAAGAGAATATATATCACTAGAGCCCGTTGCGATCTGACCTGTTGCCTGTTCCGGTGCCAGATACTGGGCTGTACCCATGACCTGTCCGGTCTGGGTCAACGGCACCTGGTCCGCAAGGCGGGCAATGCCGAAGTCGGTTATCTTAACCTTCCCTCCAGGCATGATGAGCAGGTTACCGGGCTTCACGTCTCGGTGGACTAGACCTTGCGCGTGCGCCACAGCCAATGCTCGTGCGGTCTGGGCGATCATTGAGAGCGTCCAATCGGCAGATAGTACGTGCTCACGTTCAATCAGGGCTGAAAGTGGTTCGCCAGGAACCAGTTCCATCACCAAGTAGGCAGAGCCGTCCTCCTCGCCGTAGTCAAAGACGTTGGCAATACCCTCGTGGTTGAGCAAGGCCGTGTGTTTTGCTTCCGCCCGGAACCTGGCCCGAAAGCCGGGATCACCGGTGTATTCGTCTTTGAGAATTTTGATGGCAACAATCCGGCCCAGAACCAAGTCCTGTGCCCTCCACACCTCACCCATACCGCCGATGGCAATGCGTGATGTGAGTTGGAACCTGCCGCCTAAGGTGATACCAGAATTAGGCCTCACTTTTTCAACACCGCCTTGAAGAGTTTACTTGCATTGGGACTTGTCAGTTCGGCTCCGGTGGCCACGTCAACATTGGGCATAACGATGCTGACCACCACTTCCGGGTCATTCGCCGGCGCGAAGCCGGTAAACCATGAGTTATTCAATCCATCCCCAAGCTCTGAGGTTCCTGTTTTTCCTGCTACCTGAACACCCGGTACAGCTGCTGCCGACGCGATGCCGTTATCAACCACACTGACCATCCAATCAGTAATTTGAGCTGCTACTTCGGGTGTTGTTGACTGGCGGAGGACCTCAGGATTGAGGCTTGATACTGTCTTGAGATCGGGGGTACGGACGGCTTTTACTAGATTTGGTGTCATTTGTTGGCCCTTATTGGCAATAGCAGCTGTCATCATGGCCACCTGCAACGGTGATGCCAGCACATCAAGCTGGCCGATGGCACTTTGAGCCAGTTGTGCAGGCTCCAATACCCCCTCCCGGCCGGGGAAGCGGCTGGTGACCACAGAGTCAGGGAACTTCAACGAGTTGTCATTGAAACCGAACTTCGTTGCCTCCGCGGTAATAGCATCCTGACCCAGATCCAAGGCGATACTGGCGAAGGGGGTATTGCAGGAGTTTTCCAGTGCGAATTTGAACGTTGCTTTATCCTGCGTGTAGCACTGCCCGTTGGCATAATTTGGGAGCTCATAGCCAATACCAGGAAAAGCTAGATTGGCAGGGTTGGGCAGAACACTGTCCTTATTGTATTTCCCGGATTCAAGAGCGGCTGCGGTGTCAATGATCTTAAAAACAGAGCCCGGCGAGTACAGCTGCGTGTAAGCCGATGACCCATTCAGGTGGACACCAGGTGTTTTGACGATCTGCGCCATGGAAGCGTTGAAAACTGTCTTGTCGTGGGTAGCCAGTAAGTTGGTGTCATAGGAAGGCTTGGCAACCATTGCAATAATGGCACCGGTTTTCGGATTCATCACGACTATGGATCCGCCTATATTATCCGGAATCATGTCGTAGGCAAGCTGCTGAATAGTTGAGTCGATGGTGAGTTCCACCGAACGGCCCCGCGGCTGCTCTCCTGTGAACGCTTGAGAGATGCGATCGAACAGGGCGTCATCCGAGTTCCCGGTGAGCTCCTCGCGAAGAGTTGATTCCAAACCGTATTGTCCACCAAATTTGCTGAAGAAGCCGGTTAGACCTGAGTAGAGCAGAGGGTCGTTGTACTGACGCTGGAACTTGCAATCAGTGTTGGTGCCAACTGACTCGGCAATGGCCTGCCCATCAACCAGTATAGGTCCACGTTCACTGCAGAAGCTCTTCAACAATTGCCGCTTGTTGTTGGGGTTGGCGTTGAGGGAATCAACCGCAAAGAACTGCACGTAGGAGATGGAACCAAAGAGCAGTGCGAACAAGGCGATCGCCACTATCCAAGAATTACGGATTGCTTGGTTCACAGGGCTGGCACCTCCTTCTGTTCTTTGCCGATTTGAGGGTTCGGGTCAATTGGGGCAGGTGGCCCGGAGACGTTAAGGGGACGCCGTGCTGCGTCGGAGATCTTTAATATCAAGGCTACGATGATCCAGTTGGCAAGCAGAGAGGATCCACCTGCAGCTAGGAAAGGTGTTGTCAGCCCCGTCAACGGGATTAGTCGGGTGACTCCGCCAATGATCACGAAACACTGGAGAGCCACCGCAAACGACAGTCCTACTGCCAGGAGCTTGCCGAAGGCATCCCTAGTCCCCAGTGCTGCGCGGAAACCGCGCGCTATGAAGAGTGCGTAGAGGCACAGGATTGCGAAGAGGCCCACTAGACCGATCTCTTCTCCAATAACGGCAATAATCATGTCGCTATTGGCTACGGGGAGTTCTTCGGGTGATCCCTGGCCAAGTCCTGTACCGATGAGACCACCGTTCGCTAGGCCAAAGAGGCCCTCCACAACTTGAAAGCTGCCGAAAGGGGCGCCGATATAGGCGGGATCAAAGGCATTCACCCACACGTCGATACGCCGGGCAACGTGCGGAAAAATTTGGTAGGCAGCTACTCCACCAACCGCCATTAGCGCCAACCCAATCAGGATCCAGCTGATTCGGCTGGTGGCAACGTAGATCATGACCATGAACAAACCAAAGAACAAAATGGAGGATCCAAGATCGCGTTGGAACACCAATACTCCAACGCTGGCTAGCCATGCCACTATCATCGGTGCCAGATCCCTGGCTCGCGGTAGTTGCAGCGGGCCGATCTTTTTTCCTGCAAGTAAGATCAAGTCGCGGTTCGATGATAGATACCCTGCAAAGAATATTGCCAGCGTGATCTTTGCTATTTCTCCGGGCTGGAAGGTAAACGGCCCTAGGGAGATCCAAACCGTCGCGCCGTTGATAGTACCGGCGCCAATAAATGGAAGCAGCGGCAAGATCAGCAAGATAACGGAGACGAGAAGAGAAATATAGGTGTATCGTCGCAAAATGCGGTGATCTCGCAGGAACCAAATGACGGCGACGGCGGTAATCACAGCAAAGCTGGTCCAGACCCATTGGCGTGGAGCAGCGCTGTCACCGAAGGTTATGTCCAGTCGGTGAATGACGGCCAAGCCGATTCCGTTGAGGGCTACCACAACAGGTAATATCACCGGATCGGCATATTTTGCTTTAAGGCGCAGGACTACGTGAAAACCGATGGATAGCCCGGCCAAGATGGCCAGCTGCATGTAAAAATCATTGTCAAATGTGCGCCCCAAATTCAGGTTCACCAGAGCGTTTGCCATGGCTGACATGCCAAGGGCAAGCAGTAGCAGGAGCAGCTCAGTGTTGCGGCGTGGCTTTGCCACGGTTAACAATTGGCTCATTTTTTGCCCCCAGGGATGCACGTAGGCTGTGCGGTGGGTGTCGCTTTACCGCTAGCGGGGCCTGAGGTTGAACTGCCGGAAGTTGAACTACTAGAAGACGGTGTTGGTATTACTGAAGGGGTTGCCTTCGCCGTGGCGCTGGAATTTCCTGTGGGCGTGGGGCTGGCGGTGGGTTTGATCACGAGGTCACATGGAGGCAAACTGCTGCCAGTACCCAACTGCAAGTCACTGATGATCGCTTCCGCGTCACTGAGCGTGGATGCCGGTAAAGTCTTGGCGACAAGTTGTTGAGAATAGTCAGGCAGAGAACTAACTTCAACGCCAGTTTCTCTGTACACATGCGAAAGGGAAATTGGCCCCAAAGATTGAGAGACTCCCTTATAAATCGCCACATTTCCCTGAGAAACCCCGACAAAGAACTGTGTCTGGGTCCAGGTATAGGCAGCCCAGGAACCCGCCACGATCACGATAGCTACTAGGGAGCCTACGATGGCCAGTACCCAAGGACGTTGGCGTAGGCGCGGCAAAGATACTTCATCGTCTTCTTGAAGACTAGGTTTGGTACTACTTGGTTTGTGGGTTAAAACAGTAGCGGCACGGCGAACCGTAGAGGGTTTGGCCAGCTGGGGAATCTTGCCTTCGGCATTGGCTGTCAGTGCAGCACCAACGAGTTCATGGGGGCGTGAAGACAGCTCCTGTTGAATCACGGACTCACGAATGTGTGAGTCAAGAGCTTCGGAGTCGTCTGTAAATTCGTCATCACCGACAGAAGCGCTGTCTTGGTCATCACGATTGGGAGCATCGGCTTCAGCGGCACCTGCAACCGCCTGATCCTCCCCCGACGGTAGAGATTCCTCCCCCGACGGTGAGCCGTTGGCGAGATCTTCGGCAAGTAATGGTGGAAGGTCTGGCTCGTCAGAGACAGGTGGTGTTGCGCTAATAGTGTCAAGGGTGGCAGTAGCTGTATCATCCGGGACTGCTTCAGTGATGTCGAAAACAACAACCGTGACGTTATCGGGTGAACCGGCGGCTAGCGTTAAATCTACGAGCGTATCTGCAGCCACAGCGAGGGACTTCGTGTGCCGGATTACCTCTTCGATCATTTCGTGCCGGACGAAGTTCAAGCCGTCAGAGCACAGCAGCCAACGCTCACCAATGGCGGCATCGAAGTACTTTAAATCTAGCTCCGGCGATGCGTCTACGTCGCCAAGTACACGCATCAGGACGTTTTTG
Organism: Arthrobacter antibioticus; assembly: GCF_030063205.1. Classification (GTDB taxonomy): domain Bacteria; phylum Actinomycetota; class Actinomycetes; order Actinomycetales; family Micrococcaceae; genus Specibacter. Next base: position 2,541 of record NZ_JASISQ010000002.1, on the reverse strand, counting down.
TGGGGGTGAACCTCAGCCTCTGCCTCGGTCATACGCCCGTCGTCAATCATTCGCTGGACAAATGTGTGGTCCGTGCTCATCTGCTCAAAGACGCCGTCTTTGAGTCGATACGCTCGGGAATCACCGATATGTGCAAACGCCAAACGCTGGCCGGAGAGCAACAGTGCTGTCACCGTCGTACCCATGCCAGCCAGTTTTGGATTAACGTGCACAAGTTCAGAGAGCAGCGAATTTGCGCTCTGGATTTCATCCGCGAGGTGGGCACCGGCGTGGTCGTCGTGTTTATTGTGGTCAAGATGGATGAGATCCAGAACAGTTGAGGCGCTGGCAACGTCCCCCCCAGCATGACCACCCATACCGTCGGCAACAACGGCCAGATACCGCCCAGCGTAGGCGGAGTCATCATTTTTGGCTCTCACCATACCCACATGCGATCTAGCGGCGTAGCTCAGCACTAGAGGTGTATGTGCCATGATTACGGCCTCAATTCGATGACCGTTTTGCCGATCCGCACAGGAACCCCAAGCTCCACAGGGAGGGCCCGCGTCAAAGCAGCATCCCCGAGGAATGTTCCGTTAGTGGAGCCCAAATCTTCAATAAACCAGCGGGTGCCCTGAGGGAATAGGCGAGCATGACGGCCGGATGCGTAATCGTCCTCAAGGACAAGAGTCGCTTCCTGTGCCCGTCCCAACAAGATGGGGGTACCTGCAAGCTCCAAGGTCGTGCCCGCCAACGGGCCTTCCGTTACAACGAGTTGACGTGCCTGCACTTTCGCCGGCGGGGTTTCATCAACCAACTCAGGGTGTTTGCGTGCCTGGCGGGCGGTTGGAGCGCCAACTTTGGCCTTGCGTCCTATGACGAGGTCGCGACGCATGGCCGCGACAACGCTGAAAACCATGATCCACATCAGGACCAGGAAACCGAAGCGCAAAATCGTAACTACAAGACTGAGATCATTCATCGCCTGCCACCGCCGCGCAAAGGCAAAATGCGGAATGTGATCTGGGTACGACCCATGGTGATGCTTGATCCGTCGTGCAGCGAAGCGGTGCCATGAACCCGGTGGCCGTCTACGTAGCTGCCGTTCGTTGAACCAAGATCAACTGCTGTGCTGGCACCATTTTCCGTACGTACTTCTAAGTGCTTGCGTGAGACACCAGTGTCATCGATCAAAATGTCGGCTTCTGAAGAGCGCCCCAAGATAATGGATGGTGCGTTTAAGGAATAGCGCTGGCCATCTATGTCCAGCACTGGCTGGCCGGTTCCGGCTGGAGTATTTGCGGCCGACGGCGCGGGCTGGCGTTTGTACACTGGTGAAGGTAAAGCGGGAGGTGCTTGTGCGTCGGCACTCATAGCTGGACGCCCAGGCGGACGTGATGGGGCCAGCGGCGATGAGGCTTGGCCCGGTGGACCGGCTTCTTTCTCGGTGGCAGAAAGCACCTCAAACGCGCCAGGACGTAGCTCGTCTTCGTGATTGAAGGCAACCCGCACGGGCCCCTGCAAAACATATCCTTGACTGCGGGAGTGGTTGATGACTACATCACACAACTCTTCAGCCAAGGTCACACCCCATGAGCGGGCGCGTTCGAAGTCTGCGTCGCCTAATTCAATGTTAAAAACGTTGGGAGCCAATGTCCGTCCGGCATCCAAGGTCATAGCCTTGTCGTCAAGTTCCCTGCGAAGGGCGTTGGCCATCTCCACAGGTTGTAAGGTTTTTGAGCCGAGGGAGAATGCGCCGCGAACTGCCTTTTCAATGCCCTTTTCAACGTTGTCAAACAATCCCATATGCTCTCCTCTCCTTGAGTTTCACCGCTGCTTGTTGCTTATTACTTGTGCAAGTCTGCAACGATAGCGGTTTTGCCCGCCGCCCGTTGGAGGGCGCCGACTGTCAGTTGACCGGGCCTCGGACAACTCTGTTCAAAGACGATACTACTGCCGGAGTCCTTGAATATACCTATTAGTTTGCTTGGATGTGGCAAATTTCCTACCCAGGTAGGGGACGGCCCGGAACAATAAGCAGTTGACCAGATCCGCAACAAATCACGGCCCTATGGACTAAACCAGTGCTGACGATGGAGGCATATACCGCGTTGAGTGAGCCTCGTTTAGGTAAATCAGCAAAGTGTCCTATATGCTTGACTTCGCTGTTCCACTGAATGTTGAAGAATATTTTGACAGGAAAGTGAAGCGGCTGATCCAAAAACGCGCGAGTGGCGGAACGGCAGACGCGCTGGCTTCAGGTGCCAGTGTCCGAAAGGGCGTGGGGGTTCAAATCCCCCCTCGCGCACGTTTAGTTAGGAAAAAGATCCCCGGTAGAACCAATGGTTCTACCGGGGATCTTTTTGTTTTTTTGGGACTCACACTACACAGATCTTTTGGACATAGGGGTCATCGAGGCTCTCCTTGCGGTTCAGGGGTTAGCGGCCAAAATGTGTGTACAGCCCGGGCGTGTCAGTGGCTTCTTCCGCCCCATCCTTGTTGAATTCCGTTGCCGTCTTCTGGGCTGAAGGCTGTGTCGTAGAGGGCAGGGCCGATGGGCTC
>NZ_JASISQ010000021.1 GCF_030063205.1 Arthrobacter antibioticus | reverse complement strand
AAAACCAGTCCCAAACCCAGGCAAACCATTCCCCCAACAAGCAGGGCAACTCGAAAAACAATACACACAAAAACACCCACACGCAAATCGGCTCCCGGCCTACAAGAACACCCGTGCACATATGCCTGCAATCCGCGGATCTGCCATCCCGGCGGCTTGGGCGATGACAGCTCGGGACCTTCTGCGGCGCGTAGAGAACACAACTGGATCCAGGCGGAGGGGTAACCGCAGAAGACTGCTCTCGTGGGCGCCGGCGTGCCCTAGAGGCAAGGTTCTGAGCCGTGCCAGAGCCCCGCCAGGCCAATACGTCAGATACTCCTGGGCCACTAGTCAAAAGTGATGCCGGCTTATTGTGCCCGGGCCTGTGGGACTGCGCCGTGCGCATCTTGGGGTGGTCTTTTTGGGGGGGGGTGTTAAATGAGGGAGGCCCCGCACCGTGTGGTGTGGGGCCTCGACCTTTTTATGTGTTGTCCGGCGGTGTCCTACTCTCCCACATCCTCACGAATGCAGTACCATCGGCGCTGTGGGTCT
>NZ_JASISQ010000020.1 GCF_030063205.1 Arthrobacter antibioticus | reverse complement strand
GTGTGTCCAGATAGGCTCCGGATCAACCAACCTCACCCCAAAGCCCGAGCTAAATCCCCCGGAACTACTCTCGCTAGTACAGTGCCCGGAAGTACCAGCACTGCCACCGCGGTGACCCCAGTCAGGAGCGTTGCTGCTGGTGCTGGTCTTGCTGGTGCCGGGCCCGGAACTGCTGTCAGGAGCGTTGCTGCGATCGTCGTTGTTGCGCTCAGGAGCGTTGGTGCTGGTGCTGGTCTTGCTGGTGCTGGCGTTGTTACTGCCGGTCTTGGTGTAGTTATTGGCGGGTAGTTCTTGGCCCATCAGTAGTAGTGCAGCAACGTCAACACGAAGTTGATCCAGAGTTCTGTATTCCCCACGATCTCCCCCAACCCCATTCCCAGAACCGGAACCATGACCGGAACTGGGGTCGGGGCCGGGGTTAGGGTGTGGTGTGGGGTGGGTGTTGGTGTGGTTTTTGATGGCTCGTGCTGTGCGGGTGCAGTGCGTCATGATCCCTGCTGCGGCCAGGGTGGGTAGATGCAGGCTTAGCCAGGACATCCCGTCGCGGCCTTC
>NZ_JASISQ010000001.1:237151-1101844 GCF_030063205.1 Arthrobacter antibioticus | reverse complement strand
CACCACAACGGGGGTGGTTCTTGGGAACTGTCACCATACATGCTTTCAAAGCATGTACAAGGCCCTGCATCCCATATGATTACTGGTCAAAAGCCACTTTGCATACACACATTATGGCCGCTAACCCAGAAATGCCGTATGCCAAAGTGGGTCAACCTGCCGGCGAAGATTTCCAGCGGCCGTCCTTAGAGAGGTCCATCTCGGGAGCCGAATTTTTACGTTGGTGCTGGCTCAAAACCGAACTTGCCGTCTTTGCGCGCAGCCATGGACTCTCAACAACAGGTGGGAAGGAGCAACTGAGCGAGGCGTTGAGCGCTGCAACGGTTGTGCCAGAAGGTCAGCGCTGGCGCCAAATCCTGCGGGCCTGGTTCACGCGCACGTGGTTTGCTGAACACCCCGATGGCACCCGCAACGAACTGCAGAAAGCGTGGCAGCTGCACCGGTCACTGCCGGTGGATCAGAGACCGTGAGAGGCGATTGCGTCCATGGCGGCCGGGTACAGCAACCCTAGGCCGGGTACAGCACCACTTCGGCAGCTTTGACAACAAAGTAAACCTCGGTTCCCGGCGCCAAACCCAGATCAACCGTGGCGGCGGGTGAGATGTCCGCAGAGAGATTCCCGGCCCTGACCCGGATCAGGGCTCCCTGCGGTTCCAGCTCGTCCACGCGGACGCTAAAACAATTGCGTGGGCTTCCCTGCGGTGGTGTTAAAAATACGGAAACAGCCGACGGCGGGAAGGCGCCAATGCCTGCCTGGTGGGGCTGATCTGTGGGCGCTGGTGCCAAACCAGCGATAGGAACGCCCGTGACCTGGTTGCCATCGGAGGTGCAAAGACTGGAACCGCTCATGGTGCCGGGCAGGACATTGAGTCCCGCGAGGGAGGCAGCGAAGGAACTGCGTGGCCGTGCAAGAATAGCGGCTGTGGGGCCAGCTTCCACGATGCGTCCTGCGTCCATGATGATAATCCTGTCCGCGAGCATGAGCGCGTCCAAGACGCTGTGGGTGACGATGATGGCGCGACGTCCGCACAAAACACGTTTCAGCAGACTGCGCAGGAACGGAGCGTTATTCACGTCCAGGGCGGACATGGGCTCATCGAGCAGCAACAGTTGGGGATCTGTTGCCAAAGCACGGGCGAGTGCCACCCGCTGAGCCTGACCACCGGAAAGTTTCGTGGGTAGCCGCTTGGCCAGAACAGAGGCATCAACTTCAGCTAACCAGTGATGGGCAGCAGCACGGCTATCTGCTTTAGATTCTCCCCGGCTCCGCGGACCAAACGCCACGTTCTCAAGGACACTCAAGTGTGGAAAGAGCAACGATTCCTGTGCCAAAAGACCGATTCCGCGTTCATGCGGTGGACGCCATGTGGTGCCGGGGGAGATCCGGAACAGATCCTCCCCATTGAGGCTGGCCTGGCCAGAATCGGGTTTCAGCAGTCCGGCAAGGATCTGGATAATAGATGACTTCCCCGCGCCATTGGGCCCCATGATAGCGACGGTCTCTGTGGCTCCCACAGACAAGGAAATATCCAGATTTCGTAGGGCGAGGATGGCATTGAGCTCAAGAGTCATGGCGAAGACACCGGATGATCTGCCCTGCGGTGCCCAGATAGTGCCCGCAACGGGGCTTTTGGCGCTCGGTAGGTCAGGGCAACAACTATGACGGCGACGGCAATCAGCAGGAAAGACAGGGCCACGGCGGCATCCGGGTCGCTCTCACGCTGGAGATATATCTCCAAAGGAAGCGTCCGGGTGACACCCTGTAAGCTGCCCGCGAAAGTCAGTGTCGCACCGAACTCACCCAAGCTGCGTGCAAAGGAGAGCACGCCCCCGGAGATAAGACCAGGGAGAACCAGCGGCAGAGTGATTCGGCGCAACACTGTGGAAGGTCGTGCGCCTAGAGTGGCGGCTACAGCCTCATACTTCTGACCAGCCGTTCGCAGCGTGCCTTCCAAGCTAAGCACTAGAAATGGCAGAGCTACAAAAGTCTGCGCCATGACGACGGCAGTGGTGGAAAAGGCCACGTTAATGCCTACTATGTTCAGGGATTTGCCAATCAAACCCTGCCGGCCAAAGGTGTACAGCAGTGCCAACCCGCCCACTACCGGTGGCACCACTAGGGGTAACAAAATAAGTGCACGCAGGATTCGTTGGCCAACGAACTGAGCCCGGGCCAGGAGCAAAGCTAGCGGAACACCGAATGTAATGCACAAGGCAGTGCTGGCCGTGGCCGTTTTTAAGCTCAGGCCCAACGCTGCAAGTGATGATTCAGAGGTAATCAACGTCAGGAACTGGCCCCAATTTACCTGGGCCACCATGCCGATCAATGGCAACAAAATAAAGGCGGCACCAAGTGCGCCCACGAAATAAATCCATCGTGGAATAGCCCTGTACTCCCACACAGTCTGGCGTTTTGCTGACATGTTAGGGTGCGCCAAACCCTGCATCCCTGAGTACTTTTTGACCGTCGTCACTTGTAACAAGGGAAATAAAAGCCTGCGCTAGCTGCGCATTCTTGGAGTCTTTAACGGAGGCAATCGGGTAGTGATTGACAGTTTGCTTCGCTAGTTCCAGCGGGATACTGCGTACTTTATCGCCAGCTTTTTTCGCATCGGTGACGTAGACCAGCCCGGCATCAGCTTCTCCGGAAATGACTTTGCCCAGAACACTAGTCACTGAGAGTTCCTCACTCACTGGAGTCAGGGATAGCCCAGCGCTGGCGGCATCTGAGACCGTGGCACTTCCACACGGCACCTGTGGAGCACAAACCACAAGTTTCACGCCGGGCTTGCTGACATCAGAAAAACTGGAAATATTTGCCGGATTGTTCGGCGGAACTACTAGTGTCAGGACATTGCTGGCAAAATCGGTAGGGGATCCACCAGTGAGGCCAGCCTCGCTAAGTTTAGTCATATTGGCGGTATCGGCTGATGCAAAAACGTCGGCCGGAGCTCCTTGAATGATCTGTGTGACCAAGGTAGAGGAGCCATCAAAGCTGACAGAAACTTTTACGTGTGGGTGCGCGGACTCAAATTCCGAGGCCAACGTCGTGAAAGTAGTTTTCAAAGAAGCGGCAGCGTAAACGTTGAGTGATCCGGAGAGCTCGTTTGGGGTAACCTCCAAAGAGCTGGGGGCAGAACCGGTCCCGGAAGCTGTATCTGCCGGTGGTGCGCAAGCGCTAACTCCCAAAGTCAAGATGGCAACGGTAGCTCCGACCCACAAGCGGTAACCCCTGACGCGGTTAGCAGTGAATAGCCTCATGATTCGCTCCTGGTGTGTGGCACTTCGATGATGACGTTAGTGGATTTAACCACAGCGGTGGCCACGGAACCTGGCGCAAGGCCCAGGTCCCGAACGGCTTCACTGCTCATGAGTGAGACAACGCGGAACGGACCACACTGCAGGTCAACCTGTGCCATAACCGTGTCCATCACAATATTGGTCACCAGCCCCACAAAGCGGTTGCGGGCTGAACTGCCAATCCCAGTTGGATCCTGCGGCAGCTGGGCTTGCTTCTGGGCAAGGGCCGCCAACTCCACACCAGGAATAACCAGGCGACCTTGCCGGTCTTTACTGCCGTGCAGCGTGCCGTTATCCAACCAGCGGCGCACAGTGTCATCACTCACACCCAAAAATCTGGCGGCTTCAGAAACTCGAATAAGGGTCATAATGGTGACTATATCCGCATATGAGGCTATTCGTTGATTTACCTGATGCAAATGCTGAAACGATCGCCAATACATACGTGGTATTTGCAGCCGTGTTTATACGTGCCGGCAGACTCTACACCCATGGCGTACAACGCCAGCGTGGCAGTGTTAGTTCGGAGGAATTTTGGCGACTTTCAATGTGCGTCAATGCTGTGATGAGCCTAGGCTAGGGGAAACCGCCCTCAACGGCGGAGCGAATGAAAGGAACCAATTTTCATGACCGAGTCCAAAACCTCACCAGCGGCAGTTCCAGAGCTGACATTGAACAATGGCGTGACCATTCCGCAGCTTGGGTTTGGCGTTTTCCAGATTCCGCCCGAAGAAACGCGTGTGGCAGTTGGGCAGGCATTGGCTGCCGGCTACCGCCATATCGACACAGCAGCTGCATATGGCAATGAATCCGGGGTGGGTGCCGCCATTGCCGAATCGGGACTGGCGCGCGAAGAAATCTTCATCACCACCAAGCTCCGTAACGGGGATCAAGGCAGCCCGCGTGCTGCCTTCGAAGCCAGCCGCAAGGCCCTCGGCGTGGACTGGATTGATTTATACTTGATCCACTGGCCGGTGCCCTCACAGGGTTTGTTCACGCAAGCGTGGAAGGAAATGGAATCGCTCTACGCACAAGGGGTGATCCGCGCGATTGGTGTTTCAAATTTCCTGCCGGAGCACTTGGATGAGCTACTGGCTAACTCCACGGTAATCCCCGCGGTGAATCAAATTGAAGCGCACCCAACATTCCACCAGAGTGAACTGGCACAAAAGTGCAGGCACCTGGACATTGCTGTGGAAGCGTATAGTCCCCTTGGCCAAGGCAAGGACCTAGAGAACCCGGTGGTGAGCGAGCTAGCGGCCACATACGGTGCCACACCCGCCCAGGTTGTGCTTGCCTGGCATTTGGGACTGGGAAATATTGTGATTCCGAAAACTGTCACGCCAGAACGCATGAGCGAGAACTTGGCGGCCACCGGAATTCAACTCAGTGCCGAAGATCTAGGCCGGATTTCTGCTCTCGAGAGCGGTGAACGCATCGGTGCCGACCCTGCCGTGGCAGCGTTCACACAGATGTAAAAACAGAACAGATGTAAGAACGAACGGGTGCGCTGCCTTCAGTAAAGGCAGTGCACCCGTTCGTTGTGGATCTTCTCTTACAAGTTCTCGAATTCGTCTTCATCCACTGTGGATGGAGCGGTAATTGCTGATTGTGATGGAGCTCCGCCTGACTTCAGGGCCGCAAGCCGGGCCTCCACCTCAGTTTGTTCGCCTAAATCCTCCAAAGAGTTGAACTGGGCGTCCAGACTAGAAGCAGCGAGCTCGTTCTGTCCGCGCACCTTGGCTTCTTCGCGACGGATCTTTTCTTCGAAGCGGCTCACCTCGCTGGTGGAGTCCATGATGTCAATGCTCTTGAGCGCATCATGGACCTGGGTCTGGGCAGCGGCAGTCTTGGAACGGGCAATGAGCTCGTTGCGCTTGCTAGCGAGCTCATTGAGCTTGACGTCCATCTGCGCAAGTCCAGTCTTGAGCTTTTCCACAACATCATTCTGGGCGGCAATGTTGGGTTCAGCGGAGCGGGCTTCATTTTCTGCTGAGATCTGACGCTGCAGGGCAACTTTGGCCAAATTGTCAAACTTCTGCGCGTCGCTTGCGTCACCGGCGTTACGGAATTCATCTGCTTTTCGGCTGGCCGCAAGAGCTTTTGAGCCCCAGTCCGAAGCTGCCTTGATGTCCTCGTTGTAGTCGTCTTCAAGCATGCGCAGGTTGCCAATGGTCTGGGCAACCGCTGATTGAGCCTCGTTGATGTTGGCTTTGTAATCCCGCACCATCTGGTCAAGCATCTTCTGCGGGTCCTCGGCCTGGTCCAATAGCGCATTGATATTGGCCTTCGCCAGCTGCGCCATCCGACCGAAAATTGATTGCTTTGCCATTCTTTACCCCTTATGTTTGCTGGTTGTATCAAATGAAAACTCAATAGCTGCTACCAAGGTGGTCCTCGTCAGGCGAGTCTAGAGCACCTGTTCCGATTCTTCCCTTTAGGCACCTCTCAGTGCAATTTGCTGTGCAATGACCTGTGCAATGACCAGTGCAATGACTAGTGCAATCTCATGACCTGCACTCCATCCTTACCGTCGGGGGCGGGTTAGAAGTTTCCGCCGCTTCCGCCGAAGCCACCGCCACCGCCGCCACCTCCACCGAAGCCACCGCCGCCACCTCCGCCAAAGCCGCCCCCGCCGAAGCCGCCTCCACCCCCGCCGCCGGAGAGCAGGCCACCGATGATGCCACCGAGGATGGCACCGCCCATGCCGCCGCCCATGGAACCGCGGCCGCCACCCATAGGACCGCCTGTGCCCCCGAAGCTATCGACATCATCTTGTGCGTAATTGATGGCTTGCTGTGCCAACTGTTGTGCCTGCTGTGCATAGTTCAGGGCATTGCTCGGATCAGTTTCGGCAATGGAAACTGCGTAGTCAAAGTTCCGCTCGGCTTCAGATAAGCGGGTTCTGGCGGCCGATCGTACCCCGCCACGACGGGCTGCGATAAAGTCCTTTGCAGTGGAAATGGTGGCCTGCGCACCAGCAATAGCTTGTTGCAATGATGCCTGGGCCCGTAGTGCCTGCTGTTGTTGGTCACGAATGCCTGTCAGTAGTTCATCCAGCTGTCCATGCGCTTGTTGCACGGCAGCTAATTCAGCGACAGGATCAGGTTTCTTTGCTGCTGCACTCATACGCACGTCATCGAGCTGCGCTTCGGCGCCTTGGACGGTTGGTGCGTAGCGGGCAAACCGATCTGAGGCCACCATGGATTTTGCCTGCGCCAAGTCAGCCAACGCGTCCGGGAGGGCCGTTGTCAACGTTGTTGCAGCCTCGCCAATGGCACTTTCAGTCTTAGTAACGGCCTCCACCAGCACCGTGCACTGCAGCAGGCTCTCCTGCGCCGCCTTCACTGACAGGGCCGCTCCTGCGGTGTCAGAAGCCGCTAGCTTGGAGTCGGCATCAGCGGCCGCGGTCTCCACAAAGTCAAGGCGCTCCTTGGCCTCAGCCACATTCTCACGGACGGGTCTCAACGCAGCATCCGAGTATTGCGAAGTCAGTGTCAGTAGCTTGTGCTCAGTTTCAGCCACGGCATTTTGTGCCGTGGCAACTTGAGCGCGGATAGCGGCCAAGACTTCCGGGGCAGTGCGCTCCAGTTCACGCAACTCATCAAAGGCAGCCTTTTCGGCTTCGAGGGCGGCGTTGGCATCTTCACTTCGCTTAATGATTTCACCAAGCCACGTGCGTTGCTCTTCGATACTGTCAGGAATTTCATCATCTAGTTGTTGTTGGAGTTTGAAGGATTCGGAGAGATGTTTTTTGGCGTCATCCAGTGCGGCTTGGAAAGGCTTGATGGCTGCAATCCCGTACGACGCCTGGGCAAAACCAATCTCATGTTCACTGGTGTTGATGGCGTCATCAGCGGCGATCAACAATGATCCGGCCTTGGAGCGTAGCTCCGAAATGCTCATGCCGGCGTTGGGATCAAGCGGGGAACCGTCAGCTCCATAACCCTTGGCTGTGGCCTCTGCCGCAGATTTCTTGCGTTTGTTGCGCAAATACAGGGCTGTTCCGGCGCCACCGGCCACAATGACTCCACCAACACCCAGAGCGATGAAACCTCCCGTCGGGTCAGGAACGTTGCCTTTTCCGCCGCCCGCTGCATCGCCCAATGCGGCCGCAGCGTCGATAGCTGCCGCGGCCCAGTTGCCTTCGGCAAGCTGGGGTTTGATCACTTTGGTTTGGATATTTTGGTTTTTGCTATCCGGGATGACTGACTTATCAGCTAGAAGTGCGTATGCCTTGTCCTGGGTGGCAACCACCAGCAGTGCATCATTGGTACCCAAGTGTTTACTCTGGGCAACCTGGGTTCCCCAATCCACACCGCTGAGGCCATCAAAGGAGTCGACATAGACCACAAAGAACGTCAACCCGTGGTCTTTGCCCAACGTGTCGATGGCTGCTTGAACATCCGCCTTTTGGCCGCCAAGAACATTGGAGTTATCAACAATGTAGGTGCCCCCGGCAATGCTCACCGGTGGTTCCGCTTGTGCAAACCCGACCGGGCCCAGCATGAGGGCCATGAGGGCCAGCACGGCCAGAATGGGGGACAACAGCTTTATTTTTGCAAACATCGCTCACCTTTGATGTGGGGCCCTGGGGAGTTCGAGCTTAATACTCCAAACGATACTATGGCCCATGCTATTGCCAAGCTTGGAGGTAGGGTCCTGAATTTTGCATTCAGCGAACAACGCCACTAGCGCCAGGTGTAGGAGATAATGGAAGCTGAGGAACCTTCACAGCTGCCTTCCAGCCAACGTTCGTCAAGGCACCAGCCACAGCCGAGATGATGAAACTCAAGAAACAATTCATCACATGAGATTTCAATGAAGGGAAAGCTGATGTCACAGAACAACGGTGAAGACACCACCCCCAGCGAGGAACAGGCCAAGCACGCGGATCACGGTCTTGGCATGTCTGCTGCCCCGGACGCTCCCCAGACATCGCATGAGTCCCAAACGGCCACGCCTCCCCTCGGACCCGCAGCTCCTTACGGAGCCACTCCCGCATTGTCGAACCCTGCAGAGACGGCGCCGATCCCCAACGATTTTACCTACCAGCACCAGCCGTATGCTGGCCAACAGGGCCAACCCGGCTATCCCAGCTATTCGGAGCAGCCGCGATATCCCGGCCAAGCCAACCACCCTGAGCAGCCCACCCAGCATCAGCAACCCGGTGGACAGGCAGGACCGGGGTACCCGGCGTCGAACGCATACCCACACACCCTGGCCCCAGCCGTCACAGCCCATCCCAAAGAACGAAAAAAAGTTGGCATGGGAATGTTTGCCGGCGGAGTCCTGGCGGCAGCCCTGATCGGCGGTCTTGTGGGTGGCGGCTCGGTGCTCTTGGTGGACCAGCAGAACAACACCACCGTGGCTGGTTCGAGCCAGCAGAGTTCACCTTTGGTGATCAATAACCCCACATCGGTGAATGAAGTTTCCGCGGCAGCGGCTAAAGCGATGCCTTCAGTGGTAACCATTTCTGCCACGAGCGGTTCCTCGGGCGGCACAGGTTCGGGCATCATTTTGGACACGGAGGGTCATATCCTCACCAACACCCACGTTGTAACCCTTGACGGGGCAGCCGCGCACGCAACTATTGAAGTTCAAATGAGCGACAACAAAGTTTATCCGGCCACCATTGTGGGCACCGACCCGCTGTCTGATCTTGCCGTGGTGAAGATTGATGCACCGAACCTTGTGCCTGCCACGCTGGGCAAGTCGAGCAAGATCAACGTTGGTGACACAGTGATCGCTATCGGTTCTCCGCTGGGCTTGAACGGCACTGTTACCGACGGTATTGTTTCTACGCTGAACCGCACCATCCAGGTGGCCTCCTCGGCTGTGCCGAAAACACCCAGCGATACCTCTAAGGACCCCTCCGACGGCGGCAATGGGTTCCGGTTCTCCCCTCCAGGGGGTGGGCAGGAGCCCGCAGCAGGCCAAGGCACAGTGAATTTGAATGTGATTCAAACGGATGCGGCCATCAACCCGGGTAACTCCGGTGGGGCCTTAGTCAACGCGCAAGGCCAGGTTGTTGGTGTGAATGTGGCTATTGCCTCAACCTCTAGCTCATCAGGATCCAGCGGCCAAAGCGGCAACATTGGGGTGGGCTTTTCCATCCCGATTGATCATGCCCAGCGGGTTGCTCAGGACATAATCAAAACGGGCGCAGCCACTCACGGCCAGCTTGGAGTTTCGGTGGGCGGGACCTCCTCTACCGGAGCAAAGAGCGCGTTCTCTACCGGCGCCACAGTGGCGGATGTGACGGCCGGAAGCGCAGCCGCCAAGGCCGGGTTGAACAAGGGCGATGTCATTACTCAATTGGGTAACCGTGCCATCAGCGACCCAGCGGACCTGACGGCCGCTGTTCGCGAACAAGCCGGTGGGGCCACAGTGAAAATGGACTTCATCCGCAACGGCAAGGCGCAGTCAGTGGACATTACCCTTGACACAATGCCGGCTAGCTAAATGCCGGCCAGCTAACGGGCCCACCGGTACTAAAGGAGCCCTCTGCACAAGGCCTAACGCTGGGTCTTGTGCAGAGGGCTCCTTAGTTGCCACCTGCGGCTAAGCCTGCCGCAGAACCTTGGTCAACACCGGTGCGGACGCTGCCAGACTCAACCACACCAACCCAATGCCAGAGGCCAGCACGGCAGCGATGATCAGCAGCGACAAGGGTGCGATGATCGCGGCCATGCCCGTCAATGGAAACAACAGCACGGCCGCCAAGACTGCCGAGCCAACAGTGACAATTCGTACAGGGGAGAGCACCGCTCGTTTACGAGCCACGTCCATGACAGTTCGGGGCATGCCAAGCCGGTCAAGGCTGACATAGAGATCGGCCCTGTCCAAGATGGCTGCCGCCTGGTTTACCCCGGCACTGCAGGCAACCAGCAAGAATGAGGCCACTACGGTAATTAACACTCCTGTGCGCATGTCATTGACCAGGTTCAGATCTGATGCGTTGCCTTCGGTATTCGCGGAGCTGAGAAGAGCCACTACCGTGCCCGCCACCACTGCTATGAAACTTGCCATCGACAGCGAGCTGACCTGCCGCCACGCGGCTTTGGGGGACTCAAGAATGATTCGGGCCGCCAAAAGTCTTGCAGGGGTAGCTGCTTTACGCAGGCTCCATCCCGCCAGCCACCTGAGCACAATGGGACCCATCAGGTTCAGCAACGCCAACCCACCGGCAAAGCTGGCGCAGATGATCAGGACCATCACGGCAACCGATCCGCTGGCTGTCATGGTGGCCATCCCCATATACAGTACGACGGCGGCGCCGGCACCCAGAGCGAATCTCACCCAGTGCACTGTGGGCGCCTTCGCCCTGGTGCGTACCCCCAGCGGAGAAATAACAACTTGGCGTAAGCCGATGGCAGCGCTGATGGCGGCAAGCCCCACCAAAGCCGCTCCCGTGGAGAGAATCACAACGGGGCTCAGCCAGAGTTGAGCAAGACCAAGGCCCTGACCGTGGAAAGGGATGAGAGCAACAGCGGGCACAACAGCGACATAAACGATGACTCCGGCACAGATACCTAGTGTGGCCACTGCCGTGGATTCAACAAGGGCCATGGCACCGACCAGTGACGGCGTTCCGCCGAGCAGGCGCAAAGTTGAGAGCCGCTCATCGCGGCGCCGGGCCGACAGGCGTGCTGCTGACCCGCCCAGGGTTAACAGCGGCAACACCAAAAGGGCCAAAGCCACCAGCGCCAATATCTGGTAGATGCCGGCTGTGTCCGCGCTGTCGCCAACTGCAGGGAATGTGAAAAAGCTCAACGCCCCGGCCAGCACTATCAACGACAGCGCCGTGACAAGAGCAAAGGCCACTGCCGGCAGGGCTACCACAGCCTTGTTTCCAGGAGCGGGTCGGGAGAGCATCCACAGAATTGAGAACGTTGTACGGATCTTTTTCACGCCTGATTCGCTGCCAGCACAGGGGTTGGGTGAGATAACGGTGTGAGGGAGAGGACGCCGTCGCGCATAAACAAGGTGCGGGCACATCGCGAGGCAACGGTGGAATCGTGGGTGACAAGAATAAGTGTGTTGCCGCGGCCGGTCGTGGCGGTCAAAAGAGCTGACATGACATCCGCGGAGGTGTGGGAGTCAAGGGCGCCGGTGGGCTCGTCAGCAAAGACAACGCGTGCCCCTGTCACCTGTGCCCGGGCGATGGCAACACGCTGGGCTTGCCCGCCTGAGAGCTCGCCAATACGCCGGGTTTCCATGCCTGCCAGACCAAGCGCAGCCAGCCATCCGGCCGCCTGCGCTTCTGCCTCGCGGCGGGAGATCCCGTTGAGCATGAGCGCCAAAGCCACATTTTCAACGGCTGTCAGTTCGGGAATGAGCAGCCCTGATTGGAAAACGAAACCAAAGGCTTCCCGGCGCAGCTGTGAGCGTTCTCTCTCACTGAGTGCTGTGACGTTTGTTCCCGCGTAGGTCACGGTGCCGGCATCGGGGGTGGTGATGCCGGCAAGGGCGTGCAGAAGAGTCGTCTTGCCGGAACCTGAGGCACCCATGATGGCCACCGACTCGCCTAAAACAATGTCAAGGTCCACATTGTTCAAGGCGATCCCGCCGCCATAGCGTTTGGATAGTGAGCGTGCGCTCAGAATGGGTGAAGAAAGTGTTGAAGTCATGTTTTAAGTTTGCGCTTAGACGCTGGCTGCTGCATCGGGCCAGGGGTGGGAAGTGTTGGCGGCTTTCTCAACCCGAGGGAGGAGGCAGGACGCCTCGAAGCCAAGTGTTAAGGGCTACTGCGGGTGAAGAATTATGCCCAAGGATTCTGGCTCTGGGCCTGTTCGAACTAAGCTGGTCAGGTAGGCCAAGGACGAACCCGCTGCATCCAACCCCGCCAAGGGGAAGAGTGCAGGGTAACCAATCGTCCATGACACAAAGGACAGCAGTGGAAAATTCAGCACTGAACATTGTCGTACTGGTCAAATATGTGCCAGATGCACAGTTTGATCGACACCTCACAGGTGAGGACCACAGCATCGACCGTGGTGAGAGCATCCTGTCAGAATTGGATGAATACGCACTTGAAGCGGCATTGGCTTTGACCGATGCCCGGGGCGGCGCCAAAGGCGGGAACACTGTCACGGCTCTGACACTTGGCCCGGCCTCTGCCGCCGTAGCCGTTAAGAAGTCGTTGCAGATTGGTGCAACGGAGGGTTTGCATGTCAGCGACGAAGCGCTCGCAGGCTCCGATGCCTCAGCCACCTCACTGGCTTTGGCTGCGGCCATCAAATCTCTTGGCCCGGTAGACCTCGTGATCACGGGTATGGCCTCAACCGACGGGGAAACCTCCATCATCCCGGCTCAGCTGGCAGCCCGTCTGGGCCTGGCCCAGATCACCTTCGCCTCGGCACTGGATGTTACGGGCAATACCGTCACAGCCCGCCGTGACGGCGATGACTTCTCAGAAGAGATCCAGGCCGTGTTGCCTGCGCTGGTTTCGGTGACCGATCAAGCCAACGAGCCGCGTTACCCCAACTTCAAGGGCATCATCGCTGCGAAGAAAAAGAAGGTGACAACAGTGTCCCTGGCTGACCTGGGGTTGGCACCATCCGCCGTCGGACATGCCGGGTCATTGACCCAGGTCACCTCGGCAGCAGAACGCCCCGCCCGCACGGCCGGCACTATCATCACTGACTCAGGCGATGCCGGTATCCAATTGGTTGACTTCCTGGCCGCTGCGAAACTGATCTAAGGAACCATTCATGACTGCAATTGTTGTTTACATTGATCAGCTCGATGTCCCGGGCAAGCTTTCAAACACTGTCGCGCAGCTTCTGACCTTGGCTCGTGGCGCCGGTGAACCAGTGGCTGTTGTGGCCGGTCCGGTTGGAGCCGAGGTGTTGGCGGAGCTGGGCGCCTATGGAGTACAGCGGGTGCTGCACTCGGAGCAAGCCGAGCTGGGCGAGTTCCTGGTTGCCCCCAAAGCAGATCTTCTAGCGCAGGCCACCGCTGCTGTCAGCGCCAGCGCCGTACTCCTTGATAACAGTGCTGCCGGAAAGGAAATCGCCGCCCGCACCGGTGTCACACTGAACGCCGGTGTCATTACCGACGCCGTGTCCCTGATGTACGACGGCGAAGCCTTCGTTGCGCACAAGTCTGTCCTTGCCGGGTCCTATAGTGTGCAGGCGCGGGCTACTTCAGCGCTCGGTGTCTTCACTGTCAAGGCGCACGCGGTTGAAGCGAACCCGGCCCCAGAGGCGAGCGTGCCCGCCGTTGAGGTGGTAGACGTGGCTTTTGCCCCGGCCAGTCTGAGTGCCCGAGTGACAGCACGGACACCGCGACCGGCTTCGGGACGGCCCGAACTTGAAGATGCCCGCATTATTGTGGCAGGTGGCCGCGGCGTTGATGGTGACTTCACCCCGATTGAAGAGCTGGCAGATGTTCTTGGAGCTGCTGTGGGTGCCTCACGTGCAGCCACTGATGCAGGCTGGATCTCACACGCCTCCCAGGTTGGTCAGACAGGCAAGAAGGTTGCTCCTGCGCTGTACATTTCTGTTGGTATTTCAGGGGCCATCCAGCAAAAGGCCGGAATGCAGACGTCCAAGCTCATCGTGGCTATTAATAAGGACTCGGAATCTCCGATTTTTGAGATTGCGGATTTCGGCATTGTGGGCGATTTGTTCCAGGTCCTGCCACAAGCCGTTGCAGAGATTAAAAAGCGCAGGGCATGAACGGTGAAGTGCGCAGTGTGTAGCTAGGTTAACTAGCCAACACCAAAACTGCCGTGGTTAGACGCTAAAACGTTTGACCACGGCAGTTTTCTTATGTGTCCAAGATTTCTTGTGTGTCCAAGATTTCTTAGCGGGGGACCGATGCCGTGGCGATCATGGCGTCGGAGTTCATTTCAATGCGCGGGCCCACTGACTGGATGAACTCGCGGCGAACCCTGGCGATCGCCTCAGGATCTCGGGGCAGGAAAGTCCGCCAGCCGCTGCCCATGACAAGGTTCCAGGCCATGGCGTCATCAACTGTCAGTGTGAGGGGATGTGTGGATACTGACACGTCTTCGAAGCCGCGCGCTCCAAGCCACGCGGTTAGTGATTCCACGGTGGCCACGCGTGCCATGTTTTGGTTTGCCAGTGGAACCACGTTGGCCAGGCGTGGACGTTCCTTGATGGCAGCTTCAAAGATGCGTGTGGCGAACGGTTCCAAGGCGCCCTCAATCCACGTGCTTGTCACGAGGCGCCCGCCGGGACGCAACATTGAAGCCAAATGCTCCACTCCTGCCTCCATGTCGGCAAAGAAGAACATGCTGTAGGAGCACAGGACAGCGTCAAAGGTGCGGTGTCCGCGCCATGCTGTGACGTCTGCTTCCGTCAAGGTTGTGTTCAGGATGCCATTCTCGGCCAGGTTGGCAGCGGCAATGCGCAGCAGACCGGTAGAAAGGTCAACGCCGTCCACACTACCTTCGGGGCCCACGGCCAACGCGGCAGGAATGGTGGCCGCACCTGTGCCGCAGCAAGCGTCCAAAACTTTCTCACCCGGCTGCAACATGGCTTCAGTAACCACGCCCCGGCCCATCGGATCCCAGAGTTTCTCTGACCACGCCTCAAATTGCAGTGCACCGTCGGTGAACGCCAAGCCAGGATCGCGAGCGGACATGCATGCCTCCAATTGATGAAATAAATTCTAATGAGCCTTGAGTTATGGCCCGAAAGCTATAGTTGCGGGCCGCCAACAAATTTCGGCTTAGCGCTGTGCGCCGGCGAAGTTGTTTTGGCGCCACGCCTCAAAAACTGCGATCGAGGCTGCATTGGCCAGGTTCAGGGAACGTAATGAGGGAAGCATGGGCAGCCGTACTCTGGCGGTGACGTGCGGATCCTGTTTCACTTCAGCTGGCAGCCCCTCGGATTCGCGGCCAAACATCAGCACATCTCCGGGCTGGTAGGCAATCTCTGTGTAGCTTCTCTCGCCATCGGCAGTGAACGCAAAGACCCGTTCGGGAGCCAGCGCGGCCCACGCCGCTTCGAGACTGGGGTGAACTCTCATCACCGCAAGATCGTGATAATCAAGTCCGGCTCTTCGCAATTTAGCGTCAGAGAAGTCAAAGCCCAAGGGTTCGACAAGGTGCAGCTCGGCACCAGTGATGGCGGCCAACCGGATGGCATTTCCGGTGTTGCCAGGGATCTCAGGGGTCAGGAAAAGGATGCGAAACACTGTTTTATCCTACCGCCAGGCACTAGCCGGTTGTAACCAGAAGGACGCGAAGGGGCTCATTTGAATTTTGGCCCGTTGCGCAGAGGCGGGCTCAGGATGCCTGCTCTAGTACATGCCGCCCAGGAGCCTGTCCAGAACGTGTAAATCAACCACGTTGGGAGAAGGCCCTGAGGCTAAGAAATGCTTGACCTCACGCACAAAACGGGCAGCGTTAGCCACATTGAGCATATTTGAACCATCGGGGTCAGTGCCCTTGGCGTAATCAATAACCGGTTCGAACAGGTTTCCCGTCTTGCTGTGCACACAGACCCAGGCTGTGACATTGCATTCGGGGAAGAGTTCTTGCATCTTGCGTGTGGCGGGGATCAGTTGTGGCGGTGCTGCAACCTTGCCGCCATGGACCAGCATGCTCCCGTCCCAGCGGAAGGCGCCGTCGGGCACCAGCATTGAACCAATGATCGCGATTCGGTACCCCGAAACCAAAACATGATCCAGATAGCCACTGCCCATGGGAGCACTGAGACCGTTGATGAGCCTTGCGGCCGGGATGCCCGGCAGGACCTGCTGCATTATGAGCTGGGCAGTGCGCGCTTCCCGGGCCAGTCGCGACGCCGCACCAAAGACGCCACGTTTTCGCGGTGCACCGTGGACAGGTTGCGCCGCAGTCATCCGTGGCATCAGCGGAGTTTGCTGCTGTGCTGAATTCTCTACTGAACCGCTTGAGGGCTTCTCGTAGGCGGGGATATAAACGGCAGGGTCACCGGCCGTGCGTCGTGTTTCAGGGGCGCGGCGGGTATTGAAAGCCCCAAAACCGTTAGCCGCACCGGCAGCAGTTCCGGCACGCGCGGAAGAGCCCTCCGTTCCTCGAGCGCCGTATGAGCCGGTTCGCGTGCTGGCACCTGCCGAAGTACCCGGGCGGCTTGGCGAACCGTAGGACCTGTCATACGCCTGTCTGCGGACAGGGTCAGAGAGAACCTCGTAGGCTTCTGCAATTTTATGAAAAAGTTCAGGGGCACCGCCCCTGTCGGGGTGGGCAGTCTTGGCTGCTTTGCGGTACGCGATCTTGATCTCTTGCTCCGTGGCAGAACGTGCAAGACCGAGAACTTGATAGTGCGTAAGGAACGTCTCGCCCACGGGTGGCCTTTCGATAGCCCTGTTTTGCCAAGAGTTCAGTCTAGCCGCCGAAGCGCTTTGTCCCCCTCCATGGTGCTGTCTCCCCGGGCCGCTATTCTGGTATCGCTGCTCTTGTGTCGCTGCTCTGGGGCGGCGGTGACTTCAGATGTGGCTGAGGACGGGGCGGGATCTGTACAGTGGATCCTGTGGATCAACCAAAGGGGCCGAAGAAGCAAACACTTGCGGCTACAGGAGTAGCCTTTCTGATGATTGCGGCGCTGACCGGGTGCAGTATTTCGGTTCCTTCCCAGTCCCCTCCCAGCATTGCGCCCTCAGCTGCACCTACCAGCTACGCTCCGCCAACTATTGTTCCCGGGCATGACGCTGCCGCTGTGGCTGGCGCGCCAATGACTTTCGAAGCAGGCAAAACGCTTGTCCCCGGCGTGCCAGTTGGTTTTAGTGACGTGCTGGGCCAGCCACCCCAGGAGTATTCGCAGACACCGGGGCCGCCTGAGTGGAATCTGGTGAAGAACAACGTGGCCGGCCAGACCCAATATACCAACGCTGCGGGCTGCCAAGTAGCGTATTGGATCGCTACCAACCAGGGCCCTCTGATCACTCACGGTGATGACAAATCATCCACACTTGAGTTAATGAAGTACCTCATTCCATCGGTGATGGGAGAATCCTTGCCGGAGGCGCAGCTGCCCTGGGTGGCCGAGGCAGGAAAAGCAGGACCGCCGATTTCCTTCTTGTCCTTCAGCACCAAAGCTGGCAAAGATGCTATGGCAAGCACTGTATGGGGGCGCATGCTCGGAAGTGCTGATACCTCTTTGTTGGTGAGCTTGGCCTGTCCAACAGATGAATTGTTGGCAGCCACCACACCCAAGGTGATGGCAAAATTATCGGTTGCCCCGCCGTCGAACTAGCCGGCGCGCCGGGGAGTTCACTGGCGGCTAAAGCTGGTTCGCCGCAGCTTGATGCTAAGAAGCCGGGGGCTGCTGCGAGTCGTGGCTTACGTAGCGCAGGAACAGCATTGAGTCAGCTTTGAGAACCCTTGTCAACGTCATATCAGCGCTTGCCACGGGTTGACTTTTAGGCACACCGCCTTCGCCGCTAGTATCAGAATCCCGGTCGGCCCCGTGCGCGATTCGCCCGGCTGACCCGCCCACCAGGAGCGGAGAGACAGTCAAGGAAAGCTCATCCACTTTTCCGGCTTTAGCGAAGGTATTGAGCAGAGTCGGTCCGCCCTCGGAGTGGATTTTTTTAAATCCTCGCTCGGCAAGTGCAGAAATGATCAGTTCCACCTCGAGGGCATCCTTGCCCACCATGACCAGATCGGCCACCTTGGACAGGGCGTTTTTGCTTTCTTGCGGGGCAGACTCAAGTGTCAAAACTAACGGGCGAACGGGTGCCCTGGTGAACACTTCAAGACCGGGATTCAAATTTAGAGAACCAGAAACAATCGCCAAGGGTGGGTGCTCCGAGAGCCAGTTCTCCGCACGCCACTTTTGTGCCGACTCGCTCAGCAATTGACCGCCATAACCTTCTACCCTGATGGTTTGAGCACCCACCAAAATAACATCCGCGGTTTGCCGTAACAATGAAAAAATACGTTGGTCCCACGCATTTCCCAGTTTCCCTGAGACGCCATCCATGGAAGCGGCACCATCAATACTGGCAATAAAGTTAAAGCTCACCCATGGTTTGCCACGCAGGCGTCCTTCCGGAGGTGGCGCTAGCAGTTCCTGCTCCAGATCTGCTCCGGAGAGAATCGAGGGGGTGGGGAAGATCCGCTCAATCATGAAAATCTCCTTAGTGACTTGGCTACTTTGCTATTTGGCTACTTGGCTACTGGGCGATCGGGCGGGCCGGCTGATTGGCCTCGCCCATATTGTGCAGAAGATACGCCGGTTCCCGCCAACCCAAAATTGTTTCGGTCATGCCGATGGCTGAGCTGGCCGCAGCAACATTGTGCATTCGCAGAATCCTTGCGCCACCTAAAATGCAAATGACGCCAGCCGCCAAGGAGCCTTCAAGGCGCTCCGTCTTTGCTTGGTTGAGACTTTCGCCGATAAAATCTTTGTTGGACACGGCGGCCAGAGCCGGAAATCCTAAAGCGGCGATTTCGTTGAAGCGGCGCGTAATCTCAAGGGTGTGCAGGGTGTTCTTATTGAGGTCATGGCCGGGGTCAATGATGATCTTCTCGGCAGGGACACCCAACGAAAGGGCAAGCTCAACCCGCTCGGCTAAGAACGCCGCAACCTCACTAACAACGTCGTTGTAGTAGGGCCGCGGGTACACGGTACGCGGCTTGGCCAGTGAATGGGTGATGACTAAATGTGCGCCAGATTCTGCCACCACCGATGCCAGCTCCGGGTTGGAGAGACCGGTGGTGTCGTTAATGACGTTGGCGCCTGCCGCAATACTGCGGGCAGCCACTTCAGGCAAAAACGTGTCAACTGAAATGATCACATCACTTGCCGCCGCCACGGCAGCAATCACCGGAACCACCCGCTCACTTTCTTCCTCAGCACTCAAAGCAGGCCCGGGAGCAAAGGGAACGCCGCCAATATCAACCCAATCGGCTCCGTCTCGCACCGCCGCAAGCGAAGCGTTAACCGCGGCATCCAACGCAAACGTGGTCCCGCCGTCGTAGAAGGAATCAGGGGTGCGGTTGATGATGGCCATCAGGGCCACCTGCCGACTGAAATCGATGGTGCGTGGTCCAAAATGATGGATGGGATGCAAGAGCTCCGGGGTATAAAACGGCGCTGCTGTTGCGGGGGCTTCCGGCGTTGCGGAGGTCCTCGTAGTTGCCATCAAATGTCCTCAATAGCAGTGTGTTCATCAGCCAGCTGGACTTTGTTCACCGTGCGCGCTGAGATGATGAGGTCCTTGATGGCATCCTGGACATCCCAAACGTTTACGTTCATGCCGGCAACAACGCGGCCTTCAAGTAGCCAGAAAGCAACAAACTCGCGCTTTTCCAAGCTCCCGCGGATGACGAGTTCGGCATCCTTGGTCAGGGCTCCAAAGCCGGAATACTCCATGCCCAAATCAAACTGATCAGTATAGAAGTAGGGGATGTCGTCAAGGACGGCGTTCTGACCCAGCATTGATTTAGCCGCAACTTTGCCACTGGCAATGGCGTTGGCCCAGTGCTCGGAGCGGGCGTAGGCTCCGGTGACCGGGTGCAGGGAGTTGGCCACATCGCCTGCGGCAAATACATCCGCTGCGGAAGTTTGCAGGCTGGCTGTGACCTCGATCCCGTTGTTGATTGTTAATCCGGCGTCCTTGGCCAACCCTGTGTTGGGGACCACGCCCACAGCCACAATGACAATGTCAGCTGGCAGCGTCACACCTGTGTTGGTCAGAACTGAGGTCACGGCACCGTCACTGCCTTGAATTTTCTCCGCGGTGGCAGGCAGTTCAAAGCGCACGCCGGCTTCCTTTTGCCTGTTGGTGAAGACAGCACCCAACGTGGAGCCAATGGCAGTTGATAGTGGAACATCTTCCAGACCAAGCAATGCCACATGGTTGCCGAGTTCTGTTGCTGTGGCGGCAATTTCCATGCCAATCCAGCCTGAGCCAATCATTACTACATTCTTGTTTCCGGCAGTGAACAGCTCCTTCATGGCAACGCTGTCTGCCTTGGTTCTGAACGTGTAAACACCCTTGAGGTCAACGCCAGGGAAGGGGATATGACGCGGTGCGGCCCCTGTTGCCAGAAGCACCTTGTCATAGGCAAGCGTGGTTCCATCGGCGAGGGTGACGGTGTGGGCTTGGGGATCCAGTGCAGTTGCTGCAGTTCCTTTCAGAAGCGTGACATTGTGTTCGGGATACCAGCTGGCGGGAAGCGGCAGCAACGAGTCAGCGTCCTCTTTGCCGGCCAGGAAACCCTTGGAAAGCGGCGGACGCTGGTAGGGGGTTTCCGGTTCGTCCGCCACGATTGTCACAGCACCGGCATAGCCTTCTTTGCGCAGCGTTTCCGCAGCGGTGGCCGCTGTGAGGCCACCGCCGATGATCACCATACCCGCATTCGGGGTGGGGGAATCGGTGGCTGAATCGGTGGGGGATGAGGTGCTGGGTGAGGTGGTCATGATCGAAACTCTTTCCGGTGGAAATTTATGTCTCTTAGATAAAACTTGGTGAAAACTAATGCTCTTAAATCAGCCCCGCATCTGCCAGTGGCCAGAAGAGCATTACTGCGGGAACTGCCCGCGCAATGGCCCGTCCTGGGATAACAAGCCAGTGAAAACCGATGTGCGGGTGGTGGTGCCGGAGGTTTGCACCCCGCGCAACGACATGCACATGTGCTCCGCCTCCATGACTACGCCTACTCCGCGGGGCGCCAAGGTGTCCTCGAGCCAGTCTGCCACCTGCTGGGTGAGTCGTTCTTGGACCTGCAGATCCCGGGAGAAGAGCTCAACACCGCGGGCCATCTTGGACAGGCCAAAAAGACGATCCCCTGGCAGGTAGCCCACGTGAGCCACACCCCGGAACGGCAGCAAGTGGTGCTGGCACAATGAATGGAAGGGAATGTCCTTCACCAGCACTAGACCTTGGTATCCGTCGTCATTGGGAAATGTGGTCCATGTTGTTTCGCGAGGGGTCAGCATTTCTGCGTAGGCGGCTGCCACCCGGCGGGGAGTGTCCAAGAGGTGAGGATCGGTTTCATCACGGCCCAGTGCCCGCAGGAATTCGGCAATGGCGGCCTGAGCACGCGGCAGATCAATGGAAGATGGGCCCACTAACGACTCGGCATCGTCGTAAGTGAGCAGATCTGGGAGGGAAGCACTGGAGATGGACATTTCCAAACCTTTCTAAAGCTTGTATTATTGACTTTAGAAGCGCAGACTCAAAGCGTCAAGTAAGTCCAAACAATACTTAACCTGCCATGCAGCGGAGCATGCACTGGCAAGAGAGCACAAGGCCAGCGGTCATGAACAACGCGGAGCAAACCCCCTCCACTCTCCTCACAGCCAAGCATCTTGGCGCCAACACCACAAGCGCCAACACCACAAGGGCCAAGCTTGACGACGCGCAGCGCCTGCAAGCCGTGGCATCACTGGGGGACCCTATTCGCAGAACAGTGTTTGAGCTGGTGCGCGATTCCGGAGAAGCTCTTAGCCGCGATGACTGCGCGGAGCAGCTGGAACTACCCAAGAGCACCATCCGTGCGCACCTTGACCGGTTGGTGGATGAGCACTTGCTACTCGTAGAGTTTCGCAAAGTGGGCGCTAAGACCGGGCCAGGTTCGGGACGGCCCACCAAGCTGTACACAGTGGCGCAGAGCGAGGTTAGCGCCTCCGTTCCACCGCGGCACTATGATCTTGCCGCAGGCGTGCTTGCTGCAGCTGTCCAGCACTGCATTGATACAGGGATCGGTATTGCTGCAGCCCTGGTAGAAGTTGCCTTCGAGGAGGGTCGCCGTTTAGGGGCTGAATCCGGGAATATCCATCAATTACTGGCCGCCACGGGATACAGCCCCGAGCCAGACGGTGCCGGCGGCACCATTATGGCCAACTGCCCGTTTCATAGCCTGTCCAAAGCTCATACCAACGTTGTCTGCTCACTCAACGGCTCGCTGCTCAGCGGCGCTCTAGAGGGATGCGCGGACACCTGTCACGACCTGGCGCCAGATGCAGAAATCTCTCACTGCTGTGCCCGGCTCGTTCCCAGGGCTTAGAGTGCGGCGGCTTAGAGTGCGGCGCCCACCACCGAGGTAATGGATGCGCTCTGGAACCATGGAATCGCCAGGGTTAGTTGAGTCCACGGGCGCCTGTAGGGTGAGCCCATGGAACAGGTTGATGGAAGCACCGGCCAGTGGATCGCTGACGCTTTGGAGCGGTACCTGAACAAGGAACGCTATGAACAGTGGATTGGCACCGTCGCGGCAACCCTTCCCGAGCATTTCCAGGCTTATGCCCGGATCCTGCACAGAGTCAACGTGGGCCAAATACCGGTTCTGCGGTGGGCTGATGTTGCTGCGGAAAAGAAAACGCTTGTTCATCCCGAGGTGCAGTTCCACTCAATGGCACGGACCGGCCTTTACAAATCGATGGTGATCAATGGGGTGGATTTGACCCTGGTGTCACCGAAGGAGTTCCTTGTGCCAAAGCTGGGAAGCTCAATGTAGCTCACGGACTGCGGCAGTATTTTGTGTTTCACGGCACGAGCGTTGATTTGGCCAACCCGCCGTGGTTCGATACGTGGCTTGACGGCGATGGTGGCTCTAACTTTCAAACCGCCAACCTGGCTTGGCCAGCGGATAGGTCCTGGTGCACGGCCACGGAGATCGACTTTGACTCCACCCTGGTGGGCGGCACAGCAGAGCTCATCGCGGCGATCATCACGTCACCGGATTTGGAGGCACTAGAGGTGGGGGCCGCTACGAGCCTGGGGTTCAAAGCAGACACCATCAACGGTTCACAGCAATAAAAGTCCACATGATTGCCCTTCGAGGAACAAAGGGTAAGGGTACAACGCCGCGGAAACTGGCATCGGCCTCGTGGCGTAGAATTGTTCTGTGCCCGTGTACCTTGATCACGCGGCGACCACGCCTATCTCGGCCCCTGCCCTCGCCGCACTCACCTCCGTTATTGCCCGTAGCGGCAATCCGTCATCACTGCATGGCTCCGGCCGCCGCGCCCGTGCAACCGTCGAAGCCGCCCGGGAAACCATCGCCAAGGCTGCCGGCGCCCACCCCACGGAGGTGATCTTCACCTCCGGTGGCACCGAGGCTGACAACCTTGCTGTCAAGGGTTTGTATTGGGCACGTAACGGCGCCGAACCGCAGCGCACTCGTATTCTTGTCTCAAGCGTGGAACATGCAGCCGTCCAGGACACCGTGGAGTGGCTAGCTGCGCATGAGGGTGCTCACGCCGTCTGGCTACCCGTGGATAGCAATGGCAGGATCCTGATGGATGCCTTGGAAAAGGAGCTGGACCGCGGCGGTGCGGACTCGGTTGCGCTGCTTACCTGCATGTGGGCCAACAATGAGGTTGGCACTGTTCAGCCGATTGCCGAGATTGTGGCGCTCGCAAAGAAATATGGCATCCCCGTTCATTCGGACGCCGTCCAGGCTTTCGGCTCCATCGCTGTGAACTTCAAGGACTCCGGCCTGGCCGCCATGTCCATCAGTGGCCACAAAATTGGTGGCCCTGTTGGTGTTGGTGCGTTGCTGCTGGGCCGTGCCGTGAAACTGACAGCTGTCCAGCACGGCGGGGGACAGGAACGCTCGGTTCGCTCCGGCACGCTGGATACGGCCGGTATAGCGGCCTTCGCGGCAGCAGCCCAGGACGTCACCAGCAACTTGGAAACAGAAAACGCGCGCATTGGCGGACTTCGCAACCGAATCATATCCGCTGTCCGTGCAGCCGTTCCGGAGGCGGTGCTCCGCGGCCCTGACCCGATGGATGACCCGGCTCAGCGGCTCCCGGGAAACGCGCATTTCACTTTCCCTGGCTGCGAGGGAGATTCGCTACTGTTCCTACTCGATATGGCTGGGATAGAATCCTCCACCGGCTCGGCCTGCACAGCCGGGGTGCCTCGACCCTCGCACGTACTCCTGGCCATGGGTTTGGATGAGAATACGGCCCGTGGGGCACAACGCTTTAGTTTGGGGCATACATCGTGCCCGGGAGACGTTGACGCCTTTGTGGCGGCTCTGCCAGACGCCCATGCGCGAGCAAAAACGGCCGGGATGGCTGGGCATCAATCCTCCATCCAAACCGCCAGCACACAGTAATTAAAACCGGTAATCACACCTGCTGCACCAACAACGGCAGCTGTACCAAATTGATTTGATTTTTTTGCGCCAATGGAAAGGTATGTAATGCGAGTATTGGCAGCCATGAGTGGCGGGGTTGACTCCGCCGTAGCCGCAGCCCGGGCCGTAGATGCCGGGCATGACGTGGTTGGCGTCCACCTGGCCCTCTCACGGATGCCGGGCACCTTGCGGACCGGCAGTCGAGGTTGTTGCACTGTGGAGGACTCCAATGATGCGTGGCGTGCCTGCGACCTGTTGGGCATTCCCTATTACGTCTGGGACTTCTCCGAGCGCTTCAAGGAGGATGTGGTTCAGGACTTCATCGACGAGTACGCCGCCGGGCGTACCCCTAATCCCTGCATGCGCTGCAATGAACGGATCAAGTTCGCTGCTCTGCTGGAAAAGGCCATAGCGCTGGGCTTCGACGCCGTTTGCACCGGCCACTATGCCAAGGTCATCACCAACGCCGACGGGAGTCCGGAACTCCACCGCGCCGCAGATTGGGCTAAGGACCAGAGCTATGTGCTCGGTGTGCTGACCCATGAGCAACTTAAACACTCCATGTTCCCGCTTGCCGATACCCCCTCCAAGGCAGAGGTGCGCGCCGAAGCCGAGGCCCGTGGTTTGTCAGTGGCGAAGAAGCCTGACAGCCATGACATTTGCTTCATTCCAGATGGGGACACCGCCGGATGGTTGGCTGAAAAAATTGAAATGAGCGACGGTGATGTTGTTGATGAAAGTGGTGCCAAGGTTGGCGGCCACACCGGCTCCAACCAGTTCACCGTAGGCCAGCGTCGCGGGCTTAAACTCGGCACCCCCGCCGCTGATGGCAAGCCTCGCTTTGTGCTTGAAATCCGGCCCAAGGAAAATAAAGTTATTGTGGGCCCGCATGCGTTGCTGGCCATTGAGGCGATCCAAGGAATCAAGGTTTCTTGGGCCGGGCTGCCCATTGCCGAGGTCGCCACTGGCGCCGAATTCGATTGTTACGCCCAGGTCCGTGCGCATGGCGACCCCGTGCCTGCCCGCGCTTTTGTCACTGAAGTGATGGACGACGGCGTGTCCCGCCAGGTCCTGGATGTCACCTTGGTCGAGCCGTTACGCGGTGTGGCGCCGGGTCAGACGATCGTGCTGTACCAGGGAACACGGGTGTTGGGGCAGGCAACTATCGACACGGCGAGGTCATTGGCACGGCCGCAATTGCCGTAGCGCTCCGGGCGCTTGTGGTGCTGGCGTAAGCTTCCCTTAAAAGGTGACTTGCCACACGGAAGGTTTACACAATGCCCCCGCATACAATTCCCAACCCGCTGCAATTTTTGGAAAGTGCGCTTAATCAGTGCGCCGAAACCATCAGCGCCATCTCCTCAAACCAGGCAGACTGGCCTACTCCATGCGTTGATTGGAGTGTTCAGGATCTCCTGCACCACCTTGTGGTGCAGGACCTGCACAAATTCACCATCATGGCTCGCGGGCACAACGTTGACCCACCAAACCCCGAAGCAATGTTCGGCGCCGATTGGTCCACGCGTTTTAGCGATGGAGCCACACTGCTAATGCGGGCTTGGTCTAGCGCCGACCTCAGCGCCCAAGTGGCTTTGCCGGGTGGCGGAGAAGCACCCTTGCGCAGCCGTATCGGCCTGCAAATATCCGAATTTACCGTCCATGCCTGGGACCTGGTGAAAGCTACAGGTGTGCCCATCATTTTAGACCCTGTCCTTGCCGATCAGTCGCTCGCGTGGGCCCAGCGGATGCTCAAACCAGAGTACCGAGACGTTGAGAGAGGAATTGGGCCGGAGGTTCGAGTCCCCGTCGCAGCCGACCCTTATGCAAGGCTCGCAGGCTGGTTTGGTCGCAGTCCGTACTTTAAAGCCGGACCGCGTGCAGCCTCGCTTAGGTAACCTTCTGGTTGCAACTTTGGATTTGATGCAATCTGGCGTAACAAAGTCTGGTAAATGTTGACTATCAAAGATATGAGCCGGGTCACACAATGACGTGTGGCCTGTTCCATGTTTGGCACAAGAGAAAGTTTGTTGATGGTTAAGAATAAATTTGGATTCAAATCGGTCATTGCCGTCGCCGGTGTTTCCGTCTTGGCGATGACGGCATGCACCGGACCCGCTGCCAATGATGGCGGCTCCGAAAGTGGGGGCTCCTCAACCGGCGCTCCGGTAGTTGTTGGTACCACCGACAAAACCACCTTCCTGGACCCGGCCGCTTCCTACGACAATGGTTCGTTTATGGTCATGAACCAGATCTACCCCTTCGTGCTGAACTCAGCCGCGGGAAGCGCGGACCCCAAGCCTGACTTGGCGGAATCGGCGTCGTTCACGTCTCCTACCGAATACACAGTGAAGCTCAAGACCGGCCTGAAGTGGGCCAACGGCTCCGAACTTGATTCCAAAGATGTGAAGTTCTCCTTCGATCGCCAGTTGAAGATCAATGACGTCAACGGGCCCGCAACGCTGCTTGCAAACCTGGACAGCGTTGAAGCCCCGGATGCCACCACAGTGGTGTTCAAGCTCAAGCTCGGCAACGATCAGACTTTCCCGCAGGTGCTGACCAGCCCGGCCGGACCCATTGTGGATGATTCTGTGTTCAGTGCTGACGCTGTCACCACGGATGAAGACATCATCAAGGGCAAGGCGTTTGGTGGCCAGTTCACCATTGACACGTTCAAGAAGAACGAGCTCATCTCCTTCAAAAAGAACCCGGACTACAAGGGTTTGCTGGGTGCAGCCAAGTCCGATTCAGTCATCATGAAGTACTTTGCCGATTCCAATAACCTCAAACTTGAAGTTGAGAAAGGTGGCATCGATGTTGCGTGGCGCTCCCTGACAGCAACGGACATCGACAGCCTCAAGACCAAGAAAAATGTCAAGGTTGATATTGGCCCCGGTGGCGAAATCCGCTACATCGTCTTTAACTTTGACACCATGCCGTTTGGTGCCAAGACGGCCAACGCCGATCCGGCCAAATCACTGGCAGTGCGCCAGGCCATGGCAGACTCGGTTGACCGTGCAGCGATCGCTGACCAGGTTTACAAGGGCACTTACCTGCCGTTGTACTCCTACGTACCGGCAGGTTTCACCGGGGCCATTGAGCCGTTGAAGGAAGTCTACGGAGACGGCAATGGCGGCCCCGATGTGGACAAGGCTACAAAGGCTCTCGCCGATGCTGGCGTGGAAACTCCTGTGACTTTGGACCTGCAGTACAACCCTGACCACTACGGTTCTTCTTCAGGAGATGAGTACGCTGCCATCAAGGCACAGCTCGAGGCAACCAAGTTGTTCAAGGTAAATCTGCAGTCCACGGAGTGGGTTTCCTATTCCAAGCAGCGTACAGCTGACGCCTATCCCATGTACCAGTTGGGTTGGTTCCCGGACTATTCCGACGCTGATAACTACTTGACGCCGTTCTTCAGCACGGATAACTTCTTGAAGAACCATTACAGCAATACCGCTGTCCAGGACATGATCACCGAACAGCTGACCACTAATGATGAAGCAAAGCGCACCAAGCTGATTGAGGATATTCAGACCGCCGAGGCCAAGGACCTTTCCACACTGCCTCTGTTGCAGGGTGCTCAGGTTGCCGTCTCCGGTGTTGATGTCAAGGGCACCAAGGACACCTTGGATGCATCGTTCAAGTTCCGTTTGGGCGTTCTGTCTAAATAATGCCAGCCATGCATTCATAGGCACTTGGCGCAAGGGCGGGGCTTTCTGCAAAGGATGCCCCGCCTTTTTCACGAACCGTTCCTGCACGGAACTACATGGAAGCCCTGGCTCTGTGCATAAAAAGAAATAGGCGTACATGACCGCAATGATTGACCTGCCGGCGGAAGAACCCGCCGCGTTGGTACCCAGAAGCAAGAAGTCAGGCGGTGGCCTGGGCAAATACCTTGCCGTCCGCTTTGTCCTGATTTTCCCCACCATTTTTATTCTCGTCACCATGGTCTTTTTCCTGATGCGGCTCACAGGTGATCCCATCACGGCCGCATTGGGTGGACGCTTACCACCTGATCAGCTGGAAGCCCGCATTCATGAGGCCGGTTATGACCGGCCACTTTTTGTGCAGTATTTCGAATACTTGGGACAAATCGCCACAGGCAACTTTGGCCGCACTATCTCTGATAATCAGGAGATCAGCCAGATGCTGGCCACTTACGGCTCGGCAACTCTTGAACTCGCCTTCAACTCTTTGATCGTGGCCCTAGCCATCGGTATCCCGTTGGGCATGCTGGCAGCGTACAAGCGTGACAAGTGGCACGACGCTATTTTGCGTGTCCTGGCTATTTCCTTCTACGCCACCCCGGTCTTCTTCGCCGGGCTGTTGCTGAAACTGCTCTTCTCCGTCTGGTTGGACTGGTTCCCTGTGGCCGGTAGAGCTAACATCTCCACCGAAATTTATATGACCCAACTTCAATCTCCTACGGGAATCTATTGGATAGATGCCCTGCGCAGCGGAAATATGGACGCTTTTTGGGATGTGGCACAGCATTCAGTACTGCCCGCTGTTGCATTGGGTTTCCTGACAGCCGGAATTTTCTTGCGCCTGGTTCGTACCAACGTCATCGGCACGCTCAGCAAGGATTACGTTGAGGCCGGACGCTCCCGCGGCGTCAGCGAATACCGTTTGCTGACCAAGCATGCTTACAAGCCGGCGTTGATCCCCATCATCACCGTCATGGGCTTGCAGATTGCACTCCTGTTGGGAGGGGCGGTGCTGACAGAAACCACTTTCGAGTGGAAGGGGCTGGGGTTCCAGCTGGCCCACTACCTCACGGCGCGTGACTTCGTGGCAGTCCAGGGCATCGTGGCCCTGCTCGCCGTCATCGTGGCCCTGACCAACTTCATTGTGGATGTCATCGCCGCGCTCATTGACCCGAGGGTGAGGTACTAAATTATGGAACGCAAACAGTCTCTTTTCTCTCGTCTGCCCATCATTTCCCAACTAAAAAAGAGTGTTGGGCTCCAACGCGGCATGCTTGTGGCGGGCATCATCATGACATTGATGTTCCTGCTCACCGCCGCTCTGGCGCCGTTGATCTCTCCCTACGGCCCCACTCAACGCTTTAATGAAGCCCAGTCTCCGCCGTCGTCCGTTCACCTTTGGGGGACAACGGCGGGAGGCTACGATGTCCTTTCCCGCACCCTGTGGGGGGCACAAACAGCCGTTTTGGTGATTGTGGTGGCGGTTTCGCTGTCCATTTTCCTGGGTGTGATTCTTGGCTTGCTCTCCGGCTACATTGGCGGCTGGCTGGACCGAATCCTGGTGGTGGTCGCGGATGCGATCTACGCTTTCCCCACACTGCTGCTGGCCATGGTCATGTCCATTGCTTTGAGCCAGGGCCGTTCGGATATGTGGTCCGGGATCTTCTCTGCGGCGATCTCCATCACTGTGGTGTTTATTCCGCAGTACTTCCGTGTGATCCGGGCGGAGACCATTCGCCTGAAAGCCGAACCCTTCGTGGAATCGGCTGTGGTTGTGGGTGCCTCAAGTGTGCGCATTATGGCCCGGCATATTTACAAAAATGCCACCCGGACGCTGCCGTTGATCTTCACACTGAATGCCTCCGAAGCCATTTTGACGTTGGCAGCCCTTGGCTTCCTGGGCTTCGGCATTGAACCCTCCACCGCTGCGGAATGGGGTTATGACCTTAACCATGCTCAGTCAGATGCCACCTCCGGTATTTGGTGGACAGGGGTGTTCCCCGGTGCTGCGATTGTGCTGACGGTACTTGGTCTGACCCTGTTGGGCGAGTCCATGAATGACTTGAACGATCCACGCCTGCGCGGGCGTAAACGGGCTGCGAAAAAGGCCCGGAGAAGCAAGCTTGCAGATCAAAAGGAGTTGGTACAGGCATGAGCGGCTCCACACAGAACAGCCCAGCGGTGGTGCCCGCAGTGGCGCCCGTACTGGAGATCTCCGATCTAAAAATCAACTTCGCCACCGATCAAGGGGACGTACACGCCGTTAAGGATGTTTCCTTCAGCGTGGCACCCGGTGAGATCGTGGCTATTGTGGGCGAATCCGGCTCGGGTAAAACTGTTACGGCCAAGGCTATTCTTGGTCTTCTACCGGAAACCGCCCACAGCAGCGGGGCGGTGATCATCAGCGGCAACGATGTCATCACGGTCAGCCCCCACCAACTGCGTCAGATCCGCGGACGTGATGTGGCCATGGTGTTCCAGGAACCATCCACAGCTCTCAACCCCGTCTATACGGTGGGGTGGCAGATCGCGGAGGGACTGCGGGCACACAGGCCACAGGGCAAACGGGTAGGGAAGAAGGAAGCCCGCAAGCTAGCCATTGAGGCTCTGGGAAAGGTGGGCATCCCGGAACCGGAAAAACGTGTTGACTATTATCCGCACCAGTTCTCTGGCGGGCAGAAACAGCGAGTCGTCATTGCTGCAGCCTTGGCCTTGAACCCGGGCCTGATTGTGGCCGATGAACCTACTACGGCACTTGATGTCACTGTTCAGGCTGAAATCCTTGAACTCCTGCGTGATTTGCGTGATAAATACGGTACTTCCATTGTGCTGATTACCCACAACATGGGCGTTGTGGCAGATTTGGCGGACCGGGTGGTGGTGATGTTTGAGGGCGACGTTGTGGAAGAAGCCAGCGCTGAGGTGCTTTTTGCCGCCCCGAAGCAGGAATACACCCAAAAGTTGCTGGCCGCCGTGCCCCATTTGGGGCGAAACTCCGCCTCAGCAGGCTTCACCGAACGTGCATTTCAGGACAACGAAGTGCTTGTGGAAGCTCGCGAGCTGGAGATTGAGTACCCGGGGCGCCTGGGTAGTCCAGCCTTCAAAGCGGTGGATAAGGTTTCCTTCACCATCAGAGCCGGCGAAGTCTTTGGGTTGGTGGGGGAGTCCGGTTCGGGGAAAACAACCATCGGCCGTGCCATTGCCGGGCTGAACCGGACAACCGGAGGCTCACTGAAGGTCCTGGGCTATGAGATGCGGAACTACAAAGAGCGCACGTTCCGTCCGCTGCGTAAGGATATTGGGTTTGTGTTCCAAGATCCGGCCGCATCCTTCAACCCACACCTGACCATTGGCGAATGTGTGGCCGAGCCACTGATCATCCATACCGATCTGTCAGGTCCGGCCATCACCAAAAAAGTCCAGGAACTGCTTGAATCGGTGCAACTACCGGCTGTTTACGCCAAACGATTCCCGCATGAACTCTCAGGTGGCCAGCGTCAGCGTGCATCCCTTGCACGCGGGCTGGCGCTTAAGCCCAAGCTGTTGGTCGCCGATGAGCCTACCTCGGCACTGGATGTTTCAGTGCAAGCCAAGGTGCTTGAACTGTTCCGGGAAATTCAAACCGAGATGGGATTCGCCGCGCTGTTTATCAGCCACGACCTCGCCGTGGTGGATATTTTGGCCGAATGGGTGGGGGTTCTTTACAAAGGCAAATTGGTGGAGCAGGGGATCGGCTCCCAGATCATGGGCAGTCCCAAGGACGACTACACAAAGCGGCTACTAGCCTCCTTGCCCGTCCCTAACCCCGCAGAGCAGGCGAGACGGCGAGTGGCACACCAGGGACTCCTGGCGGCAAAGTAGCTCGCATGTTTTTGCCCAGCGAATAACGTTTAGGCGGTGCCCTAAGTGGACAGGAGTTTTCTCCGCCCGGTGCACCGCCTAAACTGTCCCTATGACCGAACCGAGCCACACGCAGCACCTGTCCGTGGAAGATTTTGACCCAGCCGCCAGCTCACTCACGGATGCTGTGGACCCCGCCGTCATGGCAGAGCTGCTTTCTATTCGCTCGAGCATCGATAACTTTGATGCAACTCTTGTTTATCTGCTGGCTGAACGGTTCAGGGCCACCCAACGGGTGGGAATTCTCAAGGCGCGGCACCAGTTGCCCCCGGCTGACCCCAGCCGTGAGAAGGCTCAGATTCAGCGGTTGCGCGCTCTGGCGGAATCCGCCAATCTTGACCCCGCGTTCGCTGAGAAGTTCTTAAACTTCATCATCAGCGAGGTCATCCATCACCACCAGGCGATTTCGCAGAGCCACTCGGATGTGGCAGCCACCGGAGTTGTTCCCGTGGTGAGCCTTGACGGCCAAGGGTTTGTCGCCGATGCCCCCACCTCAATCACGGACGACGGCGGCGCAGCCCTTAAGTGAGTCCCTCACCTAATCAGTCCCAACAGCCTGGGATAACGCACCAGGCACCGTTCCCGGAGATCGTCACAGCTACCTCCTTGGGCCAATGGCCCGGCACGGACCCGGTGGAGGCTACTAAGGTTTCGCTGGGGCTCCTGGGCTCACCCCACCTGCCTTGCCTTGTTGACCTGCCAGCGCGCGGGGTAGGTTCTGACCCCATTGGTCGCACAGCTGCTTTGCTCGTTGAATTGGCCGTTGATATGCAACCCTACGGCTGGCGCTTCGTTGACAGGGCCGGTCATGACCACCGCCGTGCCGTTTCCGCGCTGTCCACTGATGTTAACGTGTTGGCTGACGTTGCCGGAGATAGCGGAATAACGCCTCCTGAACTTAAAGTCTGTATCAGCGGACCGGTTTCCTTGGCTGCGGCAATCCATTTGCACTATGGCGAACGGTCTCTGCGCGATTGCGGGGCAAGACGGGATATTGGTCAGTCGCTGGCCGCAGGACTAGCCATCCATGCACAGAAGGTGGGTGCCGCTGTTCCCGGGGCTGCGCTGACACTGCAAATCGACGAACCCGCTGTGGCTGCGGCTTTGGCGGGCACAATCCCCACAGCGTCCGGATACAGGACGTTGCGCTCAATCCCTGTCACGGAGCTACGGCAAAGCTGGAGTGCATTAGTAGGCGAAGCCCGCAAAGCAGGCTTCGCCAAGGTTGCCATTAACTTAGCTCCTGCCAGCGCCTCTCAGGACGGTAGCGCGGGTGTGGAGGATGCAAGTTCGGCACGAGCCGAATCAGCCAGCTGGCGCATAGCCCTTGAAACGGCTCTTGAATGCGGCATAGATGCGCTCGCTATTCCTTTGCACATTTTGGACACCGGACACTGGGAACAGCTGGCCGGGGCCATCGAATCCGGCATGGGTGTGTGGGCTGGAACTGTTCCTGGCCGATCGGGCCAAGCACCGCCGTCGTACGCTGCTTTAGTGGAGACGGTCATGCGGCCCTGGCGCGGATTGGGATTGAACAAATCGGCCTTGAATCAGCTACGTATAACCCCTGAAATCGGCCTGGGAACCATCACTGCGCCGGAGGCTCGGGCAGTGCTAAACCGGGCACTTGAGGTAGCGGAGGAATTGAGCGTAATTCGTTACCAGTAGTTGGATGAATGTTAACTTCTGTTGCATATGCTTGCCTTTCTACAGCTCGGTCAGGAAGGTTCATTCCCATGGTTCACGGCAGGTTCGCACGCGGTGCGGTTCTTCTTTTGACACTGGCCGTGTCGCTGGCGCTCAGTAGTCCAAGCTCAGCGGTGCAGGGACAAGCCCAAGCAGAGTTGCCAGTGTTGGATGCTGTAGCGGTTGAAGGTGCGGCACCGCGGGCCAAGGCTCCGGCACTTCCCGAACACAACGCCGTTGACGATGGTGGCAGGGCTACCACACCGATCATCAAGGAAGAGCAGATCACGGTGTGGGACCTGCCGCCCGGTTCCCCAGTTTTCAACCCGGTGTCGGGCCGCACTGAAGTCATAGATCCGTCGATTGCCAGAACAGCTTTACTTTTTGGAGATTCTCAGGCCGGCGGAGCCTCAGGCGTGACCGGGGCTGAGACCTGGGTGCAGAAAGGTCTGCGGAATTCCGGCTACAAGGTCCGTTTTGTGGGTGCCGGCGGGATTGGGTTTGTGGCTAAAACATCAGCCTCAGCTAATTATCCTGATTCCGTGGAGAGCGGAGCTGTGGTGCTCCCGTATGGGAATCCGGCCCTGGTCGT
This sequence comes from Arthrobacter antibioticus, assembly GCF_030063205.1. GTDB lineage: Bacteria > Actinomycetota > Actinomycetes > Actinomycetales > Micrococcaceae > Specibacter. The sequence continues at coordinate 1,067,601 of NZ_JASISQ010000001.1, read as the reverse complement.
TGTGCAAGGCGGGGGCAACGATGCGGCGGCCAAGGTTCCTGACGCGCAGGTGCTGGCCAATGCGGAGCGTCTTCTGCGGGACTTAAAGTCCAGCTATCCGGTGTCCGAATTCTTGATCGTGGGCACGTTGGCCAAGGGAGAAGCAGGCTCCCGACGCAGTCACGTCGATGCGCTGTTGGCCAGCTTTGCCAAGCGTAACGGGGTGTTGTTTCTCAGCGCCGGGGACTGGGTGACCCGCTATGCCGTCACGAACAAAATGGCTGATGCCGTGCATCTGAACGCAAAGGGGCATGAGGTCCTGAGTAAAGTGCTTGTTTCCAAACTAGGAGCGTTGCAACTCCAGATCCCCCAACAAAGCACACAAAAACAAGGGTAGTCATTTCCACGACCTAATCTTGTGCAACGGCGGTTTTGACTGCTTAGAGTCGTCCTGCGGCTTTGAGCCTGATATACATGTCTGCCAGCTGGGGCGGAAGCTCCTGCGGAGGAGCATCAACTACTTCCACCCCGGCTTGCTTGAGGACGGCAGTGATGGCTGCTCTGCGGTTCAGCGCATGTTCGGCGGCGGCAGCACGGTAGGTTGTTGTGGTGCTGGAGCGGTCAAGCCGTGCCTGATCTACCGCAGGATCGCGAACAGCGGCAACCACCACCACATGCTTTTGAGCCAGGGCCGAGGCGAGGGGGATCAGGTTGTCCTCTGCCGCGCCGGCGTCCAAGGATGTCACCAGTACCACTAGGGCCCGGTGGGCTGTCACGTCGCGGATCTGTCCGGTGATTGCTGAGGCGTTTAGTTCAATCAGTTCAGGTTCCAGCGGGGCAAGGCTCTGCACCATGGCATTGAGCATATTGCCCTTGCCAGTGGAGGAAACCTTGGCCCGTACTCTGCGGTCGTACGCCACCAGGCTGACTCGGTCACCGCCGCGTTCAGCCAAAACCGCCAAAAGCAGTGACGCTTCGATGCCTGTGTCCAGGGCAGTCTCGTCTTCAATGCGGGTGGCTGAGGTCCGTGAGGTGTCAAGGACTATCACTACACGGCGGTCTCTTTCAGGACGCCAGGTGCGTACTACCACCTCTTGGCGTCTTGCGGTGGCGCGCCAGTCGATTGAACGCACATCATCGCCACGCACATAGTCACGCAACGAATCAAATTCAGTTCCGGCACCACGAAGCTGTACTGCGGCTTTCCCGTCGAGTTCGCGCAATTTGCGTAACTTGGAGGGCAGGTGGCGCTTTGAATTAAACGGTGGCAGCACCCGCAACCTACCCGGTGCGCTAATGGTGCTTTGCCGTGCAGCCATCCCCAAGGGGCCAAAGGAACGGATGGAAACATGGTGTGTGAGTAAGTCTCCGCGCCGAGAAGGGGATAACAATACGCTCACCGTTGCACGTTCCCCCGGCTGGATCCGGATTGAGGACAACGCGTTGGAAGCTCCAGCTGATGGTTGCCACCCGTCCTTGACCCAAGCGCGCAAAACCTTCTTTGATTCGTTGGCAAGGCGCAGCACAGAAACACTTTGATCCCCCAACCGGACCCCGGCCGGAAGGCTTCGGCGAAGAGCCACCAGACGAGGGGATGCGCTAAAAATCAGGTCAAAGAGCAAAACGAGTATCAGCACAGCCAACGACAGCAGCCAGGTGACTACCCCGGGCCACATAATGATCGGCACCAGGGCTGCCAACGCCAAGAAAAAGAACCTGCCCGAAATGGCCATTGTGTTCTTATTCCGCCGTCAGCGCGGCACTGGCACAGTGGCCAAAATCGAGAGAAGGATGTCATCCACCGCAACGCCGTCCATCTCTGCTTCAGGGCGCAAGGCAACCCTATGGCGCAGCGTGGGAAGTGCCAGGGCTTTAATGTCATCGGGGGTGATGAACCCTCGGCCCGAAAGCCAGGCGTAGGCGCGGGCTGATTTGAGAATGGCTGTTGCCCCGCGAGGGGAGACTCCCAGTTGGAAGGACGGGGCGGTGCGGGTGGCTCTGACCAGGTCAACCACGTACGCCAGCAGCTCTCTGTCAACACCCACCTGGGCTACTTCCTTGCGTGCCTGGGCCAGTTCGGCGGCGCCAGCCACGGCACGTACACCTGCGCCCTGCAAATCCTGCGGATCGAAGCCGAGACTGTGCCGGCGGATCACCTCAATTTCATCCTCACGTCCCGGCAGGTCCATGGTGAGCTTGAGCAGAAAACGGTCCAATTGAGCTTCGGGCAGCGGGTAGGTGCCCTCGTATTCAATAGGGTTTTGGGTGGCGGCAACCATGAACGGTGAAGGTAAACGCCGTGAAATACCGTCAACGGAAACTTGGTGTTCCTCCATGGCTTCCAACAGGGATGCCTGGGTTTTAGGTGGTGTCCTATTGATCTCATCGGCAAGCAGGATATTGGTAAAAACCGGACCCTCCCGGAAGGTGAAAGCAGAGGTGCTGGCGTCGTAAATCAAAGATCCCGTGACATCGCCGGGCATCAGGTCAGGAGTGAACTGAACGCGTTTGGTGTCAAGGCTCAGCGCCGCTGACAATGCCCTGACAAGCAAAGTTTTGGCCACACCCGGCACCCCCTCCAAGAGCACGTGCCCACCGGCAAGGAGGGCAATGAGCAACCCCGTGACAGTGGCATCTTGGCCTACTACGGCTTTGGCCACTTCACTGCGCACGGCCAGCAGGGACCGCGCCGCAGGGCTCATAACAAACGAACCCTGGGCGGGGGCGGCGTAGGCTTCCGGGTTTTGCTGGTGCTGGACTTCGTGGACTTCTTGGATTTCCTGGGCTGCGTGAATGGGTGCCGGAGTTGCGGACTCCTGATTGGGAAGGCTCATCTCTGTGCCACTTCTTCCTCTAATGCCGTGAGTTGCACGGCCATGGACAACATGTCTTTTTCAGTGGTTGGTGCTTCGCCTAGCAGCAGCGCATGCACTTGTTGGTGCTTGCGCCCGGTAGCGGTGGCCACCGCTTCCACCACGGCTGTTGGGTCAGCAGAAATACCGAGTCGGAGCTGGCGAGCCAACCGGGTTAGCGTGCCGTGCTGGAATGTGCGCGCGGCCGTATCGGTAGCCCTTGCGTTCTGGTAGAGCCGGGCCCTGCCGGAGAGGGTTTCGGAGGCCTTGACAATGACGGGAAGAGGCTCGCTCACCAGTGGCCCATACCTTCGCCCACGCCAGAGCATCCCAAGTGTGGCAACCAGTAGCAGCCAGGCTGACGCTGGAAAGATCCACTCGGGAGTAAATTCGGAAAGCGAAGGCTGCTGCTTCGCCACGGGAATGTCCTGCACGGAGGCTGTGTACCAGAGCAGGTTTGGTGTACTTCCCAGCAGTGTGAAAGTCAGTGCAGCGTTGCCACGATTAGCAAGATTTTGGTTAATAACGACGCCGGGATTACCCAACACGGCGATCTCACCTGAGCTGTTGGTCGCCAGGTAGCCGCCTGCAGCACTGTGTTCATCGGAACTAAAACACGTCTCGGTGCCTGTGTAGAGGCGGTGCGGAACGTTCGCTGTACTAGCTGGAGATCCAGTGGCCAAAGATCCAGTGGCAGGGGAACCTCCGTCAATGGTTCCTGCAGCCAGCGCAGCCGGGTTGGTGCAATGGGCGGCAACTGATGGCGTGCCAGCCGTTGTGCCTGTGCTGGAAAGCTCGGAACTTAACTTCTTCACGGCTAGCGGGCCCGGTGTAATTGCTACCAATTTTCCGCCCCAACTCTGCACCGATTCTGAGAGTTCGGCTGTTTTTTCGGGGGTGAGGAGATTATTCGGATCGTAGAAGAGCACTGTGCTGTTGCCATTCCCATTGGCGGCCAGTGCCAGGTTGGTTTCTGTGAGGGAAGCAGTAGAGGTGACATTGACGCCTTGGTTGCGCAGCACCGAGGCCGCGGCCTGCGCTCCTGCTGGGGCGGGATTGGTGATTGAAAGCGTTCCCAAGGAACGCTCGCCAGTGCCGGCAAGAATGACTCCAAGCAGTGAAAGGACAATGAAAACAACAGCGCAGAGCAACCAGAATTTATACTTCTTCCACCATTGGCCTGCTCGTTGAGCTGTGCTGAGACTCTCTGCACGAAACACGCTCGGATCGCTGTGGGCGGAGTCCAGCGGTGTGTCCGTTCGGTAGGTTCCTTTGGTGGCGCTCATAGCTGCGCCTCCTGGAATCCCCGGGAATATAAGGGTTTTGTCCGAGCGACGGCATGGTCAGTGCCTACTAATTCCTCATACATTTCTCGCGTGGGCGGCACATGACCGTAGCGCACGGCGTTGAACAGTTCGGCGCTGTGGCCCAGTAGGCCGCCCTGTTGTGGGAACGCCAGAATTAGTTCAGCCATGATTTCCACGGCTGTGCGGCCTGGGGCGGTGATGCTCACGTCCCGCTCCTCGGCAGCACGAACAATGGCCCGAAACTGTTCGGTGACGGCGGTGTTGAAGTCCGCTTCACGTGCCGCATGCTGTGCCAGTGTCCGGTGCTGCTCGGCGGTCAGTAAGAGCACATCGGCAAAGACAGGCTCCTGGGCAGCATTTCTTCTATTGAGCCGGGGCCTGATGATAACAATGATGGCAATAATGGCCACTATTATCAGGCCGGCCACAATGGCCAGGCCCGTGTGACCGCTGGCAACACCGACGTTGTTCAGTAGTTCCTTTAGTGCTTTGGTGATGAGCGCCGCGAGCTGTTCTGCCCACCCTGGCTTGGCATCCTGATAAACCTTTTGAGCCAGTTCATCCTGCGCCCACCGCCGAGCCTCCTCGGCATCAGGGGTCACCGGAATCTCGGCCACGCACATGGCGGTTCCAAGCAGTGTCAAGACCATAGGGGAAGCTGCCTACGATCCGTAGTTTCCGGGCTGGTATGGCGTTTCTACACCAGTAGTGCCGTTTGAATTGCCGTACGTTGTATTTCCGTAGGGGGCAGAGTTTTCGCTCACTAAAGCGCCAGGAACAGGCGAACCGGGGATTCCGCCGTCGTCCTTGCCTGTTTCCGATTCCTTGAGCAAAGCAATGTCAAAACCATCTCGGCGCATGCGCAAGTCCACGTAAATCAGCGCCATGACACCGGTTTGGAAGGCCAGGGTCACCGCTCCAACCACCGCGCTGACAATACTTGTTAGGGCCTGGGAAATGAGCAGCACCGTGATGGTTTGATCGGTGGTGGGCTCACTACCGAGCATCAGTGGCATGACAAAGCTGACCAGCATGCTCACAGGTGTGGTGATAACCCCGCCAATGATGCCGGCGATGAGAGCGGCCAGAAACGAGGTGCCAAAGGTCCGCCACCAATTTCGCTTCGTCAGCTGCCAGGAACGCTTGATGCCGGCGATGGCACCCACATTTTCAACAACAATGGCGGCCGGGGCAAGCAGGACCTTGGTGCCAATCCATACGGCCAGCACCACGAACGGCAAGCTCAGCAGTAAGGACAAGGCAATGACACCTAAAATTGCTGAACCCGAATCCTGGGGGTCCAATGCCACAATCAGTCCCACAACGATTGCTGCGTAGGCCGCAACGGCCACAACGGTGGCAACCGCATAAAGGACGGCCAGCAGAAGTAGGCTGCCCACTCGTGGTTTAGTCAGGCGCCACATTTGCCCGAAGCTGGTTTTACGGTTCAACACCGAGCGCAGCACCGGTACCACCAACGCACCCTGTAGAACCATCTGGATCAGCACGGCAAGGAAACCGGTGAGCAGCATAGAGAGCGAGAGCGTGAGCAATCCACCGCCCAGAGCTTCCATAGCCGCGGGATCGTTGCTCTGTAGGCTGGATTCCATATCGAAAATATCGGTCATGAAACGGCCGAAGATGATGAACATGACGGCCATCGTCACAGCAACCGTGGCAAGTTGGAAAATTAATGCTGAGCCAAACATGGCTTTTCCATTGCGGCGAGCGGCTTGAAACGCGCCATCCAAAATTTCGCCCAGGCCCAAGGGTCGCAAAGGAATCACACCAGGTTTTGGCGGTGGCAGATAATTGTTGAAACCGGGAGCCATACCGGGCTGGCCGTACTGGGGCTGGCCGTATTGGGGTTGGCCATACTGCGGCTGGCCCCATTGGGGTTGCTGAGGCTGAGAGTATTGGCCCCATTGAGGTTGCTGGGGTTGCTGGGGCTGTTGCCCAGGGTGCGGCGGTTGCTGACCCTGCTGGCCCCATTGGGGTTGCTGAGGCTGAGAGTATTGGCCCCATTGAGGTTGCTGGGGTTGCTGGGGCTGTTGCCCAGGGTGCGGCGGTTGCTGACCCTGCTGGCCGTATTGGGGTTGCTGGGGCTGAGAGTATTGGCCCCATTGAGGCTGCTGAGACTGCTGCGGCTGCTGCGGCGGCAGCGGGGGAGGCGGCGGTGACTGTCCCGGCTGGGGGCTCTGGCCCTCTGGCCCGCTCTCTGGCTGCTGTGGTTCCTGTGGCATCATGTTCCCCTCAAAGATTCCCCCGTTAAAACTCCGGTGGCGCGAATAACTGCTGATCTTTACCGCTTGATTGCGTGTGTCACCGCGATCACCGGCCAAGAAGCCCGTTGTTCTGCCCCGTCCATCATCAAACCCTATCGGGAACAGCCAAATATGTTCTGTGAATACCCTAGGTATTGGAAAAAATTTAGCCGTTTGGGTACTGGAGCCGAGCCGATCTGCCCTTTCAGGACCCGTTCACGGCTCAGCGCAACCGGGCCAAATCCGAAGCTGCGGCAAAGGCCTAAAAGAACATGGGCCCCACGTCTCATTGTGCTGGCAGACGTGGGTGAAAAGTTAGTGGACAGCAAGGATACGCAAGCGCTGCCAAAACCAGGAAATATGGACCCAAAAATCGAGAAGTGACACCCCCGGTGGAGCGCCGATGGGGACATTGCGAAGGTAATAGGCAAATATAGAGGTATGAAGGCACGCATTTTAGTTGTTGACGATGACGAGGCGCTATCCGAAATGATCGGGATAGTGCTCCGCAATGACGGGTTCGACCCCGTTTTTTGCGCTAACGGAACAAAAGCACTTGAGGTATTCCAAGCAAGCAACCCAGACTTGGTCTTGCTTGATTTGATGCTGCCCGGAATGGACGGCATAGAAGTGTGTCGGCTTATTCGTGCCGAATCGGATGTGCCTATAGTGATGCTGACGGCCAAATCTGACACTTCTGATGTTGTCCGCGGTCTTGAATCAGGTGCCGATGACTACGTCGCCAAACCCTTCAAGCCCGCTGAGCTGGTTGCTCGTGTCCGTGCACGGCTGCGCCCGGGGGACGTCAAGGCTCCTGAAACGCTGGTAATCGGTGAGATCACCATTGATGTGGCAGGGCACTCGATTCACCGGGCAGGTGAAAAGGTTTCGCTGACCCCTCTTGAGTTTGACCTCTTAGTTGCGCTTGCCCGCAAGCCCTGGCAGGTTTTCTCCCGTGAGCTGTTGTTGGAACAGGTGTGGGGCTACCGGCATGCAGCGGACACTCGGCTGGTCAACGTCCATGTGCAGCGTCTGCGCTCCAAGATCGAGCGTGATCCGGAAGCCCCCGAGGTAGTTCTTACCGTTCGTGGTGTGGGCTACAAGGCCGGGAATTAAGCGCTGACGCTCATGCGCCGTCGGTGAGCTAACTATGAGTCAAGACCAGGGCAGGAACGACGCCGTTATGCAGCCTCCTGTGGAAGCCCCACCCAGTGCTGAAACTGGTAGGCAAAACGATGGCACCGCAGCGCCCAAAAACTCTTCTGGAACACCCCTTGAGAATCAGCTGCACATGATTATGAGCAAAATTGGGCTTGGCCTGCGTACGGCAGGAGGGGTCCTGTGGTCCTTGGCAAAGAAGTTTCGTCGTGCCTGGTCAAAGCGTTGGCGCACATCGCTTCAGTTCCGCACAGTGATTACCACGTTGCTCATTGCCTCGGTGGCGGTGGTTGGAGTGGGAGGTTATCTTGCCGGGCAGATCTCCAATGGACTTTTCAAAGAACGCCTCACGCAGGCTCAACATGAATCCGCCCGGGGTGTCACCCAGGTGCAGCAGGAATTTTCCAATGCAAGTGTGAGCGACCAGCCCGGAGTTGCCACACTGGTCAAGGACACGTTGAAGCTGCTCGAAGTGGGTGGCGCGGATGACAACCGCAAGTACTTATTGGCTAAAATCCCTGGCCAAAACAGTAAGTTGGCTGTGGTGTCATCTGACTCCGGCGGGGTGACCACGGCCATCATTCCCAACGAGTTGCGAGCGTCGGTCCAAGCTGATCCAGATGGCCAATATTGGCAATCGATAGCACTGCCCACTGGCAGCTCCGGGGTGCATTCAGCCGTGGTTGTAGGCGGCCAGGTTGAGCTGTTAAAAACCAACTACGAGTTGTACATGATCTATGACCTGAACAGCGCACAAGTGACATTGGATTACATCCAGTCCGTGTTGTGGTTGGCAGGCGGCATCCTGCTGATACTTATTGGTGTGATCATTTGGTATGTGACTCGTACGGTGGTGAACCCGGTCAGCCAGGCCGCGGCCGTTTCTGAGAAATTGGCTGCCGGCGAGCTGGAAGAACGCCTCGTCGTCAAGGGTGAAGACGAGATGGCCAGACTGGCAACCTCTTTTAATAAGATGGCCACATCCCTACAGGATCAGATCGTGGCATTGGCAACACTCTCGGAGATGCAGCAGCGTTTTGTCTCGGATGTTTCTCATGAGTTGCGGACCCCTTTGACAACTGTCCGCATGGCGGCACAGGTGCTCTTTGATGCTCGTGATGAGTTTGAGCCCATCTACAAACGCTCGTCCGAGCTACTTTTCCATCAGGTTGAGCGCTTTGAGTTGCTCTTGGCTGACTTGCTGGAGATATCCCGCTTTGACGCCGGCGTGGCAGATCTAGACGTGGAGTCGCTGGATATTTTCTCGGTTATCCATTCTGTCATTGACGGTGCAACACCGGTGGCAGAGGCTAATTCAACGGAACTTTCCGTTGTGACTCGTCTGCGAAACCACAAGTGTGTGGTTGAAATGGACTCTCGCCGAATTGATAGGATTTTGCGGAACTTGGTGCTGAACGCCGTGGAGCATAGCGAAGGTAAACCGGTGAAGATCTTTGTTTCTGCGGATGAGAGCGCCGTCGCAATCGCCGTGCGGGACTACGGCATTGGCATGTCGCCGTCCTCACTTGAACACGTATTTTTTAGGTTCTGGCGTGCCGACGCTGCGAGAGCTCGCACCACCGGAGGGAGCGGGTTGGGTCTCTCGATCGCCATGGAGGATGCGAAATTGCATGATGGTTGGCTTGACGCGTGGGGCATACCGGGTGAAGGTTCGTGCTTCCGGCTGACGCTTCCGCGACGCAGAGGCTACGTACTGGACCATTCTCCTGTCCCCTTGCCCCCTGACGGTGGACGAGCCGGTTATTCGGTATCACTGGCCACCGGGCCGGTACTCACCGAAACCGGGGCCATGCGTGTTGTTGGAGCACTGGGTGCCTTGAAGCCGCCTTCCGGGCATGTATCCATTGGTAGTTCACAGGCACACAAGACTGAGCTGGGCCATTCTGAACGGACCGGTTCAGGGAGCTCCAACTCGGAGGCAGAAGAGCTGTGATGACCCGTTTTTTGAACTCATTCCAACCGGACCCCCGGCTAAAATCGCGCCGATACGGAGCCGTACCGAGGCGGCACTGGCTGGCTGCGGGGTGGGTGATGGCCGTCGTCGTGCTCCTGGCCATGGCGGGCTGCGCAACCATTCCCACCCACGGCCCGGTGGGCAAGAGCGATCCGTTGACGCCGCGCAATAACTCCGTTTACATTGATTTTGAACAATTTGCCCCCGGGGATGGCGCTTCCCAAGAGAGCATAGTTAGAGGCTTCATTGAATCCGGTACCGGTATCACCGATGATTTCCAGGTGGCGCGGCAGTATTTGGCACCGAAGCTTGCACAGTCCTGGGCGCCTGATAAGAGCACCCTTGTCTACAAGGACACATTCTCGGTATCCCCGGGGGCGGAGAAAGACACTTTTGTCCTAACATTTGATGTAGTTTCAACTGTGGATGCCACGGGTGTGCTGACCCCGGCTAAAGAGGGTGCCACAGAGAGTTTGAATATGAAGCTGGTGCAGGTTGATGGCCAGTGGCGCATTTCCGAGGCCCCCGACGGCGTGGGTCTGACTCAAGCGAACTTTGAAACACTTTTCAGCCCGCTGGCACTTTATTTCTACGACCCCACCTTCACTTATGGAGTGCCGGATATTCGGTGGCTGGTCAGCAGGTCTTCACGGACCACAACCACCATCGTGAAGGCCATGCTTAGCGGCCCGGCACCCTATTTGCGTGGCGCGGTTGTTAGTGCTTTTCCGAACGGAATCTCCCTTGAGCGGGATTCTGTGCCCGTGAACAACGGTCTGGCCAAGGTGGGGCTGAGCGCAAAGGCGCTACTGGACACCAGCGTGAAGCAGCGCCAACAAATGCACGAACAGCTTTTGGTGACACTGCAAAAGAGTCTGAACACAGTCACTGAGGTGCAATTCTTGGCCGATGACAGACAAGTGGACATGGGCGGTGCTACCGATGATCTCAGCGCCATGGTCATCGATAGTTCGGTATCAACCACTCAGGTGGCACTGGCCAAAAATGAGCTTGTCACTTTCAACGGCACCAAGGCAGCACCGATTCCAGGGATGGTCTCGGTGGCTGCGTTGGCGCCTGCAACGCCGGCAATTTCCTATTCGGGTAAGGAATTTGCTTTCAAGTCCAGCGCCGGAAACCAGATTTACTCGGTGGTGCCAGGTCAACAGCCCGTTGTTGCCGTTGCGGGGGTGGCGCTGACACCGCCATCCTTTGCTCCCAACGGCTGGCTTTGGTCAGCTGCCGGGGACGGCTCCGGCGATGTGATTGCCATTAACCCGAACGACGACGGGAAAATGGGTCCCCCTGTCCTACTGCGCGTTCCTTGGTTGGTTGGTCAGGAAGTGAGCACCCTGCGGATTTCACGGGACGGTACAAGAGCGCTGGTGATCTCCCAGTCGAACGGTGTAAGCCGGGTCAGTATCACGGGGATTTTCAAATCTGGAGATGTCCCGAAGGAACTAACTCCACCCCTGAACCTGCCGCACACCGGGACACCAAGCCTGGGTGTGTGGACGGGAGAGTCCAGCGTGGCTGTGATGGCGCCGTCGGCCGCTGATCCGGTGACCATCGAGATCCTCGATCTAGCCCGGGGCCCGCAAAAACTGGACGAACTGGTGGGCCTTGAATGGCTCACCGCCGGTTCAGGGTTGCGGAACATCCATGCACAATCGGCCGCCGGATACTTCGCAAATGTCTCCAGCAGCTGGGATCTGATAGCGAAGGACCTCAGGCAGGCGTCGTTTGCCGGGTAGCTGAGTAACTGAGTCGCTGAGTCGCTGAGTCGCTGAGTCGCTGAGTAGGTGGGCGGCTCTGCAGCTCGGCGGCTCGGCGGCTCGGAAGTGCAGGAATTGGAGGAGGTGACCCTGCATGCGAAGAACGCATCAGCCACCAATTCCCCCACAGCCGTGCGTGGGGAGTGAGTGGTCCACAAAGGATAGCGGGTAGCTTTCCTGAAGGCTCTGGCAGGGCCACGATGTTGTTATGGATAGTAACTACCAAGGTGCGCAAGAACTGGGCTTGGCGCCGCTTCCGGTGACACATAAGGGGCGCGCTACCTCGCGTTGGCTACGGTGCTTATTGTGGTGCGGGGTGGCATGGAGAGATTTTCTCTATCTGATTTTGCCCGCCGAGTGTGTTGTCTGTGAGCGTGAAGATCACTCCCTGTGCCCCGCCTGCGCAAGTGCGCTGCGTCGCCAAACGGCCTCACCATTCAGGGCCGAGGACGCCGCTGACGCACTTGTGAGCGTGTTGGGTGATTGCCAACTCCCCGTGGTTGCTGCCGGTGAGTACAGGGACACATTGGCGGCGGCGATCCTGGCCTACAAAAATCATGGCCGAACGGAATTGCGCGCACCATTGAGCCGGTGTCTGGCACGAGGACTCTGGTATGCGTTGGGGAACATTGCCCCGTGCCAGCCAATACTTGCCAAGGGGAATTCTCCGGGGCAGCTGTGGCTGGTTCCGATCCCCAGCACGGGAAGTGGTTGGCGGCGCCGAGGCTATAACCCTGTAGCCCTGCTACTGCAATCGATGGTGCGAGAGGGCAGAGTGCCGCCGGCAGTGGTCATTGCCCCGGTATTGGGTATTAGGGCAAAACTCCCGTGGCACCGACGGCACCAGAAAGGGCTAGGGCGGGCGGCGCGTCGGCGCAACGTCCGTAACACGATGAAAATTCGCCGCGGAGGTGGCCGCAAATTTCGGCTATCAGCGAATCCGTGGAGCCAGGGGGTGGTGCTTGTTGACGATGTGCTCACTACTGGTTCAACTCTTCGTGAAGCGGCTAGAACACTAGAACAAGCGGGCTTGAAGGTGCGTATGGCGGTAGTTTTGGCAGCGGCCCGGGCTCCGGATTACGGCTCCAAAAACGTGGGAGCGAAAGGACTCGCCGAAAATAGTTTGGTCGTAAAAGATGAATAAAACCGGACGGTGAACTAACGTAAGTAAACGGGTACCTCTTCAAGAGGAAACCGCCCGTCGGAGGTCGGTTTGCAGCACCGATTGCTAGCCGGCCGCCGTGTCACCGAAGATGTTTGGAGGGCACCATGGAGTTCATGATCACCGGCCGCAACTTGAGTGTTTCGGATCGTTTCCGCGAATACGCTAGCGAGAAGCTCGGGAAGATCGAACAGCTGGCCGACAAGGTTCAGCGCGTCGATGTGAAGGTTTCCAAGGAAAACAAAGCTGCAGATGCTCCACTCACTGTTGAAGTCACGGTTCTTGGCCGTGGCCCCGTGATCCGGGCTGAAGCCGACGCATCGGATAAGTTTGCAGCGTTTGATCTGGCCTACGGAAAATTGTTTGAGCGGCTCCGTAAGGCCAAAGACAAGAAGACGGACCACCACAGCAAGCACGGAGTTAGGTCAGTCAGCGAGGCTACTGCATCACTAGTTCCCGTGAGCAGTTCCGAACCGATCTACGCCCAAACACCTGCGGAGCCAGTCGCAGAAAAGTCGCCCTACGATATCGAAAATGATATCCCTGCAGGCGATTCACCCGTCTTGATCCGGCGCAAGGTATTCCCAGCAACGGCACTATCCCTTGATGACGCGGTGGACAACATGGAAATGGTGGGTCACGATTTCTACCTCTTCGTTGACTCCGCAACGGGCATTCCCTCTGTGGTTTACCGCCGTAAAGGCTGGACCTACGGTGTCATTTCCCTCGATGACAACGCCAAGGGTGCCGAGGAAATCTCCGCGTACCGTTCACCCGATGAGCCAGCCCGCGTCTAAGTAATTTGGTTGAAGATTTTTTGAAGAAGTGAAGCACTAAAATACAACGCCGGCACTAAAGGCGGGGTTCCACTCCCACCTTTAGTGCCGGCGTCGTACTTGCTAAGGCAGAAAACTAAACCAACTGTGGTGCGCTCAGATGCCCGCCGGTTCGTGAGCGATGAGATATTTGCGTCCTGCCACAATGACCACAGCACTGACAATCACCATGGCGGCAGCCGTGTAGAACGTGATTGAAGAGTTGGTGTATTCGGCGATCTTGGTGGACAGGAACGGTGCCAGCGCCCCACCCATCCAACGCACAAAGTTATAACCGGCGCTAGCCACAGGGCGTGGGGAGTCGGAAACGGACATGGCCATTTCTGTGAACAGGGTGTTGTTGATTCCAAGGAGGGCACCGGAAACAACTGTGAGAACTACTACTGTGTTCACCGAGTGTCCGGCTGCAAGAGCCAGGCCAAGCAAAATGATTGCCAGAGCAATCAGCGAACCCGTCAATGCGCCCACGGCCCCGAAGCGACGCTGCACAATCGGTGCTACGAAAACTGAGAACACGGCCACGGCCACGCCCCACCCAAAGAACACCGCACCAATCCCGTAGGCGTCAAAGCCTAGGATGAAGGGCACGAACGCCAGGATTGTGAAAAATCCGTAGTTGTAGAACAAGGCACTGCCGGCTGTTGTCCGTAGGCCCTTGTGGCCCAAGGCAATAAGCGGGTCGCGCAGCCTGGTTTTCAGGGCTGGTGTTGGGGTTTTGGGAAGCAGGATCATGATGAGAATGAAAGCCACGGCCATGGCCGCAGCCGTGCCAAAGAACGGTGCTCGCCACTGCCAGCCACCTAGCATGGCTCCCATCAGCGGGCCAAGTGACAGGCCCAGACCCAAGGCGGCTTCATACAAGATGATGGCGGTTGCCGCTCCGCCGGAAGCCACACCCACCATGACTGCCAGGGCTGTTGCTACGAAGAGCGCGTTTCCTAAACCCCAGCCGGCGCGGAAGCCAACCAGTGCATCGACGGTGTCAGATAACCCTGAGAGACCAGCGAAGATGACAATAATTCCCAAACCCAGTAGGAGGGTACGTTTGCCGCCTAGCCGTGAGGACACAAAGCCTGTGACCAGCATGGCGATGGCAGTAACAAGGAAGTAGCTGGTGAACAATAGCGAAACTTCGCTGGCGGTGGCCTGCAGATTTTCTGCAATGGCGGGCAGAATGGGATCAACGAGGCCAATGCCCATGAACGCGAACACCGATGCTCCGGCAACTGCCCACACCGCTTTGGGCTGATGAAGCATGGACTGCTTTTCTTTCGTGAGCGTTAATTCCTTCTCGCTGGCAGTTGTATCTGCCGTGTTCGCTTGCACTTCTACTCCTAGTTTGTTGAGGGCAATGGTGGTTTGTTAGTACTTGTTAGTACTTGTTGCTGCGGATTCGTTGTTCGCCGGTCAAGCTCCGCGGGGAGGCCACTTGCTCAGGGGGATAAAGCCTCGTTGAGTTTGGCAATGGCAGGGATAGCCCTGTCGATCGCTTGACGTTCACTGGGGAGCAGGAACGCAAATGCTGCGGCAACTTCCTTATTGCGCCGCAGGTTTGCGGCCTCTAATTTGTGCCTGCCCAAAGTGGTGAGCCGAACTTCCACTACACGGGCATCATGATCATTGGGAGTCCGCTCCACAAGACCGTTCGTGGCGAGTTTGGTGATTTGCTCCGTTGCGCTGGGAACGCGAATGCCAGCGTTCCGGGCAATATCGCTGACCCGCAGTGGCTGACCGGCAAGCATATTCAGTGTGCTGACCTGGCTTGTGCTTAAGTCCCCGTCAGCTTCTATGGCGCGCACTACGTAAACTGCCTGACGCAGTATTTCCCGGTAGCGGGCAGCTAAATCCAAAGCTTCACTATTACTCATACTTAGGTAGCCTAATAGTTAGGCTACCTAAGAGTCAAGTTTTGTGTCGCGAAACAAGCACTATCGAGTGTTGCTCGAGTTCCCGGCTTGGTGAGAAAGATGCCCAAGTTGCACGGCTGAAGGTTCCGCTGGGGGAGAAATTAGCGCCGTGCAGGATTACAAATCCACTAATTCCAGCCAACTCTGAGAGTATTGCCGAGTGCCACACAGCAAAAACTGGCAGATTAGCCTGCATCTTCTCACGTAGACTGAACACGCTACTTTTAGGCAGCAATAGATTGGGAGCAATTTCGTGCCATCACTTCTTGAGCGGGTCCTTCGCACAGGCGATCGCAAGACGCTTAAACGGCTCAATGTCCTTGCGGACGCCATTGATTCGCTGGAGGACTCTTTCCAGACCTTCACCGATGCGGAACTTCGCGAGGAAACTGACAAGCTCAAGCTCCGGCACGCAGATGGCGAGTCGTTGGATGATCTGCTTCCGGAGGCTTTCGCCACCGTGCGTGAAGCATCCTCCCGCACACTGGGCTTGCGCCATTTTCGTGTCCAGCTCATGGGTGGCGCCGCCCTGCACTTGGGGAACATTGCCGAGATGAAGACCGGTGAGGGTAAGACCCTGGTTGCAACAGCACCGGCGTATCTAAACGCGCTCACGGGCAAAGGCGTTCACGTGATTACCGTCAACGACTACCTTGCGCAGTACCAGTCAGACCTGATGGGACGAGTTTTCCGGTTCCTGGGTCAGACCAGCGGCTGTATTGTCTCCAACCAGGACCCCACCGTGCGCCGTGCCCAGTACGCTGCCGACATCACCTATGGCACCAACAATGAGTTTGGCTTTGACTACCTGCGCGACAATATGGCTTGGAGCAAGGATGAGCTGGTTCAGCGCGGGCATAACTTTGCGATCGTTGATGAAGTGGACTCCATCCTCATCGATGAGGCCCGTACACCGTTGATCATCTCCGGCCCGGCGTCCGGAGACGCCAACCGTTGGTACGGCGAGTTTGCCAAAGTTGTACTGCGCCTCAATGACGAAGAGGACTACGAGGTTGACGAGAAAAAGCGCACCGTCGGTGTTCTCGAAGACGGCATTGAAAAAGTTGAGGATTACCTTGGCATCAGCAACCTTTACGAGTCCGCCAACACCCCGTTGATTGGTTTCCTGAACAACGCCATTAAGGCTAAAGAGCTGTTCAAGCGCGACAAGGACTACGTCATCATGGATGGCGAAGTCCTCATCGTTGATGAGCACACTGGCCGTATTCTCTCTGGTCGGCGGTACAACGAAGGCATGCACCAGGCCATTGAGGCCAAAGAAGGTGTGGAGATCAAAGCTGAGAACCAGACTTTGGCCACAGTGACACTGCAGAACTACTTCCGTCTGTATGAGAAACTCGCCGGCATGACTGGCACCGCCGAGACCGAAGCCTCCGAGTTCATGGGCACGTACTCGTTGGGGGTTGTTGCAATCCCCACGAACAAGCCCATGTCGCGTGTGGACCAGGCGGATCTGGTGTACAAGAACGAGGTTGTGAAATTTGACGCGGTTGTCGCTGACATCGCTGAACGTCACGAGTTGGGCCAGCCTGTTTTGGTGGGCACCACTAGCGTTGAGAAGAGCGAGTACCTGTCCAAGAAATTGGCAGAGGCTGGCGTCAAGCACGAGGTGTTGAACGCAAAGAACCACGCCCGTGAAGCCGCAATCGTAGCGCAGGCCGGACGCCGTGGAGCTGTCACCGTCGCCACGAACATGGCGGGCCGTGGAACGGACATCATGCTCGGCGGAAACGCCGAGTTCAACGCTATTGCTGAGCTGGCTGCTCGCGGACTGGACCCGGAAGAAACTCCGGAAGAGTACGAGGCAGCCTGGCTGGACGTTTTCGAGGAAGCAAAGCTAGCCGTCAAGGACGAGCATGAGGCCGTTCTTGAGGCCGGTGGGCTGTACGTTCTGGGTACCGAACGTCACGAGTCCCGTCGTATTGATAACCAGCTTCGCGGCCGTTCCGGACGTCAGGGAGACCCTGGAGAGTCGCGATTCTACCTTTCATTGACCGATGACCTCATGCGTTTGTTCAACTCCGGTGCTGCCGAACGCCTCATGTCGCGATCGTCCATGCCCGATGATGTTGCGCTGGAGTCCAAGCTGGTATCGAAGGCGATTGCCTCCGCGCAAGGCCAGGTTGAGGGCCGCAACGCTGAGCAGCGCAAGAATGTTTTGAAGTACGACGACGTCCTGAACCGTCAGCGTGAAGCCATCTACAGTGACCGCCGCCGGATTCTGGAAGGCGGGGACCTGCATGAGAAGGTTCAACACTTCCTTGAGGACACCGTCAATGAGATTATCGACGCGGCGCTGAGCAATGGCCATCCCGGTGATTGGGACTTCTCAACTCTCTGGAGCAACCTTCGAACCGTTTACCCGGTGAGCGTGTCAGTGGATGAGATCGCTGAAGAGGTCGGTGGCGAGGGCAGGATCACAGCTGAAACTCTCAAAACTGAGCTGCTCAGTGATGCCAAGGTTGCCTACCAGGAGCGCGAAGCCGCCCTGGGCTCATCGACCATGCGTGAACTTGAACGCCGCGTAGTGCTTTCTGTGGTGGGTCGTAAATGGCAGGAACACCTCTACGAGATGGATTACCTCAAAGAAGGTATCGGGTTGCGGGCCATGGCTCAGCGTGACCCGCTTGTTGAGTACCAGCGCGAAGGGTACGAGATGTTCCTGTCCATGATGGCCGGCATCCGCGAGGAAAGCGTTGGTTTCCTGTTCAACCTTGAAGTTCAGGTGGAGAACGCTCCGGAAGCAAGCGTTGGTCTTGTTCAAGAGGCACCCTCGGCATTGATGGGTCGGGTGGGCTCCGCAGGCTCAGGCACTGCCAGTGACTCATCCGAGGCCGCTGAGGAGAGTTCGCCCCGGATCACCGCTCCTGGGCTTCAAGCACCTGAGAAGCCTGCGCAGCTGCAGTTCAGTGGCCCGGATGCGGAAGGTGAAGCCGAAACGCATATTGAGCGCCGTGGTAGCGGCTTGCCGCCGTCGGCCACGCGTCCGGCGAACAAAAACAACAACAAGAAGAAGAAAAAGCGCTAGTCCCCATCGCTTTGCCAAGAGCCAGACGCCAACGCGTCTGGCTCTTGTTTTAGGCAGGTGGTTGATGTGGGGATCTTTCCCTAGCCAATCTGCAAAGCAGTCACTTTCCACAGCCCACCCAAGAGTTCGAACCGCATGGCGATGGCTCGGAAATGCGTCTTGTCGGCGATCACCACTGTAGTTTCAAAGATCCCAGGCGAGACGGCACTGCAATGCACCGAATGGACTTGGGGCTGGTGATGGAGCATATGAACGTTCTCTGGTGCGTGGCTCTGGCGACGGCATTCAGCTTTTTGGGCTTCGGCATGCAGCCGTGCACGGGTTGCCAAGGCGTTAAGGCACAGGGCATCTAGCCACCGGGCCAGTTGCTGTACGGAGCGGGCACCGCTGAGAACTTCAAGGGCGGCTTGAGCTACCTTGCATGACATTGAGGCCACAACGGCCCGCTCTGCCCCTCCTGGATCCAGTATCCCAAGGGCGCCTGAGGTGTCACTGTCTGGGACTGCCCGTGCTCGTCTTAGACGTTCCTCCCGTCCAGGGAGTTTTATCACCTCTCCTTCGTTGAGAGCGTCGGTGCCAGGAGTGATGGTGTTGACGGGCTTAACCACTAAAAGCGTGGGGTTGGACGGTGATGAGGTTGCGGTGGTACTCACGTGGTGCTCCTTTGCGGTGGTGAGGACACTTGTGTTCAGAGGTTGGGGCTTTTCGGGATCGGCGGGATTATGGTGCGTGGAGTATTTGGCCCGGATGGATGATGTTGGGGTTTGGCCCAATAGTTGCCTCATTGGCCCTGTACCAAGCAGGCCAGGCGAGTGCCACATCGACATCATTTGAATACGGTCCCAGTGCCTTGGAAACAATGCTCCACAGGCTGTCACCACTTTTTACAACCACATCGCTGCTGTTGCTGGCCTCGTGACCTGCGCCAGGTGGTGCTTCTGACCCGGTTTCGTTGCTGTCTATCGGTGGTGATACGGGAGTTTGCCGGGTTGTTGGTCTCATGAGCAGGTCAGCACCAATCGCTGGTGCCTGGGGAGTCCACTGGGGTGCCACGGGTGGAGCGGGCGCACTCGGGGGCTGTGCAGTACTAAGTGACGGCGAGGTGGCTACAGTTTGAGCATGCCAGAGAGGATCAACTCCTGGGCCCTCGGCAGCCCCAGCCAGGGGTGCAGCCAACAAATTTAATCCCATGATGGCAATAATGAGCCGCCGCATGAAGGCTGGCGAACAGGCCGCCGTGAATGCGGCGAGTCTGGCGGCGCCCAGAACATGGGCGGCACCGCAGATGCACGCGCAGACGAAGCCAAACAACCAGCAGCAAAGTAGGAGTATCCCTGAGCCTGCACCAGCCAAACCCAACAACTCGGAGAAGTTAAGCGGGGAGGCTACCCCGCCACTGTTCCCATGCAGCCGTAAAAGCGAATGGCCACTGAAGACCAACGAGGCGCCCAGAAAGAGGGTTGCGGCGGCCATGGTTAGGTCTGCGACAGTTTCTCTTCTCATGATGCATCTCTTTAATCTACTTTGAACTCATTTGATGGTGTTTAACACTATTTGAGGGTGTGTAAGTCATTTTGACTTATTTAGAGCTCAAATGTCTATAGCTTGGGCAGGGTTTGTGGAAAGTTGCTTGCAAGCCCGCTGTCGAAGGGTTGACTGATTGGGTAGCCGCGCCTAACGTGGCGCCATGCGATGGGATTTACTCTTTGGTGATTTCGAAACCCAGATGCACGCGGCCACGGCGCAGGAAATGGAACGGCACATCAATGAACTGGCGAGAGTTGAGGCTTCACAGCTAACTTTGGCTGAGGCGTTGCGTGGTGGCATAGGCGTTCAACTGACGGTTCTGATGTGTCATGGCATAACGGTTCACGGAGTTGTGCGCAGGGTGGAGCCGCAGTGGACCCTGCTCACGGAAGGCAACCGTTCCCTTCTGGTGCCCTTGGCTAAGATTCTGCGCGTGCAGGGTGTAGGTGCCCAACGCGGTAAGGCTTCATCCAAGGTTCCGTTTACCTTGGCAGCTGCACTGCGTATTCTTGCCAGAAACCGTTCATCAGTTGTTCTTGATGTGGACAGCAGACGCCCGGTGAACTTACGCGGTGTCTTGGACCAAGTGGGTGCGGATTATGTACAGCTGATGCAATTGACCGACGGCGTGAGTCGGGAACGTGGGAACAAGCAGGGGAGTGTGGTTGTGCCCCTGGCGGCGCTGGTGACTGTGACGTCCTCAACGGAGGATCAGTTTTGAGTTCCCACTCAATGCACTCACCGGCCATGTCGTGTGGCTTGTCGTGTGGCCTGTGATACCACCGGAGAGCGCCTGACCTCGCTCGAAGAGCACACTAGCTGTGGGATTTAGCTGGTTCGTGGCGGACTATCAGCCGCCAGCATGTCACGGGCGGCGGCATGGCGATCGTCAATAAACTGCTCAAATTTTGCTTCATCCACGCGCCATTGTCCGCGGCCACCTATCTGGAAGGCCGGTAGTTCACCGCTGTGCACGAGTGCGTAGCATGCAGCGGCCGAGATTTGCAGCTGTTCGGCAACGTCGGCCAGTGTTAGGAATCGGGGCATGGAACCATTGTCCACCTTTTGACCTTATTTGACGAGGTTCGACGCTAATAGACATCAAATCAGTCGTTATGTACTTGGGGGAGGTACGGAAAAACTAGCTCCATGCCACTGCTTTATCCACAGAAGCAGAACATTTCAGCACAGGGGCTATCTACGCGAGCTGATCGGCGGTACAAATAGTAAACGGCAGTAGTGCTCACGTGGCTGCCCACATTTGATGTGAAAATGGCGGTCCTGAAATGGCGGTCTTGAACCGTCGGTCTTGAACCGGCCGGGTAGGCACAACGTGACGACGGGTTCCTCAAGTGGAGAGTCGATGGCTATGGAGACGCAGAGCTCGTCCGCTCGATTGACCAAGCCGTCCTGGAAAGATCCGCGACTGATGATCGGTATCCTGCTGGTCCTGGCCTCCGTGGTGTCAGTGGTGGCGTTGGTCACGAGCGCAGGAAAGACAGTGCCGGCTTACGTGGCCACAGACGTCCTGGTTGTGGGACAAAAAGTCACGGCAGAGTCGCTGACCATTGTGCAGGTTCAGCTCGGTGACGCAGATGGTAAGTATCTTGACCCCAACGAAGTACTTGACCAGGGCGCCGTAGCCATCCGCATGGTGCCCAAGGGCGAACTTGTTTCCCGCTCCAGCATTGGGAACACAGACGCACTTGACCGCAAGCCCGCCTCAGTCACAATCGATGAGCCATTGCCCAAGGAAGTGGTTGTTGGTTCCCGCGTGGACGTTTGGGTTGCTTTACCGGATGAAAGAAACGGCTACCAGCCGCCGGTGCTCATGCTGCCCGGTGCGGAGGTTGCCGCCCTAAACGTTTCATCTTCCTCGTTGGGATCCGGTAAGAACATGCAACTGATGGTGCTCGTCACGGATGTGCAGATGCCTAAATTTCTGGGGGCGGTAGCCAATAAAGCCAAAGTTGCAGTGGTATGGAATCCTGGGGCTGCCCCATGAGCGTGATCACCGTGGTTGCGGTGGGGGACACAGCCGGTGGCGTCATTGATGAACTGATGAAACAGCACCATGAGCTGCGGATAGTGCGGCGTTGTCCAGAGTTGGTGGAGCTTCTTGCCGCCTGCCAAAGTGGCCTGGCGCAAGTAGCGGTTGTAGCCGCGTTCTCCAGCGAACTTTCGGCAACACTTGTTGACCGGCTCACGGCAGTGGGGGTCAGTATTGTCGCTGTGGCCCTCTCATCGGAAGAGGCTCAACGCTTGCGTAGCATAGGGGCCACGGTCGTCACCGAACAGGTCACGGCCCAGGAACTGCTGACGGTTGTTCACAGTGCCCTTGAGGGACGTAAGCATCCCGGGTACTCGGGATTTTCTGTTCCGGCACAGGTAACCGCACTGGCTCCCCAACAGGATTTAGGCTCTCAGCTACCGTTCCCCACGGCCCCACCCGGAGCCGTACTTGACGCTGAACCTGCCAGCGGCGCTGTTCACCACGCCGGCGAGGTCCCAAGCGGCAGCCCGGAAAATGCCGCGGCAGAAACAAGAAAAGTAGAGAAAAAGTCTTCGGCGGCCAAGCGCCTGCGTCCTGGACATGGCGGTGCGGAGCCGCGCGGTGGAGCCACACGCGGTGGAGCCATTGTGGAGCAAGTCAGAGACGCCACCGAAGTAAAGCAACGCAAATTGAGGCGGCGGAAAGCAACAATTGTGCAAGGACCGCCGGAGCAGGGTTCCGGCCCTGGGACACTGGTGGCCGTGTGGGGTCCCATTGGATCTCCCGGCCGGACAACTATCTCCATCAACCTTGCAGCCGAACAGGCTGCTTCGGGACGGCAAGTGATGCTGATTGATGCGGACAGCTACGGGGCGAGCGTTGCAGCGGCCCTGGGACTGCTGGATGAGGCCGCGTCCTTCGCCCACGCCTGCCGCGCGGCTGACCAAGGGAGCCTGACCCTGGCAGACTTGGCTAAAACGGCAACACAGGTGGTGTTTCACGGAGGTACCTTCTCACTGCTGACGGGGCTGACCCGGGCTGATAGGTGGCCGGAATTGCGGGCAGCAGCGGTGGCTCGTGTTCTGAGGTTGGCCTGCGAACTCTGGGACCTGGTCATTGTAGATTGTGGTTTCTCGCTGGAAAATGACGAGGAGCTTAGCTATGACACTGTGGCTCCGAGGCGTAATGCGGCCACTTTGACGGTCTTGGGGCAGGCGGATCTGGTCTATGCGGTGGGCAACAGCGATCCCATTGGAATTCCGCGGCTCATCCGCGGGCTGAGCGAACTAGCGCAAAATTATCCGGCCGTTGAGGTGCGTGTTGTGGCTAATAAGGTGCGGCGCAAAGCGGTGGGTGGGAATCCAGAGAAGTCGTTGGCTCAAGCGTGGGAACGTTTTGGTCCAGCCCAGAGCATCAAGCATTTTCTGCCATGGGATCCTGAACTCACGGACAAAGCACTTCTTGAGGGCCGTCTTTTACAAGAGATCGCCGCAGAAGCGCCCTTGCGTCTCGCCATTGCCGACATGGATTGTGCAGCTGACCAACGAATGTTGAAAATTGCTGTAGCAAAAGCCACAGCAAGGGTTGAATATCAGGGCTAGGCTCAGTGGGAGGATCGCAAAGAGGCGGTCTTAACTCTTTCACGGAGGCGTTAATTCATGTCATTGCACTCACCCAGCCATCAACCTGTACGGGACCAGAGCCGTTATGGTGGCCAGTCGTTCCTGAATGACTACTTTGTGCAACTATCCGATGAGGATGCTGCTCGCTACGATCCCGAACTCCTCAGCGCACGGGCGTTTGCCCACCAGGAGCTCGCAGCCAAGCGCACGTCAGGCCAGGCTAAGGTCCTCATCCACGATGAACCGGATGCCAGCGTTGTTTATATCATCACCGATGACATGCCGTTCCTTGTTGACTCCGTCAGCGCAGAACTCTTGCGACAGAAACTTGCCATCCACCTCGTGACTCACCCTGTCTTTGTCGTTGCCCGCGATAAGGGAAGCAATGAGCTTACCTCTGTAACAAAAGTTCCTTCCCACGCGGGAGTTGCCAGCGGCGATACCTCTGCGATGCCAAACATCTCCCACCTCCTTGGAGACGGTGACAATAGTGCTTTCCTAGAATCTTGGATTGCCGTTGAAATTTCCAAGATCAGCGAGCCCGCCAAGGAGGAACTTCTTGCCGGACTCGAGAAGGTACTAGCAAACGTCCGCGCCGCCGTTGAAGACTGGCCGGCCATGCGAGAGAAGGCTCTGAGCCGAGCCGAAATTTTGGCCACCGCCTTGGCCGGAGAGTCCCTGGTGGACCTCCGTGAAGCCGAAGATCTCCTGCATTGGATGGAGGCAGATAACTTCACCTTTCTTGGTTACCGTGAATACGACCTGGATAAGCGAGACGGCGAAGACGTGTTGGTCAACCGTGAAGGAAGCGGCCTAGGGCTCCTGCGCGACGGTTCGAGTCACCCCACAGTCCAGCACCTAACAACCACTGGTCGACGCAAGGCGCGTGAGAAGCGCGTGCTGGTTATCACCAAGGCCAACTCTCGCTCCACAGTGCATCGCGGTGCCTACCTTGATTACATTGGAGTTAAGTCCTTTGACTCCCAAGGCAATGTCAATGGCGAGCAACGCTTTATTGGGCTCTTCTCCTCAGCCGTTTACACCGGTTCGGTACGCAACATCCCTGTTGTGCGAGAAAAAGTCGACGCCGTTTTGCGTCACTTTGGGTTCCCGCCCAACTCACACTCGGGCAAGGACCTGTTTGCAGTTCTTGAGACCTACCCGCGCGATGAGCTGTTCCAAATTGAGGTTGCTGACCTGATCGAGATTGCCAACGGCATCCTGCGGCTGGCCGAACGCCGTCGCACAAGGTTGTTCCTGCGTCCCGATATCTACGGGCGCTTTATGTCCGCTTTGGTGTACATTCCTCGTGACCGCTACACAACAGCTGTGCGCCACCGGATTGAGGAGGAGCTCACCCGCACCTTCAACGCCAGTTCGATCGACTTTGAAGCTCGTATGAGTGAATCGGCACTAGCCCGCTTGTTCTTCCGTATCCGTCTGTCCAAGGACTACAGGGTTCCGGCCGATCTTCACGTAGCCGAGCTGGAACAGCGCCTGGTTCGTGCAGCCCGGTCATGGCCCGAAGGCATTGCCAAGGTACTGCGTGATTCCGAGCATCTCGAGGTCGCCGAACGCTTGGTCGAGAAGTGGTCCGAAGCATTTCCGCCAAGCTACAGGGTCGATTTTGAGGTCGAGGATGCATTAGTTGACATCACTCGCTTTGAGAACTTTGACGCCCAGTACAAGAGCGCCATTGAAGCCGGCCTAGCCCCGGAAAAGTGCGCACCGGGCATGCATGTTTACCTGCCTGCCGGGACTGGTCTGGACGAGGACGCTCGAGTCAAGTTATATATGGCTCATCCGAAAAGTCTCAGCAAAATCCTGCCGTTCTTCCACAACCTTGGCATTGAAGTCCTTGAAGAGCGGCCCTTCGAAGTTGAAACCGCGGATAAACGCGATTTCTTCCTCTACGACCTGGGCCTGAAATACCCTGCCGGTGTTGATCCAATAGCCACGGCAGGACTGCTCACGCAGGCCTTCGCCGCAGCCATCACAGGACTGAGCGAGTCGGATAACTTTGACCGCCTGGTTCTCACGGAGGGGATGCACTGGCGCCAAGTCGTCATCCTGCGCGCATACGCCAAGTACCTGCGCCAAATGGGCAATACCAACTCCTATGGATTCATTGCTGACACCTTATTGCACAACGTGGCCGTCACTCGTGCGCTCGTTGAACTATTTGAGGCACGTTTCGACCCCGCTGTTGAGGACGCTGATCGCTCCGCGTTGCAGGCCGAAGTTCATGGCCGCCTGGACGAAGCGCTGGAAAGCGTTCCTACCCTGGATGCGGACAGGGTTCTGCGGACCTTTGCCAACCTTGTTGATTCAACGCTGCGGACCAACTACTACCGCGACCGCGACTACCTGAGCATCAAATTTGACCCGTCAGCCATCGAAGGACTGCCGGCACCACGGCCCATGTTTGAAATCTGGGTTTACTCACCTCGCGTGGAAGGTACACACTTGCGCTTTGGCAAGGTTGCCCGTGGCGGGCTGCGCTGGTCAGATCGTCGGGAAGACTTCCGCACGGAAGTACTGGGGCTAGTGAAAGCACAGACAGTGAAGAATGCTGTCATTGTTCCCACCGGAGCTAAGGGAGGCTTCTTTGCCAAGGCGCTCCCCAACCCAGCTGTTGATCGTGGGGCCTGGATAACAGAGGGCAAGGAAAGCTACAAGACATTCATCCGCGGGTTACTTGACGTCACCGATAACTTGGTTGTCACCGCCGAGGGCGAAGTGGTTGTTCCCCCGGAAAACGTGGTCCGCCACGACGAGGATGACATCTACATGGTGGTAGCGGCAGATAAGGGAACGGCCTCGTTCTCCGATACTGCGAACGCCATCTCTGCAGATTACAACTTCTGGCTTGGCGACGCGTTCGCCTCGGGCGGCTCCGTTGGTTATGACCATAAGGCCATGGGCATCACCGCTCGCGGTGCGTGGGAATCGGTGAAACGCCACTTTAGCGAGTTCGATCTGGACACCCAAACTCAGGAGTTCACGGCAGTTGGCGTGGGGGACATGTCAGGAGACGTGTTTGGCAACGGTCTGCTTCGCACCCGTCACGTACGCTTGGTTGCGGCCTTTGACCACAGAGACATTTTCCTTGACCCCACCCCTGCAGCGGGTGCTTCCTTTGACGAGCGTCAGCGGTTGTATAACTTGCCGCGTTCATCGTGGCAGGACTACAACAAGGACCTCATCAGTGCAGGTGGCGGCGTTTACTCACGCACGCTCAAGTCAATCCCCATTTCCCCTGAAGTGTGCGCCTCTCTTGGACTACCCGAGGGAACTGTGAAACTCAGCCCACCAGAGTTGCTTCGCGCAGTGCTCCTGGCACCCACTGATCTGCTGTACAACGGCGGCATCGGCACCTACATCAAGGCAAGCACTGAAAGCCATGTGTCAGTGGGAGATAAAACCAATGACGCTATCCGTGTTGACGGCGCCGACCTGCGTGTGAAGATCATCGGTGAAGGTGGAAACCTTGGCATGACCCAGCACGGCCGCGTAGAGGCAGCCCTTCACGGGGTCATCCTAAACACTGATGCCATCGATAACTCGGCCGGGGTTGACTGTTCAGACCATGAAGTGAACATCAAGATCTTTGTTGACCGGATGGTAGCGGCAGGAAAGCTGGATCCCGCTGAGCGCACCGAGTTCCTCATGTCCATGACCGATGAAATTGGACATCTGGTTCTGGAAGATAACATCGCGCAGAATATTTTGTTGCTCAACGACCGCCAGCGTGTTGTTGAATGGAGCCCCAGCTACGAACGATTCATGGACTGGTTGGAAGAACATGCCGACTTGAACCGTGAACTTGAGGCGCTACCAAGCAACGCAGAGTTGCAGGAGCGCTTGAGCGCCGGGCAGGGACTAACCTCCCCTGAGCTGGCAGTCCTGCTCGCCTACGCCAAGATGGAACTGGCAACGGCTCTTAGTGATAGTGACCTCGCCAATGACCCTTGGTTCAAATCAACGCTGCGTCGTTATTTCCCAGCAGCAGTAGCCGAGCGCTTTGACGCGGAGCTGGACACCCATCCGCTGCGCAAGGAGATTATTGCAACGGTAGTGGCAAACGACATGGTCAATGTTGGTGGCATCACTTTTGCCTTCCGTGTCATGGAGGAGTCCTCAGCCAATGAGCTTGTAGTAGCCAAGGCCTTTGTTGCGCTGCATGAAATCTTTGACTTCGCCTCGATGAATGCAGCGTTGCGTGAACTGCCGCCGGCCTTCCCGACTGAGCAGTGGTGCACAGTTCATCTGGATATGCGCCGCTTACTTGACCGCTCCGTGCGGTGGCTGGTGAACGAAGGCATTGGGCAGCAGAGCGTTGAAGACCTGGTCAACCGTTTCAAGCCGGTTGTGGGTGCCTTGGGCACGCACATGGGCGACTTCTTCCAAGGCGTTGACGTGGAACGGGTTGCAACGTGGACTAGCCGGGCTGCATCCTTTGAGATGCCGGATGCGTTGGGTAGCCGCTGGGCTGAACTGTTCGAGACGTACCCGCTGCTGGATGTGGCAAAGGTGAGTGAGGCGCTATCCGAACCGCAGGAAAACGTGGCCAGTGTCTACTACGCCCTGTACAACCGCTACGGAGTGGATGCCTTGCTTGAACGCATCACGGCGCTTCCGCGCAATGATAGGTGGCAAGCGCTGGCTCGTGCGGCACTGCGTGATGATCTATATGCGACAACTGCAGACATGACACGCAATGTCATGGAAAGCACCGAAAAGGGTATGTCCACGTCGGAGCGAATTGAGGTGTGGGAGAAAGCCAATGAGGAACAGTTGGCCCGTGCCGTTCGGATGTTTGCGGAGGTAAACGAGCTTGAACAAGATGATATGGCTTCTTTGTCTGTAGCATTGAGGCTCTTGCGTTCAATAGTGCGGCGCTAGAGAAGCCCTCGTTGTGGGCGGGTGCAATTGCATGGTTGCAACCGCTTGTGCGGTGCCTGTTGTCTGCAGCGGGCACCGCCACCCATCTTTAAGGAGCCAGCATGGCAGTCTTTGCCGACATGATCAGAGATAGCTCAGGGCTGGGCCCGGGTGATGCCGAATGGCTGCATTTACTGGTCGGTGATTGGCAGATGATCGCTGATTTATCCTTCGCGGACCTGGTCTTATGGTTCCCATCAAACAACCACGAAGGCTATGTGGCCTTGGCCCATGTACGCCCCTCTACCTCCCACACCATGTTTCATGCGGACTTCGTGGGGGAGCGGATCCAACCGCTGCTTGAGCCGCTGGTTCAGCTGGCATGGAAAAGCCAGAACATTGAACGCTCACATGAAACGAAGGTCTGGCACGCGGACATGGCTATGCGCGTTGAGGCCATCCCTATGGTCCGCAACGGGCGCACACTGGCTGTGATCACCACACACATGGACCTGTCCAGTTCACGTATGCCCTCAAGACTTGAATTGACCTACCGCCAATGTGCCTACGATCTACTGAAGATGGGCACTTTGGGACTGTGGCCAGATTTTGCCTCGCCCACGGGTTCCAGGCGCGGTGCTCCTCGTGTGGGTGACGGGTTGCTGCGTCTTGACGTTGATGGGATTGTTCAGTACGCAAGCCCCAATGGTGTCTCAGCCTTCCGTCGGCTAGGTGACGGGGAATCATTGGAAGGTCGTTCACTGGCGGAGGTGACCACCGGCCTGCTTAAGGACCGGCGAATGGTGGATGAAACGTTGCCGCTGGTTGTCACAGGACGAATGCCGTGGCGTACCGAGATTGAGTCGCGAGGAGTAAGTCTTTCTCTGCGCGCCATTCCGTTGCGAGATGCTACCGAGCGGTTTGGCGCCTTGGTTTTGTGCCGCGACGTTTCTGAACTTCGCCGCAGGGAACAGGAGCTGGTGTCAAAGGACGCCACCATCCGCGAAATCCACCACAGAGTCAAAAATAATCTTCAGACCGTGTCAGCTCTTTTGCGTATGCAGTCCCGGCGCATGCAAAGCGAAGAAGGCAAACAGGGCCTGGAGCAGGCCATGCGTCGAGTCTCAACGATTGCCTTGGTCCACGAAACCCTCTCTCAGGGCCTGGCTCAAAACGTTGACTTTGATGAGCTCATTGACAGGCAGTTCAGATTGTCAGCGGAGGTGGCTTCGCCGTCACAGCGTGTACGTACTGAAAAAGAGGGTGCATTTGAGGAGCTGCCCAGCGATTTCGCTACTCCGCTGGCGCTTGTCATCAATGAACTCGTGGCCAATGCTGTTGAACATGGCCTGCAGGACCGCGAAGGGACAGTGTGGCTCAACGCGCGTAGGTATAAGAACGAATCAAATGATGACGCATTGACCGTGACCATAGCTGACGACGGTGTGGGCCTACCTGAAGGAAACATTACCGAGGGGCTGGGGCTGCAGATTGTGCGGACACTTGTTACCAGTGAGTTGGGCGGCACTATTGAATGGTCGCCTCGGGAGGGAGGCGGCACGGTGGTTGAGCTACAGATGGCGCTGATCAGTCGGCATTAAACAAACAAACCCGCAGCGGAGAGGAAAAATTCGTGACTAGCACGGTTTTAATCTCTGCTGCGGGTTGGGTGAAGAAGTTAAGCTAGCTGGCGCGACGGGCGCGGGCTGCACGACGCTTCATGGCGCGGCGTTCATCCTCGCTCAAGCCACCCCAAACTCCTGCGTCTTGTCCTGATTCAATGGCCCACTTCAAGCAGGTGTCAATCACGGGACAGCGACGGCATACGCTCTTTGCTTCCTCGATTTGTAGCAAGGCCGGGCCAGTGTTTCCCACAGGGAAAAACAGCTCCGGGTCCTTGTCGAGGCAGGCTGCGCGACTACGCCAGTCCATGCTGATCACTCACTCCTTTTAGAACGGCGGGCAACTTGTGAAAAAATTCACTTTTGGCCACATAAGAAAAGGCCCGTCTTGGGCCTGTTTAGGTCATTGAGTTAATCGTGTCATGTTAACTCTGCGTAAACAAGAGGTAATGATGGAAATATTAGCTTATAACCGTGAGGGTTACATCACAACAACTCATTGCCTTCGGCCGGCGCCGAGAGTCGCTTCATAGCCCACGTCAAGCTATATCCGGTAGGGTGCTCTTGTGCCAAAAGATCCTGAAAACCCTGCCAAAATGCCCCATTTCCAAGAGCCTGAGCTGGTGGAACCCAGCGTCCCAAGTACCGAATTGTCTCGCCCAGTTGGCGTTTACGTGGTGGCAATCGTTGTTGGTATTGAAGCGCTGGCGATCGGGGCTATGGGCTTATACTCGATCTTCTCCGCGTTGACTCAGACACCACATTCCATGGCCAGTGCCGTGTTTTTAATCGTGCTGCTTCTAGCGTTGGCAGCAGGGCTTGGCGCCGTGGCCGTTAATGCGTTTAGAGGGTTTCGATGGACCCGCTCGGCGGCGTTCGTTTGGCAGTTGTTGATGGTGGCCATTGCGGTGCCGGCACTCGTTGCGGGCACCATTGGGCTGGGACTTTTGTTGTTGCTGCCGCCTGTGGCCACAGTGTATTTTCTGTTTACGCCAAAAGTGGTTGCTTTTTCACTGCGCACTGGGGCAGAAAACAACGTCATTTAATACTCCGGCCCTCCTGTTCTGGACCATTTTAGAACCTCACTTCCGGCACGCCCATTTCTGGAGACGGAAACTGGAACCAACGCCGGTGGCCGTGGTCAAGAAGCACACCTCGCCCAGGTGGTTCAGCACCCGCAGTGTCCAACCGAACACCAAAGAGGTCTCCATCACTGGGACGCTGCGGTCTGAGCACTACTCCCTGCTGAGCAGCCCTGAGTCCCCACTCCAACGGCAACGCTGAAACGGCAGGGCCGGGGTAGGTGAATGCGGCGACTATTGCCGCTCCGGACGCCAGGCTTCGAGTTGCTTGGAGCAGTTCTTGAGCGCTCAGAGAAGCAGCATCGTCCAGCCATAGAATGGAACCCGCACCTGTCTGGTCCATCGAAACATGTTTCATGGAACTCGGTCTTTTAGATGTGGTTGTGAAATCACAGCCTGAAGAACCATTAAGCAGCGTTAGCGCCTTAATAAGGCTTGTTTTTCCCGCCGAGGGTCCACCAATCACGGCCAAGACGCCACCCGGTGCCAGGACAACCTCCACCACCTGATGGCCGTCGCCGCCCAGTCCCAAAGTAATGCTCCGTCCAGAGGCAACAGGGGCAGTAGTTGCGTACTTATTACCGCCAGTCACTGCCGTCATCTGTGCCATGGAGAGAGTAGTGGGCAGGGGCTCGATGAGTAGCGTGCCGGTGGCACGACTTCGCTGTGCCAGAGCGGGAGCGTCACCACTTCCTGGGGCTTTGCCGAGTTGGGCTATCCGCATTGAGGTACCGCCGCCGGGTCTGCCTTGGGCGTTGATGGGTCCGGCAATGGCGGCCCTTCCTGGCATTGGATTGAAGCGCGGGAGTTTGGGCCAGAGCATGGTGGTTTCGGTAGTGGTGCCGCAGCTAAGAAATGCCCTATTGGGAACGGCTGCGAGAAATGCGGCAGTCAAGAGCTCACGGCCTCCGCTGACCACCACAACCAAATTTGGTTGGCTGAAGCGGACTAGTTCAGCAATGCGATCTTCAGCGTCTTGCCAAGGGCTGGATCTGAAAGCAGTCACCCACCGGCCCCAATCGGTAATACAAAGGACAAATAACTTGGTGCTTGTCTTGGCCGTCTCTGCCAGCCTGCCCACTAGATGCCAGGCTGTTCGCAAGTTTTCTGGTGTTATGCGGCTACCCACCCAAGGGCAATCGGCGAATGACGCTAGAGAACCATCGCCGTCAAGGAGATACAGCAGTGGGGTGACAGGGCGTCCCGTATCTTGAGTTTTGGTAGTGGCAACGGCATTATTGGCTAACAACTGGCTCACTACTAACGCTATGGCTGCCGATGTCTGCGATCCTGTGCCAAAAAATGCTAGGTGCGAGTGCAGTTGGGGTTGCCAGTGTAAGGACTCGAGCGACTGGCTTTGGGGAACATCGATCACGCCCAACTTCACGGAACACTCGGTGGTTTTTGCGCCCTGTTCGGTGGGGTGGTCACCTGCAATGTGGTCTACTGCAGTGAGGTCTACTGCAGTGAGGTCAACTACCGCTGGTAGCTCGGCAGCAACGATGGCAGGGGCCGCGAACAACTCCACCTCTGATGCGCAGAGTTGCTGCCAAGCGCGTGTCAAAAGTGCGCCAACGGCGCCTGCATCGCTTGAAGGAGTTTCTGAACCAGGTGA
The DNA here is from genome assembly GCF_030063205.1 of Arthrobacter antibioticus. Classification (GTDB taxonomy): domain Bacteria; phylum Actinomycetota; class Actinomycetes; order Actinomycetales; family Micrococcaceae; genus Specibacter. Next base: position 1,034,992 of record NZ_JASISQ010000001.1, on the reverse strand, counting down.
TGAGGGCGGAACTGCGCGGAGCCGGTCCTCGGAGCACTGTACCAGTGGTAGCGTGCAGGTTCCTGTGACCGGGAGATACAAAGTGGCGCTTTGAAACTCCTCAGGGGTTGACGCAGCCCGGCTGATGTAGGCCCGGCCGGGGGTATTGACGCTGATGCTGGCGGCTACGCCGCTGCCAAGAACGTCGGAGGAATCGAAGGTAGATTGCACTCGAAGGCAAATGGAGCTGGTGATGTTCGCTCGAATGTCGGCATTGATCGCACCTTGGGGCCGTTGTGTTGCCAAGACCAAATGAACTCCTAGCGACCTTCCCAAGGCGGCAATGCGCATCAGCTCGATCATGGCGTCGGGGAACTGATCGACCAGGACTCTGAACTCATCAACAACGATCACAAGATGGGTCATGGCATGATGACCCGGTTCACCCGCAAGAACAGGTGGAATATGGTGGCGCACTATGGACCGGTACTGATCACTCTCTGAAGCCTCGACAGCGGCCAGCGCGGCTTCACGGTGGCTCAGCTCGGCACCCAAAGATGCCAATGTTCGGTCCATTCCCTGACCGCTCAAGTCAGTAATAAGTGAACTTGTGTGCGGCAGTTTCGTCAAAACACCCAAACCAGCCCCGCCCTTGAAATCGATAAAGATAAATTGCAGATCAGCGGGGGAGTGGGCTGCTGCCAAGCTGCCCACTAAAGTCCTCAGGAATTCTGACTTTCCTGAGCCAGTGGTCCCGGCGACCAGTAGGTGTGGGCCGTCGTGTTGGAAGTCAAACAGGGTGGGGCCGGTTCTGGACTGGCCCACGGCAATGGGGCGCAGTGGTGCAGCTGCCGAGAGCTTCCACTGCTGCTGCAAAGCTGCAATTGTGCTGTCCTCTGGCAGAGGCAGGGAGTTTGTGGATAGAGATTTCCGCACTCGTGACTCGCTCACACTGCAGGGGGTACAGCGACAGCGTGCATAGCTGTCAAAGACGGCTTCAGGAACTCCGTCAGGCACAAAATTCCGGCCAGCAAATGTTCCTATCATGGACGTTCCCTCAACCCGAAGCTGCACCAATGTGGAGGGGGAATACAGACCTGGATCAAGCCCGGCAAAGTGCAGGATACACAGCCCGGGGATAGAGAAGGCCAGTGGGTCAATCGTTTCATTGACAATGATTAGGACACCCAACAGATGCTCAGTGTCATGGCTGTCATGGCTGTCATCGCGGTGGAGGTCATTTTGACCCAGATCATCCAGCGCTTTGACGGTGGACTGCGCTGAGGTTGTAAGCACGGTGTTGGGCAGGAACCGTGCGGCCAAGGGAAGAGTGTGGGCGGGACCAACAAGCACTACGGAAATGGCGGCCGCATCCAATTGCATCAACGCGAAGCGCAGAAGAGCCATCAAGGGGGAGGGCGGGCCGCAGACGGTCACTAGCTGGTCCCCCAGCAACACACTGAATGGCAGCCCGGGAATTAGCGGGGCTGAAAATAACGGGTCTGTGGGTGACGGGGCTACAGCCGCGGGTTCGTTCGCCGTGCCAACACGCAGCGCAGCTGCCATGCAAGGTGGCCTGGCTCGTGGATGGCCGGAACCTGCCTGCACAGCAATGGTTAAAGTGCCGGCATCAGGGAAGATCTGAGAACGCCTGTCGGCATCTTGTCGGGCCGCTTGGAGCACGGCATCTTGAAGGGCTTTTCGGTGTTTTGTCCCGCTAAAGAGCGGGACTAGAACAGTTATTGCACCCATGGCGGAAAACGCGAGAAACATCCATGAGCCAGTCAACAGAGCCAGCACAATACCGATCACCAACGGTAGGCACCCGGCAATCAGCAGCGGCATTCTTCCTCGGGAGGCTCCTGAAGGGTTCTGCACAAAAATAGTTTCCAATGCCGCGGGATTCAACGGCCACGTGGTGCCTGTTGCACTCTTGGTTCTTGTGCGGCTTTGGGCAGGGACTGAAGCGGAACCAAAAAGACCTCCGTCCCGGAATCTGAGTTCTAGGCAGCTGTTGCCACAGAGAATGGAGTGACCCACTTGCAGAATCGTGGTGTCTTTGAGTGGCGTTCCCTCCGCTGTGGGGGAACCGGCAAGGCAACGAATCATAAATCCTGCTGACCCATGTGCCGTTGTCAGAGTGATGTTGTGGGCGCCAACAATCAAGGTGCCGTGATGCCGAGAAATGGCTGGATCTGCGATCCTGATCTGGCAGTGGCCACGGCCCAGGGTGTAGCTGCCACGGTGCAAGGCAAAGACAGCCCCTGCATTGGGCCCCGAACTCACCGCCAAGACAGCAGCCAGTCCCTGACCTGCAGTGAGCTTCTCTGGAGCGGCCGCGGAATCACCAGGCTTTTTTGCCTCAGCGTTGTCATTGGCGTCGCTGCAGCTGGAACCACCGGCGGTTACCACGCCGGGTGATTTAGTCCGAGAGGCTACGACAATGGCGCCGTTCACCAGCGGGGCAATTCCGGCCATTAAAGTACTTAGGAGTATGCCGTCGACGGTGAAGGAGTTGCCTGCCCAGCGTTTCGCCAAGGCCTGCTGCAGAGATAGCCCGGAACAGTCCCCCTCTTGTATGCCAGGAGGCCATGTGATGGTCAGCTCTGTAGGCGAAAAAAGTGCATTATCACTGAGGCGATCAGTTGTTTCAGCCGCGGGCACTCCGGCCACCAAGGTGAGCTCAAGCAACATGACATTTCCCTTCCCGCAGCGAACTAAAGCCGCGAACTCCTCCCGTAACCCATACGCAAGTGGGCCTTATTCACTTTGCTATTTTTGAGCCTAGGTGGGATGCCAGCGATGGCAAGATCCGGCGTCGTACAGTGTGAATAGGCAAGCTTCCGGCAGAGCCTGTGGAAGAATTAACGTGCTGGCATTCTTGGCTGAAGCTGTGAGTAAGACCACCTGAGCAGAAGCAATGGGTAACGTTCAGGTAACCTAGGGTGTTAGACCTTGGCATTGTTATGCCCATAATTTTCACCACGCTATACAGGAGAGTTTGTGAACGCTGACTTAGTCGTCGTTGGTTCGGGTTTCTTTGGCCTGACTATTGCAGAACGTGCCGCCACAGAGTTGGGACTGAAGGTGGTCGTTTTGGACCGCCGCCACCACATCGGCGGCAATGCCTACAGCGAGAACGAGGCCCAGACAGGCATTGAGGTGCACCGTTACGGTGCGCATCTGTTCCACACTTCCAATGAGCGTGTGTGGGAGTATGTGAACCGTTTTACCCAGTTCACCAACTACCAGCACAAGGTTTATACCTCCCATAAGGGTGAGGTTTACCAAATGCCCATTAACCTGGGCACGATTAACCAATTCTTCCGTTCCTCAATGGGCCCGGGTGAGGCGCGGGCGCTGATCCAGGAGCAGGCCGGGGAACTTGCCGGAACAGACCCGAGCAACTTGAATGACAAGGGCATCCAGCTGATCGGGCGCCCCTTGTATGAGGCGTTCATCAAGCATTACACCGGCAAGCAGTGGCAGACGGATCCCAAGGATCTGCCGGCGGAGATCATTTCCCGACTGCCTGTTCGTTACAACTATGACAACCGGTACTTCAGCGACACCCATGAGGGATTGCCGGTTGACGGCTACACCGCGTGGATTGAGCGGATGGCGGACCACCCGAACATTGAAGTTGTGCTGAATACTGACTTCTTTGACGACGGTCAGTACGGTCGTAAGGCTGTTACCGGCCAGGTCCCTGTCATTTACACGGGTGCAGTGGACCGTTACTTTGATTATGCCGAGGGTGATCTGTCTTGGCGGACCATTGATTTGGAGCAGGAAGTTCTCCCAATCGAGGACTTCCAGGGCTGTTCAGTCATGAACTACCCGGATGAGAATGTGCCTTACACGCGTATCCACGAGTTCCGTCACTTCCACCCAGAGCGTGCCTACACCAAGGACGCCACTGTCATCATGCGTGAGTTCTCGCGTTTCGCCGAGAAGGGCGACGAGCCTTATTACCCGGTCAACACAACAGATGACCGCAACAAACTGCTGGCCTACCGCGACCTTGCTCGCGGAGAGTCCAACGTGCTGTTTGGTGGCCGCCTCGGCACGTACAAGTACCTGGATATGCACATGGCCATCGGATCGGCCCTGAACATGTATGACAACAAGATCAAGCCACACTTCACCGGTGGTGCGAAGCTGCAAAGCGGAGGAGTTGACGCGTGAGCGTAACTGAAACGATGGAAGAAACGACGCCGACACCAGAGACTCAGCAGTGGCGCACACTTCAGCGCGTCATTCTGCCGAACAGCGATCAGATGGAGACTCTGCCGTTGTACATCGATGCAGGGCTCGCCATCAGTGCTGCCGCCGAGACGGAAGAAGCTTTCGGCTCACGACGCGAAGCTGTCATGGCGTCGGCCATGGTTTTGGCTGCGCAGACGCCAGCCCACGCCGATGACATCCTTTCCCGCGATTCCATGACCGTTCGCGCTGGAGAGCGTGTGTCTTTCGGGACCTACTTCAACGCATTTGCGGCGAGTTACTGGCGCCGCTGGACAACAGTCCGTGACGTTCGTCTTTCCGTCAGGACTTCTGGACAGGGGCTCGTGAGCGTTTACAAGTCCAATGCGCGCGGGTCTTTGCAGCATGTGGAGTCAATTCAAGTTTCCGGAAACAATGACGTCACCGACTTCGACCTTAGCTTGAATCCATTCGGCGACGGTGGGTGGTATTGGTTTGACGTTTCAGGTGGAGCTGAACAGTTCGAATTCCTAGGAGCCGAATGGCTGACGGAGGCGGAGCGAAGGATTGACGGCTCATTGACTGTGGAAATCACTACGATGAACAAGCAGTCATTCTGTATCAACAACTTGGAGTTGCTCGCATCCGATATTGAGTGCCTGAAGAATGTTCGGGAAGTTATTGTCGTTGACCAAGGATCGCAGAAGGTCACTGAAGCTGAGGGTTTTGATGATGTGGCATCTGCCTTGGCCGGAAAATTGCGGATGATCAATCAGGACAATCTTGGTGGATCGGGTGGTTTTGCCCGTGGCATGTATGAGGCTGTGGAGAACGGAAGTGACTACGTCCTGCTGCTGGACGACGATGTTGTTCTGGAAACGGAGAGCATCGAGCGTATGATCACGTTTGCGGACTTCTGCAAGAAGCCATCTATCGTGGGCGGTCACATGTTTGACCTGCACGATCGCAATATTCTGCACACTTTCGGCGAAACCATCGAACCATACTCGATCCGCCCAGTAGAACCCAACCCGGGTCAGCGTATGCGTCATGACTTTAGCCAGGGTAACTTGCGACAGACCGCATGGATGCACCGTCGCGTTGACGTGGATTACAACGGCTGGTGGATGTGCCTGATCCCCACTGAGGTCATCCGTGAAATTGGCTTGGCGCTCCCTGTTTTCATCAAATGGGACGACCAAGAATACGGTGTGCGCGCAAAGGCGGCAGGATTCCCCACTATTTCCTTGCCCGGCTCCGCTGTGTGGCATATTTCTTGGATTGACAAGGATGACTCTGTTGACTGGCAGGCATATTTCCATGCACGCAACAGATACATTTATGCTTTGCTGCACAGCCCTTACAAGCTGGCTGGCGGATTGTTCGAACACGCTTTTAAAACTGACGTCAAACACCTGATGTCCATGCAGTATTTTACAGTTCAGTCCAGAATGCAGGCTATGCAGGATCTGCTGCGGGGACCTGACGTTTTGCACGAGATCCTCGGCACCAAATTGGGTGAGATTCGCAAGTTGGGTACTGAGTACTCGGAAACACAGTTCCAGCCAGACTTGGATGATTTTCCGCAACTAAGGTCCAACAAGCTTCCGCGGCGAGGCAAGGGATTCCATCCGCCGAGCTATGCAACGTTGGCCCCATGGGCGGTTCGCAACGTTGTGCGCCAGTTGGTAAAGCCCGTCCAAGAAGTGAATCAGGAGCACCCTGAAGCTTTGATTGCCCACCAAGATAACAAATGGTGGCGGATTTCCCAGTTCGACAGCGCATTGGTATCCAAGGCTGATGGGACAAGTGTTTCTTGGTATAAGCGGGACCCGCAAAAGGTGCGCAAATCCATTGCTTCGAGCGGACGGGTATACGCAGATCTGATGAGAAATTGGAGTCGGCTCAGTGCCGAATACAGGGAGGCGCTGCCTAGAATTACCTCCATGGAGCAATGGGGTAAGACGTTTGCCGCACACAGTGGAAAAAGCGAGAACTAGTCGATTATGACCCATCAGAATGATGAGCTGGTCCGCCCTGGAGTGAGTGGCGGACTAGCAGATGTGGTTCGGGCTCGGTTCCTTCTGAAGTTGCTTGTGCGTAAGGAACTCAAAGTTCGATACCGGGGCTCTGTCTTGGGCATTCTGTGGTCATATGTGAAGCCAGGAGTGCAATTTCTTGTTTTCTACGTCGCACTAGGAGTTTTCCTAGGCCTTGAGCAAAGTCCCACCAACAAGAGCGGCTTGCCCAACTACGCAATTTACCTTTTCTCGGGCATTATTCTGATTAACTTCTTTACGGAAGCCTTGGGCAATGCCGCGCGATCGATCGTCGGCAATGGGGGGCTGATTAAGAAGATTTACCTGCCACGCCAGTTATTCCCGATTGCTTCGGTGTGGGTGTCTGCCGTGCATTTTGTGCCACAACTGCTGATACTTGTCGCAGCCTGCCTGTTCTCAGGGTGGAGACCAAGCGCTATTCAGGTGACGGCTGCAATTGCTGGCTTTGTCATTGTGGCACTGCTTGCGACTGGGTTAGGGCTGTTGTTTGGTGCGGCCAACGTTTATTTTCGAGATTCTGAAAATTTCGTGGACATGTTGCTTATGGTCGCAACCTGGGCATCTCCTGTCATGTATTCATGGACGATGGTGCAGAGTAAGCTTGGTGAGACGTGGTATACGATTTACCAGACAAACCCGATCTCGATTGCTGTAGAAACCTTTCACTTCGCCTTCTGGGCGCCGACCACAACAAACGGGGCAGCCGAAGTTCCTCTGCACCTGCTGACTTTGTGGGTTCCCGTAGGGTTGCTAATTTCTGCCGGTATCCTGTTGTGGGGCCAGTTGACCTTTAAACGGCTTGAGGGCCGTTTTGCACAGGAGCTCTAAGATGACAACAGCAATAGAAGTGCGGGCTATCAACAAGGAGTTCGTGCTCCGCCATTCCCGATCATTGAAGGAAGCCTTTGTTTGGCTAGTAAAGGGCCGCAAAGGAGAGCTCTCTGAGAAGTTCCACGCGCTCAAGGGGGTGGACCTGATCGTTAACCAGGGAGAGACTGTGGCCTTGCTGGGGTTCAACGGCTCTGGGAAGTCAACGCTGCTCAAGCATATTTCCGGGGTTATGCTCCCCGACTCGGGCACGGTTCGCACACGCGGACGTGTTGCTGGCTTGATCGAAGTTGGGGCAGGATTCCACCATGACCTTTCAGGACGGGATAACGTCTACCTCAACGGAGCCATTTTAGGCATGTCGGAAGACCAAATCAACGAGCGGTTCCAGTCTATAGTTGAGTTCGCCGAAATTGGGAAGTTCATTGACACCGAAGTGAAATTCTACTCGTCGGGTATGTACCTGCGGCTTGCTTTTTCCGTCGCGGTCCATACCGATCCCGAGGTTTTCCTTGTCGATGAGATTCTGGCGGTGGGAGACGAACCTTTCCAGAGGAAGTGCATTGCGAAGATTCAGGAATTGGCGGCCGAGGGCAAGACTCTGCTGGTTGTCAGTCATGACTTGAATCTTGTTTCGCGTATCTGCGACCGGGGAGTCCTATTAGACCATGGCGAAATTATTTTCGACGGACCAATTGATGCTGCAGTGACTAAGATACGCGGTGAATAGGGCAGCGGCATACAGAGGAACAATCTCCGCGGGATAGGCCGCTTCACATAGCGGCCCCTCATGAAAGGGACTCATGTAGCAGGAAGAGTCTGCCGTCTGCATAGGACAGAATTCCTGTTTGTCTCAGGAATTCTTACGTTAGTCGGCTGTCCCAGAGCATTTCTTCGCAACGGTGGCGCTTTTGGATTCCGAAATCCACCAAGAAGTCAGAATCATATGTAGTAGCGATTACAGCAAGAAGCAATCGAACTCCTATTCCCCCGTCCATGGCTACTCAAAGTCGATTGGAAGGATTCTCACCGTGGAAGTAAGCACCAACAAGATCGAACAGCCTGTTAGTTTCATGCGGTTTCAAGATTGCCACAGCTAACAAAGGTTGCGACTGTCAAGTAGCAGACAAATCCGTGCTGTGCCATAGGGCTGGTTTGATGACGCTGAGAGCATTTTAGGTGGGTGCAGTGCCGATGTAGGGGTTGACAGCAAAGACACTATTGTGGGGAACTATTACCGTTTTGCTTTTCATGAGAGCCAGCCCGCTGAGTGTATCTGCGGTTGCCTGGATTTCATGTGGTCAAGAAACAAGTGAGAGACGGCACGAACGCAAAGATGGGTCGTATCCCCCGCGGAGTGGATAGCACTTTGATGGCGACGATGAGAGTGAACCGAGATCAGCTCAAATCTATTACCTTGTTCCGGAGGTAGAGCTACGACCAATACTCACTGCAAGTGGGATCGGATAGAGTGAACGTTGTTCGTGCCGTTGTTACCTGTTTGGCGAACGTGCCTTGGATGACGAGTGTGTCACAGTTGGGGTCGCCAACGTCTGTTGTACAAGCGGCTTTTGGTTTCAACTGCCATGACTGACAGGTGCCCTGAAGCGTCGTGAATAAAAGGGGGTATTGGGTTGGATTCGATATTCTGTTAGATAAACCGTGGCATCATCCCATCAACTCGGTGTTATTAATGCCCATAGTTAAAGGCTACAACTCGTGAAAATTGCTGTCATTGCGCTCGGTAAGATCGGATTGCCATTGGCAGTCCAGTTCGCTTCCAAGGGCCACGATGTGGTCGGTGTAGACGTCAACCAGACAGTGGTTGACCTAGTCAATTCTGGAAATGAACCGTTTCCCGGAGAAGCGCACTTGCAGGAGAAACTCTCTGATTTGGTCTGGGCCGGTAAGCTGAGAGCGACCACGGATTACGCTCAGGCCGTACCGGGAGCAGACGCTGTGGTTTTGGTGGTTCCCTTGTTTGTTGATCGAGACGCCAAACCTGATTTTGGGGGGATGGATATTGCCACTGCCGAACTAGCCCAGTATCTGACTCCCAACACACTCGTAGCCTACGAGACGACACTGCCTGTTGGTACGACCCGTAACCGTTGGAAGCCTGCGTTGGAAACTGGCTCGGGCCTTGTCGAGGGTGTTGACTTCCATCTGGTGTTTTCCCCGGAGCGTGTGCTCACCGGCCGAATTTTTGAAGACCTGCGCAAGTACCCCAAACTGGTGGGAGGATTATCCGATGCCGGGGCTGCCGCAGCTGTTGGGTTTTATGAGATGATGCTGGACTTTGACGATCGCCCCGATCTGAACCGCCCCAATGGCGTCTGGAATCTCGGGTCCGCCGAGGGTGCCGAACTTGCGAAGTTGGCTGAGACCACTTACCGGGATGTCAACATCGGATTGGCGAATCAGTTCGCACGCTTCGCCGCCAGTTCAGGAATTGACATCTACCAAGTAATCGAGGCCTCCAATTCGCAGCCGTTTAGTCACATTCACCAGCCCGGTATTGCCGTTGGAGGGCACTGCATCCCCGTTTATCCGCGTCTTTACCTGTGGAATGATCCGGACGCCACCGTGGTTCGTGCCGCACGTGATGCCAATGCTGGCATGCCCGATTACACGATAGGTTTACTCGAAGGCGCCTACGGCGACTTGAACGGGGCTCGTGTTGTCGTTCTTGGTGCCGCCTATCGCGGAGGCGTAAAGGAAACTGCTTTCTCAGGCGTATTCGATGCTGTTGCAGCCATCACACGACGGGGCGGTACTGCGTTAGTCCACGACCCTATGTACACCGATGAAGAGCTGACTAAGCTTGGATTTATGCCTTACCATCTCGGGGAGATAGTCGAGGCCGCGGTCGTGCAGGCCGATCACTCCGAGTACCGCGAGATCAACAGGGAAGACCTGCCCGGGATCAAAGTCTTTGTTGACGGCCGGCGTGTCAGCTCTGCAGACAAATGGGATGGCGTCACATACCGTGTCATTGGCAAGTCGTAATACGTTCTCACCACCCACCGTCAGATGACTCAGTATCAATACCCTCGCACCCATCATCGATGCTGAGGGGCAGTTCATTTTGGGGTCTTTATGACACGGTAGTCCTCAAGGTTGAAGATCGTGGTGGCAGCATCAGGCTGCGGCAAAGTAAGCTCTGTCAAGGCCCGTAGTACTGTCATTGATGAATACGTCAGAACATCCATCACAACGCAGGCTACAGGCCACCTTCGTTCAAGGACACGAAACCAGATTTCACCACGAACCACGGAGAGCCGGGTAGGCTCTTCGTGGTTCGTGGGGATTCGGGTTCCCGGGTGAGTGTCATGCCGTCGTTCGGGCGGCACTTCTTAGGAGAATAACTGATTTGTAGTTGTTTCGGTTGCGGTAGCCACGTGCGGTGCGTTTGATGTTCTTGATGGTGGTGTTGTTGGCTTCGACTTTTCCGGTGGTCGCGCCGGTGACGATGAGGACTTCGATCTCTTTCCACCATCGGCAAATGGTGCGCCAGAGCCTGGTGGTTTCTGGTTGATTGGATTCCTTCACCAAGTATTCGAGGTGCTCCTTGGCCAGCTCTGCGTCCTCTAAAGAACCAGTGCGCAGCAGTGCCCGGACTTATTCCTTCACCTCCCAGGCTGCTCTGAGTTTCCCGGTCGGATCATCGGTACCGAAGACCTTCTCCAGCCTGTCTTTGGCGCTGTCCGAGAGGGTCTCGCCGGCACGCAGGAGTAGCATCCGGTGCGCCCACGCTGGGTCAACTGCCCGGCCGCGCCGGCCGTGAATCTGGTGAGAGAGCTGCTGGCAGACCTCGGTCACAGCCTGGTTCGCCAGGGAGACTAGGTGGAAGTGATCCACTGCAACGGCCGTGCGGGGCAGCCACATTCGTAGTGCCTTGCGAAAAGCGGCTGAGGGGTCGATCGCGACGATGTGAACTCGCCAGGCGCCAGCGCAACGGGCGCTGGATGAGCCAGGCCCCGATACCTGTGTGGTCTCGGCCGTCGACAACTCCGAGTACTTGGCCGGTATCAAGATCCACGATCGTGCTCATCCAGGGCTCGTAACGAGTCCACGTCTTCGATGCTGGGTCCTGGAAGTAGCGCACAGACCGGAAACGGTGTTCGTCAATACCAAGCATCCGCGGAGCCAGCTCATCGACGTTAGGCAAAGTGATGATGGCTGCTTCATTAACTGCAGCCCTGACCATCCACCACGAGACCGCGAACCTCGCTGCGGTCTCTGACATCGCCAGCCCGGAGCGGATCACCGCATCCACCAAGTGGTCCCGGAGTCTACCTGTGGAGCGTGCCCGGGATGGGACTTGGGTCGTGGATTCAAAGAACGACAGTCTCTCACAGAGAGGCTCATGGCAATACCAGCGGTACTTGCGCCACAGCACTTCAATCTTCCCAGCGACTGGGATGTCGCGGATCCTTTGGAAGCGGCGTTCCTTCCGCCTCGTGGCGACCACACCACAACTAGGACAGCCCGGTGGCTGCTCGCTTTCAACAATCACTTGGCGGCAACCATCAGTAGTGATGGTCGTTGAGATGACACGGTAGTCAGGCAGATTGAAAAGGGTGGTGGCAGCGTCAACTGCCATGACGGTAGGCTCGTTCAAGGCTCGTGGTCCTGTTCCAGGTTGAATGCTTAGACACACTCATCCCAACAGGGCCACGGGCCCTTTGCATAGCTAAATCAAGAACTCAAACCCCCACCAACCACCAAGAGCCCTCAAAGCCTCAAATACTCATGTAAAAGATGCAGGCGTCTGAACTCTCAGCATCGGAGGGCTACGGTCACATTCGTGCAACAACACGAAGTTAGGGTTCTTCACGAAATACTGGCGCTCCGTTTAGCAAGCAATAAGTTTGTAAAGCTTGGCTTCGCCAACCTGACTGACTAGTTCGAACGCGCTGGAGTTCTCCAAGTTGTCTAATCCGGCGAAGACATGCCTTCCACCATGAACTTCTCTGGCTCCGAAGTCAAGAACATATCGCACACGCGTGGCCTTAACAGCAAGACAAACTTCGGGATCTGTTGCTGCATCTCTCAGGTGGGCATTTATGATTTCCACGTTGTGTGAATAAGTACTCAGCGTGTGCATGGACGTTGTCCAGCGATCGCCTAAGGCGAAAGCCATAGCCGCTCCTGTCCAAGGACTCACGGCTATAACATCGTCGGCGGGCACTAGGCGGTCGAGTTTAGTTATCAGGGCAAGCTCATCAATAGACACGAGCGCTGCGTCCTCGGATTCTTCGTAGGTCATAGCTGCCGACCTGTTTGCAAACTTCATGGCCGAGCCCTGCAAGCCGATGGCTAAGAAAACCAAGACTAAGACCCCCGCTACTGTTCGCAGACCGAAATGTACCTTTGGAGAGACGCGATCAACTACATTCCCTGCGAGGGTGCTGGTCTCAGTTTTGACTTTTACTAACTGATGAATCCAATCAAATCCCAAGGCTGCTAGTGGGAGCGCAGTGACGGGGAGGATAGCAGCCAGCCTGAAACTGTCGTTGTACCAGACTCCCGTTATAGCAGACCGAAAGTCAGCCTGAGGGAAACTGCTGACGATTACAAAAAGTGCCGACGTGACCATGAAGCATCCAAGAAGCCAGCCGTTGTTACCAGCTCGAATGGCAGCATAGATTCCAACTACCATTAGGATACTGACAATCCATGCGGCGGGTCGGCCCATAGCTGAGTTAGTAAGGATTTCGCCGATTGAGCTCGCAGGCAAGTTCCTTGGTGCCCAAGTGGATGCTTCAGCAGGTGGCCGAACCGAATCCCAGACTCTAGCAAGAACTACGGAAGCTATGATCAGTGACGAAATGATCACAACAGTTTCTCCCTTGTGTGCTCGCCAAAACCTGGTCTTGAAGTATCGTCGCCAGAACGCCACCAGAATTATGGGGAGACTCAGGGCAAGTAAAGTCATGAACCCATTGGGGTGGGCTATGGCCAGAGCAATTGCGGACACAGGCGCTGCCGCATATCGGGCTGCTCGAACCCATTTGAAGTCAGTGCTAAGGCCGAAGAATATTGCGACGGTAGCTAACGCGAAAGGAAGCATGGCTATCGCTAAAAAATTCGGATATAGGACACCAAAATCGAGAAGCAGGATTGGAAATGATGAGAAACTTGCTGCCAAAACACCGGCGAAAGCCACAGCCCAAGGCTTTTGGCCCACAATGACACGCGTGAGAAACATACATCCCAATGTCCAAACCAGCGCTGCGATAGTGAGGTTGAGAACGTTTACACTAACACTCAGCGGTGATCCGGTCAGCTGGATTAAGAGGGCAGCTAGACCATGCCAAGCAGCGGGGTAGAAAGTTGGTGGCAGATCGCCGGAGTTGATGGCTGCAACAGTCATCGAAGAAGCATTGCCGGTTTCCAAAATGTAACGAACGGCATTTAGGTGGAAAATATTATCGAAGCTCTGGGAAATATTCATTGGAGCGCCAAACACGCGGGTTAATTGGCGAGCGATGGTCAGGGAGCCAATTACAAAACCTGCGCTTTGAATGGCGCCGGCATGGCTAAAGTGCATCTTATGTTTAGTGAACGTAACGCTTCGTGTTCTATTTACACACCACTTGAGGAACCAAACAACCAAAGAGGCTGCTAGGACCGTAATGACGACGGGGACGACGGACCATCGAATACCGACGGCGCCACACAGAATGGCGGTGACTGAAGTGAAAGCAACCGTAATTACTGGAGATGATGCCAATAGAGACAAACCGCGCAAGCCCAAAATAGTACCGAAAACTAGTCCAGGTGCGAACAAGAGTATGACGCACGCAACAATAGTCGGTAACGTTGCTAGCCAGGTCATTCAGATTCCATTCGGTAAACATAATAGGGCTAGAGAGAGGTTGTTGAGGAAGTGAGGTTGGCTCGTAAACTTGCAAGTCACTAGGGTGTCAAGGTGTGTGGCTATACATTCTCGGACCCAAGTAGACCAAGAAGATAGGAGCCGTATCCGCTCTTGACTAGGGGTTCCGCCCGCTCCCTCAATTCGTCATTAGTGAGGAACCCAACACGCCAAGCAACTTCTTCCGGCGACCCAATCTTGAGATCTTGTCGATTTTCAACGGTGCGAACAAAATTTGAGGCATCGTTGAGATCAGAGAACGTCCCCGTATCCAACCAGGCGGTGCCTCGGGGTAATATTTCTACCCTGAGCTTGCCGCGTTCCAAGTAGTTTTTATTGATATCTGTTATTTCCAATTCCCCGCGAGAGGAGGGTTTGAGGCTCCGAGCGATCTCAACTACCTCATTATCGTAAAAGTACAATCCTGGTACCGCGTAGTTACTCCTAGGCTTTTCCGGCTTTTCTTCCAGCGAGATGGCACGCCCATCGCCGTCAAACTCGACAACCCCGTAGGCACTTGGGTTCCGGACCCAATAGCCAAAAATCGATCCTCCGTCGATGTTGGAATGGCGTCTGAGTTGCGTGCCCATACCCGGCCCGTAGAAGATGTTGTCACCAAGCGCGAGAGCCACTGAGCCGTGACCAATGTGTTTTGAGCCCAATACGAAGGCCTGAGCGAGGCCGTCGGGTGATGGTTGTTGTTTGTAGGTCAGGTTTACACCAAATTTTGATCCATCGCCGAGGAGCCGGTGGAATTGGTCAGCATCTTGAGGTGTTGTGATGATTAAGATGTCCTGTATCCCAGCAAGAATAAGCGTAGACAGCGGGTAATAGATCATTGGTTTGTCGTAAACAGGCACCAGCTGCTTGCTGATACCAAGTGTGATTGGGTGAAGCCTTGAGCCCGTGCCACCGGCTAATATGATTCCTCGCATTCGTAAATCATCCCGCACAAGGGTATTAACAGCAAAATAAGGTTCCGGCATGGCCTCGATTCAGGCAGTTAAGTGAGTTTTGCGTAGTTGGGCTGGCTAAGTACGGCGACCTACCGATGGATTTTGGGGTCAACGAGCCGGATTGTCTGATGACTGCTACTGCTGTCCAAGGTTTGGCTACTAGTGAGCTTCACACCGCAGCTGGAAGTCAGGAGAGACTATTTGTGTTTTTTGGCAGGCCGCACTAGGTTCCAAACACATGACGAGTCAAAGCCTTCGTGGCGACCATATTGCGAGTGACGATTGCCTGGGGGAGAAGGGCAAGGGCATGAGCGCGTGATGTCAAGCGCCACTTAGAGGCGCGCACCGTGCGCGTCCAGCCCAAACGTTGGGCGAGGTCCGCTGCAAGATTAAAATACTCGCGTTCACCCGAGAATCTCGATCCATCAACAAGTTTGAGGGAAGAAGCGCTGGAGGAGTGGCGGCGGTAGCGGAAGCATACTGTTGGATCGACAAGCAGCTGAGCTCCGCCGAAGACCATGTCCATGGTCAGTGCTACATCTTGGATGATTGGGAAGGCGTCACGGAAGTCGACTTCTTGAATCTTCTGTGTACGAAAAGCTAAAGATGGCCAATAGAGCCAGACCCCGAGCATGAGATTGGAGGCAAGGCTTTCACCCGAGAGGAGCTGCCGACCGTCGCTGCGGGGGCGGATGAGACGTTGCTTTATAGTGTCCACAAGTGTATGGACTCTGTTTCCATTTTCGTCGATAACTTGGACGCCGGGCTGGATAATTGAAGCATCTGGGAAGGCTCGATGGGCGGCCAAAATAGTGGAAACATAGTTTGGCATAAGTAGATCATCACAGCCTAAAACAACAAGCAGGTCACGTTGTGCCAATGATACGCACGTTCGAAAATTTGCAGTAATTCCCTCATTCAGTTCTTTGCGAATGAAGGTAATCTGAGAGTGATTGAGGTTCTTCAGATATTCCTGAACTGTGAAATCTTGGTAGGCGTCATCTACAACGGTCAGGTGCCAATCGTTCGTGTCTTGATTCAGAACGCTCTGGATAGTGGCTTTCATGTATTCAGGTTCGCCCCAGTAAGGGATAAAGATATCGAGGGACACTTATTCACCGTGTTCTTTCTTCAGCGAGAGGGACTGCAGCTGCTGGTTTGTAGCCTCCAACTGTGTTCTGAGAATTGCAACCTCTTCAGCTAGAGTGCGTGTCTCGTCCTCAACTGAAGAAATTTCCCATGACAGGTGGAGACAGACGCCCAACAGCAGAAGGATGCTGAGCATGAATAGAAGGTTGGATGGAATTTCGATCCCTACCAAGTCTGATGCAATGCTCAGAGCGTGCGGGAACGCCGCCAAGATTATAGTGAGAGCACCTACGACCAGCCAAAGAACCGCGTACTTTTCCCGCAACTTTTTTCGCCGAAGCATCTCAAAAACTAGGACAACGATGGCGACGGCCAGGATGAACGGGGCGAGATTGATCATGGTTTATTTTCCGCCGCCTTGGCTTTGATCTGGAGTGTGGATGGCTATTGTTGATCGTTGTCGAGTAAAAGCGAATATCAAGGCAAAAGCTGAGCGCCCAAGGTATAGGGCCGCTTTCAGTGGATTGTGGCTGGGTGTGCCACCCTGCCTGGGGCGCATTTCAACGGACACTTGAGTTACCTTGCATCCAGAACGGAGAGCTACGACCAACGAATCAATCGTGTCGCCTAAGTACTCTGCCGGGTAGTGATCGAGGTACTGGTCGATAGCCCGGGAGTTGGCGGCCCGGAAGCCACTGGTTACGTCTGTAAGGCGGGTCTTTGCAAGCCTAGAAATAACCTGCGCTAGGACAACCATGGCCCATTTACGGGGCCCGCTTACTGTGTAGTCGCCTCGATCGGCGAAACGAGCTCCAATGGAAATATCAGCAGTATCGAGGCCGGAAAGCACTACTGCAATATCGTTTGGGTTATGTTGGCCATCGGCGTCAACCTGGATTACTCGAGAATAACCAGTTCGGTGTGCGTACTTGAAGCCTGCTCGCATGGCCCCGCCAACACCTAGGTTGAAAGGCAGGTTGAGCAGAGTGGCGCCAGCTGCCGTAGCCACGGAGGCTGTCGAATCACTCGAGCCATCATTTACAACCAGTACGTCGTAAGAGTCATCTGCCGCCAGAACTTCACGCACCGTGTCGCCAACGGCTTCCTCTTCATTCCATGCGGGCATGATGATTAGAACGCGTTGGGGAGACATAGGTTTCATATCCTACAAACTATAGCAAGAGGATGCGCGCTGAAGAATTGGATGAGGCGGTGCTCCTAGGGTTCAGTCGTTGTCGATGGTGAATTTTTCGTTGGATATTCTCCCTTGAGAAGTCGGATCGCTGGGGCAAACAGAGCGATGAACAGGACGAATTCGCTGGCAGCCATACTCAATGCGATCCCTTCAGTATGCCCAGTGACCCCGGCGGCAATCATACCGCTTATACCTACTGCGGCAGCGGCAACTGTGCCAGTGAGTACCAGCCTGCTCTTACCAGCAGGTATGAGTAAATTTCTCACGAGAGGTTGACTGGCGGAGATAAAGGCAAAAGCTATGCCGTAGTAGAAACAAATGACTCTGTCCGCCCGTACCTGACCCGCGAAAACGATCTCGCTGACTGCGGGACCCAGCAACGTTAAAATTACTGCCCCTAACACTCCGAGTAGAAAATGTGAGTACATTGCTAGTAATTGTCTGTGGCGGCTGTTCGGTGCGTTGCGTTCGAGGACCCAGGCTTGGAGTGCATTACCGAGCGAAATTACACTAAACAGTCCAAACCTGTAGAGAGTGTCGGCAGTTGCTAGCGACCCTGAAGCTGCAGCTGTGGTTGTTGCAGTTGCTATGGGGACAGCAGTAAAAGCGTAACTGCTGTTGGCGACGTTGATTCCAGCCGTGTCTGTTTGGCTCCGTATTTCCTTAAAGGTTCGCCTAAAATTTGACGGAAACCAATTTCCTGCTGGCGAGTATTTACGGTGAAATACGCACAGAGAAATGGCTGTAGCCACTCCTAGCAGGCAGGTGTATGTCCATAACTGACTGGTCCAGAGTAGGAGCGGTATGGACATCATTGTTGCCAAAAATCTGGGTATGGTGTCGTATATAGCCAAGAGCCGTGGCTGCCCCAGTCCGATACAAAACCAAGCTGGTGACATGCCGATAAATGCTGATGCAAGAGCCATGCTGATAGCTTCCGAACGGAACTCAGCTCGAGCTGCTAAGCCGGTCACTACGATAGTGATAGGAATTACTGCTGCCATCAATGTCAACCGGGTACGAATGCTTGAAAGGTAGATCAGGCTCCGTTCCTGCAAGTGTTCTGTTCGAGCGATGGCCACGGGCCCGTCAACGTTCCATCCCCACATAATTACGGTGGTGGCAAATGTTCCGATGGCCTGACCGGTCATCACGCTGGAAACGCCCTGACCGCCTACGAAACCGGAGATAACAGGTAGCAGTAGGAGGGGGGTTACCAGCGACAGAAGAGGCAGGATCGTGAATCCCGATAGTCGCAGCAGAACAGTTTTCATATGATGGTGTGGATCCTCTAAAGGCGGGTACTTGTGTCGATCCTACGGGAACGAAAGTGTTAGGTGTGACGGTGCACTAGAATTATCCGTAAATCGTGGGCGCTTGATCAGGGGGCTTTCCTCTTCTGAAACTTGGTGGGTCTAAGTTGGTGCTTCCCGATGAGCGGACCGATGTAGTCCAGTGGGTCTTGGGCCCACAGTGGGTTGTTGAACTCTACCCTGCGCGTGAACCAGAATGGCCTCTGTAGAGCACCGATTCACCTAAGGTTTCACACGGCACGATTTTGGTGATTATGCGGGTCATGGACGATCTTGACGAAGGCGAATGCTTCGCGAGGTATCTACCCGTGGAGGGTCCTGATGACCACTTATACACTTCACCTGTTGCTGTTCGCTTTCAGCTATTCCTGTGCAGTGAGATCCCATGGAAGTCCTGGGTAAACGAAGAGGCCGAGAGTCGCGTTGGGATGCATGTTTCTATCGCGGCCAGGGCGTCATTTCTCAGGTCTTTGGGTTGGGAAATCGACTGTAGTCAGTCCATAGAAAGCACCTAGTGAGGCCTGATTTTTGATTTGTTCAGAGCTTATCCGGTGACAATAACCAAAGCTCCGGCGCCGTCGCGACGGATCTGACTAAGTATGGGGCGCAACAAAACGCGTCAGCCTCAGCCTCAGCCTCGGGTCGGCTTGGCACCGCCGTCGTCTGTTTAATGGACATACTCTCACATAGGAATCTCGATGGGACTGATTCATGCCGGGGACCATCATCAATTCTCTATGAACGCCTTGAGTCAACAACCAACGTGCGTAAGCTATTGGTCAAGTGCCACGTTCCAGACCGCTCAATTCCCACGGTCGTCTCCCCATTACCATTCCAGTCACCCGTGGTTGGTGTGTCAGAACGTATCCCGTATGCAAATACGGTGTTGGCAATAGGAGGGGAGAGGGTATCCGTCAGGTAGAAAAATCCGTTCCGCCAGACTCCGGTTGTGTCCTTCCCATCGCCATTCCAGTCCCCGACGAGGGGAGTATCTGCCCGGTTACCAAAATGGGTGACAATGTTGGCCTCAGGCCAAGTGGAGTGCGAATTAGTCATGTACCAACTACCCGCACGGAATACGCCAATGGATGTTCGTCCGTCGGCGTTCCAGTCACCCACAATGGGGATGTCGGTAGCGTTTCCATAATATTGAACTACATCGACGGAAAGCTTATTTAAATTGTTGTTCAAAAACCAACTGTTTCCTCGAACAACGCCAACGGTTTCGTGACCATCTCCGTTCCAATCACCGACGATGGGCTGATCGCCGGTGTCGCCGTAGTAGAAGCACCTGCTGGTATCCCGAGGCATTCCCATGCACCATTTGCCATTCTTGAACCACCCGATATAGCTCTTGTTGTCCCCCGCCCACTTTCCGCTGACGGAAGTTGCTCCTTTGGGCATACCGATGACGCTGGCCTTGACGCCACTGGCAAGCTCCCGGAGTTGTTCGATAGTCCCGTTGAAGACATTCTGGTCTCCGGGAAAGGTTGCTGGCTTGGTTTGTGCCTGATCTGCATAGTCGTTCGCATACTGCCAGAAGGTGTGTTTAGCCCATTTGCCTGGCATCCAAGGACTGGAGGCATAATATGCTGCAATCCAGAGCGGATTAGCGCTAGCAAAAGCTTGGCTCCCGCCAAGACACTGCTGCCAAAAATAGTAGCTTGTGTAGATCACGGCGTCGCGGCCTGTGGCAGCCCTGATAGTTTGCGTGAAATCTGATATCCAACCAACCAAGGCCGTTGGTGATAGTCCGTAGCACAAGTTTGTTTTGTCCGTTTTAACGTAGGGATTATCCTCTATGTCCAGGGCTGGTGGCAGAGTCATTCCGTCTGACGTCCATCCACCACCTGATTCAAGCATTACCTTTGCTTGAGATGAGCCGCTTGAGAGATTTGGCCTGGCGAAATGGTATCCGCCGCGGATTATTCCTACACCAGCAGCGCCATTATATTGCTGAGCGAAATAGTCGTTGAGGGTCCAGGGCCCTTCGGATGTTTTGACGTACGCGAAACGCGCACCGGCATTCTTCACCGCCACCCAGTTGACATTCCCTTGCCAACCGCTAACATCCAGCCCCAAAGGAAGGCCGTCGGTTCCTGGGGGCTGCTCGTTAACGGTCGGCTCCTTGAAAGTCGAAAAGGGCGAAGCCGCGTACAAGCCTGGTGAGTTGGGAATATTTTTTCCAGCTTGTCCCATCACCGCACCCCCGTCAACGGGGCGAAGTGCTACTTCCGGAGCCATAGTCGACGGGGGGCTGGGCACCAGAGATTGTTCTGGAACATTCGTGGGGGTAGAAGAGGGCTCTGCGACCGGAGCGTCTGATGCGGTGGTGTTTTGCTCGGGCTTGTTCTGAGTGGTTGCTGATTCGTCGGCAACAGCTGGAGGTACAGGTTGGACAGTGCCAGTAGGCGATGATTCCTGCGATTCCAAGGGTGCTTCATCTGCTGCAGGAGTCGCTGTAGCTGTTACTGGCGCCGCATTGGCGCCAGGTACGACCCCAAAACTCAACGCAGCTGCCAAGAGACATGCTGCAACTCTAACGAATTTCATGGATTCCTTATTTTGTTGGGATATAAGGGTTTTACTGTGGATCAATGTCCCAATGGCAACAGTCCACACTTTAGCTCAGATCCAAAATTGCGGCGCTCGGTTAGGCGCCTGTTACAAAGCCAGATACAGACAGAACTGAGAATTTGCCATCATTACTAGCGGCATCTCGTGAAGATACCAAAAAACGACGGTGAGATTCCCGATAAATCTGCGCTACCGGAAGGGCTAGGTAATCTAGCCAGAGGCTGGAGACTGTTCCCATATGATGTACGTATGCGAAATCTCCTTGTGACCGGTGGTGCCGGGTTCATTGGCTCCAATTTTGTCCATTACGTCCTTGAAAACACTGATTTGCACGTGACGGTGTTGGATAAGCTCACATATGCCGGTAATTTGGCGTCGTTGAAGGGGCTGCCGGAGGATCGGTATGTTTTTGTTCGTGGCGATATTTGTGACGCGGAACTTGTTGATGGGTTGGTGGCTAACGCGGATGCTGTGGTGCATTATGCGGCTGAATCGCATAACGATAACTCGCTCCATGACCCGCGCCCGTTTCTAGAGACGAACATTATTGGCACGTACACGTTGATTGAGGCTGCTCGGAAGCACAACACGAGGTTCCATCACATCTCAACTGATGAGGTGTACGGGGATCTTGAATTGGATGAGCCTCAGCGGTTCACTGAAGACACTGCGTATGCGCCCTCGAGCCCGTATTCCTCCACGAAGGCCGGCTCTGACATGCTGGTGCGTGCTTGGGTGCGTTCCTTTGGTTTGAAGGCGACCATCAGCAATTGCTCGAATAACTATGGCCCGTATCAGCACGTAGAGAAGTTCATTCCTCGCCAGATCACTAACGTCATTGACGGGATCCGGCCGAAGTTATACGGCAAGGGTGAGAACGTGCGTGACTGGATCCATGCCAATGACCATTCCTCGGCGGTGCTTGCCATCCTGGAAAAGGGCCGTATTGGTGAGACTTATCTAATAGGGGCAGATGGTGAGAAGAATAACAAGGATGTTATTGAGTTGATCCTCTCTCTTATGGGCCAGGCACCGGATGCTTATGATCATGTGGTGGACCGCCCCGGTCATGACCTGCGCTACGCGATAGAGTCACAGAAGCTACGCACGGAACTGGGGTGGAGTCCCTCGTTTGCTAACTTTGAAGCCGGGCTGCTGGACACCATCAAGTGGTACCAAGAAAGTCAGAGTTGGTGGCGTCCCCAGAAAGCCCAGACCGAGGCGAAGTACAAAGAACAGGGCCAGTAGTTAATGAGCATTGAATTTTCTAAACAACTCACAGCCACACAGACACCCATCCCCGGGGTAATCCTTTACGAACTGCCCGTCCATGGTGATAACCGCGGTTGGTTCAAGGAAAACTGGCAGCGCGGAAAAATGATGGCCTTGGGGCTGCCTGACTTCGCCCCTGTGCAGAACAACATTTCCTTCAATGAGAAGGCCGGAACCACTCGAGGCATCCACGCAGAGCCGTGGGACAAGTTCATTTCCGTGGCTACCGGGAAGATCTTCGGGGCCTGGGTTGACCTGCGTGAGGGGCCCTCTTTCGGTACGGTTTTCACCGCCGAGCTGGACCCCTCCCACGCCATTTTTATTCCGCGAGGAGTGGGCAACGCGTTCCAAACTTTGGAAGACACCACCGCTTACACTTACCTTGTTAATGACCATTGGTCTGCTGATGCACAGGGTCAATACACTTTTCTGAATCTGGCGGACGAGAGCTCAGCGATCGCGTGGCCGATCCCGCTGGGGCAGGCAGAGCTGTCCGAGAAAGACAAAGCGCATCCGCGTCTGGCTGACGTGACACCGATGGCCGCGAAGAAGATCTTGGTGTTGGGTGCCGATGGGCAACTGGGTAAGGCGCTGCGTGCACTGTACGACGGCGAGAGTAACGTTGAGTTTGCGGCGAGGACTGATTTTGACCTCACCGCAGCCTCGTCGTATTCGGGGTGGAACTGGAAGAGCTACTCCACCATTATTAACGCGGCGGCCTACACGGCCGTGGATGCGGCCGAAAGCGCCCAGGGGCGTGCCGCAGCCTGGGCTATCAACGGTACTGCCGTGGCCCAGCTGGCCAAAGTTGCTACAGCTAACGGGATCACCCTGGTTCATGTATCCAGTGACTATGTCTTTGATGGCACAGCCAAACTTCATGGCGAGGATGAAGCCCTGAGCCCCTTGGGCGTCTACGGCCAGAGCAAGGCTGCTGGGGACGCCGTCGTCAATACCGTCCCGCGTCACTACATTCTGCGCACTAGCTGGGTGATCGGGGAGGGGAATAACTTTGTTGCCACTATGGCATCCCTGGCGGCTCGTGGCATTGAACCCAGTGTGGTTAACGATCAGGTTGGACGATTGAGTTTCACCCAGGACATCGCCGCAGGTATTAGACACCTCTTGAATACGGGTGCGGAGTTCGGCACTTATAACCTCACTAATGACGGCGATCCCCAGACGTGGGCGGATATCGCGGCAGAGGTCTTTGAACTCAGCGGTCATAGCCGCAGCTCCGTCACAGGGATCAGCACGGAAGAGTACTTCAAGGGCAAAGCGGCAGCACCGCGGCCCATGAACAGCACACTGGACCTGCGCAAGATCAAAGCGGCAGGATTCACCCCGGCACCTGCTGCCCAGCGACTCACCGAATATTTGGATAGGTAGAAATGAAAGCCATGAAAGTTCTGGTTACAGGCGGTGCTGGCTACATCGGCTCGCACATGGTGCTTTGTCTGCTGGAAGCCGGGCACGACGTCGTCGTCCTTGACAACCTAGCGAACTCTTCGGACGCTTCATTAAACAGGGTTGAAGAACTTAGCGGCAGGCATCCCGAATTCGTTGAACTCGACTTGCTCAACGCCGACGGTGTGGATGCACTTTTCGCTTCCGCAGACTTTGACTCTGTCATACACTTTGCAGGCCTAAAAGCGGTGGGGGAGTCAGTGGCCGAGCCGCTGAGGTACTACCAAAACAATATTGTAGGTACGCTGAATTTATTGTCGTCCATGGACAAACACGGCGTCCGATCACTTGTTTTCAGCTCCTCGGCCACGGTGTATGGTGCCAGCGAAGAAGTGCCACTGATCGAAAAAATGCCCCTGGATGCCACAAACCCCTACGGGCGAACCAAAGAGCAGATTGAAGACATCCTCACTGACCTTGGGGCGGCTGACCCCACATGGCGGGTGGCCTTGTTGCGATACTTCAACCCAGTGGGTGCACATGAATCCGGCCGCATCGGGGAGGACCCCACAGGTATTCCTAACAACCTGCTGCCGTTCGTGGCGCAGGTGGCCGTTGGCCGTCGCGAAAAAGTCATGGTTTTTGGCAATGACTATTCGACGCCGGATGGAACCGGAGTGCGCGATTACATCCACGTGATGGACCTCGCGGCCGGCCATCTGGCTGCTCTTGACTACCTGACAAGCCACCAAGGAGTGTTCACTTGGAACCTGGGTACAGGTAATGGCTCCTCTGTTCTGGAGGTTATCCAAGCGTTTGGTGAAGCAGCCGGGAAGCCGATCCCCTTTGAGTTTGCTCCGCGGCGTCCTGGCGATGCAGCTGTCAGCTATGCCGATCCGTCTGCGGCCCTAGCTGACTTGGGCTGGTCGGCGCATCGCAATCTTGCGCAAATGTGTGCTGACCACTGGCGTTGGCAGGAAAATAATCCGAACGGATACAACGGCTAGGAATCAAAAGGTGCGGCACTCGGCAATAACGGTGCGGGGCCGTTGTTTGTGGGACAGTATTCCTATAATTCTGTGTCGTCAGAGCCCGTCTTGGGTTTATTGCCAGGGGAGAGGTTGGTGCTTCCTTCAGCATATGAACGTCGTGCTTTAGGTAAACAGCTGGCAACGGCAAATCACGGTGAGTTGATGTTGTTTGTTTGGCCGCGAAACGGTCGAAGTTGCCAATCCATGAATCTAAGCGCTACAAAGCGGTGCCACGAAGTGTTTGAAGCGCAGTTTCATGAGAGCCTTCCGAATAACTATCTCTGCATGGGCTATACCGCCCGGAAGGACAGGTCCCGAAAGCTCCGTAGTGCTTTTCTCAGGTGTACACGCCAAAGTCCTGGTGCGGCGCGAGGGATATGTGTCAAGTCCTTGGCACAGTTACCTCGGACGAGTTGTTGCTATTATCGGCTTCTCCGGGGTTAGGGGTGAATTCCATTGATGTAATGGATGCTTCACCGCCGCTCGTGCGGCATTCCTGAACATAATACGAGTCGTGTAGTGGGTGCTATTGACTAAGCTACGACCGGTGCGCTTGATGATGATGATGGTCGCTTCTACTTACTCTTTGGTGGCGCCGGTGCTATCACCGGAAAGTCGAGGCGAACAGCACCTCTATCAAGCACATCAAACGAACGGCACGTGGCTACCGCAACCCCCAACAACTACACATCAGTTCTCCTTTTGAGAAGTGTCACCCGGACGACGGCATGACACTCATCCGGGAATCCAAATCCCCACGAGCCACCAAGAGCCCTTTATCCGATCCGCCACAGTGTTGGAGAGCACCTCACCGTAGAGTCGGCAGTGTCGCCGCTACTTGGAATTTGGCAGGATCGTAACTGGAAGCTCACTACCAAAACTACAGATATCGCTCGCAGACCCTGCCAATCGGTTTGGGGGCTTGCCTTGGCCGCATCTTCGCGCTAACAGCACGGCCGGGTTTTACAAACCAGATTCTAGGACGGACATTAACAAAAAAAATGTCTTACAGACTGACCCAAAAGTACGACGACATGTTAATGCCGGTACAACCTACTTGACTTGCCACCCAGTTGCAGCGCCAATTCGCTGACCCAGCACAGGTGCCATCGTGCGGACGTAATCCCATGTTAAATGGTTGTGATCCAGATAGACCAACACATTTCCTACCACAGCATAGCAAGTTTCCTGTTTGCAATACTGGTCGGTAAGGTCCAGCATATACGCTCCATCCATTCGGTTTAGTGAAGCAGCGGGGTCTGCAGATGCCAGATACTTACTCTGTTCAAACTCACACGCTTCGGCTCCAGATTTTGCTACACAAGCGGATCTGCTGTCATTGAAGCGTGGATTATCCCTAACCCCGATAACGTCGATGCCAGCATCAACAAATGTGTGAACTGCGAGCTCATATCCGGGGATAATTGTCTCTGCTGGTGAATCCGGAACGGCGTCGGTAGATATCGTGAAAATGGCGTCCGGTCTAAGCTTCAGCACGTAATCCGTGGCAGCAGTGTTAAATTGTTGGCATTCTTTGCTTCTACCTGACGGTACCGACTCGCTGCCGAAGTCGCATCCTCCCAAAAATAGGGATACTAGCTGCCAATCGTTGGCTTCGGCAACCGGGACTAAAGCTCCTGCCATCTGCTCTGCGTGGGAATCACCGACAATCACAATGGTCTTCTTGGGTTTCGCGACTGGAGCTGTTTGCCCGCACTTATCGGCGAGCACCTTTTGACTTGGCAGAAACTGTTCCTGACAGTTCTCGCTGAGACTCACCCATTGTTTGTCCAATGCAGTTAAAGCAGGTTTCATTGGCAATCCCGGATCCCCCGCGTCTACAAACCCGGGTTGGATTGCAGTGGCACCTGGGTAGTTCCTCATGACTTCAGCTTGGGCAGCTTTCTGTTGGTTCTCTAACGCCACTTCTTTAGCATGAACCTGAAGCTGCCAGACAGTGAGTGGTGCAGCCACTAGCAGCACGCAGATGCCGATGGTCATCACTGCACGACGACGCTTCTGCTCTATCCACTTGCTTCGGCGGATGGGAGTGTCGATCAGCTTTGTGATCATGACTGCGGCAACAACTGACACTATGATTAGCGCTGTTCCTGCCTTTGGCCCTGCGTGGTCTCGACCTGAAAATGCTAAGAAAAAGACCAATAAGGGCCAGTGAAAAAGATACAACGCGTAGGAACTGTCCCCGAGCTTAACAAGTGGTTTCCAGCTCAGGAATCTGTCTGCACCAAAGCTGCTGCCTGTGAAGCCTGCGACGATGACAAATGCGGCAGCCAATGTGGGCCACAGAGCCATATAGCCAGGGAACTTTTGGTCAATTTGTAGTATGAGCCCGCAGGAAAGCATGGCAACCACTCCAATCCACCCCATCACGACCCGGGTGGACCGCTTGAACGACAGATAAGGAAGAAGTAGTGCGAGCAGGGATCCAAGCGCAAATTCCCAAAGCCTGGTCCGAGTGTCGAAATATGCAAAGCTTTGGTTGGTATAAGTCGTAATGATGGAGAACGTCAACGAGATAATAAATATGCCGCCGAACAGCCAGATCAGAAGAGGACGAACCTTGAGCCGGCCGATTCGTGACATAGCTGCTGCCAGAGCAAAGAGCAGTGGCCAGACTATGAAGATCTGTCCCTGAATAGACAGTGACCAAAAATGCTGCAGTGGACTGGCCAAACTGTGATCTGTAGCGTAGTAGTCCACAGACTCGCTGGCCAAGAACCAGTTTTGGTAGTAAAAAAGTGACGCCCATGTTTGTCCAAACATGCTAGTCCAAGCAGTCTCGGGTAGAAGCAGATACACACCGAGCAGAGTTCCCAAAAGTGTTAGTACAATCATCGGCAACAACCGTTTGAAAAGGTGCGCCCAATATTTGAGTAGCTCCAGTGGCCGTCCACTCTCTAACTTGCGTGCGAACTGTCCAGTGAGCAGAAATGCGGAAACTAACAGGAAGATGTCCACACCGCCGGAGATGCGACCGAACCATACGTGGTATGCGACCACCATGAGAACCGCAATGGCTCGTAGGCCTTGAACTTCAGGTAGGAACTTTCGTGAGTCGTTCCTGCGGGAGTCATTTGGGATAGCCTCCCCACGCCGCAGGCTGTGCGCCTTAGCTTCTCCACGCGTGACAATCGACATTCTAGTTAACACCTCAAAGTTGGTAACGTCCAGATACGAATTCCTTGGTTGCCCCTTAAGAAGTTTACCCGGTGTCTACTAGATGTTCATAGTTGAGGCATTGACTCATGGATGGAGCTCGCGTAGTGGATGCTTAAGAACTATTTGCAGTGTCATTGAAGCGACGGTTCTCTCGTTCGGATAGTTGCTGGCGGGGTGGTGTGAGTTATGGAGTTTGCGAAGCGCAAACGCCAGATGTCACCGAAAGAATCTTCCAGACGATATGTCGGTTCGAGCTGTGCTCTGGCGCAGTGACAGCAGATGCATATGCCAAGAGTCCGAGGCTACCGAGAGATTAGGGGTTAGTTGCCCCAGGTTTTTAAGTTCCTGATTCGCTGCTGGAAGGACACTCAGCATGCATCGAGTTGTTCTACGAATCTACGAAGAGTTACGCCTGAGCATGGCGGCGGTGGCCCGTTGGGACAAATCGAGTATTACCCAGATCGTGAGTGACACGGGTGTTTGTCCAGCCCCCTTATATCGGTGGCTGAAGGACTGGGACCTCTTGGGGGAATGGTCTTCGGTGCAGCCATGGACGAAACTGTTGTTTTTCGCGGGGCGCTGCAACGCAACCTTCTTCTGGGGCAGAATACGGGCGCTATATACCCAACGACCGTTTGCCATTCATGACGATCATCTCAGGTTTGCGCATTGGTTGGTGATCTATGATGAGCTACTGCACGAACAGCGGAGGATCCCTTCACAGACCGGTTCGGTCAGCTGTGAAATGAGGGCAAGTTTGACTAGCCCATCCGACGTCAGCTGGCCGTCGGGAAGAGAGCAGACTAGCCTGCTCATAATTAAGCATCTGCGGCCGGGCTCACAGCCACAGCCGGCAATAAGTCAGGGCTGGCTGATGTTGTTGTGCAGAAGCACCAGCGGGAGCCTCGAATACGCGATGCATGGATTGTTCCAAGAAACATCCAGGGCTACTTCAGCGGTTTACCGATGAATATCGGATTGACCGGTGACGCGCTGAAATCCGCGATCAGTCGCTGGGACCTGCAAGCAACACTGATACACGATGATAGAGGATCGGTTGCAGATCAAAGAAATATGAACGCGTGCTAATGCCCGCCACTCTGTAAACTCCTTGAGACGGACCGGACCATGTGTGGTTAATGCTGCCATGAAAAGTTTCTTCTAACTGCATTTACTGCAAAAAAGGAAATTACTGAACCAAAAGACTGGAAAAACACCAAGGAATCTACCTGATCAGCGTGGTCTGTACCGAGAAAATCTACCAGCGCTTAAGCCTCCAATAATGACTCGGCAAGTGATACACCATCGAGTTTGAGACAATCAATAGGATTACTCAACCCATACACGGACTATCAGCCCAAACTCTCGACTGAGCTCGTCCCACCCAAAGGAACCCACACAATGGTTACTATCGCACCCAGCGCCGATGTTGCAGAGAAGGCAGTTCTTGGGGAGGGAACTAAAATTTGGCATCTGGCCCAAGTTCGCGAAGATGCGATCCTTGGGGAGAACTGCATCGTGGGTCGCGGAGCTTACGTTGGCAACGGAGTTCGAATCGGTGACAACACAAAAATTCAAAACTACGCACTGGTGTATGAGCCCGCAGTGTTGGGCAACGGGGTCTTCATTGGACCTGCAGTAGTGTTGACCAACGATACTTACCCTCGCGCAGTGAGCCCGGACGGGACGCTGAAGAGTGCCCACGACTGGACACCTGTCGGCGTCACCATTGAAGACGGCGCCTCGGTGGGCGCCCGGGCAGTGTGCATCGCACCACTGACCATCGGTCGTTGGGCCACCATTGCGGCAGGGTCTGTCGTGACAAAAGACGTGCCTGCTTTTGCTTTGATGGCCGGGGTTCCGGCACGCCGCTTGGGTTGGGTGGGAAAAGCCGGCTTCCCACTGACTCTCGATGAAGGTTTCTGGGTTTGTCCTGAAACTGGCGCAAAATACATTGAAGATGAAAATCTCCTGAAAGAGGCAGAGGACAAAGCATGAACCACGACTTCATTCCCGCAGCAAAACCGATCATTGGCGCCGAGGAACGGGCAGCGGTCGACGCCGTCATGACCTCAGGCATGTTGGCGCAGGGCCAGCAGGTGGCCGATTTTGAAACGGAATTCTCCCAGATTCTCCTTGACGGCCGGGTCAGTGTGGCGGTTAACTCCGGTACCTCCGGGCTGCATTTAGGCCTACTTGCGTCCGGAGTGGGTCCGGGAGATGAAGTTATTGTTCCTTCCTTCACCTTTGCTGCAACCGGCAATTCTGTGGCTTTGACCGGCGCAACACCGGTTTTTGCAGACATTGAACTTGACTATTACGCACTGGATATTGCTCATGTGGAGTCACTCATCACGGACAAGACCAAAGGCATCATGCCCGTGCATCTGTACGGGCACCCTTTTGCCGCAGAAGCATTTGCAGCTCTTGCCGATAAGCATGGCATTGATTTGTATGAAGACGCCGCGCAGGCCCACGGCGCGGCCCTGAACGGAAAGAAAGTTGGCACGTTCGGTAAGTTTGGGATGTTCAGCCTGTACCCCACGAAGAACATGACTTCCGGTGAGGGAGGCATGGTCTCAACCGCAGACCCAACGGTGGAACGGAACCTGCGTCTGCTTCGTAACCAAGGTATGGAGACGCAGTATGAAAACGAGCTGGTCGGTTTCAACAATCGCATGACCGACTTGCACGCTGCTATTGGTCGCGTGCAGCTGAAAAAAGTCACGGACTGGACTAAGCAACGGCAGAACAATGCCGCTTTTCTCACCGCGAATCTAGAAGGTGTGGGAACACCGAAGGTGGCGCAGGGAGCAGAGCACGTTTACCACCAGTACACGATCCGTGTTCCACAAGGCCGCGATGATTTGCATACGCGTTTGCGGAGCGAATTCAACATTGGCTCCGGTGTGTACTATCCGGTTCCCAACCACCGGCTTCCCTCGTTCAACAGTGGAGAAGACCTGCCCAACACCGAGATAGCGGCCAAGGAAGTGCTGTCCCTGCCGGTGCACCCTTCACTGAGCCAGGATGATTTGGCCCGCATTGTCGCTGCTGTGAACACCATCGTGAAGGCGGGTGCGTGAACATGGCGAATCTGCGACTAGGACTGATCGGTCTGGGGATGATGGGTCGCCACCATGCCAGAGTAATCCGTGAAGTCGACGGTATTGATCTTGTTGCTGTGGCTGACGCCTATGGGGACCCGCATGGCGTAACCAAAGAACTCCCCGTATTGCACACTGTTGAGGAACTCATAGCCGTCGGTCTCGATATGGCCGTGGTGGCTGTTCCCACCGGCATGCACGAAGAAGTGGGACTAGCGCTGGCCGACGCCGGAATCCACACACTGGTTGAAAAGCCGATTGCAGCCAGTGCCCCCGCAGGTCAACGACTGGTAGAGGCTTTCGCAGCGAAAGGGCTTGTGGGTGCTGTGGGGCACATCGAACGTTTCAACCCTGCACTGCAGTCATTACGTAAGCGTATCGCCGACGGCGAACTGGGGGAGGTCTATCAGATTGCCACCCGCCGACAAGGACCTTTCCCTTCACGCATCGCTGATGTTGGTGTAGTGAAAGATCTGGGTACGCACGACATCGACCTCACAGCATGGCTTGCCCAGAGCCGCTTTGAATCAATATTTGCCCAGACCACAACACGCAGTGGCCGCCCCCACGAGGACATGGTTGCCGCAACAGGCAAGCTCGCCAATGGAGTGATCACCAACCATCTTGTCAACTGGCTTTCCCCCATGAAAGAACGCCTAACGATTGTCACGGGCGAAAAAGGTGCATTCGTCGCGGACACTGTCACTGCTGATCTGACGTTCTTCGAAAACGGTACTGTGGCAACCGAATGGGAGTCCATGGCAGCATTCCGGGGTGTGTCTGAGGGCAATGTGACCCGCCTGGCCATCGCCAAGCCGGAGCCATTGCGCACCGAACACGAAGCCTTCCGTGATGCCGTGCTTGGACTACGTAATGACGTCGTCACCATGGCCGAAGGACAAGACACTCTCGTTGTTGCAGAAGCAGTACTGGAATCCTCCATTTCCGGGCAAAGTGTAAGAATTCCTTCATAATGAGTACACAAAACCGAATGAAAGTTGTTGTTACCACCAGGCTTTATGCACCGGAGGTAGGGGCAGCAGCATTCCGTTTAAAAGCCCTCGTTGACGGGCTCGTTGCTCAGGGTGCCGAGGTGAAGGTGCTGACCACCCAGCTTCCGCTGGGGGCGCCGGTGTTCAAGCCGTCCTACAAACTCAGCCGGTGGCCAGTGTTGCGGGACTCAGGAGGATATGTTCGCGGCTATCTGCAGTATCTCAGTTTTGATATTCCTGCGTTTTTTCGTCTGCTGGTGACCAAAGCCGACGTAGTGGTCTGTGAACCACCGCCCACCACGGGTGTTGTTGTAGCAATCTCCTCACTCATCCGCCGTCGCCCGTATGTTTACTATGCGGCTGACATCTGGAGTGAGGCGCTATCCGCGATGGACGTTGCACCCATCGTTAAAAAGGTACTGGGTAGGGCAGAGGGCTTTGTGCTCCGCCGCGCCGCACAAGTCATCGCTGTATCGGAACCTGTGGCAGAACAGGTTGCCAAATTCAATGTTCCGGCTGATCGCATTGTCGTTGTGGGCAACGGTGTGGATACCAATATTTTTACTCCCAAGGGAAACACGGCGTCAGCTGAACGCCCGTATTTTATTTATACGGGGACCATGAGTGAGTGGCAGGGAGCTGACATTTTTGTTCAGGCGCTGCCGATTGTTCGCGAACACTTTCCGGATGCTGAGATTATATTTTTTGGTCAAGGTACTGATGAAGAGCATCTGAAGGAAGTCTCGAACGAGCTGGCCCCTGGTGGCGTCAGGTTCGGCGGTGTTGTCCAGCCGGGCGCAGTTGCCGAATGGATCCGTGGTGCGGCAGGGGCGCTGGTGAGCATCAAGCCAGGCCAAGGATACGACTTTGCCAAACCAACGAAAATTTACGCTGCAGCCGGGTGTGGAGTCCCAGTGGTCTTTGCGGGGCAGGGTGCTGGGGCGGCAATCGTGGAGGAAGGTGGGCTGGGCATTGTTGCCCCATACAATGTTGGCAGTGTTGCCGCTGCGATGGTCAAGATGCTGGAAGAAGCCCCCACAGGAGCGAGAAGTATTAGTGCCATCAAGGTTGAGTGGGTTCGGGAAAACGCCTCCTTGATCGCATCAGGGAAAACTGCAGCGAGTTTAGTCCTGGGACTTCACAAGTAAGTATTGACGCCTTCCTTCTTTGTAATGCCTACTTAGCGAAGCGTGCCAACAATGCGTCTGCGGTGCGTGTGGCAGCGTGGCCGTCGCCATAGGGTGCAGCGTCGGTTGGGGCTGGCACAGGGCGCTCAACAGCTGCGCCAAGCTGGGTGAGGTCGTCATTGACAAGTATGTTCCAGCCGAGCTGGACAGTCTCTACCCACTCGGTTTCGGGACGGAGCGTGGTGCACGGCACGCGCAGCAGGAAGGCCTCTTTTTGCAAACCGCCCGAGTCCGTGACCACCCCCGAGCTGTGCATTACTGCGTTAACTAACTGTGGGTAGGCAAGCGGGTCATGAAGGACAATGGAGCCTACGGACAGATCAATGTCGTGTTTTGCGGCTAGGGCTTGTAGCCGAGGGTGAGCCAGTAGCAGCACCGGTTTGCTGAGTCCGGAAAGCGAATCAATGATGGCGCACAAGCGTTCCGGGGAGTCAGTATTGTCTGGACGGTGGATGGTGCATACATAATAGTTGCCCGCTTCCATCCGGGAGGGGAGAGCTTGGGTATTTCTGCGCAACCCCTCACGCACTGTGAACAGAACATCTGTCATAACATCCCCAACCATGACGGACCTATCCGCCAGTCCTTCGTTTGCTAGATGCCCCATGCCAACCTTGGTGGGGGACAGCAGCAGATCGGAGGCGTGGTCCGTCAGCACACGGTTGTGTTCTTCAGGCATACGGCGGTTAAAAGAGCGCAGCCCGGCTTCAAGGTGTGCCACAGGAATATGCATTTTTACTGCCGCTAGGGCTGCTGCCAAGGTGGAATTAGTGTCACCGTAAACCAGCACAACGTCAGGTTGTGCCTCCTCAAACACCGTTTCCAGGCCAGCCAACATGGCACCGGTTTGTTCGCCGTGCTGCCCGGACCCAATACCGAGGTTGTAATTCGGGGCGGGGATACCAAGATCCTGAAAGAAAACATCGGACATGAGCTCGTCATAGTGCTGTCCAGTGTGGACAATCACGTGTTCGGCCCGGTCCATTAACGCCTTCGCTATCGGGGCTAATTTTACAAACTGGGGACGCGCGCCAACAACACTCAAGATTCGCATGATTCAAGCCTAGCGGAGGTCGAACAGTGCGGAATTCGTTCGAAGCCGCTCATTGACGTAGTGTCGGAGCACAGAATCTGGTGACAGCACTGCCAGCGGAGAGTTAGGTAGGAGCTCGGCAAGGCGGCCTGCTTGAGAATGCCGTGCAACAGCGGCGCGCATCTGGTCGTCATTCTGGGCCTTTGCTGCTGCCAGAGCCAGGGCTGCATCCCGGTGGCTTAGAGCCGGAAGTGCGCCACCAGCAAGAGCCAGCAGCTGGCTGCGGATGGTAGCCCACGAGTCTTGTTCGCTAGGCGACCACAAACCACTGATAGCCCCGTTAGTGCCTGCGCCTCGACGCAGAAGTGCGCCGATGCCGTGGACTCGCATGAGCTTCAAAGCGATACTGCGGCGCTCGGCAAGTGTCGCATCAAGTAGCCAGGGTGCATGAACCAAAGCTCCTAGCCAGCGGAACTCGTCAGCCAACGGCCGAACACTGCTGGTCACCCTATCCGAACCGGAATCATCAGTCTGATGGTAAGCCGGGGCCCCATACGGATAGACGATCGGTCCGCCCCTGAACCATAATTTAAGTGTTGTTTCCAAGTCTTCCCCGATTGATATGCCGTCGGCATAACGAAACCCGCAATCATGCAACGCTGACAGTCGCAACAAACCATAAGGAACGCTCCGATACGCCAAACCATCCTTCAGCGGGTCAAGCATCGCAGGCTTGTTCGGGCGGATCCTCGGTGAACGTAAGATCAGGCCTTCTGGAGTTCGTAGTGGGGCGATGACAGCTGCAGCGTGGTGTTCTTGTGCCACCTTCCACCATCCCGACAGTGAACGTTGTTCCAAATAGTCGTCCGAGTCAAGGAAACATAGATACGTTGCACTGCTGGCCTCGAGTGCTGCGTTGCGCGGCCCGGCAGGAGACTTGGTGCCGTCAGTGCACTGAAGCCAGGTGACGGCGTCGTCCATAACCAACAACGGAGGGAGCGTTCCGGAAATTTCCTGTATGGCAATGTTGTGGCACACCACCGTGACACGCAGTTCGACGCCGAGCTCAGTCAGTTCCGTACGTTGCGCCAAGACGGATCGAAGTGCACGATCCAAGGGGCGCACCGGGTCATGCACGGGGATGATGACTTCGATGGTCTGGGTCATGGTGGTGGGCTCCTGCACAGGGTTGGTTCCAAGGTTCCGCGATAACCTTACTGGGTGGAGAACGATATTCAGGATTCAGTGCTCGTTGACGTTGTCATTGCTGTGCACACGCCAGACCGGCCCATTGAACGTGCTGTAGCGTCACTGCTGGCCGGCGGGTTGCCCACGAGCCCCGAGTCCCCTCACGGGCTGCGAGTCACTGTGGTTTGTCACAATACGGCGGTGGCTCCCATCATGGCGCGAGTGGGAACCGAACATCAAAATCATGTCCGCTTTATCCGGTACGAAGACGGTATTACGAGCCCGGCCGGACCTTTTAACCATGGAATCGCCCTCGCCACCGGCACTTGGGTGTCCATCATGGGCAGCGACGATGCGGTGGAGCCGGGAGCTTTGGCGCGTTGGGTTCAGGCTGCTGAGGACGATAACGCCGACGTTTTGATTGCACCGATGGCCCATGCTGGTGGCGGCCCGATCCGAACGCCTGTGGTTCGGCGCAACAGAAGCGCCAGACTGGATCCAGTGGCAGACCGTCTCACCTACCGAACTGCGCCCTTGGGGCTCTTGCGACTTTCAACTGTTCGCTCGCTCGAGCTGGGTTTCCCTACGAAGTACGCAACTGGGGAAGACCAATTATTTTCGGCGAAACTCTGGTTCTCCGGCGTACCTATCAGCTACGGGCGCGGATTACCTCGCTATCTGGTCCACGATGATGCTGTGGGGCGAGTCACTGCAACACCTCGCTCCATTACCGAGGACTTGGCGTTTGCCACTGACCTTGTGGAGTCCGATTGGTTTACCGGGCTGTCCCTTAAAGAACGCACCGCGGTAGTGACCAAACTTGTCCGTATCCACGTGTTCAGCCATGTCATGCTTCGCGCCAATACCGGAACCTGGTGTGCCCAAGATGCCGCCGAGATGGCCGTAGTGGCACAGCTGCTGCTTTTCGCGGCACCCCAAGCCGTGCGGCCCTTGTCGGTGGCCGATCGCAGGCTCCTTGATGCTGTGGTGAAGAAGGTGTCCGACCCAGCCTCTATGGAGATGCTCGCTACCGGCCGGAGAACGTTTTCAAGTCCTCTTACCTGGTTTCCCCGAGACATCTCTGCGCTATTGCATCCCGAGGCGCCGCTGCGTTTCATGAGCGCTTCCGCTTTCCTGCACTGATCCTCCAACCACGGCTCCATAGAAGGAAACCATGAAGATTTTGGTCATTGCCACGTGGTATCCCCACGAGGAACGCCCGGCTGAAGCCCCGTTCAATGCTGAACACGTTAAAGCCATCCGTGGACAAGGCCATGAGGTGCGGGTGGTGCACGTCCGTTTAGGATCTTCCCTTGCCATGCCTTCGCGGACCAATGACCGGTGGGAAGGAGTTCCGGTACATCGCCTTCCTGCAGATCCCAAACGTCCTGTGACCCTACTGGCTTGCCAGCGGCAACTCATACGCGAGATGGCGTGGGCAGATGTGGTTCACTCAATGGCTTTCTCTGCGGCCCTTCTTACGTCGCCTGCCTGGATTAGCCGCACGGCCTTGGGCCGGGGGAGGCCTTGGGTGCACACCGAACATTGGAATGGGGTGGTGAATCCTGCAAGCGTCTCACCCACGTGGGAAAGGCTCTCGGGGCTACGCCATGTGCTGCGTTTGCCCCATGTTGTGACGGGTGTGACCGGTCAGCTGACCCAAGAGATGCAACGTTTCGCTCGGCCAGCCGCGGCGCGAGTAGTGCCATGCGTGGTCAAGGGAGGTGGCCCAGTGCAACCGAGCAACTTCGGAACTCCTTTGCGATTGGTGGCGGTGGGTGCTCTCATCCCGCGAAAACGACCACTGGCAAGCATCGAGACAGTGGCCTGGCTACGCGAGCAGGGTACGCAAACACACCTGACCTGGGTGGGTGACGGGCCTCAGCGTGCTGACTGCGAGGCGCTGATCACCGAACTTGGCCTGTCTTCACAGGTCACCCTGGCGGGATTGGTGAGACCCGCTGAGGTGGCAGCACACTTGTCCGCCGCGGACTTGTTTTTCCTGCCCACGGCTCAGGAGAACTTCTTTACTTCTGCTGCCGAGGCACTGGCTGCAGGTCGTGCTGTGGTGGCAACCCGCGTGGGTGGCTTCAGCGACTATGCCGATGACTCCAACAGCAGAATGGTTGACGAGGTCAGCCCCGCAAAGCTGGGGGCAGCAGTGCTCAGCGCAGTAGAGGCCTTCCATGATGTTCGCGCTGAAAGTATTGCTGCTCCGATCCGGTCTCGTTTCTCACCGACAGCTGTCGGTGCACTCTTTGATAACGCGTACCTAACCGCTGTGGCCCGATCATGACCGGCCCAACCGCCACGAAGGAAGTAAATATGACTCTGCGTCGACTTGTTCTGCTGGCAAACCAGTATCCGTTCAGGAATGGGGACCATGTCTTTATTGCCTCCGAGATGCCGGCACTGGCCGCCAAATTCGACGAGGTGGTTGTATTCAATTATGCTCCGGGACTGTCAGCAGAAATGGTTGACCTGCCCTCCAACGTGAGGTTTGGGGGGAGCCTGTATGGAATTTCGCGTGCGGAGAAGATTAAGGCACTGCTCTCACCTGCAAATTTGAGTCGGCTGGCCACTGTCACCTTCGTTGAAGCCCGGACAGGACGTTTATCCGGACACTTTCGCACCTTCGTGGCCGGGACTATCGCTGGGATGGGATTGGCTAACGACGCCCGACTCAAAGACTCGCTGTACGAAGATGGGGTTCAAACCACTGTTTACAGCTTCTGGGGGATGGGTATCGGAATGCTCGTTCCTTGGATTCGGGGACATGTTGGCTCCGTTAACCTGCGACTTCACCGTTATGACCTCTATGAAGAAGAACCCGTTTATCTCCCGTTCCGGCCGGCCCTTTTTAGACGGGCTGACAGGATCCTGGCGATTTCCGAGTCATCACGCCAGTACCTTTTGGATAAGTATCCGCACCAAAGCCTCGCTGAGAAGATTACTGTCCGACGGTTGGGGAGTGCCGCACCCCTGACATCGGATGAACCCATGCGGCAAACAGTGGAAGTAAACACTGAGAGTTCTGATGACGCTGCCTGGACAGTCGTGAGCTGCTCGTACGTGATTCCTGTGAAGCGGGTTGCTCGAATTCTGGATGCACTGGAGCAACTACCGATGGAGACATCACTGAAGTGGATCCATTTCGGTGGTGGCGCGTTGGAGGCAGAGCTCCGAGAGCGTGCGGCTGCTCTTGAATTGGCACGTCCCGAGCTGAAGGTTGAGGTCCGGGGGAACACGCCCCATGAGGAAATTATGGACTACTACAGAACCCATAAAATTGCGGCATTTATCAATGTCAGCAACTCTGAAGGCGTACCGGTGAGCATCATGGAAGCCATTTCATACGGCATTCCCGTGGTCGCAACGGATGTGGGTGGTACGGCTGAAATTGTTGGAGAAGCCCTTGAAACCGGCGAACTGATAGCGGCAGATTTCACCGACGAGGAACTGGCTGAAAAACTGCTACAAGTAATGTCTGCAGCCCCTGGAGCCTATGCGCCGCAGGAACTCTGGGCTCGGCGGTACAACGCTGAAGTCAACGCTGAAGCGACGGCCAGCTTGTTGGCACAACGGTGCTAGCTGAACCAACACGGCTGGCGAGTTCAGGAAAACGAGTGCGTCCGCCAGATCAAATAGCTGGGGTTAGGGCTCCTGATCCGGCACTGCCGCCAAGATCGTCAGTCCGGCAAGGGCTGCTTGCTGGGCAAAGCTTGGATTCGCGGCCACGACCTCGTCAAAGCTTCCCCGGGTCTCAATAGTCCCTTCGCTCATGAAGAACACTTGGGAGCAGTCACGGATCGTGGACAAGCGGTGGGCAACGGAGATCACTGTTACTTCCCCGTCGAGTTCACGAATGGCAGTGGCAACGGCGGCTTCGGTAGCGGTGTCCAAGGCGCTGGTAGCTTCGTCCAGCACTAAGACTAGGGGATCCATGTAAAGCGCCCGTGCGATGCCAAGACGTTGCCGCTGTCCACCTGAGAGCGAGCCTCCCCGTTCCCCCACACGGCCGTGGATTCCATTCGGTCTGGCCTCTACTGTCTCTAGCAACTGAGCCTTGGCGAGGGAGGTGCGGACACGATCCTCATCCAGCTCTCCGCCCCAGGACAAGGCCACGTTTTGGGCAACGCTGCCATCAAAAATAGCGACTTCCTGTGGAACATAACCAACGCGCTTTCGCCAGTCAGCCAATACGTCTTCCAGCGGGACGCCGTCGAGGGTCATGGAGCCGCTAGATGGCACCAGCAGGCCAAGGAAGATATCAATCAACGTGGACTTTCCAGCTCCCGATTGACCCACCACACCAATTGAAGAGCCCAAGGGAAGTGTGAGATTGATATTGGTTAGTGCGGGAGTTTTTACACCTGGATAGGTGAATTCAACATTGCGAAGTTCCAATATTTTCGGGTCGCCGCTAATGGGCGTCTTACCCAATTTCTCAGCATTATTACGGAAATCCTCAGCCTCCCGGATGTCCGCCATGACAAGTTCGGTATAGGGCAACGTGGATTGAACGAGGGTCACTTGTGACTGGATGGTGGTTAGTGCCGGTACCATCTTGAATCCTGCCAAGGCGAATATCGCCACAGAGGACATGGCCGTGCCAATACCACCGGTGAGGAATCCTACGGTGCCGATCAGTACGAATCCGCCGATCAAAGCCATGTCAATCACAAATTTTGGCACTGTGGCCAAAAAACGAATATTGGAGCGGGAGCGTGCAGCCCTCTCCCGACTGATATACACCACCTCGCCAACCTCATCGGCTTTATCCCGGAGGGTGATCTCCTTGAGCGCCGCCAGCATCTCCGCGACGAGAGTCGACATGCGCATGGCTGCATCCCTGTTGACGCGTCCAGCTTCGTATGACTTTTTGGAGAGATACAAATAAAGAAACGCCGCAATGATGCCCAGATAGATCACTGTAATAATGGCAGTTTGCCAAGAGGCCACAACCAAAATAACGAACACGGACAAGAACGTGAGTGCTTGTGCTGGCAGCACCACGGCGGGAAATAGCACCCCGGCGATTGTGTTCGCAATCCCAACATCGATCATCCTGACAAGTTCACTCGTTGACCTGTTTTGGCGGGATATCCAGGGTGCTTTTATATAGCTCTGGAACAGAACTGTGCCGATCTGAAGCTCGTAATCCGCGAATTTCCTTGTTGAGACCCATTGCAGCCAGATGTTCAAAAATGACTTCAGAATCATCACCGCTGCCGACGATATCAAGATGATCAAACCTGTATTTTCGGAGATCGCACCGATGAGAGGCAACGTCATGGTGCCCCCGGCCGACTGTGTCTGCATGATCTGGTTGAGTACCAGCGCGAACACGCCTAATGCTGCGGCATCCAAAAGAACGAGCACAGAGGATAGGGATGCAAAGAGGAACAGAAAATTTCTCGCATTGGAGGGAAGCAAAGGCAACAGCTGGCCAAGGGTGCGGCGCAGATTTTTCAAATTTACTCCAGAAATGCAGCGGAAGAATCACTCCAATACTACGGGCGATCTCAGAAGCCCGCCCGCTGCCTGTCTCGCACAGCGAGAACTAGAACGATCGTTTATAAAGAGTCTTGGTATCAGGGGCACCGATTCCTTATAGGCTTGACAGTTACGTCAGCGTCTCTGGCCAGTTGCGGACCTGTAGAAGTAATGAAAGCTGCACTGTCGATGATTGTCGTTAGCAGTTCATGAGCCCGCTAGTGCTGGAACCACACTTTGCAATCGTGTTCTTGGCACCAAAACCCTTCAGGACATCGACGAGCGACCTTACAGAATCGGAGCAAGAAGTATGAAACGACGGCATCTGCTCTACATTGCGTTTGCGTTCCCTCCCAGCTCTGCGTCGTCGGTTTACCGCTGCACGGCAGTCGCCAACGAGTTTGTTGACGCTGGATGGGACGTCACAGTCCTCACGGTAGATGGGAGTATTTGGGCAGAAGTTACAGGAACTGACAGCGGTTTAGTGAAATCGATTGATCCCCGAATCAAGGTAGTTCACGTAGTAGACGGTGGCTCGGAGGAACCGAACCGGCGTGATCTTCGGCGTTATTCTAGGCTTCGCATCGAGGCGCCCTATATCTGGAAGGAACTGTTCCGTCGGCGCAGCCGCAGAGATTTTCCGGAAAATTTCCATGGTTTGTGGTTTACCCCTGCAAGCAGTGAAGCGCGACGGATACATCTAGAGCATCGTGTTGATCTTGT
Organism: Arthrobacter antibioticus; assembly: GCF_030063205.1. Classification (GTDB taxonomy): domain Bacteria; phylum Actinomycetota; class Actinomycetes; order Actinomycetales; family Micrococcaceae; genus Specibacter. The sequence continues at coordinate 993,290 of NZ_JASISQ010000001.1, read as the reverse complement.
CATGGCTTCTGCCAGCCCCTATGTGTCCTTCAAGATCGCGAAAGAATTGACGGGAGTCCCTTATGTTTTGGATTATCGGGATGCTTGGTCATTCAGCACCTTCACTGGAGCGGAGATTTTCAGCACCACCTCTGAACGCGGACTTATGGAACATCAATTTTTGCAGCAAGCGCTACAAACGTGGTTCGTCAACGATCCAATCGCTCATGAATATGCTCGTAGGTACCCAGACACACGGGCAACTATGCGGGTAGTGCCCAACGGATTTGATCCACAGCCAGGTCACGCACAGGCTGCTGTTAAGGTGACTACCATTGCACGCTTTGGCTATCTGGGAACCCTGCAATACACGGCGGTCCCTTTGAAAGAATTCCTGGATGGGTGGGATCTTGCTTTTGGTGCGGACAATGCACCAGCCGCACAGGCAGTCTTCCGCGGGAAGCTCAGCCCTACAGGGCTCGTTCCGGCGCCTGTCGTGGACATATTTAATTCAGGTGTGCACCGCGGACTGGCTTATGCTGGCCCCATCTCTAAACGCGACGTAGCCAGCTTTTATCAGAGCGTCGATGCACTCCTGCTGATTCTTCCACCAGGAAAGTATGTGACGGGCGGGAAAACATCGGAGTACGTTGCCACAGGTCTACCCATTGTTTCAATCCATGCCACGGACAGTGCCGCCGCCTCTATGCTCAAGGACTATCCGCTTTGGTTCGAAGCTAAGGATCTTTCGCCGCAGGGTATTGCGACGGCACTCGAGGCCTGCGCCCAGGAACTTGCTGCCCCAGACCCGGAACGCTGGGCTGCCGCATGGGAGTTTGGGCAACAGTTTGAGCGTTCCACTCGTCTGCGGGCAGCCATTGGTGAGCTTGGCACGGAGCTTGACCAGCAGAGCCGTGCTAATGAGAACAGCAGCGCTGCCAAGCAGAAAAATGAAGGGACACACTCATGACACCCACTATTCAACTGGCTATTTTGCTGGGTCGGACAGATCGTGCTGGCACAGCCATCGAGGAGCTGTGGCGACACGCACAAACGTCAGTGGCTGGGACTGATGCCCAAATTCGTTGCATAGCTGTTCATGCAGTTCAGGGCGACTCTTCAGAAATGCTGAGCCATGCAGAAGTGAAAGTTGTGGCACTGAAAGTTCCGATGGACGGCAAGGTTACCGGCCTGGTGAAGTCATGGGCTGCAAAAGAAGGAGTGTTGGGTATTGCAGGCAGGCTGGCACAACATAACTTTGCGTCACGACGAGTGGCTAGGGCATTAATGAAAGATTCCTTGTTGATGCAGACATTTTGCGAATCTAATGTCATTGTTTCAGCCGATCCAGAGGCCGACCGTGCCGTATGGCGGCTGCGTGGACGAACCGCAGCACATTTGATGCATGGTCCCTTCGCGATGGCGCATGCGCTGAGTGAGGTAGCCCAAGAATGAAGCCGCTGCGGCAGAACCAGAGCCAACCGGACGTTACAGTACATGGGAGACTTATCCAGTGAGTCGAACTTGGATAGTTATCCCGATGTACAACGAGGCGCCCGTGGTGGCCACCGTTATCAAAGGGCTACGAACGGTGTTCCCCTATGTTGTTTGCGTCGATGACGGCAGCACCGACGGCTCTCAACAGGTAGCTAGGGACGCGGGCGCCGTCGTGATTCAACATCCTGTGAACCTGGGGCAGGGAGCCTCCTTGCAGACAGGTATTGAGTATGCGCTGAACGATCCCAAGCTGGATTGCATAGTCACCTTTGACGCCGATGGTCAGCACCGGGTGGTTGATGCACAGGCCATGGCGGAGCGGATAAAATCCGGAGAGGCTGAAATTGTGCTCGGGTCAAGATTCCTTGACAGACGCACCAAATTGTCTCATGTAAAGCGCTTGATTCTTCGAACCGCGGCCATTCACTCACGCATAGTCACCGGCATGGCATTAACGGATGCCCACAACGGGCTGCGCGCTTTTAGCCCCCGCGTGGCGGGCCGTGTGAACCTGACGCAGAACCGAATGGCTCATGCCTCTGAGCTAGTCCATCAATTTGCCGAAATGAAGACGAAATGGGTTGAACAGCCTGTGGAGATCATCTATACAGATTATTCAAAGGCCAAGGGTCAATCCCTGCTAAATTCCGTCAACATACTCGCAGATCTATTCCTGAGGTGAAATCGTGCAAATAGTCGTACAGATTGCTCTCGTCCTTGCTGTTATCACCGTTTCGTTAGCACTCATGCGGGGCGGATCCAATGCCCGGCATATGGCTATACGTCGGATTTTACTTGTGGTTTTTGCTGGTGTTGCCGTACTGTCCATCTTTCTCCCCGGCCTCCTTAGCCATGTGGCTCGGTTCTTTGGCATCGGTCGCGGTACAGACCTGGTGCTTTATGGTTTAATCGTTAGCTTTTTGGTGTTTATGGCCACCACCTATCAGCGGTTCCGCCACATGGAAACAACACTGACCAAGTTGGCCCGTCGGATCGCTATTGATGATGCCAATAGAGCTGAATCGCCGGTGGCCGTGGCAACCGGAATTTCTGACGGGACCTGGGGCTACACCGAGCCCGAGCCTGGCAATTAACTTCTGGATGAGTGAGCCACTGGAGTCAGCAGACACGAACAAAACCAAACCATCGCCACGAACTGTAGTCAATCCGCGCAACTATGGCCTAGATATTTTACGTATCGTGAGTATTTGCGGCGTGGTAGCCATCCATGTGTTTGGGCTTCGAGTAGGGGCAGATCCGAAAAAAGGACTTGGTTGGTGGACCGCGGTAGCCATCGACATATCATTTATTTGGGTAGTGCCAGTGTTTGTGATGATCTCCGGCGCACTAATCCTCAGTTCTCGTCTCGTGGTGAACTCACCAGTGTCTTTTTATAGAAAACGAGCCATAAGACTCATTCCGGCGTTGATATTTTGGAATGCGGTGTACCTGATTGGCGTCCGCGTTTGGATGCGCCAGGAGAGCCTATCTGGCACGCGGATTCTGCAGCTAGTATATGACAGCTCTATCTTCACTCAGTTGTACTTTCTATGGCTTATTTTGGGCCTTTACGCGATGGCGCCTGTACTGGCGCTATTTATTGTTGGTAAAGGCAGATCTCGCGCCCTAATCACCGCAATTTTGCTGCTATCAGTGACTACTCTGGCGTTCATGGGTTCGGGAGTGATGGGATTTTTTGGTGTTTCCCGACCCATCTCACTGAATATTTTTACCTATTGGATACCTTATCTGGGCTATTTTGCGGCAGGGTATGCCTTGCGCAATCTCCGGATCAGGGGCCTTGCTCTCCTTGCCTCGGCCGCGAGCACAGCCGCGCTGCTGATCTTCACTGTCTGGCACTACGGGCATCGGGGTATATTTCCACTCCTGGATTCCCTTCTTCCCGTCTCCTATCTTGGTGCAGGCGTTGCCTTGTCAGCCCTTGGCATGTTCGTCGTCGGACTCTCAGTGTGTGAGTTCATCACTATCCCGCCGCGCTTTGGAAACGCGCTGGTCTCTCTGTCAAACGCTTCTTTTGGTGTGTTTTTGGTTCATCTCGTTATTTTTGAGGCAATTCGGTTGAATGTGCCGACAGTTCTAGGTGCAACATCGCTTCCGGCGATTGCTGGAGCCTACGGGGTGACTCTGGTGGGAAGCTTCGCGATTTCGCTAGTTGCGGCAAGGACGCCCGTGCTCCATCGGGTCTTTTGATCTGTTCCAGACGCCCTTTGCATCCTCCGCTTAGTGAAGATCGGCGATAATGGGAGGCATGACGCAACTTCCCTCGCTGCTTATCCTGACTTTTTCACCGATTCGATCGGACCCTCGGGTGTTGAAACAAGTGGAATTGTTCAAGGATAGATATCGTGTGAGCACCTGTGCCTACGGGGCTGCTCCCGACGGTGTGGAAGATCACTTTGCCCTACCTGATGATTCACGGGCGTGGCCCTCTGACAAATTAGGGCTGATAAGTCACCAGTATGGCAAAGTCTATTCGGGGTTGCCAGCTGTGCAATCAGCACGTGCCATGCTGCCCAGCGGTCGGTTTGACATTATTTTGGCCAACGATCTGAACACGCTTCCGCTGGCCTTGGAATTGGAGCCCAAACTCGGCGTACACGCTGACCTGCACGAATTCGCCCCCCGCGAAAAGGAAGACAACCTCAAATGGAGGTTGTTCATTGCACCGTTTATGCGGTGGCTTTGCTCACGCTACCTAGCGAAGGCTGAATCGGTGACAACAGTGTCGCAGGGGATCGCAGATGAGTACCTCAAAGACTATGGAACCCCGACAGGAGTGGTCACCAACGCTGCACCCTACGCCGAAGGTGCAGTGAGGGCTGTTGGAACAAAGGTGCGTCTGATCCACAGTGCCGCTGGCCAGAGATATCGGAAACTGGAAAACTTTGTCGAGGCCATGAAAGACGCCCCGGCTTGGCTGTCTCTGGATATGATCGTTATGCCAAATGAGCCGGACTATGTTGCGGAGCTTAAAGCATTGGCTGCGGCGGTGCCATCCATTACGTTCCGGGATCCGGTTCCGTATCAGGAGCTTGTTGCCACATTGAGCGAGTATGACGTGTCAGTTGTCTTCTTGCCACCCACCAACTTTAATCTCAAGAACGCCCTGCCGAACAAGTTCTTCGAAGCAGTTCAGGCACGCATCGGGCTAATCGTAGGACCTTCCCCGGCCATGGTTGACTTAGTCCGAGAATACGGTTTGGGTGCCATTACGGAAGACTTTTCGGCAGCGTCTCTTCGCGAAACCCTCCTATCTCTAACACCTGAGCTCATCAACGGGTGGAAGAGTGCTGCTGATGCCGCGGCCCGCCCGCTTTCAGCTGAATCCCAGGTAGCCGTGTGGCGGGATGCCATCGCCAGCATCGCATGTGCCGGTGGGAAGACACCAGCCGTCTAAGCCAGTGCAGGTTGGCAGTAGTACTCCCGCTGCAGCCGAGGGTATTGGCGTTGCGCGGCACAGCCTCCGTTCGGTAAATCAAGATCGGTTCTATCGGCTGCAGTGTTACATCAAGATTGGCTGCATTGAACCCTCGACAAGCTAACGCTCGGGGAGCAGGGGTAGACCTCCTACACGCCAGAAGACTACTCGGGCTATGGCGATGCCGTACACAAAGCGGCTGCATGATTCCGGGGATCGTTAGGTGCCCCTGTGCTTGATGTTAAAGACCGTCTCCGCTTTGACACGTACTTGTGGTCCTTCCCACCAGCATTCAGCACAAACTTATCCACAGAATAACTTTTGCCTGTGGTGCACAGATCATATGGGGTCTAGGCTCCAGAGAAAAGGGTGTGTTCTTACCGCAAAGGGGCGGGCGTGGTCTGAGTGGATGCAGTGGCGTTGCTGGAGGATGAAGTTAGAGAGCTCATCCGTCGAAGAGGTCTTGACCCGCTGAGGCAGGGTCCTGAAGTTCATGCACTGATTGATGCAGCCTTCAATGACTATGGTGAAAGAGCCCTTCTCGGAGCAGTGCCAGCACCTAACTCAACCGAAGATACCAAGCGGCACGTCTTCAACGCCGTCGCCGGTTTTGGTGCTCTGCAGCCCTTCCTAGACGATCCGGACATCGAAGAAGTATGGCTTAATGCTCCTGACAAGGTGTTTGTGGCCCGGCATGGCGAGTCCGAACTGACCGGCATGGTTTTTACTGCTCAACAAGTGCGGGACCTTGTTGAGCGCATGCTGAAAAGTTCCGGTAGGCGTTTGGATCTGAGCTCACCTTTCGTGGATGCCGCACTGCCGGATGGAAGCCGTCTGCACGTGGTCATTCCGGATATCACCCAAAACCACTGGGCGCTAAATATAAGGAAATTCACCGCCCGGGCCAGCCGACTTGATCACCTGGTGGAGTTGGGCTCGCTCACCCCACAAGCCGCCCGCTTTCTGGGTGCAGCGGTCAGTAGTGGGTTAAACATCCTTGTCTCCGGTGCCACCCAAGCAGGAAAAACCACCATGCTGAACTGTTTAGCTGCAGGAATCGGCTCACGCGAACGCGTAGTAACGGTAGAGGAAATCTTTGAACTGAAGATCCCCTTGCGCGATGTTGTTGGCCTGCAGTGCCGCCAGCCAAACCTTGAAGGCATGGGCGAGATCCCGTTGCGGCGTCTGGTTAAGGAAGCCCTCAGGATGCGCCCCGACAGGCTCATAGTTGGCGAAGTTCGTGAAGCCGAAAGCCTTGACATGCTAATAGCCCTAAATAGTGGTTTGCCTGGGATGGCGAGTGTGCACGCCAACTCGGCCCATGACGCCGTCGTGAAGATCTGCACGCTGCCGCTGCTTGCGGGTGAAAATATCACCGCAGCATTCGTAGTTCCCACGGTGGCGGCATGCATAGATTTGGTGGTGCACTGTGTCAGGGCGCCCAACGGAAAACGTTCTGTGGGGGAAATTTTGGCGCTAGGGCGCCGCGTGGAGAACGGCATCATTGAGTCTGGGCTCGTTTTCAGCACAGTTAACGGCAAGCTGCAGGCATCGCCAACAGCAATGCCGCCGCCGGAAAAATTCGCTGCGGCTGGTTTTAACGTGGCTACACTTCTGGGCGATTCCTGATGTCAGCTGTCATTGGATTGCTTGGTGGCATGGGGCTCCTATTGATCTGGACCGCGTGCTGGGACGTGCCAGCGCGTCTGACTCGGCCCGGGCGCCGCAGCAGGCTCGAGGTCCTGCTCCAACGTGCAGGCGTCTCTCACGTCACCCCGGCATCCCTGTCTTTTAGTGCAGTTGGCCTGGCGCTGTTGATGGCGCTCCTTGTCTTTGCATTCAGCGGGGTCCCTGCCATAGCACTGTGTTTTGGCCTGTTTAGTGGTTATGTTCCGTTTGCTTTCCTGAATATGAGGGCACGACGCCGAAGCGCAGTCATGCGTGAACTCTGGCCTGACGTGGTGGACCACTTGCGCTCAGCCATTAGGGCGGGGCTATCCCTTCCGGAGGCGCTCGCCCAGCTAGGCAGCAAGGGCCCCATTCAGCTGCGCACGGAGTTCACGGCCTTTGGCGCCGACTACAGGGCAACTGGCCATTTTGAGGGTGCCTTGCAAAAGCTCAAGGCCACGTTGGCAGATCCAGTCTCAGACAGGATTATTGAGGCGCTTCGGCTCACTCGCGATGTTGGCGGGTCAGATTTAGGCAAACTTCTGGGTACCCTCTCGGAGTTTTTACGCGACCATGCCCGCACACGCAGCGAACTTGAAGCAAGGCAGTCCTGGACGGTCAATGCCGCCCGCCTGGCCATCGCCGCGCCGTGGATCGTGCTGATGCTCATGGCAACCAGACCCGAAGCTGTTGGAGCCTATAATTCCCCGGCAGGTGTGGCAGTTCTGGGTGGAGGGCTGCTGATCTCGGTTCTCTGCTACCGCGTGATGCTACGTATTGGTGCGCTACCGGAAGAACAGCGAGTCCTGCAATGAACACACAGGCGGTGCTGGTTCTTTGCGTTGGTCTAGCCTTGGGCACAGGATTGTGGCTGACCTTGGTCAGGCTGCCTGTCATGCGAAAAACGAGTTTTGCCCAACGTGTTGAACCTCAGCTGCGCTCCGTGGCCACCCGATCCAAGCTTCTGGACACCGATGACTCCACCGCACTGTTTGGGCCGTTGGAGAGAATCTTCCGCCTTGTGATCTCCGACGCTGTCCACCGCCTTGGAAAGTTCAACGTCAGTGTTCAGGGGCTCAATGATCGCCTTGAACAGGCAGGCCGCAGCGAGACCGCCCTAGAGTTCAGGGCCGTGCAGCTTCTGTGCGCTGGAACAGCGCTGTTAGCCGGTGCGCTGCTTTCGCTCTTTTTACTCTGGCAGGGAAGCATTAACCTCATGGGTGCCGTTGCACTGGCCTTGGGTCCCATGCTGTGCGGGTACCTACTCTACGACTACCTTCTGGTCGTCAGGATTAAAAACAGGCAAGCCCACATGCTTACCGAATTTCCGGCTCTTGCAGAACTTATGGCTCTGGCTGTCAGTGCGGGAGAGAGCGCCACAAGTGCGCTTGATAGGGTGGCGCGCTCATCTAACGGCGTACTGTCCACCGAATTTAGCAAGGTCTTGGCACAAACGCGGGCGGGGACGCCGCTGGTGGAGGCTTTGAACCAGTTCTCGGCGCGCGTAAATGTCCCGGCCCTGGCACGATTCGTTGATGGCATCAGTGTTGCTGTCAATAGGGGCACACCTCTGGCGGAAGTCCTTCGGGCCCAAGCCCAGGATGTTCGGGACGTGGCGAAACGGGAGCTGATGGAATCAGCGGGGCGCAAAGAAATTGCCATGATGGTCCCGCTCATTTTTGGCGTCTTGCCCTTGACAGTAGTCTTCGCAGTTTTCCCGGGCATTGCCTTACTACAGTTTGGCTTTTAAATGGCGTCTCTCCAAGGTTGCAACACATCGCAGGAACCCATGCACCATCACTGGAAATCACTCGAAGGAAAAAATCATGCAAGGAAAAAGCAAAATTATTTGGCTGGGAGTGGCTGTGTTTGTTGCAGCACAACGCTGGCTGGACACCTTTCGCCAGTTACTGACCAGCCGAAGCCATGGCAGATTCATGCGCCCGGCCACGGGCCGATCTCGCGGCGACGTGCCCGGGTGGGTGCTGATCACCTTGATGAGTGCCGTGCTTGTGGCCGGACTTTTGGCCATCGCTGGACCCGCTCTGGAAAGACTCTTCAACCAGGCAATGGAACAAGTTCAGCCATAGCGCCCGTCACTCGGGGCAGGGCAAGACGCCCACACCCCAGCCGGTTGGGTTCCCGGTTCGGGCTACGCCGCACCGATCAGCCCGCGCGTACCTGGGAGGCAGGTGCTGCCGTGGTGGACTTCGTTTTGGTGGGTGCGTTGGTGACAGTGATCTTTGTGGCCTTGATTCAGTTGGCCTTGGTACTGCATGTACGCAACACAGTGGCAGATGCTGCCTCTTCAGCGGCCCGCTATGGTGCACTGGGTGACAGGACGGCCGCCGACGCGCAGGAACGGGCTGCCCTGTTGGTTGGTTCGGCACTGGGGTCTAACTATGTTCAAGACGTCTCTGCCTCTGTGCAATCAATCAATGGGCTGAACGTACTGAGTGTTTCTATCAGCGCGCCTTTACCGGTGTTGGGACTCTTTGGCCCATCGCGCACCCTGGAGATGACAGGTCATGCAGTCATTATCAAGTGAGGGGCCAAGGCACGCACCTTGGATAAACCACGGGGCACCGGCTCAGGGAGAAACACCCCAGAAACCGGACATCGAATCGGGCAGTGCCATTGTCGAGTTCATTTTCCTTGCCGTCCTGCTGATGGTGCCGGTGGCATACCTGATTCTCACGGTGGGCCAGGTCCAGGGGGGCGCCTATGCCGTGGTGGGAGCCGCCGATCAAGCCGCCAAAGTCTATGTTCTGCACACCGGGGAACCAGCTGCCCGCCAGGCGGCCGGACAAGCCGTGAAAATGGCCATTGAGGACATGGGCTTTGATCCGGCAACTGCGGAACTAACAATCAGTTGCGACGGCGGTTGCCTGACATCAGGAACAACTGTCAGCGCCCACGTGGTGTTGCACATTGAGCTGCCAGTGGTTGGTTCATTGCCCGGGGTCAACGCCACAGCGGCCACAGTAGATTCAATCTCCACTCAAAAAGTGGGCAGATTCAAATGAGCTTGCGCCGTACCCATAAAGTACCTGCCGCAGCAACCCACTGTGGCGGCGACGCCGAGCAATTACCCGAGCAAAATAGCAGTCGGGAAAATGGGCATGTCATGGTTCTGCTGATCGGTTATGTGCTGCTTACCTTGCTGTTAGTGACAGTGGTGGCGGCAGCCGGCAGTCTCTACATTGGTCACAAAAAGCTGCTGTCCATTGCTGATAGTGCCGCGCTCGCGGCTGCCGATACTTTTGAACTAAGCGGTGGTGATGCAGGGCGTGATCCAGGCACGCTGCTCACTGACCATGGTGTTCTTGCGGCTGCCCAGAGCTACCTTTCGGGCCTGGAAACACCGCAAGGACTGGGCGGTATTGTGTTGGATTCGGATACCGGGGCAGGGGACGGGCACAGTGCGCACGTGGGGATGAGCGCCGTGGTACATCCACTGTTCATTAACTTTTTGGTGCCCGAAGGCATCAGTATCAGTGTCACTAGCACCGCTCGCGCGCACCTTGTTCTGTAGGTGAGGGGCAGGACTTCGCGGAAACCATTGCTGGACATGCCGTAGGCTTGAATATCATGGCAGAGATCGACTTTCCCGCAGAACTCCGGGCACTACGCGCAACCTACACCTCAATTGAGCAAGTCTCCGAGGTGGAGAAGCTCATGGAGGATATTGAGGACTTATCCGATCAGGCAGGCTCGCCCAACTTGTGGGATGACCCGGCCGCCGCTCAAAAGGTGACCTCCAAGCTCAGCCACGCACAGTCAAAGCTGGAAAAGCTCCGCAAACTGGAGTCCCGGATTGATGATCTTGAAGTTCTGGTAGAGCTGGCTCAGGAAGAGGGCGACGCCGATTCCCTCGCCGAAGCGGCCAAGGAGCTCCCGGCGTTGCAGAAATCGTTGGAAGACTTAGAAATCGTGACATTGCTGGCCGGTGAATACGACGAGCGCGAAGCCGTGGTCACGATCCGCTCCGGCGCTGGGGGAGTAGATGCCGCCGATTTTGCCCAAATGCTGCTGCGGATGTACCTGCGCTGGGCCGAACGCCACGGGTATCCAACGGCGGTACTGGACACCTCCTACGCCGAAGAAGCCGGGTTAAAATCAGCCACCTTCGAGGTCAAGGCCCCCTACGCCTTCGGTACGCTGAGCGTTGAAGCCGGCACACACCGCCTTGTGCGGATCAGTCCCTTCGATAACCAGGGCCGGCGCCAGACCTCGTTCGCGGCGGTTGAAGTTATCCCGCTTATTGAATCCACTGACAGCATTGAAATACCGGATAATGACATGCGCGTTGACGTTTTCCGCTCGTCAGGTCCAGGCGGACAATCTGTGAACACCACAGATTCCGCCGTGCGCTTGACGCATATTCCCACCGGCACTGTGGTGTCAATGCAGAACGAGAAGTCGCAGATCCAGAACCGTGCGGCAGCTCTGCGTGTGCTCCAGTCGCGTTTGCTACTGCTGAAAAAGGCAGAAGAGGATGCCACGAAGAAGGCCATGGCCGGGGATATCAAGGCATCGTGGGGAGACCAAATGCGCTCTTACGTGCTGAACCCATACCAAATGGTTAAGGACCTGCGCACCGAGCATGAAGTGGGTAACGCCGCTTCAGTGCTGGACGGTGAGATCGATGATTTCATTGACGCCGGTATTCGCTGGCGCGCGGACAACCGGAATGCAGCCAAAGACTCATAGTTTGGCAATGTGAGTGCGGTTCCAGCACGGAATCGATCAGATGGTTCCTGTATTAAGGCCAAAGCACGGTCAGAATAATGCTGAATTACCGAAAATGCTCAAGCCTCGACACACCGGTAAGGAACCAGCAATCGCACCATCCGGCGCCTATAGTCATTATGCTGGCGGTTTCTTCCCCCAATCCACTGCCCGGCCGTCAGCATGCCAGCAATCTTCGCTGGACGGGCAATGAAAAAGTCATGATTCGTTTTGAAAATGTGAGCATTGCCTACGACCGCAAATCCAAACCTGCGCTCGATGATGTTTCCTTTGATGTCCAACGCGGCGAGTTCGTGTTCCTGGTGGGTTCCTCCGGATCCGGTAAGTCAACCTTGCTGCGTCTTGTTCTGCGCGAGCAAAAGACTGCGCACGGACAGATTTATGTCGCCGGACAAAATGTGGCCACTGTACCCAGCTGGCGCGTGCCCAAGTTCCGGCGTGGCATTGGGGTAGTTTTTCAGGATTTCCGGCTGATTCAAACCAAGACCGTTTTCGCCAACGTCGCCTACGCCATGCAGGTCCTTGGCAGGTCCCGCTCGGCAATCCGCTCTGAGGTGCCGCGCGTCCTGGAACTCGTTGGGTTGGAGGACAAAGGTCACCGCAAGCCCACCGAACTTTCCGGTGGTGAACAGCAACGCGTTGCCATTGCCCGGGCAATTGTCAATCAACCCGGCATCTTGTTGGCCGATGAGCCTACGGGAAACCTTGACCCCGTTACCAGCGCCGGCATTATGGATATTTTGGACAAAATTAATCAAAATGGCACCACAGTGGTCATGGCCACCCACGACGATGACATCGTGAACTCCATGCGCAGACGAGTCATTGAGCTGCGCCATGGCAAGGTCCTGCGCGATGAGAACAAGGCCCAGTACACGTCGATGATCCCGATCGTTATGACTGCCGATGGTGGCTACGCTGCCGCCCCTGCTGTGAAGCACGACGCCGAACCTCAGACCCGCCGCCAGCGTGCAGTCAGTGCCGCGGCAGCAAGTAACGGAGGCGATGGTGGCCAGTCAATGCCACCGCGGCTGGAACGAAGGCGCGGGCTGTCCCCGGACGGTGAACCGGGAGCAGATAACGAAAAGACCCGCAACGGGGCAAACGGTACCGAGAATTTGATGAATGAGGACCAACAGTGAGACTTGCTTTCATTATGAGTGAGTTGGGAAGCGGCCTGCGCCGCAACCTGACGATGGTCATTTCCGTAATCCTTGTGACCTTTGTGTCGTTGACATTTGTGGGCGCGGCTGGCTTGCTGCAGATGCAGATTGGCCAACTCAAGGGGTTTTGGTATGACAAGGTGCAGGTCACGATCTACCTCTGCACGGACGTGCCAGCGAACAGTAACTGTGTTTCCGGACCGGTCACTGATGATCAGAAAACAACCATAGAGGGCCTGCTGGAATCAGAGGCTGTCAAGCCCTACATTGAGAAATGGTCCTTCGAAAGCCAGGAAGAGGCACTTTCGCATTTCCAGGAACAGTTCGCGAACTCTCCCATGGTTGATTCGGTCGAGGCAGCCAACCTGCCGTCATCGTTTCGGATCAAGCTGACGGATCCGGAAAAATACCAAATCATCAACGAAACCTTCTCTGCAACCCCCGGGGTGGACTCCGTGGTTGATCAGCGCAAGGTGCTTGAAAAACTCTTTTCATGGATGAATATTGCCACATACGTTGCGATAGGCGTTGCCGGTTTAATGACGGTTTGTGCAGCCTTGCTCATAGCCACAACCATCAGACTTTCGGCGCAGTCCCGAACCCGTGAGATTGAAATCATGCGCTTAGTAGGCGCATCCAGAACAGTAATTCAATTGCCATTTGTGCTCGAAGGCGTGATAGCGGCAACCATTGGTGCTGTTTTGGCCTCGGGGGCGGTGTGGTCCATTGTGCAGTTCTTTATGGGTGGCTATTTGGCCGAATCAAACTCCGGGACACCGTTCATTTCTACCAGCGAAGCGTTCAAGATCTACCCTGTGTTGATCTTGCTTGGCGTGGTCCTGGCCGGTGTCGCTTCGGCAGTGTCCTTGCGTAAAAATCTTAAAGTGTAAGGTAGGTGGGGGTGCTGTTACTCATGGTGCCTCTGTTACTGGTGTTATCAATGTGTTTAGGTAGCGATTCTTGAAGGAGCCACAAGGCATGATTTCCACATCAAACGGGGGAAAAGGATCGCTCCGTTCCCCCCGCCTTGGGCGCACCACGCCTAGCTCCCGATTCTCGCACCCGGTCTCCCGAGGCGTCGCGGGCGCAGTAACAGCTCTTTTAGCTGTGGGGTTGCTGGGCTTGGTGGCACCAGCTCAGGCCGATGACCTCAACGACAAGGCCGCTGCCTTGGACCAGCAAGCTCATGACGTGCAGTCATCGTTGGAGTTTGTAGATGCCGGCATTGCCAAATCCGCCTCAGATCTTGTGAGCTACCAGGGACAGCTTCCTGGTGCACAAGCAGCCTTGAGTGAAGCTCAAACTCGCGTCAGTGTTGCCACCGGAACGGTCAGCTCACTCACTGCCCGGATCGATCTGGCGCAGCAAAGCAAAGACAAGATCACCGCTCAAATTGCCAACGACGCGCAGAAAGCAACTGAAACTAAGGCAATGATTGGGCAGATTGCGGCCCAGTCCTATAAAGCCGGCGGATTACCGGCGAACCTGACGTTGATTTTGGGTGCGGGTTCCACCAGCGATCTGGCGAACTCCATTGACCTGGCCGAACAGGCACTGCGGAGCCAAACCGCAGCACTTGAGGCACTGACAGCACAAAAGGCCACCAATCAAAACGCGCAAGCGCGTTTGGTCGCTGTTGAGAGTGAAATTAAGGATTTGAAGCAACAGGCTGAAGCCGCATTGGCTGCCGAACAGGTCGCCAGGGATCAGGCAGCCACGCAAAAAGCCACGGTGGATAAGCTCATCACCGATTCAGCCGCATTGAACGCCAAACTTGAGGCAGAGAAGCCTCGAATTCAGGCGCAGCTAAAAGAAGTTCAGGTACAAAAAGATGCGGTGGCAGCTCAGATCGCAGAGATACAGCGCCAAGAACGCGAAGCCGCTGCTGCGGCTGCAAAAGCAGAAGCTGAGCGTCTAGCGCGCGAACAGGCAGCGGCGGCGGCGGCCGCTGCCAAAGCTGCTGCCGAGGCAGCGAACAATAATGGTGGAGGATACGTACCTCCGGCTTTTGTTCCCCCGCCCTACGTACCGCCGGCTCCGGGCAATGTCTCGGCCTTTGGCCTCAGGCATCCCTTTGCCGCCAACATCCCGATTACCTCAGGGTTTGGCTGGCGTCAGACTCCTGCCGGAACCATTGACTTCAATGGCACCGGCTCGTATCTACACTCGGGTATTGATTTTGGCGCCCAGTGCGGCACCCCTGTTTATGCCCCCGCTGATGGAACAGTGAAGATCGCAGGTCAGACCAATGTTGTTTATGGTGGCGGCAATGTGCTCTACATCAGCCATGGCGTTATGCAAGGCAATGCTTTGATGACAGTTTTCTACCACAACTCCGCTGTGGTTGTCTCTGCCGGACAGTCTGTCAGAGCGGGCCAGCTGGTGGCGTACTCGGGAAATACCGGAAACTCCACAGGCTGCCACGCGCACTTTGAAACATGGGTCAATGGAGCCCCGGTAGACCCCATGGGTTTGCTGTAAGCACCAACCGCACGTGAGTTGCTAAACTAAGGGTTCGTGCCGGAAAAGCAGCAATGCTGGCCGGCACGGACCCGCTCTCATTTCATAAAACTAAGGAGTCAGCTGTGCCTAAGGAAAGTGGCCGTAAGGTGGTGGCCACCAATCGCAAGGCCCGGCATGATTACCACATCATGGATACCTACGAGGCCGGCATGGTCTTGATGGGCACTGAGGTGAAGTCGCTGCGTGAGGGCCGCGCCTCACTGGTAGATGGCTTCGCCACGTTCTATAACGATGAGCTGTGGCTAGAGGCTGTTTACATTCCGGAGTACCTGAACGGAAGCTGGACAAACCACACTGCCCGGCGCCGGCGCAAACTGCTTTTGCACCGCGAAGAACTGGAAAAGATTTCCGCAAAAACGCGTGAATCCGGTTTCACCATTGTGCCGTTGCAGCTGTACTTTTTGGATAGCCGGGTCAAAGTTGAAATCGCCATTGCACGCGGTAAGAAGGACTACGACAAGCGTCACTCATTGCGTGAAAAGCAGGACAATCGTGAGGCGCTGCGTGCCATGCGGGCCAAAAACCGCGGTGGTACGGGAGAGTAACTTTCCGTGCAGGCAAAGCGGCGCAAGCCAGTACTTTGACCTACGCTGGCAAGAACAGCATCTGTAGCAGAAAGGCAGATCATGTTTGCAGCTGGAGGTAGAAGAGGCTGGATCATCGGTACGGCCCTTGTGGCTGCGGCCCTGGTGGCAACCTTCATTTTGCTGGCCGTCAATTCTCAGGGTTCTGGACGGAATAATGCTGCAAGTAGCACATCCTCCCAATCACCTATGGCAAGCCGCAGTCCCAAGCCGTCCCTGCCCACACCCATAACTGCACCCAGCTCAACCCCTGCCTACACGAGCCCGGCAAGTCCGAGCTCGGAGCGCCCAACCCAGGCACCGGCGTCGTCCTCTCCGGCACGGGTGCTCGCGAGCAAAAAGCTGGCCGCAATGTCACTGGAACAAAAAGTGGGGCAGCTGCTGATGGTTTCCACACCGGTGACAGGAGCAGATGCCAACTCGCTCTACGCAGTGGACACTTTATATGTTGGCAATGTGTTCATGAAGGGCCGCAGCGAGGCAGGACAAGCTGGGATCGGCGCGCAGGTCGCCGCCATTTCGGGTCATGTATCCGGCTCCCGCACTCAGGGTGTGCGGGCATTCGTGGCAACTGACCAGGAAGGCGGCTTTGTGCAAATCATGCGCGGGGCCGGGTTTGCCCAAATACCCCAAGCCATTGAACAGGGCCAGTTGCCTGCCAAGACACTGTTGGCTGATGCCACCTTGTGGGGCCAGCAACTGGCATCTGTGGGCGTCAATGTGAACCTGGCACCCGTTATGGACACCGTGCCCAGCGCAGCCTTTGCACCGCAGAACGCCCCCATAGGAGCGTTTGGCCGAGAATACGGCTTCACGCCGGGTGCTGTTTCGAGCTCCGGAGTTGCGTTTGCCAAAGGGATGCTGGCTGCCGGCATCGATCCCACAATCAAACATTTTCCTGGACTGGGCCGAGTCATCCTCAACACTGATGTTTCCGCCGGTGTGGTCGATAACATCACAACCCGCAATGACGCATTTATAGGCCCGTTTCAAGACGCCGTGAATGCAGGAGTGCCGTGGCTGATGATCTCCAACGCCTCATACCCGCTGATTGACCCTGACGCCATGGCACCTTTCTCCTCGGTCATTGTTCATGACATGGTCCGTGGAGACCTCGGGTTTAAGGGCATCATAGTTAGCGATGATATTTGTGACGCTGTGCAAGTATCAGCTGTGCCGGTGCGCGCACGTGGGGTGGGGTTCATTCGCGCCGGCGGCACCATGGCGTTGTGCACAAACCAGACCTTGTTGCCCCCAATGTACGCCGGAATGATGGAAACTGCCCGAGCCGATCCGGGGTTTGCCAAGCAGATCGATGCGGCTACGCTGCTGGTGCTCCAAGCCAAGGCTGCCAAAGGCCTGATCGACTAGTGCTGCTGCCAGCCCCAAAGGAATAAATTCTCGTCACTATGCGCTAACATGGATAGACCACGATGGGTTCTGTTGGTCTTTACCTAAGGAACCAAGCGTGGGTTTGAAAAAACAATAGGGGATGATCGGTTTCGACGGTGTTAGTCGAGACAGGTGAAGCGGGTCGAGGATACAGGGTTATCTCGTTAACGATCTCTGTAAAACAATAAGTGCTGAATCAAATCGCACTGACTTCGCTCTTGCTGCCTAAGCAGTAAGACAGTCCGTCAGCCCGGGAATGCTCTCGTCCCGGATCCTGGCGTCATTTAGAGGGCCACTGCTCTAAGTTCTTGTTGTAGGCGCTTAGGGGACTCTTATACAACTGGGCCTGGCAGCTACTTGTTTGTGAGATAGCTGGGGCCGAGAAAAACCGTATGCAAACTGCACCCGGAGAAGACCTGACAACACAACATCGGACGGGAGTTCAATTCTCCCCATCTCCACATCCCTATTGGGACCTGTTTCCCACCCTTGCAGTGGGGGACAGGTCCTTTTTTGTTACCCCCAGGTTTGCTACCCCCAAGCTCGCGGGTGCTGTGGATTTTCGCGGGTGGTCTGCCACCCGCGAAAATCCACAGCACCCGCGAATGGCGGGGCAACGGGCAGAAAAACAATTGAGTGGTGGGTCGGTTAGTCAACCGATCCACCACTCACCCCCAAAGCGACGTCCTGCTCCAGGACGTACTGTGTTCACACATTCATTAGTATGTCAGAATCTAATGGATCCGTGTACATTTTTCCAGAGAGATTACTAAACGTTAACCTTATGCAACCACCGTTTGTTGGGCGCGGCGCCGGATATAGGACACCCAGACCAGAGCCAGACCCGATGTTATACACAGAATTGATGAGAAAGAGACGACTTTTACCAGTGCGTCCACATAAATTACCGAAATTTGCAGCGGAACATCAACGCAGACCAAAATGAATCCTAGGCACATCAAAGCTGCTGCAGCCCGGTCTAAGAACTCCCGGGGGGAAAATACCGCCTTGGCTGTGGGAACAATGAGGCAGCCTGCTGCGTACCCCATGTAGAGGAAGCCAAGCCACCCATAAACGGTCAAAGATGTCTGCGCAGGGATCCCAGAGAGCCCTGTGCTGGATCCTTGCGTATCAGCGATGAAGTACGTGATCCAGATGCCCGCTGAACAGCCAAGAAGCACGGCCACGCCAATGGGGCCGCGAACCAGGTAGTAAGCAGACTGTGAGTTGTAGGCGGCGGCGACCTTGCCAGCGAGTAGGAAGAAGGAGCCAAACAAGCTCAATCGAAGGATGACGTTGGCAATGTTGGCGCCGCCCAAGAGACCGTCGATGGGCAAGTAGATGGCCGGCAAGCTCAGTGCCACAGCCGTGGACATCAAAAGGAACACCCAAAACAAAGTACGGTTGCGGCCCTTGAGCATAGCCGGGAAACGCCACATTGTGCAGGCGATACATGCTGCCAGAGCTGACCACTGCAAAATACTAATCATCCGAGGTTCTCCCAAACAATTTGAACCGCCGCTTTATCCTCTTCCGTGCGCCGTAGCACGCGGCTCAACGATTCCAGCCGCGCAGACGCCAGGGACAGCAATGCACTATTGGCCGTTCTGCGCAACGCTTCTTCACGGGAGCCAGGTAACCAACCAGCCTCCGCGGGGGTCAGAAATCCTGTGGCGACAAGTCCGTTGGTAAATCCCACCCCGGCGATTCGAGCGCTCGCGATGGCAAGTTGGACTGTGAGTCGATTCGCGCTGATTTGCGCCGACAAATTCTGGGGTGCAATACCGGCTTCGCTGGCAATTCTCTGGCGCAGTTCAGCCCTGCCTATAGCGTCAAACCAATTGCGGACAGATGAGCTCGGTGGTGCCGGCGACAACTGCAAGGGGCTGGGACTGGATAAACTGGCTGCGGCCGTATTCCGGTTCAAAATTTCCTGAAGAAGGTCTGTATCGGAGATTTGACTGAGCAGTTCGGCACTGGTGGGAGGCTTCATTCCGGATGACAGGTCATTGAACGCAGGGAATGCTGCCAGTGCACTCACCACCGGCAGGTCAAGCGACCGGCTAATAGCAGCCACCGTGGCCGTGGATACACGCCCGCGCACTAGTTGTTGGGCAAGAGTGGAGCGCTTTATGCCTGCTGCCCGGCACACGGCAGCATGGCTGGTGGAGCCGGCTACAGCGCCCAGCCATTGTTGGAAGAGTCTCGCAGGCACAGTCACGGCCTGAACTCTACCCGATCAAGACGTGACCTTTAGTGGTCAAGACAGAAAGTAGCGGCTTAGTGCATGGAAAAGCTCCCACATCGCAGACACGTTCTCTACTTAGGGGTCTTGGGAGTCGACGATCCCGCGGAATCTACTGCCCACGCCGTCGTACTCGCTACGTCTCCAACCGGCAGGGACAGCAGGAAGCTCATCGTTCTCATGGAAGTCGCAAATGACGTAGGTGAAATCCGGCCACCACTTTTTTGGCCGCGCAACTTCAAGGAAGTCGCAGAGGTAGCAGCGCAAATCCACCCAGATTGGCCGCTTCCCCGTAGCATTAGCGCGGGATTGTGCCAGCCAGGCAGGGGGATCCGCGTCAATGGCTGCCACATCAGCGGAGCTCATCCGTGAGGGAATACCGTTGCGAGCAGCCATTTCCGGTGGAATGTTCAATGCTTGTGCCACTTGGCGCCGATTCAGCGAGGAGTGGGAAGAATAGTTGTTTGCCATGTCCTTCAAGGATAAGGCGAAGCTTGCCAAGAGGCGATTCACAAGCCCTGTCAAGAGGCGCAAGAGTGGTGCAAAGTGCGTGCATTGAGGGTGATAATCACCACTAGTGAGGAAATATATGCGCAACATTCTACAAAAATTCGCCGAGAATACACTAAATATTCAAGCCGTCCCCTATGCTGTGGGAAAACAACAGGTAATTAAGAGCGCAATTTCAGCTTTCAGGGGCTAGTATGAGGCGCTGAAACACACAGCCGATACCACGAGTACTCAGGAGTTTGAAAACCGCATGGCAACGGATTACGACGCACCCCGCAACAAAGACGAAGACCACGAGACAGAGTCGCTTCAGGCGCTCCAGGTACAGCGTGGCGGTGCTCAGACGGCGCACATCGACGTCGAAGATTCAGACACGGCCGAAGGCACAGACCTGCCCGGGGCAGACCTCTCCAATGAGGAACTGATCATCCAGGTCATTCCGGCCCAGGATGATGAGTTCACTTGTTCCTCCTGCTTCCTGGTCCGCCACCGCACCCAGGTGGCACGCGAGAAGAATGGTCTGCTCTACTGCAAAGACTGCGAAGGCTAAACAGCGTTTAACGAGGCGGCGGGGCTTTTACAACACCGCGCCCTGTGGTGGTGAATCGAGGCGGGGATGCAGATCATGAGCGTACGTGTGCAAGAGCTTTTAGATACTTTCGCGGTGCCAGGGGCCAATGCGGCCGAGCTGCTCTGCGACAGGCACCCCGCCACCGACACGGCGTTCACGGTCATAGCCGCCGATCTTGAGTTTAAAGACATCAGCTACGGCGAACTGCGCCAGAAATCTACGCAGTTCGCCGCTGCCTTGCGGGACCTCGGTGTCAAACGTGGTGACCATATTGCCACGCTCATGGCCAAGTCCGCTGAACTTGTTATTGCGCTGCTGGGCATTTGGCGCCTGGGCGCGGTGAACGTACCTCTCTTTACCGCTTTCGCTCACGACGCCATCGAATTCCGGCTTCAGGCCAGCGGTGCCTCTCTTGTGATTACCGATTCTGACCAGCGCAACAAGCTTCTCCCTCCGGGTGAAGTTCCCACCGATGCTTCACGTCCTGTAGTTGTTGCCCGTGGCGAAGCTTTCGGGTACGACCATGCTTTCACTGAGATGGTCTCGGGAACGGGCGCTTTCACAGGTTCCGGATCGACTCGTGAGACCGGACGGGCCTCCCAGGAGGAAAGTCACGACGTCGAATCCGTTGCCGTTGGTGGGGATGGCTCGCTGGTGCAGCTGTTTACCTCCGGCACAACAGGGTCACCCAAAGGTGTTTCCATTCCGCTCAACGCTGTGGCGTCCTTTGTTGGCTACCACAGGTTTGGTTTGGATGTTCGCGACGATGATGTTTTCTGGAACGTCGCCGACCCGGGCTGGGCCTATGGGCTGTACTTTGCGCTGTTGGCACCTATGGCCGCCGGTCACCGCTCACTCCTGCTCAGTGCAGGCTTCAGTCCGGAACTCATGTGGTCCGTCCTGGAAAAATTCGAGGTGAGCAACTTTGCGGCAGCCCCCACCGTCTACCGTTCCTTGCGTGCTGGATCAACGCCAGAGAGAAGCCACCTGCTACGCCGGGCCTCAAGCGCCGGAGAGCCGCTGACCCCTGATGTCATAGCGTGGGGCCGTGATGCTTTCGGTGTAGAAGTCAGGGACCACTACGGTCAAACGGAGCTTGGCATGGTTGCTGGAAATGCTTGGGCAGAGGGACTGCGTCAGGAACTGCGTCCCGGTTCCATGGGGGAGGCGCTGCCCGGGTGGAGCGTGAACGTGCTTGGCGACGACAGCGCTGAACTCGCTGCCGATGGTGAACCCGGACGGATAGCCATCAACGTCAAGAAGAGCCCTTTCATGTGGTTTACCGGCTATGTGCAAGCCCCGGAAAAAACAGCCGAACGTTTCAGCGCCGACGGTACCTGGTACCTCACAGGTGATGCAGGGCGTCGAGACGGCGACGGCTATATATACTTTTCTGCCCGTGATGATGATGTTGTCATCATGGCCGGTTACCGCATTGGCCCCTTTGATGTTGAATCGGTGTTGGCAACCCACCAGGCCGTTTCCGAAGTGGCCGTCCTTGGCGCCCCTGATGAGATCCGTGGCGAAGTCCTTGAAGCCTTTGTTGTATTGGTGAATCCGGCGCAGGCATCGGATCTCTTGGCCAAAGAATTGCAGCAACTAGTCAAAACTGGTTTTGCTGCTCACGCTTACCCGCGGCGGATCCATTTCGTTGATCAGCTTCCAAAAACACCCAGCGGTAAAGTCCAGCGCTTTATCTTGCGTCAGCAACGTGCTGCAATGTCAGAGAGCGTGGCGACACAGAATGTGGCCGCTGATAATGGCTAGGAACGTGGAGGGATAGTGGGACGTCGCAAAGGGTCTGAGGTGAAACGGGCGCGCATTGATGTAGCTGCCCTCACTCCTGTGCTGGAAGTTGCCCTCGGAGTATTGGGTTTCGTCCTTGAAGTGGCGATGGTTGCGGCATTCTTGTTTTGGGGTTTCAAACAGGACAGCCCCTGGAACCTGATTCTCGGCTTGGGGATTCCGGCCGTGATTGTGGTGGGGTGGGGAGTCTTTTTAGTTCCCCGCAGCGAGAAGTATGTTGGCGAGCGCATTGGCAGTTGGGTATCGCTTGGGCTGTTCTTCACGGCAGCGGTGGCGCTGTTCAGTGCGGGTTCAACGGTCCTGGGCATTCTCATGCTTGCCCTGACGGCAGCACACTTTGCCGCAGGGACGTTCCTGGCAAAGCAGCGCTGAGGCCAACTTCTAAAAAGTGGCCACGGACCCTTGTGTAGGACCTGCTTTAGTGAGAAGCCGCATGGTTACTCATCAATGAGCCGCCAGTTAGATCCTGAACCGTGCACGTTGAATGGGATCCTACAGAAGTTAGCCACAGCGAGGCCGCAACCTCGTCCCCAAGAGTCAAGTTTGCGGCGTCGTCCGTGGAATCCAGAAGGTGCACGCTAAAACCCGAGCCGAAGGGAAGCCGGCCCAGAACCCGAAGTTGGGTGTCGAGGCCGATGGACAGCTTTTCCAGGTGACGCAGAAGCTCGGGGTCGTGGTCACTGATGCGACTAATGCGCCCGGTATGTCCGGGATCCAGCTCGTCAAGGCGATGCGATGGGGCCATGGTGATGCGGCCTTCGGCATCAGGGATGGGATCCCCGTGCGGGTCTCTTACGGGGTGGCCAAGTTTGGCGCTCATGCGCTCTATGAAATGATCCGAAACGGCGTGCTCAAGTTGTTCGGCCTCGTCATGGACCTCGTCCCAAGTGTAGCCAAGCTCGCGTACCAAGTACGTTTCCAGAAGCCTGTGCCTGCGGACCATGGATAACGCCAGCGCCAAGCCCTGTTCCGTGAGGTGAATGGGGCTATACGGTTGGTGGTCCACCAGGCCTTGGTCTTTTAGCTTGCGAACCATCTCCGAGACGGAGGAGTTCGCGACGCCTAGCCGGTTCGCCAGAGCCGTGGAAGTAATGGGTTTATCCTGCCACTCCGTGTAGGCATAAATGACTTTGACATAGTCTTCGATGCTTGAGGAGGTCAAAGTTTGTTTCACACTCCCAGCCTACCCGCTAGAGATGGCCGCTGAAGGTCAGCCACAGCAGGAGGGCATTCAACGCCACGATCAGTACAACGCTAACCAGCGCCGATAGGCGTAGTACCAACGAGTCCCTGTGCTCTCCCATGATTCTTTTGCTGGCGGTTAGGCGCAGGAGCGGGACGAGTGCAAACGGGATACCAAAACTGAGAACGATTTGGCTAACGATCAGGGCCCAGGTGGGGTCAATCCCCACAGAGAGCAAAATGATCGCCGGTATGAGACTGACGAGCCGGCGGGTCTGCAGAGGAATGCGGACTTTCAGGAGTCCATTCATGATTGTTGCCCCGGCGTAGGCGCCCACTGAGGTGGAGGCAAGCCCCGAGGCGAGCAAGCCGACGGCGAATACCACGCCGATCACTGGCCCCAAGCTGTTCACGATCGCGGTGTGGGCACCTTCAATGGTGTCAGTGCCAGAGGTTCCGCTCAATGTTGAGGCGGCTAGTAGGAGCATGCCAATATTCACTGCTCCGGCGAGGATCAGTGCCACCACCACGTCAAGCTGGGTGGCCTTGACGATTTGCCGGAGCCGGGCAGGGGTACTTCGGGCATCCGGATGCCTGTCCTTGGCCAACTGCGAGTGGAGGTAGATGGCATGTGGCATAACAGTTGCGCCAAGCATCCCAGCCGCTAACATAACGCTGCCGGCCCCCTCAAAACGCGGCACAAGGCCGCTGATCACACCTGCCGGGTCCGGGGGGCTGAGTACCAGACCGGCCAGGAACCCAATAGTGATGACCACGAGCAAGAAGATAATGACGCTCTCAAAGGGGCGCTGTCCGTGGCGGTTCTGGACTGTCAGAAGACCCATGGACGCTAAGCCCACAAGTAGGCCGCCTACGGGAAGCGGCAGCTGGAAAAGAAGGTGCAGTGCAATTGCCCCGCCCACCACCTCAGCTAAATCCGTGGCCATCGCAACAAGCTCGGCCTGCGCCCAGAACAGGCGGCGGCTACGGGTTTTTAGTCTTTCCCCCAAGTGTTCAGGAAGTGATTTACCGGTGACTACACCGAGCTTTGCTGACTGGTATTGGACCAGCATAGCCATGATATTGGCGGCTACCAGGACCCAAACCAGAAGATAGCCGTAACGTGCCCCGGAGGTGAGGTTCGCCGCAACATTGCCTGGGTCAACGTAGGCAATGGCTGCCACGAAGGCAGGACCCAGCAGCAGAAAGAGTCCTCCGCCTGGCTTGCGCAGTGGCTTGCGCAGTGGCTTGTTCTGGGTGTTGAGCGTCTCGGGGACCATTCTTTCCTTCGCACGTCCTAAATCGATCACTTAGGCCTGCCGAAATCATAGTCATATTTTCGGGTTGTTGTCGAGCTAACGCCGGGTATGGCCCTGGGCTGTAGTGCATACGGAGCTGCGTTGCACTGAAGTGAGGTCTACGCTTTCTGGGTGCGCCAGGTCTGGGTCAGGTAGGGCAGGGCCAGTTCCTCCCCAGGGGCATGGCCCAAATGGTCAAATAAATACCACCGCAGATTCGCCATGACCTTGGCCCGGATCTGCTCTGAGGCTTTAAGGTAGTAGCTACGCGATGTGGCAAGTTCCATAATCTCCTCGGGCGTTTGTGGTTGGACCCACCGTGTGGTGTGGCGCAACGGCGTGGCGAACTCCGGGCCCAGGGTGGGGCGGAAATCCGGCTTGAGCACATCCCCTGCGTGCATGATCCGGGCCAACCTGTGAACCCACGGCTGCCCTACGTCAAGCTGATTCCACACCAGCCCCAAGGTGCCTTCGGGGCGCAGCACGCGGGCAATCTCCTTGCTGGCGGCAAAGGGTTCGCACCAGTGCCACGCCTGGGCCACGACCACCAGATCCATGGCCGAGCCGGGCAGTTCAAGGTGTTCGGCAGTGCCTACCATCGCGGTGGCTTGCGGGAAGTCGAGGATAAGCTGCGCCAGCATATCCGCTGAAGGGTCGACCGCGGACAGCGACCAGCCGTGCTCTGCCAACAGCTGTGTGTATTTCCCCGTTCCGGAACCAACATCCAACACATCATGGATATGGGTGGCAGTTTCCGTAAGCCACGCGAGGGATTCCGGCGGGTAACCGGGCCGGACCTTGTGATACCTGCCACCGCCCTCCAGGAATGCCGCTGCCATACTCTGGCGCCGTTCGGCGTCAAAAACGGGTCCGCCGATCCCTGCCATAACCGCTCCTGAAATGTTGTGCTGTGTGGCGTATAACTTTACCGCGTCCGGCTCAGAGCCGGACGCTACCGGGCTAGTCGGTCAGGCAGGGAGCCGCACCTGCTGTGCCGGGGGTGTTGGGCGCCCAGTCAGGATAGCTACGGTTATCGTTTGCCGGGACCCACCGGCCGGAATCGATCACGTAGTCCCAGGACATGCCATCACGCAGGAGGGTCGTGATGCCGTCAAGGAGTCGCTGAGAGTCCTCCACACGTGAGCCCACCCCAAAACTGGCCCGGAGCGAGCCTGATGGAAGTCCCAGCCTGTTGAGCAGCGGATGTGCACAGAATTTACCGTCACGGACACCCACACCGTGTTCTGCCGATAAGTACGCGGCGACCAATCCGGCGTCGTACCCGGTAATGGAGAAGTTGACGACGCCGATGCTGCCGCAGTCTGGGTGCGAGTGCGCATCACTGAACAGGGAGTGAACATTAACACCCGCTATGTTGTTCAGGCCAGTGACAAGGTGCTTGCGCAGGAGTTGTTCGTGGTTGTGCCAGTCCAAGGGGTCAAGGGAGCCCAAAATAGCCGCGGCTTTGGCCAGTGTGGCGGCGCCCAAAACATTGGGGGAGCCGGCCTCATGCCGGGCAGGGCCATCGGTCCAGGTGACGGATTCAAGCCGAACCTCTTTCACGGCACCCCCGCCGGCCAGGTGGGGCGTGCCGGCATCGAGCCAGTCGCGGCGTCCTACCAGCACTCCAGCTCCAAAAGGTGCGTAGAGTTTATGCCCGGAGAAAGCCAAGTAATCGATTCCGCTAGCGGACAGATCAATGCGGCGGTGCGGTGCCAGCTGAGCGGCGTCCACAACAATGCGCGCCCCGTACCGGTGTGCCAAGGCGGCCAGCTCGTTCACGGGAAGGACTTCCCCGGTGACGTTGGAGGCGCCAGCAACCGCCAGCAGAAGCACATTACCTGCACGCAATTGTGTTTCTACCCGGGCCAAGGTCGAGGCGATGCTGTCGGCCGCCACAACGGAACGGTGTGGCAGGCCCTGCCATGGCAGCAGGTTGGCATGGTGTTCGATGTCCAGGTAAAGCACCTCACCGTGAAGGTTGGAGCGGCCATCGGCATACCCGAGGCGCTTCAAGACGCTTTCCACACACGTTGCCAAAAGGTTTAACGAATCTGTGGTGTTTCGGGTGAAAATAACCAAATCATCAGAGCGTGCACCCACAAAATCCGCCACAATCCTCCGCGCGTTCTCATAAGCTGAGGTGCTGACCTGGGAGGCGAAGCCGGCTCCTCGGTGCACGCTGGCGTAATAGGGCAGCACCTCGTTCAAGTGGGCCGCTACCTCGTTGATGGCCGGTGCGGAGGCTGCGTAGTCAAGGTTGGCGTAGCGCACATGCCCGCCGTGGATCAGGGGAGCCTGCAATTCATCACCCACAACGGGCAACAACGGCGATTCTATGAGGGAGTTTTTTTCCAACAGGGCGTTGCTCATCAAGGATTCCTTCGACGGAAGGACGCCTGGGGGGTGCCAAGCAGTCCGCGCTTGCCAAAACCGTTCCGGTCTGGCCAGGTCGTCACCCGGGGCACCCCGCCGCGAAAGGAGGGTTGCCGGCCAGCAAACCGGGGTTTAGCGCTGGCACTCGTGACCTATGCACAAGAGATTAGCCCAAGAAATCAGATAGTGCATTTGTTACGTTACATAAAGCGCCGCACTCACCTGCGCAACCTCGAAAAGTTAACCCAGCAAGTCATCCCAATTGGGATTCAAGCGTCGCAGCACCTCGGTGTGCAAAATGGAGTTGGTCGCCAGGGCATTGCCGCCAAAGGGGCCGTCTGCGCCCTCTAAAGAGGTGAAGCGGCCACCGGCCTCTGTGACGATAGGAACCAGTGCGGCCATATCGTATAGGTTCAGTTCGGGCTCACAGGCAATGTCCACACTGCCTTCGGCCACCATGCAGTAAGACCAAAAATCGCCGTAGGCCCGGGTACGCCAGACGTCGTCGGTAAGTGAGATGAACTCGTCGCGGTTGCCGCGCTCCGCCCAGCCTGTCAGAGACGAGTAGGACAAGGAGGCGTCCTTGAGCTCCGCGACGTTGGAGACCCGGATGCGTGTTGCAGCGGCAAGGGATTTGCCCATGTAAGCTCCTGTGCCCTGAGCCGCCCACCAACGTTTACCCAGTGCCGGGGCGCTGACAAGGCCCACAACCGGGACGCCTTCCTCAACCAGGGCAATCAGTGTGGCCCAGACCGGGACGCCGCGCATAAAGTTCTTGGTGCCGTCGATGGGGTCAATAATCCAGCGTCGTGACCCATGCCCGCTGCTGCCAAATTCCTCGCCCAACACGGCATCGCGTGGGCGCACTCTGGAGAGCTGGCTCCGGATGGACTCCTCGGCAGCCTTGTCCGCATCGGTCACAGGTGTCAGGTCAGGCTTGGTTTCAACTCTCAGATCGAGGGCCTTGAAACGGGACATGGTCAGCGAATCCACGCTGTCTGCAAGAACATGCGCCAGGCGAAGGTCATCGTTATACGTTTGGGGTGCGATCGTCATACGCTTCACGCTATCTGTAGTGAGAGAAAAATCCGGGATGACGCGTAGTGGCAGCGACCCCAAAAGCAGAGGCAGCCAAAGAGTTACTCTATGCTGCCCAGTTCTTTCGCCTCGGCACGGCCTTCAGTTCTATCGCTTGTCCCTAGCAGGCGGCGCAAGGAAGCAAGGCGGGCGCCTCCGGCGTCACCGGCAAACCCTGCAGCCACATAGGGGTCCAAGCCGCAATTGACGGCTACGCTGTTGTGCTTGCAGCCCCGTTCGCAGTTGTCGGTGCCGGGTTGTAAGTCAGGGAAGGCGGCCAAAATTCTGTCCGGATTCACATGGGCTAAACCAAAGGACCGGATGCCTGGGGTATCAATGATCCATGACCCTGGTACGCCGCCTTGGAGCTGCAGTGCCAAGGCTGAGGAGGATGTGTGCCGTCCACGGCCCGTGACGGCATTCACGCCACCGGTGGCTCGTTGTGAACCGGTCAGTGCATTGACCATGGTCGATTTTCCGACGCCTGAGTGACCCACCATCACGCTGACCTTGCCGTCAAGGTAGCCATGCAGCTGGGCAACAGCACCGCCGGCAAGCAGAGCGGAGTCGCCGTCGTCGCTGCGGGCGTCAATACCCGAGGCGCCATCGGCAGCTGTTCGGCTGATAATGACAGTCATTTCCAAGTGCTCGTAGTTGGCCAGCAGCTCGGCTGGATCCTTGATGTCGGTTTTGGTGATCAGGAGCAGGGGAGAGATGCCTGAGTCATAGGCGGCAACCAGCGCCCTGTCGATAAATCCGGTGCGGGGTTCGGGGTTGGCCGCTGCCACAACAATCACAAGCTGATCGGCGTTGGCCACCACCACCCGCTCCACGGGGTCGGTGTCATCGGCACTTCGACGCAGCAGGGTGCGGCGTTCCTCCACACGGACCAGCCGGGCCAGCGTGTCAGGTTTGCCCGTCACATCGCCTACCAGCGCAACAAAGTCACCGGCCACCACTGGATTGCGGCGAAGTTCCCTTGCCCGCGCGGCAATGAGGATGCGTTCAGTGGGTAAATCTTCGTCCACAATGGCCGTGTATCTGCCACGGTCAACCGTCACGATCCGGCCAATGACTGCATCCTCGTGGGCGGGTCTGTCCTTGGTTCTTGGCCGGCTGCCCTTCTTATTTGCCCTGACCCGGACATCAGATTCATCCCAGTTGCTGTAATCCCGTGCCATGTTCTATGCCTTTGTTTCAACCGCCGCGGCGACTCCAACAGCGGTCTGCGACACCATGGCCGCCCACATATTTGGAAACTCGGGCATGGTCTTGGCAGTTGTGGCAATATTCTCAACCTCGACGCCGGGAACGGCAAGCCCGATGATGGCGCCGGCCGTGGCCATACGGTGATCATGGTAACTGTGGAACACCCCGCCATGGAGAGCTGCCGGGTTGATGATCAGTCCGTCTTCGGTCTCCACCGCATTGCCACCCAGAGCGTTGATTTCAGCTACCAGGGCGGCCAGGCGATCGGTCTCATGTCCGCGCAGGTGTGAGATGCCGCGCAGGCGTGAGGGTGTGGAAGCCAGAGCACAGATCGCGGCTGTGGAAGGTGCCAACTCACTAGTGTCGGAGATATCCACACCCTTGATTTCCGGGCCACCTGTGACTGTCAGGACGCCGTCTTCAAGGCTGACAGTGGCACCGAACTGGGGCAGGATTTCACGCCACTTATCGCCAACCTGAGTCGTTTGAGTGGGCCAGTTCGGGATACGGACTGTGCCACGTGTTGCTAGGGCTGCTGCCAGAAACGGGCCGGCGTTTGAGAGGTCCTGTTCCAACGCCACGTCAAAGGCGGCAATAGCTCCAGGGAGCACAACCCAGTGGTTGGGGGTGGAGTCATCAACTGCGACACCCATTGAACGCAGAATTTCCACTGTCATGGAAATATGGTCCACGCTGGGGACAGACTCACCGATGTGCTCAAGGTGCAGACCGTTGGTGAATCGGGGAGCGACCAGCAAAATAGCTGAGATGAACTGCGAGGAGTCACCCGCATCAACCTGTACGTGGCCACCGGCAACAGCACCTGTACCCTGCACTGTGAATGGCAGGAAACCGTCCTCGCCATCCTCCACCCGAACGCCAAGTCCTTCCAGTGCCGCCACAATGGGCGCCATGGGACGGCGATGTGCGGCGGGGTCCCCGGTGAACTTCACCTGGCCGGCAACGAGGGCCGCTAACGGCGGGACGAAGCGCATGACAGTACCTGCAAGGCCACAGTGAACCTCTGTGGTCTCTGTGGGTTCTGTGGCCTCTGTGGTGGGGGTCAAATCCGTGGGAATAGGCGTGACCACCAGATCGGGTACCTCCTGCGCTCCGGGAACTTCTTTGATGATCGCTCCCAAGGCACGTAGTGCCCCGATCATGAGATCAGAGTCCCGGGATTGCAAAGGCGCACGCAAACGGCATTCACCCTCGGCAATGGCGGCCAGCACCAAATACCGATTGGTCAGCGATTTAGAGGCCGGAATGGTGACTGTGGCATCAAGGGGTGCGGTGGAGAAAGGTGCGGGCCAGTGGGAGCTGGTCATGGATAGTTACTGTCCTGTCACTTCGTGCGCCAGTGTGCGGACCGACTTATCCGCAGATTTAAGCTTGGATTTAGCGGTCTTTTTGCCACTCTGAAGCAGCTTCTCGGTACGCCACGCCAGTCCGGGACGCCCAGCCGTATCAACACTTGCCAGAAGCGCGCCGCCAATCAAACCAATGTTCTTGGTCAGTTGGTTGCGCCGGTGGGAGCGGTTTTCTTTGGTGCTTGTCTCAGCATTGCGGTACTCAACCACTGTGCCCAAACCAGCTGTCAAGGCCAAAGCAACGGCAGCGGGCCGCGAAAATTTCCCAAACGCCAGCAAAATCCCTGCACCTACTTGGGTGCCAGCAAGCACTCGGGCCAGGTTCTTTTCGCTGACCTCAACAGGCAGGGCCGCGCTGAGCGGGCGCAGCACCGGCGCCAACTGCGCCGTTGTCTGGTCTGCGTGACGCAGACGGTCAAGGCCGGACAAGATAAACGAAGACGCCAGCATGGGGCGGGCGAGTACGCGAACAATGGACAAGTGAGCCTCCTTATTGATGCTTTTAGCCTCCCTGAGTCACGGCCGGGGCCGCTTTGCGGAAGGCTAATGCTGTGTCTAAGTCTCCCACGACTCTTTCGCTGATGCGGTGTTTGCGGAATATACGACGCCGTTGCCCTGTTTACATCTGTAATGGCGGCCTGAGTTGAGGCTGGCCAAGAAACATTTGAAGCGAGGGAAGGCCGTAGTGCAAACACTGATCCAAGCTGCACCCGTGAAGCAGGGTCTGAGCATAGACTCAGGAGTGATGAACATTTCCGAGCCTGAGCAAACCACTAACTCCGAGCCCGCATCCACCACTCTAAGTGCCGTGGGTAGTACAGATGTGGCTGAAGTTGATGTTGCCAACGAGAGCGCTGATGCCAGGCGGGCGCGCTTTGAACGCGATGCCATGGTGTACGTGGACCAACTGTATTCAGCCGCCATGCGTATGGCCCGCAACCCCAGTGATGCTGAGGATCTGGTCCAAGAGGCGTACACGAAAGCATTTTCTGCTTTTCACCAGTACAAACCGGGTACAAACCTAAAAGCATGGCTGTACAGGATCCTCACCAACACCTACATCAACCTGTACCGCAAGCGGCAGCGCGAGCCGCTGCAATCGAATTCGGACAGTGTTGAAGATTGGCAATTGGCACGAGCCGAGTCACACACTTCGCGGGGGCTCCGTTCGGCAGAGGCCGATGCGCTGGATCATCTGCCGGACTCGGACGTGAAAAAAGCCTTACAGGCGATCCCTGAGGAATTCCGGCTGGCAGTTTATTTTGCCGATGTTGAAGGCTTCGCCTACAAGGAAATCTCAGAAATCATGAACACCCCCATCGGTACAGTGATGTCTCGCTTGCACAGGGGGCGGAAACTTTTGCGTGAAATGTTGGCCGACTATGCCGTGGAACGCGGATATGTCAAAGGAACCAACCAAATGACTGAAACGGAGAATTAACCATGGGCGACTGCCAAAGCCTGGGCGATTGCGACGACGAACGCATCGTGCGGATTTATGAATACCTTGACGGAGCGTTGTCCTGTGATGACCTCAGCGAGATCAAAGACCATCTTGACGGGTGTTCTGACTGCTCGCAGGAGTATGACCTTGAGTGCGTCATTCGCTCAGTTGTGAAGCGCTCCTGTAAAGAAGCTGCCCCTGAGACTCTTAAAGCTGCAATCCTTGCCCGCCTGCACGAAGGCAAGCTGCACGAAGGTAGGCCGCACGAAGGTAAGCCGGCCCAGGTTTAGCTAATACCGGCGGAAGGTTCCTGAATGTCTAGTTTGGGCTCTGCCGGGGGCATGGAAATCGTACTGTATTGACTTGCGGACCTGCCCGTCACACGACGGTGCAGGGAACCGCCAATCAGGTGCGCCTGGACCTTTGCCATCTCAGCCTTTTCGCCAATGAAGAGATCATCCACCGTGTTGGTCCACAATTGCAGCCACCGGTTGAAATGTTCAAGTGTGAGCGGTTCTTTGGCATGAATGTCAAAGTGGATTGCCAGTGCATTGCGCTTGTAAAGGCCCGCTTTGAACAGCACTGTTGTCCAGAAGTCGGCCATGATGGGCATATGCCGGGCTAGATCCATGTGAACAACATCCGTGAAGATGTAACCTATCAGCTCATCTGAGAAAGCTCTGGTGTAGAAGGTCTCTACAAGGAGCAAGGCGTCGGCCCTGTCCGTGATATCTCTGCGGGTATGGCCCAGTCCCGGATTGTTAGAGGGTTTTGGGTGCGCCGGGTTGTAAGCGTCGAGGTTTGAGGCCGTTCGGCCTGTATTCAAAGCAGGGTTATTCATGGTTTTCTAGCCCGCCACGGCCAAGATAATCAGTATCCCGGCCATGGGTAGGGAAACCGTTTTGAGGAATTCCAAGCCAATGTACGCAATGTGTGTCAGGGTAGCAACTTTGGCCTTTACGGCTGTAGTTCCCGTATGTGTCAAAGCCGTATCTGCCAGTGCACTTGTGCGCTTGTTCATGGCTGGCCGGAGAACTAACACCTGCAAAGTCAGGGCCAGTACCGCCAGAATAATGAAAATACCGGCAGGAACGCTCACGAGCTCTTGTTCTTGTGTCCAGGCACATAATAAAACAACCATCAGAGCCACCTCGATGAGATTCAGCACCTTAAACACCAACCGGCCAATGCCTACGCCTAAGGCATGAGTCATCCCAGGTGCCCGGAATTTAAGCGGTGTTTCAATGAAGGATATGCCGGTGATCAGGCCAAACCAGACGAATGGCACCATAGCGAGTAAAACGAGGGCGAGCATTTCTGAGCTTTCTACCGGCTGGGACTTTTCTGACAAGTCCACCTTATCTTTGAATCAGTTTTTTCCTTGTTTAATAAACTGCTTGTTTGCTCACATCACAATTGCCGGCCCTTCCGGGCAGACTAGTGGGCGCACTGCCGAGAGGCCAAACAAAAAGCCCGCTCCACCAAGTAGTGGAACGAGCATTTGTTTTTTTAGTCAAGAATTAAGCGTTGGGACGCTTACCGTGGTTAGCGGCGCTACCCTTACGATCCCGACGCTTACGTGAACGCTTGGACATAGTAGTCTCCAATCATCTAGAAGATCTTTAAAAACGATCCTCACCAAGTTTCGCATATGTGGCGCAGACACACCTAACCGAGAAGGTAGTTGATGGTGAGCGCTACAGCCGGTTTGGCACTTTAAACCGCTTCAGGCAGATCAAGCCACTGGTACCAGCCACGGTGCAGTACCAGCCAGGCCATGAGCCCGTAGCCGGCCTGGCCGGGGGAGCCGGCGTTGGCCGCTACATCGTTACGCCACTGTTCGTGATTTTGCAAAGGAGCAAAAGTGTCAACGTAGTGGTGCTTGCGCCGCGTTGTGACGTCGGCAAAGGCGGCGTTGAGGTCTGCCAGCTTGCGGTTCAACACAGGATCAAGTGAGGGTGGCGGGCCCACCACAAACACAGGGATGTTCAGCTGCGTAGCTCCGTCAAGAATGTTCGCCAAGTTCAGCCGGGACCGTGCCGTGGACAAGCCGTACTCAATGTCCCGTCCGGACAGACCTATGACAAGACGGTTCTCATGGAAGTCATCAAAACGTCTGCCTGCTTCATGCAGCCACCGGCCAGCCAACGCTTCGGTGCCCTCCCGCGGGGCCGCCAACACAAAGGATTCGATCAAGACTGAGTCGGCAGGGGTTCTGGCAAGGACACGTCCAAGCCAGCCCAGGGCGCGGGGATCGCCCACACCTGCAACCAACTCATCCCCTACAGCCACTATTCGCAGTTCCCGCTTCTCCACGGCGCCCCTCTTCTTATTGCATAAATTTGGAATACAAATAACTGATGCCCGGTCTGATCGCGCAGACCGGGCATCACTATTGTTTTAGCTACGTTCAAACGCCTGTTTGACAAGCATCGTCAACTCGACTGCGTGGTTCTTAGCCGAACCCGTTGCAGTTGCGGCCGAAGCCGGACGCGAGACAAGGCTTAGCTTCTTCTCTAGCATGGGAGCCAAGTTCAAACCCATGAACGGCCACGGACCCTGGTTGGCTGGCTCATCCTGAGCCCAAACAACGTCAGCGTTGGGGTACTTGGCAAGTTCTGCCTTGATTTCTTCCAAGGGCAACGGGTACAGCTGCTCTACGCGGATGATGGCAAGCTTGTCATCCCCTGCCTTATCCCGTGCCGCCAGCAGGTCGTAATACAAACGTCCCGAGACCAGAAGAACACGGTCCACTGCGTTGTTATCCAACGCGGCGTGCTCACCTATCACCGTGCGGAAGCCGCCCTGGGTGAAGTCTTCAACCGAGGAAGCTGCTGCCTTCAGACGCAACAGTTGCTTGGGCGTGAAAATAATCAACGGCTTGTGTGGGCGGCGGTATGCTTGACGCCGCAGCAAGTGGAAGTGCGATGCCGGCGTGGTTGGGTTGGCCACGATCATGTTCTCTTCGGCGCACATTTGCATGAAGCGTTCAATACGGGCGGAGGAGTGGTCCGGGCCTTGGCCTTCATAGCCGTGCGGCAACATCAAGACCAAGGACGAACGCTGTCCCCATTTCTGCTCGGCTGAGGAGATGAACTCGTCAATAACGGTTTGGGCGCCATTGACAAAGTCACCAAACTGGGCTTCCCATACGACAAGCGCATCCGGTCGTTCAACCGAGTAACCGTATTCGAACGCCATGGCGGCATATTCGCTGAGCAATGAATCATAGATCCACAGTTTGCCCTGATCCTCGGAGAGATCCCTGAGTGGGGTCCACACCTTGCCGGTGGCGCGGTCGTGGAACACTGCGTGGCGCTGCACGAAGGTGCCGCGGCGGGAATCCTGTCCGGCCATGCGGACAGGGACACCCTCCATGAGGAGGGAGCCAAACGCTGCGAGTTCACCAAAGCCCCAGTCAATGTTGCCCTCGCGGGACATGGTTTCCCGCTTTTCCAGCAGTGGTTTGAGCTTGTTGTGGATCTCGAAACCTTCAGGAACAGCAAGGTGCACTGCTCCGATTCGGGCCAGCGTGTCCTTACTGATGGCGGTGACCGCCGGATCGTTCGCTGCCGTATCGGCTTGCTGGGCGGAGGGACGTTCCAGATCAGAAATGGACTGTGAATCCTTGGTGATGATCGGGATCGGAGAAGTTTGGGCGGCGTGGGTTTCAGCGAACACGCGTTCAAGGCGTTCCTGGTAGTCACGCAGTAACTGTGTGGCTTCCTCTTCGGTGATGTCACCGCGGCCAATCAAGGCTTCGGTGTACAGGCGGCGCACTGAGCGCTTAGCTTCGATGAGGTTGTACATCAGCGGCTGAGTCATGGAAGGATCATCACCTTCGTTGTGCCCGCGGCGGCGGTAGCAAACCATGTCAATGACAACGTCCTTGCGGAAGCGTTGCTGGAATTGGTAGGCCAACTGGGCTGCGCGAACCACAGCCTCAGGGTCGTCGCCGTTGACGTGGAAAACAGGTGCCTGGATCATCTTTGCCACATCGGTTGAGTACACCGAAGAGCGTGATGATGACGGCGCGGTGGTGAAACCGACTTGGTTATTCACAACTACGTGAATGGTTCCGCCTGTGCGGTAACCGCGCAGTTGGGACAGGTTCAGTGTCTCAGCAACTACACCCTGACCGGCGAAGGCAGCGTCGCCGTGGATCATGATGGGCAGAACCGGGAAACTCTCACCCTGATCCAGGCGATCCTGTTTTGCCCGAACAATACCTTCCAGGACACCATCTACGGCTTCCAGATGTGAAGGGTTTGCGGCCAAGTAAACCTTGGTCTCATTGCCGGCGTCGGAGGTGAATGTTCCTTCAGTACCCAAGTGGTACTTGACGTCACCGGAGCCTTGAACGCTGCGAGAATCTTGTGTGCCTTCGAACTCACGGAAAACCTGTGCATAGGTCTTTCCTGCGATGTTGGTCAGCACGTTTAAACGGCCACGGTGCGCCATACCTATGGCGACTTCATCCATTCCGTCATCAGCAGCATCGGAAATGATGGAGTCCAGAAGCGGAATCAATGACTCGCCGCCCTCCAGGGAAAAACGCTTCTGACCCACAAACTTCGTCTGCAGGAACGTCTCAAACGCTTCGGCTGAGTTCAGCTTGGAGACAATGCGCAATTGCTCTTCGCGGCTGGGCTTGGAGTAGGGGTGCTCAAGCTCATTCTGGAACCACTCGCGCTGCTCCGGCTCCTGGATGTGCATGTATTCAACACCTGTGGTGCGGCAGTAAGCGTCACGAAGGACTCCGAGGATGTCTCGCAGCAACAATTTTGCTTTGCCGCCGAATCCACCGGTGGGCCATTCGCGGTCTAGGTCCCAGAGTGTCAAACCGTAGCTGAGTACGTCGAGGTCGTGGTGCTTGCGCTGAACGTATTCCAACGGGTCGGTATCAGCCATCAAGTGGCCACGCACGCGGTAAGAGTGGATCAGCTGCTGGATGCGGGCAACCTTGTTGATCTGGTCTGCGGGGTCAACCTGCAGGTCAACGCTCCAACGAACAGGCTCGTAAGGGATGCGCAGTGATTCAAAGATCTCATCATAGAAGTTCTCGGCACCGAGCAGGAGCTGGTGTATCTTCTTGAGGAACTCACCGGACCCGGCACCCTGGATGACGCGGTGGTCATACGTGGAGGTCAGCGTCAGAATTTTTGAAACAGCGTTCCGAGCAATGATTTTGGCGCTGGAGCCCTGGTACTCGGCAGGGTAGTCAAGGGATCCGACGCCGATGATGGCTGCCTGGCCCTTGGATAGCCGAGGCACTGAGTGAACAGTACCGATGCCACCGGGGTTGGTGAGCGAGACGGTGGTGCCTGAGTGGTCATCAGCTGTGAGTTTTCCGGCGCGGGCGCGCTTGATCAGATCCTCATAAGTGTGCCAGAAACCAGCAAAGCTCAATGTCTCAGCTTTTTTGATATTCGGGACAATCAAAGAACGTGTGCCGTCCGGCTTTGGCATATCGATTGCAATACCAAAGTTCACATGCGGAGGTTGGACAGCTACGGGCTTGCCATCAATCTCATCGTAAGAAACGTTCATTGACGGGAACGCAGCCAATGCCTTGATGACAGCGAAGCCGATCAAGTGTGTAAAGGAGACCTTGCCGCCGCGAGAGCGGCCCAGGTTGGAGTTAATGACAACCCGGTTGTCGATCAAGAGCTTCGCCGGAATGGCGCGCACGCTTGTGGCTGTGGGTACTTCCAAACTGGTGACCATGTTGGCCGCGATGGCCTTAGCTGCACCACGCAAAACAGTCTTAACAGACTCTTCCGGGACGGACTTGTCCTTGGCGGTCTTGGGCAACTGAGCCGGGATGGGTGTGCTGCCAGTGCGTGCGGCATCCTTGGCAGGTGCCGGTGGACGCGAAGCCGTGGGTGCCTTGGGTGGGGACGGCGGTGCTGCCGGTGCGGCGGGAGTTGGCGCCGGGGTGGTACTGGGAATTGGAGTGCTTGGAGCCGAGGCGCTTGAAACCGGTGTACCGGTAGCGCCAGCAGGTGCGTCCGGGGCAGTCTTTGCGCCGACTACCGGAATTTGGGCCGTTACCGGGGTGGAACTCTTGGCGGTGTGGCGCCCGTTGCCGGCTGCGTCATCAGCGGCGAAACCTTCAAAAAGTGGCCACCACTTTGTGTCCACGGAATTCTTATCGCTCTTGTAGCGCTCATACAGTTCATCGACGAGCCACTCGTTGCCGCCAAATTCTTCGGGTAGACGGTGGATGGATTGCTCTGGCACGTGTATTACGCCTCTTCCATGAGTTCTTTTTGCCCGCTGAACAAGGTTGCAAAAAACTAGCGACACCCGAATCTGGCGGATGCTGACTGCGCAACCCTGCGTAGCCTATTCGAAAGTGGGTGGGGTCCAACAAACCCTATCCGCGTGTAAGTCTAGTAAGCATGGTGGCCTGTAGGCCAATCTACGCCGCGGCGCGTCTCTTAGATAAGAAAAAAGGTGCAAATTTTTGCGGTGAACGGTATCGCTTCGTGGCTAGACTCTTACGCGGGCGCCCTGTTTGCGCCCCGTCAGCCGCTGCCAGCACACAGCAGGGGCCCTTTTTCCCAGGGAGTGTCATGCGTTTTCTTAACCAGCCTGCAACAGAGTTGACCTATTCAGACGTGTTTTTGATTCCGTCGCGTTCCACCGTAACCTCGCGTTTGGATGTTGACCTTGCCAGTGGCGATGGTACTGGCACCACTATTCCGTTGGTGGTGGCTAACATGACTGCTGTCGCTGGGAAGCGGATGGCTGAGACCATTGCCCGGCGTGGCGGGATGGCCATTTTGCCCCAGGACGTTCCCTTGGAAGTGCTTAAAAGTGTTAGTGCTTGGGTGAAGACGCGAGACGCTTTATTTGAAACGCCGCTGGTCATGACAGCCGGAGACATTGTTATTGATGCCGTGCACCTGATGAGTAAACGGGCCCACAATGCGGTGGTGGTTGTTGATGGTCTTGATTTTGTTGGTGTTGTGCGTGGCGTTGACTGCGAGGGTGTGGACAGGTTCTCCTCTCTGTCTTCGGTGATGCGTTCAAACGTACTGACGCTGGACGCTGCACCGTTCGATGAGATCCGGGCGCATGCGGATGCCGGCGATCTTGATTTCGCTGCCGCGAAATCGCTCACTGATGAGGCGTTGCGTGAAGCATTTGCTGT
The DNA here is from genome assembly GCF_030063205.1 of Arthrobacter antibioticus. GTDB lineage: Bacteria > Actinomycetota > Actinomycetes > Actinomycetales > Micrococcaceae > Specibacter. The sequence continues at coordinate 954,046 of NZ_JASISQ010000001.1, read as the reverse complement.
GTTGGATGCGGCGGGAACAGACTACGCGCCAGTTTTGCGCGCGTCGCAGGTTGTTGGTGTGCTGACCCGAAGCGGTGCCCTGCGCTCAACCATCTATCAACCGGCACTGGACGCATCAGGGAGGTTGCGGTTGGGCATGGCCGTGGGTATCAACGGTGACGTTTCAGCAAAAGCCGCTGCCCTGCTCGAATATGGGGTCGATGCGCTGGTTGTGGACACGGCCCACGGGCATCAGGAAAAGATGATGGACGCTGTGCGCGCCGTGCGTGCGCTCTCACCTGCTGTGCCCGTGGCGGCTGGCAACGTGGTGAGCGCCGCCGGGGTACGCGATCTGGTCGAGGCGGGAGCGGACATCATCAAAGTAGGTGTTGGGCCCGGTGCCATGTGCACCACGCGGATGATGACGGCGGTTGGTCGGCCCCAGTTTTCGGCTGTGCTGGAATGCTCCACGGCGGCTGCCGGGCTGGGGGCTCACGTCTGGGCCGACGGCGGCGTACGGTATCCGCGGGACGTTGCCCTGGCGTTGGCTGCGGGGGCCAGCCAAGTCATGATCGGGTCTTGGTTTGCCGGTACCTATGAGAGTCCTGGTGACCTGCAGGTAGATGCGGGTGGCCGCCAGTACAAGGAGAGCTTTGGTATGGCTTCTGCACGGGCCGTGCAAAACAGAACATCCCGTGAAGGGGCGTTTGAGCGGGCCCGCAAGGGATTGTTTGAGGAAGGCATCTCCACTTCGAAAATGTATCTGGACCCCGCCCGTCCCGGCGTGGAGGATTTGTTGGATATGATCACCGCCGGTCTGCGCAGCTCCTTTACTTACGCAGGAGCCGCCTCGCTGGCGCAGTTTAGGGAGCGTGCCATTGTGGGGGTGCAGTCCGCCGCCGGTTATGAAGAAGGACGGCCGCTGCCACAGAGCTGGTAGACGCGCCGGCCGTTAGTGCCGGTGCAATCTCAACCCGTGGCGGCGCAGTGACAGCCAGGCATTCCGGCAAGAGCCGGGGTTAACGTGATCTGCATCAACATTTGATATACAAGTGACTATGGATACCTCGGAGTCTGCTGTTAAAACTGTTGCCGTAAAGCCCCAAGTTGTTGTCATGGGAGTCTCCGGCTCCGGCAAAAGTACGATTGGCGCCTTGGTTGCGGACGCCATGAACATTCCCTTCCTAGATGGCGACTCGCTGCACCCCATCGCCAACATTAAAAAGATGGCCGACGGGGCCGCTCTGACCGATGAAGATCGGTGGCCGTGGCTGGAAATTGTCGGGGACGAATTGGCGCAGGCTTCTGCCAAAGGAGTGGTGATCGCTTGCTCTGCCTTGAAGCGCCGGTACCGCGACGTGATCCGCGCCAAGGCGCCAGAAACAATTTTCCTGCATTTAAATGGCTCCTTGGACGTCTTAAGCTCCAGGCTCGAGGGCCGCTCAGGCCACTTCATGCCACCGGCCCTGCTGGTTTCCCAACTCGCTGCGCTTGAACCGTTGGAAGCAGATGAAAATTCTGTTGTCATTGACATTTCCGCCAGCGTCACGGCGATTCTTGCGCAGGCGCAGGCGGATATCAGGCAAGTTTTGGCCCAGTGATTCGGAGGTATCTCTTGTGGTGAAGGCTAGCTCCGCATGGTGAAGGACGACGACGAGCATGCCGTCAGTACTGACGAGGAGTTAAGCGTGGGTCAAGTTGCCCAACGTGGCGCAGTTAGTGTGTCTGCCTTGCACTTCTATGAGCGGCAAGGACTGATCTTCAGCACAAGAACGACCGGAAATCAACGTCGCTTTCGACGATCGGTGCTGCGACGTGTCGCAGTCATCAGGGCCGCCCAGCGGGCAGGCATCCCCCTTTCCTTAGTTGCGGCCGTTTTTGAAGAATTACCGCATCAAGGAGTACCTTCTCAGGCTGATTGGCAGCGCCTGTCCGAGCACTGGCAAGGCGAACTTGATGCCCGCATTGCCGCCTTGGAAAAATTGCGTGGAAGTTTGGGTGGCTGCATAGGGTGTGGCTGCCTGTCATTAGCGGAATGCCGTTTCGTGAACCCGGAAGACCACGTTGCGCAGAAGGGACCAGGCGCCCGCGCCTTCGATCCCACGTTCGGCCATGAAACACCAGAGCCGCCTCGACTCTAGCGTCCGGCTGCGCGTCCAGACCGGCTGCGCGTTCAGACCCACTGCGGCCAGACCCACCGAGCGGCCAGATCCACTGCGGGCCAGTATGGGTGTGATGGGCGTCATGGCAACCCGGCTTGACCTTAACTAAGGTTGAGGTTCTATCCTCGAATGAGGATCTTGCCTTTTCGGCTGGACACGGTGAGAGGATTTTAATCAATCATGACTGTGCAAGCACAGAGAGTCCCTGCAGTAGCCACGCTTGTGGAGAGCGTGGACTCCACGGTTCTTACACACACCCGAGATTTGGCACATGATTTCAAAGCTGCTTTTGGCGGGCACCCTGCCGGAGTTTCTATTATCACGGCCGATTCTCTGACCGGCCCCGTAGGGATCACTGCTTCATCGGTGGCCTCGGTGTCCGCAGAACCTCCGCTGCTGGCCTTCTCCCTCGCTGCCGCCAAAGGTTCCGCGGCTGCTCTTGCCGTAGCGGACACAGTGGTGGTCCACCTCTTAACATCCGATGACTTGGAACTCGCGAAAACCTTTGCAAATTCAGCTGCCGAGCGGTTCGGCGAAGCAATGGCGTGGTCCACTCTGGCAACCGGAGAGCCCTTGCTCCTGCACGGCGGATACGCGCTGCGCTGTAAAGTTCTGAGCCGCACACCTGCCGGAGGATCATTATTGTTGGCGGCGGAAGTGGTGGAAATCATCGCACCGGAAAACACTGGCACACCCATTGTTTACCACAGTCGCACCTTCCATGCGTTGGGTCAGCACAGCCTCCTGCCTGGGTACTAACGCCTGGCACCTGTCAACGGATAGGCAAGATGGTCACGGCAGGTAAGTAATAGTCAAGGCAGGCAAGATAGTCACGGCGAGTAAGTACGGCTAAGAAGAAGTACCCCGCATCCTCACTGCAATTTCCCAGCTGCTGTTCATGCACGCTTCATGCCAGCTTTTGCTGAGGAGGCGGGGTGCTGAGGTAGACTTGAAATCCTATGAAAAGTAAATCTAGGGGCCGGCGCAACGGCTTACAGAGCATCGAAATTGCTTCCTGCAACCGCGTTGACAATGCCGGCACCCCCCGCACCAGTGACCACAGTTCAGAGACGCCGGCAGCAACTCCGGCCGCGGTTGGCCCCAGTGCCGACCACCCTCCGCCGGCGGCCAACCCCCGCCTTCGCGCAGTAGCGCAGCTCGCGTTGGGCAACGCGAGCTCTCGGGGGGAGCTGTAAATGGAATGGATACTTTTGGCAGCAGGTCTGCTGCTGATTCTTGGCACCGGATTCTTCGTTGCCGTTGAATTTTCCCTTGTGGCCCTTGATCAATCAACAGTCCAGCGCGCCGTCAATAGCGGTGATAAGGCAGCCCAGCCTCTTCTGCACTGTTTGAAATCGCTGTCCACGCAACTTTCCAGCTGCCAGCTGGGTATTACCTTGACCACCCTGCTGACTGGTTTCCTCATGGAACCCTCCCTGGGTGTCTTGTTGGCTGGACCTTTGGGCACAGTTGGCGTTCCGGAGCCGGCAATTACTGGCGTTGCCCTTGCCCTTGCCATGCTGATTGCCACGCTTTTGTCGATGCTCATTGGCGAGCTTGTGCCAAAGAACATGGCCATTGCCAAGTCTCTTGAAATTGGCAAGCTAGTTGCCAGGCCTCAGCTGGTTTTCACTGCCATCTTCAAACCGGCAATCGTGGTTTTGAATGGTTTCTCCAACAAGGTCTTGAACCTCTTTGGAATGGAGGCCAAGGAAGAAATTTCAGGCGCGCGATCTCCTGCGGAACTTGCCTCCTTGGTCCGCCGCTCGGCAGCTATGGGAACACTGGATGTGGGAACGGCAACTTTCATTGCCCGTACCTTGAGCTTTTCCCAGCGCACAGCCGCTGACGTCATGACCCCTCGCATGCGGGTTGAAACTATTGAAAGCACCAAATCAGTTGATGAGATCATTGACGTCGCCAGGCGCACCGGATACTCCAGATTTCCCGTCATCGGGGAGTCAGCTGATCAGATCCTCGGTGTTGTGCACCTGAAAAAGGCTGTCTCGATTCCATTCCACAAAAGATCAGACATTGAAGTGGGCGCCATCATGACTGATGTTTTGCGCGTCCCCGAAACCGTGCATCTTGACGCACTGATCCTTGAACTGCGTGAAGGAAACCTGCAGATGGCTGTTGTGCAGGATGAATACGGCGGCACGGCCGGGGTAACCACACTTGAGGATCTAGTGGAGGAGATTGTTGGGGAAGTTTCCGATGAACACGACAGGGTCAAACCCGGGATTCTTTTAGCGGCCGACGGCACGTGGTTCTTCCCAGGGCTAATGCGTCCGGATGAGGTCTCCGAACGTATTGGCCCGCTCACCGTCCCTGATGAGGCCGGCTATGAAACTGTTGCCGGCTTCATGATGGCTGAGCTGGGCCGCATCGCCACTGTTGGTGACACCGTGGCAGTAGAAGGTGGACTGTTGGTGGTTGACAGGGTGGAACGACGCCGGATAGATAGGATCCGTTTTATTGCGGCGCCTTCCCCCGATGCGAACGAAGTAGACGGCTCGGCCGGAGCAGGTGATTCCCTGTGAACCCCTGGGTAGGAATTCTCTGGCTCATAGTGCTGTTGTTCGGCAATGCTTTCTTTGTGGCAGCTGAATTTGCTGTCATGACAGCCCGGCGCAGCCAGATTGAGCCGCTGGCGGATGCCGGCTCCAAACGTGCCAAAGTCACTCTGGGTGCTATGGAAAACGTCTCCCTCATGTTGGCCTGTTCACAATTGGGTATCACTGTGTGTTCCCTCTTGATTCTGAACGTCTCCGAGCCTGCCATTCATCACCTGTTGGCTGCTCCACTGCATGCAGTGGGCGTGGCGGATAATGTGGCCAGCCCCGTCGCTTTTGTCATCACGTTGGCTTTGGTGACCTTTTTGCACGTGACCTTTGGGGAGATGGTTCCCAAAAATATGAGCGTGTCAGCGGCGGACAAGGCAGCACTTTTGTTGGCTCCACCACTGGTGCTTATCAGCAAGGTGGTGCGCCCCGTTATTGTGGCTTTGAACTGGACCGCGAACCATATAGTGCGGTTGTTCGGCATTGTTCCCCAAGATGAGGTCTCCTCCAGCTTTACTTTGGAAGAGGTGCAGTCAATTGTGCAAGAATCGACGCGAACCGGGCTGGTAGATGACCAGACGGGGCTCATCACAGGCGCCCTTGAGTTCTCATCTCAAACTGCGCGCGGCATCATGGTTCCACTGACAGATTTAGTGACCCTGCCTGCCGCCGCCACCCCCGTCGATTTTGAGCACAAGGTTGGCAAGACCGGGTTCTCGCGGTTCGTCTTTACGGATGCAGAAGGGGCCTTGCTGGGATACCTGCACTTGAAAGACGTGCTGCGGATTCCGGTTGAACGGTATCAAATGCCGATCGGCGAAGCCCGCGTACGCTCCATGGTGAACTTGCAATCCAATGAAGAAATTGAGGATGTGCTTGCAACCATGCAGCGCACCGGTTCTCATATGGCACGGGTTATTGACGAGCACGAGCAAACCATGGGTGTCTTGTTCCTGGAGGACGTCATTGAGCAGCTGGTCGGTGAGATCCGTGATGCCACACAGACTCATATTCAGGAGCGTAGAAAAGCTTGATGCGAATGATTCCTAATATGCGCTATGCTAATTGTTATTAGTAACAGTTCTCATTAGCGCTCTTTGAAGGAATCTTATGCTCCACAACCGCCGCACACTGCTTCTGCTGAGCGCCTCCCTGGCCCTGACCCTGACTGTGGGGGCTTGCAGTGGCGGCGGAGGTGGAGGCGGGGCAGGTGGAGTCGGCGCTGACCAAACTACTGATGGCACTGTCTCGGTGGTGGCTACAACCAGTGTGTACGCAGATGTGGCCCAGGCCATCGGTGGTGAGCACGTGCGCGTCCATGCCATCATTTCCAGCGCCAATGCTGATCCGCACGGATACGAGGCCAACGCACAAGACAAACTAGCTGTCTCCAAAGCTCAGATTGGCATTGAGAACGGTGGCGGTTATGACGATTTCTTCCCCCAGCTAGCCAAAGGGCAGCTGGATGCGGAAAAGATCATCAACGTCAGCGAGCTTTCCGGATTGGATAGTGGAGCAGACTTTAATGAACATGTTTGGTACTCACTTCCCACCATGTCCAAACTCGCCGATCAGCTGGTGCAACGCTTTTCCGCTGTTCTACCCGCAGAGGCAGCCAGCTTCGCCATGCGCGCTGATGAGTTCAAAGCACAGTTGAAAGAGCTTCAAACACGTCTCATCGATGTGAAAAAGACGTACAACGGAACCCCTGTTGCCATCACTGAGCCTGTGCCCATGTATCTGCTCGAGGAGGCCGGTTTGGTCAACACGACCCCGGCTAAATTTACCGAAGCAGTTGAGAATGGCGCGGACGTTCCTGCAGCGACAGTAGCGGAAGTCCTCTCGCTGATCGCGTCTGGAAAAATCGCGTTGTTGGCTTACAACCAGCAAACCGAGGGTCCGCAAACCACCCAGATCAAGACGGCATGCGAGGCCGCCGGAATACCTGTCGTGAATTTTGCCGAGACCCTCCCGGAAAACACCCACTACGTAAACTGGATGCTCGCCAACGTCTCACATTTGGAGCAGGGACTGAAAACCATGGACGCCAAATGAGCGCACCGGTCCCAGCCGTGATCACGCTCAAACGTGGCACCTTGAATTACGGGACGCGTACCCTCTGGCAGGACCTGAACCTAGAGGTACGCCCCGGTGAATTTCTTGCCGTTCTAGGCGCTAATGGGAGCGGTAAAACCAGTTTCCTCAAAATCCTTCTGGGACTAACTCCGCTAAGTTCCGGGCTGCTAACAGTGGATGGGGCGCCCGCCAAACGTGGCAATCGCAGTATTGGTTACGTTCCCCAGCAAAGAAATTTTGCGCTCGATACTGCACTGCGAGCCCGTGACCTTGTAGGGCTTGGCGTGGACGGTGATAAGTGGGGTTTTCGCATCCGCGGCAAGGCGTACCGCAAACGTGTGGATGAGTTGCTTCAAAAAGTGGGTGCAACCAGCTACGCACATATCCCTGTGGGAATGCTTTCAGGCGGTGAACAGCAGAGGCTGCGAATCGCCCAGGCCATGGCAGCTAATCCCAAAGTCTTGCTGTGCGATGAACCGCTGCTCTCCCTTGACATGCATCATCAAAAGGCAGTCAGCGCTTTGGTGGGTAAACAAGCCAAGGACAACGGAACTGCCGTGGTCTTTGTCACCCATGAGATCAACCCGATCTTAGAACACGTGGACAGGGTGCTGTACCTGGCCGGTGGCCGGTTTACGCTGGGCACCCCCGAAGAAGTTATGCGCTCCGAGGTGCTCTCAAAGCTGTATGGCACTCAAGTGGAGGTACTTAATGTGGGGGGCCGGCTGGTTGTTGTGGGCCGGCCCGACTCAGTCATTGATGGACATACCCAAGGCCAACACGTGGAGCATGCGCATCGAGAAGCTAGCCATATCGCAAGCACTTCACCCGACGCGGGCAGCCCTGACGGCTTAGCACGGGTAGAACGCATGCATAGGCAGGAAAATTCATGAATTGGCTGGATTTTAGCGACGCAGTTTTTAACTTCACCAACTACGGCGAACTCCTTCCCCTGTTCAGGGACACTTTGCTCGCCGGTGCCATTCTGGGCGTTGTAGGCGGGCTCATTGGCACATTCGTCATGATGCGCGACCTTGCTTTTGCCGTTCACGGGATAGCAGAACTTTCTTTTGCCGGAGCAGCTTTTGCGCTGTTGATCGGCGCGGATGTCATCTTTGGATCCCTTGTTGGCTCAATCCTTGCGGCTTTATTGCTGGGAGTGATGGGGGTCCGGGCTCGTGAAAAGAACTCGGTCATTGGCGTCATAATGCCTTTTGGGCTGGGACTTGGAATCCTGTTTTTATCCCTTTATGAGGGCCGCGCCGCCAATAAATTTGGTTTGCTGACAGGTCAGATTGTCTCGGTTGACACCACCGCGCTCTCCGTTCTGGCTGGCACGGCGCTTGTGGTTGTGGCAGGGCTGGCGCTGATCTGGCGGCCGCTGACCTTCGCTAGCGCAGACCCAGACATTGCTACAGCGCGTGGGGTTCCCGTACGGAGCCTTTCGCTGGCCTTCATGTTCTTGCTGGGCATCGCCGTTGCACTTTCGATTCAAGTGGTTGGGGCGTTGCTTGTACTGGCGTTGTTAATTACCCCTGCTGCTGCCGCCCTGCAGGTCACGGCGGCGCCGCGTATGGTGGTGCTGCTGAGCGTGGCTTTTGCCATGATCTCAACTGTTGGCGGCATCATGCTGGCACTGGGTGGCAGTATCCCCATCAGTCCCTACGTGACAACGCTGTCCTTTGTGATTTACCTGATCTGTAAAGTGGCCGGTGCCTGGCGCAGGCGTCGTGGTTGGGCAACGCGAGCGGTTAGCGCTTAGCCCGGGCTGGTATCACCACTTCACGAATGATCAAGATGATCCCGGCTGAGATCGGGATCGCCACCAGGGCCCCGGCCAGGCCAAGAAGTGTACCGCCGGCCAATGCAGAGATCAGTACGATTGAGCCGGGCACATGAACGGCTTTACTCATGACTTTTGGCGTAAATACATACGCTTCAAGCTGCATGTAGACAAGCATCGCAATCAAAACGATCAGGGCAGCAGTGGGTGAGGTGAACAAAGCCACCATTGTCATCAACGCGGTGGTCAGCACCGTTCCCACTAAAGGAATCAAGGTAACGAAGAGGGCCAGGGTTGCAATGATGACGGCATAGGGGGAGCCCACCACAGTAAGCAGAATAAAACTATAGACGGCGTTGATCGCGGCAAGAACCGCCATGCCGCTAAGGTAGCGGCCAATCGAGTCCATGATCCGCTCGGCATAGCTGATCACTGTTTCGCGCTTGGATGCGTCGATGAGCGAGTAGCCGGCTTTCTTCATGGTATCCAGCGTTGCCACAAAGTAGATCGTTAAGATAAAGATGAATAGACCCGTAGAGAAACCACTGGCAAGCGCTACGCCTACGGCAAGCGCACCTCCACCAACCTGAGCCCAAATCTTCGGGTCAGTCAACAAGGAGTTGACCCAAACAAGGGCCTGCTGAGCCATTCCGTTGGTTTTCTTATTAAGGTCATCGAACCACCCATCCGTTTGCATCGCCTGAACCTGTCCCGGCAGGGTAGCGACTAGATGGTTTGACTGTTCAACAATGAGAGGGGTGATCAAGGCAACAAGGCCCACAACAACGAGTATGAAGAGCAGGATCACTGTCAGCAGCGACATGGCCCGGCTCAAACCCTTGCGTTGAAACCAGCGGACAAGCGGGTCCAAACCGAGGCTAATGAACAGGGCAGCAAAGACTGCAAAAAGCACATTGGTGAGGTTGCTGATTGTGAACGCCAGCAGCAGAGCTACTAGCACCCCAAGAGTCACTGTGAAACCCCAACGGAAAGGGCTGCTGGCAAACATCGACGGCGCTAGGGTGCGCGCTCCTTTGAGCTCGGTAGCCGAGGTTTTGTGGGAACGTTCATTGCGGTTCATGGCATTAGTATGCCAGTTCACATCAACGCCTAGCGAGTCTATCTCTTGGCCGAGCACTCCGGGCAGAGACCGTAGATTTCCACTGTGTGCTGAACTTGGGTGAAACCGTTTTCTTGGGCGATCCTGGCCGCCCAGCTTTCCACCGCCGGCGCCTCAACCTCTACGGTTTTGCCACAGTTTCTACACAGCAGATGGTGGTGGTGGTTTGTGGCGTTGCAGCGACGGTAAACGGCCTCACCGTCACCGTTGCGCAGGGTATCCAGTAGTCCCTCTTCGGCCATGGACGCCAAGATCCTGTAGGTTGTGGCCAGGGAAACCCGGGTACCTTGCCCATGCAGTTTACGGTGCAGTTCCTGCGTGCTGACAAAGTCATCCAAGGTGTCCATGGCGGCGCTGATAGCGATGCGCTGCTTGGTGACGCGCTGCTCCTTCACCGGGACATCTGACATTGTGCCAACTCATTTCCTCGTTGCGGGATTCAATCAACCAGCCTAGCGCACCTGCAGGGGAACATTTGTGCGTGCATTCCATGGTGGGGCGGGGGAGTCAGGCATATGCTGGCAGCATGTTGCTCACAAAGTACACCCACGCTTGCGTTCGCCTTGAGCAGGATGGCCGTGTGTTGGTCCTGGACCCGGGTGTTTTCTCCGAGTCGGCCACAGCCCTTGAAGGCGCCGACGCTGCGCTCATTACCCACGAACACGCCGATCATTACGACGGCGAGGTGCTGGCTCACGCTCTGGCCAACGCACCAGCGTTACTGGTTTACGCCCCGGCTGGTGTGGCTCGGGACCTGAGGATACGGGCCTCTGGCTATGAAGGACGGATCCTTGACGCCGCTGCCGGTGATACTTTTGCTGTTGCAGGATTCGCCGTGCAATGTTTTGGCGGTCAACACGCAGTAATCCATCCCTCGATTCCGGTTGTGGCCAACGTGGGGTACTTAATCGACGATGACCTCTACCACCCCGGAGATTCGCTGATAGTCCCCCACGGGGTGAGTGTGGGTACGCTTTTGGTGCCGGTTCACGCGCCCTGGTCAAAAGTCTGTGAAGTGGTTGACTTTGTTGTCTCGGTCCGGGCCCCGCACGCCTTTCAGATCCACGACGGGCTGCTTAACGAGCAGGGATTGGCGTTCACGGAGTCCCATATCGCCAGGATTGGCGGACTTCATGGAGTGAAGTTCCGGCACCTGCACGCCGGGCAATCGGTGGAAATCTAGCCTGAACACTTCAGGAAAGCACGCCGAGGAGCCGTGAGCGGGAGTGGCTTAGCTGTGCCAAAGACCACTGGCAAAAAAGTCCTCGATGGCCTGCAGATGGGGTGCCGGATCCAGCCCCTTCTCACCCAGCCATTGCGCGTTGTTGTAGCTGCCACCGTAGCGTTCGCCGCCGTCGCACATCAATGTCACAATGCTGCCACCTTCACCCTTGGCAATCATCTGCGCCACCAGCTGCCATACGCCCCACAAATTTGTGCCGGTGGAGGGTCCTGCATGCAACCCGGTCAGGTGTTCAAAGTGCATCATGGCTGCCACGGATGCGGCGTCAGGAATTTCCATCATGGTATCAATCACGCCAGGGACAAAACTGGGCTCCACTCGCGGGCGCCCAATGCCTTCGATCCGGGAAGAGTTTCCTGTGACAATGGAAAGATCCCCAGATTTCCACGCCGGATAAAACGCTGAACCCTCGGGATCAACCACGGCAAGCTGGGTGCTGTGGCCGTGGTAACGAATGTAACGGCCAATCGTGGCCGAAGTACCGCCAGTGCCGGCACCAACAACCACCCAGCTGGGATCAGGGAACCGCTCATGCTCCAACTGATTGAAAATGGATTCGGCGATGTTGTTATTGCCACGCCAATCGGTGGCCCGTTCGGCATAGGTGAATTGATCCATGTAGTGGCCGTTGTGTTCGGTGGCAATGGCTGTGGCTGCCGAATACACCTCATCGGCCTGATCAACCAAGTGGCAGCGCCCACCAAACTGCTCAATTAAGGCAATCTTTTCCGGGCTTGTGGAACGGGTCATCACGGCAACGAAGTCCAGGCCAAGCAGTTGCGCAAAATAAGCTTCAGAAACCGCTGTGCTGCCGGAGCTCGCTTCCACCACTGTGGTGCCCTCATTAATCTGCCCATTTACCAGTGCAAACAGGAACAGGGACCTGGCCAAGCGATGCTTTAAGCTGCCGGTCCTATGGCACGACTCATCCTTCACATACAGGTCAACGCCCCACAGCGCAGGCAGCTCGATCTTGTACAGATGGGTGTCAGCTGAGCGGTTGTTCTCGGCCTGCACTTTACCAATCGCGGTACGGGTCCACACCCTATCCGCGTGCGCTGTGGACACGGCGGAAGTGTTCGATGCTGTTGGGTTCATAAAACCAAGTGTATGCACTGGCGTAGATTTGTTCGTGGAGTCCGTTTCCTCAACGACCAAGGAGCCGCAAATGTCAGTTCTGATCAGTGTTGCAAACCTCAACGACCGGTTGAGTCAAAACAAACGAACAGTGCTGCTGGATGTGCGGTGGGCGCTGGGGGACCCGCACGGCCATGAGCATTACCTGGCCGGGCACATTCCCGGTGCCGTCTTCGGGGACATGAATTCTCAACTGGCATCCCACGGGGTTCCCCAGGATGGCCGCCACCCTTTGCCCGCCGAGGCCGACTTTGCCCACACAGTCCGCATGTGGGGCATCAATGAAAATGACACAGTCGTGGTTTACGACGACTCCGGCGCCACCGCGGCTGCCCGTGCCTGGTGGCTCTTGCGCCACGCGGGCTTGGCGAATGTTTACTTGCTCGACGGCGGGCTGGCAGCTTGGCGTTTGGCTAAACTGCCGCTCGAAGACGGTGAGGTACAGCCGGAGCCGGGCAACGCCGTCGTACATTTTGGGGCGATGGAAACCATCGATAGTGATGGTGCAGCTAACTTCGACGGGGTGTTGTTGGATGCCAGGGCAGGGGAGCGGTACCGGGGCGAAGTGGAGCCGATTGACCCGAGAGCCGGGCATATTCCCGGCGCTGTCAGTGCGCCAACAGCCGAAAATTTGGCGCCGGATGCCTCATTTTTAGCGGCGGATAAGCTGCATGCCAGATTTACGGCATTGGGAGTAGCCCCTGGAAGTTCCGTGGCTGTTTATTGCGGTTCTGGCGTCACCGCCGCGCATCAGATCGCTGCCCTTGAAATAGCCGGCTTCAAGGCGGCACTTTATCCGGGGTCGTGGTCTGCCTGGTCAAACCAGGGCGAGCGGGCGGTAGAAACTGTTCCCACTGTTGGGATGGACACCAACGGCGATAGGCTTGGTCCATGACCCCCGTAAAAGCATATGCAGCTCAATCACCCACCTCCGGGCTCACGCCCAGCACCATCGAACGCCGTGAACCAGGTGCCCACGATGTTGAAATTGCTATTGAATTCTGTGGACTGTGCCACTCTGATGTGCACAGCATCCGCTCGGAATGGGGAACCACAAAGTACCCGCTGGTACCCGGGCATGAAATTGTTGGCATTGTTAGCCGCGTTGGCGATTCCGTGGAGGGCTTCACTGTGGGCCAGCGCGTTGGTGTTGGCTGCATGGTTGATTCCTGCCGGGAATGCGACTCATGCTTGGAAGGCTTTGAGCAGTACTGTGAAGTTGGCATGGTTGGTACCTACGGTGCACCGGATAAACGCAATGGTTCAGTCATCACCCAAGGCGGCTATTCACAAGCCATTGTTGTGGATGAAAACTATGTTTTGCACATTCCCGAAGGCATGGACCCGGCAGCTGCAGCACCTCTGCTATGTGCCGGCGTCACCACGTACTCACCACTGCGCTACCTGGATGTTCAGGACGGAGACAGTGTGGGTGTGATTGGTTTGGGCGGTCTTGGCCACATGGGTGTGAAGATCGCCAAGGCACTCGGGGCCAAGGTTACTGTTTTTACAACCTCTCCGGCGAAGGTTGATGCCGCTCTGGCCCTTGGTGCAGATAACGTGGTGATCTCCACCGACAGCGATTCAATGGCCGGGGCAAAGCATACATTGAACGCCATTTTGGACACTGTGGCTGCGGTTCACGATCTTAACCCTTACCTGCGAACCCTGGCCCGTGACGGTGCGTTGATCCAGTTGGGTCTGCCGTCGGAAGAGATGCCGGCTGTGGAACCGGGGCTGCTGATTCGCAAGCGTCTCGCTTACGGCGGTTCCTTGATTGGCGGGATTGCTGAGACCCAGGAAATGCTTGACTTCTGTGCCGAACACGGTGTTGTCTGCGATATTGAAATGGTGTCAGCCAGCGAATTGGACAAGGCCTACGACCGGATGGTTGCCGGTGACGTCAAATACCGATTCGTGCTTGATGCAAGCACTCTTTAACTCTTCTTTTTTACCTTCTTTAGGGAGTAATTCTTGAGTACTTTGTTCAGTAAAATTATCAATGGCGAGATTCCCGGCCGATTCGTCTGGAAGGACGCGGACTGCGTGTCATTTCTGACCATTGGTCCTTTGACTGATGGACACGTGCTGGTTGTGCCCCGGTTGGAAGTGGACAAGTGGACGGATGCAGCACCGGAGCTTGTGAGCAAGCTAATGCTGGTTGCTCACACGATTGGCCAGGCCCAACTAGCCGCCTTCGATGCTCCTCGCTCAGGACTGACCATCGCCGGCTTTGAAGTTGAGCACCTGCACGTGCACGTCTTCCCGGCCTACGGGATGGAGAACTTCGATTTCGAAACAGTTGATAACGCTCCGGAGCCAGCGGTTATGGACGCCAACGCTGAGAAGATTCGTGTTGCGCTGCGCGCGGCCGGTCACGAGAAGTTCGTTCCAGCTTCCTAGGTGAGGTGAAACGGCTCACTTGAGGGAGAAAGAAATCCCGTCATGGCGGTGGTGTGAGTATTTCTCCTTGTTTTAAACTTGGTATGGCTGAAACAAATTCGCTTATGCTGGAAAAATGTCAGAAACAAAATCTAAGCCTCGGGTCCATCGCTGGGTCTTTTGGCCCACAGCCGTGATCGTCATATTTTTCACGCTGTTTGCCATCATCACCCCCAACGCCGCAGAGACACTGTTTTCTGGGATCCAAAGCACAATTGTCGGCTACTTTAACTGGTACTACGTGCTGCTGGCCACCGCTTTGGTGATCTTCTGCCTCTGGGTGGGTTTCGGTAAGTTTGGCGATATTAAGCTCGGCAAGGACGACGACGAACCGGAGTTCTCGGTTGGTTCCTGGTTTGCCCTGCTCTTCGCCGCCGGAATGGGAATTGGTTTGGTGTTCTACGGGGTCAGCGAACCCTTAAGTCACTATGCCTCCCCCAAGCCGGGCACCACCGGTTCCCCCGGCGAGCTGGCTCAGCACGCTCTCTCGCAGACCTTCCTGCACTGGGGAGTACACGCCTGGTCCATCTACGTAGTCATCGGGCTTGCCTTGGCTTACGCCATCCATCGACGCGGACGGCCAATATCGATCCGCTGGACGCTGGAGCCTCTGCTCGGAAGCAGAGTCCGCGGAGGGCTGGGCAACGTGATTGACGTTATCGCTCTAGTCGGTACGATCTTTGGTGTGGCCACTTCACTGGGCCTTGGCGTGCTGCAAATCAGCGCGGGATTGGAAAGCGCCGGGCTGATCACTTCTTCAATGTTCATTGACCTTGTCATCATTGCGGTGGTGACCTGCCTGGTGTTGTTCTCGGTTCTCTCGGGTGTGGGCAAAGGTATGAAATGGCTCTCGAACACCAACCTCATCCTGGCCGGTGTTTTTGTAGTCTTCCTGCTGGTGGTTGGACCCACACAGTTCCTGCTGCGCAACTTTGTGCAGTCCACGGGCAACTACCTGCAGAATTTTGTGGGGATGGCTTTCAACGTTAGTGCTTTCACCGGCGCGGAGGGCGAAGCCTGGCAGTCAACGTGGACCACGTTCTACTGGGGCTGGTGGATATCCTGGGCGCCTTTTGTGGGTATCTTCATTGCCCGGATTTCCAAGGGTCGCACGGTGCGCCAATTCGTGGCCGGAGTGATTCTGGTACCGACCTTGCTCACAATGCTGTGGTTCAGCGTTCTCGGTGGAACGGCGCTGTATTCTGAGCTCTCCGGCAAGGGCGGGTTGGTGGGCCCTGACGGAACAGTTGATGCCGCTGGTGCACTGTTTGCCATGCTGGCTGAGGTACCTGCAGGAGGGGTGCTTACCATCGGAGCGATCCTGATGATCGTAATCTTCTTCGTGACCTCAGCCGACTCCGGCGCCTTGGTGATGGGCATGATCGCCAGCGGTGGGGAAGTGGAACCAAAGCCGTGGATCCGTATTTTCTTCACCTTGGCCACATCGCTGCTGGCCAGTGCATTGCTGCTGTCCGGTGGACTGAACGCCTTGAAAACGGCGGCGATCATCATCGCCTTGCCTTTCAGCTTGGTGCTGATCCTGATTTGTTGGTCAACCTACCGGGCGTTCTCCCGTGAGTCCCGCGCTTACGAGAAGGCTAGGCGCATGGCCTTCCTTGAGCACATCGGAGATTTCTATGGCCTGGAAGTTGAAGGCCCTAACCAGGATTCGCCACTACTGAACTTGCGTTCGCTCACCACCCGGATTCGTGGACGTCTTCAACCAGAACGGCGGCCGCGCATGGACCCGTTTGGTCATCAGTCTCAGGACTTGAAACCCACCGATGCAGTGGAAGCTGACGCTGGGGCCCTTAGCGGGGACGTTTCTGAACAGGAACAGTAGCGCCACCGTTCGGCACTGATCCACTGATGCACTGAAGGATTCAGGGATGCACTGAAGGATAAGGGCTGGCGCTTCGCGGAAAGCGAAGTGCCAGCCCTTTTGGCTGCCTCAAAGGTCTATCCACTCTGGCTCAGGACTTGGGTGGCTGCGCAGCACACGTGAAACTAGGCCATTGCTTTGCCCAGTGCCACCCTGATTCGTTTCTCGGAAACCGAATACGCTGTTCCAAGCTCCACGGCGAACAAACTAACCCGCAACTCCTCGATCATCCACCGCACGTGTTCCAGCCCGGCTGTTGAACGCTGCCCGGGCAGCAAAGCTGCCATGGCGTCGTCGTACTCGTCTTCAAGACGTTGCACGGCAGCCATTGAGGCCGTGTCGCGAGAAACGTTGCTGGGTAGTCGCTCCAATCGGCGCTCAATCGCTGTCAGATAACGCGGCAGCTGGCTGAGTTGGGAAAAACCTGTCTTTGCCACAAAGCCGGGATAAACCAGCAGATCAAGCTGTTCGTTGATGTCATTCAGGGCGCTGATGAGGGGCAAACTGGTGGAATCCCGGAGCACCTTGCGAATGCGTAGATTGGCCGCCAAAACCCTTTCCACCACGGCAGTCACCGAGAACACCGAGTCGAAAAGCTCCGCCCGGATCACTTCATACAGGGCGTTGAATTCCTTGTCCGTCCACGGTAGCTGTGCAGGGGTGAGCTTATCTATGGTGGCCAACGTGCAATCGGCAATCAGCTCTGTGACGGAGCCGTGTGGATTTTGGCTGAAGGTGAGTTTTTCCGTGTTGCTAAGGTGGTCCAGCACATAGCGGTCAGGAGAAGTCACACGCAGTGCCAACAGTCTGATGACGCCGCCGCGCATGGCAGATTCCTGCACGTCCTGACGCTGGAAAACGCGCAGTCCCGCTGTTGCCCCCTCGTCTACCAAAGCTGGATAACCCGTTACGGTATGCCCGGCCACCAAACGCCTGACTTCGCGTGGCAAGCTTCCAACACTCCACTCGGTGAGCCCGGAACGTTCCTGGATACCCGTGCTTTCTGACCCAGGTTTATCTGACCCAAAGCCACCTGGTACCGTGCCCCCTGCTACCGTACCCGCTGGCACCGCTGGCAGATTAGCCGCACCGTTCTTTCCGGCGCTGGCAGCGCTGCCTGAAGTGTTCAGCGGAGCCCGCCCAGCCTGCGTGGTCTTGGGCGTGGCACCCAATGATTCGGCGATGGCCCGACGTGTGGCTCCTGCCAGGGTTGACGCCAATGCTGAGAGGTCCTGGCCCTCCTCCAAGATTCGATTATTTTTATCCACCACGGAAAAGGTCATGCGCAAGTGCGTGGGCACGGCATCCCAGTTCCACGACCCCGGCGGAATAACATGACCCTTGATGCGCCGCAGTGCTAATTCCAGCGAGGGCTCAAGAGCGTCCACCGACGGATCGAAGTCAGCTGCCAGAGCGGCCGCTGCCTGCCGGGCCACATCAGGGGCGGGGATGAAGTTCTTCCGAACCGCCTTGGGTAAGGATTTGATTAACGCCGTCACAAGTTCGGCGCGCAACCCCGGAATCTGCCACCTAAACGGCGCCTCAGGGAGTTGGTTAAGGAACAACAGCGGCACCTGGACGGTCACCCCGTCGGACGGATTCGGGGCTGAGCCTGGCGCCGTAGGGTGAAATTCATAGGACAGCGGCAGCTCAAACCCGTCCTGGTTCCATAACTTGGGGAATGCCGCTTCATCAAGTTCGGGTTCCTCCGCCATGACCAAATGGGAGTCAAGGTCTAATAGCGCGGGGGACTCATGCCGGGCCCCTTTCCACCACTTGTCAAAGTGCCGCTCGGAAACCACCTCCGAACCCACACGCTCGTCATAGAAATCAAAGAGCGTCTCATCATCCACACGTAGATCACGCCGGCGCATGCGGGTTTCCATTTCTTCAACCTCAGCCAGCACAGCCTGGTTGCGGTGGAAGAACTTATGATTGGTGTGCCAATCGCCCTCCACCAGTGCATGCCGGATGAACAGCTCACGGCTGAGTTCGGGATCGATCCGGCCATAGTGAATGCGCCGGTCGGGGACAATGGGCACCCCATATAGCGTGACCTTTTCATGCGCCATGACAGAGCCCATTTTCTTGGACCAATGTGGCTCACTGTACGTATGCTTGACCAGATCCGGAGCTACCTGCTCAGCCCACAGCGGATCAAATTTTGCTGCTACACGAGCCCAGAGTCGGGAAGTTTCCACCAGTTCTGCAGCCATGACCCAGTCTGGGGATTTCTTGAACAGGGCAGAGCCCGGAAACACCACGAACTTTGTCCCGCGAGCGCCGGCATATTCGCGTTTACGCTGATCATAAAGACCAATATGGCTCAGTAAACCTGTCAGCAGACTCATATGGATAGCGTCATGGTTGGCCACCGGGTCAATGTCATTGCCTGATACTTTGATCTCCAACGACTTCGCCATTTGCTTAAGCTGTGTGAACAAATCTTGCCACTCACGAACCCGCAAGTAGTTAATAAATTCGGCCTTGCACAGGCGCCGGAACGCGCTTGAGGAAAGCTCTTTCTGCTTTTCCTTGATGTAGCGCCACAGGTTCAGGAAACCGGTGAAATCAGAATTCTCATCCTGGAAGCGTTTGTGTTTCTCGGTGGCCAGTTGCTGTTTGTCTGTGGGACGCTCGCGGGGGTCCTGGATGGTGAGGGCTGCTGCAAGGACCATGACCTCGGCAGCCACGCCCCGTTTGGCGGCTTCAACAATCATCCTGCCCAACCGTGGATCCACAGGCAGTTGGGAGAGTTGCCGGCCCACGGCGGTGATGGAACCTTGCGCGTTGACGGCACCGAGTTCGCGCAGCAACGTTACACCGTCAGTGATGGCACGGGAGTCTGGCGGTTGTACGAACGGGAACTTTGCCACATCCTTGGGTCCTTGCGCCACACCCATGGACGTCATTTGTAAGATCACGGCAGCCAAGTTGGTGCGCAGGATTTCAGGATCCGTAAACTCACTGCGCGCGTTGTAATCTTCTTCGGAATACAGGCGGATGCAGATACCATCCGAGACGCGGCCGCAACGCCCTGAGCGCTGGTTGGCGGAGGCCTGCGATACGCGTTCAATAGGAAGGCGCTGAACCTTTGTTCTGTGCGAATATCTGGAGATGCGGGCCGTACCCGTGTCAATGACGTATTTGATTCCAGGCACTGTCAGTGAGGTCTCGGCAACGTTGGTGGCCAACACAATTCGCCGACGGCTGCCCGGGGTGAACACAGCATGCTGTTCGGCCAGTGACAGGCGTGCAAAAAGTGGCAGAATTTCAGTGTTGCGTAGCCTTGGGTTTGTTTTCACCCGTGCCGAGAGCGCATCTGCGGCATCACGGATTTCGCGCTCGCCGGAGAAGAAGATCAAAACATCCCCGGGCGCCTCTTTGGCTAATTCATCCACCGCATCGCAGACGGCATCCAACGGATCCCGGTCTTCCTCACTGTTGCCGCCGTCCAACTGGGGGTCGGTACGCGAGTCCTCCCCGTCGAGGTCCTCCCCGGTGAGGTCCTCCCCGGTGGCAGAGCCACTCAGCGGCCGGTAGCGGATGTCAACCGGGAAAGTACGCCCGGAGACCTCGATGATGGGTGCCGGAGCTGTGGGGGAGGCGAAGTGGGTGGCGAAGCGCTCCGGGTCAATCGTGGCGGAGGTGATAATAATTTTCAAATCCGGGCGCTTGGGCAGAATCTGGCGTAAATAGCCAAGAATGAAGTCAATGTTAAGTGAGCGCTCATGAGCTTCGTCAATGATGATGACGGAGTATTTGCGCAGAAGGCGGTCGCGCTGGATCTCTGCCAACAAAATGCCGTCGGTCATGAGTTTGATTTTGGTTTTGGGGCCAACATGGCCGGTGAAACGAACCTGGAAGCCCACTTCCTCGCCGATCTCGACGCCAAGTTCGCTGGCAATGCGTTCCGCCACCGTGCGGGCGGCGAGACGGCGAGGCTGCGTATGGCCAATCAAGCCCTGCTCCGCGAGCCCTAGTTCCACACACATTTTGGGGATCTGGGTGGTCTTTCCGGAACCCGTTTCCCCGGCGATGATGGTGACCTGGTTGGCGGCGATGGCAGCCATGATGTCCTCGCGGCGCTCAGAGACAGGCAGCGCGGGAGGATAGGTAATAGTGAAAGTCATGGTGCCATCCAGTTTATGCCGATTGTGTTCCCGGAGCCGCTTCCAGGGTTTTGGCACGGATACTCAACCCGTCCTTGGCCGCCAACCCCAGTTGCACAGCCCCCGCAAGTGCGAAGGCCCCGCCGCCACCAACGCAGGCGATTCCCCACCAGGTGGAGGTGGGTGTGAACAGGTCTTGACCGGAGAAGATTAACGTTCCACCTAAGTAGGCAAGCAGTGAGCCGCTGGTGAATCTGGCCGTGATCGTAGCGGATATTGCCCGCCAGCGAAGGTCGAAGGCAGCCATCCGGGGATCTGGCAGCGAAAGGGTGGTGGAGAGCCTGCGTAGCGCCAAGAGCATTGAGCCCAGCAACGCCAACCCGGCCAGCCCCAGCGCAATGCTGTTGCTCCACGTGGGAAACGTGGATGAGGCAAGAGGATGGAGCACCAGGTACGCGATGAAGAGAATAAGTGCCGCGATAGGCAAGAGCAGTATGTGCCCGGCGGCTAATGGTTGTCCAGGAGTTTCCGGGAGCTTTCCGGCAGGTAAGGCGGAATACATCAGGAGCCCGCCGCTGGCAGACAATCCGGCAGTGAGGGCGATTGTTAAACCCGCTTGGCCACTCAAACCGACAGAGACACGGACCAGGGCTGCAAACATGACCAAGGCAAAGATGATGGCGGCTACAGCACGCAATTGTGCACGCTGCATGGCCTTATTTAGCTGTACAGCCGAAACGGGTGTTGCTGCCCGGCCTGCGGCGATGGCTAAGGGGGCCTTCTTTGTGGAAATCCACGAGGCGGTGGCAGTGACTGCCCATGCCAACACAGCGAGAATGGCCAGCGCCGCGATCAATTTGGTCATGGCGAAAGTCTTTCACGAATATTTCCCGCCCCCAGGCACGCTCGCTCACTCCACGTTGTGTTGTGGCGCACGCTCGCTCACTCCACGTTGTGTTGTGGCGCACGCTCCTTCTTCCAGGAGCTGCAGCAGCGCAGCAAGCTGTGCCTGCTCGGACTTTGTCAGTGAGCCAATGATGGCGTGTTCAGTAGCCAGATGATCCGGCAAGCTTGCTTCGATGAGGGTGTGTCCGGCGGCAGTCAGCGTCACCAGTGTGCCGCGCCCATCGTCAGGGTTGGCGGCTCTGGTGAGAAGTCCTCGGGTTTCCAGCTTATTGAGCCGTTGGGCAACGGCGCTGGAGGAAATCATGGCATCTCGTGAAAGTGCCCCAGGTGCCAGGCTGTATGGCGGTCCGCTGCGCAGGAGCGTGGCAAGTACGTCAAACGTTGAAGCGTCCATGTCATGCTCGGCGAACGTGGCGCCAAGACGGGCATCTACGGCAGCCGAGGCGCGGCCAAGCCTGCCAATGACAGCCATGGGTGAAACGTCCAAATGCGGTTTCTCTGCACGCCATTGGGCGAGGATGCGTTCTAGTTGCTCTGGCATAGACCCATCTTAGCAATTCGCTAAGCACTTAGCTAAGATAGCTAAGTGCTTAGTAAAAATTTGGGACTTGTCATCGTCACTTCACTGGCTCCGATCCTTTGGGGGACCACCTACCTGACCACCACGCTGCTACTACCCGAGGGCCGACCGTTACTGGCGGGCGTCTTACGTGCTTTGCCCGCGGGACTGTTGCTCCTTGCGCTGGCTCGCCGGTTGCCACAGGGATCCTGGTGGTGGAAATCGTGGATTCTGGGAATGCTTAACATTGGTATGTTCTTCGCGCTGTTGTTTGTTGCCGCGTATCGTCTTCCCGGGGGAGTGGCTGCCATTGTTGGTGGCATTCAGCCGTTGCTCGTTGCATTGCTTGCCAGCAGGGTGCTCCACGAGAAGCTCACGCCTAGACGCCTTGTAGCGGGTGCCACAGGAGTTTTTGGCGTGGCATTGATCGTCCTGCAATCTCAGGTGCGCCTGGATGGGCTCGGACTGGCAGCAGCAGTTGGGGGCACAGCGTCCATGGCTGCCGGAACTGTACTTGCCAAGAAGTGGGGCCAACCCAGCTCACGCTCGGGTCAACCGGAATCTGCGCTCACCACCACGGCTTGGCAACTACTTGCCGGGGGAATCTCGTTGACTTTGCTGATGCTCGCCTACGAGGGCTTGCCTACCCAACCGTTAAGCGTGCCAAATATGATTGGCTACCTTTACCTGACACTTATGGGCACGGCGTTGGCCTACTTTTGTTGGTTCCGGGGATTATCTAAACTTCCAGCCGGATCGGCTGCGTTCTTGGGTCTGCTCAGCCCGGTGGTAGCAATTGTGCTGGGCTGGCTGCTAGTTGGTCAAAGTCTGAATCTGTGGCAGATCCTAGGTATCCTCGTGGTGTTGGTGTCCATTGTTGCTGGCATCAGCCGGAAAGGATCACAGCATGTCACTAGCAAGTTTCGCGCTCGCAGACAGGAATTTTCGGCTGCGCAGGGCGGTAGAGGACGACGTCGGTCCGATCGTTGAGCTGTTGGCCCAAGACTCGCTGCGGGCAGCTGTTGATTCAGCCGAACCGGAGCGGCGAGCTTCATATGTGGCGGCTTTTCACGCCATAGATGCCGATCCGGCCCATGTGCTGTGCGTGGTGGATGATGCCAACTCTCACGTGGTGGCGACTATGCAGCTGACCTTTTTGCCAGGGCTGGCTCGAGGTGGGGCAACCCGGCTGCAGATTGAAGCAGTTCGGGTGGATCAAGGGCTTCGTGGAGCGGGTCTGGGCAGCGCCATGATTCGCTGGGCCGTGGCCGAAGCAAGCCATAGAGGCGCCACTTTGGTGCAACTAACGAGCGATCATTCCCGTGCCGAAGCGCACCGCTTTTACGAGCGGCTGGGTTTCACTCGATCCCACGCGGGTTTCAAAATGTTTCTGAACTAGATGGCATCGCAAGTACGGGCTTTGGCGACGGGCCGCCATGGATCATGCAGGGAACATCATTGACAGTGAAACGTACGTTCTCTAGCGTGATGAAAGGATGCGTGCACTGCCGTTGCGCACTTCGTCAGGAAGGAATCTCAGCATGGGTTACATCACTGTTGGAAAAGAAAACAGCACCACCATCGAGCTTTACTATGAAGACCAAGGCACAGGCCAGCCAGTTGTGTTGATCCATGGGTACCCACTGGATGGGCACAGTTGGGAACGGCAAACACGTGAGTTATTGGATGCGGGCTACCGGGTCATCACCTACGACCGCAGAGGATTCGGGCAATCCAGCAAGGTTGCCACGGGATATGACTATGACACCTTCGCCGCAGATTTAAATACCGTCCTTGAAACCCTTGATCTGAAGGATGTTATCCTGGTGGGCTTTTCCATGGGCACAGGTGAGCTTGCACGGTACGTAGCCAAGTATGGACACGCACGAGTTAAAAAGCTTGCGTTCCTATCCTCTTTGGAGCCGTTCCTGCTAGCCGGAGATGACAACACCGGGGGTGTTCCCCAGGAGGTCTTCGACGATATTGTGGCCCAGGCCAAGGGCGACCGATTCGCTTGGTACACCAATTTCTTCTCCGGTTTCTATAATCTTGAGGAAAATCTGGGTTCAAGGATTAGCCAAGAGATGGTGACTGCCAGCTGGAACACAGCTGTTTTGAGCGCTCCAGTTGCGGCGTACGCCGTAGTGCCAGCGTGGCTGGAAGATTTCCGCGGCGATGTTGAAGTTGTTCGAACCAGCGGAAAACCAGCGTTGATTCTGCACGGCACCAAGGACAACATTCTTCCGATCGAGGCAACAGCACGGCGTTTCCGCAAGGCACTGCCAGAAGCAGACTACGTTGAAGTGGAAGGTGCACCCCACGGTTTGCTGTGGACGCATGCAGAGGAAGTAAACACCGCATTGCTGGCATTCTTCGGCAAATAATTCTTCGGCAAATAATACAGCCAGCTGCTTCCCGGAATCCGGGATCAACTGCGGGAAGTAGCTGGCGCAAAACTAGATGCCGTTGGCCTTGGAATGCCGGATTAACTGCTGATACCAGTAGTAGGAGTCTTTTGGTGTGCGTCGCTGTGTTTGGTAGTCGATGTGAACAAGCCCAAACCGTTGGGAAAAACCCGCAGCCCATTCGAAGTTGTCTATAAGTGACCAGTGGAAGTATCCACGCACATCAACTCCTGCCTCCATTGCGGCTGCCAATGCCTGTAGGTGGGCGTCTGTGTAATCGATCCTGCGTTGATCCGCTACCCGGCCCTGTCGATCTGGACCGTCGTTGATGGCAGCCCCGTTCTCCGTTATGTAAATTGGTGGTAGTTTCTCGCCATAACGGGCTTTGAACCCGAGTAGTAATTCGGTGAATGCCGCCGGCACCACGGGCCAGTCAAAATCTGTCCGAGGGTAACCCTCCAATTCCCTGAGTGAGAATGGCAGTGACTGATCGATCCTGTGCCCGTCAACCAGCGCGGATTGACCTGAAGTGGGTGCGCCCACCAGGGTGGGATTGTAGGAATTGATGCCATACCAATCCAGGGGTGCGCAGATGATGGCCAAATCGCCATCGGGAATGGCCGGCAGGAATGGCGCCAAAACCTCCGGATAGGCTCCTGCGAGAATGGGATCGGCAAAGATCCAGTTGGCAATGTTGTCATACAGGCCAGCTGCCTGAACGTCCTCCTCCGCCATGCTCGCTGGCCAGGTGACGCCGTGATTGTTGGCGATGCCAATGTTCCCGGCCCCGGCAGAACGCAATGCCGCCACCCCGAGTCCGTGGGCCAGCAGCAGATGATGAGCTGCAGGCAAGGCATCGAAGCCTAGCGCGAGCCCTGGTGCATGAATACCTGCCCCATAGCCCATAAGTGTCAAGGCTGCGGGCTCATTGATGGTGATCCAGCGGGAGACCCGGTCAGAAAAACGCTCACCAACTATTTGTGCATAATCAGCAAATCGCTCTGCCGTGTCTCGGTTCATCCAGCCGCCGTCCTGTTCCAGCTCCAGTGGGGTATCCCAGTGGAAAAGAGTGGGGCTTGGCTCAATACCTGCTTCTAGGAGTCCATCAACCAACCTGTCATAAAATTCCAACCCCAATGGGTTCGATGCGCCTTTGCCTTCTGGCTGAATGCGGGACCAGGAGAAACTGAAACGGTAGGCGTCAACACCTAGCCCCTTCATGATCTTGATGTCCTCGGGGTACCGGTGGTAGTGATCGCAGGCAACCTCACCCGTGTCGCCATTTGAGATCCTGCCCGGCTGGGCCACGAATGCATCCCAACTGGAAGGTCCTCGCCCGTCCTCCCTGGTGGCACCCTCGATTTGGTATGAGGCGGTGGAAACGCCCCAGAGAAAGTCGCTCGGAAACGTGGGAAATTCCTGTTGGCTCATGTTAACCCTTCAGCGTCGTCGATGCGGATGAGCCTCCCGGATACCGGGCCGGAAGTCAAGGGTGAGCGCACGTTCAAAGATGAAAAAAATGGTGTCCGGTCCTGTGAAATATTTCACAGGACCGGACACCATTAAAATGTGCCCTCGATAGGATTCGAACCTACGACCTTCCGCTCCGGAGGCGGACGCTCTATCCCCTGAGCTACGAAGGCGCGGCAACCGTGGCTGCCAAAGGGAACGAGAAAGAGCTTAGCAGGTGTGAGGGGTTGGAGGTAAACCGGGAAGGCTAGTACTTTCTTCGAATCCGGTGGGTGAGCCAGGGCACCCCGATTTCCCGGCTTGAGCCCGGCAACTAAGGGTAACGTTGGGGCAATGGTGAGAATATGAACGCGAAAAAACAGCAAAAAATGTGGCTTTTCGCAGCCGGCATTATTCTCACAGCTTTGACCCTGCGCGGTGCCGTCACGGTGGTGCCGCCGCTGATCTCAACCATTGACACCGATTTACCGCTGAGCCCGGCAACGATCGGCATCCTGGGCATGCTCCCCACCGCGGCGTTTGGGCTTTTCGGTTTCCTCACACCCTATGTCATCCGGCTTGCATCATTGGAAAAGCTCATCGTGGCCTCCATATTGCTGGGAATCGTTGGCCAAGTTGCCCGTGTCATGGTCCCCGGCACGCCACTTTTTCTGGTCTTTTCGGTTGTGGCTTTCGGTGGCCTCGGCGCCGGAAATGTGCTCCTGCCACCTCTGGTAAAGAAGCACTTCCCCACCAAGATCGGCCTCATGACAGCCGTTTACGTCACGGCAATTTCCATCGGCACAGCACTGCCCGCGCAGCTCGCCGTGCCAATGGCTGATGCCACCAACTGGCAGTTCTCGTTGGCCTCATGGGCGGGCATCAGCACCATTGCCCTTATCCCTTGGCTTATGGCCCTCTTTTCTCAACGCACCACTCCGGTGCCACCCCACCCGGGTCAACCGCCTTCCGCCGTGGATCAGCCGGACGCGCCCGTACAGGGTCCGGAGCTGGAAGTGTACTCAGCCGTTATTGCCCCGGCGCCAAAGATGAACTTGTGGCGCTCACCTACGGCGTGGGGCTTGACGTTCATGTTTGGCTGCACGTCACTGAATACATATGCGATGTTTGCGTGGTTGCCGGAAATTCTCTCCCAAGCAGGACTCGATAGAGCCCATGCAGGGTCGATGCTTGCGCTCTTTGGCGCGCTGGGCCTGCCTTTGAGCCTGTGCATACCGATTATTGCGGCCAAGATGCGTAACCCATTTCCGGCCGTAGTGGTGATGCTTGGCTGCTTCGTTATTGGCTACCTGGGTTTGTTGCTTTCTCCAGCCACCGGAACCTGGATCTGGGTGGCGTTCACTGGTTTGGGGCCGGGGACGTTCCCGCTGGCTTTGCTGCTGATTAATCACCGAACCAGAACTCATGAAGGCGCCGGTGCGTTGTCCGGCTTCGGCCAGGGCATGGGCTACACCCTTGCTTGCACGGGCCCGTTGTTCTTTGGATTGCTACGTCAATGGACGGGCTCATGGACGGGTCCCTTTGTGTTCCTTTTTGCTACCTTGCTGCTCCTGGGCACCGGGGCATGGATTATTTGCCGGCCCAGAATGCTTGAAGACGACTTCGAACCGCGCGCGGCTACTTCCTAACACGGCGACAACTCCGTGCGCAGCGGAAGTGTCCGCCATAAAAAGTTGTGCCACAAACTGGACAAAACATCGGCGGATTGGGGGAGGATGCGGGCGGAACCGTACACTTAGAAGCGTGACTCCTGAAGAACTTTCCACCGCCATTACCTCCTGCCTCAAAGAAGCCGTCGACGCCGGTGAACTCAGTGTTCCGGCCTCGGCCCTACCCACGGAAGTGCGCGTTGAGCGGCCTAAAAGCCGCGAGCACGGCGACTGGGCAACGAATATTGCTTTGCAGCTGGCCAAACCAGCCGGTGTTCCGCCACGGAACATTGCGGCGATCCTGCAAACGCGACTGGGCGATATTCCGGGTGTGTCCAAGGTGGATATTGCCGGACCAGGCTTCTTAAACATCACCGTTGACGCTGCGGCCGCTGGCGAACTAGCCAAGGCGATCGTGGAGTCCGGAGAGAACTTTGGTACCAACACTGCCATGGCCGGAACCAAGATCAACTTGGAGTTTGTCTCGGCCAACCCCACCGGACCCATCCACCTCGGTGGCACCCGCTGGGCAGCCGTAGGTGATTCCTTGGCACGTATCTTCATCTCCCAGGGTGCGGATGTAACCCGTGAGTACTACTTCAACGATCACGGTAATCAGATCGATAAATTTGCCCGCTCATTGCTCGCCAGTGCGCAGGGGGCTCCTGCTCCCGAAGATGGCTACGGTGGAGCGTACATAGAGGATATTGCCAAAGATGTCATGGCCAAGAATCCTGGCATTCTGGAATCAGCGGACCCGCAGGAAGAGTTCCGCGCCCAGGGCGTGGAACTGATGTTTGCGGCTATCCGCTCCTCACTGCATGATTTTGGCGTTGACTTTGACGTGTACTTCCACGAAAATTCCTTGTTCCAGGATGGTGCGGTGGAGGAGCTCCTTGACCAGCTCAAGGGGTCCGGGAATATGTACCTCAAGGACGGCGCCTGGTGGCTGAACTCCACCGACTACGGCGATGACAAGGACCGGGTTGTCATTAAGAGTGACGGCAACGCCGCCTACATAGCTGGTGACATTGCCTACTTCAGGAACAAGCGCGAGCGCGGCTTCGACCTGTGCATCTACATGCTTGGCGCCGACCACCACGGTTACGTAGCCCGGCTCAAGGCGGCCGCTGCAGCCATGGGAGATGACGCCAACCGTGTTGAGGTGCTCATTGGCCAGATGGTGAATCTGGTCCAGGACGGCAAGCCCGTACGCATGTCCAAACGGGCGGGCACAGTGGTCACCATGGAGGACCTGGTTGATGCTGTGGGTAATGACGCAGCCCGCTATTCTTTGGCCCGCTTCTCCAGTGATTCCAACATCGATATTGACTTGGACGTGCTGACTAAAAAATCCAACGAAAACCCCGTGTTCTACGTGCAGTACGCTCACGCTCGCACCTGTGCTGTGGGGCGCAACGCGGCTGCGGCCGGCATTGAGCGCAGCAGTTTTGACGCGGCGGCGTTGAACCATGCCACCGAATCCGAGCTGCTTGCTGTTCTGGGTCAATACCCCGGGGTGTTGACCCAGGCTGCCACGTTCCGCGAACCGCACCGTGTGGCCCGCCACCTGGAAGTCATTGCCGGCGCC
The DNA here is from genome assembly GCF_030063205.1 of Arthrobacter antibioticus. Lineage (GTDB taxonomy): Bacteria > Actinomycetota > Actinomycetes > Actinomycetales > Micrococcaceae > Specibacter. The sequence goes on along the minus strand of NZ_JASISQ010000001.1, from coordinate 924,966 downwards.
TACCACCGCTGGTACGACGCCTGCCGGGTGACCCCCATGGGCGAAGAAAGCATCACCGATGTGAACCGCACCCGTCTGTGGCTCAACGACGCCGTGGGCCAGGTTCTTGCCAACGGGCTCTCACTGCTGGGCGTCCACGCCCCGGAACGGATGTAGGACTATGAGCCAAACAAAGATTGCCGGCGCCGAGCTGGCACCGAAGTGGCTACCGGCCGCTGGAGACCTGAACACCTTATTGCCGGTCATGTGGTCGCACGACGTCGAACGCGGCCAAAGTGGCGAAGTCACCATCAGCGGTGTGCCCGTTAGCGAGTTGAAGGCACAGTTTGGCACACCATTGTTTGTCATGAGTGAAGATGATTTCAGGGCCCGTGCACGCATGTTCAAGACGGCATTCGATGACGCCTTCAAGGACATCTGTGGCGGTGTGGACGTTTACTACGCTGGCAAGGCGTTCCTGTCCATCGAGGTGGCTCGTTGGGTTGACGCGGAAGGTCTGCGCCTTGACACCTGTTCCGGCGGCGAACTGGCACTGGCTCGCAGGGCCGGGCTGCAAGGTGCCAACTTAGGGCTGCACGGCAATAACAAATCCGACGCTGAGATTAGGCGGGCGCTGGATATGGAGCTGGGCCGCATCGTGGTGGATAGCCTCCATGAGCTCAAACGCGTTGCAGAGTTGGCAGCTGCTGCGAACACCACGGCCAACGTCATGCTCCGGCTTACCCCGGGAGTGCACGCCCACACCCACGAATCCATCGCCACGGCGCACGAGGACCAAAAATTTGGGCTCTCCTTCATTGCCGAAGACCCCGAAGCGCCCGGAATGAGCGCAGCAGAGGCAGCCTCCAAGCTGGCAGTGGAAGCAAAGAGCATCAATTTCCTTGGCTTCCACGCCCACATTGGCTCACAGATTTTTGAGCCGGAAGGCTTTGAAATTGCAGCCCGCAAACTGCTGCACTTCACCAGCGAAATCCAAAACAAGTACGGCATCACGCTGCCCGAGCTTGACCTGGGTGGCGGCTACGGCATTGCCTATACTGCGGTGGATACCCCGCGCCCAGCTGGGGAAATCGCAGTAGCGATGGCCGCCGTCGTCCGAGACACCTGTGCTGAACTGAACATGAACGCTCCGCGGATATCCATTGAACCGGGCCGCGCCATTGTTGGCAGCACAACGTTCACCCTGTATGAGACCGGGACGCTGAAAACCGTGCAGGTTGAGGTTGCTGGCCAACCTGATGTGACGGCCCCGCGGCGTTATGTGTCGGTGGATGGTGGCATGAGCGATAACGCTCGTCCGGTGCTTTACGACGCCGATTATTCAGCAATTCTGGCTAACCGTGCCTCCGGCGCCACCCCTGCGCTGTCCCGAGTGGTGGGCAAACATTGCGAGAGCGGTGACATTGTTGTTAGAGATGTATATCTGCCCAATGACGTGGCGGCCGGGGATCTGCTGGCAGTTCCCGGAACGGGCGCGTATTGCTGGGCACTTGCCAGCAACTACAACTACGTGCCCCGGCCGCCCGTTGTAGCCGTAAGAAACGGCACCGCACGCTTGATTGTGCGGGGCGAAACAGAAGACGATTTACTGGCACGCGATTTAGGGGCCTAGAGACCTTTGACAGAGCGCAATACCGTGGAGAATTCAGTATCCACCCACATCAAAACCCTGAAGGTGGCGCTCCTTGGCGCAGGAAATGTGGGCTCGCAAGTTGCCCGCATTCTACTTGAGGACAGCAACACTTTGGCCGCTCGGACAGGAGCCCGGCTTGAGCTTGTCGGCATTGCCGTGCGCAACCTCGGAACTGTCCGAGATTATGCCGCGCCCCAGGAGCTTTACACAACGGATGCCTCGGCACTGGTTCGTGAAGCGGACATCGTCATTGAGCTCATGGGCGGCCTGGAGCCGGCCCGCACGTTGATCCTGGAAGCTATTGAACATGGCGCCGCTGTTGTGACAGGGAACAAGGCGCTGCTGGCAGTTGACGGACCCACCCTGTACGAGAAGGCCGACGCCGCTGGTGTCCAGCTCTCCTACGAGGCTGCCGTAGCTGGTGCCATCCCGATTTTGCGCCCCATCACTGACAGCCTGGCCGGGGATAAGATCACCCGCGTCATGGGCATAGTCAATGGCACTACTAATTTCATTTTGGACGCCATGGACTCCACGGGCGCCGAATTCTCCGATGCCTTGGCTGAGGCTACCCGGCTGGGCTATGCGGAAGCGGATCCTACCGCCGATGTGCAGGGCCTGGACGCAGCAGCCAAAGGCGCGATTTTGGCCTCGCTGGCATTCCACACCCGCTTTGCACTTGAGGATGTGCATTGTCAGGGCATCACCTCCGTAACAGCCACCGACATTGCTGCAGCAAAAGATGCCGGTTACGTTATCAAGTTGCTGGCCATTGCCGAGAAGATCACGGAAACTAACGACGCCGGTGAGCTCACCTCCGGCGTATGCGTCCGCGTGCATCCCACACTTCTTCCCCGTGAACACCCGTTGGCTGCTGTGCGTGGGGCGTTCAATGCGGTGTTTGTGGAAGCGGAATCAGCCGGAGAGCTCATGTTCTACGGACCAGGCGCCGGCGGTTCCCCCACTGCCTCGGCCATCATGGGCGATGTTGTATCAGCGGCCCGCCGCCTAGTGCTGGGTGGGCCCGGCCGGACAGATTCAACCATTGAGGTCCTGCCGGTGCTTCCCCTGGAGGCTGTATCCACGCGCTACTACATTGATTTGGATGCAGCAGATCAGCCGGGGGTTCTCTCAAAGATTTCCGCACTCTTCGCCGAGAACGGTGTATCAATTGAATCGATGCGCCAAACAGTTCACCGGGAAAGTGGTGAACGCGATGGAGACGGCGCAGCCGAGCTGCGTATTGTCACTCACCGAGCAAGCGAGGCTGCCTTGGCAGCAACCGTTGCAGCCATCAATGGCCTAGACGTCATAAATTCAGTTACTAGTGTCTTGAGGGTGGAGGGAGTCTAATGGCTCACCAGTGGCGCGGGGTTGTCCGCGAATATGCAGAGCGTTTGCCTGTCACGGCAGAAACTAAGATCATCACCTTGGGTGAGGGCGGAACACCGTTGGTGTTTGCGCGGCATCTTTCTGAACTAACCGGTTCCAAGGTGTATTTGAAGGTGGAAGGAATGAACCCCACAGGTTCATTCAAGGATCGCGGCATGACAATGGCCATGACAGCCGCCGTTGCATCCGGAGCCAAAGCTGTTGTGTGCGCCTCCACGGGCAACACCTCTGCTTCAGCGGCTGCCTATGCCAGAGCTGCAGGGCTGACCTGTGCCGTGCTGGTTCCCGAGGGTAAGATCTCCATGGGTAAACTCAGCCAGGCAGTGGCCCATGGGGCCACCATTTTGCAGGTGGACGGTAACTTCGATAACTGCCTCGATGTAGCCCGTAAGCTTGCGGATTCCTACCCGGTCTTTTTAGTTAACTCGGTTAATCCCGCCCGCATTGAGGGCCAGAAGACTGGTGCCTTTGAAGTGGTGGACGCACTAGGGGATGCGCCGGATTACCATGTGCTGCCCGTGGGCAACGCCGGGAACATCAGCGCCTACTGGAGGGGCTACCGCGAGTACGCTGCCCCGTATGAGAGCGCAACTGCGGGAACACTGCCAGCAGTGTCCACCCACACACCCATCATGTGGGGCTTCCAAGCAGCTGGTGCGGCACCCTTCGTGGCCGGTCACCCCATCACCGAACCCGACACCATTGCCACGGCCATTCGAATTGGCAACCCGGCATCATGGGACATGGCGATTGCTGCAAGGGATGAGTCCGGCGGGCTCATCGAAGCGGTCACCGATGAGGAAATTCTTGCCGCGCACCGCTGGCTTTCAGCTAAGGAAGGCGTGTTTGTTGAGCCCGGTTCGGCAGCAGGCGTTGCGGGACTTATCAAGAAGCACGCGGCCGGAGAGGTTCCCACAGGCAAGACATTCGTCATCACAGTCACTGGGCACGGACTCAAGGACCCTGATTGGGCGCTGAAAAACGCAGACGGCAGCTCAGCGGCTCCACAGTCGGTTGCCTTTGACGTGGTTACAGTCGCCGATGCTCTGGGCCTGACAGACTAGCCGCACACCATCATGACAGGCACCTCCATGACTTCCTCGATTCTAAAAACGCCCGCCATTGGGGCTAGCGTGACGGTGCGTGTTCCAGGCACAAGCGCAAACCTTGGGCCGGGCTTCGATTCTTTAGGCTTGGCAGTATCGCTGTATGACACCCTGAACATCGAAACCCTGGCCGCCAATGAGCTGGAGTTTGAACTCAGCGGAGAAGGGATTGCGGACCTTCCACGAGATGCCAGCCACCTGGTTGTTAAGACTATTGATCTGGTGTGGGCACGCCTGGGCTACAGCCGTCACGGACTGCGGGTCACAGCAGCCAATGTGCTCCCACACGGCCGTGGTCTAGGCTCCTCGGCCTCGGCCATAGTGGCGGCCATTATGGCCGCCAATGCTTTGGTGGAACCGGAGGATCGGCAAGACAAAGCCTGGATTCTGCAGTTGGCCTCAGAGCTTGAAGGTCACCCGGATAATGTTGCGCCGGCAATATATGGTGCCGTCGCCGTCTCCTGGCAGGAAGGCTCGGGATACGCCAGTGCCAAGGTCACGCCGTCGTCCATGGTTATTCCTGTGGTGGCAATCCCGAACGTTGAACTGAAAACTGAACAGGCCCGCGGAATGCTGCCGGCTATGGTCTCTCACGCTGACGCGGCGGCTAATTCAGGCCGGGCCGCGGTGCTGATGCATGCGTTGACGAAGGATCCGTCTTTGCTCTTTGCTGGCACGCGGGACTACCTGCACCAGGACTACCGGGCTGCGGCGATGCCGGAGAGTGCCGCTCTTGTTCGGCAATTGCGGGCGGAGGGTTTCGCAGCTTTTATTTCGGGAGCGGGTCCAACCGTTATGGTGCTGGCCAATGGCGGTGCCGAAGCGGAGCGTATTGTGGGCTACATCACAAAAAACGGCGGGAATTTCCTGAATTCGTCCGAACACGGCGTGTCCTGGCGAGTAGCGCGGCTTCAGATTGACCTTGAAGGTGCTAAAGTGGAAGTACATCCGTAGCCCATAAATGCTTTCCCTGAATGGCTGCCATCTGGCCAGTGCGGAAATAAACTTTGTTTATAGGACACTTGATGCCACTCTAACGGTCTGTGCGTTCTTGCACGGTGGCCGCTGGATCAACGCATGGCAGCCGCCGCATTGCTCCTAGGATCACTCCCATTTCAGATTTGATTCATAGAGTGAACCACACCATTTCCTGGATCCCTGACGTTGTTCAGGAACAGAAATGGAACCTCAGATTTTTCCCCTTGCCAGCCAGTGCGGTTGCACTTGGGGAGTCTGACACTAATCATCGCGGCCTCAATAATTGGGCCCGCCATCGAGGGGGAAGGATCCTTCGTGACCGAAACCGTAACTTCAGCCGCTGCTTCCAAAGCTGCTGATTTGGACACCACTGCTACGAGCGCACCTGCCAAGTCTGCAGGTTTAGCTGGCCTGAAATTGGCTCAGCTGCAAATTCTGGCAGGCCAGTTGGGCATCACTGGCGGATCGAGGATGCGCAAGGGCGACCTTGTTGAATCAATTTCCGCACACCAGCGTGGGTCTTCTGTAACTGACCGTCCGGCACGCTCAGCTGCTAAGACTGCTGACACGCAAGCTCCGGCGGCTTCTGCCCCTAGTCGGCGCGGAGCAGCCTCGAAGAAGACGTCTCAGGCACCGGGGCAACCAGCTGCTGATTCCTCGGAGACCAGCAATGGTGGCTCCAGCAACGGAACTGCCTCGGGTGCCAAGGCTCCGGAAGTAGCTGCAACAGATTCCAGCTCAGCCGCTGAACGACCAGCCCGCGGTCGCGGCCGAAGCCGCCGTGCTGCCAGCAGCGATGGCATCATCACCACCAGCGCAGGAAATGGCTCCGGAACTTCGGCACCAACTCAAGAGAACAGCGCACCGGTAGCGGCCGCTGTTCAGGAGCCGGCAGAGTCCAACGCCCAGGCCGCAGATTCCACCAATGCGGGTAACCGTTCAGGTGAGAATGACGGTGAAAACCGTCGGCAGCCACGTACACGTAACCGCCGTTCACAAAGCAACACACGCCAGCAGGATGCGGCTTCCGAAGCCCACGGGGACAATGAGGCAACTCATGCCGAGTCCGCCGAAACGACCAATACCGGCCAGAGTGCTCAGAGTGGCCAGACTGATTCCGGCCAGGGCGAGAGCGGCGAGAACGCCGATCGTAATTCACGTAACCAGCGCGGCAACCAGCGCGGCCAGCGCAACGGTGGCGATCGTTCTTCCAATGATCGTTCAGGTGGTGAGCGTTCAAATAATGACCGCAACACCTCCAATAACAACAGCAATAGCAACAACAACAGCAATAACAACGACGACGATGACGGATCGCGCAATAACCGCAACCGTCGCAACCGCCGTGACCGGAATTCCAACGATTCCAACGACCGCAACGACCGCAACAGCCGTAACGACCGTAATGATCGCAACGATCGTTTCCGTGACAGGAACGAACGCCGCCGCGGTCGCAGCCAAGGTCCTGACTTCGATGATACTGAAGTAACTGAGGACGACGTTCTGTTGCCAGTGGCCGGTATTTTGGACATCCTGGAAAACTACGCATTCGTGCGCACTTCCGGGTACCTGCCGGGCTCCAACGACGTCTACGTTTCTCTTAACCAGGTCAAAAAGTACAACCTGCGCAAGGGTGACGCCGTCGTCGGTGCCATCCGAGCACCGCGTGAAGGCGAAGACCGCAGCCAGGCGCAGAGCGCCCGCCAGAAGTTCAACGCCCTAGTGCGCGTCACTAGCGTAAACGGTAAGAACCCTGACGAGCTCAAGGATCGGGTGGAGTTCGCCAAGCTCGTGCCGCTGTACCCGTCAGAGCGTCTGCGCCTGGAAACCGATCCTAAGATCATCGGCACCCGTGTGATCGATCTGGTGGCCCCCATCGGCAAGGGCCAGCGTGGCCTGATCGTCTCGCCGCCCAAGGCCGGTAAGACTTTGATCCTGCAGTCGATCGCCAATGCGATCACGATCAACAACCCCGAGGTTCACCTCATGATGGTTCTTGTTGACGAACGCCCTGAAGAAGTGACGGATATGCAGCGTACCGTCAAGGGTGAGGTCATCGCCTCAACCTTCGACCGTCCTGCAGATGATCACACTCAGGTGGCCGAACTTTCCATTGAGCGCGCAAAGCGTTTGGTTGAAATGGGCATGGACGTAGTTGTGCTCTTGGATTCCATGACCCGCTTGGGCCGTGCCTACAACAACTCGGCACCATCCTCAGGGCGAATCCTCTCAGGTGGCGTGGACTCTGCGGCGCTTTATCCGCCGAAGCGCTTCTTTGGTGCGGCACGGAACATTGAAAACGGTGGCTCGCTAACCATTTTGGCAACAGCACTGGTAGAAACCGGTTCCAAGGCTGACGAGGTTATCTTCGAAGAGTTCAAGGGCACAGGCAACATGGAACTGCGTCTCTCACGCCAGCTCGCCGACAAGCGGATCTTCCCCGCTGTTGACGTCAACGGCTCGGGTACACGCCGCGAAGAGAACCTGCTTTCCCCTGAAGAAGTCAAGATCATGTGGCGTTTGCGCCGGGTGCTCTCCGGGTTGGAAATGCAGCAGTCCCTTGAACTGCTCACCTCCAAGATCCGTGAAACGCAGTCAAACGTCGAGTTCCTCATGCAAATCCAGAAGACAACCCTGGGTGCCAAGGCCGAACACGATAAATAGCGCAAGTAACGAGACCGCCTCATTTGTAAAGGGGCACACCGGCAGCGTTCAGTTAGCTGCCGGGCCCCTTTACAACGACGGCGGTTTTGTGCGTTAACTGCAGTTATAGATCCCGCCACGCAGAAGTAATTAGACTTGACGTACGTCGAGAGAGGTTTTTGAAATGTTTGAATCCATCCACGGGCTCCTTGATGAGCATGCCGAGCTTCAGATGCGCCTCAGCGAGCCTGAAGTGCATGCCGATCAGTCATTGGCGCGCAAATTAGGCCGCCGTTACGCGGAGTTGAGCAATGTGGTTCAGGGATACCATCAAGTTGAATCACTGGGAGATGACCTAGGTGCCGCCAAGGAGATGGCTGCTGAGGATGCAGATTTTGCTGCCGAGGTTCCCATTTTGGCAGAACAGCTGGCAGCCGCGCAGGAGAAACTACGCCGCCTGCTGATTCCTCGTGATCCTGACGACGCCCGGGATGTGATTCTTGAAGTCAAGGCCGGTGAAGGTGGCGACGAGGCTGCGCTGTTTGCCGCAGACTTGGTGCGCATGTACACGCGGTATGCAGATTCCCGCGGCTGGAAGACTGAAGTTATCTCAGCCACAGAGTCGGATCTTGGCGGGTACAAGGATATTTCCATCGCCGTAAAAGGCCGCTCAAACGATCCCGCCGAGGGTGTTTTTGCTCGCCTGAAGTTTGAAGGTGGCGTCCACCGAGTGCAGCGTGTGCCAGCAACAGAGTCTCAGGGACGTATCCACACTTCGGCAGCCGGGGTTTTGGTGCTTCCGGAAGTTGATGAGCCTGAGGAAGTGGATATCAGCCAGAATGATCTCAAGATTGATGTTTACCGTTCTTCCGGTCCTGGTGGCCAGTCGGTGAACACTACGGACTCCGCTGTTCGCATCACCCACCTTCCAACAGGCATTGTTGTTGCCATGCAGAATGAGAAGTCGCAGCTGCAAAACCGTGAGGCAGGTATGCGCGTGCTTCGGGCACGTATCCTGGCCCACCAGCAGGCCATCATTGATGCGGAGAATTCGGCTACCCGTAAGTCACAGATTCGGACCATGGACCGCTCGGAGCGTATCCGTACCTATAACTACCCGGAAAATAGGATCGCTGACCACCGTACTGGCTACAAAGCGTACAATCTTGATGCCGTCATGAACGGCGATTTGGAGCCAGTGGTGCAGTCAGCCATCTCCATGGATGAGCAGTCCCGATTGGACGCCCTTGGCGACTAGTCCCCACGCCCTCCCAAACCCTGACGCTGGCGCGATTTCTTCGGAACCGGGCGAACGTGGGCCCACCCGCGCCGTCCCAAACCCTGACGCTGGCGCGTCAGTGCCCGGGGCCCTCGGGCGCGGGGGCCCAGGGTCTTCGGAACCGGGCGAACGTGGGCCCACCCGCGCCGTCCCAAACCCTGACGCTGGCGCGTCAGTGCCCGGGGCCCTCGGGCCCGGGGCCCTCGGGCGCGGGGGCCCAGGGTCTTCGGAACCGGGCGAACGTGGGCCCACCCACGCCCTCCCTGAAACTCGGTTGGCAGATGCCGTGAACGCGGCAACGCAGATTCTCGGCGCGGCGGGCGTCCCTTCTCCAGCCGTGGACGCGCAACTTCTGGCCGCTCACTTGCTGGGGGTAAGCCGCGGTGAAGTAGCTGCAATGTTATTTGGTACAGCTGTAGTACCTGCTGGTTACGACGCTCTCATTGCTCGCCGTGAAGCGCGGGAACCGTTGCAGCACATCACGGGAGTTGCCTATTTTAGGCACCTGGAGTTGGCGGTGGGGAAGGGTGTTTTTGTGCCCAGGCCTGAAACCGAGTCAGTGGTTCAGCTGGCCATCGACGTTTTAACACACATGTCTCAGGAACGTGCCGACAAGTCTGAACTGCTCGCCGTCGACCTCGGCACAGGTTCGGGGGCAATCGCCGCTGCTATGGCGACTGAGGTAGCCGGTACCCGGGTTTATGCTGTAGAGCTCAGCGATGAGGCTTATCCATGGGCGCAGCGAAATCTTGCTGGCACCGGAGCAGTCCTGATTCGCGGGGATATGCGCGACGCTTTTGTAGAGCTGAACGCCTTAGTGGACGTGGTTGTTTCAAACCCGCCCTACATCCCTGCTGATGCGATCCCGCGGGATATTGAAGTGCGCTTACACGATCCCCATATGGCACTTTATGGTGGAGGAGCCGACGGTATGGAAATTCCCGCGGCAGCCGCCGAAACGGCAGCACGTCTTTTACGTCCGGGAGGATACTTTGTTATGGAGCACGCTGAAGTGCAGGGCGAACAAATCTCCCAGCTGCTAAAGCAAAGCGGACACTGGGAGAATGTTCGTTCCCACCAAGATCTGACCGGGCGGGACAGAGCAACCAGCGGATACCGCTGCTAAATTCCCAAGTACCAATTTGTGATTGGCTGGACGCGTTCAACTCCATGGACGCCGTGATGAAAGAATGAGTCTGTGAGTACCACTTCTTATAACTGCACCAATGAAGCCCAGCGCGCTGAAGGTCTGGCCCATGCGGCGAAGGCAATAGCTGCCAAGCAGGTCATCGTCATGCCCACGGACACCGTCTACGGCATTGCCGCGGATGCTTTCTCGCCACAGGCAGTGGCGACCCTGCTTGCAGCCAAAGGCCGTGGACGGAACATGCCACCGCCTGTGCTTATACCTCGCATCGGCACCATGGACGGTCTGGCCGTTGAAATCTCCGACGATGCACGCAAGCTCGCTGAGAAGTACTGGCCAGGGCCGCTGACCCTGATCTTTCACGCTCAACCAACACTGACTTGGGATCTTGGTGACACAGTGGGAACCGTTGCACTGCGTGTCCCAGATGACCAGCTGGCCCTTGACCTGCTCACCATTACCGGGCCCTTGGCCGTTTCCAGTGCCAATAGGACCGGCCAGCCCGCCGCGCAGACCGGATCTGAGGCGCGTGCGCAGCTTTCTGAAGCCGTTGAGGTGTATTTGGAAGGTGGCTTCCGGCCAGAGGAAGGCACTACTGGGATTCCCTCCACTATTGTCGACGCCACGGGCCTACGCCTGCGAGTGGTCCGTGAGGGTGCCATTTCACTGGCGGAAATCCAGCGTATGATTCCCAGTGCGCTTGGAGCCGAGGCAGAGCCGCAAATGTGGTCTCCGGTAAATCTCACCAAGAGCCAGCCTGCGGAGGCCGCCGAAACCACTGTTCCTGCCGTCGATGAAGTTGAAGAAATCAAGGACCCTGCCGAGTAAACCGGACTGATGGAGCTAAGCCGAGGGGCGAGGTGTCCGGGCTTGCTCAAGCACTGTGCGCACGGACTGTTCGGCACTGAGCCCTACCGTCTCCGCCCAGCCGGGGGCTTGGACTTGGCCAAACCACATCAACTCGACTCTTCTGATGGGGCCGTGTAGGCGTTCCTTGATGAGCCCAGAGGCTAAGTATCCGCAGCGCAAGACCGTATGGCACAGCCATGGGGGCAGGCGTAGGGGACTACGCCCTCCTGCAGCAGCTAAAACGTCCGTGACGGATAAGCCTTCCCACGGTTGCAAGACCAATGGTGGAACAGTCCCTGGGTACTGACCGGCTTCCACCACAAACCATGCGAGGGCGTTGATTGAGCTCACTGGCGTGGGTGCCGTGCCCGGTGCGGCAACGGATGACAGCGGCGAGCTGGCGACCTTCACCAGAGACAATGTTGTGGGGCGGGAGGGCCCTTGCACAGAAGTTGCCCGCACACTCACCCAAGAGGTTTTTCCGGGCCCCGAAGCGCCATCCACGATGGCGGAATCCCTGGCCAACTCCTCCAGTGCTTCTTCTCCGAGCGCCTTCGAGCGCGAATAAGCGGAAAACGGCGCACGGCTGGTGGTTTCATCAATAAATTTCCGGTGTCCCTGCACCGATGCGCTACTGACGTGCACAAAACGCCGTACACCAGCAGTCTTTGCGGCCAGTGCTATGACGGGCGGAAGCAGGGCATTGGCACCTGTCAACGAGGGGGATTCGCTATCCCCTGGCGTGGCCAGCCCGGCGGCATTGACCACCACGTCAACGTTGGCAAATGCGCTGCACAGTAAGCGAAAAGCTGACGCTGACGCAGAATCACAGATGGCATGAGCTTCATCGATAAGGGCTTGAGCCGTTGTGGCTTCACTGGAAAGTCTGGGCGCAGAAAGCGTGTCAACAACCAGACCACGTTCTCGCAGTTGCGCAACAATGGCAGTGCCAACAAAGCCTGAAGAGCCAACGACTAACCAGCGCAACGCGGAGGAATCACCAGACATGCTATTTTTCCTCCGCTAGTGGCGCCATGATTTCAAAATCGGTGTCAGCTAAAATCTTGCGGGATTCACGCCAGCCGGCAAGAAGCTTCCCGCTGCCACGCAGCGTCCTTTCAACCCCCACCAGACGTAACAGTTCTTTGGCAGCGGTCAGGGCTGTGCCCAGTGCGAATCCGACTGGACTGAACTTTCCGTGGGCACGCAAGTACTGCCCTACCAAACCGCGATTGCGCATCACATAATAACGGCTCAGATTAGAGGAGTCATTGAGGTGTCTAATGCCCAAATCAATGGTTCGCTGCGTACGCGCCTTGTGCAGCACAAACTCATTGACATACATAACTGGGCGCTGAAGTGATATTTGCCACCCGTAGATGGTGTCGTCCCAGTTTAAAAAGAACCGTGGATCCGGCAAACCTACGCCTTGAACGGCGTCCGAGTGCAACAGCATTCCCTCGAAGCAACCAACGTTGGTGGCGAATTCGTTGGAGGTTTCAAAAACATCCCCGCGCACCGGCAGCGGAAAACCAAGGAAGGTGCTGAAATTATTTTGCCAGTAAAAAGGTTCCCCTGCGGCATCGTAACGGCGCCCTACAAGCGCATCGTATTTATCCATCCACGGACCAAAAGCGCCGATAGCCCCGGGAACGCACGTGACGTCGTCGTCCATCAGCCACATCCATTGGGCGCCATGGGCCAAAGCCTGCTCCACCCCCGCTGAGAATCCTCCAGCCCCACCAACGTTCTCAGGAAGCTGATGATTGACCAACACAATAGGCGAGGGGAGCCCCGCAAATTCTTCGACGGCGGCGTCAACAACCGAACTGGTCGAGTCGGTGCTGGCATTATTGACAACAATGACGCCATCCGGGGCCGGGGTCAGCTCAGCAATTGAGGCCAAGAGGTCCTTCAAATAGTCAACACGGTTGAAAGTGGTGATGACGATGAAAAAGCGATCTCGCCGGTCAAAACTCAAAACTGTTGATCCTTCATGGGGCCGAAGTGTGGTCCCCGCAGGCCGGCGCCGTAGGTTCGCGCCCATTTGGCCAGACCTTTAAGGTCACCCTTTTTAAGGAAATACAGGGGGTACCCGGCGGCGTCGGCCACCAGGGAGCGCACGCGGCGGTGCTTGCGGCTGAGAAATCCGCGGTTGCGGTAGTAATAAAAGCGCTTGAACGGGGTTTCCGGAACAAGCACATGGAGCCTGTCCCCAAGAACTTCCTGAACCTCGCCCCAGCCCGCCGGATGGGTCAGAGCCACGGAGGTGACAGTGCCAAACTTCACCTTGGCTTGGCGCAGTCGAAGCATGAAGTCAGTTTCATCACCACGGATGAACAGGCGCAGATCCGGAAGCCCAACCTTGAAGAAAACGTCTGTGCGGATCAGAGCGCCGTTAAAGAACTGCCCAACATTGTCAATGAAACCCAAGGGCTCCACCACTGAACGATCGTGGGTTAGATGACCGTCAATACGGAATGGAAAAGATAACTTGGTTGGCTCACCGGGTGCCACGATCAATGGCACAACAACATCCAAATTGCGGCTTTTGGCGGCCTCCAACAGGGTGGCCAGGCAGGCGGGGTCTTCCGGGTGGGCGTCGTCGTCCATGATCCAGACCCAGTCGGCGCCAGAGGCAATGGCGTTTAGGATGGCGAGGGAGAATCCGCCGGCACCGCCCAAGTTCGCCAAAGACCGAACGTAGGTAACAGGCGAGGGTGCTTGTGCCGCAATCGACTCCACCGACTGTGTACCTGAATCGACAAGTGCGATGGCATGTGGGGTGTGGGTTTGAGCTGATAAGGCCCCCAACAACGTTCGCACGTCCTCCGGCCGATCAAAAGTGAGCGCAGCGACGGCTACTGTGTCTATCAAGGGTAGTCCTTTCGGGTGGTGCTCGCGGCGTTGCCCGGCATCCGGCACGGCTAAACCGTGAGTAAGCATCTGGAGGGATTACTATTCTTGTGTAGCTTCTACTTTAGTACAGCCGCCGACCGGTGGACTATTGCGCCGTGAACAACAGCTCCATAGCAATCACCACCTTGGCAGAATACGGATATAAGAATCACGTTGAATACCTCAAGCACCCAGCCAAACGCAAAAGTCGCTGTCACTTCCACCGACGGCGAACGTAAACCGAGGCTGTGGCTTTGGTCGCAAGGAATTCTTGATTCGTTGTGTTGGGCGATCGCCTTGATGCTAGCCGTATTGCTGCGTTACGAGCTGGACGTCAACCTTATTAACTTCCCCGGCATGGCGTTGCTGATTGCTATAGCCGTTGCCACTCAGCTGATTGCCGGCTGGTACATGGCCTTGTACCGCGGCCGCCATGTGTTCGGCAGTATTCATGAGGCCCGCGTGCTGATTGCTGTGACATTAATAGTCGGCGTCGTGACAAGTATTTTATTGTCAGTTTTCATCAATGAGCTCCATATTGCCCGTTCGGTGGCAGTTATTGCGTTCCCCTTCGCCGCGCTTTCCATGGCGGCTGTGCGTTATGCAAAGCGACTCTACGTTGAAGGCAAACCAATTTTTGGGGAAGAAGCCCAAAAAACTTTGATCTATGGTGCCGGTTTTCTTGGTAATTCACTTGTCACCCGTATGGTTCAGGACCCTGAATCGCCTTACGTCCCCGTTGGACTAATTGATGATGACGCCTCTAAAAAGCATCTGCGTCTGAGCTCGGTTGGCGTCCTCGGCGGTGGAGACGACCTCCCTGAGATCATCAAACGCACCCGATCAACTGTTGTGGTCCTTGCAGTTGCCCACATCAGCGCAAAGCGGATCCGCGAAATCTCCGACAGTGTCTCAGGTCTTGGCGTGAAAGTCCTTGTGCTGCCGCCGCTGCAGGAGATGCTAAGTCCGGATACCAACCGGGACAGCAAAGGTGGCCTCACAGATTTCCGAGAGATTGACGTTGCTGACCTTATTGGCCGCACCCCTGTAGAAACACAAGTGGAACAGATCGCCGGCTATGTCAGAGGAAAACGTGTTCTGGTGACCGGTGCCGGAGGCTCGATTGGTTCCGAGTTGTGCCGCCAGTTACACAACTTTGACCCTGCGGAACTGATCATGCTTGACCGTGATGAATCCGGATTGCAGCATACTCAGCTCTCTATTGAAGGCCACGGCCTGCTGGATGATAAGAATATTGTGTTGGCAGACATCCGGGATGCGGACTTCTTGAATGACATCTTCGCCAGACGCCGTCCAGAAGTAGTGTTCCATGCGGCCGCGCTCAAGCATGCACCACTGCTACAGATGTACCCCGAAGAGGGTTGGAAAACTAACGTCATTGGTTCCTTGAACGTGCTTCAAGCTGCTCGCAGTGTGGACGTGGAAACCTTTGTGAACGTTTCCACCGATAAGGCGGCTAGTCCCACAACGGCGTTGGGCCACTCGAAACGGGCCGCCGAAAAGCTCACATCGTGGATGGCGGGGGAGACGGGCATGCGCTACGTGTCAGTCCGGTTTGGCAACGTCATAGGCAGCCGAGGCTCCATGCTTCCCTTATTCACCGACCAGATCAATAACGGCGGTCCCGTCACTGTCACGCACCCCGATGTGACCCGTTTTTTTATGACCATTCCGGAGGCTTGCCAACTTGTCATTCAGGCAGGAGCGATCGGCCAC
This sequence comes from Arthrobacter antibioticus, assembly GCF_030063205.1. Lineage (GTDB taxonomy): Bacteria > Actinomycetota > Actinomycetes > Actinomycetales > Micrococcaceae > Specibacter. Next base: position 909,304 of record NZ_JASISQ010000001.1, on the reverse strand, counting down.
GGTGGGGACGTTCTGATCTTGGACATGGGGGAGCCAGTGCGCATCATGGACGTGGCAGAACGCATGATTGCCATGTCAGGACGCGATATCAAGATCAAGATCACTGGCCTGCGCCCTTCAGAGAAGCTGCACGAACAGCTGACAGGAGATGACGAGGTTAAGGACCCCGATGGGCACGCCAAAATTTCGCACACGCATGCTCGACCGCTCAGCCCGGAGAGTCTCGATCTTGCCCTATGGTTGCAGCGCTGCCGTGACGAGGCCGGGGCGCAGGCCCCCAGCATTGATGAGTCCGACGGCGACGTTGCGGCGGGTGCATGATGGAATTGTGGGCTCAAATCACTGTCGGCGCTCTTGCGCTTGTTCTGGCACTTCTGCTTCCGCTGGTAGCCCGGCCATTGTTGGCGCGGGCCGGGGTACTTGATGTTCCCAATGCCCGCTCCTCCCACACAATGCCGACAATCCGGGGTATGGGTATTACCACCGCCGTAGCCCTGTCTGTGGCGATCATTGTGGCGGTCTTTTTGCCCCAGACCGGTGCAACCAACCAGGGTGCGGCGACATTGTTGGTGATATTCGCCGTCGTGCTCGCTGCCTCAACAATCGGCTGGTTAGAAGACATCCGTGGTCTGTCTGTGAAGGTTCGGGCGGGTCTTCAGCTGTCAGTGGGCGGATTGGCCACAGCTGCCGTAGCGCTAATCGATCCGGGTCAGCAGCAGTTGTGGTTGATTCCTGCAGGGGCAATAGCGGTTGCCGCCTACGTCAACGTCACCAACTTTATGGATGGAATTAACGGAATTTCCGGGACACATGGCTTGCTCGTGGGAGGGTTTTACGCTTATGCCGGGCTTACTACGGCTCACGCCTGGCTGGTTTATGTTGGCATTGCCATCGCCATGTCGTTTGCGGGGTTCCTGCCCTGGAACCTGAGCCGCAACAAAGTTTTTCTTGGGGATGTTGGAAGTTACCTGCTCGGCGCGTCAATTGCTGTTACTGCCATGTGCGCATTTTTGGTGGGAGTGCCGGTTGAGTACATCTTCTCGCCAGTTCTGATCTACCTCACTGACACCTTTGTAACATTCTTGCGCCGGCTCCTTGCCGGTGAGCGTTGGTACGTTGCCCACCGCCAGCATGTCTACCAGCGCCTAACAATTGTTGGGCTCAGCCACGTACAGGCAACTGCTGTTGTTTCTCTCGCCACCATTCTTGTGAGCCTGCTCGGTGTTACAGCAGCCCAAGGCGGGGAGGTAGCTCAGATTCTCGCCACAGCCGCCGGTTTTATTGTTGTTCTGGCGTATCTGCGCACGCCAACCTTCTTTCAGAAGCTCTTGAGTAAGCGCGAGCAAAAGACTGGGTTCATCCACGGGACAGATGAAAATCTGTAGGACTAAACTCGGGGCATGGGACCTGTCGATGTTATGCGTCAACTTCAAGTTCTATCTCGTGTAGAATTCCCTGTGGTGACATTCACCTGGTCTACCCGGCCAAACTGTTTAACCTCTTGTGTGCCGCTGGAATACGGCAGGCCGCCCCAATGATGGAGATCTCATGAAGGACAAAAGTGCCCGCAACGGTGCTGTGAGGGCTCCGTTGACGGCGTCGGGTCCATCTGCGAGTCCCAGCTGGAACATTTTAAAAAAGTGCGTCTTCGTTGACGGCATTGCTGTTGTCATCATGGTGGTTTTAGCATTCATTCTTACCGACCCATACGGCGTGCTTAGCGTGTTGTTTGGTTCATTTCTTGTGATTGCTTTCTTCGGCTTAAGTCAGCTTGTTGGGCACCTCTTCAGCAAAAGGATGCCGGAAGCGGTGATGGGTATCTTTGTGATGACCTATTTCGTCAAGGTGGTTGGATTTGCCGCCGTGCTATTTGCTCTTGGCACCCCCACATGGCTGAACAAACCTTGGTTTGCTGGCGCAGCGGTGGTTTGTGTCCTACTGTGGCAGGCCACAGAGGTCATTATTTTCAGCAAACAGCGCTTCCTGATCTTTGGCGCTCCGGAGCAGAAAGTTACGCCAGCGGAATTTCCCCCGGAAGTGGCTTCATCACTCGAGGGCGACACAAAGGACGCAACGCATGACAAATAAGTTACCGGATGGACAGGAACCACAGCATGTTGTGGTTCCACCCCAGTCCAATACGGGAAAGCTGGACTACACCTACATTATTGGCGGAATCCTGCTCTGGGGTTTGATAGGGTGGGGACTGGACTTTTTGTTGGACACTGCTTGGATTTTGTTCGCTGCCATCCCCATCGGGGCTGTCTGCGGATATTACCTAGCCCGGCATCATCAAAGGCATGGTCGCCAAGATGATGGCAAGCAGCAATGAAGCCCACCATCAGACTTTTTCACGGTGCTGACCATCTTTTGATGGACCACCACACTTGCCCTATGACCGAAACTGCAGAGAGGACAGCGCGTTGACCGCGTTTGCGCTTCCGATGGCCTCGAATGACGGTGGTTTTATCCCACCGACGATTAGCGACACCCACCTCCCAGACATCCTTCCCTGGATGGCCGAATATGGCACCGGGATTGGCAAGCAGATGATCTTGGTCGTCTTGTCGGTGGTTTTGATCGCAGTGTTCTTTAAGGTCGCGATCCGAAACCCGAAACTGGTTCCGGGCCGAGTCCAATTCTTCGCCGAAGGCTTCTACAGCTTCGCGCGCAATACAGTTGGCCGCGACATCATGGGTGAGAAAAACTTCCGCCCCTGGGTACCGCTGCTATTCTCCGTGTTCTTGTTTGTGCTGCTGAATAACATCTTCGGCGCCATTCCATTCTTGCAACTGCCCTCCTTCTCCCATGCCGGCAGTGCTTACGCAATTGCCCTGATCATCTACTTCACGTGGATTGGTGTTGGAGTGCAGAAGAACGGTATCCGATTCTTCAAGCTGGCAGTTGTTCCGTCCGGGGTTCCCGGCTGGATTCTGCCGTTGCTGGTGCCGCTGGAAATCATTTCCAACTTCATTGTTCGTCCCCTGACGCACTCCTTGCGTTTGATGGCAACAATGCTCGCTGGGCACATGATTGTGATTCTTGCCGGTAGCGGCGCACAGTACTTGATCATGGAACAAGACAACATCTTGCTCAACGCCACCGGCGTTGCAGTGATCGCTGGTTCTGTGGCCATGTATGGCCTGGAACTGTTGATTATGGTTCTGCAAGCATTCGTCTTTACCTTGCTGACAGCGATCTATATCCAGGGCAGCCTGGAAGCTGACACACACTAAACGTTTTCCCCAGCAACAACCAAAGCTTTTCCCGAAATCAAGAATCACCTCCCAAACTGCCGGCACAACGTCGGTATCTTGAAAGGAACAAATAATGCACGGCTCCCTTAATATGATTGGTTACGGCCTAGCGGCTATCGGCTCGGCTATTGGCGTGGGCATGATCTTCGCTGCCTACATCAACGGTGTAGCCCGCCAGCCGGAAGCTCAGCGCATCCTGCAGCCCATCGCCCTGCTTGGCTTCGCCCTTGCAGAAGCATTGGCTATCCTTGGTCTGGTCTTCGCCTTCGTCGTTGGCGTCTAGTTCAAAGACTTTTTGTCCTTTCTTTCCAGGACTGAAATTTTCATGGACGTATATCAGATAAAGGATAAGTGAGAAATGGTTACCGCAGCAGTAATCCTCGCTAGTGAGGGTGCTAACCCGCTCCTGCCAAACTGGTGGGAAGTTCTAGTCACGGCTGTAGCCTTCGCTGTCCTGCTCTTTGTGGTGAAGAAATTCATTGCACCCAGCTTCGAGAAGTCATACACGGATCGTGTAGAGGCCATTGAAGGTGGGATCGAGAAGGCAGAAGAGGCTCAGGCTGAAGCTAACGCCCTCTTGGAGCAGTACAAAGCTCAGCTGATGGATGCTCGTACGGAAGCCAATGGCATCCGTGAGACCGCCCGTTCAGAAGGCGCCCAGATTTTGGCAGACCTGAAGGCGAAAGCTGCAGAGGAATCTGCACGCATCACCGCCCAGGCTCAAGTTCAGATCGAAGCCGAGCGCGTTGCCGCAGTGAACTCCCTCCGCAATGAGGTTGGCACATTGGCTACATCGCTTGCCAGCAAAATCGTTGGGGAAGCCCTTAACGATGATGCGCGTTCCAACCGTGTGGTTGAGCGCTTCCTGGCCGATCTGGAAAATCAGTCGAACGCGGGTGCATCGAAGTAATGGCAGGTGTATCAAGCAAGTCATTGGCAGCGGCTTTGGAGTCGTTGGAACCTAAGCTCGCCACTGCGTCGATCGTGTTGGCTCAGGATCTCTTTTCAATATTGGAGCTTCTGGACAGCAACGCCGGCCTGCGTCGCGCTTTGACCGATCCCACTCGAAAGAGTGCGGACAAAGCAGTTTTGGCCACCAAGCTCATTGCGGGCAAAGTCAGTGCAGAGGCACAGGTTGTGTTTCTGGAACTGGTTGCCGCGCGGTGGAGCACTGCACGTGACCTGGGCGATGCACTGGAAGTCTTGGCTGCAACATCGGCGATCGCGGTTGCCGAAGGTCAAGGTGGCGGTTCTGCCAACCTGGACAGGCTTGAAGAGGAACTCTTCTCGTTTATCCGAGTTGTTGAATCCAGTCATGAACTGCAGCGTGCCTTTGACGATGCACAGGCCTCGAACTCTGCCAAGGGCGTTTTGGCGCACAAGGTTGTTCCTGGGGCCAGCGACGTCTCCACGCTGTTGATCCACCAGGCCGCAACTTCCCCTCGGGGGCTCAAGTCAACGGCCTTGGTGCAACGTTTCGTGGAATTGGTTGCCAAACGCCAGCAACGCTGGATTGCCTACGTCAGTGTCACCCGTGACCTGAGCGCAGAGCAGTTGAGCCGTTTGCAGGCCGGATTGAACAATCTCTACGGTCGCGATTTGAAGATCAATGTCAATATTGACCCGACGTTGGTCGGCGGAATCAAGGTTGTTGTGGGGGACGAGGTTGTTGACGCAACCTCAGCCACGCGACTGGCTGATCTTCGCCGCCGGTTGGCAGTCTAAGTAACTTACGTTTCTTAGCTGCCAGTCCACAACAGACTGAATCAAACATTTAGGCTACCGCAGCAACTATTTACGCGGCGGTATCCACAACTTAGGAGAGCAGGGACTGCAGATGGCCGACTTGACCATCAATGCCGACGACGTCCGCAATGCCTTGAATGAGTTCGCAGCGTCCTATGAACCGGGCAACGCGGAACGCGTCGAGGTTGGCCGGGTCACCACGGCAAGTGACGGCATTGCCAAGGTAGAGGGTCTTCCCTCTGTCATGGCCAACGAGCTGCTTCGATTCGAAGACGGCACACTGGGCTTGGCCCAGAACTTGGACACTCGCGAGATTGGTGTGGTTGTTCTTGGCGACTTCACTGGCATCGCCGAGGGCCAGCAAGTCCACCGCACAGGGGAGATTCTCTCCGTACCGGTTGGCGATAACTTCCTAGGCCGCGTCGTTGATCCCTTGGGTCAGCCGATTGATGACCTGGGCGAGATCGAATCCGAAGGCCGTCGAGCTCTGGAACTTCAGGCACCCGGCGTTACCGAGCGCAAGTCGGTTCACGAGCCGCTGCAGACCGGTATGAAGGCCATCGACGCCATGATTCCGATCGGCCGTGGCCAGCGTCAGCTGATCATTGGTGACCGCCAGACGGGTAAGACCGCACTGGCCGTTGACGCCATCATCAACCAGAAGGCCAACTGGGCTTCAGGGGACGTGAAGAAGCAGGTTCGTTGCGTTTACGTAGCGATCGGGCAGAAAGCATCGACGATCGCAGCAGTTCGCCAGACCTTGGCCGATCACGGAGCTCTCGAGTACACCACCATCGTGGCTTCTCCGGCTTCTGACCCGGCTGGTTTCAAGTACTTGGCACCGTACGCCGGTTCGGCCATTGGCCAGCACTGGATGTACAGCGGCAAGCACGTTCTGATCGTGTTTGATGACTTGTCCAAGCAGGCGGAAGCTTACCGCGCAGTCTCACTGCTGCTGCGTCGCCCGCCGGGCCGCGAGGCTTACCCCGGTGACGTGTTCTACTTGCACTCCCGCCTTCTGGAACGTTGTGCCAAGCTCTCTGACGAGCTCGGCGCAGGTTCAATGACCGGTCTGCCGATCATTGAAACCAAGGCGAATGACGTTTCGGCGTACATTCCCACCAACGTTATCTCCATTACCGATGGTCAGATCTTCTTGCAGTCAGACCTCTTCAACGCCAACCAGCGTCCCGCTGTTGACGTGGGTGTATCTGTATCGCGTGTTGGTGGCGCGGCACAGGTAAAGGCCATGAAGAAGGTTGCCGGTACTTTGAAGCTGGAACTGGCTCAGTACCGTGACATGCAGGCGTTCGCCATGTTCGCCTCCGATTTGGATGCCGCTACAAAGCAGCAGCTGACTCGCGGAGCGCGTTTGATGGAACTGCTCAAACAGGGACAATACGCACCGTTCCCGGTTGAGAACCAGGTCGTCTCGATCTGGATGGGCACCAATGGCTACTTGGACACGGTCCCGGTGGAGGATGTTCTCCGCTTTGAAACCGAGTTCCTCGAGCACCTGCGTCACAACACGTCGATTCTGACCACGTTGGCTGAAACCAACCTGCTGGAACCTTCGACCGTAGATGCGCTCAAGTCCAATATTGACGCCTTCAAGAAGGGCTTCTTCGGGCAGGGTGACGACCAGTTGGTTGGCGCCGGCCATGAGGAGTTCGGTGCTCTTGCCGCCGAGGACGTTGACCAGGAAAAGATCGTCAAGCAGAAACGCTGACACCATCCCTGACTAGGGCTGCTGGCACCTTGGTGCCAGCAGCCCAAACAAGGATAAGGAAAGGACAAACATGGGAGCCCAGATACGGGTTTACCGCCAGAAGATCGCTTCGACCACGTCGATGCAAAAGATCTTCAAGGCGATGGAACTTATCGCTGCGTCCCGCATTGGAAAGGCACGTGTACGTGTCACGGCTTCATTGCCGTACTCCAATGCGATTACCCGTGCCGTTTCTGCCGTTGCGTCCCAATCCGAGGTCGACCACCCGCTAACCACCGAGCCCAAAGAGATTCGTCGGGCCGCGGTATTGGTGATGACTTCTGATCGTGGTCTTGCCGGTTCCTACTCCGCCAGCGTTTTGAAGCAGGCAGAGCACCTAATCGAGTTGTTGCACGGAGAAGGCAAGGACGTCTCGACCTATTTGGTCGGCCGCAAGGCTCAGGCGTACTTTGACTTCCGTGGCCGCGACTACGCCAAGGTGTGGACCGGTGGAACTGATGCACCGGATTTTGAAACTGCACGTGAACTACGCGTGGCCTTGCTAGAGGACTTTGCAACAGATTTTGAAGAAGGTGGCGTCGATGAGATCCATGTCGTTTACACCGCATTCAAATCAATGGTTGTTCAGGAACCGACAGTAATTCGATTGCTACCGCTGGAAATTGTTGAGGAAGAAGTTGAATCTTCATCCGAGTTACTTCCGCTGTATGAGTTCGAACCGCAGCCGGAAGACGTCCTTGACGCCTTGTTGCCACGGTACATTGAGTCACGAATCTTCGCGGCACTTTTGCAGGCGGCAGCTTCCGAGCTTGCCGCACGCCAGCGGGCGATGAAGTCCGCCGGTGATAACGCCAGCGACCTCATCAAGAAGTACACGCGACTTCGTAACAACGCCCGACAGGCTGAAATTACGCAGGAACTCTCCGAGATTGTTGCTGGCGCTGACGCGCTCAACGCCTCCTAGTAGCCCGAAACATACTTATTCAATGCATCCACACAAGTGAAGTGAGAGAGATGACTGCCCAACTTAACGAGCAGGGAACCGCTGCGAAGGCCGGTGCCACAGGCCGCATCGCGCGCGTCATCGGCCCGGTTGTCGACGTCGAATTCCCGGCAGACGGCATTCCCGCCATTTACAACGCGCTGACCACTGAGATCACTCTCAATGGTCAGACCAAAACCATCACCTTCGAAACCAGCCAGCACCTTGGCGACGGTCTCGTGCGTGCCATTTCCTTGCAGGCCACCGACGGACTTGTCCGTGGGACCAGCGTGCAGGACTTGGGTGCCCCCATCACCGTGCCTGTTGGCGACGGCGTCAAGGGTCACATCTTCAACGTTCTGGGCGAACCCCTGGACGTGCATGAGTCTGAGCTGAACATCTCCGAGCGGTGGCCTATCCACCGCAAGCCCCCGGCTTTTGCCAGCCTCGAGGGTTCCACGGAAATGCTTGAGACTGGTATCAAGTCCATTGACTTGCTCACCCCGTACATCAAGGGTGGAAAGATCGGATTGTTCGGTGGTGCCGGTGTCGGTAAGACCGTTTTGATCCAGGAAATGATCACCCGTGTTGCACGTAACTTCGGTGGGACCTCGGTATTTGCCGGTGTTGGTGAGCGAACACGAGAAGGTAACGACCTTTGGGTTGAAATGGAAGAAGCCGGAGTTCTTAAGGACACTGCGCTAGTCTTCGGCCAGATGGATGAGCCGCCGGGAACGCGTCTGCGCGTAGCTCTGTCAGCTCTTACCATGGCTGAGTACTTCCGCGATGTGCAGAACCAGGACGTGTTGCTCTTCATCGACAACATCTTCCGTTTCACACAGGCCGGTTCAGAGGTTTCCACACTGCTGGGGCGCATGCCTTCTGCTGTTGGTTACCAGCCAAACCTGGCCGATGAGATGGGCCTCCTGCAGGAGCGCATCACCTCGACCAAGGGCCACTCGATCACGTCCATGCAGGCAGTTTATGTCCCTGCTGATGACTACACCGACCCGGCTCCCGCGGCGACCTTCGCCCACCTGGATGCAACCACGGAACTTTCCCGTGAAATTGCTTCTCGTGGACTGTACCCGGCCATTGATCCGTTGACCTCCACATCACGTATCCTTGACCCGCAGTACGTCGGTCACGCACACTACAACACTGCGGTGCGCGTCAAGCAGATCCTACAGAAGAACAAGGAACTCCAGGACATCATTGCGATCCTTGGAATTGACGAGCTCGGCGAAGAGGACAAGATCGTTGTATCGCGTGCTCGACGCATCCAGCAGTTCCTCTCGCAGAACACCTACACCGCCAAGCAGTTCACCGGCGTTGACGGCTCAACGGTTTCCATCGCTGACACCATTGAGGGCTTCACTGCCATCTGCGACGGCGACGTGGACCACATCGCTGAGCAGGCGTTCTTCAACATCGGCGGCATGGATGATGTTGAGCGTCAGTGGGCCGCAATCCAGGAATCGACTAAGTAAACATGGCTAACCTCGAAGTTGAAATCGTAGCGGCCGACCACGCTGTGTTCTCGGGTGCGGCGACCCTGGTCAAGGGTTTTACCAGCGAGGGCGAGATCGGCATTTTGCCCGGTCACACCCCTTTGCTCGCGGTTTTGGCGCCGGGCTTGCTGGAGATCGCACCCGTGGAAGGCCCCCGCTTCTTCGTTGAAGTGGACGGCGGATTCTTCTCGGTTGATGAGAACCGGGTCGTGATTGTGGCCGACAATGCGCAGTTGAAAGACAGCGCAACTTCTGGCTCTGGTATTCGCTAGCTATCCATTGATGAACGAACTTGGTATTCCGTTCATCATACTGGCTGGAGCATTCCTGCTAGTTGTTCTAATGCTGTGCCTGTTCGGGGTGCGCCGCCTCATGTTGCGGCGTGCCCTGGGCACAGTAGACGCCTCCATTTCCACTGCGAGTAATCGCTGGGCGATGGGGGTTTGTCGTTATCAGGAGTCGGTCCTTGAGTGGGTCCGGCTCCTTTCGTTAAGCCCTATACCTGCCCGAACCATGCAACGCAGCAAGATTGTGTTGATTGGGCGCCGCGAGCCCAGCGAGAGTGAACTAACGCGTGTGCCTCCCGAAGTTGTCATCGTGGTGCTTTCTTATGAGGGAAAAGAAGTGCTGTTAGCGATGAAATTCGGCGCCTACGCCGGCTTATCTTCCTGGCTTGAGGCTGGTCCGCACACTGGCGTGGGCACATGGCGATAACGCTCAGCTGATTGCCAGCAAATGCCGTTAGCATCACTTTGCTGCCGCTTTCTTTCGGCAGATATCCCTCCTAAAAGTGCGGCAACGAAGTGAACTGGATCCAAAACCTTAGCCTGATCAATGGCCCCCTGCCCAGCATTTTTGGGATAATGTGTGTGGCTTCTTTAGTCTTCCTGCTCCTAAGACGTTCCGTTCGCTGGTGGCTGTTTGCGGTGGCATCTGCCATTGGCGCTTTCCTCATCAGTACGCTCGCCTGCTGGGCCGTGATCCACGCCTTTTACTGGTGGCCGGAGGACTTGCCCTCGGCCGTTGTTAACACTGTTGCGTTGATGATCTGGGCCGTGGCATTGGGGAGTGCGACGGCGTTCGGTGGCCTGCGTCGTCGTCGGAGAGGACAGAAATCCGCCGCCCGTGACGCTTCCACCGCACCAGTTTCCCGTCAGCGGATCTCGCCCTGGCGTCGAGGGGTGGCCATTCTTGCCACTGTGGTTGTCCTTGCCTCTAGCGGCCTACAGGTCAATGCCATCTTTGGCCAGTACCCTACAGTTGGCAGACTATTGGGTGTTCATACGCAGTTATCGGCGGCACCTGCGCCTGCTTTGCAACATATTCTCAGTTCGCGTTTTATGGACAACGCGGTGTTCCAGCGGTGGAGGGCTCCTGCAGGGTTGGCAACTTCAGGGACTGTGCTTTCAGCAGCTATTCCCGGCACCATCTCCGGTTTCAAGGCTCGCAACGCTCTTGTGTATCTGCCGCCGGCTTACGCATCCGCGAACAGGCCTGTTCTGCCAGTGCTGGTTCTTGTCAGCGGGCAGCCGGGATCGCCGGAATCGTGGCTGCAGTCCTCCGAGCTAATTCGTGAGCTGGACGTCTATGCCATGGCACATGAAGGATTGACTCCCTTGGTGGTGATCCCTGACCCCAATGGCGGGGAACAGGCAAACACCATGTGTATGGATTCAACACTTGGCCAAGCCGATACTTACATGTTCAAAGATGTCCCTGAGTGGATTAAGACCCATCTGGATGCCGACACCAACCCTGCCCATTGGGCTGTGGGGGGTTTCTCTTTCGGTGGCACGTGTGCCATGCAGATGGTGACCCGGCATCCGGATATTTTCCGTTCTTTCATGGCCTTCTCCCCAGAACGTGAGCCCGCTCTGGCCGTGAACCGTTCGGTGACAATCAACCGTGCCTTTCATGGTGACACTGCGGCTTTTGATGCTTTGGTGCCGCTGACCCTGCTCTCTATAAAAAAGTATCCAGAGATTGCCGGCTGGTTTGCTTCTGGAAGCCAGGATGCTGTGTATTCTGCGAATGTGTTGGTACTTCTAAACGCCACCCGCAAAGCAGGGATGCGAACTGACAGTGCGCTCTTTCCTGGTGGGCACTCATGGACTGTGGTCAACGAGGGCTTACCTGAGGGACTGGCGTTTATTTTTGAAAGAATGGGCCTGCCGTGACCATTCGGGACCCATCGAGTGCTAGCAGCACCGCCGCTGCTGTGGCCCCGGGAGCCATCGCCTCTCTAGCCAGAGCAACGGCGACCTGGATCGGAGGCACGCCCTTTAGCTCAGGTTTAATCGTTGCAGTAGTGTTTGCCCACTTCGTTTCAGGTGCATTCCTGCACCGTCTGCCCAGCCCTGTGGCCGGTACCTGGGGTTACCAGTCCGCTGATCTTTTCAGCAGCCACTGGTGGAACATGTTCACTACCTTGTTTCTTAGCTCCAGCACGGCCGCGATGCTCCTTAGCGTGGCTGTTCTAGGCACGGTCTTGGGACTGGCAGAAGCTACCTTAGGCACCCTGCGCACAGCAGTGCTGTTCAGCGCAACGCAAATTGCCGCCGTCGTGCTCTATACACTCATTATTGCGCTGGGCAGCATGGATGCGGTGGACCTGCCTGCAGGGATGGAACAAGCAACACTCTTGGGGCCGTTTGCAGCCTCAGCAGGGACCCTGATGGCAGCCAGCCAGGCCATCAGTCTGCTGTGGAGACGCCGTGTGCGAGTACTAACTGTGGCAACGGCGCTGATGCTCAGTGTGTATGTGGGCCATGCCCAGCACGTATATATTTTACTTGCATCCTTGACTGGGCTTGCTCTGGGGCTGCTGTTTGTCAAGGCAACAAGTCACGGATTCGCCAGACGATCAACAAGCCAAGAAGTGCGAACAATCTTGGCAATGGTGGTTGCGGTGTTCGCAATCGGTCCCATCGCGGCTGCTGTGGCGCATGTAGCCGTGGGGCCTCTCGCTGTGATGCGCACCTGGATCACCAATCAGGATCCTACGCTGGCACAATGGCAAGGCAGCTGCCATGTAGCCGATGCTGCCTGCCATGGGATGGTTCGTAACATGGGTCTGCTGGGATCCGGTGGCCATATTCTGGCGTTGATGCCGATGCTGTTGTTGCTTGTGTGTGCCGAAGGCCTGCGACGCGGGAACCGTTTGGCATTATGGGCAGCAGTGTATCTGCACCTGGTAATTGGACTAGTCTCAGCCATCTATTTCCAGGTCTTTGCCGGGCTAGGCCTGCCGTTGCGGCGCGGGCACCGCAGCCTGAGCATCAATGAATCGGTGTGGGAGCTCTTGCCGGTGGTGCTGGTGCCGGTGCTTATAGCCCTAGCCTTGGTAGTTTTCCGAAGGTATTTCCGGGTGGATCCCGATCCTGCACTGCGCAGACGGTCATTGATTTTCCTGCCCCTGCTGCTGCTAGCCGTGATTGTGCTCTACAGCGTTGCGTGGTTGGCCGAAGGAAATCTGGACAACCGTATGGGGATTGCGGCCTTGGTGGCTGGGATTCCGCGCATAATACTGCCCTATCCGTTTCCTTTTAGCTACGCGGCCAACGTTTATCCGCATGGATTCTTCTCTGAGCTTCTATTCAGTTTTGGTGGGCCAGTGCTGTGGCTGCTGAGCGCTGTGAGCATCTTTGTTTTGTTTCTTAGCCGGCGCTTGCGCAGCGGTGCTGATGATGCTCAGCGCGCGCAGGAGCTTGTGCGCAGGGGAGGAGATTCGCTGTCTTGGATGACGCTGTGGCCGAACAATCAATATTGGTTCAATGACGCAGGGACAGCCTGTGTGGCTTACCAGCCGCACAGTGGCGTCGCCGTTACAGTGGGCGGGCCAGTGGGAGCCGCCGATCAGTATTCAGAGGCAGTGGATGATTTCATTGAATTTTGTGCCGAGGAGTCACTGACACCCTGCTTTTATTCGGTGACGGGCGCGGCCGTTGAACTGCTGGGTCAGCGCGGATTCCGGCGGATTCAGGTGGCTGCCGAGACACTTCTTGATGTGCGGAGTATGGACTTCAAAGGCAAAGATTGGCAAAACGTCCGCACCGCCTTGAATAAAGCAACAAAGCTGGGCGTCACGGCACAATGGTGTAACTATGCAGAGCTCTCCACGGGACAACGTACCCAGGTCCATGAAATCTCGGAGGACTGGGTCAGCGGCCAAGCCCTGCCAGAACTTGGCTTCACTTTGGGCGGACTTGAAGAACTGAAGAATGAAAACGTCCAGCTTTGTCTTGCCATCGATGACTCAGGACGGATCCATGCCGTGACGAGCTGGCTCCCTGTGTTTGATCAGGGAGAAGTTGTGAGCTGGACCCTTGATTTCATGCGTCGGAATTCCGGAGCTTTCAACGGCGTGATGGAATATCTGATTGCCCAAGCTGTGCGTCATTTTGCCGCGACCGTGGAGTATATTTCGCTCTCTGGCTCGCCGCTGGCAAGCAACGTGGCGGGCGAAGGGGAAGAAAACGGCAATTTGGCCCGGATACTGGCTCTGCTTGCCCGCACTTTGGAACCTGTCTACGGTTTTTCTTCACTGGCAAACTTCAAGCAGCGCTTCAAACCACGCCACAGACCCCTGTACTTGATGTATCAGGACCCGTTGTCACTGCCGAGCATTGGCCGGGCTGTGGGGGAGGCCTATATGCCCAATATGTCTGTGCGGTCGTTGGCAAAGTTGCTGCGGAAGTCATAATCCTCCACGGGCGTCCCGATCTTGCGCGCCCCGAACCCGCCAGTTGCCACATATGGTGTCCAAAAAGTATTTTTGGGCACCATATGTGGCAACTCGCGGTACCATCAGAGCCGGGTTAGCTCAGCCACTCTCCAGCACGCATGACGTGCTGGAGTTCCAACTCAGCATCAACAATAAGCACATCGGCACGCAGTCCACGCCGCAGCGCACCCACCTCATCGGTCAGGCCCAACACTGCTGCCGGAACAGTTGTGGCGGACATAAGGGCATCTGTGAACGCCACACCGGATGCTGTGGTGCGTCTAACAACCTCAAGTAATGTTGCTGTGCCGCCGGCGATAGAGCCCGTGGCATCAAGTGTTGCCACACCGTTGGAGACTGTGACGGGGGAGGGCCCCAGCATGTATTGGCCATCGGCAAGTCCTGCCGCGGCCATGGAGTCCGTGACAAGTAAAATATTGGCCGCGCCCACAACGCCAAAGACCATTTTCACTGTGTCCGGGTGCAGGTGGGTGTTATCAGCAACGAGTTCGACGGCGGCGTTCCCGGCACTGGCGGCGCCCAAGCACGCGGCCACGGGGCCAGGTGAACGGTGGTGCATGGGCGGCATGCCGTTGAAGAGGTGGGTGACTGTGGGCCGTCCGGAAACGCTATCGAAACCAGTGGAATCCAGCCCTTCAAGGGCCTGCTCCAAGGATTCGGTGGTGGTGGCCGTGTCGGCGTTTGTGTGACCCACTGAAGGGGTGATGCCATGCCGTGTCAGCAGGTCCACCAGGTCGGCAGCACCGGCCAACTCCGGAGCGTACGTCATGGTGGTGATGGCACCACGGCCGGCCTCGATCAGTGTGGACATCAGTGCCATGTCAGGATCAAGAAGGAAAGCCGGATTCTGCGCCCCGCAACGTGCATGAGAGAGGAAGGGGCCCTCGAGGTGGATGCCGGCCAGCAGACCTTCAGCCGTCATTTTGGCGTAGATGCCAATCCCTTTGAGAAGGTCTTCGGGGGCTGCCGTGACCATGCTTGCAAGCAATGTGGTAGTTCCTGCGCGGTGCAGGAACTCCACTGCTATACGGGCTGAGGCCTCGTCCGCACTGGGGAAGTCTCCTCCATTGCCGCCATGGTTATGGACATCGATCAGACCAGGCAGGACTAGCTGACCGGCAGGCAATGAGACAATGTTCGCCGCGTCCATATCGGTTTGGCCAAAGCCAGGCTCATCAAAATGGTCGGCACGTCCGGCATACACAATCCTGTCACCTTCGACGGCCACCAAGCCACCTTCAACGATGCCGTCGTCGGTGACGACAGCGCCTTGGATCATGTATTTTGTGGATACTGGTGCAGGGTTCGGAGCAGTCATGCCTCAAGTCTAGTCAAGCTGGGGCCAGGTTGGTTAGAACAGCCGTGAGGCGCTGTCATCCACGCCGCGCATTGCGTCGTAATCGAGGGTTTTACACTCTATACCTCTGTCAGTGGCCAGCGTTTTAGCCTGAGGTTTGATTTGTTGGGCGGCGAATATTCCACGCACAGGTGCTAACAGTGGGTTCCTGTTGAGCAGTTCCAGATAGCGTGTGAGTTGTTCGACGCCGTCAATGTCACCGCGCCGCTTGAGCTCGATGGCGACAGTTCCGCCAGTAGCGTCGCGAGCAAGTATGTCCACCGGGCCGATGGCAGTGAAATATTCGCGTCGAATGAGCGTAAAACCCGCGCCCAGGAGCTCGATCTGTTCGGCCAGCAGACGCTGCAGATCCGCTTCTACGCCGTCCTTGATCAAACCCGGGTCGGTCCCCAAATCGTGGCTTGAATCGCTGATGTGCTCATAAATGTTGATGATCAAGCGGTCGTCAGTCTTGCTTGACTGCACTATCCACTGATCAAGGACCCCTTCTTCAAGATCGGTGTCCTCCGGACTGACTATGCGCAGCGTGGCAGGTGGGCTCATCCAGTTCAACGGCTTGTATGAGCCGCCGTCTGAATGCACAAGAACTGAACCGTCGGCTTTGAGCACTAGAAGCCGGACGGCGAGGGGAAGATGGGCTTTGAGGCGTCCGACGTAGTCGACGGAGCACTTTGCAATCACTAAACGCACGCCCTCCACTCTAGCCGTTGGGAGGCTGACAGTGGTGTCACGGCCAGTGGTGGACGGAAACCATGTATGCGGCGCACCTCGCCGCACCATAGAAAGCAAACGCGAAGCCGGCCCCCGTGCGGCACAATGGAAACATGCCCCGCTCGAACCAGCCCCGCCGCCGTCGTACATCTTCACGACGGAGCACCAACCCGGCGTTGAGTCCCAATGAAGAGGAAGAATTTGATCTGAACCGGGTCAGAATGGGTATACCGGCCACTGAAACGGCCCCTGACGGTGTCTGGGCTGTGCGCGCCATCAGTGTGGGGAACGCGCAGAAGGCCTATACGTGCCCCGGCTGCCACCACCAAGTTTTACCGGGTGTTGCACATTTGGTTGTGTGGCAGGAGGACGCCATGTTTGGGGCGGAGGCAGGCTTGCGAGACCGCAGGCACTGGCACACTAATTGCTGGCGTGGACGAAGCTATAGGTACAGATAACTTAGCTTCGCGGAGCTCGAGGCCCCAGGCCGGTAGGGTAGAAGTCATGGTTTTTGATCCCGCAACTTTTGATTACGTTGACTCCGGCTCGCCCGTTGCAGTCCGCGCTTCCACCATCTTGCCCGCCACTCGGGAGAACATTGAGCTCAGGACCGAGGACGGCCTCTTGCTGGTGGGTGAACTGGCGATACCAGCCGACGGCGTAGTGATGGCGACATTGATCACCCTCCACCCGCTGCCCACACACGGCGGTTTCATGGACTCACACGTATACAAGAAGGCCTCTTACAGGCTGCCGGCGTTGGCGGGAATAGCAGTGCTACGGTTCAACACCCGTGGCACATCCTCGCCTCGGGGCACCAGCGAAGGCTCCTTTGACGAGGGTATTGGCGAGCGTATGGATCTGGAAGCAGCCGTACAATTTGCCATTGATCAAGGCCTGCCCAACCGCTGGCTAGTGGGCTGGTCCTTCGGCACCGAACTAGTACTTAAATATGGAGTTTTACCGTCGGTAGCGGAGCACATAGAAGGCGCCGTTTTGCTCTCACCGCCGCTGCACAGGGCTGGGGAAGTGGACCTCCACGCGTGGGCTGCCAGCGGCAAACCATTGAGTGTCCTAGTACCCGAATTTGATGATTACCTGCAACCGGAGACGGCCACTGAGCGTTTCTCCCTTGTGCCACAGGCACACCTAGTTGCAGTAGCAGGCGCCAAGCATCTTTGGGTGGGGGAGAAGTATGCTGCACGGGCTCTCAACGAGATTTGCTCCACCGTGTTGGGAGCGACAGTTGAGCTACCTGTGGAATGGAATGGCCCCGTAGCAACGCTGCCTGCCTAATTTTTATCTTGCCTTGAGATGAACACTTCCTTCACCAAAAGCATGACTGCTGCTGCGGTTGGGATGGCAATGAGTGCACCAAGAACGCCCAAGAGGCTGCCACCTGCGATCACGGAAATCACGGCGACTGCGCCAGGGACGGCGACAGCCTTTTGCATGATGCGAGGCGAAACAAAGTAAGCCTCAAACTGCAGGTACGCCAAGTAAGCGATCGCGTAGATCAGGGCCGTCTGCCAGCCGGCAGTCAGGCTCACAGCAATGACAACAACCGCAGCGAGCATGCCACCAACCAACGGGATGAACGCCAATAAAGCCACAAGAAATGTCAAAAGCACACTGAACGGGACATCCAAAATAGTCATGAGAATAAAAGCTACTGTTGCATTCAGTGCCGCTACGCAGACCTGACCAATGACGTAGTTGCCCACGCCTCGGGTGATTTGTTCGCTGAGCTCTTCAACACGGACCCGACGTGAACGCGGTGCAAGACGGTAGCCCCATTTTTTGATGGCAGGCAGTGAAGCCAGGAAGTACAGACTCAGCACCAGGACAATTAGGGTGCCAAAAAGGCCGTTTGCAATGGTGCTGCCAACTCCTAGTACACCGCCAAAGATACCGCCAACTGCCTGGGCATCCTGAAAGAACTTGGCTACTTGCTCATTGACTGTGTCAATTACACGGTATTGACCATCAATTTGCTTGAAAAAATCAGAGTCAAGGAAGTCCTTGATCCACGTTGGTGCCTTAGTAACAATCTGGGTGGTTTGCTCAACAATCGTCGGGATGAGTGTGGCGAAGAAAGTAGCCACCAATCCCAACAGGGCCAGGAGCACCAAGACTATTCCCAGCGGCCGCGGTACCTTGCGCCTCTCCAGCCAGCGAACCACAGGATCCAACCCCAACGCAATGAACAAGGCCGTCACGATCCATAGCAACAAAGACTCCGTGTTGGCGAGCATGTAGCTCAAGAACAGGGCGATTCCAACACCTACAGTGCCCATGAAACCAAAATAGATGGGGTGACGGAACATGCTTGCCGTTGAGGCCGCATCAGCAGTTGTTTCAGCTGCATCTTTAGCGCTTCCGGTGGGATCAACCGGTAAGTCAAAGCGGACCCGTGGCTGTGCGCCCGGCAATGGTTGGGTAACTTTCTTGAGCACCCATGCTCGCCAGCCCTTGGGCTCAGCCACCCGGAAGTCCTGTTCGGATGCGGCTGCCGCAGCTACAGGCTCGGCGGTGGCACGGGCAGACTTAGGGTGTTCTCTGCCAGAATTCTCGAGGGTAAAGGTCGAGGAGGAGTTACCGCCGTCGGCCTGGGCATCCTGTTTCTCCGCGGATCCAGTCTGGGCTGCGGGTGGAACGGGGGTGCTCTCCGGGGCGGAATCTGCGGCGCTCGGATCAGGGGTGGTACTCACTGTTATTGCCTTCGGTTCAGGGGAGATGAGGATAGCTGCCTGCAATGCTCAATTGTCAGTAGACAATATCAGCGCAGAGGCTCACAGGAGGAGAGCCACGGGTTGTGGAACGTGATAAATATCAAAGGAAAATGCTCTATGTATAACGGTTCGGTTACCCTTGAAATAACGACCGCAGCAGTGATCCGTCGATGATAGGTAAGTTCTTGCGTTTTAAAATTGCAATCGTCATGGCTATTCTTGGCCTTTTGGTGTTGGGTACTGGCATAGGTCAGCGCACCATTTGGCTCCCGCCTGCCACTCTTACGGCCTCGGTTTCCTCCGATGTGAAGGCAGCGCCTTTGACAGTTATTGGACCCGAGTTGCTCAAGACCCGGGATGGCCGGTTCACCTTGACCGTGAAAAACGACGGCCCCATCCAGCTGGCCGTTGGTCGCGTAGATGACATCGCCGGTTGGCTTGGCGACGCCGCACACACCAGCATTGGTGCTGCCAACGAGGACTTCACCTCGTTGACCGCTGAGAGCACCGGAGGTGTTGAGAAAGTGCCCAATCCAAGTGGTTCGGACATGTGGGTCACTGAGGAAAAGGCTACTGGTGAGTTGAACTACACGTGGCAGTCGCCGGGCCGTGGTGATTGGGCGTTGTTGCTCTCAACTGACGGAACAGCACCTGCGCCGACAGATATTTCAATAACCGCTGATAACGAGACCGGAACCCCGTGGGCGATTCCGCTGATCATCCTTGGATCTATCCTGCTTGCGTTGGCAGCTCTGCTGTTCCTTGTGGCCCCCCGAAAGCCCAGGGCCGCCGAAGTTGGCGTCGGACGCCGCTCGGCCGGGCGAGCCGCAACGGACCCCGCCACTGGTGCGCTGGAAGTTGACAAAATTGTAGCGGCTCGCAGTGCCGCTCAAGCCAAGACCACTATTGCGCAAGCCCAGCGGGCCGAATCAGGGCCCTTAGTTTCAGATAGCTCAGCTGATTCAGAGACTGCGGCGAAAGCAGCTGCCGCTGGGGACGCAACAGCGTCGCTGCCCGCATCATTGCGAGGCGTGGAGGCCGATCCTGCAAACCAGGATACGGAAAATACCGTGAATCCAGCACCCGAGGACAGCTCCAACTCTGCGCCATCCGTGAGCGCGGATGATTCAAACTCATCCGCATCTACAGACGAGGGCAGTGTTGAAACAGGCACTACTGAAATATCTGACATAACCCACATCACGGAATCGGATTCAGACTCCAACTCCGGTTCGAAGAATGATTCAGACTCTCCTTCCGGCTCAGGAGGAGTAGGCCCAGCGCCCAAATCTGCCTCTGGGCGGAACGAAAAAGCAGCCAAGAAGCCGGGTAAAAAACAGGCCAATAAACAACGCCCTGCCAATGACACGGTTGAAGACGGAGACAAATCTGAGTTCCAGGTTCTGCCTCCTGCTAAAATCCGTGCTGATACACCAGCGCGGGAGCTCCAGCGCGTGAAGAAACCCTTCACTATGAAAGCGCGTTGGGGTGCCATGGTGGCAGCCGTTCTGCTAGCGGGAAGCGTTAGCCCAGCCGTGGCTGATGACGCCAGCACTCCGGCGCCGGCACCTAGCCCCACAGCCACCGAGCAATCTTCCACTGCGGGGTTCCCTAACTTAGTTGACAGCCAGGTTCAGCGCATCACCGAGTCGGTGGCTACTGTAGTTGCCTCCGGTGACAACGCTAAGAATGCACAGGAGCTTCAATCTCGTGTGGCAGGGATGGCGTTGGAAGTCCGCACCGCCAACTACAAAATTCGCGCCTCAGTTGAGAAGCAACCTGCTGTTGAACCGGTCAACGCAACGAAGCTGCTAGCCAAGGTGGTCACCACCACTGAAACGTGGCCCAGATCAGCAATGTTTGTCACACAGGGCGAAAATAATACCCTGCCGCAGTTGTTGACACTGGTTCAAGAAAGCCCGCGGGAAAACTACAAGCTGACCAAGGCCACGCCATTGCTGCCTGGCCAGACTTTCCCCACCGTTGACAAAGAAGGAACCAAGGTAGTAACGCTTGACTCCTCTGAAGGTTTGAAGATGAGCCCTGAGGCTGCCATCACGGCCTTGAGCGACCGGTTGACAAACGAAGACAGTAAATTCAAGGATTCTTTCACCGAGAATGTCTACCTCACCAACGTCTTTGATCTGCAGAAGAAGGTAGCTGCGGACGCCAAGGATGCCAGCTACGTGTTTAGCCACAAGGCAAACAAGGACACAGTTGTTTCCATGCGAACTGCCGACGGCGGTGCCATGGTGGTGGTTGGTTACACCTTTGGTATTGATGCAACCAGCAAGGCTGAAGCCACACTGACAGTGGGGGAGGATGCTGCGGTATTCACCGGTGGTAGGGAAACCACTAAGGGATTCAACCTCAACTACGCCGAACCCGTTGTTATGTACATCCCGCCCGCCGCCGGGGATGGAAAGATCACAGTTCTTTCTGCCACCCGCAACCTTGTCAGCGGAGCGTTCAAATAGTCTCCCGGATATAAGTCCCACCGAAACCGACATCCTAAAGTTTCACCCGCGGCGAGAAATCAAAACGTCGTGGGCTGGCACAGTTAGAGTGAGTTCATGAGTCAAAACAGCCCCATGCCGTCCAACGCCGCGCCAGGGATCAATCTTCGCGGTGCCGTCGATCTTTCAGCCTTGAAGAACCGGGCCACAGCCACCCAAGCGGGAGCGCCTACTGGTGGCTCGCCCTACGCTGTTGATGTCAACGAACAAAGTTTTCAGGAGTTTGTTCAGTTGTCCCAGAAAGTCCCCGTGGTTGTCTCATTGGGTTCAGGGCGGTCCCAGCAGTCGGCTCAGGTTAATTCGCTGCTTGAACCACTCATCACTGAGTACGGCGGCAAGCTTGCTCTGGGGCGGGTGGATGTGGATTCCAGCCCTCAGATCGCCCAAGCATTCGGCATCACGGCCGTACCTACTGTCATTGCACTGATTAATGGCCAGCCTGTCCCGATGTTCGAGGGCGAGCTGCCAGAGGAACAAATTCGTGAGTTCTTCACCGAATTACTGAAGGTGGCTGCCAGCAACGGTGTCACAGGCACGCTGGGTGGCCCTGCGGAACCAGCCGCCGAGGCGGAAGAACCGCCGCTACCTCCACTACATCAGGCTGCCCGGGATGCTATTGATGCCGGTGATTTGGCGCTGGCACAGTCGAGCTACGAGAAGGCCCTCGCGGAAATGCCCAATGACTCGGCTGCCAAGATTGGGCTTGCCCAGGTTCACCTGATGATTCGTACCGCTGAAATCAACGTTGTCCAAGCCGAAGAATTCCGAACTCGGGCAGCAGCTGATCAGGACGACCTTGAGGCCCTCCTGACCGTGGCCGATCTAGATGTTATAGGTGGGCATGTTGAAGATGCGCTGGCTCGTTTGGTGAAGTACATTAGTACGCATTTTGGTCCCGAACGTGACACTGTCAGAGTCCGCTTACTGGAGCTGTACGAAATTGTTGGTGTCAGCGACCCTCGGGTTTCCGTATCCCGCCAGGCTTTGGCGCGCGCCTTGTTCTAGGGCACAGCGCTTTAGCGCACCGGGCCTGGCAATCTCGTCCTTTTAGATGAGTCGTAAGACCAACCCCGGTTGCTAGGGTTTGAACCATGAACAACTCTTTTGCACAAACGCCAACTGAGGGACGCCCGCCAGCCCTGTCTATCCGTGGACTAACGAAACGATTTGGTCCTAAAATCGCCGTGGATAACATTGACCTGGATGTTCCGGCAGGTTCCTTCTACGGACTTGTGGGACCCAACGGTGCAGGCAAGACAACGGCACTGTCTATGGCTACAGGCTTGTTGCGCCCCGACTCCGGGGAAGTGTGGGTCCACGGGGTGGATGTGTGGCAGCATCCGCTGGATGCCAAGCGACTCATGGGTCTGCTGCCCGATGGGGTGCGTCTTTTTGACCGCCTGAGCGGCGAGCAGCTGGTGAGCTACGCGGGTTTGCTCCGTGGCATGGATAAAGACACTGTTGCTTCGCGTGTGAAGGACCTTTTAGCGGCACTGGACCTGAGCAAGGACGCGGGAACCTTAGTGGTTGACTATTCAGCCGGTATGACCAAAAAAATTGCTCTCGCGGCAGCGCTAATCCATGCGCCGAGACTGCTCGTTTTGGATGAACCGTTTGAATCTGTGGACCCGGTTTCCGCCGCGAACATTCGCGATCTTTTGCATGACTACGTCAACTCCGGTGGTACGGTCATTGTCTCCAGCCACGTCATGGACCTGGTCCAGCGTATGTGCGATCACGTTGCAGTTATTGCAAACGGTAGAGTTTTGGCTGCCGGCACAGTGGACGCCGTTCGCGGCAGTCAAAGTCTGGAAGAGAAGTTTGTTGAGCTGGTTGGCGGACGTCATGAGAGTGCAGGGTTGTCATGGTTGCGCAGCTCGTAAAACTTAAACTGGCACTTTTGCGCAACTCTCTCAAGCGCAGCCCATGGCAATTGGTGGGCTTGATTCTGGGCGGTTTGTACGGGCTCGGCGTCCTGGGCTTGGTAATCGTTGGGCTGGCAGCTCTGGGCTCGAACTCACCAGAGGCCATCGGCACGGTGATTGTTTTGGCCGGCGCTGCGTTGATTCTTGGTTGGCTGATTATCCCTGTGGTAGCTGCTGGTTTGGATATGACCCTCGATCCAGCACGTTTCACCACCTATGCCATCCCGATGAAGTCCATGCTGGCCGGATTGCTGGTCTCGAGTTTTATTGGAGTGCCGGGGCTGATCACTTTGCTTGCCTCTATTGGCACCGCAGCGTCCTGGTGGGGTCACCCGGCCGTTGTGCCGCTTGCGCTGCTATGCGGTGTGCTTGGCGCAATTACGTGCATTGCAGCCTCACGCGCCATTACGGCTGCTAGCGCTAGCTTGGCCTCAAGCCGGCGTTTCAAGGACATCAGCGGGATCGTGGTCCTTGTCCCCTTGATGTTCCTTGGCCCCATCATTTCTAACATGGCCATAGGCATCAGTGACCTTCGTGAGTATCTGCCGGCGCTGGCCAACAGTGTTTCTTGGACGCCGCTGGGCGCTATTTGGGCTGTACCAGCGGAAGCGGCTCAGGGTCACTTTGGTCCGGCTGTACTGAAGTTCTTGATAGCCATGGCAACCATTGCCGTTCTTGTCTGGGTGTGGAAAGTCTGCCTCGCGCGAGCCCTGGTGACTCCGGCTTACTCTGGTGGAACGCGACGCGGGAACGGCAAGTTGGGCTTTTTTGGTTGGTTCCCGGCTACTCCTACAGGGGCGGTTGCCGCCCGCTGCCTTACTTACTGGTTCCGGGATCCCCGTTATAGCGCGGGCTTGCTTATTGCCCCGCTGGTGCCGTTGGTTTTCGTTTTTGCCGGTTCGCAGACAGGGGCAGGAAACACTATTGGGGTGGCTCTAGGGTTCGGTGGAGCGTTAGCGGCATTCCTGGTGGTTTGGTCCATCAGCTCGGACATCTCCTATGACAACACAGCATTCGCCCTTCACATAGCGGCAGGTGTGGACGGCCGAACGGACCGCACTGGACGTGTCATTGCAGCTGCCGTGTTGGCGCTTCCGTTGGGCGTTTTGTATGCAGTTGTTGGAGCCATTGTGGTCCAGGACTTTGTTCAGTTGCTGGCAACTCTTGGGTTAGTGATCGGTGTTGTGGGATCAGGGTTGGGACTGTCAAGTGTTTTTTCGGCTCGTTTCACCATGAATGCACCACTGCCTGGGGAGAGCCCCTTGAAGAGCCGACCTGGTAACGGCTTATCCACCGCGTTGATACAACTGGCCGGATTTGGCGGCCTGGGCTTGTTGGTACTGCCTGAACTGATACTCGCCATCGTGGCAGTTGTAACGGGTCAGGTGTTCCTGGCCTGGGTGACGTTGCTGGTCGGAATCGTGCTGGGAGCCATCCTCCTTATTCTCGGGATTCGCCAAGGCGCCGGTATCTACAACAGGCGTGCACCGGAGTTGTTACTTGCTGTTTCTCTCGACCGTTAGTGGAAGACGCTGGGTAAAAGCTAAGGTTGAAGCAATTAATGAGCGATACTTGAGAACTGCACAGGCACAGGTGTGCCGCGAAGGGAAGCGTGTTTCATGGAGGTCATTATCCTCCCAAGCAGGAAAGAAATTGGGGCCTTGGCGGCTGACGCCATCGAGTCACTGGTGCGCACTAAGCCCAATGCCGTCATTGGCCTGGCCACCGGTTCCTCTCCGCTGCCGATCTACGACGAGCTGGCCCGGCGTCACGATGAAGAGGGTCTAAACTTCGCTCAAACGCGTGGCTTTGCCCTAGATGAGTATGTGGGCCTGCCCGTGGGACACTTTGAGTCTTACCGCGAGGTGATCAGGCGTGAGTTCACCAACCGTGTGGACGTTGCGGCGATTAACGTCCATGGCCCTGATGGTGCTGGGGCAGATATTGATAGTGCGTGTAAGCAATACGAAGATGCCATTGCTGCGGCTGGCGGGATTGACCTGCAGATTCTGGGCGTTGGCACCAACGGTCACATCGGTTTTAACGAGCCTGGTTCTTCGCTGGCTTCGCGCACCCGCATCAAAACCTTGGCAGAACAGACTCGCCAGGACAATGCACGGTTTTTTGAGAACATCGACCAAGTTCCGCATCACGTGGTGACCCAAGGTCTAGGCACCATTATGGATGCCCGGCACCTGGTTCTTGTTGCTTTTGGGGAAGGCAAAGCCGACGCTGTAAGGGACTTCGTTGAGGGCCCCGTATCCGCTTCCTGCCCGGCCTCGATTTTGCAGTTCCACCCCCGCGCGACAGTCATTATTGATGAGGCCGCCGCATCTAAGCTGGCAGATGCACCCAGCTACCGCAACGCCTACGAAAATAAGCCAGACTGGCAGAGCGTCTAGGCCCACGGGTTCGAGGGTCCCGGGCTGAGCTTGCGAGGTTTGGGAGAACTTGGGTGGGCCCACGGGTTCGAGGGTCCCGGGCTGAGCTTGCGAGGTTTGGGAGAACTTGGGTGGGCCCACGGGTTCGAGGGTCCAGGGCTGAGCTTGCGAGGTTTGGGAGAACTTGGGGAACGACGCCGGGAGGGGAGTTAATCACTTAACTCTCCTCCCGGCGTCGTACTTTCTGCGAACCCTTGTGCGCAACCCCCGTGAGATTGGAGATAATGACAGCTCCGAGGATCGGAACCTCGGTGAGTCGTGAACGCGATGACGCTAGAATAGTTTTTATGAGTTTGCCTCCAGACCCCTTTGAAAATGACCCGCTGGGAAATCCTGAGCGCAGCGGCGGTTCAACAGCCGTCATTGAGCGCGAGGAATTGCGCCAAGAAGTTGAACCAGGAGATAGTGAACGGTTCTCGCACTATGTGCGCAAAGAAAAAATCATGGAATCCGCACTGACAGGTGACCCGGTTGTGGCACTGTGCGGCAAGGTCTGGACTCCTGGGCGTGATCCCGAAAAGTTCCCCGTGTGCCCTGACTGCAAGGCCATCTATGAGGGATTGATGCCAGAAGGTGGCAAAGGTAAGGGCAAGGGCCCGAAGAACCCCAAGAAATAGTTTGGGGCAATAATCTTGTTTGTAACGGCACATTAGCCGTTGATTTACCGTGCCCGGATAGGGGTGCGTGCGTATGAGAGAAGTGATTGGATGGCGGAACTTTCGTGACGGAGACTTTGTTTGGTGGCCCGTCGCTGCCTCCGGCGTACCCCGAGCGTGCTGCGTGGGGAACGGCCCAAAAGCTAAGAGCCTGGCAGTCCGAGGCCATGGAAAAATACTTCCAAGAAAGCCCTAGAGACTTCCTGGCGGTAGCAACCCCTGGGGCAGGAAAAACCACCTTCGCCCTGCATATTGCCACTCAGCTGATCGCCCGGGGAACCATTAATAGGGTCACCATCGTCACGCCCACAGACCACCTGAAACGTCAGTGGGCCGATGCGGCTGCGAAGGTTGGCATCGCCATCGACCCCAACTTCAAAAACGCAGACGGTCGCCACGGCAAGGGTTTTATTGGCGTAGCCGTCACGTACGCGCAGGTTGCTAGTAAACCCCTTCTGCACAGGGCCAAAACCGAGGCCGCTAAAACCCTTGTCATCTTGGATGAAATTCACCATGGCGGCGACGCACTCTCCTGGGGTGATGGCATCCGGGAGGCATTTGATCCTGCCATGCGGCGCCTGGCGCTGACAGGAACACCTTTCCGCTCCGATACAGCCGCCATCCCGTTCGTGGAATATGCCGAGGACCGGGATGGGATTCGCCGTTCCAAGGCAGATTACACGTACGGTTATGGCGAAGCGCTCAAGGACCATGTGGTCCGTCCAGTGATGTTCATGGCCTATTCCGGACAGATGCGCTGGCGCACCAGTGCCGGCGAGGAAATGGCTGCCACTCTTGGCGATGCAGTGACCAAGGATGTCACCTCGCAAGCGTGGCGTACTGCGCTGAACCCGGTAGGGGAGTGGATACCCTCGGTGTTGGCTGCCGCAGACAAGCGACTCACTGAGGTTCGCCGGGCCGTTCCCGACGCCGGTGGAATGGTTATTGCCACCGACCATGAGGACGCCCGCGCTTATGCGACGCAACTAAAAAAGATCACCGGGGAAGCGCCCACAGTGATTTTGTCTGACGATGGCAAGGCATCGGATAAGATCGACGCTTTCTCAGCGGGAGAGAATCGGTGGATGGTGGCCGTGCGGATGGTATCCGAAGGTGTTGACGTGCCACGTTTGGCCGTCGGCGTCTATGCGACATCAACGGCAACGCCCCTGTTCTTCGCCCAGGCCGTGGGCCGTTTTGTGCGTGCGCGTAAAAGAGGCGAAACTGCGTCCATCTTCCTGCCCTCTGTGCCCAACTTGATGGCATTGGCCAACCAACTGGAGCTTGAGCGTGATCACGCCCTTGACCGGCCTGACAAGGATCCGGACGGATTCATCGAGGAAGACTCCGAGATGGACGAGGCCAACCGTGAGGAAAAAGCCTCGGACACCTTGGAAAAGTTCAAGTTTGAGGCACTAGAATCCCAAGCATCTTTTGACAGGGTCTTGTTCGACGGCGGTGAATTCGGCACAGGCGGTGCCATCGGCAGTGAGGATGAGCTGGACTTCCTTGGTATCCCTGGCCTACTTGATGCTGAACAAATGGGCGTCCTGCTGCGACAACACCAAGCCGACCAACAAACACGCCGTAGCAAAAAAACCGTACCCGAGCCGGAAGCTCCGCCGATGGTTGACCACCGGATGCTCATGGACCTGCGTGGTGAATTAGCTAAGAATGTCTCCGCCTGGAGCGCCCGCTCAGGGATGCCACATGGCATGGTGCACAGCGAACTGCGGCGCATCTGTGGCGGACCGGCCGTGGCCCAAGCCAATGAATCCCAGCTGCAAACACGCTTGAAGAAGCTCCAAGACTGGTTTATCGGCCGAAAATAGTCGCCGGAAAAATGACGGCCCCCGTGCCAGCAGTGCCGGGGCCGTCGCCAGCAGCGCCGTCGCCGTTAGCGGAAGACTACTGAGCTCCTGGAGCGGCTAGTTGACCTCAACACCAGCGTCTTCGAGTTCTTCAAATGCTTCTTCGATGGCCTCGTCGGAAATACCTTTGACGTAATCGCGCAGGACTG
Source organism: Arthrobacter antibioticus (assembly GCF_030063205.1). Lineage (GTDB taxonomy): Bacteria > Actinomycetota > Actinomycetes > Actinomycetales > Micrococcaceae > Specibacter. The sequence continues at coordinate 880,977 of NZ_JASISQ010000001.1, read as the reverse complement.
TGGTGTTGTAGCCGGCATTGACGGCGTCGATTGCTGTGGCACGGACACAGTGTTCGGTGGCGATGCCAACGATCACAACGTCATCGACGTCGTTCTCGCGCAGCCAATCATCCAGACTCACGGGTGCCTCGGTGTCCTCCCCAGCGGATTCGTGCGCCTCACGTTCTCCCACCGCAACTTCGTCCTCGGGAGCCAGGAGCCCGTCGAAGCCGGAGTATGCGGCATCAAACTTGCCCTTGCGGAAATAGGCATCGATGTCTTCGGTGTCCAGGTTGCGGTGCAGTCCCGCTCCTTGTGAACCGGCAGTGCAGTGCACCGGCCAGCTGTCCACAAAATCCGGGGTGTCAGAGAAGTGTGTGCCCGGGTCTATATGCCAGTCCTGTGTGGCTACAACGAAGTCAAAGTCCGTGGCGTTTTCTAGCAGCTCGCTGATCTCAGTGGCAAGATCGGCGCCCCCGGGAACGGCTAATGAACCGCCCTCGCAGAAGTCGTTCTGTACGTCAACAATGATTAGGGCCTTGGCCATGGGGTACTCCTTTTAGTTTGGTGCGGGCAAGTCTTGTTCGTATTCGGTGGGGATCAGTGGCTCCCCACGCTGGAGCCGCCGTGCTGCTCCGGGCATTTCTGCCATTGATGCTTTATGTCTAGCGGTGGCGCGCACTACGCCGTCGGCCCCGGTCCAGCCTGGCACCAGCTCACCGTGGTGCATGAACTTCTCCAACAACAACCGATCATTGCTGTCACCTTCAGGCACGTGCCCAATGCCAACAACTTCGCTGGCGGCGATTCCGGCGCCATTGAGGCGCCGTAAAGCGTACTTCCGTCCGCCCACGCTTGACTTGTTCTTTGCTGCCTTCGCTACTGAAACGAACTCTCCGTCGTCACCCTCGCGGGATACCAATTTATACACCATTGAGGCTGTCGGCGCACCCGAGCCCGTCACCAGCGAGGTCCCAACCCCGTACGAATCAACAGGGGCTGCGGCCAGGGCTGCAATGGCATATTCGTCAAGATCACTGGTGACGGTGATGCGCGTGTTTGTGTTCCCCAGCGAATCCAACAGAGCCCGCACGTCCCTGGCCTGGGCCAAGAGATCGCCGGAGTCCAAGCGCACTCCTCCCAAGGCGGGACCGGCAATGGAGACAGCTTTACGGACGGCGGCTTCGACGTCGTAGGTGTCAACTAGCAGCGTGGTGCCAGAACCCATGGAGCCAAGTTGGGCGCGGAAGGCCTCTTCCTCGGAATCGTGCAGAAGAGTGAAGGAATGTGCGGCCGTGCCCTGGGTCAGGACGCCGTAGCGCAGGCCGGCTTCTAGGTTTGAGGTGCTATGAAAGCCGGCAATGACGGCGGCCCGCGAGGCGGCTACGGCAGACTCTTCATGCGTGCGTCGCGAACCCATTTCAATGCAGGGCCGTGAGCCGGCAGCACCAATCATGCGTGAGGCGGCGGAGGCGATCGCGGAGTCGTGGTTCAGGATCGAGAGCACGTAGGTTTCCAAGATACAAGCCTCGGCAAACGATGATTCGATGGACAAAATGGGCGAATTCGGGAAGTAAAGTTCGCCCTCTGCATAACCGTAGACGTCCCCGGAGAACTTAAAATCGGCTAACCACGCCAAAGTTTCATCGTTGACGACCTCGTTTTGGGCCAGAAAATTTAGTTCTTCTGCGCCAAAACGAAAATGTTCCAATCCTTCAAGCAGCCGTCCAGTTCCGCCTACAACACCGTATCTGCGGCCTTCTGGCAGCCGCCTGGCGAAGGCCTCAAACACGCTGCGGCGGTGCGCCGCACCCGAGTGCAGCGCTGCCTGGAGCATTGTCAGCTCGTAGTGATCCGTAAACAATGATGTGCGGGGGTGGGCCCAGCTTGATGGCGTAGTCACGGCACTTAGTTTAGTAGTCCAACACTAGAATAGACACATGAGTGTCAGCACAGCCCCGGAAACAGACCGGGAAGTCACAACCAGCGAACTCATCTCCCCGGATATTCCCTGGGAATTAATCGTGTGGAATGACCCGGTTAATTTGATGAGCTACGTCAGTTACGTCTTCCAAAGTTATTTTGGCTATTCAGAGGCAAAGGCAGCGGAATTAATGCTGCAGGTACACACCGAGGGAAAATCGGCGGTGGCCCATGGAGCAAAGGAAAAAATGGAAGCGCACGCTGTGGCGATGCACGGATTTGGTTTGTGGGCCACCGTCCAGAAGGGCGGCCCCCGTGGCTAAAGCCTTCACTGCCGGGCGCCGCGGAATCACCGGCTTCCTTGAGCCTGCTGAGCGTGAGCTTCTACGCAAACTTTTCGCAGATATCATCACCATGCTTGAACCTGCGACCCCTGCCCATGAGGACCCGCTGGCGGCTTTGATCGGGCTGGACATGGATGTTGGAGTTCCGGCGGATCCGGCACTATTGCGTCTGCTTCCCAACGCGGTAATGGACGACGACGAGGGTGCCCTTGAGTTCCGCCAGCTCACCGAACGCTCGCTACGAGAAACAAAAATAGGTGCCTTGCGGGCCGCCGCACTGGGTTTGGACAGCGAGAAGCTGCTTCTGAATGAGGAAGCTGCGAAACTGTGGGCCATGGCCTTGAATGATGTCCGATTGGTTCTGGCCGAGCGGTTGGACATCAGGGATGAACAGGACGCTGAGAGGGTGCATGAAGTCCAGGACTGGGCTGACGCGGACGACGTTGAAAGTTACCTCAGCCTTGTTTACAACTTTGTGTCCTGGCTGCAGGAGAGCCTTGTTCAAGCCATGTTGATGGCGCTGCAACGCCAAAAGTGAGTCAAAGTTAGAGAACTCAAAGAACTCAAAGAACTCAGAGAACATGGGCGCAAAGTGTGTTCTTGGGCGCAAACGGGGCACATGGACGGGGTAACAAACTATTGTTGAAACGATCATGAGCGAAAAATCAGGAAGTTCAGCCCCTGCGTCGGCAACGCGTGCCGGTGCGCATCAGAATGCTGCCGCTGAGAGGCCGATCGGAATTTTTGATTCCGGCGTAGGCGGGTTGACGGTCGCCCGCGCGGTTATTGACCAGCTGCCCAACGAATCGATCCTCTATGTTGGCGATACGGCGAACGGTCCCTACGGTCCACTTCCCATCGCCGAGGTCCGCGCCAATGCGTTGGGTGTCATGGATGAACTTGTGGGTTCAGGGGTGAAGCTGCTTGTCATCGCCTGCAACTCAGCCTCTGCGGCAGTTCTTCGTGACGCCCGTGAGCGCTACACGGCCCGCTATGGAATTCCTGTTATCGAGGTGATCCAGCCGGCTGTCAGGCGCGCTGTTGCGGCCACCCGGACAGCGAAGATCGGCGTGATTGGCACTGTTGCAACAGTGGGCTCCCGGGCTTATGAAGATACCTTCGCGGCCGCCCCAAATCTGGATATCACCTCCGTTGCATGCCCGGACTTTGTTCGGTTCGTGGAGTCAGGAGTCACCTCAGGAGCAGAACTGCTGTCCACGGCAGAGCAGTATTTGGCGCCCCTGAAAGCCGCGTCGATTGACACGCTTGTGCTTGGCTGCACTCACTACCCGCTGTTGACGGGTGTTATTTCATATGTCATGGGTGATTCCGTCACACTTGTTTCAAGTGCCGAGGAAACGGCCAAAGACGTGTACCGGGCACTGGTCAATCATGACCTTGAGCGGTTATCACCGGCAGCCCCCACCCATCAATTTTTATGCACCGGAGATGCTGCAAGTTTCGGTGTGTTGGCTAGGCGATTCTTGGGACCCGAGGTGCACGGGGTTGAGCAGGTTAATCATGTCTCGGCTCACTATCCAACCGGATCACTGGCCCGCATCACGGACGACATGCTAGCCGCTGCAAGAGAAACTACACCAGGGCCTGGTACCGGCCGCGTCTCCAATTTTGTTTTGGCCGATTCGATGGGCAGACTGGCATCTCCGGGAAATGGCACGGGGGAGCGAACATGAAGTTGACGATTGTTGGATGCAGCGGGTCTTTTCCAGGCCCCTCATCGCCCGCGTCATGTTACTTATTGACAGCGCACGACGGCGTTCGGCCTTGGCGGGTGCTCATGGATTTGGGTAGCGGCGCTCTCGGTGCAGCACAAAAATACATGGATCTAGAAGACATAGACGCAATTTTCCTTAGCCATTTGCATCCTGACCACTGCATGGATTTGTGCGGACTGCATGTGGCCGTGCGGTGGAATCCCCATGGCTGGCACAGGGGCAGGATTCCTGTCTGGGGCCCCGCCGAGACTGCCGATCGGTTGGCAACCGCCTACGGTCTTGAACTCGATCCTGGCATGCGCGAAGAGTTTGATTTCCGTAACTGGCAGGAGCGCAGCCCCGTTACAGTGGGACCTTTTACGGTAACCCCTTATGCTGTCAACCATCCTGTTCCGGAGGCGTACGCGCTCCGGGTTGAGGTGAAGGAATATGACGGTACTGGTCTTGACCGGACAACAGTGTTGACTTACTCAGGGGACACTGACAGCTGCCAAGGTCTGGAAGATGCGGCAAAAAACGCACATTTGTTCCTGTGCGAGGCTGCGTTCGAAGAGGGCCGCGATGACCATATAAAGGACGTCCACCTGAGCGGCAAGCGGGCAGGTGAGGCTGCTGCCCGGGCCAATGTAAAGCGGTTGCTGTTAACCCATATTCCTGTCTGGACTGACACAAACAAGGTTGTTGCTGAAGCCGGTGAGGTCTACGCCGGAGACGTAGCAGCCGCAGTAGCCGGCGTGCACTACACGATCTAGGCCCTGTGAGCGCCTCCCCAACCTCGCTTCGCTCGCTCGTGGCCCCTCGGCCAGTAGCGCCTACCGGCCTCCCCAACCTCGCCTCGCTCGCTCGTGGCCCCTCGGCCAGTAGCGCCTACCGGCCTCCCCAACCTCGCTTCGCTCGCTCGTGGCCCCTCGGCCAGTAGGCTTAGTCCATGACATCCAGTGAAACGCTCCGCGCCGACGGGCGCACCAATGACCAACTCCGCGACATCACCATCACCCGTGGCTGGTCCAAACAGGCCGAAGGTTCGGCCCTGATTGAATTCGGCAACACGCGCGTGCTCTGCACCGCATCGCTGACTCCCGGCGTGCCGCGTTGGCTCAAGGGCGAGGGGACGGGCTGGGTTACAGCGGAGTATGCCATGCTTCCGCGTGCCACGAATACCCGCAACTCCCGCGAATCCGTCAAGGGAAAAATTGGCGGCCGTACACACGAGATTTCACGTCTGATTGGACGCTCGCTCCGCGCAATCATTGACACGAAGGCATTGGGAGAGAACACTATTGTGCTTGACTGCGACGTTCTCCAGGCCGACGGCGGAACCCGCACCGCAGCGATCACCGGTGCTTACGTGGCACTCGCCGATGCGATCGCCTTCGCTAAGGAAAACAAGCTCATTGCCAAGAACGCGCAGCCGCTGATCGACACCGTCTCCGCCATCTCCGTGGGCATCATCGATGGTGTTCCCATGCTGGACCTGCCCTATGTGGAGGATGTTCGGGCTGAAACTGATATGAACGTTGTTGTTACCGGATCCGGTAAATTCGTCGAGGTCCAAGGCACGGCCGAAGCCGCCCCCTTTGACCGTGAAGAGCTAAACCAACTCTTAGATTTGGCCCTGATCGGAACCACCGAGCTCGCACAGATCCAGCGCGAGGCCTTGGCTGGCTGATGAGCGTGCCCAAACTGGTACTGGCCACACAAAATCAAGGCAAGCTACGGGAATTGCGTGAACTTCTCCGAGGCCAGGTGCCGGGTCTGGACGTTGATACTCACGTGCTCGACGCCGGAGCCATCCACGCGCCAGACGTCGCCGAAACGGGTGTCACTTTCGCAGAAAATGCACGGCTCAAGGCTCACGCCGTGGCACAGTTCAGCGGCGTCCTAGCCATTGCCGATGATTCCGGATTGGCCGTTGACGTTCTGGGCGGCGCCCCCGGCATATTCTCGGCCCGGTGGGCTGGCAGGCATGGCGATGACACAGCAAATCTGAACCTGCTGCTGGCCCAGCTCTCCGACATCGGCGAAGAGCATCGTGGCGCCCGGTTTGTGTGTGCAGCCGCGCTAGCAAGTCCGGATGGCACGCTGGATCTAGTTGAGGAAGGGACCCTCGAAGGGGTCCTGCTCCACAATCCACGAGGAGAGGGTGGCTTTGGCTATGACCCCATTCTGGTTCCCACGGGTCTGGATAAATCGTGTGCGGAGCTCACAGGTGAGGCAAAGAATGCCATCAGTCACCGGGGAAATGCGTTCCGGGCACTGCTGCCGCACATTATTAAGGCACTTTCTTAGCAAAGCTCCTTCTCAGCAGGGCACTCTCAACAAGTACCCTCAACAGGCACCCTCAACAGGCACGGCACTCCTGCTTCACTCAGGCGTTAGTTGCGCGGCGTTAGTTGAGCACAGAATGACGGCGACCCCAGGCACATAAGCCGGGGGTCGCCGTCGTACTTTAATGAGGAAGTTTTTTCCGGAAGAACTTAGATCTGCTTTGACTTCTTGCGGCGGTTAGCCATGGCCCGGATGAACTCGATGCCGATGGGGATTACTGAAACGGCCACGATGGCAATGAAAATGATGTCCAAGTTATCGCGTACCCACGGCACCTTGTTGCCTAGAATGTAGCCCAGAAGTGTGATGCCACCGGCCCACAGGACGGCACCGATGGCGTTGAAGAACACAAATTTGCGCATATCCATTTTAGCTACGCCCACAATGACTGGCACAAAGGTGCGCACAATAGGTACGAAACGGGCCAGGATCAGGGCCTTGCCGCCATGCTTCTCAAAGAAGGCATGTGCGCTGTCAACATGCTGTTTCTTGAAGAGTCGTGATTCTGGCTTGTTGAAGATGGCCGGTCCAGCCTTATAACCAATGAAGTAACCCAGCTGGTTGCCAATAAACCCGGAGACGATCAGCAGTGCCATCAGGGCCCAGATGTTCACGGGCATGGTTCCGGTGCTGACAAGCAAACCTGCCGTGAACAGCAATGAATCGCCGGGAAGGAAGAAGCCCACCAAGAGGCCTGTTTCGGCGAAGATGATGGCACAGGCAATCACTACCACCCATGAGCCTATGGCCTCATTGCCGAGAATGGTCATGGGATCGAGCCAGTCGGGCAGCAGGCCTAAGGCTGGAACGGCCCCGTGTCCCATGAGAGCGGGCAGGACAGAGGCACTCAAAGCGGTTATCATCACGCACTCAAGATTACGTTACTTCCCTGAATGATCCCTCCACCCCAAGGATGAGTTTGGGGGTTGACAAGTCAATCCAAGGTTATATGGTTAGTTGCATGAGTAATGAACCAGTGAGGCGGCAAAGTTACTTGGTTGACGGTTTGACGGAGGTGCCTTGGTGATAGATGAGAGTAGACCGATCTATGTGCAGATTGCTCAGATGGTTGAAAACGACATTGTGGACGGTCTCGTGGCCGAAGAAGCACAAGTGCCCTCTACCAATGAGTTTGCCGCTTTCCACAGAATCAACCCTGCCACCGCTGCCAAGGGTGTGAACCGGCTTGTTGACGACGGAATTCTCTACAAGAAACGAGGAATCGGCATGTTTGTTGCCACCGGTGCGCGTGCCGTGCTTGTTGAACGGCGCAAGGACGACTTTTACGAACAATTTCTCCGCCCACTAGCTAGGGAAGCCGCCAAACTGGGCATCGACTCACAGCAGTTGCAGGCCATGCTGATACGTGAAGCGGAGAGCGCAAGTGGAGAAAAGCTAAGCAGTGAGAAAGCAGGCGCGCTATGAGTGATCCCATTGTGAGCGTGAAAGATCTGTGTCGGGAGTACCGCCATGTTAAGGCGCTCGACGGCGTTAGCCTCACCCTGGAGCGGGACAAGATCTACGGTTTGCTTGGCCGTAACGGTGCCGGCAAGACGACTCTCATGTCCATTTTGACCGCTCAAGGCTTTGCCTCCTCTGGTGAGGTTACGGTTTTCGGTGAGCACCCCTACGAAAACGAGAAAGTCCTGAGCCGGATTTGTTTCATCCGCGAATCACAGAAGTATCCGGATGATTTCAAACCGCTTCATGCTTTCAGGGCCGCCGCTCTGTTCTACCGGAACTGGAATAACGAGCTGGCGATGCAGCTTGCAGAAGACTTTGGACTGCCACTGAAGCGGCGCATCAAGAAGCTCTCACGCGGCCAACTTTCGGCAGTGGGCATCATCATTGGCCTGGCATCCAGAGCTGAACTGACATTCTTTGACGAACCCTATTTGGGTCTAGATGCCGTGGCCAGGGCGCTTTTCTACGACCGGTTGCTGGCCGACTACAGCCAGTACCCGCGCACAATTGTGCTCTCATCTCACTTGATCGATGAAGTGGCGAATCTTCTAGAACACGTCATCATTATTGATAAGGGCCGCATTCTTGTCGATGACGATGCCGAGAACATTCGTGGTTCCGCCGTCAATATTTCCGGGGCCAGTGCCGCAGTTGAATCCTTTGCCGCCGGGCGCGCTGTCATACATAGGGAGTCACTTGGGGGGATCGCCTCTTTGACCATTGATGGTGCGCTCTCGCTGGATGAACGCCGTGAGGCAAAGGAATTGGGCTTGGAATTGGGTGCGGTGTCACTTCAGCAGATTGTGATTGGAAAAACTCTTGAGGCCGGGCGGGTTATGAACGCGCCGCCACAGCACGGGCGTCCGCACGGCGGCCGTGCTCAGGGTGAGCCAGAGACGGACCTCAAGACCGTGACAGGAGCAAAGTGATGAACCGGGCATTGGGAGTTGCCAGGATGCAACTCATTAACAAGTGGACTTTTTTGGGTATTCCAGCTGTCATTATTGGCAGCTCGTTTCTGCTGAGTGTGGTGATCTGGGCGCTGATACCAAACACGGTTGAGGTTAAGTACTCCGGCGCTGGTCAAGCCGTTATGTGGTATTTCTTCGGTCTAGGCATCCAATCGCTGACCTTGTGTTTTCCGTTCTCGCAAGGCCTGAGTGTGAGCCGCCGGAACTTTTTCCTAGGGACGGTGGGACTGTTCACAGCCCTCGCTGCCGTGATTGCAGGCCTGTACGTAGTGCTTGGCTTTGTGGAACAGGCCACGAATGGGTGGGGGTTGCACGGATACATGTTCGCTATCTCGTGGGTCGCAAATCAACCGTGGGGCATCCAGTGGTTCTTTTACTTTGTGGTGATGATGTTCTTGTTTCTCCTCGGGTTTTGGGGCGCCACCGTCTACAAGCGCTGGCAGGCAACGGGAACGCTCATCATGTTCCTCTCACTGGCCGTGCTGCTTGTCGGTGCCATCGCATTAATCACCCTCTCTGGTTGGTGGCCGGCAGTGGGGGCATGGACCATTACCCTCACACCGTTGTCCATCGGGGCCATAGCATTCCTGTTCGTGGTGGTGTTGGCAGCGGCAGCATTTACAACGCTCCGGCGCGCCACACCGTAGCGTTTCTCCCGGGCGGTGCCTGTGATGCGGCACTCCCGATGCGTTCCGAGTCAGAGCCGGGGAGTAACCTTGAAAGGTGGCACTGGACTTTACTGCAATTGATTTTGAAACCGCCAACGGATTTAGGGGATCGCCCTGCTCCGTCGGTTTGACGAAGGTTCGTGGTGGGGTGGTGGTTGATGAGGGGTACTGGCTCATGCGGCCCCCGGAAGGTCACGACCACTTCGACTCCCGCAATATCAGCATTCACGGCATCACCCCAGATGCCGTAGCAAGCTCACCTCGCTTCGCCGCGGTGTTCCCAGAAGTACAGCACTTTATTGGTCACGACGCCCTTGTGGCGCACAACGCAGCCTTCGACATCGGCGTTATTCGTTCGGCCGCGGAAGTCTCTGGGATGCCCGCGCCAGCCTTTGATTACGCGTGCACGGTGATTTTGTCGCGGAAAAATTATTCGTTACCGTCCTATTCGCTACCGTTTGTGGCCGAGGCTGCCGGTGTGCCGCTACTGAACCACCACGACGCCGTTGAAGATGCCCGGGCGTGCGCCGGAATCATGGTGGACATTGCTGCCAAACATGAGGTGGCTTCGATTCGCGGTGTTTTTGAATCAATGAAACTCGCCATGCCACGCATCGAGGCTTACAACCCGCAAACGGATCAAATCTCGAAGGCGACGCGTTCGGCATTGGCGAAAATAGCTGAGATGAAGGAGGGGCTGGCCAATGGGACCGCCCGTAATGGCCGTTCCAGCTGGTCAACGGAGGGCCCCAACCCAGTGCCGAACCCGGAAGCCGATGTTTCCCACCCGCTGTTTGGGCAGACGTTGGTGTTCACAGGGGACATTGGACTGGGCAGACCCGAAGCGAAAATCAGGGCTGCCGGCTACGGTGCGCAATGCGCAAGCAGCGTGACGCTGAAGACAACTGTGCTTGTGGTGGGTAGCGGTTTTACCGCAACTGATTTGCGCAGCGGCAGACTCACCTCAAAAGCTCAGCGGGTACTTGAGCTCCAGCGCAGAGGTCAAGGCATTGAAGTGCTCTCAGAGGGCGAATTTATGCAGATGATCGGCTAGAAAGCAAGAAGCGTTCCGCGCAAAGCATCGGTTCATAAGAACAGCTACTAGACAAGTGGACCTAGTGCCCGGTGGTGAGCTTGATGAACTCAGCACCTAGATGACGGATGAGATGAGGGGCCTCACACAACGCCAACCACGAAGGCGGCAAAGCGGCCTCGCCGTAAAACGCCCCCAGGATGTTCCCGGCGATGGAAGCCGTTGAGTCGCTGTCACCGCTGTGATTGGCAGCCAATCGGATGGCGAGCAAGAAATGCTCCACAGGGGAGGGCGCCTTCGCAAAGGTGACTAGGACGCTGTACAAGGCCACAGCCATTGCCTCTTCACCCACCCAGCCCAGCCCCAGTGCATCGGTGAGGGCATCTCCTGACAGGATGACGGCGTCGTTCGCGTCATGAGTGGGCAGGGACAGCAGCAGCGCTGTTTCCAAGCGGGAGAGTAGGTGCGGATCTGCACCCGTTTCTGCCACGGCACGAGCCAGAGCGGATTCGGCAGCTGCACGCAGCGAGAGTCCACCTATGACAAGTTGGTGGATAAGCCAGCTAAAAGCCCCAGCTGATTGGCGGGCAGACGGGTGGCCGTGGGTTAGAGAAGCCGCATCGGAGCTGATCTTGTAGATGGTTTCAGCCTCCAAATTAGGCAACAAACCGTAAGGTGCCGAACGCATGACGGTTCCGCAACCCTTCGATTCCGGGTTCACAGGACGGAACGTGGTGCCCATCTCTCCTGTTGCTAGAGCGGTGATGCAAGCATTGCCCGGGTGCCGCTGATGGTGGAGCACACTTTGGCTATCTATCCAGCGTGGTGACTGCGCGGGGGCATGCTCGGCCGTAGCAATGTCTTGGGTTTTCAACCACCGCAGGTAGGCCAGCCACTGGCAGGCATTGATATCAGCGCCCACGCCCTGGTTGGCCCATTCCAAAACATCCAGCAACCCATCAAGCGTGTACAGCGTCATCTGGGTGTCATCAGAAAAATGTGCAGCGGAGCGAGCCTGGGAAAGATCAACAAGCAGAGCTGGGCCGTACTTGGCTGCAATCTCCGCCAATGAATCGAATTCAACCAGGTAGCCGAAGGCGTCACCGAGAGCGCCGCCCATGAGCGTGCCCTGAACGCGGGTGGCAAAATCTGTCGGTGGCGTACTGACGGGGCCTGCTGGAATAGTCATGCCTTCTAATTTACCGGCTCACGGAGACATCCATGGGGCCGAGTAGACTTGACTCTGGGCAATCGCCCCGGTTTTGATGAGGAGACCCATGCGCGAACCTGCTTGGCGAAGGACGGGGAAGACCCCCGACTACCGTTTTTCACTAGCCAACGAACGAACATTTTTGGCCTGGGTCCGAACCGCTTTGGCACTTTTGGCTGGTGCTGTGGCTATTGACCAACTGGCACCGGAGATTGCCCCTCCGCTGATCCGCATCATCCTTTGTATGGTTTTGGCAATGATCGGTGCAGTGCTTGCCATCGTCAGCTACCGACGCTGGGCGCACCAAGAACTGGCCATGCGCAAAGGACTTGAACTGCCACATTCCTGGCTGATGCTGGGAATGACAGTGGTGGTGTCCATAGCCGCCATCATTTTTGCCGTGCTGATTTTGATCCGGCCGTAGCGTGAGCGCAGCTTTCCCCGACGGCCCTGCGCCTACTGCTGGCGATCCCGGGTTGCAGCCGGAACGCACGGCCCTGTCGTGGCGCCGGACAGTCATCAGCGCCGTTATTGCCGACGTGTTTATTTGGCGTGGCTGGTTGGGGGCATTAACAGGAGCAAACAATGACTCCCTGTTGGCCAACGAGGCAGAGCTTTTTACTACAGGTCATTCGGCCCAGGTAATTGGACTGGGCGTGTGTACTATGGTCGCGTCGTTGATGACAATGGTCTTGGTCTTGTGCGCAGTCAGCCGTATCCGCAAACTTCACGCCGGGGTTGGTGTGCTTGAGAGCAGCGATCACATCAGAGCTTCGGCACTTATGTTACGCACAGCCTCGGCCGCTATAGTTGCTCTGGCTGCGGCCATAGTGTGTGCGTTGGCGTTGGGTGTTTAGCCCCATGGGCCCTCACAGCCTGCTCTGCCCCGAGTGGTGCGGCACATGACGCGCTGCCTGCAATAAAGGTTCTCATCATTTTTCAACCGAAGGATTTTTTCACGCCATGACTACAACTGGAACGGCTGCGGCCCCGGTGCATGCCTACCCGCTCAGTATCCGTGTTGCCATTGAGGGACTCGGCAGCTTTTTCATCGTGTTCGCAGGATTGGGCACGGCGCTGTTTAGTTCTGGAGGCACAGGATCCACCGTTGGGTTCGCCTACGGGTTAGCGATGGTTGCCGCGATCATCTCCTTCGGCCACATTTCCAACGGCTATTTCAACCCGGCGTTTTCACTTGGTATGGCTGTGGCGGGGCGGCTGAAGTTTTCCGCTATGGCTTTGTACGTGGTGGCGCAGACCGTTGGTGGGTTGCTGGCATCAGCGCTTTGGTTGGCCCTGATGCAGGTCATGCCGGCCGGGGCCACACCTAAAACCGCCGAGCTGTTCGGCGCCTTGGCCAACGGTTTTGATGCGCATTCCCCCTCTCAGGTGCCCATGATCGGGGTGCTGATTGTGGAAATCGTGGCTGTAGGCGTGCTGACAGCAATGATCCTGGGTGTCACTTCGCCAGGGAATAAGACAACGTTGGGTCCGGTTGCGGTTGGTTTGGCGTTTGCCGTAGCTGTGGGGATCACCATGCCGCTGAGCAATGGTTCGCTGAACCCGGCGCGCGCAACTTCCGTGGTGTTCCTGGCTGATTCCTGGGCATTGGGCCAGTTGTGGCTGTTCTGGCTGGCACCGCTGTTTGGTGCCGCATTGGCCGCCGCCATCTACCGCTCTTTTGCTCCCTCGAAGTCGCTGAGAACTGATGTCCTGATGGACGACGCCGATGCCCCCATCGCAGCAACCGGCACCCCGGTGTTTCTGGAAGCACCGGTGACGGAGGAAGCACTGGACAGCTATGAGGCACCGGCGGTTATCCCGACACCGACTAACCTGACAGCGGTTAACCCAACAGCGGTTGGGCCGGACGCCACAACAGCGACAGGTGCCGGCAACATAAGCGCCCCCGGAACAGGAGATGGAACAGGAAGTAGCGATGCTCAAGCCTTTTTTGACGCACCGAAGAAGTAGCCAACTCCTTCTCGCCGGTGATGGTGCGCACGCTGAATTTTCGGTGAAGTGGCTAGATCCGTTTACGGCTACTGTTAAAAGATGCTGATCTTCTCCCTCCTACTTCTTGCCCTGTGTTCACTTGGGATTGCCGGGCTCAACCATGCCTGCGCCTTAGGTAAAATCAAAAGAAATCCATTCGTGGGTATCCGGACGGCCAAGACCATGGTTAATGAAGAAACGTGGCAGGCTGGGCACGGCGCAGCGGTTCAGTCCATGTGGGTCAGCGGGATTGCTGCTGCAGCAATCTCACTGGCAGGGCTGCTCTTTTTAGACTCACCCAATACTCAGATCATCATGGCCCTACTGGCATGCGCTTTGTTGCTCACAGCCGTTATTTACGGTTCCAAGCTGGCGAATATTGCCGCCGTTGAAACAATCACAGTTGAAAAGAAGAGCCGCTAACCCACCCTCAGCACTCTCACCGTGGGCAACTTCCGGGCAGGCCAATCTGGGAATGTCAGCGGCCTCCGATACCGTGGAGGCATGAAGCTACTACACACCTCAGACTGGCATTTGGGCAGGTCGTTCCACGGCATTGGCACACTTGCCGCCCAACGGCGTTTTGCCGACCAGCTTCTGGAAACCGTCATCACAGAAAACGTCGACGTCGTTTTGGTTGCCGGCGACGTCTATGACCGTGCTTTGCCCAGCGTTGACGTAGTGAACTTATTTGATGAGATCCTGGCTAGGCTCAACGCCACAGGGGTACAAGTGGTTGTTACAAGTGGTAATCACGACTCCGCCAGCAGACTCGGCTTTGGTGGCCGTTTGCTGGAGCGCGCAGGAGTGCATTTGCGCACGCGCCTGAGCGATCTGGCAACACCTGTGCTACTTCCACTTATGGGCAAAGACGCCGGCCCAGACAGCACCACTCAGGTGGCAATTTACGGGATTCCGTTCCTTGAACCTCGGCTGGTGGCGGAGGAGCTTGACGTTGAAAATGGGACGCACTTTAGCGTCACCGAAGCAGCCGTGAAGCTGATCGCCGCCGATCTGGCCACGCGTGCACCAGGGACGGCCTCAGTTGTGCTGGCACATACATTCGCCAGCGGTGGAGTCTCCTCCGCCAGTGAGCGGGAGTTGTCAGTTGGTGGAGTGGGCGCTGTCCCTCTTGACCTCTTCGAACCCTTCACTTACACCGCACTTGGCCATCTACACGGGCCACAAATACTGAGCGAGTCTGTTCGCTACAGTGGCTCACCACTGCCCTACTCTTTTTCTGAAGCTAGGCATAAAAAGGGTGCATGGCTGTTAGAGATAACAGCCAGTGGACTCGGCGAGGTGCGGAAAGTTCAGTGGGATCCGGAACGCGCCTTGAGTATCCTGTCCGGGAAGATTGATGAGCTACTGAGCAGCGAAGCGTTCTCCCAGGATGAAGGGAATTACTGCCAAATCACCCTTACGGACAATGACAGTCCGGAACTGGCTATGGATCGGTTACGGACACGCTTTGAACACACACTGGTTCTGATGTTTGCCCCCGAAACGCCCCGGAACCCCGAGCAGCAAAGCTATGGCGATCGCATTGCCCAGGCCACTGACGAGTTGGAGTTGTGCTGCGGCTTCCTTGATCATGTGCGCCACCGAAGCGCCAGTGATGATGAACAGCAAATTCTGCGGGCTGCGTTGGCCGGCGTGCGGGAACAGGAGAGTGCATTGTGAGGATCCACCGCTTAGAAATTCAAGCCTTTGGTCCCTTTGCAGGCCGTGAAATTGTTGATTTTGACAAGCTGGGCGCCCAAGGACTGTTCCTTCTCAACGGTTCCACAGGAGCAGGCAAAACCAGCGTTCTTGACGCTATCGCCTATGCGCTTTATGGCCGAGTGCCCGGTGCACGGCAAGGAGCCCAGAACCAGTTGCGCAGCCATCATGCAGCCGAGGGCGTTGTCCCCGAAGTTGTGTGTGAGTTTAGCGCTGGTGGTCGGCGCCTGGAGGTGCGCCGCAGCCCCGAATGGATGCGCCCGCTCAAACGCGGCACTGGCACAACGCGAGAGCAGGCAAGCACCCAGTTACGTGAAAAAACTACCGCAGGATGGGAGGTCAAATCAGCCCGCAATGACGAATCGGCTGCTGAGATTCAAGACCTTCTCGGCATGAACATGGCGCAGTTCACCAAAGTTGTTTTGTTGGCGCAGGGTGACTTTGCCGCTTTTCTGCGTGCCAGCGCGGAAGAGCGGCAGGTGTTGCTGCAAAAACTGTTTGGCACCGACGTTTACAAAGACCTAGAGAATCGTTTGGCCACCGATTCAAGGACCGCTCAACTGGCCGTTGCTGCTGGGTTGGGTGAGCTGGCGGCGACCGAGCAGCTTGGCCGCGGCCAAGCGGCGCCGGTTCTGGCCGCCAACGCTGCCCAGGTCGCAGAGAAGAACACAACGTCGAACGAGCCGGAGGCCTCAGGCGGTGTTGAATTTAACGAGCTGCATGGGTCTGAGCTATTTGAGATACTGCGCGTTGGCCTTGCTCTGGGCGTTGACCGTGCCATGAAACGTGCAAAGGAATTCGAGGCTGAGTCCGAATCATTGGTAAACGCCGTGGCGGAAGCAGAAAGTCGTAGCAGCCGTCACAAGGCGTTTGCCACAGCGGTTGCAGAACGCGAAAGACTGGAACATCTGGGACAAACGGCTCTGCAATGGCGCCACCAACAGGAGCAACACCATCAAGCACAGGTCTTGGCAGCAGTGCTGGCTGCAGCCAAGAGAACGGGCAGCGAGAGTGAGCGAGCGCAGAGACGAGTAGCTGCTGCAACGGCAATCTTTGACGGAAATGACATTGCAGGTGCCTTGCTGGGTCAACCGGCGCACGCGGCAGAGATCTCCGACTTAGAAAGATACGATCGTGAGCTGAGCACACGGCTTGGAACCGTAGATGGGGCACTACCTGATGAAGCCCGGCTACTACAGAAAACTGCAGATCTTATCAAAGGCGAAAAAGCGCTGGCTGCGGCACTTACACACCAGGACGAGCAAGCTAGCTCTGCCTCCGCCGCCAAAACACGCTTGAGTCAGGTACTTCAATCTCAGGAGAAGTTGCGCCCGGTGGCCCAAACCATGGAGCATTCGAGCCAAGACGCCGCGCAAGCACAAGTGCTTGTTGTAGCCATTGAAGAGCACCAGCGCCAGAATCACAAGGTATCCGAGCTCGCCGTGGCTGAAGCTAACGCTCGTGAAGTGGCCCTGAGTGCAAAGGAACGCTGGCTGGGGGCATTCAACGACAGGCTCAACCACGTCGCCGGAGAACTGGCTGCCAACCTCGTCGATGGTGAACCATGCCAAGTATGCGGCAGCAAAGTCCACCCTGCTCCCTCACCACTGGCCGGATCCGGCGCTGATCTGGTAAGGGCTGAAAAGGTCGCCAAGAGTGCTTTCGAGGCGGCTGAAGGGCTTGCCGTCACGGCTGGCACACAGCTCGCAGAGGCCAAAAACCGTCTTGTTGTCCTTGCCGAACGTGGAGGTGAGAGTGATCTGCAAGAAACGAAGGACAGAGTGCAGCGGGCCACGCTTGCGCATGGCCAAGCCACCGAGGCAGCGTCGGAACTGGCAGCCTTGAGTTCAGAAGCCGTAGGACTCCAAATCCGCATAGATCAGGCTCAAACGGAAATGCTGGCAGCAACCGGACAGGCTGCATCGTTGGGAGCTGGCACTGCTGCGGTGGGCGAAGAAATAGCGCTTTTGCAAGAACACCTGGCCGTCGTTCGTGACGGATACGAATCGCTGTTGAAACGCCGTACTGCGTTGGTGCAGGCTCAAATTCCAGGACAGGAGCTCCTGGTCGCCGTGCGCAACCGGGCCACAGCCGAGGCTGCCAAGGAGGATGCCGCGGTTGCGCTGGAACAAGCGCTCGCAGACTCAGCGTTTGACGACGTCGAAGCGGTCCAGGCAGCTCTGCTCACTCCGGCCGCTGCGGCGGCCCTGGATAAGGACATCAAGGGCCATGCCAGAGCTGTGGCGGTGAACGCTGACAGACTGGCTATGCCTGAGATCATTGCCGCCCAGGTTGAAGTGGACGCTAATATTGGTGCGGCAAGCGGAGAGGTCCTTGCGGAATTGGCCCAGGGGGCACGGCATGCTCAAACGAAGGCACGCGAGGGTGCGCTGGCCCTGGGGCTGGCACTTTCGGCCGCGGAACAGCTCCGGAACACAGCAGCCGCATTCCAGGAACAGGAGAGAGTTGTTGCTCCACTTCGTGAAAAAGCCCGGATGCTGGCTGGGCTTTCAGAGACAGTCCGCGGATTGGGGGATAACAACTTGAAGATGACGCTGACAAGCTACGTTCTGGCTGCGCGCTTGGAGCAGGTAGCCGAGGCTGCCTCGACGCGTTTGGCAACCATGAGCGACGCCCGCTACACGTTGCGGCATAGCGATGCGAAATCAGGCAATAAGAAATCCGGACTAGGCCTGGAGGTCGTAGACCAATGGACGGGGATGAGCCGTGACACAGCGACGCTTTCAGGTGGGGAGTCATTCATGGCTTCCTTGGCTCTGGCATTGGGCCTCTCTGATGTGGTCCAGTACGAATCCGGCGGCCTAGATATTGAGACACTCTTCGTCGATGAAGGTTTTGGCAGTCTCGATGAGGACTCCCTTGAGCAAGTGATGGAAGCCCTTGAGTCTCTGCGCGACGGCGGACGGATGGTTGGGCTCGTCAGCCATGTAGAGCAGATGAAGCAGCGGATCCCCCTGCACCTGCACGTGAACAAAGGCCGTCATGGCTCCACCTTAGAGCTGAGAATGGCGGGCGCAGCGGCTCCCTAAAAGGGTAGACTTGGGCGGTCTGTGGATCAAATGAACCGGTGGTTGATACCGGCAGAGTCCAAGGCAAAAAGATTCGAAAGTAGCTGAGTTCCTCGTCTTCCCCCAACGCTCCCGCGCCCGCTGCCACTGCTGTGAAGGGTGGCCGCTACTCCGTGCTGCCCAGATTGGCCGGAAAAAGTTATATTCCCTTGGGACTCTTTGCCCGTGTTCCTCTAGCGATGCTGACAATCGGTGTGCTGACAATGGTCACCCATGTCAGCGACTCGTACGCGATCGGAGGGTTCGCGGCGGGGTGCATTGGTTTGGGTGCAGCCGCGGGGGCGCCAGTTGTGGGCTACCTGGCAGACCGGCTGGGACAGCGGGGGGTGCTGCTGGTTGCTGCTGTGGTGAATTTCATTTTGGTGACGGCCGTCGTTGTGCTGGCCTATTTGCTCTTGCCTGACAGCGGTGCCCAGCTCACTGACGGCGCAACAGTGGTGGTGCTCCTAACGGCTCTGGCGGCTGGGGGAACCTCGCCCCAGGTGGGCCCACTGTCCCGTGTGCGCTGGATGGCGTTGAGTAAGAAACTCCCTGCGAGTCAGCGCGGACCCATGGTTGACACGGCCTTGTCCCTTGAAGGAACAGCCGATGAAGTGACATTTGTCTTGGGCCCGGCCCTTGTGGGTCTGCTGGCGTCACTTGTGGCGCCTTGGCTGCCGCTTGTTCTCGCTGCTGTCATGACAGTGTCACTTGTAACACTTTTCGCTCTCCACCCAACCGCGGATTACGTCAGTGCACGCCCAGCTGCAAGCAGCACGGTGGGCAATGCAGGCTACGTGAGCGAGGAAAGGCCCAACTGGTTCCTCGTGGCAGTGCCGGTGGCTGCGATGCTGTGCATGGGGACGTTCTTTGGTTCTTCGCAAACAGCGCTGGCAGCTTTTACAGGTGTCTATGGTTCTGTTGACCAGGCCGGGCTGATGTACGCGATCATGGGTGCCAGCTCGGCGCTGACGGCCCTGTCAGTGGCCTATTGGCCAGTGAAGTTCAGCTATGCGTGGCGGTGGGTGCTGGCATCTGGCTTCATGGCAGGCGGGACTGTGTTTTTCTTGGCGCCGGAGTCGTTAGGCCAGATGGCTTGGGTGCTGCTGCTGGTGGGTTTGCCCGTAGGCCCCACCATGGTGACAATCTTCAGCGTTGGCAGTGTTGTAGCCCCGCCGCAGTGGATGGGCACCGTCATGACAGCCTTAGCTAGTGGCATTGTGGCGGGCACGGCATTGGGTTCGGCACTTTCGGGTTCGCTGGCGCAAAGTGTTGGCTACGATGCCGCGTTCCTTGTCCCGATTGCAGCAGCATCAACGTTATTCGTGCTCGGCATTGTAGCTTCAGTGGTATTGCGAAAGCAGCTGACCCGCGCGGAGTAGTTCCCAAGCCTTGGAACCGTTTGTTCGACATCTTGTGATAGACATCCATCTTTGGCGATGTACGGTGGTGTGGTTCGCTGGTCATCCCACTGAATCTGTGTACACGCTGGGAGTTTCTGACCCGGACTGGTCATGATGTCTGCGATTCGTCTAGGGTGGGAAATGGACGAAAGGAGCACCTCATGAAGAAAATCCTCATGGTACTGACCAGCGTTTCCGAGATCGGTGACACCGGAGAAAAGACCGGCTACAACGTAGGCGAAGCTGCACATCCCTGGAAAGTCTTCAAAGACTCCGGACATTTCGTTGACTTCGCATCCATTAAAGGTGGTCAACCCCCGCACGACGGCGTTGACGTGGAAGACCCCATTCAAGTTGCCTTCACAGAGGACGAGACAACGCGAGCTGGCCTGTACAACACGGCCCGCGTCGATGTCATTGACCCGGAACAATATGACGCCGTCTTCCTCGTGGGTGGCCACGGCACCATGTGGGACTTCCCGGACAGTGAAGGCCTTCAAAAGCTAGTTGCTAGTATCTACAACTCAGGCGGTGTTGTGGGTGCTGTCTGTCATGGGCCTGCTGGCTTAGTGAACGTGGAATTGGCCAATGGCATACACCTTGTCAACGGCCGAAATGTTGCGGCTTTCACCAACGACGAGGAAGTAGCCGCAGGCAAGGACAAAGTCATTCCCTTCTTCCTGGCAGACAGGCTCGAAGAACTAGGGGCAACTCATGTTTTCGCGGATGTCTTTGAGGAGAAGGTGGTAGTTGACGAGCGACTTGTTACCGGCCAAAATCCCGCATCAGCGGCAGGGGTTGCCAAGGAGATGGAGAAGCTCTTGGCTGAAGTCATCCATCAGGAAAAGGCAGAAGAGCAGCATGAAGCAGATGCTTTGCGTGCGGAGAAAGACGCCAAAAAGGCGGCTGCTGCGGCAGAGGAACACTGACTCTGAGCACACACTAGCGCAGTGAAATGACGGCCACTCCACATCCGGGGCGGCCGTCATTTCTCGTTTCTGGCGAAGCCATAATCAAAGACTTCCAAGACTAGTGCAGCCTGTTCAAAGAAGGGTGCCATTGTTGGATTTGAACCAACCAAGCAACCCGGCTGGTGCTGCTATCCGAACAATGAAGCTACAGCGTCGGATTCGTCCTTGTAAATACTGTGAATGAGCGGTAATAAAATTAAGAGTCCGAATTCGGCCGTACCCGGTACGGCCTCTGCAATCTCCACTCGAGTCCTGGCCAAAACGCCTCCTGGTTGGAAACGGCCGAGCGCTTTGCGTTGCGCAGTTACTACAACGGAACCGTCCCAGTCCTCTCGAGCGGTGATTACCCCACCGTTAAGTTGGCCTTTGACTGCAAAGTAAAGAAAATTCTCTCCGAGCCGATCAACAAATATGTCGGCAACGCCATCATGAATGACCTCGTAGGTCGGTCTGAACAGCCGCGAAAAGGCGGATCTGATCGTTGCTCTACGCACGCCGATGCTTGTATGCGGACCTGTCTCCGGGGTGAACTGAAAAGTACCGGCTATCTCACAACCAGGTATTTTACCGCGAGTGATAACGCCAGCGATTGAACCATCACTTGCGAGGACGTTCACAGGCTCCATTGATTTCGTCACCGAATCAAATGCACCCTCGTGAAATGAGTAAACCTTCATCGGTCCATTCCTTGTAAGGGGTGGCCCCGGACCACATCCTGCTGATACAGCTGGCTGGCTTCCAACGCTTGACCTTGAGCTTCCTCGTGCAGTGCTTGCAAACGGCCTTGTATGTTCTGGTCAAAGCATAAGCGGTGTGATGAAGATGGGCCGCGGTCTCGGAAATATAATTGCGCTCTCTGCCTCTTCGGTTCGGTAACTTTCTTCACACTATTCTCCTACTACTGACTTAGAATTATCAAAAAAATATAGGCTGTCCCGTTGACCTCTGTAAGGGACGCTGCGCTGTACAGTTCCAGGGCAAACGCCTTTGTGCACTGAAGGTGTTAGCAGGAGGCCAGCTCATTACGATCCTCGTATTCGAGGAAAATCAGCACACTTTCGCTGCCTTGCTTCTACCACGGCCGGCTAATTAGCGATGGTGGCTGTCACTTCTTGGAAGTCATTGGCCATCTCGGGGCGTGGCTGCTTTTTGCCGCAGCTCTTTGCCTGAGGGAGAAGAAGCAAAAGGGGTATGATCTAAATCACCATCAAATCTACTTTAGTAAAAGGAGTTGTTGGCAGTGAAGGAAATTCGAAACCTACCACGATGGGCCATGATCTTCTCATTCTGCATAGCCCTATTGGCTGCTGCTTTTGTGATCATAGGGGTAATCGATGTCTTAAACGGAGCGGGGGCGGATAAAGTAATCTTCAACGCTCTAGCCGCCGCCGCGTTTGGGCTAGGTGCCTGGTCCATCGCAGTGAAAGGAAATCCTGCGCTGTCGAGGCGTCACGAAGGCGCGCCCAACCGTCAGAGCCCTACCCGCTGGTGACTGCGGGCGAATCGCTTGAGGGGCCCACTTGGCCCAGACTAGGACTGCGTTGGGAAGCCAAGCGGTTTCTATAGAACACATTGGTTCGACGTCGGTCCCAACTCTGGCGGCGAAACCCCTTGTCGATATTTTGGTGACGGTTGCAGATATTACCGCTGAAGAGGATTATCTGGTCCCACTTCTCAAAGCTGGATATGAGCTTCGAGTCCGCGAACCCGGACACCGCATGCTCAGAACGCCGGCTCTGAAGGTTCATATCCATCTGCTTGAAAACGACCATCCCAATGTCAACGCTTACCTCATGCTCCGCAACAGGCTTCGAAATAACCTCGAAGATCGAGAGTTGTACGCGCGTACCAAACGCCAGCTCATGTCCCGCGGCTTTTCGGATATGAATGCCTGCGCCGATGCCAAAACCGGGGTCATAGAAGGCATTCTGTCGCGGGCGCAATTCGCTCCTCACCGTTGAACATCAACAAGAAACGTTCTCCGGTGAGAACAATGGCCGGATGAAAATACTCACACTGGATGAGGGAATACAATCGCTGAACCTTGCCACGGTCCGCAACGGCTAGGAAACCATCGGCGCGTATGCCCGCACCGGTTCTAAAGGTAAATTTTCCGCGTGATACATTAAAAATTCAATCCTCTTACGCGCATGACATGGAATGCCTGCCCACGCCTCGAACGCCTCTCCAGCTCCTTTCCAACCGACTTGTTGTCATCGCAACCACGTCTATCGAAAGCAGTGGAAATGAACAATAAATATGTGGCAATAGTTGGGGCCGGTCCCGGCGTTAGTGCCGGAGTCGCCAGGAAATTCGGGGCCAACGGCTTCACAATTATCCTACTGGCCAGAAACCCTGAATCACTTGCACTCCGGGTATCAGAACTTCAAGATGCTGGGATCCAAGCCCACGGCATCGTTTCAGATGTGAGCGATGAGCAGAGCCTGAAATCGGCTTTTGCCCGCATCCAGGCAGAACACGGAACATTGGATGCCTTGGTCTACAACGCCGGTGCCAACACGATTGCCAACCCGTCCGTCCTAGACCCTATGGACCTAACCAAGGATTTTTCGGTCAACGTGGTCGGGGCGCTGATCTGCGCTCAGCTGGTGGCTCCTGCCATGATTGCACACGGTTCGGGTTCCATTCTTTTCACGGGAGGCCTACTGGCCCTGAATCCCGTTGCGTCGAGGGCATCCGCCGCCATCAGCAAAGCCGGCCTTCGCAATCTGACCTTCACGCTCGCTGAGGAGTTCGCCAAGCACGGCCTCAAGGTGGGTACGGTGACCATCGGGGGTGCCGTTGCGTCAGGTACTTTCTTTGATCCGGATTTGATCGCGGAAGCATACTGGGATCTGCATAGTGGAAAAGCGGCAGGAGAGATCCTGTACATGCAGTCTTAATAATCGATCCACCGAATTGCCCCGGCGTCCAAGTGAGCTTGGACGCCGGGGCAATTACTTTTCTCATGTTCACCAAGTCAGCAACGCAGACAGCTTCCCTGATGCAGTTATTTGTGGAGAATGGAATGATGAAAACACTTCGTGATGAGCTTCGATCCGCTCCATCCATTGTGGGCCAGGCCCCGAAATTTGATCCAGCCGCGGCGCCCAATGATCCCCATGAACTCTTCACTTCATGGTTCCGGCATGCCTTGAATGCAGGGGTCCCGGAAGGCCATGCGGCCACGCTTGCCACCGTCGATCAGGACGGTGTTCCGGATGCCCGAGTGCTGATTGTCAAAGACGTCACCGAAGACTGCGTTTTTAAAATTGCAACAAGCGACGAATCGGCCAAAGGGCGCCAACTGCTCCAGAACCCGAACTGCGCCCTCACGTTTTACTGGAGCACACTGGCCCGGGCGGTGCGGGTCCGTGGGAGAGCACAACGTGCATCCACGGCCGAGTCGGCCAAGGACTTTCTAGCTCGCCACCCGCTAGCCCGAGCGATTGTCTTAGCTGGTCACCAGAGTTCCGTCCTCACAGATGAGGACGTTCGCGAAGAAGCAATCGAGCGAGCCAAGGCGGCTATAGAAGCTGATAACAATATTGTCTCTCCGCACTGGGCACTATGGCTGATTGTGCCAAGCTCCATTGAATTTTGGCAGGGCGATCAGAGCCGGGATCACCAACGCCTGCGCTACAACCGTGACGGCGACAGTTGGAATAAGCAGCGGCTGTGGTCTTAGTGCGACAAAAAGTTGTGCGGGAAATATGAGTATGTTCGGTGTTTTTTGGGGCTGAGAGTCATGTTCTCTCAGAGGGCGTGGCGACTAGCTCGAAGTCGAGGAACATTTCACTTATGGTTGTACGTACGTTCCTGATAGGCATGAAAGATCTGATCAGGTACCGAACTGGATGCATGAGCGGCTTGTTCAGCAGCCGCAATTTTTCGCTTTCGCAGCTGAAACTCGTGCATCACAAGCGGAGCCGCACTCAGCGCCAGAATAAAAAGCTTCTCCCACAATGAAGCGTCAAGGAAAAAGACATACACGAGTGCCGCTGCAAATATTCCAGAGTATACAATTCGAAAAATCCCCATGCAACGAAGCTACCAGCTAAGCAAAGAACAAGGAACTTTCTGCCGAAACACGGGGCTGCAGAGCCGCTGCCCGAGGCGAGATCGTCCTGAAGGGAAAGGTCGCATAATGGCTGTATCTGGTCTTCGCCCGCTGGCTGCGGGTCAGGTAGAACTGCACGACGCGCGGCGGCATCGCCGATGGGTAGTTGATCTTGAGCACTTTGAAATAGGGTTTGTTCCTGTCACCACGGCTCAGTTCGTGAAGCTGATGGGCGGTGCGGGGGGATCCTCGAGTCCTGTTGTGAATATCAGTTGGCTAGACGCCATAGAGTTTTGTAATCGTGCCTCAGTACGTGAGGGGCTGGTTGCTGCCTACCTGGTGGAAGGTGACCAGGTCAGGTGGCAAACGGACGCCTCCGGATACCGTTTGCCAACGGAGGCAGAGTGGGAATATGCCTGCAGGGCCGGTACCAAAGGGCCGCACTACGGGCCACTGGAGCTTGTTGCTTGGACTGGCGCCGATGAAGTGGATGAAGCTCAAGTTGTTGGGTTGAAACATCCCAATGAATTTGGGATCCACGACACCCTCGGCAACGTATGGGAATGGTGCTGGGATCATCTCGATCCGGCGCGCTATGGGGACTACCGCGTCTTTCGTGGCGGTGGCTTTGCCGATGAGTCGTGGAGCGTCCGTGCCTCAGCTCGACGTGGGGGAGCGCCTGGGATGACTCACCCGGATGTTGGAATGCGGTTGGCGCGCGGAGCATTCGAGGGCAACCAGGCAGCCCAAGGCTGGTCAGCGAAGGTGGATACCGAACGTGGAACCATTGCGGGTGCGCTGCCCTCAGGTTGGACGCCGCGAGGGGCCTGAAACTGCCAACACTGCGTGCAGCAATGCTGTTGGGGGAGTCGACTAGTCTGTGCCGGGAGACAATGACAAGGAATCGACGAAGAGGATAGTGGCAACTATTGACGCTGTGGCACGCAACAGGTTCGCTCTACTCCATCCCTGATCAAATGTCTTCCAAGAATCGCGGCAGTTCCCTAAGTTAGGAGGAACCTGAGCAAGTCTGTTGTTCAGGGGAACATTGCGAACCATGGTGATGCCCAATGATGCCAGAACCAAGCCTGCACCAATCAACCGCCTTGAAGCGCCCAAAGCGGTTCCGCCTATGGCGGCTTCCGCAACAATAAGGGCGAGAGCGGCTGCTGTACCGCCAAAGAAAATTGCCATGAAAGGCAGCTTAACTGCGCTGATGTTGATGCCTTGCATCGTAGCTACTGCCTCGGAACTGGGGAGGCTGCGAAGTGCTGGCATGACAATAACGGCAAAGCCCAAGTAGACCCCTCCGGTGACTCCGGCGCAGACAGCGGACGCGAGCGTTAGAACACCTGGGAGATCGTAGCTCATGAGGCAGCCGCAGATTCGCGATGCCCTAGTCCTGGGATGGCAGCGTCTGGGATGGCAGCGCCTCGGACGGCAGTCCCCACAGCCGGGGCGTCGCGATCAGTGCGTTCCCACGTTGCTCGGTCTTCCCTGCTGAACGGGCTCTCTCCCTGCCGAGAAGCGATACGTGTTTGCCTGCCGCCGTGCTGAGAATGGCGGACAATCCGGCTGCCTGTACGACCCGTGCCACCAAATACAAGTGCTTTTGAATGTGTCATACTTCTAGTCAAGCTCAGCCGTGGTGCGTTTTGAATAGTCCAAAGGTGTAATTCCATACGTGATCGTCTAGATTTGTCGCATGGATCCACTGACTCATCTTTTGGACGGGCCCCGGGCTCGGCGCGCCTTTGCCCTCCGTATGGTCATGTCGCCTGGCTGGTCTGTTCTGGTGGCGGACCGTGCGTCTCTCACTGTGATGGTCATGATGAAAGGCACGGCGTTCTTGGCCGCAGATAATGAAGCGTTCCAGTTAGCACCTGGTGACGTGGCTGTTGTTCGGGGGCCAGCCCCATATGCTGTGAGTGATGATCTCCTGCGCGACGCGGATGTGATTATCCATCCCGGGCAGCGGTGCACTTCTCCTTCCGGGGCGGACCTGGTCACAAGCCTGAGTCACGGGATCCGCACGTGGGGCAATGCCTCTTCAGGGTCAACAACGATGCTCATCGGGACATACGAATCTGACGCAGAGCTTGGAGCAGTCCTCACCAGTGCCTTGCCACGAGTAGCCCTAGCCCCCTCCGGCGAAGTCAGCCAGTCTTTACTTGGTTTGCTCGAAGCGGAAATCACTACAGAGGCACCGGGGCAAGGCAGTGTCATTGATCGTCTACTGGATGTGCTGCTGGTTCAAGCTATCCGCGCATGGGCCAGAGGCAACCCTGCAAAAGCACGAGGCTGGCTAGCGGGTGGGATGGATCCGCTCAGCGCCCAGGCGTTGGCGATTTTTCATGAGTGGCCCGCAGAGACGTGGAGTCTTGAATTGCTGGCACAAAAGTTGAATGTATCTAGGGCGACCTTTGCTCACCGCTTCCGCAGTTCGGTAGGTGAGCCACCCATGACGTACCTGACGAATTGGCGGATGCTCCTTGCCAGCGAATTACTGACAGACCCTGCGTTGACTACTGCGCAGATCGCTGCGGAGGTGGGCTACGGGAGCCCTTTCGCTTTGAGCACTGCATTCAAAAGAAGGTTTGGTGTCAGTCCCAGTCGCTACCGGAGCCAGTGCGCAGGAGAAACCTAGTCAGGAGCATTCCCCCGTGTCGGTAGCTGGCCACCCATCAAGGCCACTGAATGGGGAAAGTGCGGTAAATCCTACAGCTGTGGGTCACTTGAGGAAGTCGATCGCCGCTTTTTTAAACTCCCCTGAGGTCACGGTGTTGCCGTGGGTGCGCCCCTCAATCACAAGCTGCTGAGCCGCCGGATTCAATGCGGCTAGTTGGCTCATGCGCCGGGCACGTTCGTCCAGGCCCCCTGCAACAAGCAGTACTGGCATGCATGGCACGGCGTCCGTGGGTTCAAAGGGTTCCATTTTCACGGCATGGATAAGTGCCAGCAGGGCAAAGATGTCATTGGATGGCACCGCTTGGGCCATGCGCAGTAGCCAGGCCGTGGATTCATCGGAGATGGGTGTGCCGTCATTGAGAAAGTCCTGGGCGGCTCGCAGATCAAAATCGGCCAGTGGATCTTCCGGGTTGGGCCCCCCCAAAACCATTTTTCGCACGAGCTCTTTTTGTGTGGCGCCAAACTCCCACGCCAACCGGGAACCAAGTGAGTAGCCTATGACGTCAACGCCGCTGGCAGCATCTGCATGTGTAAGCGGGCGGATCCCTTGATCAAAAAGGATCTGCAGAATCTCAGCACGGATCTTACCGGGAGTGTAGGAATCAAGGTCATAAGGTGCGGCGCTGCGCCCGTGCCCTGGCAAGTCAACGCTGAAGACTCGACGCCCTGCCCGGTTCAGCGCCGTAACCCAGCCGGTTTTAACCCAATTCAGTTCTACGGAGGATCCGAATCCGTGAATCAAAAAGACGGGGGGAAGCGGAGCGGGTGATTCGGGCTCAAAGACCACCACGTTAAGCCCTGGGGACGCGCCCTCAGTTTCGTGAGGAGCCGCTGCTGCCGCGTGCTTGCCGGGGGGAACCATTGCCCAACCTTTCTTGCGGCGGGCAGTGCCGCCGTCGTATCTCAACCATAGCGACTATGAACCATGGAGAATACTGTGGCGCTTCAGTGGCGAGTCAGTGGAACCGGTTCTGCGATTAGTTGCGGCCCTGGAGATGATTCTGGCCATACCAGCGACCCAGCTTGCTCAAAATTGCGATGACAGCAACCAAGGCAAACGTACTCAATAGCTGATTGCGACTCGCCGGAGCGGTGAAGCCGATGAGAAAAATAATGCCAAGAAGTGCCAAGCCAGCCAACGTTAGTCCCGGGAAGCCGCGCATTCGCAGAGGAAGGACGGTTCCGTCTCGCTCAGCCCGGCGACGCAGGATGAACTGCGAGACCAGCGCTGAACCCCAGACGATCAAGCACGTGGAGCCAACCAAGTTCAGCAATGCCGTGAGGACAACCCCGGGATATAAAAAATCCAAGAGCACTGTAACAAAGCCAAAGCTCACCGACACCGCGACGGCGGGAACCGGGACAAAACGCTTGTTGGTGCGGGCCAAAAACTCTGGGGCCTCGCCACGGTGGGCCAGTGAGTGGACCATGCGCGAGGCGCCGTACAAGTTGGCATTCAGGGCTGAGAGTAGGGCCGCAACTGCCACCAAAGTGATGGCTGTCCCCGCCCAAGGCAACCCGGCCATGTTCAAAACGCCAGCAAAAGGAGAACTCAGTGCCGTTGAGGTCCACGGCAGGATGGCCGCAATGACGAAGATAGAGCCTACATAGAAAACGAGGATGCGCCACACCACAGTACGCACCGCTACTGCCACACTGCGTGCAGGAGTGAATGTTTCCGCAGCAGCCACAGCCACAATTTCGGTGCCTCCAAAAGCAAAAATTACAACAAATAATGCCGAAGTAATCCCGGCCATGCCGGCCGGAGCAAACCCACCGTGAGCGCTAAAGTTCCCGAACCCCGGTGAGGTAGCACCTGGAATCCAGCCGAGGAGCAATGCTGCACCAAAGGCCAAGAAGAGCACAATGGCAGCGACCTTCATGAGCGCAAACCAGAACTCAAATTCCCCATAATTTTTCACCGAGGTCAGATTGATGACTGTGAAAATCACCATAAAGATCAACGTCAGCAGCCACGAAGGTAGCACCGGCCAAATAGTGACAAGGAGCTGTGCGGCACCCAGTGCCTCGGCCGCGATCACCACCACTAGCTGCAGCCACCACAACCAACCAATAGTGGCGCCAGCATTCTTGCCCATAGCTTTTTCTGCGTAGACCGAGAAAGCACCAGAGTTGGGGTTTGCCGCCGCCATCTCGCCCAAGGCCCACATGACCACAATGATCAACGTCCCGGCCACTAGGTAGGAGACCAAAACGGCGGGCCCCGCCATCCTGATTCCTTCACCCGAGCCAAGAAAAAGCCCTGCACCAATGGCACTGCCAAGGCCCATCATTGTCAGCTGGCGTTGCTTGAGCGAGTTGCCCAGACCGGTCTTGGTGGGCGCGGCAAGAGCAACGTCAGGCTGGGGGAACATGAAAGAAAAGGCCTTCTTCAGTGGTGCGCGCCTTGCACGGGACCGTGGAGCGGGGAAAACAAATCCCCGTCAAGAATTATCCCCCATGGAAATGCACAACCAAATCTGCCGGTGGTCCGGCCCCAGGCCCGGCTCGCGGGCAGGTGTGAAGCAATAATTTGTTTCCCGCTGCCACAAGGTCGTAGAATCAGTTGTAGTCAAAGTGACTTTAACTAAGTTTGGGTAGAGACGGAAGTGGGTGGAGAACATGGACAGCACGCAGTTTGTTAGCGCGGCCAACATCAGCGAGCGCATGGCTCAGCCGCCAGCACTAGCCATCTCCACAGTCATCTTCGCCCTGCGACCCAGCGAAAATAGTGGCCGCCCCACCCTGTGGTTGCCGCTGGTGCGCCGTATCCGTGAACCGTTTGAAGATATGTGGGCCTTGCCGGGAGGACCGCTGACTCAGATGGATTCCCTCATGGACGCCGCAGCCCGTAACTTGCAGGACACCACGGGGCTGGCCCCCAGCTATCTTGAACAGTTATACGCCTTTGGCGGCCTACACCGCTCGCCCAGTCAGCGGGTGGTCTCGATTGTGTACTGGGCTCTGGTGAAATCAAGTGAGGCTGAATTGGCGCAGGAGTCTGCGAACGTCCAGTGGTTCCGCGCGGACGGGCTGGCGAAATTGGCATTTGATCACAATGAGATTGTTGATTACGCGCTCTGGCGGCTACGCAACAAAATTGCTTACGGCTCCATTGCTCACCACCTGCTTGGCGAGAAATTTACGCTAGCCCAGGTGCGTGAGGTGTATGAGGCGGTCTTGAACCGCTCAGTGGATCCCGCCAATTTTCGCCGTCAACTTAAACAAACCGCCCACATTGAGCCCACTGACGAATTCCGTCAAGGCGGCAAACACCGTCCGCCCCGCCTGTATCGCTATTCCGGTGACCCCACCGCCGAACATTCCGGGAACCCCCCGTTGCGGCTCTAAACCCCACCGAATATAGATCCAGCCGCCCATGAATTGCACCTCTTCGCATAGCCGCTAACCAAACTGCCTCACACCTTGGAGCACACCATGTCATCTGTGAACACCACCATTTCGCTGATCACCCGCGAGCAAGCGCAGGCTCAATCGAAGCTTGTTGGCGCTCCTGGCCGCGCACAGGAGAGTTGCAACGACGAACTTGCCAAGGGACCTTGGGAATTTGACCTCGCCGAAGCGCTCGCCGGCACTCCGGGCTATGGCCCCGGTGCCTCGCAAGAAGATGTTGCTCCAACAGCCACACCCCGCCAGGGCCAGCTGCCACAGGAGTACAAGGACGCCTCTGAGGCCAATCTTGAGTCACGCATACTCTCCGCGAAGGCTGAACTGGGGGAGCGGGTGGTGGTGCTGGGACACTTTTATCAGCGCGATGAAGTGGTTAAGTTTGCTGATTTTGTGGGGGATTCCTTCCAACTGGCAAATGCGGCCAAGAATCGGGACAAGGCAGAGGCCATTGTTTTTTGCGGTGTGCACTTCATGGCGGAGACGGCGGACATGCTCTCCGGAGCCCACCAGTCCGTGATCCTGCCCAACCTGGCAGCCGGTTGTTCCATGGCGGATATGGCCGATCTGCCCTCTGTGGAGGCGTGCTGGGCTGAACTTGAAGAACTGTACGGCACCGAGCCCGACGCCGAGGGCCGGGTACCGGTTATTCCTGTCACCTACATGAACTCTTCCGCCGCGCTCAAGGCCTTTTGCGGCGAGCACGGCGGGATCGTCTGCACCTCATCCAATGCCTCGACAGTGCTTGAATGGGCGTATGAGCGCGGCCAACGGGTGCTGTTCTTCCCTGACCAGCACTTGGGCCGCAATACTGCCAAGGCTATGGGTATTGCCTTGGAAGCAATGCCGTTGTGGAATCCACGGATGCCCTTGGGCGGTAACAGCGAACATGTCATGCGTGATGCCAAGGTGGTGCTGTGGCAGGGATTTTGTTCGGTTCACAAGCGCTTCACGGTAGCCCAGATTGAGCAAGCCCGGGTGGACTTCCCGGGAGTGCGCGTGATTGTGCACCCGGAATGTCCCATGGAAGTGGTGGATGCCTCCGATGAGGCGGGCTCCACGGATTACATTCTCAAGGCCATCCAGGCTGCCCCGGATGGCAGCACCTTCGCCATTGGTACTGAGATCAATATGGTTAACCGCTTGGCGGCACAGTACCCGCAGCATACGATCTTCTGCTTAGACCCGGTCATCTGCCCGTGCTCCACCATGTACAGGATTCACCCCGGCTACCTGGCCTGGATTCTTGAGGGGCTCGTGGCCGGAGAGGTGTATAACCAAATCACTGTCCCGGAGGCTACTGCGGTTAACGCGCGCATTGCTCTTGAACGGATGCTCGCCGCTAAGCCCAAGCCTCTGATCGCCGCCCGCACAGCCGCACGCACATGAGTAATTCGCACCTGATTGTTATTGGCAGCGGTATCGCCGGACTCTACGGCGCGTTGCTTGCTGCCGAATCAGGCATGCGCGTGAGCTTGATGACCAAAGGCACGCTGGGGCAAAGCAACACGCACTTCGCTCAGGGCGGGATCTGTGCGGTACTGGACCCTGGTCAGTGCGCTCCCGGGGACTCTGTGGAGGCGCATATTGCTGACACGCTCAAAGCAGGGGCGGGGCAGTGCAACCCAGACGCCGTCACAGTTCTGTGCAGCGAGGCCGCCGGTGACATTGCGTCCCTAGAGCGATTCGGCGTGATTTTTGACCGGGACGCGGCCACGGGAAGCCGGGCGCTTGGATTAGAAGGTGCCCATTCTGCGGCGCGGATTCTGCACGCCGGTGGGGACGCTACGGGAGCGGCCATTGCCGAAGGGCTGATCAGTGCCGTGCTTGATGCCGCCGCGCTGGGTCTTATCACCCTGATGGAGCATTGTCTGGTCACCGAGTTACTCACGCAGATCCCGGCTTCTGCTAGCGCCGCGGGTCATCTTGCCCCAGAGCGTAACCCTGAAGCGGACGACGCCGGGACCTCGCCCCGCGCCGTCATAGCCGGGGTTGCTTACCTTGCCCCAGATGATGATGCGGTGGATGAGCGGCGGGTGTTGGTTGCTGATGCTGTGTTACTGGCTGCAGGTGGGGCCGGGCAGCTCTTTGACGTGACCACCAATCCGCTCAGCGCCACAGGAGATGCGCTGGCACTAGCATGGCGTTCCGGTGCCGTGGTGGGGGATCTGGAGTATTTTCAGTTCCATCCCACTGCCTTAGCTATTGGCGGGAACTTTCTCATATCCGAGGCCGTGCGCGGTGCCGGGGCCGTGCTACGCGATGCCCACGGCGAGCAGTTCATGAAGCGCTATCATCCAGAAGGTGATCTTGCCCCTCGGGATGTTGTCTCCCGCAGCATTACCGAGCACCTTAGGGGCAGCACCGAGGCGGTGCCTTCCGTGTATCTGGATGCAACAGGCGTTGAAGAAGCTCATGGGCAAGGTTACTTGGCGCGGCGGTTCCCCACCATTGCTGCCGCGACCACCGCACTCGGTCTTGACTGGCGGCAGGAATGGTTGCCAGTGGCACCGGCGGCACATTATTGGATGGGGGGAGTAGCCACCGATCTGCACGGGCGAACCTCAGTGCCCGGACTCTACGCAGCCGGGGAGGCCGCCTGCACAGGGGTCCACGGAGCGAACCGCCTTGCCTCCAACTCTTTACTGGAAGGGCTGGTCTTTAGCCGCCGGGCAGTTGCCGCCTTTACGGCTTCAATGTCCACCAAAATCACCAGGCTTACCAGGGATGTACATCGCTGGCCGGTGCTGGACGTTGATGCACGTCCTATGCAAGGTGCCCCCGGGCCCCTTGCCCCTGATTCTGCCAGCCCGGGGCTCTCACGCACGGATTTACGCCACATCATGGGTGCCCAGGCAGGGGTGGTTCGGGACGCTGCGGGACTCGCTCAGGCAGCAGCGATTCTGGCCGCGAGCTCCAGTAGTTTCGGTACTGCCTGCCAGGGGCAGGGGCGGGAGGCGGCCGAGGATCAAAACCTCCACCTCATAGCCACGCTCCTTGTTTACGCAGCACTCGCCCGAGAAAACTCTGTGGGGGCGCATTTCCGTCACGATTTCCCACAAAGCCCTGCCGCAGCCGGAACCCGGAACTCTCATTTCTGGCGGCACCCAGACCCGTCGCAGCTACCAGCAGCTGATTTTTCCACCGCCCCAACCCAGCGTGAAAGCGAAAGAGTATGAACGCCGTCGAACCTGTCCTGCAGAAAACTGCCCCGCCCCAGCCGGCTCTGCCAGCACTGCCGGAATTACCAGCACTGCCGGAATTACCAGCGAGCGCTGTGCAGGAGATCCTACACAGGGCCTTCGCCGAGGACGCCCCGTACGGGGACATCACCTCGGCAACCTTGCTGCCCGCCACTGCCAGGGCAAGTGCCTGGTTGGTGGCGAGGGAGCCGGGCATCTTCTCCGGTGGGGCCGTATTCACCGCGGCCATGAAGATGCAGGACCCGGAAGCGCACGTGGTGCAACTTATTGCTGATGGCAGCACCTTTGGGGCCGGGGATCGAATCATGTCAGTCAGCGGATTGGCCCGCGGAGTGCTGACGGCTGAGAGAATCGCCTTGAACCTCACACAGCGTATGAGCGCCATCGCTACCCAAACCGCCGAGTACGCGGCGCTGTTGGTAGGCACAAACGCTCGTGTCACCGACACTCGTAAAACTACTCCGGGACTGCGCATTCTGGAGCGGTACGCGGTGCGTTGCGGCGGCGGGCACAACCACCGGTTCTCGCTTTCTGATGCTGTGCTGGCCAAAGACAACCACTTGGCCGTACTCACCGGGGGAGACCGGACCAAGTTAAGCGCTGCGCTCGCAGGCGTGCGGAGCCGGTTGCCCCATACGGTCCATTTTGAGGTGGAAGTAGACAGCCTGGAGCAGGTGGAAGCCGTTCTGGCTGCCGGAATTGACACCATCATGCTGGACAATTTCACGAACGCGGAGTTGGTAGAAGGCGTTGCATTAGTCAATGGGCGTGCGCTGGTTGAAGCCAGCGGCAACGTGAATTTATCCACCATTGCGGGGATTGCACAAACAGGTGTGGATATTATCTCGGTGGGGGCACTAACTCACAGTGTGCGGGCGCTTGATCTGGGGTTGGACATGGAAGTGAGCCATTCGTTGTGATTTTTCTCGATGCGGCCGCAACCACCCCTGTCAGACGGGAAGTGATCGAGGCCATGTTTCCTTTGCTCACCAACCAGTTTGGCAACCCCTCCAGCCATCATGGACTTGGTGAGCAGGCAGCGGCTGCCCTGGCTGATGCCCGGCAACGGTGTGCCGTTGTGTTGGGCGCCCGTGCCGAGGAGCTCGTGTTTACCTCCGGCGGCACCGAAGCAGATAATCTTGCGTTGAAAGGCATTGCACTGGCGCGCAGGAGCGCTGATCCCTCGCTTAACCGCATCTTGATCAGTGCCATGGAGCATCCCGCTGTGGTGGAATCCGCGAACTATTTACATCGGGTTCATGACTTCAAGGTGGATGTGGTTCCGGTGGATAGCAACGGGTTGGTTGATCCTGACGTGTTTGAGCAGATGCTGGAGAGCACAAGCAACGTTGCAGTGGCCTCCATCATGTACGCCAACAATGAGGTGGGCACCGTCCAGGACATTGACGTGCTGGCTCGTATCGCTGCGGCCAGCGGGGTGCCCCTGCACACCGACGCCGTGCAGGGGGCCGGGTGGCTATCACTGAATGTGCAAGAGCTAGGTGTCAGCGCACTGAGCATTTCCGGTCACAAGATGGGAGCGCCCAAGGGAGTAGGGCTGCTCTATGTACGCGCAGGAACACGTTATGAACCGTTGATCCACGGGGGAGGCCAGGAACACGGGGCACGTTCCGGTACGGAAAATGTGGCTTTTGCCGTGGCCCTGGCTACGGCGTTGGAGCTATCGGAAGCAGGCAGAGGCGCTGCACTGAGCCGTGTCAGCGGGTTGCGGGACGGGTTTATTGACTTTGTTTTAGCAAGCCTTCCTGCGGCTGTTCTGACTGGGCACAGGATGCGACGGTTGCCCAATGTGGCCTCGTTTTGTTTCCCCGGCACCAGCGGTGAATCAGTGCTTCTGGAACTTGAACGCCGCAACATTATTTGCTCGTCAGGATCAGCCTGTGCGGCCGGATCCGATGAGCCCTCTCCTGTCCTTTGCGCCATGGGGGTAGAGCGAGCCGTGGCGCAAACTGCACTACGGTTTAGTTTTGCTGTTGACGTGACCCAAGACCAGCTCTCCACTGCCGGCCAGGAGTTGGTTGAAGCTGTGGGAAGGATGCTGCGGCTTGGCCGCTAAAGACCAGTGCCGCTAGGAATGAGCGGGAACAGGTGCATCCTTGGGGTGCGCCGCGCCCGCGTGCCTGACTCTGCGGAAGATCCAGTACCGCAGCAGGACGAATCGGGTGATGGCTGAGGCAACATTACCAAGCACAATAACAGCAAGTTCGGTCACTATTGAGGCCTCGGGTGCGGCATGGTGCAGTACCCACAAGCTTCCACCGGTCATGCTCAAAGCCAGGAGCATGACCCATAGCCCGCGTCGCTGGTCACGCCACCACAGGTGGCGGTCGCGGATGCCAAAACTAATTCTGCGGTTCAGCTCAGTGTTCAGCACCGAACAAAGCACCAAAGAGATAGCGTTGGCCCACTGCGTGCCATATAGGGGGCGTAAACCAGCAAAAATCGCCATGGAAATAACGGTGCAAATGATGGCCACTACCGCGAAACCGCGCAATTGAGAGGCCAGTTTTGGGTTGCGAGACACCCATGCTGCGGGCAAGGCAAAGTAGCCGCGACCCGTTGCGCTGGCATCTGCGGTGACTGGTTGTGAGGGTGTTGCTGTTGCCATAGGTAACCAATCCTGCCAGCTGAAATTCAAAAAACCCAATGAGCGCCGTGGCGCGGAATCATACAATGAGGCTCACGCCCCAAGTGAGGCAACAGCCTTTAGATAGCCGTGCTGACTTTTGGCACCGTCAATACCCTTTTGGAACTAATCCACAATCCGTTAGCTTTTTATGTGGGCCAAGACGTCATTGCCGATCATGAAGCCTAAAACAACCTCGCGGGCATTCTCCAACGTGAGGTTGCGCAGAGTGAACTATGACGATGGCAGGCTCGGCTTCCGGATCAATATGACCGACGTCGGGGCTCAGCACGATTGCATCTCCTGGGCCCACCATTGAACTGGTCTTCGCCCACCGTTGCCCCAAGGCCCCCGCCTGGGCGGGCTGCCCTGTTTTGGTTTTCCCATGAGCTGACAAAAAGTGTAGAGGCAAGCGTCCAATGACGATACGGGGCAGGACCAATCAGGAAAACCTACCTCTGAGGGGGTGGGGATTATTCATCCAAGTTCTCACTGATAACCTCCAACGCCAGGGCCTTGGCCGCCGCAGCCTTCTCACCCAATTCTTCCGTGAGTGCTGCAATCAGACCCTCCATGAGGATAGTCTGGGGAATTCTGCTGGTGACCGTTACCTCTTCGCGGAAGCTGAGATCTCCCATTCCCACGACCAGTGAGAAGTCAGCTATTGCTGACAGGGGTGAGCGCGCAAAGGCTGTGATGACCACCAGTGTGGCATGGGCGTCAAGGGCAGCTTTGGCTACACGCAAGGTGGAACTATTGGCGCCACTACCGCTAATGATGAGTAAGACGTCTTCCGGGGTCAGGAGCCGTGCAGCGATCTGTTGACCAATGACGTCCAGAGAAGACTCTGCTGGCCGGCCGATGGCGCTCAGCCTCGCGGCCATGTCCGCCGCTAGTGGTGCGGAGAGACCATTGCCGACAACAAGCATGCGTCCAGCGCCTGCCATGGCCTGCACAGCACCCGTTACCGCATCCGGGTCCAAGAGAGCAGCCATGGATGTCACGGCGTTGCCCACCTGCACAAAAGCGTCGGCCACCATGCCGGGCGCCCCTACCGCTTTGGCGCGTGGCTCTGGACTGGCGTACCCGGCGTCGCGTGCCAGAAGGACGCGCAACTGCTGATATCCGGAATAGCCCAAGCTTTGACAGGCCCGCACTACGGTGGCACGGGAGGCCCCGGCCAGCTCTGCTACCTGCTGAGATGAGAGTTCGATGATTTTCTGGGTGTGGCTCAAGAAAACTGCCGCAACGGCTTGCTCGGCTGGCAACAAAGCTGGCCGGGAGGACCGGATGTGAGCCAGAATCTGACCGGGAGCGTACTCCGTCATCGGGTGATCTTTCACATTTTCTTCTTTCCTTGAGGCATTCTTCGCGCTCTGGTAACTGGCAGCTTAGCTGCCGCTAGCTCTGCCGGGGATGCAGCGATGGAGGCGCTGATATTTGAAACCTGCGCCGGACTTAGTTCATGGACAAGAGGTGGACTCACTTCTGGGGGAAGCTGAAAACGAAGGGGCAGCGACCTGACCCGGGCGCCCGTGATACGGCTGGTGGATGTGCCGGGGGACCCTGCACTGATGCTAAGAAGAGTTCCACCGCTTCCTGCACCTGCCCGCTCGTGGCCTGGGGTGGCCAGCACATCATTGGAATTAACTACACCAGAGCTCACTACCACGGCAATGTCATTAGTCCCCGTCTGAAGAACGTCATTGAGGTGATGGTGGTAATGACCGCTCAAGATGGCCACGGTGTCGGAGCCCTCTAGCGCATGCGCCAACTCATCAGCGTTTATGAGCTCGATGCCGCGGTGCAGGGGGGTGACAGGCTCTACTGGTGGGTGATGGACTATCACCACCGTCCCGTGCCCGGAATCAGTGGCCAACACAGAACGTAGCCATTGCAGTTGGGCACTATCCAGATGTCCGTGAGTACGGCCCGGAACGGAGCTGTCCAGGGTAATGATGCGGAACCCTGAAACCATGCTGACGCCAAAAATCGGGCTGACTTCACCAGCCGGGCTGGCTTCACCCTCTGTGCTCGCTTCACCCTCTGTGCTCGCTTCACTGGCCACGGCAGGATAGTTCTGCGTGGAGTTAGGGTGCCCGGATCCAAGAACTTCACGGAACCCGCCGCGTTGATCGTGGTTGCCCATGGCATAAACAGACACAGCCCCGTGGCGTTGGGCAAAGTCTTGGGTCAGCGAACGCAAGGTGTTGTAGGAAGCCGGGGACCCGTCGTCGGACGCGTCCCCGGATATGACCACCAAGTCCAGCGGACCGGCATTTTTAAAGGCGCCAAGAGTCCAGCGGTAGGCAGCCACCGTATCCACGACGCCGCCGTGGAGAGTGCCATCACCGGTCAGATGGGTGTCGCTGAGGTGAAGGATGCGCAGCGTTGTCATGAAGCCAGCTTAGGTGCCCGCCACGTACCGTGGATGAGCTTGTTGCGCACAGCGCCGGAGATCTGATCGATGCACATGGTGAGCACCACCACCACAATGAGCAACATACCCACGGCATCCCAATTGCGGAATTGCACGTTGTCCTGAAGCATCTTGCCAATACCGCCAGCGCCGATGAGTCCTAAAATGGCTGATGCCCGCACATTAATTTCAAAACGGTATAACCAAAATGAGAACACCTCAGGAGCGGCCGAGGGCCAAACGCCCCAACGGATCAAAGCCAGTGTGCCACCGCCGGTAGAACGAACGGCTTCCTTAGGGCCGGCGTCAACAGACTCAAAAGCTTCATAACCCCACTTTCCCAAGGTGCCGATCGAGCCCACAGCCAGGGCCAAGGCACCCGTAAAAGGTGTCAGGCCGGTGACGGAGAGGATCAAAATGGCAATAACCACCTCGGGCACGGCACGGATCACGGCGAAGAGTAGTCGAAGGGGTGCTGTGACAACCTGGGGTGCGAGAGATTTCGATGCCAAAAAACTCAGTGGCAACGAGATGACGATGCCCAAGACTGTGCCAATCCAGGCCATTTGCACGGATAAGATCGTGGCGCCAAATGCTTCGGAGAACTTACTCCAATCGGGCGGCAACAACATCGCAGAGATGTATTTGAAGAGTTGGGCGGGGAAGTCGGCCAGTGCGGACCACTGGATCTTCACCGACCAGAAAGCTGCAACAACAATCAGGGACACTACCAGCCATAAAGTGGTGCGCAGCTTTGTGGTTGGTTTCACGGGGCGTGAGGTGCGCTGTTTCTCGTCAATAACGGTGGCCACGTTATACCAACTTCTTTCGAAGCCATGAAGAGATCGACTCCAGCACTAAAACCAGTATGAGGATCTCCATAATGATCAGGGACAGCTCGTGGTACCTAAAGAAGCTGCGGACGTTGTCAATCAAAATACCCAGACCCCCGGCTCCCACCAGCCCAATGACAGCCGAGGCACGAATATTTAGCTCGAAAGTGTATAAAAGCTGTGAGATGAAACTGGGCAGGATCTGGGGAAGCATGGCCGCCCGGTTGGCTTTGGGCCAGCTGGCACCGGCAGCCAAAGCGGCCTCTTGAGCGCCTGTGTCCTCGCCATCCAGGGTCTCCGAGACCAGCTTCACAATGATGCCAATATTGAACAGCACCAGCGCCATGATGCCTGAGAGTGCACCCACACCGACAACTGCCACCAGAATTGCCGCGAAAAGAATTTCTGGCACGCTGCGGATCATGTTCATGACAAAACGTACGCCAGCGAGCAGCCACGGCTTAGGGTTGGTTGCCCTGGAGGCCAAAAAAGCCAGCGGCAGCGAGATGGCCGAACCCACTACCGTAGCAATGACGGCCATCTGCAGGGTTTCCACCAGGGCAGGAATGGTTTTGGGGAAGAACCCATAATCCGGCTGCAGCAGCGCAATGACGTTGCTGGTGGCGTTGCGCCAGTTCTGTACTATTGCCGCCACATCAACCTGGACCCCAAATCCAGCCCAGAGAGTGATAGCCAGCAGAAGAACGACGGCGGCAGCTGACTTTGCGCCATGGCGCGGCTTGGTAGGGCGGCCGGGTTCGGTCTTCACGGTAGTGGCTGAGCTCATAACTGGCCTTTGTTGGGCAAAACATCTTCGGCCGTTAGCGAGCGGCCGTAGATGTTTTCAAAGACAGACTCGTCGGCGTCGGCTCCGGCACCGTCAAAGACAACTTCCCCGGAACGCAGCCCGATTAGCCTGTTGCTGTACCGCCTTGCTAAATCCAGGAAGTGCAAATTCACCACCACCGTGATGCCAAGCTCGGCGTTGATGCGCTGCAGATCACGCATCACCACGTGGGACGTTGGCGGATCAAGGGAAGCCACCGGTTCATCAGCAAGTATCACCTTTGGCCTCTGGGCGAGAGTGCGGGCAATGGCTACCCGCTGCTGTTGTCCGCCGGAGAGACTTGAGGCTTTTTCGTAGGCCTTAGGCACTATTTCGACCCGCTCCAAAGCAGCCATGGCGAGCTCCACGTCGTCGTTCTTCCAAGCACCCAGAAGCGTCCGCCAGGCGGGAGAGTGGTACAGCCTGCCCATCAGAACATTGTTGATGACAGTAGTGCGCTTGGCCAGATTAAAGCTCTGGAAGACCATGCCCACATTGGAGCGCAATTCACGCAAGTCCTTGCCACGGAGCCGGGGTTCTCCGGAACCATTGAGCTGGTGATCGCCTACAGTGATGTGGCCACTGGTGATGGGAACAAGCCCGTTGATGGTGCGCACCAATGTTGACTTGCCA
The DNA here is from genome assembly GCF_030063205.1 of Arthrobacter antibioticus. GTDB lineage: Bacteria > Actinomycetota > Actinomycetes > Actinomycetales > Micrococcaceae > Specibacter. Next base: position 839,445 of record NZ_JASISQ010000001.1, on the reverse strand, counting down.
GCCCCTGACAGGCCAACGATACCCACCATGTCACCGGAAGGAATGAACAGGTCAATGTTCTTCAAACCGGTGTAACCATTGGGATATCTAACGCAGACATCGCTAAAGCGGATATCCGCCCCCGTGTGCTCCATGAGCTCTGCTTTCTTGTGTCTTTGTAAGGGTGCTGGAATGGATCAGAACGTGCCGGCGATATTGTGGCTAAGCGGGTCCAATGGATCTAGCCGAGTCCAATGGATTTCGCGGCTTCCTGGGTAATGGACAAGCTCTTCGGGTCTGCCACAGCCATACCCGTGATTTGGTAAATAGCCTTCAACGCTTTGACGCCTTCTGTGGTGCCTGCGAAATCCAGCATGGCGTCACTGATCTTCTGCTGCCACTCTGAGCTGAGCTTGCTGGAGATGGACATGCCGTCGTTGGGGACCTCATCCGTCAAGGCAAAAACGACCACTTTACTGCCAATATCCGGAGTGTCTGAGGCCACTACCTCGCGGGCATCCCAGTAGCTGAAACCAACCTCGGCGTCACCCTTATAGACGGCGAGAACCGAGGCATCATTAGCGGTGACTTTGATGGCAGAGATGTCTTCAAGGGCGATGTCCGCGGTTTTCATTGCAGCGACGGGGAAAATGTATCCTGCGGGCGATGCTGACGAAAGCATGGCCACTGTTGAACCCTTGATCTTCTTCACGGCGTCGAGGCCCGCGGGGCCGTTCCCTGATGCTGTGCCATTGCAATAAAGCATCCCGTTGGGTCCCTCTGCGGGCTTGTCGGTGCAGTACTTATCGGGGTTGTTGGTGAACATCTGGGCGGCGTAACTGGACTTTTCCTTCCGCACTGTCTGCAACGCGGGGATGGCGCCGTATTTATCGCAAGCCTGGCTCATCTGCAGGGATGGGAGCATACCTATCTGGGCCTGGTTGGCGCCGATGGCTTCGACTGCTGCTTGGTAGTCTGCCGTGATGACGCCAGTGACCGGGATCCCTAGTCGGGAAGAGAGCGCTTCTTCTAACGGTTTGACTGTGTCAACGAGTTTCTTGGCGTCTCCGGAAGGGACAAGTGCAAGCGTTAGCTTTGAAGGAGCTGGGCCGGAGCTCTCATTGGTGCCGGTACAGGCAGAGGTTGACGTTGCGGCCCCTGACGCGGAGCTAGCCTGGTCTTGGCTGACGCCACAGGAGGACATTGCAAGGGTTCCGGCAAGAGCCAAAGCTGCCCATGCTGCGTTTTTAGAACGGTTGTTTTTCACAGTGGTGCCTTTTCTGAGGAAGGAGTGGAGATGCTGGGTTGGTTGGAAATAAAGACCGCTGGGTTGTGCGCCCAGTCGGTGATTGCCGCATACAGCAGCTCAAACCGGGCGGCGCGCAGAGTTGCGGCGCCGCTTTGGTGGTTGAACCGGTCAATGAAAGCGGTAGCGCAGCCCGCTCGGGCCGGCACCTCAATGTCGTTACTCCAAACGTCGCCCACACTGAGTAATTCGTAGGGTGCCCTGCCCTGCAAGAAGATCGGGAGCAACTCGGTGAATCCACCGGGTTTATTTGCATCAGCAATGATCAGGTCTATGGATGGGGCCAGACCCAGAGTGGTGAGAGACTCCGCCACGCCTGTTAAGGGGGCGTTTGTCAGCACTATTCGGAAAGCGACGCCTTCCAACTGATCCAGAAAGGCGGCTAACCCATCCGGGGCACTGATGGTCACTTCTCCCACAGCGAGCTGGCGTCGGCTCTCCGTATAGGCCTGACTCAGTGCTGCTTCATCCAACAGACCCTCGGAAAGTGCCGCCACCGCCGCATACCCGTCCTTGTAGGCCGGAGCATTGGAATCTTGCGCCAGAAATTGGGCCAGTGCTTCATGGAGACTTTTTCTAGCGCTTTCCGGGATCTGATCCGCAACAGCGGCGGCATAGGCCAATACTGGGCCGTCACCCAGACAAAGAGTGCCATCAAAGTCCAATATCAGAAGCGGGAGGGGTTGCTCTGCAGCCCGTTGGGCCAACGTCATTGTGCTCACAAAAAAGAGCGTACGTGCCGATAAACACTTTGTCCACGAAAACTGCGCCCATGAAACAACTGTTCATCTTGTGTTTACTTGTGCTTCTTTTTAGTCCTGATACCAAGCCAATCATCAGGGCCGTGGCATAGAATCCGTCTTATGCGTAAAGGATCAGCCAGGCCTCTTAGCCATGCAGCTAGAACAGGCAGTGCAGCGCGAACAGCCCGAGCAGTGGCAGCGGCCTTGGTGGTCAGTGCTGGCGGTACGGCCGCCGTCATTGGTGCGCGTGCCCACAGTGCTGGAGCTGCTCCACCCGCATACGATCAAGCGCCGGAGACTGGGGTGCAATACGCTCAACCGGCGGCTGATCAGCTCAGTGAGCTGATCGGCTTCCGCACCGTGTTTGCCAGTGCTCGGGACCTCATTGAGCTCGATCAATTCACGGGATTCATAGAAGCGTTGGAGCGCCTGTACCCGGGTGTGCACACGGTACTGTCCCGGGAGTTTGTCAATGGGCACGCGCTTCTTTTCAAATGGGCCGGGTCCAAATCCGATGCCGATGCCAAACCCACTGTGCTGATGGCTCATTATGATGTGGTTCCCGTTGACACTCGAGATGATTGGAAGCACCCGGGGTTCTCCGGCCATCAGGAGAACGGGTGGGTTTGGGGCCGCGGGGCATTGGATGACAAGGGTGCCCTGGTTGTCATCATGGGAGCCATTGAGACATTGATCGATGATGGTTTTGCGCCAGCCTACGATCTCTACCTATCCTTCGGTAACAATGAGGAGAGTACCGGTGACAGCGCGCGCGCTGCGGCGGATCTACTCGCCCGCCGTGGTGTGAAACCGTGGCTGGTCCTTGATGAAGGAGGGGCTGTTGCCCTGGACGCCTTCCCTGGTCTGAAAGCGCCGGCGGCTGTTATCGGTGTGGCTGAAAAGGGAAGTTTAGACTTGGAACTGCTGACCCGAGGGGCCGGTGGGCACGCTTCCACTCCTCCGCGTATGGGGGCAACTGCACGTCTTGCCCAAGCCATTGTTGCGCTCGAGGAGACACAGTTTCCGGCATCCATGCCAGCACCCATTGTGGAAATGATGCGCCGGATCGGGTTGCACAGCAGCTTTGCTTTGCGGCTCATAACAGAGAACATGTGGATTTTTAAGACACCCTTGACGCAAGTATTTTCTTGGGTGGGCGATGAAACGCGTGCCCTGACCCGCACCACAGTGGCCGTCACAATGCTGGAGGGCAGTAAAGCCTCAAACGTGCTGGCTTCCACGGCTCGTGCCAATGCCAATATTCGCATTGCCGTGGGGGAGTCTGTTGACTCGGTGGTTGAGCAAGTTCGAACAATCATTGACGATCCGTCCGTGGAACTAAGAGTCCTCTCAGGGCATGATCCATCGCCGATTTCTTCCTTTGAGAGCGATCAATTTGCGCTGCTGACGCGTGCAGTGGCCGCGTCGTATCCCGCAGCCGTTGTGACGCCTTATATCCAAACCGGTGCCACGGACTCACGGCACTTGTGCACAATCTCCCCGGCCGTCTACCGTTTCTCTCCACTCTTAATGGATGCCTCTGACAGGGCCAGTTTGCATGCTGTCAATGAACGGGTGCGAATCGGCTCGCTGGGTGCGGGCGTAGTTTTTTACCGTGAACTGATCCAAAATCTGAGGTGACAACCCAACTTGCCGGTGGCATGGGCGCATCAGGGCTCAGGCCTCAACCTGCTGCGGAACCACCACGGGAGCTTCGGAATCATCGGATTCGGCAAGCCAACCAGCCCAAGTACATGCGAGCGCTAGTCCCCAAACTTTCACGACGCCCTCGAACTCCAGCTCGGACAGTACCAGCCTAGCGCCGGAGCGGTTCGCCTTGAGGTGAGGGCTGCTTCCTCAGATGTCATGGCTGTGCTGAACACTCACATATTGGGTTTGGGTGGGGCCTGCCAGCCGGACTCCAGCAGACCGTACACGGTGCTAGCCAGTCTTCCCTTGGCGATCCCGTCAAACAACGAATCTATGCTTGCCGTGGAGCCCCGGTTCACCTACCGCATCATCCAAGGCGAAACTCATCACTTTGCCTCCTACGGAATCACGGATCAAGCGGCCGGTCCCGATGGCAAGGCCTGCTTGGTTTACAACACCGTCACATCAGAGAAGCTGGGCATCTACATGTTTGGCGACGTTCTTCAATTCACCAGTGACCCCAACGGCTCACCCGGCTTACGGGCTTTCGCCACGATCACTGATGCTCAGGCCTACATGCTCACCAGCGAATCCCAGAACATCCAAAAAATGATCACATCATTCAAGGTGCTCGGTTAGCTGCCGGCTAAGGAAGTGCGCAGTTTGGTTGTTAACTCCAGCAACGTGCGCATCTCTTCGTCCGTGAAAGCAACTTCCATACGTTCCATGATGTTCTTTACATGTACACGCCCTACTTTTTTCTGCAGCTCGGCTCCTGCTTCGGTTAGCCCGATCAGCACCCCGCGTTTGTCATCCTGGGCAGTTTTTCGCGCGATGAGCCCACGCTGCTCCAGCCTGTCAACCATGCGCGAGATACTCGGCTGCGTTAGCAGGACATAATCGTTGAGTTCATTCAGGCGCAGCCAACCACTCGGGCAACGAGAAAGGCTGTAGAGGACATCATATTCGCGGCTGCCCACTTCTTTGAAGATGGCTTCCCTATGCAGTTCACGCACCATCGCCACCTGCGAACGCAGCAGTGATTCCCACGAATCGGTAGTCAGCCTGCGGTGTGTGGCAGCGGACATCTCAGTTCACCCCTTTTGTGCTGGAACCAGGTGTGTGTGCTGCAGGCTCGACGGCGGCAGCCTCCTGTGCAGCGGAACGCCGAGCTGCGAATGTGGGCCCGTTAGGGACGTTCGCGGGACGGTTGGTGGCGAATTCCTGCCGAAGTGTGGGTAGGACCTCCGCAGCAAACAAATCTAGCTGCTCCAACACCGTTTTCAGTGGCAAGCCCGCATGGTCTATGAGGAACAGCTGTCGTTGGTAATCGCCGAAGTAGTCGCGGAAGGTGAGAGTTTTTTCAATCATTTCCTGCGGGCTACCCACTGTTAGCGGGGTTTGTGAGGTGAAGTCTTCCAAGGAAGGTCCGTGGCCGTAAACGGGGGCGTTATCGAAGTAGGGGCGGAATTCATTGACCGCATCTTGTGATTTTTTGCGAATGAAAAACTGTCCGCCCAAACCCACGATTGCCTGTTCTTGTGTGCCATGGCCGTAGTGTGCGTAGCGTTCCCGGTAGAGGTTGATCAGCTGGATGTAGTGTTCCTTGGGCCAGAAGATATTGTTCGCGAAGAAGCCGTCACCGTAATACGCGGCAATCTCGGCAACCTGGGGCGTGCGAATGGCGCCATGCCAAACAAACGGAGCCACCCCATCTAGGGGTCTGGGTGTTGAGGTGAAGCCGCGCAGCGGTGTACGGAATTTACCTTCCCAGTTCACTACCTCCTCATCCCAAAGCCGGCGTAGCAGCGCATAGTTCTCAACCGTCAGCTCCACGGAATCGTGGTTATTTTTACCAAACCACGGATAAACGGCACCCATATTCCCACGCCCCAGCACAATGTCAGTCCTACCGTTGGAGAGGTGCTGCAGGGTGGCAAAGTCCTCGGCGATTTTTACCGGATCATTCGTCGTGATCAAAGTTGTGCTGGTGGAGAGGATGATGTTCTGAGTTTGCGCGGCTATGTACGCCAAAATAGTTGTTGGTGAGCTGGGGTAGAACGGCGGGTTGTGGTGCTCGCCGGTCGCAAACACGTCCATTCCCACGTCCTCAGCGTGTTTGGCGATCGTAGTGATTGCTTGTAGGCGCTGGTGCTCGGTGGGGGTGCGCCCAGTGGTGGGGTCCATTGTAATGTCACCAACACTGAAAATTCCGAACTGCATTAGCTGCTCCTTGACCCTGCGGACTCGCCGTGAGGTATATGCGTTTGTATCTAATACTAAGGCTAACGTTGAGAAGCGCCAGAATGTTCCGACACCGGAAGAGGAAATAAAAATCCAAGAATCACCCGCTGAGTTACCCGCGGGTACTAGGATGCCGTTCAAGGACTTGCCATCTATGCCAGCGCAATTGTGGAGGAACCCCATGGCTTCATTCTCACGTGCGATCGCCGGGAAACGCGGCACAGCGGCCACGAGCGCCACAGCAATCGTGGGTTTTCTGGTGCTTGTGGAGCTTACAAGCGGGATCATCCAAGGCTATTACACCCCGCTACTGACAGACATTGCCCGCTTCCTGGGCATCCACGACGCAGACGTCAACTGGTTTGAGGCGGCTCAGTTGATGGTCAGCGCACTCGTGGTTCCCGTACTGGCGAAAATGGGCGACATGATCGGGCACCGCAAGGTGCTCCTGATTTCCACAGCACTGACGGCAGCGGCGTCATGGGGTGTGGCTTTCGCTCCGAACTTCTGGTTCTTCATCATTGCGTGGGCGCTCCAGGGCTTCTACGTGGTGTGGCTACCGCTGGAAATTGCACTCATCTACAGCCGCTCCCATCATCGTCCTGACGGTGCCGCACTTACCCGCAGATCCGCCGGGATTCTTGTTGCTGGACTGGAGTTCGGTGTCATTGTCGGGGCGCTGGCCGGTGGGTTCATTGGTGGGGCTTTGCCTGATCAGCTCTGGCTGACACTGATGATCCCCGCGATCGCCGTCACTTTGTGTTTCTTCGTGATCTTGTTTGGTGTTCCCGAATCTGAAAGCCGAACCGGAGGCCGTCTGGACATTATGGGGCTGACACTGCTCTCCACGGCTCTGCTACTCATTACCACGGGCCTGACATTCATGCGTATCAACGGGCCCGGCACCTGGTGGGCGTGGGCTGGCGTGGTGCTTGGAATTATGGCGCTTGCACCGTTCACCAGGCACGAGCTGGGCCATAAAGATCCACTGATTGATATCCGCCTGTTGCGCCAACCCAGCATGTGGCCGATCCAGCTCACAGCATTTCTATTCGGCGTCTCCGTGTTGGGCGCGCAGGCGCCGCTGTCAACATTTGCCCGGACCGATCCGGACACGGTTGGTTACGGGCTCGGGGCCAGTTCCGGGCTGGTTTCAATCTTGATAGGTGTTTACGTTTTGGGCCTCTTATTTGGCGCCCTGCTTTATCCCATCCTCACTAAATGGACGACGCCGAGAATCACCTTGCTGGGAGCGGCACTCCTTGTCGCTGTTGGTTATCTTTTGTTCCTGCCGTTCCATGATTCAATGAGCCAGGTTCTGCTGAACATGGCCATTGCCGGCATTGGCAGCGGCGCTTTGGTGGCGGCCTTGCCCTCAGCGGCGGCCGCCGCTGCTCCGTTGACCCAAACAGGGATGGCGGCCGGGCTCACGAACGCCACAAAAACGCTGGGCGGCGCCTTTGCTTCCTGTATTTTCGGCATCGCCTTGGCAGGGCAGGCACTTGGGTCGCTGACCGCCGAAGCAGGGAGCACTGCAGCCCCACTAGAGGGCTACATGTTGGTGTGGAGCATCTGTGGTGTCACCGCTCTGGTAGCGGCCCTAGCACTGTACTTTGTGCCCAAACTGGCGTTTGGACCCACCCTACCTAGCTAGTCGCTTGCGGCACGGCGCCCGCGAACCTTGGGAATGGCTCCAGTTGTCCAATCTTGGAAGTCCGCAGATGGACCTGCGGGCACATGGACAACCTTCAGGGCCTTGAGTAAATCGTGGCGTTCCTTGCGGCCCTCAACCAGGCGGTACAGCACAGGAACCAGAATCAAGGTTAGCGCGGTGGAAGATACCAGCCCGCCCACAACCACGATGGCCAAAGGCTGGGAAATGAAGCCTCCACCGCCTGTCAGCCCCAACGCCATGGGAGTCAGGGCGAAGATGGTGGCAAGTGCCGTCATCAAGATGGGGCGTAGACGTTGGCGGGCACCGTGCTCAATGGCGTCCGCAACGTTCATGGCGGGCCTGTCGCCTGCTGGGTGCCTGTACTGGTTGATGAGGTCAATAAGCACAATGGCATTGGTCACCACAATGCCAACCAACATCAACATACCGATCAGAGAGGGCAAACCCAGGGGGATCCCTGTGATGAGCAGCAAACCAATGGCCCCGGTGGCCGCAAAGGGGATGGAGACCAGCAAGATCAGCGGTTGGATGAGCGATTTGAACGTGGCAACCATGATCACGTAAACAATGGCGATGGCGGCAAGCATGGCCAAGCCCAGCTGCTGGAATGATTCGGCCTGCTGTGTTGCTGCGCCACCAAGGCTGGCAACAACACCGGCTGGCAGTGTGGTGGAATCCAGGTGTTTTTGTACTTCTCCGCTAAGGGATCCTAAGGAGTTGCCCTTAGGTGTCACTGAAACGGTGGCGGTACGTTGGCCATCAGATGAGGTGATCGTCAGCGGTGTTTGAACTTCCTTGACGCTGGCCACCTGCGAGAGGGGCACAGGTCCGGCCGCGGTGGGTATTTGGGCACCCGCGAGTGCCTCAAGGGAATCGAACTTGGTGCCCTGGCCAATCTGGACCTTGTAATCGGTGGTATCAATGCGCACGGTGCCGCCCGGGATGGGGCTAACAGTTGCGGCCAGCAAGCCGGTGATCTGTTGTTCCTCGAGTCCGGCAGCAACAGCCTTTGCCCTGTCAACACTGACCTGGATGACCGGTTGAGCTCCGCTGAGATTGCTGGCAACTGACTGCGCACCGGGGAGCGAGGCCATGGTTTTGACCAGCTCTTCGCTTGCCTGTTTCAGTCCCTCACCGGTGGTTGCCTTAACTGTGATGTCCACAGTGTTTGACATACCCAGGCCACCGCCCTGGGAGCCAATACTCAGCTCACCAGCATCTTTAACCCCTTCTACGGCGGTACGGACTGTGTCCTGAAGCTTTACTTGGTCTGCATCGGGGTTGGTGATGACCTGAAAGGCCGCGCTGGAGGCACCTGAAGAAAGCAGTGCCGAGAAACCACCGGAGGCATTACCCACAGTGACTTGAACATCCGTGACACCGTCAATACCGCGAAGAACTGCCTCCACTTTTTTGGCGGCCTGATCCGTGACCGTCAGGCTAGTGCCGGCAGGCATGTCCTGCTGGATGCTGACACTGTTTTGCCCCGAGTCACCCAACAGGTTGGTAGGAAGCAACGGAGTCATTGCCAACGTGGCTGCCAACACAATTCCACCGGCCAGCAAGGTCACTACCGGATGTTTTTGTGTTTTGGCAAGGATCGGTAGATAGCCGCGCTGTAGCCAGGAAGAGCGTTCCTTCTCTTCCACAGCGCTCAGCAGAGCCTGCCCACTCAAGGCGGTTCCGGCGTCGTCCGCTGCCCCTGCACTTTCCGGGGATTTCAGGAACCAGTAAGCCAGCACAGGAACAATTGTGAGAGAGACCAGCAGTGAGGCAAGCAGTGCGAACGTGACTGTGAGCGCAAACGGCCGGAACAGTTCCCCGGCCAGGCTGCCAACAAAGGCGATCGGCAGGAACACGGCGACGGTGGTCAGCGTGGAGGCCGTGATGGCGGCCGCAACTTCCTTGATGGCAGCGAGAATGGCAGTCTTTTTATCCTCCCCATAGCTCAAGTGCCGCTTGATGTTTTCAATCACCACAATGGAGTCATCAACCACCCGGCCAATGGCAATCGTGAGTGCGCCAAGGGTCAGGATATTCAGTGAATAGCCCGTGGCCCACAGGCCAATGAAGGTGACAAGTAGTGAAAGCGGGATGGAGATGGCTGTGACAAGTGTTGACCGCACGGACATGAGGAAGAGCAGGATGACAAGGATCGCGAAACCCAGTCCTAGCAGGCCCTCAACTGTGAGGTCATGGATGGACTTTACAATAAACGGTGCCTGGTCCAGGACTGTGGTGAACTTAGTGTTGTTGCCCATCGAAGCAGTGATTTCCGGCAGGACATCGTTGACCTGCTGGGACAACGTCACAGTGTCAGCTGAAGGTTTCTTGGTGACGGACAGGGCCAGAGTTGCCTTGCCGTTGGTGCGCGTGATGGAAGTCTGGACGTCATCTGCCAGTGAGACAGCCGCCACCGAGGCGATCGTGGGGGCGCTGGCAGGTGCTTGCGCCCCGGAGGTTCCAGCCAGCGGCAACGCCTTGACGGCGTCCAGGGAATCAACAGGACTTCCAGCCTGGATGGACAACGTGGTGCCCTCGGTACTGAGGGAACCAATAGGAACCAGCGTCCCATTGTTCTTGAGGGCGTTGGCGATGGAGCCGGGATCCACCTCGGCCGCAGCCATTTTGGCCGGGTCCGGGAGGATCTCAATATGCTGGGAATTGGCGCCTGTCACATCGGCGCTGCGCACACCCTCGATCTTCATCAGCCGGGGGACGGCAATACGTTGCAAATCGGTGTTCAGGGCGGAAAGGTCCTGATCGGAGGAGACAGCGAGGAACACAATGGGAAAGTCGGCGATGCTGCCCGCTATGGGCTGGGGCTGGACACCCTCAGGCAGACGTTGGGTGACATTGGAGATCGCCCGGTCAATTTGATTCCGCGCGCGGTCAAGATTTGTACCGTAGGTGAAAGCAAGGTTGATCGTTGAGACACCGCTGCGCGAGGTGGAGGTGCTGGATTCCAGTCCCTCCACCGCGTTTAGTGCCGCTTCCAGCGGTTCACTGACCTGTTTGTCAACCACTGCCGGGGAGGCGCCGGGCATAGCGGAGACAACAGTGATTTGCGGGAACTCTATGCTGGGAATGAGTTCCTGCTTCAGTGAACCAAGGGTGATCACCCCAAACACCATCGCGAAGATAGTGATCAGGGCAATCAGTGCCCGATTCCCCAAAGACATTTTGGCCAAATTAAACATCAAGTAACTCCCACTGCTTTATGCCGGTCCCCGTCCAGCCATGTGGGGTACTTTAGGCTTTGTCTGTCTCCAACTGCAAAGAGGTTGCCGTGGCGGCAAGGCTCTTGTTAAAAAGTTCTGCGTTCTTGTTCAGCTTGGTGCCGTAAGTTGGCATCATTGCACGCAGAGATTCCTGCCAATCGAGCTTGAATTTGCGTGGGAAGCAACGCTGCAACAGCTCAATCATAATGGGAACTGCGGTGGATGCCCCCGGTGAAGCGCCCAACAGCGCGGACAGGGTGCCGTCGGCCGCTGTGATGACCTCGGTGCCGAACTGCAAAATACCGCCCTTTTTGGCGTCCTTTTTGATGATCTGCACGCGCTGGCCTGCTGTAATGAGCTCCCAATCGCCGCCCTCGGCTTCGGGGAAGTACTCGTGGAGTGCTTCAACCTTGCCGCTGCGTGACTTGGTGACTTCACTAACGAGGTACTTCACCAAGTCCAGGTTGTCTTTGCCCACCGCAAGCATGGGAACAATGTTATTGGGCCGGATTGAACCGGGTAGATCCATGTAGCTTCCGGTTTTAAGGTACTTGGTGGAGAAGCCGCCGTAGGGGCCGAACAACAAAGAACGCTGGCCGTCAACGTAGCGGGTGTCAAGGTGGGGCACTGACATGGGTGGGGCACCCACCGACGCCTGACCATAGACCTTGGCGCTGTGTTGAGAGGTGATCTTTTCATCGGTGCAACGGAAGAACTGACCGGAGACGGGGAAACCGCCAAAGCCCTTGCCCTCAGGGACGCCCGACTTCTGCAAGAGGTGCAGGGCGCCGCCACCGCTACCAATGAACACAAATTTTGCTTTAATCCGGCCGCGTTCACCGGAAGAGGCATGCTTGAGGGAAACATCCCAATCGCCGTTGGTGCTACGGTCCAAATCGGTGACTGTAGTGCCGTAGTTTACTTCGACGTCGTTCTTGCCCATGTAGCCGATCAGCTCACGGGTCAGTGCACCAAAGTCAACGTCGGTGCCCTCAGCTGCGCGGGTAGCCGTGACCTGCTCTTGAGGGTCGCGGCCCTTCATGACCAGCGGAGTCCACTTGGCGATGGCGCCCGGATCCTCGCTATATTCCATGGAGGCAAATAGCGGGTTCGTTTTCAGCGCCTCATGCCTGGCCTTGAGGAACGTCCGATGCGCCTCGCCTATAACAAAGCTCATGTGCGGAACGGTGTTGATGAAGCCCTTGGGGGAGCCGATCAGCGATTCATCAACCAGGTGCGCCCAGAATTGACGCGAGAGCTGGAACTGCTCGTTGATGTGGATGGCTTTGCTTGGGTTGACGATGCCATCTTTACCCATCGGGGTGTAATTAAGCTCACAGAGCGCGGAGTGGCCGGTACCGGCGTTATTCCACGGGCTGGAAGATTCCAATCCTGGTGTATCGAGCTGTTCAAACAGCACAATCTTCCAGCTTGGTTCGAGTTGCTTGAGCATAGTGCCCAGCGTGGCGCTCATGATGCCGCCCCCGATGAGGACAACGTCAGCGTCTTTGGTGTTCGAAATGAAGGTCACAGTCAACTCCGGTAGAGGCTCTTCCTAGCGATTGAAGCGTATCGCGGCAGGCACTGTATACGTAAATCAAGGCCTTGACAGTGGCCTTCACCACTTCTATGCGTCTGGTGGGTAACTGCGCGTTCGGGTCAGCCTGTTGGCGGGGCCGGCGTGAGCTTGACGTGGTTGAAAACTTCGTTGAGAACAGGACTGAGCGGGTAGGAGAGCACTTTATCCGAGAGCGCCACAGCTGAAATGGGAAACGCAATGGGAACAGCCGGGACTGTGGCAGCTAGTTGCTTGCTAATGGACTCGTAAGCGGCCACCCGCTCCGGTCCGTTAGGAAGACTGCGTGCACGCGTGATTTTGGAGACCAGTTGCGGGTCATTCATGCCCAACTCCGCACTTGGGGAACCAAATATTGGCCCCACAAAGTTATCGGGATCGGCATAACTGCCATTCCAACCCAACAAACTCAGTGCATGGTCGGTATCCTTCGTGACGGCGTTGAGATACCCGTCATTCCAAGGCACAGGCACTGGCTTGATGTTCAATCCTATGGCCGTAAGCTCGGTGGCAATCTGGGCGTACACCTTTTCAGGCGAGGGAAGGTAGGTCCGGGCGGCATTCACCGGGTAATAAAACTTCAGTTCTTCACCGTTATATTTGCTGGCAGCCAGCAAATCCTTCGCCTTTTGCGGGTCATAGGGAATACCCTCAACGCCGTTGTTGAAGCCGCTGAGCTTGGGTGGGATGAACTGGGCTGTGGTGGCCGTACCCGCAATGAAGTAGTTACTGGCAAGGGTTGTCTTGTTCACGGCAGCTGCAATAGCCTCACGCACCTCTAGTTCAGCCATGACAGGTATTTTCTGGTTGATACCTAAATACATGACGGAAAAGGGGTCGCGCTGCAGTACCTGTTTACCGCCCTTGATGAGCTTGTCAAAATTGCTGGGCGTGACGGGATCGAAACCATCAAGGGTGCCATCGTCAAGGGCAGCAAATCTGGTTTCGGGCTGCTCGAAGGTTGTGAATTTCAGTGTGGTGATCTGGCTCTTTTCACCCCAGTAATCCTTGTTTGCTGCCATGGTGACAGTCCCGGGGGCGGCCGAGACGAACCTGAAGGGGCCTGTGCCCACAGGGTGCAGGGCGTAACTGGAGACCTTGTTGGCGGAGAATGACTTATCCAGGACGTTGGCTGTGCCAAGCTTCAGCGCCGTGGGGGAGGAGATGGCAAAAGCGGGCAGCGTGAGCGCGTCTAGGAACCCGGTGAGCCGCATTTTTAGTCCCAGCGTCACCTCTAGTGGCCCATCAACCGTGCATCCTTTGTAGAGCGAGTTTTGCGGATTGTCTGAAAATTCGCGGAACACCTGTTTGAACATGGCTGAGGAACCATCTGCTCGGGTATCGGAGGTCAGCGCGTACCAGCGTTCAAAATTTGTGCACACGGCGGCCGCGTCAAAGTCGGTGCCGTCGTGAAATTTCACACCTCCGCGGAGCTTGAAGTTGTAGCTAAGACCGCCGTCGAGCTGTTTCCAGCTGGTAGCCAGGCTCGGAGCTGGCGCTCCAGTAACGGGGTCGATCGTCAGTAACCCCTCAAGTACCTGCCGAGTCACCCGGTACGACTCCGTGTCCGCCACCAGAGCCGGATCGAAACCGAGCGGGTCGGTGCCCGTGCCGAAGTTGAACGTGGTTTCCGCCGGCGGCGTCGTTGCTGAGGCGCTGGCATCTGGCCCGGGCAGAGGGGGCGCCGTGCATGCGGTTGCAGCGAAAAGTACGACGGCGGCCATTGACACTGCGCGCCGGTAAGCCTTTCGCAGGGGGCCGGCAGGGCTGGGCACGTTCTGATTCTCCTTGCAGCGTGGACACTCCATCAGCCACTCATCCTAACGGCTGATTCTCAAGAGTTGCTGGGTTTCTTCCCAACCGTGGTGCAATGCACTCATTTGAACCGGTAGTATTGTGGTTGCTTCAATGCACTCGCGCGAGTGGTGGAATTGGTAGACACGCAGGTTTTAGGTACCTGTGCCTTCGGGCGTAGGGGTTCAAGTCCCCTCTTGCGCACTTATGAAAGGACTCCACCGGGTTTGGTGGGGTCCTTTTTCGGGTTAGGGGCCAACCCGGGGTTGGGGGCTAGGCGTCCTCGAGGTTCAAGTCCCGGCGAAGCTTGGCAACGTGACCTGTCGCGCGGACGTTGTACTGGGCGTGGGTGACCTTACCTGCGTCATCGAGGACAATGGTTGTGCGAATCAGTCCCTCATAAGTCTTGCCGTAATTTTTCTTCTCCCCCCAGGCGGCATAAGCCAAAGCCACTGCATGGTCCGTGTCGCTGAGTACGGGGAACGTGAGACTTTCCTTGGCAACAAATTTCTCCAATTTCGCCACGGAATCTGGTGAAATGCCTACCACTTGGTACCCGGCTGACTGCAGAGACGCCAAATTATCGCGAAAGTCGCAGGCCTGTTTGGTGCACCCGGGGGTCATAGCGGCCGGGTAGAAGTACATGATCAACTGGCGGCCGGCAAAATCTGACAGCGAGGTAGTACCGCCTTCTGTGTTGGGCAGGCTGAAGGCCGGGGCAAAATCGCCGGGGACAAGACGTTCGGTCATGGAAAACTCCTGATGAAAATGCCAGCGACGCGGTGAGGCGTGCCTGGACCAGTGGGGTTGAATCAACTGATTTCAGCGTAGGCGACTTGCTGGCTTGGACTAAATTGGTGGGGCAGACACTTCGCCACTTTGGCAGCAGAATATTTCCTTATGGTTGATTGAGGCGAATTCGCTGTCCAAATCCCGTGCTTTCCACCCAGCGATGCCATCGCGGAGGTGGGCCTTTTGAATCGGTGGATTCGGGGTCTGGTTCAAAGCTTGCTGGTCTCCATCAGCCCGGACGATTATTACGTAGTGGCAATCGAGGATAACGGGAATATGACACTGGTACATCGAGGGACTGGGATGCCCTCCATACTCGCTCCTGAAAATTGATGTGCTTCCCACGCTTGCGCATTGGTTAGAGAAGTGTGCTCAGGAATGGTTGGACGGGTGAAGGCCATCGGTGCCGGCTACAAGCTCTACTTCGAACCCGTCAGAGTTTTCTAGATACGCACCATAGTGACCAGCTCCGCCAGCATGGGGATACTCTTGCGTAAACAACGGCGTCCAGCCATGCTCCGCGCTAGTGCTTGATAGCGAATCAACGTCAGCGCATGAGCCGGCGTGGAATGCTAAATGGTTTAAACCGGGAGACTTTCGTTGATGAATTCCACTGGTGAGATCCGGGGACTGTTCAACAACAATGTACGTTGCTCCCTGCTTCCAACTGCACCCTCGCGACCATTTTTGAAAGGTCGTGTAGCCGAGGCTGGAGAGTAGCCAGCCCCACTCTTTCTCCGCACGTGCAAAGTCAGGTACCCAAAGTTCTACGTGGTGCAGCGTTCCAAAAGAGTCATCCGTCATCGTCTGAGTCTTGCACGCAGTGAGCACGGAGGCTTTCACCGTTGTTGCCCCGCTCCGGGGTTTAACGGTTCAATCGTTTAGATACGGCGAAATCAACGGGGATTTCTTATGCGCTGATGTCCCGCCTGCGCAAAGCAACGACCGCGACGACGATGAAAAGGATGCTAAAACCATAGAGCAGTGCGAGCCCGCCCCAGTCGGCGCCGCTGGCTAGTGGGGTGTGGTGATAGGCCCAGCCGTAGGGTGAGAAGTCTCGCAGGTGGTCAAGGTTTTCGCTTTGATTGCCGATGGCATTGAGGACATAGCCGAGTACGGCGATGCCGGCCGCGGCAGCGACAGCAACAATGTTGGCTGGCAGCAACTCAAGCTGTGAACTTGTGTTCAGAGCAAGGATCATAAGAGCGCTAAAGGCAGCTAGCCAGGCCAGTCTAAGCACTACGGCAAGAGTTCGCTCGAGTACCAGCTGAGTCCGACTGACCGCGTGTGCGAGCACGATTTCAAGTGTGCCGTTTTCTTCATCGCCAGCGATTGCAGCCGTACCCCAAGATGTTGCTGCTATGACAATCAGCACGAAGCCTAGTAGGCCAAAAAAGGTCGATTCCGTATAGCCTGCCCCCGTGGTGATACTTCCATAGTTGAGGGTGTTGACCAGCTGGGACGGCAGGCTGTTGATCAGTTGAGCCATCTGGGAGTCTTTGCCGCCCAGTGCCGGGAATAGCGGAAGGTATAGCAGCAGAGCAGCCGTGACTCCTATAGTCCAGCCGAGGGTGGATCGCCACGAGTCCCCGATCGAGCGGCGGAACAGTGGCAGTGCGCTACTTCGCATCAGCTGCTCCGCCTCGGTAAAGATTCAAAACCGACTCTTCAAGATCGGGTTCCTCAATGGCCAGCTCGGCAATTGAGAAGGCGGCGATAGTGCTAATAAAAGCATAGATGTCCCCACTGATCGTTGCCGTTAATTCCGTGAGCCCATTTCTTTCCGTGGCATCAAACTCGGTGAGGTTACTGATCTTCGAGAGAGTCATCCTTAGCACTTCAGCACTTATTCGGGTAAAACGGGCACGGACCTTACGCACGGCGCTCTCTCGCAGCTCATCTACCGAGCTCACAGCAAGGATCTTCCCCTGTCGCAGGATGGCAACAGTATCCGCCGCCTGGCCTACCTCGCGCAGAATATGTGAACTCAGGAAGACTGTCGCTCCGGAATCTCGAGCCTCACGAACCATGGACAAAAATTCCTGCTGAACAAGCGGGTCCTGGCCACTGGTTGGTTCATCTAGCACAAGCAGCGCGGGCTTGTGCATAAACGCCTGCACCAGCCCGAGCTTTTGCTTGTTACCTTTGGAAAGAGTTCGTACTTGGCGGTCGAGATCAAGATCCAGCCGCTCGGCCAGGGTGGCGATCGCACCTTTAGATATAGGGCCGCTGATGTCTGCGTAATGACGGATCAGTTCGCGGCCGCTGACTCTACCCTGAAGCTTCAGCTCACCGGGGAGGTAGCCAATTTGCTCTCGCAAGCTTGGACCGCCGGAACGCGGATCCTTACCAAGCACAGCCACGGTGCCGGAGGACGGCCGAATAATATCCAAGAGCAGCCGAATGGTGGTGGTTTTACCGGCTCCATTGGGCCCAATCATTCCAAAGACCGAGCCGGTGGGAATCTTCAGGTCGATGCCGTTGAGGGCGGTCGTGCGGCGATAGCGCTTCGTGAGCGCCCTCATTTCGATAGCTGCCGGCAACGAGATCATGGTGTGACTGCCTGGTCATACAGACTACTCCAAGGCTAACCAGATTCGGCATAGATGGGACGGATCAGGAAGGGCCCTGGTGGCTCACTCCAGATAGATGGCACCTGCCGCGATAGCTTGTAGAGCGCCAGAATGTGTTGCCAGCGCCTTCAACCCCGGCGGCGACGCTCTCACCCAGGTACGGGGCTTGTTTGCCACATAACCTTTACGGATGGAAACGTACCCCACCCGTTGAAGGTAGGCGATAGCTTTACTCAGTGCGGAATCATCAGTCTCAATGAGATCCCGCAGTGTCGCGAAGTCGATTTCAAGTTCGGCACGCAGCGCTGCCATCGTGGAGAAACGAACAGGTGTCATGAAGGCATCATCTAGTTGATGCCGTGGATGTTTACGCATCTCCTCCGAAGTGGTCATGGCTTGCTGCGCGAAGTGGCGGCAGAAATAACAAGTGGCAGAGCGATGGCAGCGCCTCCGAGGATTCCAACCAGAGGAGTGTTCCAAGAGGTCTTAACAACAAGCAGCACGAACGCGAAGAACAAAACAAATGAGATCCCGAAAGCAACCCAGTGTCGAGCTTGCCATTCGGAACCAACACTAGTTAGACCCCAGCGTTTGTTTGCGAAGCACACCGAAACGAGTAGGAGAATCAGCATCGGCAATGCAGCCAAGGGGAACCAGGGAAAGACCATTACAGCACTTGCCGCCCCTAAGTAGATCCCAAGCACAAAGCTAGTTGCTCTGGCGGTACTGCTGAGCACTGGGGATGGAGTTCTCTGACCGCGGGTGTATCCGGAGCTCTTGTGGGCCCGGGTACCCACCTCTCTAAGAGAAGGGGCAGCAACTCCCACCGCAACGAGAATACAAACCCACCAAGGAATCTTGACTCCAAAGAGGCTAACGGCAAGTATCGCTATGAAAGGAACCACAGTGAGAAGCTGCAATATTGTTCGTCCTCGCGACATTGAGATATCTGCAATGGGGAGACGGTTTCTGGCTCCTTGTACCAACTGGATTTGCATCAATAGCGGAATGATGAGGAGGTTTGCATACTTGGCCCCTGGTAATAATGGATTTGGGGCCGAAGCGCTGCCTTGATCCGAAAAGACCAAGAGAAAGCTCACAGCGTATATGAACAGGACCACGGGGGTCCATCGCCGTATAACTACCAACGGACCGGGGTCTATACCCTCCGCAGCCCGTTGACTCACACGGTCTGCTTCGGTGAGCATTTGTGCTGCTGCAGCTGGATCGATTGGCCGGTTGCCAGCGGTCGGATGACTAAACGGTAGATTCGTCATACTCGCACGTTAGCATGTACTTGCTAACCGGCAAGTGAAAAAAGTGAGTTCCTTTGGGTGGTGCTCAAAGCCTCAAATACCCCTGACGACTGCACTCAATCGCTAGGGGGATAATGGCCCAAGCTGCAGATATTCTCCCATGTACTCTTGTTCGCCCGTGCATTGCTCGTTGGCATCGACTACAACCAGACACGTCTTCTTTGGAGTCGAGTCCACCAGTGTCTGAGCGACATAATAATCGGCGCCGTTCCTGCTTTGAATGAGGTGCCGGCTGCTTGCGCCATCGGGCTCAGAAAGACTGACAATCGAAGGAATGTTGTCTACTGGGGGTTGAGGCTGCTCAAAAAATGGGGTGATTGGGTACGCTGGCGAATCCACACTTCAAAAGTCATCCACCGCACGGATAATTTTGACCGGAATGCCGGTATTCCGTGTGTAGTAGGCCCAGGGGAACCACATGCGCCCAATTCGCTGCCATCCTGCCGCTTCCAAGGAGGAGCGCGAACTCGTTGCCGGCACTCGGAGGTGTTCCCATTGTTCCTCGGTCTTCTCGATGAGGTGGTAAAGAGTCCCGAAGCCGATCGAGTGCCAGCCGTCTTTGCCTGCACGATCGAGGGCTTCCATTTCGTCGAATGCAGTTAGGGGGTGAAGTTTTTTGGTTGCACCAACGGCTTTAGCTGGCGTTTGATCCGCGGCAGTGAAGCGTTGTTGGGCAGCCTGCCTGCTCATCCCTAGTTCTGCTCCGATCTTCGCCCAACTGTGGCCAGCTGTCCTGGCGGCTGCTACGGCCGAATTGAGTAGGAGCGGGAGCCTCTCGAGCGCTTGGGCCGAGAGTGAAATAACGCGAAGGTAAGCGTCCGCATCCTGTTCCAGTGCTTTTTCTAGGCCAGGCTCGGCTGTCAGTATCGCTCTACGGAGAGAGACATCGAGATTATTTTCTATCATAACGTCAACTTAAGGTTGACGCGCCATTGTTGTCAAGCTGGGGTTGACAAGAAGTCCTATTGAGGCTGACCTATGCGTAGTTGTCAGTACCGCCGAACCGGCTCAGCCAGTGTCCCTCTCCTGCGGCGTGAGTTGTAGGCTCGCACTTATGGATAAGAAAAGTACCTTGCCGTCATTATTGTGCATTATTGGGTTGCTCACTCTTGTCCTGTCTGGCTGCACTGGCGTTGATTCATCCCCTGCCCCGACATCAGGGAGCGCGGAAACGTCAACTTCGAGCCCTTCGATAGCTCACGAAGCGATAGTTTTTGAGGTCCAAAAATCAAGGGTGGAGAATGCGACGCCAACAGGACTGGTCCTGAAGCAATTTAGCGGTACAGGCTCAACAACAATTCACCTCGACCCACTGCCAGAGGGGTACAAGAATCTGGGGACAACCGTGAATTGCGGTGGATCAGGTGATTGGAAAACCAGCATCGTTCAGAAGGAGTCTGGATGGGGCAGCGCCGTTTGCACAATGCAAGGCGGGGCCTCGGTTGCGTATCCAGTCGATGACCCCTCGAAAGAGCAGACTATTGAAGTCACCGTCGATCCCGGCACCGAATTCTGGATCACAGTCTTCGCACGGACTTAGAAATCACTGGCTTGTTCAGCCATCACAGGAGGGCTTCGATTCGTGGGGTGCAGCCTTCGAGGGCAACGAGTTCGGCCTCAACTATGACGTTGGGGCATAAGAAAACCGCTCCAACCCCGGCGAGAGCCAGCGTTGAAGCGGTTTCACTTTGTGCACCCCTCCGGACTTGAACCGGAAACCCATTGATTAAGAGTCAATTGCTCTGCCAATTGAGCTAGGGGTGCAGACTATTCTTATGTATTTTTCTTTGCAGTAAAAAACCGCACCAACACCGGTTGTTACCAGCGCTGGAGCGGCAATACCAGTGCACCCCTCCGGACTTGAACCGGAAACCCATTGATTAAGAGTCAATTGCTCTGCCAATTGAGCTAGGGGTGCATCTTTCACTGCGTAGAAGCACTTCGGTTTGTGTCCATCGTGTTCCTCGCAACGACATGAAACTATACGGCCTTTTTGGTTCCGTGTGAAATCGAAGTCTCAGCTTTTGCCGGTTTTGAGTTGTGTATCACACTAAATCTCCCGCTCTTCCCTGTGAAGACACGGGTTTAGGTGCAGAAAAGCCACCATAAAAGTTTCCTCCACTCCGCGTTGGGTCCTCTCTGTTGAACCCTGCGCGTGGCCTACTGGCTAGTGTCAACTTTATGAAGCGCGGCAGGGGAACAAAGTTTAATGGTGGCCTCTGTCGCTACTTCAGCCATAGAATGGCGCTCATGAGTGTGAATATCAATTCAGCGGAATCATCAGAGGGCATCATCCGTACCGCCGATGGCAAGCCGGACATCAAACCCCGGAGCCGGGTTGTTACGGACGGTATTCATGCCGCCCCAGCGCGCGGCATGTTCCGTGCTGTGGGCATGGGAGATGACGATTTCAGGAAGCCTCAGATTGGTGTGGCTAGCTCTTGGAATGAGATCACCCCCTGCAACCTCTCCCTGAACCGCCTTGCTCAAGGTGCCAAAGAAGGTGTTTTCGCAGCCGACGGCTTCCCCATGCAATTCGGCACCATTTCGGTCTCCGACGGAATCTCCATGGGTCATGAGGGGATGCACTTCTCCCTAGTTTCGCGTGAGGTCATTGCCGACTCTGTGGAAACGGTCATGATGGCTGAGCGTTTGGACGGCTCCGTGCTGCTGGCCGGTTGCGATAAGTCCTTGCCCGGCATGCTCATGGCCGCCGCCCGGCTGAATCTTGCCAGCGTCTTCCTCTATGCCGGTTCAATCATGCCCGGCTTTGCCAAGCTGGAGGATGGCACGGAGAAGGAAGTCACCTTGATTGACGCCTTCGAAGCCGTCGGCGCCTGCGCCGCAGGCACCATGAGTTTGAAGGATCTTGACGCCATTGAGCGCGCCATCTGCCCCGGCGAAGGCGCATGCGGTGGAATGTACACAGCAAATACAATGGCCTGCATCGGCGAAGCGCTAGGCATGTCCCTGCCAGGCTCCGCCGCCCCGCCAAGCGCCGACCGCCGTCGTGACATGTATGCGCGCAAGTCCGGTGAAGCCGTGGTGCACCTGCTTGAAAAGGGCATCCGCGCCCGCGACATCATGACGAAGAAAGCCTTTGAAAACGCCATCGCCGTCACCATGGCATTTGGTGGTTCCACCAATGCCGTGCTGCACTTGCTGGCCATTGCTCGCGAAGCCGAGGTGGATCTGAGCCTGGATGACTTCAACCGGATCGGCGATAAGGTCCCGCACCTGGGTGATCTCAAGCCTTTTGGCCGCTACGTGATGTTCGACGTCGATAAGATTGGCGGTGTGCCTGTGATTATGAAGGCCCTGCTCGACGCCGGCCTCCTCCATGGTGATGCTCTCACCGTTACGGGCAAAACAGTTGCCGAGAATCTGGCTGAGATCAACCCGCCGGATCCAGATGGCAAGGTCCTGCGGGCTATGGATAACCCGATTCACAAAACCGGTGGAATCACCATTTTGCACGGTTCCATGGCACCGGAGGGTGCCGTCGTTAAAAGTGCCGGGTTCGACCTTGACATCTTTGAAGGTACCGCCCGTGTGTTTGAGCGTGAGCAGGGTGCCCTGCTGGCTTTGGAAAAGGGCGAAATTCAGGCCGGTGACGTGGTCGTTATTCGCTATGAAGGCCCCAAAGGTGGGCCGGGGATGCGAGAGATGCTTGCCATTACCGGTGCCATTAAGGGTGCCGGGCTGGGTAAAGACGTTCTCTTGCTCACCGACGGCCGGTTCTCCGGGGGCACCACGGGGCTGTGCATTGGCCACGTTGCCCCTGAAGCGGTCGACGGCGGTCCCATCGCTTTTGTCCGCGACGGGGACAAGATTCGTGTTGATATTGGGAATCGCAGTTTTGACCTACTGGTTGACGACGCCGAATTGGAGTCCCGCAAAATTGGTTGGACACCATTGCCGGCCAAGTTCACGACAGGCGTTTTGGCTAAGTATGCAAAGTTGGTCAACAGCGCTTCGACGGGCGCCTATTGCAGCTAGAGGTAAGCGCATTCCTCCCCGTAGAGTGGCAGGTAGGGAGCTACTTTACGGGGTCCCGTTCGTGACCATCCGAAGCACCTACCCACAGAGTGGACTTCGGGTCCATATAGTGAGACGGTATCGTTCGCTGTTTGACACTTAAGCGTTGAAAACGGGAGACTTACACACATGCAACGAAAGCTTCCAAGCGTCATTAGCTAGCGCGTGAGGCGAAATGACCGCACCCATGGTCATGGCTCCAGTGGCGTTCTCCAATGAGAGAACTTCACGACACGTGCATACCCCTCGCTGAGAGCCTTATGGGCTGAGGGGTTCTTTTTGTTTCCACCACCAGCGGCAACTCGTATAACTGCGTTCGGCACCCAGAACTGAACGCAAATAAATAAGAAACACCTAAGAGCATGAGTTTCCCGAAGGAAGAACCGATGAGTAAAGGAACGCCCGGCAGCCCATCGCTGATGGCAGCCAAATCCTCTGGACACGGTGCCCAAGCCAGCACCACTTCTGGCGCAGTGAGCACCCTCAAGCCAGCCTCCGACGTCGTAGGTCCCAACAATGTTGTGGCACCTATTCAGATGACAGGCTCCGAAGCGCTTGTGCGTTCCCTTGAAGAGCTTGGTGTCAAGGACATTTTTGGTTTGCCCGGTGGAGCGATCCTTCCCACGTATGACCCGCTCATGGCATCTTCCCTCAATCACGTTCTTGTGCGACACGAACAAGGCGCCGGTCACGCTGCCCAGGGCTACGCACAGGTCACAGGCAATGTTGGTGTTTGTATTGCGACTTCCGGCCCCGGTGCCACCAACCTTGTAACGCCCATCATGGACGCGCACATGGACTCGGTTCCGTTAGTGGCTATCACCGGCCAGGTATCCAGTTCAGTCATTGGCACCGATGCTTTTCAGGAAGCAGACATTGTTGGCATCACCATGCCGATCACTAAACACTCCTACTTAGTGACTGACCCCAATGACATCCCTCGCGTTTTGGCTGAGGCATTTCATCTCGCCTCCACCGGGCGCCCCGGCCCCGTTCTGGTTGACGTGGCCAAGGACGCCCAGCAAGGCCAAATGACCTTTTCCTGGCCGCCTGTCATTGACCTGCCCGGCTACCGCCCGGTTTTTCGCGGCCATTCCAAGCAGTTGCGTGAAGCTGCCCGGTTGATCCGTGAATCAAAGAAGCCGGTACTTTATGTTGGCGGGGGAGTCATCAAGGCCAACGCCGCCACCGAGCTCATGGCACTGGCGGAACTCACTGGTATCCCCGTCGTCACCACTCTGATGGCTCGCGGAGCATTCCCGGACTCGCACCATCTGCACGTTGGCATGCCCGGCATGCACGGCGCCGTTTCCGCAGTCACGGCACTGCAGCAGTCAGATCTGCTGATCACCTTAGGTGCCCGCTTCGATGACCGCGTGACCGGCGTGCTCAGCAGCTTTGCACCGCATGCAAAGGTCATCCACGCAGATATTGACCCTGCGGAGATTTCCAAGAACCGCACGGCCGATGTGCCGATCGTGGGATCGTTGAAAGAAATCATCCCCGACCTGACCGCCGCACTCAAAACGGAGCTGGACGCCAACGGCACCCCGGATCTGGGTGATTGGTGGGCGTTCCTGGGCAATCTGCGTGACACGTACCCGCTGGGCTGGACCGAGCCCGAAGACGGGCTTATGTCTCCTCAACGCGTCATCTCCCGCATCGGAGCATTGTCAGGTCCCGAGGCTGTGTATGCTGCCGGAGTTGGCCAGCACCAGATGTGGGCGGCGCAGTTCATCAAGTACGAGCGTCCCCGTTCCTGGCTGAACTCAGGAGGCGCTGGCACCATGGGGTATTCGGTGCCTGCTGCCATGGGAGCAAAGGTTGGCAACCCCGACCGCGTTGTCTGGGCAATTGACGGTGACGGCTGTTTCCAGATGACCAACCAGGAGCTGGCCACCTGCCGGATTAACAACATTCCGATCAAAGTTGCCATCATTAACAACTCCTCTTTGGGTATGGTGCGCCAGTGGCAGACACTGTTCTACAACAGCCGCTACTCAAACACGGACCTGAACACCGGCCACGACACCATTCGGGTCCCTGACTTCGTCAAGCTTGCTGAAGCCTATGGCTGTGTTGGTCTGCGCTGCGAACGCGTTGAAGACATTGACGCCACCATTGAAGCGGCCTTGGCCATCAATGACCGTCCAGTGATCATCGATTTCGTTGTCAGCCCGGACTCCATGGTTTGGCCTATGGTGCCCTCAGGTGTCAGCAATGATCAAATTCAAGTTGCCAGGAACATGACCCCAGTGTGGGACGAGGAGGACTAGACATGACTCGACATACTCTTTCCGTACTGGTTGAAGACAAACCCGGTGTTTTGACCCGTGTGGCAAGCATGTTTGCCCGCCGCGCGTTCAATATCAACTCCCTAGCAGTTGGCCCCACAGAGAATGCCGGAATTTCCCGCATGACAGTTGTGGTTGATGCTGACGGTGAACTGATTGAACAAGTCACCAAGCAACTGAATAAGCTAGTCAACGTCATCAAGATTGTTGAACTTGTTTCAGAGAATTCCGTACAACGGGACCACATTCTGGTCAAGGTACGGGCGGACGCCGCTACGAGATTGCAGGTAACCCAGGCTGCAGATCTCTTTAGGGCTTCAGTAGTTGATGTGTCCACAGACTCATTGACCATCGAAGCCACCGGTTACGCGGACAAGCTTGCAGCATTGCTCAACGTCTTAGAGCCATTTGGCATCCGAGAAATCGTGCAATCAGGCACCTTAGCCATTGGGCGGGGATCCCGCTCCATGAGCGATAGGGCGTTGCGCGCCTCATAGCGCACACCATCCGCACACGCCGGCCCATGCGTCCGGCATGAAATACTTTTCACCATTGGCAACACACACCATTCATTCAAGGAGCAATACAGTGACCGACATGTTCTACGACGACGACGCAGACCTCTCCATCATCCAGGGTCGCAAGGTCGCCGTCATTGGCTACGGCAGCCAGGGCCACGCACACGCACTGAGCTTGCGCGATTCAGGTGTTGACGTTCGAGTGGGCCTCAAAGAAGGCTCCAAGTCACGTGCCAAGGCAGAGGCAGAGGGCCTGCGCGTCCTCAGTGTTGCAGAGGCAACCGCAGAAGCCGATCTGATCATGATCCTTACACCGGATCAGGTTCAGCGCTTTGTTTACGCAGAAGAAATTGCACCGAACCTCAAGGCAGGCGACGCACTGTTCTTCGGCCACGGCTTTAACATCCGCTACGGTTACATCCAGCCGCCGGCCGACGTTGATGTTGCCCTCGTTGCCCCTAAGGGTCCGGGACACATTGTGCGCCGCGAGTTCGAAGCCGGCCGCGGTGTGCCGGACTTGATCGCAGTTGAGCAGAATGCCACAGGCAAAGCACGCGAGCTGGCACTGTCCTACGCCAAGGGCATCGGTGGAACCCGTGCAGGCGTCATTGAGACAACGTTCACCGAAGAGACCGAAACGGATCTGTTCGGCGAGCAGGCGGTTCTTTGCGGCGGTGCTTCACAGCTGGTTCAGTACGGTTTCGAAGTATTGACCGAAGCCGGTTACAAGCCCGAAGTTGCTTACTTCGAGGTCCTCCACGAGCTCAAGCTCATTGTTGACTTGATGGTTGAAGGTGGCATCGCCAAGCAGCGCTGGAGCGTTTCCGATACAGCAGAGTACGGCGACTACGTCTCCGGTCCTCGCGTGATCACCCCCGAGGTGAAGGAAAACATGAAGGCTGTCCTGAAAGACATCCAGAATGGCGCGTTCGCCAAGCGTTTCATTGACGATCAGGACAACGGCGGCGCCGAGTTCGCTGCGCTGCGCAAGCAGGGCGAGGACCACCCGATCGAGGCCACCGGCCGCGAACTGCGCAAGCTCTTCTCCTGGATCAAGACCAGCGATGACTACACAGAAGGCTCCGTAGCCCGCTAACGCAGCTTATCTATCAACCTTCGACGACGGCGTCTGCCGGACCTGCCTGGTCCAGCGGACGCCGTCGTGCTTTGCCACTGCAGGCACAGTCTGTGCGGAGGTCAACACACGCTGGGCGCACGCTGAATTTGCTGTGTGACCTACATCGCTTGCGACGTACTTTGTTGCAATTGTTACGTCTGATCAAACCGGCCTCCCATAAACTGAAGCCCGTCTTTTGTTGTTGAATTAACAAGACAAGAACCAGTCACCAAGAATCTCCACAAGATTACAATCGAAAGCTAAAGAGGTCACCAGGTGAGCGCCACCAAGCCAGTAGTACTCCTCGCTGAGGAACTGTCACCCGCCACGATCGAGGCCCTGGGGCCCGATTTTGAGATCCGACATGCAGACGGCGCAGATCGCTCCGCTTTGCTTTCCGCCATTGTTGACGTTGATGCGATCCTGGTTCGCTCCGCAACGCAGGTAGACGCCGAGGCCATCGCCGCGGCGAAGAAACTGAAGATCATTGCACGTGCGGGTGTGGGGCTGGATAACGTTGATATCAAGGCCGCAACCCGGGCCGGGGTCATGGTGGTCAACGCACCAACATCGAACATCGTTTCTGCCGCCGAACTGACAATCGGTCACATTCTTTCCCTGGCCCGGCACATTCCGGCCGCCAGTACCGCGCTGAAAAATGGTGAGTGGAAGCGTTCCAAGTACACCGGGACCGAACTGCTGGAAAAGAAGCTCGGCATCATTGGTTTGGGCCGTATCGGCGCCCTGATCACCGAGCGCGCCAAGGCATTTGGCATGGAGATCGTTGCCTACGATCCCTACGTCACCTCAGCACGCGCCGCCAGCCTGGGAGTGCAGCTCCTGTCCCTAGATGAGCTGCTGGAGCAGTCGGACTTCATCACCATCCACATGCCCCGCACCCCAGAAACACTGGGCATGATTGGCACCGAAGCATTCGCCAAGATGAAGAAAACCGCCTACGTCATCAACGTGGCCCGTGGTGGTTTGATCGATGAAGCTGCCCTGAACATCGCCTTGCGCAACGGTGACATTGCCGGTGCTGGCATTGACGTATTCGTCAAGGAACCTGCCACCGACGTTGACTTCCTGGGTCTGGATAACGTCATTGCCACACCCCACCTCGGAGCCTCCACGGATGAAGCACAGGAAAAGGCTGGCGTCTCCGTTGCCAAATCAGTACGTCTGGCCCTTGCCGGCGAGCTGGTTCCTGACGCCGTGAACGTGGCCGGTGGCGTCATTGCCCCCGACGTTCGCCCCGGTATCCCGCTGATTGAGAAGCTGGGCCGGATCTTCACTGCACTGTGCCACGCTTCTGTCACCGCCATTGATGTTGAAGTTGCCGGTGAAATTGCCGCCCACGATGTCAAAGCCCTTGAACTCTCTGCACTTAAGGGTGTCTTCAAGGATGTTGTTTCCGAGCAGGTCTCCTACGTCAACGCACCGGTTTTGGCCGAGCAGCGCGGCATCAAGACCAACCTGATCACCACCTTGGAGTCTGCTGATTACCGCAACGTGCTGACCATCCGCGGGGCGCTCTCGGATGATTCGCAGATTTCCGTTTCAGGTACTTTGACTGGCCCGAAGCAGATTCAGAAGATCGTTTCGGTCAATGGCTATGAACTTGAAATCCCGATGAGCGATCACCTCTTGGTGATCGCTTACGCGGACCGTCCCGGCGTTGTTGGCGCGTTGGGTCGCCTGCTGGGGGAGAACCAGGTCAACATTGCCGGCATGCAGGTTGCCCGCCACACAGAAGGAGGGCAGGCGCTGGCCCTGATCACGGTTGACAGCTCCGTGCCGCAGTCACTGTTGGAAGCCATCAAGGTTGAGATCGGTGCCACCATGGCCCGCGAAGTGGACCTGGAAGACTAATCTCCACACCTCTTCCTAGGTACAACAACGGCGCGGTCCCCACTTTGGTGGGGACCGCGCCGTCGTTCACTTTCCAAGCGTGGACATGCGGTGTTCCAGGAATCTACGTTTAAGGATTTTCACGGTAAATTCATAGGGTGAGAACTACTGACTCGGCCAAGACGCCTTACTACCTGACAACCGCCATCACGTACCCCAACGGCGTTCCGCACATTGGGCACGCGTACGAATACATTGCTACCGACGCCATGGCCCGGTTCAAGCGCCTTGACGGTTTTGATGTCATGTTCCTGACTGGCACAGATGAGCACGGTATGAAGATTGCCCAGACGGCTGAAAAAGAGGGCCTCACGCCCAAAGAACTCGTTGACCGCAACGTCACAATTTTCAAGGAAACCCATGCGGCCCTTGGCATTAGCTATGACCGTTTTATTCGCACCACCGACGCCGATCATTACTCCGCCTCTCAGGCCATCTGGCAGAAGATGGAAGAGGCCGGGGATATTTACTTAGGCAAGTACGAGGGCTGGTACTCGGTTCGTGACGAGGCCTACTACGGCGAAGATGAGACGGAACTGCGTGAGGACGGAAACCGCTACTCCAAGGTCACCGATACTGTACTGACCTGGACCGAAGAGGAAAGCTACTTTTTCCGACTCTCCAATTACCAAGACAAACTGCTGGCACTCTACGACTCTGTACCCGAATTTGGTGCCCCCCGAACGCGCTTCAACGAGGTCATCAGCTTCGTCAAGGGAGGGCTCGAAGACCTCTCGGTTAGCCGGACCACATTCGACTGGGGAGTGCCGGTTCCTGGCAACGACAAACACGTCATGTATGTCTGGGTTGATGCGCTGACCAACTACTTAACAGGTGTGGGCTACCCTGATGTGGACTCAGAGGCTTTCAAAAAGTACTGGCCGGCAGATGTTCACGTCATCGGCAAGGATATCTCCCGGTTCCATGCCGTGTACTGGCCGGCATTTTTGATGTCCGCCGGACTTGAATTGCCCAAGCGCGTAATGATCCACGGTTTCCTGCACAACAATGGCGTGAAGATGTCCAAATCGCTGGGTAACGTGGTGGCTCCTGCCGACTGGGTTGCCCAATACGGGTTGGACCAGGTGCGCTTCTTCTTGCTGCGTGAAGTTCACTTCGGGGCCGACGGCTCCTACAACCATGACGCTGTGGTGGGTCGTATGAACGCTGACCTGGCTAATAACCTGGGCAACCTAGCCCAACGTTCACTGTCCATGGTGGCGAAGAACTGCTCAGGTACCGTGCCTGCCCCTGGTGCATTCACCTCTGCCGACGAGGAGATTTTGGCTGCTGTACATGGGCTGCTTGAGCACTCACGCAACGCTTATGAGGTGCAGGATTTCCATGGCTCGTTGGAGAAGATCTGGCTTGTTTTGGGCGACACCAACGCTTACTTCGCCGAGCAGGCCCCATGGGTGCTGCGCAAGACTGATGTGGCGCGGATGGAAACAGTTTTGTACGTGACATTGGAGATCCTGCGCATTGTTTCGATCCTCATCCAGCCCGTGATGCCTGACGCGGCCGGTAAGCTGCTGACAATTTTGGGCCAGGGCACCGAAGCAGAGGATACGCTTCGCCAGTTCACGGCCATTTCCACTCCCTTGGTGGCCGGAACCGTGCTGCCCGCTCCGACGCCGATCTTCCCACGGTATGAGGAGCCGGCCGAGGCGTAGTCTCCCTTATTACCTAAAAGCCGCCGGTTGCGGATAAAGCCACCCCGCGCGCGGTGGCTTTATCCGCAACCGGCGGCTTTTGTGGTGGGCGGCGCTATTTTTGACGCAGTCCCGCTTCGCGTAAAAGGTAGATGAACCGTTCCCTGTTCATCATTTCCTTCCAATCCCAGCGCACGAAACCATTTCCTTGGGCACGGATCTGGTTCTCACGTTGCTTTTCCTTCAACACGCGTTGTTGAATGCTGAGCCCACCTCCCCAATCACCGCGCAGGTACTTGCCCTTGCCATCAAATTCACCCACTATTTTCTGCTCCTCGAACCAGAAGTCCACAAACGCGTTGCTGCCATCACGTAGTGTGAAATGTTTTTGCAGTACGGGCGCGGGGAATCCCCATTGGTGCATTTTTGCACGGCTGATCGACTCGCCGGCCGATCCTGAGAGGGAGGAGCTGAAGTTGATGATGGCAAGGGCTCGTCGCTGCGCGGCCTTGGTGGGTAGGAGCTCTGCTGAGTTCACAAGGTCCGCAAGCTGTAATGGCGGACCTTGTGGGTCTGTGCTCTGCCATGTTGGCTCGGTGAAGTCCGACTCCGAACCTGCGGGAGTGAAGTGATTGAGCATGTAGTTGCGGTTTGGGATGCGCAAACTTGAGTCGCAGATGGCCACCGCGGAGGGAAAATCAAGTGACAGAATCAGTTGCATGACGGTTGTAATTTTGTCTGTTAGTAAGAACGGGCCACAGCGCAGCATCCCTTCAGTCATCGAACCGCGGTGACGGACCACCCCGTTCTTGGACCGGCCGCTGGTCATAACATCCGTCATGACGTGCAGCTTCTGGGGTGTTCGCACTAGCCAAAGACCCCATAGGAGCCCAGCGGTGGCATGCGTAAAAACGGGCTGTCGCAGTGTTTGTTGTTGGTAAGCGAGCGTCTTCATGCCGTATTTTTGTGGCAGATTGAGTTCAGTCCACTCGGTAGATTTCATATAGATGCCACGCCGTAGGCGTGTCAGCTCACCTTTATTGGTAAGCGTGACAAGTGCGCGGCGGTCTTGTCCCACCTTTTCAAGATCGGCCGGACGGATCAGGCGTGGCAAGTTCATACATCCGAGCGTTCCACCCGGAGAGCGAGAGTGAAAGAGGCACGGTTGCAATTGTGGATAACTCCCGGCTGTGCACAACCTCGACCCATTGGGTAAAGCCGCCGGTTGCGGATAAAGCCACCCGGCGCCGAGTGGCTTTATCCGCAACCGGCGGCTTTAGCGCTGCAGGGGCCGCTCAGTCCATGGCCATTCCCTCAACAGGTGAGACCTTCGCAGCGCGGTGAGCCGGCACTACTGAGGCCAGGAGACCGGCAACGCCAGCTACGAGCACCACCATCAAGATTTGACCCCAAGGGATCATGACTGAGACGTCGGCAAAGTTGCCTAGGGCCGATTGCGCGCCAGCCCAACCGTAGATGACGCCCATGAATGAGCCTATGATCGCGGCAACTCCGGCAATCAGGACTGCTTCCAGCGCCAACATGCCTCGCAGCTGACCTCGTGTGAGACCCAGGGCCCGCAGTAAGGAATTTTCCCGGGTCCGTTCCAACACGGACAATGACAGCGTGTTCGCCACGCCGATCAGCGCAATGAACACGGCCACGGCCAGCAGCCCTGTAACCACAAGCAGCAACATATCGATGATCTGGTTGAACATGGCCTTCTCCAGAACGGCACCGCTGACCTGGTAATCGTCAATATGCAACGCACTGGCCAGAGATGTGCGCAGATCCGTTAGGGCGTTAGCATCTAGTGACTCGTCAACGGAAATCCATAGGGGAGCAATTTCTTGGCTGTGCAGCGGGTCGCCGGCATCCAGCGCAGGGAAGCTCGCCAAGGAAACCAGAGCATTTGAGCCATCGGTTGTGGCTGGGGTTGCGCTCAGAGTGGTTGTTTGAGTTCCGGCGGCCAGACTGACCGAGGTGCTTTGGAAACTCTTGGGCAGTACTGCTGATGTAGGGCCGGGACGGTTGGCGGGATTCGCCAGTAAAGCCAGCGCATCGGACTCTGATATTGCGTAGGCAGGCAGCTGCGTATCCCCGACCACTATGGAACCAACCAGCTCCAGTTTGGCAATATGCTTGACGCCAGGGAGTGCCGCTGCTGCTGCGATATCGGCCGGCGAAATCGCGGTTGCCCCGGGATAGCTTTGGGCGGTGATATCGACCGGATAACTACCGTCAAGCTCGGTATCAAAGGCATGTCTGGCTGTTGCTGCGCCAGTCATCATCATGGTTACAAGAGTCACTCCAATGAGGAGGGCTGAGGCCGTTGCCGTGGTCCTACGCGGATTCCGCACCGCGTTGGCGGCGGCCATTCGCCCCGGGACCCCGGCGGGACGAGCCAGTATCCCAGCTAGTGAGACCAGCTTGGGCACAATGAGAGTGGCCATCATCAGGATGCCTATGAAGGAGGCAGCTCCGGAGGGCAACGCCAAGAGTAGGTTTGCGCTCAGGCCGCCAACAACCAGCCCCACGCCGCCGAGCAGCGTGAGCACAATCCCGATTATTAGACGTGCGCGGCCGCCAGCATTCTGCAGTGAGGCGTCATCAACGGGCCGCAACGCAGCCAGAGGTGCCACAGCTGTTGCAGCTCGGGCGGGAACTAGAGCGGACAGTACCGTGAGCGAGGTTCCCACCACAAGCCCGGCAATGATGGCCGACGGCGGCACCGCCAAAGTGGCGAAGGTGAAGTCAGGGTTGTTGGCCAGCAGCGTCAAGATCAAGGCCATGATGCCCGCCGCTGTAAGAACACCCAGTATCGAGGCCACGAAGCCCACAATGAGTGCTTCAACTATGACGGAGTTGCGAATCTGTTTCCGGCTGGCTCCAACACAGCGCAACAGTGCCAACTCCCGAGTCCTCTGAGCAACCAGCACGGAGAACGTATTGGAGACCACCAATGCCGAAACTAGCAAGGCAACGGCGGCGAATGCCAACAAGATGATGGTCAGTTGGTCCTGACCCCCTGTGAACATGGCCACCATTTCAGTGGTGTTTTCATCCGCTGTCAGGATTGTTGTTGCAGGACGGTCCAGACTGGTGGAGAGCGCCGATTTGGCCTCATCCACGGTGACACCGGGTTTTAGCTTCATAGCGATGCTGTCAAAGTTAGCGTCGCCGGGCGCAATGGTGCGCACTGCGGCCAGTGTGCCTACAAATTGCGCTGAGCCCTGCAACATGGGGTTTGTGGAGGAGGCCATGATGCCGGTGATGCTTGCCTGCAGACTGGTTGCAGCAGCGCCACCGGTGGCATCTGCGGAGGCAGTATTGCTGCCGGATACGGCCTCACCTTTCACAGTGACTTTGCTACCTATCGTGAGGGAATTGCGCTTGGCGGTTTGCGCATCCACCACCACCTCGTTCTTACTGGAGGGCCATGCTCCCGAAAGTAACGCGAGAGGCTCCAAGGCTGGGTTGTCCGGCATATTCCGGAAGGACGCGCCAAGGGAAGCGTTGCCTAGATCAGACTGGGCATACACCGAAATCAGGGGGTAGGACTGAGCCACCAGTGAAGATGAGGCAACCATTTCAGCCGAACTCGCCGTCAACAGTTGCTCGTTTGTGGGGGAGATGAGCAAATCGGCTGATGCGTACTCTTGGCCGATGCTGGCCTTCAAGGATGCCTTTGTGGAGGCATTGACCATCAGTGTTGCCGAAAGAAATGCGACCGCTAGGAGCACGGCCAAAGTAATGGCGATAAACCGCCGCGAATGAGTTTTAAGTTGGCTCAGGGAAACGTGCAACACGACTTATGCCCCCAAGGAAGCCAGCGAAGCCAGCACCGACTCGGCGGTGGGATTCTCCAACTGGCCCACCAGTTCGCCGTCGTTCATCAGAACCACGCGGTCAGCATAGGAGGCTGCCACCGGATCGTGGGTGACCATAATAATGCTCTGACCCATCTCCCGGGATGAGCGGCGCAACATGCCCAGGACTTCGGCGCCGGAGCGCGAATCTAGGTTTCCCGTGGGCTCATCGCCGAAAATGACATCGGGGCGGGTGAGTAGAGCTCGGGCAACGGCAACCCGTTGTTGCTGGCCTCCGGAAAGCTCGTGCGGCTTGTGTTTGAGCCTGTCGGTTAAACCCAGCGTAGTGGTGATGAAGGTGAACCATTCCTTGTCCACTGTGCTGCCTGCCAGGGCCACCGGTAAAGTGATGTTGGCTTCTGCGGTCAGGGTCGGGACTAGATTGAAGGCTTGGAAGACGAAGCCAATCCGGTCCCGGCGCAGTTGTGTTAAAGCCTTGTCGTTCAGTGCGGTTAGCTCGGTGTCGCCTAGATGGATGGTGCCTGAAGAGACTGAGTCCAGGCCAGCCAAACAGTGCATCAGTGTTGATTTTCCGGAGCCTGAGGGGCCCATGATCGCGGTGAATTGGCCGGCGGGGAAATCCAGATCCACGTTCTTCAGCGCGGTCACCTCTGTCTCGCCTTTGCCGTAGCTTTTACGCAATCCGCGGGCCTGAACCGCTAGCGTACGTTGTTTTTGCTCTGTTGTGATGGTCATGGCTTCAGCCTATTTTTTTTACTGGCTTGGCGGATCGGAGCAAGGGTGGATATGAGGGTAATGTCCGACGCCGGAACGTCCTACCAGGTGTGGAGTGCAGTCCCGGAGGGGCCAGTTTGGGTCCATAAAATGGGCCGGAGCCGGACCTAGCGGTCAAGGTCGGGCGCGGGTCTGAGTTTCTTAAGCCAGAACTCCGTCTGCGCAATGTGCCCGGCGGTCGCTGTGGCTGCGGAGGAAGGGTCCCGGTTTCTGATCGCTTCAACAATGTCCCGATGGCCCTTGTTGCTGGCCTCGCGCACGTTCGCTCCTTCAACGCTGTCAAAAACATTGAAATGCCGGCCTCGGGACCGAAAAAGACCCATCAATGAGGTCAGAGTTGAATTGCCGCCAGCGGCACAAATTGCTTCGTGGAAGCGGGCATCTAAGTCGGAGATGTCAGCGGAGTTCTCGGTGGCCTCCATTTTGGCCACCAGATCATCCAATTCTGCCATGAGCTCAGGTGTTGCCCGGGCCGCTGCCCCGGCGGCAGCATGTGATTCCAAGGAGCGGCGTATTTCGAAAAGTTCAAGAACGCTGTCAAAGGGGAAAAGGTCCACTAGCAACGCGAAGCCCTTGAGGATCTGTGCCGGTTCAAGGGAGGAAACATAGGTTCCAGAGCCGTGTCTAGCTTCCATAACGCCCAAGGCAGACATGGCGCGGATTGCCT
Source organism: Arthrobacter antibioticus (assembly GCF_030063205.1). Taxonomy (GTDB): domain Bacteria; phylum Actinomycetota; class Actinomycetes; order Actinomycetales; family Micrococcaceae; genus Specibacter. The sequence continues at coordinate 803,775 of NZ_JASISQ010000001.1, read as the reverse complement.
CGCGTAGGGAACTACGCGAAACACCAAGTTGTGCGGCCAGTTCGCCTTCGGGCGGGCATTTCTGGCCAGGCAGCAGCTCACCGGATGCGATCTTGGCCCGCAACCCTTGCATGGCCGTCTCCACTGCGCTCATCGGAAGTCCCTTTCGGTAACTGTTGTCATGGTCCTTCGAAATCTACAGACTCATCATATGTGTTGCAAAAGTCCTCATATGTCTTTTATGTATTCGCTAGCAAAAACAGGCCGTCTGCAGTCAGTTTGTAAAAGTCATCGGACAATTTTACTAACTCATCTCTTGTCTTGATCCAAAATGTGAGGTAGCTTACTGATGAATCGTTACCAGCCGCCAACAGAAAGTACTCCGTGGCTTCTTCTTGCAGCACAGCACCATCCGCGCTTCTGACTCCGGAGGGGCAGCCCGCCCTGACTGATTGGTCGCTGAGCGCTGACAAACTTCATCTCAACCATGGTTCGTTCGGCGCCGTGCCCCGTGCCGCTCAGGAACACCAGCTGGCCTTGAAGGCTCGCATGGAGGCCAACCCCTGCACCTGGTTCATGGGCCAGTCCGTAGCCTTGGCCACCACCCGCCAAGAAATTGCTGACTTCCTTGGCGTGGCTGCCAATGACTTGGCTTTGGTCCCTAATGCCAGTGCCGGCGTCAGTGTTGTTTACAATTCTATGACCTTCGCCGCCGGCGCCCAGATTGTGACCACAAATCATGCCTATGGTGCCGTTCTAGAAGGTGCGCGCCGGGTCGCCCGCGAATGTAACGGTGAGGTGCGTGTCGCCGTCGTGCCGCTAGAGGCCGATGCGGCCAAGAGCGCTGAACTGATCATGGCGCAGGTGACCGAGCGCACGGCCCTGATCGTGATCGATCAAACCACCTCGGCTACAGCGCGTGCTCTTCCGGTGCTGGAGATCGCCCGGGCCGCCAAGAAATTGGGCATCCCGTTGTTGGTGGACGGGGCACACTCACCCGGGGCTGAAGCTGAGCCCGTGCCGGATTTCGAGGGCGTTTGGGTAGGCAATTTGCACAAATTTGCGTGCGCTCCTCGGGGAACGGCAGCGGTGGTGGCTCGCGGACCCTTGCGTGAACTATTACACCCGCTGATCGATTCCTGGGGGTTCCCGCACGCATTTCCAGAGAACTTTGATCATGTGGGCACTCAGGATGTCAGCCCGTGGATGGCGGCCAAGACCGCTTTTGACACCATTGAAACCCGCTATGGGTGGGATGCCGTCCGGAGTTACTCCTGCGCCTTGGCAGATTACGGCCAGTCCATTATCCAAGATGCCCTCACCGCCAAGACGGGGCAGGATGCAGCGGTCGACGTCGGAATGCAGGTTAATCAGTTGCGGCTGGTCAGGCTTCCCCAAGGGTTGGCAACGACGCACGAGGATTCCCACGCCGTACGTGCCTGGATCTCCGAGGTTCTGAACATTGAAACCGCTATCACCACTTTTGGCGGGGCCGGCTTCCTGCGGCTTTCGACCCATGTCTACAACACGGCCAGGGATTATGAATACTTCGCCGAACGAGCGGTCCCTGAACTTTTCCGACTGGCACATCTGCGTTAGCCACGCAGAACCGCTCCCTGTAGCTCTCCGCAAAACACACCGCCGCCACACTATGAAAGGCCTCCCATGAAAAAGAAAATCACTACCGTCACCGCCTTGGGCGTTGCCGCAGTTCTTGCCCTATCCGGCTGTGGCGGAGGTAATTCCTCTGCAGAGGGCACGGTCACCCTAAAAATGGTTGAGAGCCTGACTAATCCCACCCGAACGGACACTTTAAAATCACTCTTGGCAGGATTTGAAAAAGCTAATCCTGGTATCAAGGTGGACCTCATCTCACCACCAACGGACTCGGCAGATCAAAAAATCCAGCAAATGCTGCAGTCTGGTAAAGGCATTGACGTGGTTGAAGCCCGAGACATCACGGTTGGCTCCTTCGGCGCGAATAAGTGGTTGTATGACATGAGCGCGGATCTGAAGGACTGGGACGGCTGGACGAACCTCACAGATAACGCAGTTAACTATTCCAAACAAGACGGCAAGACCTACTACATTCCCTATGGTTTCTACGGGCTCTCGCTGTTCTACCGCACGGACTTGGTGAAGGAGGCAGGGTTCTCCGGACCACCGGCGAGCTGGCAGGACCTCCTGAAACAGTCAGAAAAGCTGAACGAACCCGACGCCAATAAGTTCGGCTACGCCTTCCGCGGAGGACCCAATGCCAACTCCAACGCCGTCGCCGTAATCGAGGCCTACACAGCAGATCAGATTGATCTAGAGAATGCTTTCAAACTCACCAACGGAAAAACCATCTTCTCCGCTCCCGAGGCACAGCAGGCCATGGATGACTACTTGGAGATTTTCAAGAAAGGATCTCCGCCGTCGTCCGTGGCATGGGGCTACCCGGAAATGGTTCAAGGCTTCAGTAACGGTTCCACAGCATTTCTGCTCCAGGACCCTGAAGTAATCGCCACCATCAAGGAGTCAAAATCCATCAAGGATGACCAGTGGAATGTTGCACCATTGCTTGTTGGCCCCACTGGTAAAGCCATCCAACCGGTAGCAACGGCAGGCTGGGGTATCGCTGAGTCCAGCACCGCCAAGCCAGAAGCCATCAAACTCATCAAGTACCTCTCGCAGGGCGAGCCGGCCACGCAGTTTAGCAAGGACAACTCACTGGTCCCGATTCTGAAATCTGCTGCCGAGGATCCGTTTTACAGCACAGGCCCCTGGGCCGCATACGTCACCATGACCGAGAACCCGGAGACTTACATTTCGGCCGTACAGCCCCGTGGCGTGGCTTGGTGGACCGAATGGATTAAGAAGTCCGACGGCGAACTGCAGCGCGTTCTCACCGGCAAGATGACCACTACGGAACTCTTGGCCAGCTGGGACAGCTACTGGACCGAAAAGATGGCGGGCTAGTCACCTGTGGCACTGAAAGCTAAGCAGGAGGGGGTGCGCGGGCAGAGCCTTGCCGGCGCACCACCAGCACCGAAGACTGTCTACTCCCGGAAGAAACGGTTCAACTCCAGGACCGCACTGACGCTACTGGCCTTCATGGCTCCCGCAGCAATCTTTGTTGGCATCTTTACCTACTATCCAATGATCTCGGGCAGCCAGATGGCGTTCCGTCATTGGAACCTTAACGATCTTTCCGACACCTCATGGGTTGGTTGGGGCAACTTCGTTACCCTTTTCGAGAATCCAGAATTTGGCACTATTGTTCGCAACACTGTTGTCTGGGTGGTTGGTTCGTTGGTGCCCCAGGTGGTTATCGGGTTTGCGCTGGCATTGTTCCTCAAACGGCGTTTCAGATTTCGCAGCGCATACCAAGCGCTCATCTTCTTCCCATGGGCCGTGTCCGGATTCCTGATCGGTATGCTCTTCCGCTGGATGTTCAACGCCGAGTTCGGCGTTGTCAATGATCTTTTGATGAAGACGGGGCTGACGGACTCGCCCATCCCGTGGCTGGCCGAACCCAGCTTCGCCATGACCGCCATCATTGTGGCCAATATTTGGTACGGCGTGACGTTCTTCGCCATTATGATTCTGGCCGCGCTGCAGTCAGTCTCCGAAGACATGTATGAAGCGGCGGCGATTGACGGTGCCGGGAAAATCCGGACCTTCTTGAGCATTACTCTGCCAGCCATTTCAGTCACGCTGGGGCTTACCATTCTCTTGCGCATTATCTGGATCTTTAACTTCCCGGATGTCATCTGGGCTATGACCGGCGGCGGACCGGCTGACCAAACCCACATCATCACCACCTACATGATCAAAATTACTCAAGAGGGTGATTACGGTCAGGCCTCGGCACTGGGCTTGATAGTGGTCTTTACCTTGATGTTGTTTGCCGCGTTCTACCTGATGGCCGTGCGTCCCCGAAAGGCAAACCGATGATCAATAAACAAACCGCTTTGGGGCGCACCACCAAGATCATCTTTTTGGGCCTCGCGTTGATTGTGACGATCTTTCCGTTGTACTGGATTGTTGTCACGTCACTGAAGGCTCCCGGAACAATCTACTCATTGCCCCTAGACTACTGGCCCAAGGAATTGTCCTTGGAGAACTACGTTGGATTGTTCACGAAGTCCGATTTTGGCCGGTACATGATCAACAGCTTGTTGGTGGCCACAGTTGCCGCCACGGTGGCGACCCTGATCTCCCTGCTCTCGGCATATGTGCTGGCACGTTTTCAATTTTCGGGACGCGGCGCGGTCTTGGGAGCCTTTCTGCTGACCCAGATGATCCCGGGATTTATCGCACTAGGCCCGTTGTACATGATGATGACAAACTTCAATTTGGTTGATTCTAAAACCGGACTGATTCTTGTCTACATCGCTATCTGTATTCCGTTCTGCACCATCATGCTCCGTGGCTTCTTTGAAAACGTGCCGGATGCGTTGGAGGAGGCTGCCATGATTGACGGCTGCTCACGACTTGGTGCGCTCTTCCGTGTCTTGGTGCCCGTTATGATGCCGGGCATTGCTGCCAGCTTCATCTTCAACTTCGTCAACTGCTGGAATGAACTATTCCTGTCGGTGACGTTGATGAATAGCGATGAAAACAAGACCATTCCGACGGCGCTTGCCGGTTTTATCTCCAGCTTCAACATTGACTGGGGTTCCATGTCAGCTGCCGCCGTACTGACGGTTGTCCCAACCTTGGTTATCTTTGCCTTCGCCAGCAAGTTCATTGTGCAGGGACTGACAGCAGGTGCAGTGAAGGGCTAACCCTAAAAAAACGGCGAATAGGGTGTCTCGACCACGAATCAAAGGGGTAGTTATCTCCAATCTCGGCGAGGGGGAGGTGTTGTTATCTCCAATCTCGGCGGGGGTGAGGGGTAGTTATCTCCAATCTCGGCGGGTTAGCGCGGGGAGACGATCCCAGTCTCATAGGCAATGACCACCACTTGCACACGGTCCCGGGCGTTCAGTTTGGCCAAGATATGGCCCACATGGGTCTTGACAGTGGCCTCTGAGACAAAGAGTTGAGTAGCGATCTCCGGGTTGGAAAGCCCGTTGGCAATCAACACAAACACCTCATGCTCACGCCCGGTGAGGCTGGCCACGGCTGCTGCGTTGGCGTCATTGGCAAGACTGGGTGCTGAGAGCATGGGTGCCACATGATCTAGGAGTCGCCGTGTGGTGGAGGGGGCAATCACCGCGTCGCCGGCAAAAACTGTTCTGATGGCTCCGAGCAGCTCTTCCGGAGGGGCATCTTTCAGAAGGAATCCACTAGCCCCGGCCTGAATGGCTGCCAACGCATATTCATCCAGATCGAAAGTTGTCAGTACCACAATTTTCAGATCGGCCAGCCATGATCCCTCCGGGGCAGCATTGATCCGTTGCATCAATTTTCGTGTAGTTTCCAACCCGTCCATTCCGGGCATGCGCACATCCATGAGGACCACATCCGTGGCTGTCACGGCGAGTCTCTGCAATGCCTCGATACCGTTGCCGGCCTGCACCACCACGCTAAGATCGGCCTGAGAATTAATGAGCATGCCTAAACCTGAGCGGACCAATTGCTGATCATCCACTAAGGCAACGCGAATGGGGGAGTTAGGTGTCATGAGGTTAGTTCTCCGAATAGGGAATGAATGCTGTGATGTTGAATCCTCCACCGGGGAGCGGGCCCGCGCTAAGTTTTCCGTCGTAAAGCTTGACCCGTTCAGCCATACCGCGCAAACCGTTTCCGCCGGCGCCGGCAGGGGTTGGGCTGGAGGCTCCGCGGCCGTCGTCGTTCACACTAACTTCCAACCCGCGGGCATTCCACCCAAGATTGACGGTGGCTTGAACGTTGGGGCCTGCATGCTTCATGACGTTAGTTAGTGCTTCTTGAACGGCGCGGTACGCGGTGAGTTCGGCCCCGGCAGGCAGCGGGCGTCTTGAATCGCCAGTGACACTGTAACCCACGGGTAGTCCGGCTGCGCGGATACCCAAAAGAAGCTCGTCAAGGTCCATCAGGCCTGGCAGCGGGCGGGTTGAGGCCTCGGCGTCACCCCGCAACACGCCCAAAAGCCGGCGCATTTCTTGCAGAGATGAACGGCCCGTGGCGGCGATTGTGGCCAGCGTTTCAGGGGCAATCTCAGGATTGGCCACTGCTGCGTATCGGGCGCCGTCGGCCTGGGTGATGATGACGGAAAGAGAATGCGCCACAATATCGTGCATTTCGCGGGCAATGTGCGCACGTTCATCGCTGGCTGCCAGTTCGCGTTCATGCTGCGCTTCGATTTCCAGCCGGTTGGCACGGTCGGAGAGGGCTTGCTCGCGCAAGCGTTTGGTGCGGGTTAAATCCCCTGCTGTCCAGCTAAATAGGACTAATACCCAGACCGAAATGATGGTGACAATCCCTGATGGCAGATCTGCCAACGAGGTTGTCCCAAAGTTGTAAAAATAGCGGGTGACCAACAGGACGGCACCCACTAAAGCCAGGCCGAGTCCGCCTAGGCTGGCCCACCGGGGTCCGAACGCCGCAAGGGCGTAAACAACAAGAGGCACAGCAATATTGGCCGGTGCCGGAGGAACATGCAAGGCCCACTGCAGTAGCGCAACCCCCGCAATAAGGCTCCCAGCCAAGACAGTCCGTGTGCGCCGCCACGCTAAAGGAACCACCAAGGCTGCGGCGAAGATGCTACTGACTAAAGTGTTAGAAAGGGCGCCAGGATAGCCCACGTCCGTCATGCTGAAGGGAAAAACCATCAGCAACAGGACAGCCATGAGAATAAAATCCACGGCAAACCGGTGCCGGCGGAACCAATCGTAGATGGAATGCATGATCACACCTCCAACTCTAGGTGGCGCGGGGGCACGCGGCATCCTGCCAGGGGTGGAGAGATGGAGTACCGGCTATATGAACCTCAGCGGCGGCCAGCAGTTGCCGTGATTCGGCTCGCCATGTTCTTGAAGATGATGCCGTGGAAAGGAAGCACTGCCAGCCAGTACAAACGCCCCCACAGCCCGCGGGGGAAAAAGACCGCTCGCTGGCGGAAAATACTCCCGCCAGAGTCGGGATCGGGTTTCCCCTGGGAACCGGAGCCTGAGTCACTGCCCGGGGCGCCGCCGTCGTCCGCTAACGGGGTGACCTCAAATTCAAGCCAGGCCCGGCCCGGGACAATCATCTCTGCACGCAGCCGCAGCAGACGGCCGCGATCCAGGGTTTCTACCCGCCACCAGTCCACTGTGTCATTGAGCTGGAGATGGGTGGGGCTGCGCCGTCCTCGGGTTAGACCAACCCCGCCCGCAAGCTTGTCCATCCAGCCTCGCACCGACCAGGCCAAAGGAAGTGAGTAGTAACCGTTCTCTCCGCCGATCCCTTCCACCACCGCCCACACTTGGCTGGCAGGAACATCAGTTGTTTTGCTTCGCTCATCGGTGAAGACTGTTAAACCTGCCCAGTCGGGGTCACTGGGTAGCGGCTCTGCGGGCGCACTCAGTGCGTGCGCAGTGGCCCACGTAGTTTCTACCGTGTCAGCTTCCATTTTATTCAGCGCTAGTTCCACCGCGTGTTTATAGGTGGTGAGGCCGCCGTCAGGTTCGGGAATGTAATTGGCAATGTCATTTTCGCTGGACACGCAGTCGTGTTGCAGCGATTCAACGAGGGGAATCGCCAGACTGCGGGGGACTGGGGTTACCAGGTTGACCCACTGGGCTGCCAACCATGGGGTCAGCACTGGCAGTGGAATGACTACTGGAGGCCGGAAACCCGAAGCCTGGGCATAGCGACGCATCATGTCCGCGTAACGCAGGACTTCGGGCCCGCCAATATCGAAGGTCCTGTTGATCTCCGGTGGAAGCGTGGTGGCACCGACCAAGTAGTGTAGAGCATCCCTGATGGCAATAGGTTGAATCTTGTTCATAACCCATTTAGGGGCCGGCATCACAGGGAGAACATCTGTGAGGTGGCGGACCATCTCAAAACTTGCCGAGCCCGAACCAATGACAAGACCAGCCTGAAGAACCGCTGTGGGCGTGCCGGAGGCCATCAAGATATCGCCAACCTCTGTGCGGGAGGCCAGATGGCGGCTGAGTTTGCCTTTGGGGTGGAGGCCAGAAAGATAAACAAGGCGGTTTACCCCAGCCTCGCGGGCAGCCTTGCCCAAGTTCATGGCGCAGAGACGTTCTATCCGCTCAAAATCGGCAACCGCGTCCTTTGCTCCTGACATGGAATGGACCAGATAGTAGACAATCTCTGCGTTGGAGCACAGCTCGTCAGCCGTCTGTTCATCTTCCATGGAGCCTTCATGGACTTTCACCTGATCGTGCCAGGGGACGTCACGTAATTTGGTGCTGTTGCGGGTCAGCACGGTCACCTCATGTCCGGCGTCGAGGAGCAAAGGCACTAGCCGGCCACCAACATATCCGGTAGCTCCTGCAACAGCAATCCTGGCCATGTTCACTACCTCCGGCTCGACAAAACGACTTCGTTCCACCATTATGTAGTTAGATTTTCTTATAATCAAACTTTGGAGTCGGATATGGTCAATGGCCAAGGTATTTCACCTCGGGGCCAGATGCACCAGGCTTCGGTTTTGGTTCGCGAGATTCTCGTTCTGAACGAGGAAATGGAGTTCATCATGCGGCGTTCAATGGACGTCAATGAAACGGACTTTGCGGCCATGCAGCATCTGATGAAACGGATGTCGATGTCTCCGGGCGAGTTAGCCCAATTACTCCATCTGACCCCTGCGGCCACCACCACAGTGATCGATCGGTTGGTGAGCAAAGGCCATGTCCAGCGGACACCGCATCCCACCGACAGACGCCGCTCAGTGATCAGTCCAAGCCCGGAATCGGTCCGTGCAACCATGGAAAAACTCATGCCCATGATCTTGGCAGTGGATAGAAAAGCCCGCGGTTACGATGACGAGGGACAGCGGGTGCTAGTAGATTTCCTTAGCGGTGTGGTGGAATCGATTACCAGCCGCATTAGCGACCTCGAAGCCAAATTTCCAGACCTTACCCAGACCCAAGCACTAGCTAAAGGTGTGCAGTGATGCCAACAACCAATCAAGGTCCAGACACGTTACGAGGTGGAACCATGACGGATCGCAGGAGCAGCGTTTCCGCTGATAGACCGGCTTTGGGAGAGCCTATGATCAGTGCGGGGACGCCGGATTGGGGTTCTTTCAAGGTGCAGGTTCAGGCGTCATTACACGAGTATTTTGCCGGACACGAGGAGCGCGCACGCAACTACTCACCGGCGTTCAGCTCTCTTTGGAATCGGATGGCTCAGACCACCGATGGTGGTAAATGGATGCGTCCCAAGCTGGTTTATATGACATATTCGGCGTTTGGTGGCAGCAATCTGCGTGCCTGCGCAGACATGGCCGCGGCCTTTGAGATCCTGCACGCAGCATTGCTGGTGCACGACGACGTCATTGACAGAGACTTTATCCGCCGAGGCACGGCCACCATTGGCGCAAATTACCGGGATATGGCGGCCTCTCTTGGCCATGATGATGCTGACGCTGATCATGCCGGATTTTCCGCCGCCATTATTGCCGGAGATCTGTTGCTGACAGGATCACTTCGCTTGGCTACTTCGGCCGCACTGTCCCACCCGCACAGCATGCTGATCCTGGAAACCATGCACGAGGCAATTTTTGCCGCTGCCGCCGGTGAACTCGATGACTTGTTGTTCTCACTGGGAGGCTTGGATGCCCAACTGCCAGAAGTGCTGAACATGGAACGGCTAAAAACCGCTGTTTATTCTTTTGAAATGCCCCTGCGTGCCGGAGCGTTGTTGGCGGGCGAGTCGGTAGACACTGCCGATGCGTTGGCCTCGGTGGGCCGCGACATTGGCATTGCGTACCAAATCATTGACGATGTTCTGGGAACATTCGGCGAATCCGCCCAGACTGGCAAGTCGGTTGACTCTGACCTTCGCGAGGGTAAACGCACCATCTTGACCACCTTTGCCCAAGGCTCCCATGAGTTTGTAGCTGCTTTGGAGTCGTTCAAGGCAGGGCGGGCAAGCACGGATTCCATGCGTGAGGTCCTCCACCAACTAGGGGCGCAGGACTTTGCTGTGGGTCTGGCCGAATCCCTGGTTTCGGATGCTTTGGATAAGGCAGGGCAGCTGGAACTGCCAGAAGCGCTCTATTCCGAACTTTGCCGCATCTGCGATCACGTCCTGACAAGGAAAAACTAAGCATGGGAATGGATCCCTTAGGGCATTACTCAGATACCGCCACCCGCAGTGCAGGGGTGGTGATTGGCAGCTATTCAACCTCGTTTGGGCTGGCCTGCTGGATTTTGGGGCGTAAAGAGCGCCGCCACATCGAGAATATCTACGCTTTGGTCCGGATTGCTGATGAAGTGGTCGACGGCGCTGCTGCCGCGGCCGGGCTCGATGCGCAAGAAGTGTGTTGGCAACTTGATAATTTGGAACAGGAAACCGAAAAGGCTTTGGAGTGTGGCTACAGCACCAACATGGTGGTTCATGCTTTTGCCTTGACGGCGCGGCAGGTGGGCATTGATGCCCAGTTGACGAAACCCTTTTTTGCTTCGATGCGAACGGATGTGCTTGAAACAGTGCATTCCGCGGAAACTTTAGCGGAATACATTTATGGTTCTGCAGAAGTGGTGGGTCTTATGTGCCTGCAGGTTTTCCAAACCATGAAAGGCTCCGTGCCCGGTCATGAACAGGAGCTGATCCATTCCGCTCGTAGTTTGGGTGCCGCATTTCAAAAAGTGAATTTTTTGCGTGATTTAGGTGCTGACAGTGGTGACTTGGGCCGTTTTTATTTTCCCGGGTTGGACCCGTCTGTTTTCAACGATGCGCATAAACGCGAACTGCTGCAGGACATCCGGGACGACCTTGCTGCAGCCAGGGCAGGCATGGTGTTTCTTGCACCTCCGGCGCAACGCGCTGTGCGCTTGGCGCATGATTTGTTTCTAGCGCTTGTAGATCGGATCGGAAAAGTACCGGCCGCCAATCTGGTGAAACGTCGAGTCCGCGTGCCTGACTGGCAAAAAGTCTGTATAGCTTTGCGAGTATTCACCAGCACTACCCGGATCAACCCCCGCAAACTTTTGCCACAGGAGGCACACCTATGAACCAAACATGCGTCGTCATTGGTGGAGGCATCTCAGGGTTAGCCACGGCTGGGCTCTTGGCAAGGGACGGGCACGCTGTCACGATTCTGGAAAAAGGGGATCAGCTTGGCGGCCGTGCGGGCAGGTGGGAAAGTGAAGGATTCAGTTTTGACACCGGGCCTAGCTGGTACCTCATGCCGGAAGTCATTGACCACTGGTTCGCCATGATGGGCACTAGCGCGGCTGCCGAGCTGGAGCTAGTCAGGCTGGATCCGGCCTACAAATTATGGAACTCCCCAAATTTGATTGCCGCGGCCAACATCGGCAGTGACGGGAAAGCGCAGCCCGGCACGGACTCAACCGAAGTACGGACAGGACGTGGACTGGCCACGGCCCTTTTCGAGTCCCAAGATCCCGGTTCCGGTGAAGAGCTGGAACGCTACCTAGACTCCGCCGAGCTGGCCTACAACTTGGCCAAAAGGCACTTTCTTTATGATCCATTTAGTACTCTTCGCGGCTTCCTCAGCCCCCAGGTTATTCGCCATGCGCCCAGGCTTGCCAAGCTTCTGACGCAGAAGTTGCACGGCTTTGTGGCGGCACGCTTTACACATCCACTGCAACAAAAAGTGCTGGGTTATCCTGCCGTTTTTCTGGGCACCAGCCCCTACAAGGCGCCCTCTATTTATCACCTGATGAGCCATCTGGATTTACAGGATGGGGTGTTGTACCCGCAAGGCGGATTCGCTGCCGTTGTTGATGCGATGGAGCGTGTGGCCCGTGCGGCAGGGGTAGATATCATCACCGGAGCCACAGCAACGCAGATTCTCACCAAAACGGCCGGGAAAAAAGCTCGCTGCGAGGGAGTTGCCTGGCAAGACAACGCCGGTGCTGGGCACAGATTGAGTGCCGACCTTGTTGTGGGGGCTGCGGATCTGCACCACGTAGAGACGGCGCTGCTTCCGGAGCCATTGCGCATGCGAAAAGAAAGCAAATGGGAGAAGACGGATCCGGGTATCAGCGCCGTCCTTGTCTGCCTAGGTGTCAGCGGCACCTTGGCAGAATTTGCCCATCACAACCTGCTCTTCACCGACGACTGGCAGGACAACTTTGCCCGCATCACTGATGGCCAGGCGCTTGCCAGCACCACGTCCCTGTACGTCAGTCGCCCCAGCGCCACAGATCCTACAGTGTCTCCAGCTGGCAGCGAGAACCTGTTTCTTTTGATTCCGGCCCCGGCGTTGACGAAGTGGGGGAAGGGCGGGCACGACGGCGCTGGCTCACCTGAGGTGGAAAAAGTTGCCGATGCGGCCATCGCCCAACTTGCCGCGTGGACTAACACCCCTGATCTGGCAGAACGCATTGTGGTCCGGCGCAGCTACGGCCCAGCGGATTTTGAAGATAACTTCAACGCATGGAAAGGAAGCGCATTAGGCCTGGCCCACACCCTGACTCAAAGTGCGTTCCTGCGCCCGGGCAACAGCAACGCCAAGGTGGCAGGGTTGTACTATGCAGGAAGCTCCGTTCGGCCTGGAATCGGTGTGCCCATGTGCATGATCAGCGCAGAAATAGTGCTTAAATTGGTCCGCGGTGACGCCACCGCAGGACCCTTGGATGCACAGCCCTTGGATGCACAGGTGGACGCTCCGTGATTTATCTCTCTATTCTGCTGGCCCTGTTAGGGTGCATGGCACTTATCGATGCCCGGTGGAAACTGTTCCTCTTTGACAAGCCACTTGCGGGCGCCGCAGTCCTTCTTCTGGGTACAGCTTTTTTCCTGGCCTGGGATGTGTGGGCCATTGCTGTTGGCATCTTCTTACACCGCGATTCCCCGCTGATGACGGGGATCATGATCGGGGAGCAACTGCCACTGGAAGAAGCATTTTTCCTGCTGTTCTTGTGCTATCAAACGATGATTCTCTTTACCGGAGCTCAGCGAGTGCTCTCGCGGGCAACTAAGCGTGGACGCCGGCGTGGAAACCACCAACCGGAACACCAACCAGGAGGTGGGCAGGGATGAATTTTCTTCAGCTCAATGCGATCTTCCTTTCGCTAGCTGCTCTGATCTTCGTAGCGGCCCTGTGGCGCAGCCCAAAGAAACGGACGGTGAGTACCGCTGTTCTTGTTTCTCTGCTCGTCATGGTGGGGCTGACGGTGGTCTTCGACAACCTGATGATTGCTTCGGGTCTCTTTGACTACGCTGGTGAGACGCTTAACGGTTTGCACATTGGTCTGGCTCCCATTGAAGACTTTGCGTACCCGCTTGGTGGGGTGCTGCTGCTACCAGGGCTTTGGTTGTTGCTGACAGGGAGGAAAAAATCATGAAGGATTTATTTGTGACTTCACGCCCTGTTTCTTGGGTCAATACGGCCTATCCCTTCGCAGCAGCCTACTTTTTGGTGACGGGACGGATCGACTGGGTATTTGTGGTGGGAACAATATTCTTCCTGATCCCTTACAACCTCTTGATGTACGGCATCAATGATGTTTTTGACTACGAATCGGATCTACTCAATGCCCGCAAAGGGGGAGTAGAAGGGGCGGTTTTGGACCGCCGCCACCACCGTTTTGTGCTCTGGGCCGCCGTCATTGCCACTGCACCATTTGTGCTGGTCCTGGCCACCCAAGGGGGTGTGGGTGCAAATATTGTTCTAACCGTATCCTTGTTCGCCGTAGTGGCTTATAGCGCGCCAGTTCTGCGTTTCAAGGAACGTCCGTTCCTGGATTCCATTACCTCAAGCACGCATTTTGTCTCTCCTGCCGTATACGGCTTGGCCTTGGTTAACGCTGAGTTTTCCCCCGCAGTTTGGGCCGTGTTATTGGCCTTCTTCCTGTGGGGCATGGCCAGCCATGCCTTTGGTGCTGTGCAGGATGTTGTACCGGACCGGGAGGCGAATATTGCCTCCATTGGTACCGTGCTTGGTGCCCGCTTCACCGCGTGGTTTTCCTTTATTGCCTACGCCATGGCGGGCGTGCTGATGCTATGGACCCCAGCACCCTTTGCTGCCGTGTTGGCCGTGCCGTACTTAATCAATGTTGGCCCCTATCTACGTGTCACCGATGCCACCTCCGCAAGCGCCAATGTTGCTTGGAAGAGATTCCTATGGCTGAACTACCTCACCGGATTCCTTGTCACGTTGACTTTGATCTGGCTGATTCTCCGAGGCAGCTAGTAATCGTTGCCCTGGAACCGCTCCGCTTCCAAGCGACCCAGCGACCCAGCGACCCAGCTACCCAAGTACCGAAAGGCCTACTCATGAATGTCTCTATCGTCTGGTTTCGGGATGACTTGCGCGTGGCCGACAACCCCGCTTTACTAGCTGCTACCGGGGAAGGTTCCGCTGTGGCGCTCTACGTCCTGGATCAGGAGTCCCCGGGTATCCGGGCACTGGGTGGGGCCGTGAAGTGGTGGCTACACTACGCACTTGTAGACCTTCGAGCTGAACTTGCCCAGCTGGGTATTGAGCTAATCCTGCGCCGTGGCCCCGGCGTTGGGGTTGTCACCGAGTTGGCCGCCGAGCTGGGAGCGGGAGCCCTCTACTGGAACCGACGCTATGGCGGCCCGGAACGAGAGGTCGATGCAGCGGTCAAGTCCTGGGCGGGAGACCAGGGCATCCACGCCGAAAGCTTCCAAGCCAACCTTTTGCATGAACCATGGAAAGTGCGCACCGGGGCAGGTAATCCATATCAGGTTTTCACACCTTTCTGGCGAACAGTCTCCACCGAGGACTTCAGGGCACCGCTTGGCCATCCCGACCCCGGATCAGGCTTTGGCGCTCTGCTGCCAGAAAGCGATGGGCTAGAAAGCTGGAACTTGCTACCCACCACCCCCGATTGGGCCGGCGGGCTGCGTGAAAACTGGCAGCCCACGGCGGCGGCCGGCCATGAACTGCTGGCTGATTTCCTCAATGAGCGGGTAGGGGATTACTCCGACGCGCGCGACAGGCCTGACCAACGCGGAACAAGCCGGCTTTCACCTTACTTGCGTTGGGGGCAGCTGAGCCCGTTCCAGATATGGGCTGGAGTGGCGCAGATCCGCCAGAGCGGTCCAACCTCCCATAGTTCCACGCCGGCTGGATCAACTGGTCCCGCCGTGTTTGCCTCCGAGCTGGGCTGGCGTGAATTTTGCTGGCATCAGTTGTATCACCACCCGGATTTGGCCACCACCAATCTGCGCCCACAGTTTGATCACTTCCCATGGCGGACTGCCGGTGGCGATGAACGTTCCGCCGAGCACCTGGCGGCGTGGCAGCAGGGTAAGACAGGAATCCCAATGGTGGATGCCGGTCAGCGGGAGTTGTGGCATACAGGGGTGATGCACAACAGAGTCCGGATGGTTGCGGCCAGTTTTCTGGTGAAGAACCTTGGCTTTGACTGGCGGGTGGGGGAGCAGTGGTTCTGGGATACTTTGGTTGATGCGGATGCTGCCTCCAATCCGGCAAACTGGCAATGGGTGGCAGGTTCTGGTGCGGATGCCTCGCCGTATTTTCGGATCTTTAACCCGTTGACTCAGGCTAAGAAATTCGATCCTGCGGCGAAATATGTCAGCCGGTGGGTGCCGGAGGTTTTATCCAGCGATTACCCGGAGCCTATTGTGGATCTGCAGGTCACCCGACGCGAAGCGCTGGAAAGCTACGCATCCATTAAGGCCTAATCTCATTATATGAGATGCTTTGACCATCATGTGGATGGTTTCGTTACCCTGAAACTATGAGCGCATCAACTGAAACTGCCGTGCTGGACCCTTCCGTGTTGGACATTGCTGTTATTGCAGGCGACGGTATTGGCCCCGAAGTGACCGCCGAGGCCGTGAAGGTCCTGAAAAAAGTGTGCGCCAGTGACGGCCTTGGCCTAAAGCTCACTGATTACTTGCTCGGAGCTGAGCACTGGTTGGCCACAGGTGAGACACTGCCGGATTCCACCATCGAAGCGCTCCGTGGCCATGATGCCATTCTTTTTGGTGCCGTGGGTGCAGCACCTGGGGATACCTCCATTCCCTCCGGGCTGATTGAACGCGAGATGCTCCTGAAGCTGCGATTTAGCCTGGATCATTACGTCAATCTGCGCCCCTCTTTCTTGTACGACGGCGTGGCCTCACCTTTGGCGAATCCGGGCACCATTGACTTTGTGGTGGTCCGCGAAGGAACCGAGGGCCCTTATGTTGGCAACGGCGGAGTGCTGCGTAGAGGCACCCCGCACGAGGTGGCCACGGAAGTCTCTGTGAACACCGCATTCGGTGTGGAACGTCTGGTCCGCGATGGTTTCCGCCGCGCCAATGAGCGTCCCCGCAAGAAGCTCACCTACGTGCACAAGCACAATGTGCTGGTTTACGCCGGGCACTTGTGGAAGCGCACAGTTGAAGCAGTGGCGGCGGAATTCCCTGAGGTCAGCGTTGACTACCTGCACGTGGATGCCGCCATGATCTTCCTGGTGACCGATCCCGCACGTTTTGATGTGATCGTCACCGACAACTTATTTGGGGACATCGTGACCGATCTGGCAGCGGCCGTCACAGGCGGAATTGGCTTGGCCGCCTCGGGAAATATCAACATGGACCGCACGGCTCCGTCCATGTTTGAACCCGTCCATGGTTCTGCCCCGGATATTGCCGGCCAGCAAAAAGCGGATCCAACGGCGGCCATCCTCTCAGCTGCGCTACTGCTGCACCACGTGGGTCACAGCAATGCAGCGCAAAAGATTGAGGCGGCAGTTGCAGCAGATATTGCCACCCGCGAAGCGGGCTCGCCCAGATTTACCAGCGCCATTGGTGACGCTATAGCGGCGGCCCTCTAACGGCGTCGTACTTCTGCCCCTTGCCACTGGCCAGCACATGAATCTAGTACGCGCGGTGGGTCACAGCACGCCGGGTAGGTACTACAGTTGAGGTAGTTTCACAGTGCGGGTCCGGGAGTGTCGGACCCGCCAAAAAAGTACCGAACTCCGCCTCAAGCAGGAACTACCGATGGCGGGCACAACCATGTGGAGGAAGCATGACCCAGATCGCCAATGAGCATTCCTTTTCTCAGCAGCGCAACGAAAGCCCTAAGAGCAGCGCGGAGCGTGAGGCCATTTTGGCCAACCCCGGCTTTGGCGATTACTTCACTGATCACACGGCAGTGGTTGATTATAAGGTTGATGCCAAGGGTGCCGGTGGCTGGAGCAATGCCCGAATTGAACCCTATGGTCCCATTGCCATGGATCCGGCTTCTGCAGTGTTGCACTACGGCCAGGAAATCTTCGAAGGTATGAAGGCCTACCGGCACGCCGACGGTTCCATTTGGACCTTCCGTCCCGAAGCCAATGCCGCCCGGTTGAACGCTTCAGCACGCCGAGTGGCGCTCCCGGAGCTGCCGGTGGAGACCTTCTTGGAGTCACTGCGCCAGCTGGTGAGAATTGATCAGGAATGGGTGCCCACCAACGATGGTGATGCCCTGTACCTGCGCCCGTTCATGATTGCCACCGAGGCGTTCTTAGGGGTTCGACCCGCGCGGGAGGTCTCTTACCGCGTTATTGCATCCCCGGCGGGCAACTACTTCGGTGGGGAACTGAAACCGATTTCAATCTGGCTTACCACTACCTTTGCCCGTGCCGGCGAAGGTGGCACAGGCGAGGCAAAGTGCGGTGGCAACTACGCCGCCTCACTTGCGGCGCAAATGGAGGCCGAGGCCAACGGTTGCAAGCAGGTCCTGTTCCTTGATCCGAACAATGACAACGCCGTGGAAGAACTTGGCGGCATGAACATCTTCTTCGTGTTCAAGGACGGCACACTTGTCACCCCCGAACTCAACGGCCACATTCTGCACGGGATTACCCGTTCATCCGTGATGCAGCTTGCCGCCGATCGAGGCATGCAGGTCCAAGAGCGCAAGATCACCATCGATGAATGGCGGTCCGGCGTGGCGGCAGGGGATATCACCGAGGTCTTTGCCTGCGGCACAGCTGCTGTTATCACTCCGATTGGCGAATTGAAGACGGCGGAGGGCCCCATCGCTTCCCCCGCAGTTGGCATAGGCGAGGTTACTGCAGCCATTCGCGAGCAACTGGTGGGCATTCAAACAGGCGTAGTTGAGGACTTGCACGGCTGGCTGACCCGTCTGGTCTAATCTTCTCTGCCGAGGGCTGGGCCTGATTGCTTCTGGACCAGCCAGTGAGCGAACAAAAAATAAGCGCGCTGCTCGTGGACTGCCAATGTGGAGTCCGTGAGCAGCGCGTTTATTATTTCTGCTTGGTTGGTACAGAGACTACTTCCTCGTCGTCGGTGAGTTTGGCACCGTAGCCTCATTTACCAGATCCGCAATGATGCCAGAGCCGGCCTTAGCTGCTGTGTCTACCTTCTCTGAGGCCTGTTCCCAGCGCTGACGCGGGATCGATACAGTTTGCAGGCGCTGGATATGAGAGAGCATGGATTCGCGGACCAAGCAGCGTAGATCCCACAGGTCATCGCTATCCTCGGCGCTGACCACCACACGGAGACGGACCAGTCCATTGACAGTATCTGTGACTTCCAGTTTGCCGGTGCGACCATCCCACAAGGGCGTGCCTTCAAGTGTTTCATGCAAGTGCGCCCGCAGCTGGCCCACCGGAGCCCGCCAATCGACGTCGAACTCCACGGTGCCCTTAATTTTGGGGCTGTTCCTTGTCCAATTTTCAAAGGGAGTGCTGGTGAAGTAAGTGGAGGGCAGAATCAGCATGCGTTCATCCCATACACGAACCACTACATAGGTCATGGTGATTTCCTCGACCAGGCCCCACAGCCCTTCGACCACCACCACGTCATCAATACGGAGGGCGTCGGTGAAGGCAAGCTGAACTCCGGCAAAAACGTTGGAGAGTGAGCTTTGGACGGCCAAGCCAGCAACTATGGAGATCAGCCCGGCGGAAGCCAGGATCCCTGTGCCCAGTGCTCTCACCTCGGGAATGGTCAGTAACAACCCGGCCACCGCCAAAGTGATGACCAGCGCGCTGAGGATGCGTCTGCCCAAACTGATCTGGGTGGTGAGCCTGCGCCGACGTCTACTGTCCTTGACCCGCCCTGTGAACTGGCGCAGAATCAACCGTTCTGCCACGGAAAATGCTGCCAAAGCCAACCAGCATAGAGCCACAATGAAGGCAACCATCAGGGCAAAGTCCACCGGATGAAACCACGGTTGATTGGCTACTGTGCTCGCCAAAGCTATGCGCACCCCTATACAAAGCAGGACCACCAAAACCGGAGCTTTGGCCGGTGCGGAGCGGCGTTTGAAGTCAGGAACCTTCCGGAACGCATGATTGGCAATCACTCGCAAGAGGAAAGTCAGCACTAGCGCAGCCACTATGGCGCCAAGAACGGCCAGAATGGGTTTTATCGTCACTTCGAGTTGATCCATTCCTCGATGGTCTCAGAGAACCCTGGGGGGTTGTCCAACTGGCCGCAGTGACAGAGGCTGCTCCGGCGAGTTCTTTTTGACTCGCGTGCCACTGGCGCGAATGCGGGCATACCATTCAGAGACAAGCAGTGACGCGCCACCACACGGTTGGCGCTAGGAGGAGGAACTGATGGGCGATGAGCAGCGCAGACGCGAACTTGGCGATAATGAAGCCCCCGTGGAGGAAGAACTGGAAACCTCCTTTGAGCGCATCGTTGAGGAAGGCGCTCAACGCCTCCACAGAACCTGGTCCTCGGTATTAGTTACTGGATTGTTTGGTGGAATTGAAGTAGGGCTGGGCGTGATGGCCTATCTGGCGGTGGAACACGCCACCGGAAATAAGCTCTTGGCTGGGCTGGCGTTTGGTATCGGGTTTATTGCACTGCTTTTGGCTAAGAGCGAATTGTTCACGGAGGGTTTTCTGGTTCCGCTGGCTGCTGTGGCTGCCAAAGAGGCGCGCATGGGACAGCTGCTGAAGCTGTGGGGCGGCACGCTGGTTGCCAACCTGGCAGGTGGCTGGATCATCATGTGGCTGGTGATGCAGGCGTTCCCGGAATGGCGGGCAACAGTGGTGGAATCGGCTTCTCAATACGCCTTGGCGCCGTTGTCTGTGCAGACTGCCGCGCTAGCCATACTCGGCGGCAGCACCATCACGCTGATGACACGGATGCAGCACGGTACAGACTCCATGCCAGCAAAAATTGTGGCCGCCATGGGTGCGGCTTTCCTGCTGGCCGGTCTTCCGCTTTTCCACTCGATACTTGACTCGCTCATCATTTTTGGAGCCATCCAGGCAGGAGCCCCTTTCGGCTATTTAGAGTGGCTGAGCTGGTTCTGGTACACGGTGCTGTTTAACATGGCCGGGGGAGTGTTGCTGGTGACGGCGCTACGACTGGTGCGAAGCAAAGAGCTGGTCAAAGAGAAGCGAAATGAGTCTGACGCTGATAGCCGTACCAATGGGTAACTGCCAGAAGTGAGAACTTTGACGCTAGAGTTGATCTCATGCGTATAGCCCGTTTTGTTGCAGATAATGATCCCATGTACGGCATTGTAGAAGGGGAAACCGGCAGTGAAATAGTCACTGTTATCAAAGGAGATCCCTTCTTCAACGGTGTGGAGCGAACCACCATCAAATACCCGCTGGATGATGTGCGTCTGGTGGCGCCCATCATTCCGCGAAGCAAGGTGATAGGTGTGGGCCGCAACTTCGCCGAACACGCTCGCGAGCTGGGCAATGAAGTCCCGGAAAACCCGCTGCTGTTCCTCAAGCCCAACACCAGCGTTGTAGGCCCCAACGAACCCATCGTCTTGCCCGAGTTTTCCGAGGAAATCTCTTACGAAGCTGAGCTGTGCGTCGTCATTGGCCGCATATGTAAGGATGTCCCGGAATCACGTGTTGACGAGGTCATCTTTGGCTACACCTGCGGTAACGACCTCACCGCCCGCGACGTCCAAAAAGGCGACGGCCAGTGGGCCCGGGCCAAGGGCTTTGACACCTCCGCGCCGCTGGGCCCGTGGATCGAAACCAACCTTGATCCTGACGAGCTCAGCATCAAAGGCTGGCTCAACGGCGACCTTCGCCAGGACGGCAACACCAATCAGATGGTTCGCAGCGTGCGCGAACTTGTCTCGATCGTCTCCCATGCGTTCACACTTCTGCCCGGCGACGTCATCATGACCGGCACCCCGGCAGGTGTGGATCTACTCACCGAAGGCGACCGCTTCGACGTTGAGATCGAAGGCATCGGCCGCCTCTCCAACCCGGTGGTGCGCCGCTGACGGTTTTTTGGCTGCGGCTTTGCTTAATGCACCGCGCCGGAGCCTGAGTTGAGGGGCCAGCGTGCCTTTGGGCGGGGCTTGGGTCAGGCGATGAACGAGGCAGCACGGCGGCGTCTTAAGAACCCGCCGCCCAAGCCTGTTGCTGGCTGGTTCTTTGCAGTAGCAGCAGTGTGCGGCGTGGTAGCCCGGGTCATCCATCTGAGCAATGGTCCACAACTGGTGGCCGAAATCCTCATTCTTATCGCCGTGGCTCTGGCCGCTGTCAGCTTGGTTTTGAAGCTGCGGAATTGGTTGAAGTCACGAGCGGGCAAATAGTAGGTACTTGGCAGCCGAGTACTTTAGTTGGATGCGCCAATAGGGAACGGGCTCATAGGCTAAGAATATGAAAATAAGAATGCTCCCGTCAGGGAGTGTGTGGCGCACCGTGCTGTTGGTCATCTCTGTGGCCGCTGTGGACATAGTGCTGTCAATAGTTTCGGTTGGGCTGGACTTGGACACCGGGCTAATTCCTGAGCCGGAGATTTCCGGGATGGAGTGGGCCCGGTTTGGAGTTGCCCTTCTTCTAGCCCCGGTTGGTGCGCTGGTGTTGATTGGCAGGCACCGTTTCCCCAAGACAACGGCTGTTGTGACGGCTTTGCTGGGCTCTCTTTCCTTTAGTGGTCTGGCGTTCGTTGTGGCACTATTTTTGTTGGCGAAGCGTCGATTCTCTTGGCCGGTTGCCGGGGTCATTGCTGTGAGCGTAGGTGCCGAAGCTGTTGTTGGGATCGAACCATTGGCGTGGCCCAACGCTCTATTCCTTGTTCTCCTGCTCGGTGCCATTGCCGTCTGGGGAGCCTACCGTGGCCAACGTGCTCGGTTGCTTCAGGCGCAGCTAGCCACACTGCAGGAGCGGGCCGAACGCTCCGAGGCGCAGCGCAGCGCTGACTCCGAACAAAGCAAGCTGGGTGAGCGTCACCGCATTGCCCGGGAAATGCACGATACTTTGGCGCACCGGATGTCCCTGGTGGCAGTCCAGGCAGCTGCCCTGCAGGTTGCTGCACCTGACACGCAGACGCTCCAAGCGGCCAAACTGATTCGCGAGACGGCCCATGCTGCATTGGGTGAACTCCGTGACGTGTTGGGGGTGCTGCATGAGGATGGCATTTCCGGCAGTTCTGTAATATCTGCGCAATGGCGCCAGCATGTTGCCGGTAGCGTGGCGGCGGACAGCTGCGGCCTTGTGGGAATATCACCCAGCGTTGTTTCTCATCCCACGGCCTTGGACCGCACGGCGCCCCCGGGCCTGGAAGAAATTGGTGGTTTGGTTAGCCAGTGGCGCCAAGCCGGCGTGGCCATTGACTACTCCACGAACCTGGAAACTTTTGGTGACATCCCCGATGCCGTGAGCAGGGCCGCGTACAGGGTTGTGCAGGAGGGGATCACCAATGTGGCCCGTCATGCCCCAGAGACAGAGGCTGTTGTTCGCGTGGAACTTCTAAGCGTGGAACTTCTAAGCGCACAGACGCCGACGATGGAAGCGCATCAGCTGCGGATAGTCGTTTCCAATGGGCACGGGATCAGCAACGAACCAGCCGTGGGGGCTGGGACGGGACTGATTGGTCTGGGCGAACGCATCAAAGTCTTGAACGGAACTCTTCAGCACGGGCCCAGTGATTCCGGATTTCAGTTGCAGGCCAGTATCCCGGTACAACTCCTTAGAAGGAACGGCGCTACTTCATGACCAGTTCACGAGCCCTTCCCGATCAGGCAGAGCACACCGGTTCCAACGCGGAGACTGCAGAGCTAAATCGGTTCAATACCGCCTCGCCCATCCGTGTCATTGTCGTTGACGATGAACAGCTGGTGCGGGCAGCGCTGGTAACAATGGTTAAAACCCGAACAGATATGAAGGTGGTGGGCGAGGCCGCCAGCGGACCGCAAGCGGTGCGGTGCGCGCAAACCCAACGTGCCGACGTCGTACTGATGGACGTGAGGATGCCAGGGGGCGACGGTATCGCCGCGACGCTGGAGCTGTGTGCTCTGCCAAACCCGCCTCGGGTGTTGGTACTGACAACTTTTGATCTTGACCAGCATGTCTTTGCTGCGTTGGAGGCTGGCGCGGCGGGTTTTTTGCTTAAGGACACAGATCCGGAGCGGCTTTTTCAGGCTATTCGTGCCGTAGCTGCGGGGGAAGGCATGTTGGCACCAACAGTGACAAGACGGTTGATTGAGCGGACCAGGGAGAGGGCTGCGGCGGCGAAATCAAATGCTGCTGTGGCGCGGTTGAAGCTGCTGACAGCGCGGGAGGCGGAGGTGCTGGACGCCGTTGCACAGGGTATGAGCAATGTTGGAATTGGGCAATTCCTTTTTCTCAGCGAGGGGACAGTAAAAACCCATATGTCGCGAATTCTGACCAAACTGGAGCTGGATAACAGGGTGCAGGCGGCCCTGCTGTTTCGCGATTCACGGAACTGAGCAGGGGATGGTGTCAATGGCGTGGAGGCCACCGCTCTTGTGTGCCGCCAGTACGTGACGGGCTGCAAAAGCGGTGGCCTCCGTCTCCGGAGCGTCTCTAAAGCGCCTGATCCTGTCTAGACCACGCGAGTTGCAGAGCGGCGCCGGAGCACAAGAACCAATGCGATTCCCACCAGGAGAGCCCCCAGAATTGCCAGGATGGGTGCCGGTGTGCCGATTGCCCCAGCCGGGGTGACGGCAGAAACGCCGGTGTACAGCTCGGATGTACCGTCAGCCACTTGGCTGTTACCTTCGGCCAAGGTTCCCGCGCCGTCGGCCATGAGAGTTGCCCCCTCAGAGAGGTCCGAAGAACCGGCAGCAATCTTGGAGTTTCCATCCGCCAGTGCCTTAGTGCCTACCGCCAGCTTTTGTGCTCCTTCGCTAAGCGTCTTGCTCCCGGCCAGCAGACCGGATCCAGCGAGCTCCGGAACTCCTGCAACACCTTCGTTGAGCGCCTGTGTGCCATTGGAGAGTTTCTGTGTACCCGACTCCAAATTCCTTGTTGCATACAGCAATCCCGGACGCTCGGGGTCTCCGGGCGTGCCGTTCATGCCAAAGACCAGTTGCTGAGTACCCGCAGAAAGTTTCTGTGTTCCTGCTGAGAGTGCCAAGCTGCCAGCGCTAAGTTTCGCGGTGCCGTCAATAAGCCCGGGGTTGTTGGCAGTGCCAGTCAAACCGGCAGCAATTTTTCCTGTCCCTTCGGAGAGTTTGCCCGTGCCGGCGGCGAGGGCACTGGATCCTCCTGCCAAGGAGTTCACTGCGCTGAGAAGACCAGGTTGGGCTGGATCGTTGGGAACGCCGTGAACTCCAACCATCAAATGCTGGGTTCCTGCATGCAATGCTGTGGTTCCCTCGGCTAGTTGCTGGGTACCCTTTGAAATTTCAGCTGCTCCATTCGAGAGTTGCTTTGAGCCAGCTACAAGTCCAGGCTGTGCAGGATCATCGGGGACGCCGTTAAGGCCAGCAGAGAGCTGAGCGGTGCCGCCGGCAAGCTGTTGAGTTCCGAGGGAGAGCTGCTGGGCGCCAGTGTTAAGTGCGGCGCTGCCTTGCGCGGCCTGGCCAGCCCCTGCCTCCAATGCCCGCAGTTTATCTAGCAACGCGCCAACAGGGACTGCCGGGTTGGCCTCCGAGTAGGCAAGCAGCGCCGTCATTCCTTCGCTTAATGCCGCAATACCGGCTCCGGGTGTAGTGCCATTGGATCGTTGGCCAGCCAGTTGTGCTGCACCAGCTGCCAAACCTTGGGCTCCGGCATTGGCCTGATGTGCTCCTGCGTTGGCTTGGGCTGCACCAGCCCCCAACGCCTCTGCGCCGGTTGCTGCCGCAGCCGCCCCTGCGCGCAATTGCTGAGCGCCAGTATTGAGAGTCGTTGCTCCGGTCGCGGCAGCGCCTGCACCTTTGTCCACTGCTCCAATACCAGGAGCGAGTGCCGTGGTGACCCCTGCAGCTAATGCAGCAGCGCCGGATTCCAACTGCTGGGAGCCGGCAAACAATTCTTCAGCGCCCGCGTTGGCTGCAAATACGCCCGGGGCCAGCTGGTTCTTGACGCCATCGGCGATGGTTGATGCTCCGGCATTGAGTTCGGTTCCGCCAGTTGCCAACTGGTTGGCGCCGTCGTGCACTGAAAAAACTCCGGGTGCTAGCTTATTGCGGACGTCGGCTGCAGTCTTTGCAGCTCCGGTGGATAAAGCCTGGGCGCCTTCGTTTGCGCTGAGCAAGCCAGGGGCCAACTTTTCCTCGATGCCTTGGCGCAATGCCGTTGCTCCGCTGGAAATTTTGCCGGCGCCTGTGTTGGCGGATGTGGCGCCTTCGGAAGCTGCTGCTGCACCTTTGGAGAGGGCTGCCGCGCCCACGTCGAGATCAGAGGCACCCTGCTTGAGCTTGTTGGCACCTTCCGAGGTGAGCTTGGTGCCATCGTTGAGCTGGGAAGCGCCGGTGGCTATTTTTGTTGTGGTGAGGGCGAAGAACATAATCAGTGCCAGCACCAGCAGGCCGAGAAGGGCATGGACAATGTAATGGTTTCTGGCTGACTTGGGTATCGGCGCGCCGGTACTGCTGCGGGACATGGGCTGTTCCTCACGAAAAGTTGAGCAATGTGATGTAGCTAACAACTTAAGCTACTGCCGAGTAACTTACCTGAGGGAGTGACACTTAAGTTCACCGTTATGAAATTGTGATTAAAAATGTATCCGGAATTGCTTGTGATGGTCCCAGATATGTGGTCTCGTTCCGCGCCCCTGCCGTTGAGGTTGGAGATAATGACACCTCTTCGCCCTTCGCGCAGGCCTCCGGGGTCTCGTGAAGGCCTCGCAGGTCACCGGTGAGTTCGACGGCGGCATTGACCATGAGGCTAAACTGGAGCCATCATGACTATTGCTGCCTTAATTCCCACTGTTACCGCCGAAACTCCCGTCAGGGTCCGGTTCTGCCCGTCACCCACGGGAACCCCCCACGTTGGCCTGATCCGCACGGCCCTCTTTAACTGGGCCTACGCCCGGCATACCGGCGGAAAGATGATCTTTCGCATCGAAGATACCGACGCCAAACGTGACAGCGAAGAGAGTTACCTCCAACTCCTTGATGGGCTCAAGTGGTTGGGTATCACCTGGGATGAGGGAGTTGAGGTTGGTGGGCCACACGAACCGTACCGTCAGTCGCAGCGCGGTGATATCTACACGGACGTCATTGCCAAGCTGGTGGCCGGCGGGCATGCATATGAGTCTTACTCCACACCTGAAGAAGTTGAATCTCGTCACAAGGCAGCTGGTCGGGACGTTAAGCTTGGATACGACAACTTTGACCGTGACCTCACACCCGAGCAGATTTCTGCTTTCAAGGAGGAGGGCCGGCAACCAGCGCTGCGCTTGCGCATGCCTGATACCGACATCACGTTCACAGACTTGGTCCGGGGCGAGATCACCTTTAAGGCAGGATCAGTCCCGGACTACGCAATTGTTCGCCCCAACGGTGCGCCCCTGTACACGCTGGTAAACCCTGTTGATGATGCCCTCATGGGTGTCACTCACGTGCTGCGCGGGGAGGATTTGCTCTCCTCAACACCCCGCCAGGTAGCCCTTTATGAGGCGCTATATGCGGTGGGTGTGGCGAAGTACATGCCCCTGTTCGGTCACCTGCCCTACGTGATGGGCGCCGGGAACAAGAAGCTTTCCAAGCGTGACCCAGAGGCGAGCCTGTTCCTGCACCGCGATCATGGTTTCATTCCAGAAGGTCTGCTGAACTACCTGTCCCTGCTGGGGTGGTCGCTCTCCGCCGATGAGGACATTTTCACCGTTGAGCAGCTGGTAGAAAACTTCGATATTCATGACGTCTTGGGCAATCCGGCGCGCTTTGATATCAAGAAGGCTGAAGCCATTAACGGCACGCACGTGCGCCTGCTCGATGGCATCGATTTCCGCAACCGGCTTGTGCCATATTTGCAGGCGGCAGGTCTGGTAGGCGAGACGCTCTCAGCTCGCGAAAACGAGATTCTGACCGAAGCTGCGCCGTTAGTCCAGGAGCGCATCACCTTACTCGGTGAGGCGCCTGAGATGATTGCCTTCCTTTTCAAAACCGACGACGGCGTCGACGTCGCCGACGATGCACTCAAGGGCATGCCGGAGAACCTAAGTGAGGTGCTGGATGCTGCGCTGGCCGCACTGGAACCCCTTGAGGATTGGAGCGCCGAAGGTATTCAGGCGTCCTTGAAGAGCGCACTTGTTGAGGGCCTGGGCATTAAGCCACGCTTCGCTTTTGGCCCCGTGCGCACCGCCCTATCGGGACGCAAGGTCTCCCCGCCGCTATTTGAGTCCATGGTCATCCTGGGTAAGGAATCCACCCTGACCCGTCTGCGGGCTTTCAGGAGCTCTCGGTCTTGATCCCTGTGGCGCCAATCGACAGTCTTGATCCCGCCCCGTTCCCGGGGCGGGTCAAGGGTGTTTTATTTGACATCGATGAGACATTAGTTGATTTGTACCGAGCCATGGCGGATGCCATGGTCTTCGCCTCGGAGCGGCTGCTGCCTGATTTCACGGCTGCTGATTGGGAGGATTTCGCTGCCCTGTACATGGCTGATCCGCTTGAGTACTATGACCGCTATGTTGCCGGGGAGTTCACCTTTGCTCAGCAGCGAGGTTTGCGAGCCAGGGTTGTGTTCGACAAGTTGGGGTTCCTGGAATTTAATGACGCCGTTGAGCAGCGTTGGATCTCCGATTTTGAGACAGCGCAACCACAATCAATCCAGGCTTTCGCCGACGTAGTACCGCTGTTGGATGCCCTGGACGCCGCCGGAATTCCATATGGCGCCGTCAGCAATAATGTCCATGATTACCAGCGAACCAAGCTGGATGTGGCCGGGCTGAGCCGCATAGAGGTACTTATTGGCATCGACACGGTCAATGTTTCCAAGCCAGATGCGGCCATTTTCCTTGAAGGCTGTAGACAGCTCGGTACAGTGCCGGAGGAGACTATGTATGTAGGCGATAATTTTATGGTCGACGGCGTTGGTGCAGCGAACGCGGGCATGCACAGTGTGTGGTTAAACAGGAGTGGCAAGGTGGCTCCCGACGTCTCCGAAGGTGACGCATCGGTGGCGGCCGGGCTGCGTGTTGTTACCGATCTGGATCAAGTGCATTCCTTGTTGGGACTGCACACTCACGCCGCACGAGTGTGATGTACCGCTCGGCCTAAAGCACCATTACCGTTTTGGAGTTCAGCAAACTCTCGGGTATAGTTTTATCCCGGCGCGAGGGCCGTAGAAACCTTGGGGAAACCCGCGGGTTTCAGCCTGCGTGCAGCCATTGGGATATGGTGTAATTGGCAACACATCGGTTTCTGGTACCGACATTCTAGGTTCGAGTCCTGGTATCCCAGCGCTTGTAAAAGCCGCCTTTCATTTGGCGAGTGAGGCAGACTTCAGGTAATATTCTTGAAGTTCGTTGAGCAAGAAATGAATGTATTAGGGCCCCATCGTATAGCGGCCTAGTACGCTGCCCTCTCACGGCGGTAACGCGGGTTCGAATCCCGCTGGGGTCACAAAACAAAGGCCGGGAAGCTGAAAGGCTTCCCGGCCTTTTGCTTTCCCATGACGCTCGCTCACTCCACGTCGTTTTTTCCGTGACGCTCGCTCACTCCGCGTCGTGTAAATCCTGACGCTCGCTCACTCCGCGTCGTTTAAATCATGGCACTCGCTCACTCCGCGTCGTGTAAATCCTGACGCTCGCTCACTCCGCGTCGTTTAAATCATGGCACTCGCTCACTCCACGTCGTTTTTAAACCGTGATCGATTTGCGCCATCCCAAGTCAAATAGGACCTGACAACAACTGAGCGAGCGTCCCGAAAAAGTCAACATAAACTGAGCGATCGTTGAAGAAAACACGACGTGGAGTGAGCGAGCATCGGATTGAGAGACGGACCACAAGGGGTGCCTGTTGCCCACGGATCTTCAAATAGCGTCTGCCAATACCCTGTACCTTGCCCGGAACTGGCATGATAAAGCTGTGAGCCCCTCCGATTTGAGTCACCCAAGCGAGAATAATGCGAGCAGCGCGAGTACGGCCGCTGCCTCGGCAGAGCAGTCCGCTGAGCAGGAAGCAGCTGTTGGGCTGCTTGAGCGTGTGCGGACCGAGCTGGCCAAGCTGGTCCTTCCACTGGAATTGCCAGGTGTAGAGCAAGCCCGCGCCACGGCGTCGTCCGCTCTGGGCCAGCTGGATGACTACATCCTGCCCAGATGGCGAAGCTTAGATGCTCCTCTGCTAGCGGTTGTAGGAGGTTCAACTGGGGCTGGGAAGTCAACGCTCGTGAATGCGCTGATGGGCCATCCTGTGACTCGGTCCGGCGCGATTCGGCCCACCACACGCCAACCTATACTGCTACACCACCCCGACGATGCCCCGTGGTTCACCTCCTCGCGGGTGCTACCGACACTCCATCGCGTCCAGGGCGGACGTGTAAAGGACAACACTCCTGCATCCCGTGCAGGTGTAGCCCCGGATGCTGGCGCTATGACTTCGCTGGTACTGGTCGCAGATCCGGCAGTTCCCGCCGGTGTCGCCATCCTTGATGCCCCTGATGTGGACTCCATCTCAGATGACAACCGCCAGCTGGCGGGGCAACTTCTGGCGGCTGCGGACCTCTGGCTGTTCGTTACAACCGCCAACAGGTACGCCGATGCTGTGCCTTGGAAGCTTCTTCTTGACGCGGCCTCGCGAGACATTACAGTGGCAGTCATCCTGGACAGGGTTCCGGCAGGTGCCGAACAGGAGATTGCTGCAGACCTGCAGGAAATGTTGATCCGAGAAGGCCTATCCGGAGCGGAACTGTTCGTTGTGCCGGAATCGAATCTGGATGAGATGGGCATGCTCCCATCCGATGCCGTGGCACCGATCACGAGCTGGCTTGACCAAATTGGCAGTGATGCTGCAGGCCGGGCCGAGATTGTGCGCCGCACGCTTAACGGCACGGTCCGCTCACTGAGTGACCGGCTGAACTCGTTGGGTTTGGCAGTGCAAGCCCAACAGGACGCCAGCAGGCAACTTGAAGCAGACGTTCACGCCGCTTTTGCTGACGCCTCCACCCGCATCAGCAAGGCAACCAGTGATGGCAGCCTACTCCGAGGGGAAGTACTCGCCCGCTGGCAGGATTTTGTGGGCACGGGTGAATTCTTCCGGGCCCTTGAAAACGGTATCGGTCGTGTACGTGACAGAATTGGTGCCTTCTTCAAGGGGCAACCGCCACCGGCCGTCAAAGTTGAGGTGGCTATTGAAACGGGCTTACAAGCTGTCATTGTTGACCAAGGCGCCCGAGCATGCGAAGACGCTGATCAACGTTGGCGGGCAGATCCGGCAGGTCGCCAGCTTCTGGCCATGGACGACCTCTCCGGCGTGAGCCCAGATTTTGCCACAGAAGTTGCCGCTGAAATCCGGACGTGGCAAGGCGAAGTCATGGCATTGATTCGGGCCGAGGGTGCTGCGAAGCGCTCCCAAGCCAGATGGTTGTCCTTTGGTGTCAACGGGCTGGGCGTCATTTTGATGATAGTAGTTTTCTCCTTTACCGGGGGACTGACGGGAGCCGAAGTGGGAATCGCGGGAGGGACCGCCGTCGTAGGTCAAAAACTCTTGGAAGCCATCTTTGGTGAAGATGCCGTACGGCGTTTGGCCAAAGAAGCCAAAGAATCGTTGGATATGCGTTGTGATGGTCTGCTTGAGCGACAGCAGCAGCGGTTCCTCAGCAGGCTAGGATCGGCGGAAGGCGCATCTGATCCACTGGTGAAGCACCTTGACGAGCTAGCTGCGCAGCTTAGCGACCTCGGTGCAAGGGACGGTCAGCGTGGTCGAAGAAGCCGCAGTGATGAAGGGAAGCGAGCATGAGTCGGCATCGTCTGACACGTGCTGAGTCAACGCTGGATCGACAGCTTGTAGGGCTGAATCAGGCCCGAGAATTGGGGGAGGGGCGCCTTGACGACGGTGCTTTGGCGCAGGTTTA
Source organism: Arthrobacter antibioticus (assembly GCF_030063205.1). Taxonomy (GTDB): domain Bacteria; phylum Actinomycetota; class Actinomycetes; order Actinomycetales; family Micrococcaceae; genus Specibacter. The sequence goes on along the minus strand of NZ_JASISQ010000001.1, from coordinate 772,564 downwards.
TGCTGTGCTTGAGCGCGCCACGTCCAGACGTTCGCTCAGCGCCGATCACACGGTTGTTGGTTTTTTTGGTGCTACCGGCAGCGGAAAATCCTCGTTGTTCAACGCGGTTGCCGCCACGGATGTTGCCAGGGTTGCTGTGCGCCGCCCCACCACCAGTGAACCGCTGGCAATGGTGTGGAGGGCGGAGGGCAGCGCGCCGCTGCTGGACTGGCTTGAGATCGCAGATCGCCGGGAAGGTGACATTGTTCCCGGATTGACGGACGACGGCGGCGGGTTGGTGTTACTTGACCTGCCAGATTTCGATTCGGTCCAGTTGAGTAACCGGAGTATTGTTGAGCGTCTTGCCGGGCAGGTAGATGTTTTGGTGTGGGTTGTTGACCCGCAAAAATACGCCGACGCCACCATCCACAACGACTTTATTAGACCGTTTTCCACTCACGCTTCGGTGACACTTGTGGTGCTGAACCAGGTGGACAGGCTAGCCATTGCCGAAGTGAAACCCGTGCTTGAATCCTTGGCCGCAATTTTGGACCGTGACGGGTTGGGCAAAGTGGTGGTGTCCGGGGTTTCGGCTGTGACAGGCGAGGGAGTGCTTGAACTTCGCCGTAAAATTTCCGCCGTGGTTAAAGCTAAAGCTGCTAAATCCGCTCGGTTGGCGGCCGATGTTGCTGTGGCCGCTCAGCAACTCTCCGACGCGTCCGGGGGAGGGGACGCTGCTGGGGTGCACCAGCAGGATAGAAAGGCGTTGGCTGCTGGGCTGGCCAACGCAGTGCACGTTGAAACGGTTGTCTCTGCCGTGCAATCCTCCTACCGGTTGGAAGCTACCAAGAAAACAGGCTGGCCGGTGACTCGCTGGTTGTCGCGATTGAGGAAGGATCCGCTGCGCAGGCTGAGCCTGAGGCGCGGCGGGGCCTCCGAGGTGAATAGGACCTCGATGCCGCCGCCTGGATCGGCTGAGCTGGCCCAAGTGGATTCCTCGGTCCGTGATTTTGGCGATGCAGCCAGTTCGGGCGCGCCGGGCCCGTGGCGGGCATCGATCAGGGCCGCTGCCCGCAGTAACCGGGCCGCGTTACCTGACGCACTGGATCAAGCAATGGCGGGCACGGATTTGAAAGCTAACACGCGAGCGTGGTGGTGGCCGGTATTTGGGCTCATCCAATGGTTTGCGCTCCTGGTTGCGGTGGGGGGACTGGTATGGCTGGGCACGCTTGCAGTGCTGGGATATTTCCAGCTTCCCGTCCCTGATGTACCACAGGTTGAGGGCTGGCCCCTGCCTACGCTGATGGTGCTCGCCGGTGTTGTGTTGGGGATTTTCCTTGCCCTGACAAGCAAGTTCCTGGCCCTTGCCGGGTCTAAAAGTCGTGGCGCTCAGGCTCGACGGCGGTTGCGTGCCAGCATCGCTGCAGTTTCAGATCAGCTGATTATTCTCCCAACCGAGGCAGAGATTGCCCAATACCGTGAGTTTCAAGAGGCGCTGAATCTCGCTCGTACCTGAGGTCCTTAACCGCACGTATCTGCCCGGCGGCGCCCCCACTACCCGCGGTTGAGGTTGGAGATGATCTCACCCCTTCGTTCCTCCGGGGTGAGATCATCTCCAACCTCAACCGTGTTGTGTTAACCCTCAGTCATCGCGTCTCGGCACTTCAGCAACGTGCGCAGGTTGCGGGTCGTTGTTGTACTTTTGTAGCGGGGCCTCGCCGACAGCTTGCTGAACGGGCTGTCCAAGGTGCCTCCCGTTGTTACCGGCCAAGCCAGAGCTTCGGGGCTAAGCCTGGCAAGTTCCACCCCGGGTAGCTCCATTCCGTGCCGGACGAGTTCATCCAACACTGCCGAATCGGAGGATAGTGTCAGGTAACAGTGGCGCTCTGGGCTATCAGCTGGCCAGGGGCACGCCTCGATGATGGATTCCAGTTGTGGCTTGTTTAGGACAACAACCCACGCGTCATAACCAAATTTCTCACGCAAGAGGGCCTCTATCCAGGACTTTATTTCCGGGACGGAGGCCTCTGCCGTGCAGACCACATTGCCGGAGGCCAGAAGAGTTTTAACCTTAGCCAAAGGCAGTGTAGCGAGGGCTGCGCGGAGCTCGGCCATCTTCACATTGATTCCACCGACGTTGACCCCACGGAGGAACACAGCGTATTGGCTCATGCGCAAACCATACCTGAGTTGGGAAATATGCTGCTAGTGGGTGCTCTTGCGCAATGCCTCGGTCAGGATACGAGAGGCATTGCAAACAATTTCTGCGTGCAGGCGACCGGGCTGGCGTGTGAGCCGCTCGATGGGGCCGGAAATGGAGACAGCCGCGATGACGCGACCTGAAGGGCCGCGCACGGGGGCTGAAACTGAGGCCACTCCGGGCTCGCGTTCACCAAGGCTCTGGCCCCACCCGCGACGGCGGACTCCGGCCAGAACCGTGGGAGTGAAGCGGGCATTTTGCAAGCCCTCGAGCAGACGCTCGTGGTCTTCCCATGCCAACAAGACTTGTGCGGCTGAACCAGCCTTCATTGTGAGCTGGGTGCCCACGGGGATGGTGTCGCGCAAACCGATGGGCCGTTCCGCGGATGCCACACAGACGCGGGAATCGCCCTGGCGGCGGAAAATTTGAGCGCTCTCCCCGGTGGAGTCGCGCAATTGCAGCAAAACAGGGCCGGCAGCTGCAATGAGCCGGTCTTCCCCAGCTGCCGAAGCTAGTTCAACTAGGCGGCTGCCCAGCACAAACCGCCCTTGCATGTCCCGGCTGACGAGCCTGTGATGTACCAAGGCTAGTGCCAGCCTGTGCACGGTGGGCCGGGCCAAACCGGTGGCCGCTACGAGCTGGGCCAAAGTTGTAGGTCCGGCTTCCAGTGCATCAAGCACAAGAGCCGCTTTGTCGATTACGCCAACGCCACTAGAATTGTCCATGTAATGATATTGACGTCTCAGCATGTGAGATGCAAATCGAAGAATTGGCTTCCCTCAGGATGAGACTGGAACAGTGGAAGCATACAAGTCAACGATTCTGCGTATGGTCACCTCAGATTCTACGTGAGGACCAGGCTTTCAAGCGCAGATTCAATAATGGAAGGGAGCTGCTGTGAGCGAGTCAACCACAGCCCATACAGTGGAGAACGCAGCAGTGGAAGTAGCAGCGGGAACCTCTGCCCCGCGCAAGATCGCGAAGACGCTGGCCGAGAAAGTTTGGCGTGATCACGTCGTTACTCATGGTGAAGGTGAGGGCAATGCCGCCCAGCCAGACCTTTTGTACATCGATCTTCACTTGATCCACGAAGTCACTTCCCCACAGGCATTCGAGGGTCTGCGCTTGGCTGGTCGTCCGCTTCGTCGCCCTGACCTGACCATAGCAACGGAAGATCACAACACTCCAACATTGGCGATCGATAAGCCGATTGCGGATCTGACCAGCCGCACCCAGATCATGACTTTGCGTAATAACTGCGCCGAATTTGGTGTTCGCCTGCACTCCCTTGGTGATGCAGAGCAAGGGATTGTGCACGTTGTGGGTCCTCAGCTGGGCCTGACTCAGCCGGGAATGACGGTTGTCTGTGGCGACTCCCACACCTCAACCCATGGCGCGGTTGGTGCTTTGGCGTTTGGTATCGGAACTTCTGAAGTCGAGCACGTCATGGCTACTCAGACACTGCCGCTGAAGCCGTTCAAGACCATGGCCATCAACGTTGAAGGGGCACTGCGCCCCGGTGTGACCTCCAAAGACATCATTCTGGCCATCATCGCAAAGATTGGAACCGGTGGTGGGCAGGGTTACGTTCTGGAATACCGTGGTTCAGCTATCCGGGCGCTATCCATGGATGCGCGCATGACCATTTGCAATATGTCCATCGAAGCTGGCGCCCGTGCAGGAATGATCGCCCCGGATGAGATCACTTTCGAGTACCTCAAGGGCCGTCCACACGCACCAGTCGGGGATGAGTGGGATGCGGCTGTTGAGTACTGGCGGTCACTGACCACCGAGGACGACGCCGAATTCGACGCCGAGGTGTTCCTGGACGCCAACACGTTGGATCCGTTCGTCACTTGGGGAACCAACCCGGGCCAAGGAGTGTCATTGAGCGATAGCGTGCCGTTCCCATCCGACTTTGGTGATGAGAACGCCAAGGCTGCCGCGGAGCGTGCGCTGACCTATATGGATTTGGAACCGGGTACACCCATGAAAGAGATCCGTGTTGACACGGTATTCCTAGGCTCTTGTACCAACTCCCGGATCGAAGATTTGCGAGCAGCCGCGGATATTATTCGCGGGCGCGAAAAGGATCCGAACATCCGCATGCTGGTGGTACCGGGCTCCGCCCGCGTGCGTCTGGAGGCAGAAGCTGAAGGGTTGGATAAGGTCTTCTTGGACTTTGGTGCCGAGTGGCGCTTTGCGGGTTGTTCCATGTGTTTGGGTATGAACCCGGACCAACTAGAACCGGGGGAGCGCTGCGCCTCAACCTCCAACCGCAACTTTGAAGGACGTCAGGGAAAGGGTGGGCGTACCCACCTTGTTTCTCCGGTGGTGGCAGCTGCCACCGCTATTCGCGGGACCCTCAGTGCCCCGTCTGATATAGATCAGCCAGCTTTCGTAGCGTAAGGAGCTAAGACAATGGAAAAGTTCTCCACTCACACCGGTATTGGTGTCCCGCTGCGCCAAAGCAATGTTGACACAGACCAGATCATCCCCGCTGTGTACCTCAAGCGGATCACCAGGACAGGGTTTGAGGATGCACTGTTTGCCAGCTGGCGCAAGAATCCGGAATTCATCCTGAACCAGGAACCGTTCAACCGTGGCTCCGTGTTAGTAGCTGGTGCCGACTTTGCTACAGGATCCTCACGTGAACATGCTGTCTGGGCACTGAAGGATTATGGTTTCAAAGCCGTGCTCTCATCCCGTTTCGCCGATATTTTCCGCGGCAACTCCGGCAAACAGGGACTTGTTGCTGCAGAACTGGCACAAGATGACATTGAATTAATCTGGAAGGTCCTGGAGCATGATCCGGGCACCGAGATCACAGTGGACCTGGTATCCAAAATGGTCACAGCTGGTTCGGTTGTAGCGCCGTTTCAGATTGATGACTACACCCGGTGGCGTTTGCTTGAAGGGCTTGATGACATTGGTCTGACCCTGCGTGACGAACCAGCCATCACCGCGTTTGAGGCTACTCGCCCTGCGATCAAACCAACCACGCTGCCAGCCAAGGTCTGATTGGTTCCATGAGTTTGACACTCTGCGTAAGCTCATGAGCTTTGTACTCACGAATTGCCGGTTTGCCCGTGGGGCGGGCCGGCAATGCGCGTTAAGGTCATAACTACGCCACGGGCTGCGCTGCGCGCAACCGCACAGCGGCAGCTAGGGGTGCGGCCCTGGTATGGCTCCAGTTAGGCATTGCGGCAGGCCCGCGCTGCGGAGCAGGGTGATCAGTTTCTGCGGGTTCTCCAAATCTGCCCATTCCCACCTGAGCACGTTGTAGCCCAATGCCCGGAGGCGGTTCTCACGGTTTTTCTCCTCAATGACAATCTGTGCCGGCGTTCTTCCCTTCAGGAATCTCTGGGCTGAATACTTTTCATGTCCATCAAACTCGCCCATGGTCTTAAATTCTTCCCAGAGGAAGTCAGGGTCTCCGATGGTGCCGCGAGCGTCGCTGAACCTCTTCTGAAGCACAGGTGGGTGGAAGCCGTGCTGGATCATGATGGCCCGGCTCCATGATTCTCCTGCCGAACCGGACCTGCTATCGGCGAAATTAAGCGCCCGACGAGTCTTTCGTTGTTGACTTCCGCTGATCAGCCGCGCCAATGATTCCTCCACCTCTACGTTGCGAATGCAGCGAGCGTATTCAACTGGCACAGCCGGGTACGCTTGTGGGTTCATAAGCCTGTCCATTGCGGCCAGACCCTGAGCAAATGTTCCAGAGGCGGCCAAATCACGGGCCGTTTCAACGAGCGACGTTGTCAGTAGGCCATCTATCCGCCACGGTTCGGGATCCCCGGGTACGGGATTATGCCTGCGCACTCCGTTCTCGTTTCGACCACCGGCGCAGGCGGTTGGTAAGACGCAATGGACATCGTGGGTTCTTTGCAGTGTTGGCAGACCCAGAATGCTTGCCGCCGATTCACGGCTGAACACGGGGGCGGATTGGGAAGAATCATTCACAGCCTGAATCAGGGTGCGGTAACGATGCCACGGTTTGAGGGACTTCCACACTTCTGCTGGTAAGTAGAAACCGCGCCGGACCCGAATGACTTCACCTCGTGTGCTTAGGCGAGAGAGACGGGTGGCGCCATGTTCGTCGTCGAACGGGTCAGATTTAGCGAGCCATGGTGGAGGCAGGAAATGTTCCATGGCTTGATTCTTGCCTCCCAGAAGGAGCTGAAGCAGCCGATTATTCCAAGATGTGCGTCAGGGGCTGCTGCGCTGCGGCTGTGGAGGAATCAACCGGACCCGGAGACCAGCACCAACGCAGCATTCCGGTGATAATGGCAGGTGTTCTGGATTCTCGCGGGCGGCACACCACCCGCGAAAATCCACACCACCCGCCGCTGACAGCAGCAAGCCCAAAAGTCGCCGTTTCAGCTTATGCATCCGAGAAACTATGCTTGTCAGTGACCATCGCGCTGTACGGCTGCCGGTGGTGGAACCGAGGATTGGATGAAGATGAGCAGGATTCTAACGGTCCGTGGTGGTGTTCCACTGAAGGGACGCGTCCAGGTGAGGGGTGCCAAAAACCTTGTCCCCAAGGCGATGGTGGCAGCTCTGTTGGGCAATTCACCCTCAATTTTGCGCAATGTCCCGGAAATTAAGGACGTCGAGGTCGTCACCTCGTTGCTGCAGCTCCATGGCGTCACCGTTGACAAAGACTCCGTCACAGGAGACCTGACAATGGATCCGGCCAACGCCAAGCAGGCCAACACTGCGGAGATCAACACGCACGCCGGTGATTCCCGCATCCCCATTCTGCTGTGCGGACCGCTGATTCACTCCATTGGGCATGCTTTCATCCCGGATCTGGGCGGCTGCAAGATCGGTGACCGGCCCATCGATTATCACTTGGAAGTGCTGCGCAAGTTTGGCGCTGTCGTGGATAAAACAACAGGTGGCATCTCCATCTCGGCACCCAATGGTCTGAAGGGCACAAAAATTAACCTGCCCTACCCCAGCGTGGGGGCAACGGAGCAGGTGCTACTCTCCGCAACACGTGCGGAGGGCATTACCGAACTCAGCGGTGCCGCCACCGAACCTGAAATAATTGACTTGATTGCCATCTTGCAAAAGATGGGTGCCATCATTTCGGTTCAGACGGATAGGACCATCCGTATTGAGGGCGTGGATGAGCTCACCGGCTACGACCATACGGCCCTGCCAGATCGCAACGAATCAGCCTCATGGGCCTCGGCGGCCCTGGTCACAGGCGGTGACATCTATGTCCAAGGTGCCAGCCAGCGAGACATGATGACGTTCGTAAACACTTTCCGCAAGATCGGCGGTGGCATGGACATCCATGACGACGGCATCCGTTTCTATCACAAGGGTGGTTCGCTGAAGCCGCTAGTTCTGGAAACTGACGTTCACCCGGGCTTCATGACCGATTGGCAGCAGCCACTGGTGGTGGCATTGACTCAGGCAGAGGGCGTTTCCATTGTGCACGAGACTGTGTATGAGAACCGTTTTGGTTTCACTGAGGCTTTGGTACGTATGGGGGCCGGCATCCAGCTCCACCGCGAGTGTTTAGGTAGCATCCCGTGCCGCTTTGGTCAGCGCAACTTTGTCCACTCGGCCGTGATCTCAGGGCCAACGCCGTTAAAGGGCGTGGACATTGATATTCCGGATCTGCGTGGCGGATTCAGCCACATGATCGCGGCACTGGCTGCGCAAGGGACATCAACCGTGACAGGTATTGATGTGATCAGCCGGGGTTACGAGCACTTTACGGCCAAGCTTGATGGTCTGGGCGCCGATTTCGACGTGCATGAAACATCCAAGAACGCAAGGAATGCAGGGTAGATAACTGTGAGCAATGATCTTCCGGAGCCGGGCAAGGCAACACATAAGCGTCCCTACAAACCCAAGAGCATGACGCACCGTACGCGCTTTAATTTTGCGATCATCGCCGGGATTGCCCGTAGCCTGATGAACGTTGCAATCGGGAAACAATGGTATGGCCTGGACCGCCTGCCGTTGGATGAGGGTTTCATTGTGGTACCCAACCATTACTCCGAAATTGATCCCATCGTGGTGGGGCACTTGCTGTACAACCAAAATATTATGCCGCACTTTTTGGCTAAAGATGGATTGTTCAATAATCCGGTGCTTGGTGCTGCTCTGCGCGGTGCGCAGCAGATTCCGGTGGAGCGTGCCGGTGCCGGTGCAGGTAAGTCGCTGGTGGCCGCTAAGAAAGCGCTCGATTCCGGCAACGCCGTCGTTATTTATCCTGAAGGCACGCTGACCCGCGATCCTGATCTCTGGCCTATGAAAGGCCGGACAGGTGCGGCACGGCTTGCCCTGGCGACGGGGGTCAAGGTGATCCCCATAGTTCATTGGGGTGCCCAGGAAGTGTTCCCGCGTTATGCCAAGAGTTTCAAGATTTTCCCTCGCAAGAAGGTGAAGGTTGTAGTTGGCAATCCTGTGGATCTAAGCGCCTTCGCCGGGCGGAGCGCGGACAAGGCCACACTCGAGGCGATGACTGCGACCATTATGAAGGACATCACCTTGATGGTTCAGGACCTTCGTGGTGAGCAGGCGCCGGAGGAGCTTTGGGATCCGGCAGCCCACCAGCAGTCGGCCCACGGACGGTTTGTGGAGCGAGGTTCCGACTCGAGCCACAAGCCCGTCAATAGAGAGAACATTAACAACGACGCCGGAACAACAGAAAGTGGGGACCTCCAGTGAGTTATGTGGATGGCAAGGCGCCACTCAAGACAGCAGTTTTGGGTGCCGGCAGCTGGGGAACTACTTTCGCAAAAATTCTTGGGGATGCAGCCGCGGGCACGGATCGAAAGATCGTGCTCTGGGGCCGTCGTCAAGAAGTTGTTGACCAAATAAATAACCAGCACCGCAACCCGCGCTACCTCTCAACCACCGAGCTGCCCAGCAACATCAGTGCCTCGGTCAATGTTGAAGATGTCCTCAAGGACGCCGAGCTCGTGGTCCTGGCAGTGCCCGCACAAAGCTTACGTGAGCAGCTGCGGGGGTGGGCCGGGTACATTTCCAAGGACGCCGTCGTCGTGAGTTTAATGAAGGGACTGGAGCTGGGTACCGATCAGCGCATGTCCCAAGTCATCGAAGCCGAACTTGGGCTGAGCCCTGACCGCGTGGTGGTGATTTCAGGTCCAAACCTGGCCATGGAAATTGCTCGCCAGGAACCAACAGCGTCGGTTGTTGCGTGTGTGGATGAGGACACAGCAAAATGGGTTGCCACCGTGTGCAAACCGCGGTATTTCCGCCCCTACACCATTAACGATGTGGTGGGTGTTGAGATCGGTGGAATCGTGAAGAACGTGATCGCGCTGTGCGTGGGTATTTGCGAGGGCCAAAAGGTGGGCGATAACACCAAGGCCTCCGTCATCACTCGCGGACTGGCCGAGACCACGCGGCTGGCTTTGGCGTTGGGTGGAAAGGCTGAGACCATGGCGGGGCTGGCGGGACTGGGGGATCTGGTAGCCACCTGTTCCTCGTCCTTGAGCCGAAACCACACGGCCGGTCGCATGCTGGGGGAGGGCCTCACCCTCGATGAGGTCAATAACCGCATGACCCAGACCGCTGAGGGTATCAAGTCCGGGCGTGCCGTTTCGGATCTTGCGGCGAAGATGGGCGTGGACATGCCCATCACTAACGCCGTTGTGGGTGTGCTTGAGGGTAGGCTCACTGTCGATGATCTGGGCCCGCTGCTGCTAGCCCGCCAACTCAAATCCGAAGGCGATTAACGCGTGAGTACCGATTCCCCCGCCATCACTGCGCCTATCCGTGTTGCCATTCTTTTTGGCGGGCGTTCCAGTGAGCATGCTGTCAGCTGTGTAACGGCTGCCGGTGTGCTGGGCGCCATTGACAGGACTAAGTACGACGTCGTTCCTATCGGTATCGCTAAAAGCGGACAGTGGGTTTTGGCTGGCGAGGACATCGAAGGGTGGTCCCTTGCCGAGGGTGACTCCCCGGAGGTTGCATCGGGGGTTCAGACAGTCTCGCTGGCGCACCTAGGCGGCGGTCACCAGCTGGTGGTTTCGGAGGCGGCTAAGTTGCCAGAGGAACTTGGTTCCGTGGATGTGGTGTTCCCGCTGTTGCACGGACCCTGGGGAGAAGACGGCACTATTCAGGGGCTATTGGAGTTGAGCGATACCCGCTATGTTGGGGCGGGGGTGCTGGCCTCGGCCATCGGCATGGACAAGCACTTCATGAAGGTGGTTTTTGCCGCTGCTGGCCTGAGCGTTGGGCCATACGTTGCCGTCACAGACCGTCAGTGGACTGTGGACCCGGCGAAAGTTCGCGAACGCGTGGCAGCACTGGGCTTTCCCGTGTTTGTAAAGCCGGCCCGTGCTGGTTCGTCAATGGGTATCTCTAAAGTCGATTCTCTAGATAGCCTTGATGCGGCGATTGAGGCAGCCCGTGAGCACGATCTTAAGTTGGTGATTGAGGCCGGGATTGTGGGCCGCGAGATTGAATGCGCCGTCCTGGAAGGCCGCGGGAACAATGCACCACGGGTATCCTTGCCGGGTGAAATCGCCATGGTGGACGGTGCCCACCACGAGTTCTACGACTTTGCCGCCAAGTACGTCCAGGGCAACGCAGTCAACCTGAGCTGTCCGGCGGAGATGCCTGAGGCGGATATTGCCCGGGTCCGGGAACAGGCTGCGCAAGCGTTCGATGCGGTAGGTGCAGAAGGCCTTTCCAGGGTGGACTTCTTTTATACGGCTGATGGTGAATTGATTATCAATGAGATCAACACCATGCCCGGCTTCACCCCGAGCTCCATGTACCCGCAAATGTGGGAGGCTTCGGGGCTGAGCTATCCGGAACTGATCGACGAGCTGCTCCAGTTGGCTCTGCAGCGCAAGGTGGGCCTCCGCTAGCCCTGCCCACGCTCGCTCACTTAACGTTGCTTTTTTGCCGACGCTCGCTCACTTTACTGCTTGTCCACCGCCACGTAGATGCTTCCAGCACTTGTTGGTGTTGGGGGAACGCTGATCGTCAGGGATTTCGATGGTACCGAGTCAATGACGTGAGCTACCGAATCGCAGGCCACGGATAGTGTGTCCGGGCCCACCTGCAGAGTTGAGCTGGAACCTCCGTTGCAAGCGATGATGACTCGCACAATTTCAGGGGCTCCGGTGAGCAGAGGGGTATTGTTAACACCCGCCTTCCTGGTGTTGCCAACCGCTGCCAGGCTGTGATTATTGGGTGAGCCGAGAATTTTCTGGACGGCCTCTTTGAGCTCTGCCATGCCAGCGGGTTCTGCCGTGGCATTTTTGGTTGATTCGCTAGAATCGGGACTTGTGCTGGAACCGCTACTAGTTCCGGTGCAACCGGCTAACAATAGACCGGATATTACTGTGATGGCAAGAAGCTTCTTACGGCTAACATTATTTTTAATAATAGCTCCAGAATGATTCGTTGGTACTCGTTGTATTTCTTAACTGATCTTTCAACCTAGCAGTGAAAAAGCAGCAACTAACAGTCGGTTTCGGTCTTGGCCCAACCCACCAGCGAGGTCCTGCCACCGCCAACGTTCAGCGCTTCCTGGGCCGGTCTCGCCAAGCTCCGGTGCCAAAGAGAGCCGCGGCAACAAGGAGGGGCTGGAAGAATAACCGGACTAGTCGTTTGGTGTCGGTGTCCAGCCCAAATCCGTTCCTTGCGTCCAACCACTGGGCAATATTGCCGGGAAATACAGAGATGAAGAACAGCGCCACTACCCATCCCACCGGAACGCGGCGCCGTGCCAACAGTACGAGAGTGGCGCCAAGGGTGATTTCAACAATTCCCGAGGCAACAACCACAAAGTCGGGGTCTACCGGCAGAAACTCCGGCACCTGCGCTTGAAATTCTGTCCGGGCCACCGTGAGGTGGCTGATTCCGGCGAATAGAAGCAGCGCCCCCAAAATCATGCGAACCGCTGTGCGTGGTTTAGACGTGGAAGGTTTTGGTTCGATCAGCCGGGCAAGGAACCCTTTGGACTGCGCATTGACCTGAGGCAGAGCGTTCATGGGTGTAACCTTTCGAGGGAATTGTGCCGAAGACTCTAGTCTTTCAAAGAATCCTCCCGCGCAGTACTCTCTCCACACCGCAGCCCAAGCCAGGGCCAAAGAATCTACCCAGCTCACGGGCTAAACTGAAGACTGAACATTTCTGCGGCTGCATTAGCCGGCATTCCCTCAAGGAGCCCCTTCGCCCATGACCACTGAGCCATTGCAGCCAGCCCCTACTTTGAGCTGGACGCAGGGGGAGGAAGATCATTCGGCGCGCTGGTTTTCTGCCAGCGGAGCCAACCCTCCCAAAACTGTGCAGGTGGTGGATGACTCCCTCACCGCCGACGACGCTTACCGCCTTGCTGCCCAGGGCACAGCTATGTTGTGGCGGGGCGATTATCACAATGCCCGCCAGCTACTCTCGGCCATTGCCAGACGCCTGCCCGTTTTTTCAAGGCACGACGGCGAAGATGTCGCCAAAGCTTTCTACCGCTACCGACAAGGGCGGACACAGCGCGCACGTATGCTTGGGCTTTTACTTGTCCCGTTGGAGGCTGGCACACATATAACAGCACCTACCGTTGCGCTTCGCCGTGCACCCGACGTAGCCGCTGCATGGCTTGCTGCGGCTGGGCCGGTGGAATCACACACTGTGGCGCCGCTGCAAGATGTGCTTGGGGCCGTGGGTGCTTTTGAATGGCGCCGGAACGGTTTGTTTGTGCAGGAACTAGATGCCCTCATCCACCCGCACTACGGGACATTTGCGCCAATTCGCAGTGAATACTTGGCGCTGGTGACGCAAGCTGTTCTGCCATCCACCGAGCTGGCCTTTGATATCGGCACAGGAACTGGCGTCTTGGCGGCTATCTTGGCCCAACGAGGAGTCAAACGTGTGGTTGGGACCGACAGTGAACCACGGGCCATCGCCTGCGCGCAGGAGAATCTGGAGAATCTGGGACTCAGCAGCTCTGTTGACTTGCAACTGACAGACATGTTCCCAGGAGGTCGGTCACCGCTGGTTGTGTGTAATCCACCCTGGTTGCCGGGGACGGCTAACACGTTGCTGGATAACGCGGTTTATGATCCTAAATCGCGCATGCTCAGAGCATTCCTGGCCGGATTGACGCGGCACCTTGAGCCCGGGGGAGAGGGATGGCTGATCATCTCCGACCTGGCCGAGCATTTGGGGCTGCGCTCAAGAGAGGACTTGATGACCTGGATTGAAAATGCTGGGCTTGAAGTGATTGACCGTATGGACACGTCTGCCAGGCATCCCCGCTCCATGGATACCAGCGACCCGTTCTATGCTGCACGCAGCAAAGAAGTCACATCTCTTTGGAAACTGGGAGCGAAAGCTTAGCGCGCTCTCACAGGCATGCACCGTTGGCCGGGATCTTGGAAACGGCTGCAGATATTTCTGACAAAACCGTATCTGATGGGACAGTGTTATCTTCAAACACTAGCTCTGTGGCCGGTGTACGGCCATAAGTGGTGATGGTCCACGTTGTTTCCTTTTCTTTGAGTACCCAGTCCACGCCGTTGACGGCGACACATTTATCAGTGGTGGGGCTGGGTACGGCAACGCCGCATCGCAGGACTACAAGCGAGGGATCTCCCCACGCAGCAGTGGATTGGCTGGTGGTGGTACGACGCTTGGAGCCAGCCAGGGAGTCCGGTAGAGCCACCATCATCGATGCGCAGGCGGGATTGTTGGCATCCTCGGCCTCAGTAATTGTCACCGAGGGTGAGCAGGCGGTAAGAGCTAAGAGGGCTACAGCAGCAAAAGGCACGGCGGTCCGCCATGAGCGAGAAATCAGAGGCATGCCTGAAGCTTATCTGCTCAAGCGCTGAAGGTCTCTTCCACTAAGAGTGCGTGTATGACGATCAATCACGAGTGAACTTTGTCATAAAAAGCAGGAAAAATCGTACAGGTAAACGTTTCTTCCGCAAGCGCCCAGAATCACATGGCAGGATAACGTCCATGATTCCTGAAACCGATTCGGCCCAGCCCTCAGGCACCCGGCGACGAAGCAAAACCAGACGCAATGTCCTGTTTGCGTTCCTCGGGCTCTTCCTGGTTGCCGCAATTATCGGTACTGTCTTCGTCGCGAACCTTGCGCGCAGCTTTGACAGCAAGACGGAACATATCGCTAACGCGTTCCCTGACGAGGCTTCGCGTCCTGCCAAGTCAGCCTCGGATGCCATGAACATCTTGATGCTGGGAAGTGACAGTCGCGGCGACTCTTTGGACATGGCTGGAGCAGGGGAAGCCTCAGACCAACGCTCGGACACCATGATGTGGGTGCATATCCCAGCGGACCGGAAGAACATTGTCATGATGTCGATCATGCGGGATACCTGGGTGGACATTCCCGGCGTTGGAGAGGCAAAGATCAACGCGGCCATGGCCTATGGAGGGGTTCCGTTGGTGGTCCAAACACTCGAAGGTCTCTTTAAACAGCGCCTTGATCATGTGGCGATTGTAAATTTTGACGGCTTCAAAGCCATCACCGATTCACTGGGTGGAGTGCAAGTGGATGTGCCACTGTCATTCACCACAGCTGATGATAAGTTCACGTTTGAAGCCGGTCCCCAGGTGATTGACGGTGATCAGGCTCTTGCCTTTGTGCGTGAGCGCTACGCTTTCACCGATGGTGATTACCAGCGGGTGCGCAACCAGCAGCTGTTCCTTAAGGCAGTCATGAACACGGCGCTGACCCCGGCCAATCTGACAAATCCCGTAAAAATCAATGAACTTGTCAACAAGGTGGCCCCATCTTTGACAGTTGATTCTGAACTGAACTCGGGTGCCATGGGCGCCTTGGCATTGAGTCTGCGCGACGTGCGCGGATCAGATGTGAAAGCTTTCACACTGCCAACCCTTGGTACCGGCACAAGCGCTGACGGGCAGTCTATTGTTTTGCCGGACGATGCCGCCATCGCGGCTATCTCAGAAGCGCTTTCCAACGATTCACTCGTTGCCTATATGCGGGGTTCGGGGCTGGGATAGGCGCCGGAGGGCCAAGGAGTCCGGGCAAAAAAGTGGGCATTCCGCGCGGCTCAACTTTTTAGTGAGCACTACAAATGGGCTGATTGAGTCACGATCTGACATTTTTTATGGGATGATCGAGTCTGGGAATCCAACAACCATGCCCTGATGGTGCCGGTTCTTTCCGGAATCAGTTGAGCTAACCAGGGCAAAATAATGTGCCAAATTGCTGATGGGGAAGTGAGACTAGTTTGAGACTACTTGTTGCGCGTTCAGGTCCAGTGCGCATCTGCCTAGTGGTCATGCTCCTCATTCCCGTACTGCTGCTCCAGTCATACGCTGCGAGGGCAAACCCGGGTGACGTGTTGACCGACCCGGGTGGTAAACAAACGACAGAGCCGTTTGAGGGCGACACACCTCCGCCGAAGATTCCAAATACTCCGCCTCTTGATCCTCCAGGTAATCCTCCGGTGGTTGTGCCCCCGCCGGTGGTTGCGCCCGAGCCGGATATCCCGGTCCAGCCTGCTCCAGTTGAGCCGGCTCCTCCCGCGCCTGTGGATGTGATCATTCCTGAGCCTCCGGTGTATGAACAGCCAGAGGAGCCAGTAATTGAACCGGTGGTACCGGAAATAGAAGCCGTTGAGCCGGAACCCACCAGTCCGGAAACTACCGCTGTCGCGCCCGCCGTGGCCCCAACCACGTCGTCCGCTGCCTCGACGCCCAAATCTTCCCTGCTACCAGAGAACGCCACCCCCACTGCTGCTGCCAAAACCATGTCTTCGAATACTCCCTTACCGTCAAACTCTCTGCTTTTGCAGGTGCTAGTAATTGCTGTACTTCTAGGTATTGGTCTGTGGTACATCCGGTTCATGCGGCGAGGTGGCTCACATCTTGAAGTCACTGCCAGAAATGGCCGCGTCATCCCCGCACCAAACGGTGGACCACATGCAGAGACTGGGAAGTAAACTGCCCTTGACAATCGGTAACAGGACTCGTGGCTATAAACGAATAATGCTTCTGACACACTCCTATTGGCCTGAACATAGTCCGCCTCAGCGTCGCTGGACGTCGTTAATCCGGGAATTCGGTTCAGCGGGCTGGGATGTTGACGTCGTGGCACCTTCGGCCCACTTTCCACAAGGGAGGCGAACACTGCCGAAGAGTATTGCTGGCAGGGTGTTTCGTTGCCAGAAGGGACCCCTGAATGAGGTAATTCTACGGATACCTTATTTGCCACACAGCGGGAACTTTCATGCTGCGAGATTGGTAGATCAGTTGTTTTCTGCAGCTATGTCCATCCCTGCCGGAATTTTTTGGTGCAAGTCGGACGCCATCATCGTGACTGCTCCAAGTCTGCCTATTCTGCTGGCAGGTTACGTTGTGGCGAAAGCGCGCACCGTTCCGCTTATCGTTGAAATGCGTGATGCCTGGCCGGATTTGGCCAGAGACGCTCGGATCGTTAAGGGCAATGTAAAGAGTCTCATTGAGCGGGTGGTGGAGGGCATACAGTTCCGAGCCGATCTAGTGGTTGCGGTGACCGAGGGCTTCGCCGAGACCCTCAGGGAACGTGGCGTGAAGAACGTAGTGACTGTCAGCAATGGACTAGATGTGGCGTCGATGCCAAGCTTTGCTGCACCCGGGCTGGACAAAAAAATCTTTGAGGCCTTGTATCTGGGCAATCATGGTCAAAGCCAACGCCTGGACGCCGTGATCAGGGCTAGTGCATTAGTGGGACCGGACATGCATCTACATATGGTGGGACATGGCACTAAACGCCCGGAGCTGATGAAGCTGGCCCGCGAGCTCAATGCCCCCGTTACGTTCCATGATTCTCTTCATGGGCAGGAGGTTCTTGACCGCTACGAATCCGCAGACACGTGCATTGTTTCTCTGCGTGATGATTGGAAGTCCTTCGAGGCAACCGTTCCGTCTAAGACCTATGAGGTGCTTGCAGTAGGTCGGCATGTAACAGCCATAGTGCGCGGTGAAGCTGCCCGCATCATACGTGAAGCCGATGCTGGCGACGTTGTTGCGTGGAAGGCAGAAGCTGTGGCTGAACTCTGGCGTGGACTTGCAGCAGACCGCAGCCGTCTGGATGCGGGAACTTCCGGACGCGATTGGGTGAGCGAAAACGCAGACTATCCCGTCCTGGCCCGAAAATACATGGACCACATCACTGCCATGATAGATCGTGCCCGGAGTCCCCAATGAACTTGTGGCGCAACCTCTCACTGGCGCTTTCTACGGCAACTGCTCATCTTAGCGATGACCCCGTTTTACTGTCGTTGCAGATTTCCCGCCGGCTTCCGGCGGGTTTGGTTTCTTCGGTAGCCAAATTCCTTACCAGGTCATTCCCACGGTCAACGTCGACGCTGGTACTTCTGGCCAGTTGCATTGCCGGAGATAAGTCGGGCGTGGACAGCAGACTGCGTCACGCGGCAGAAAGCGGCATTTCTGGAACTCGAGCACGCCGCGCCGTCGACGTCGCTCTGGCATCCGGGAGCCCGGAATGGGCGGATCAGATCCTTCCGCTGGCATCAGGGAGTAAGCTCCTGCCAGCAACCGTGGCGCGGCGTAAATGGTACGACGGCGACATGCAGGGAGCTATCGACGCTCTCGCGGGTGAGCCGGGGGTCATGAGGAAGCAGCTTGCGCGGCTGGTTGGAGAGCAACGTACCTTCAGCGGTTGGACGCCGGAACTTCCTCCCACAGCCATGATGGCAGTCAAAGGTAGGGTCCTGCATCTGTTGACCAACTCTCTGCCCCATACGAGCAGTGGCTATGCCCAACGCAGCCACTCCATCTTGTTGGCCCAGCAGGACGCCGGCCGGGAAGTTTTGGCAGTCACCAGACTTGGCTACCCTGTGCAAGTTGGTAAGCTTCTTGCTGCAGACGAAGACGTGATCGACGGCGTGCGGTACGCCAGGCTTATTCCTGTGAAGCTTGCGCATACGCCGGATGCTCGGTTACAGCAGGAAGCTGAGGAACTTTTGAAGGTGGCACTGGAGTTCAAGCCCGAAATTCTGCACACCACTTCTCATTTCCTAAATGGATTGGTAGTGAGCGCTGTGGCCAAAGCTCTGGGGATACCTTGGGTGTATGAGGTGCGGGGACAACTTGCGGACACATGGGCCTCCACACGCAGCGAACAGGCTAAGACTAGTGAGCGTTATGTGTTATTCCGCGGAGCCGAATCACGCGTTATGCAAGATGCTGACGCTGTTGTGACCTTGGGAACTGTTATGCTCAATGGCATCGTTTCCCAAGGAATTCCTGTCGAAAAAATCATTTTGGCTCCGAATGCTGTGGGCGGTGACTTTTTGCTTGACCCGGTCACACCCGAGATAGCACGCGGTATGCTCGGATTGGACCCTACCCTGAACTACATTGGTACTGTCAGCTCTTTGGTGGACTACGAGGGCCTTGACCACCTGATTGACGCTTTCTCAATTCTGGAACCCACCTTCCCAAAGTTGCGGTTGTTGCTCGTAGGCGGGGGCACGGCGGTGCCCGCACTGCAAACCCAAGCGGCAGCCCTGCAGTTATCTGAAAAGATTATTTTCGCGGGGCGAGTTCCCCGAGAACAGACCTCCCTGTACCACCAAGCTCTGGATATATTCGTTGTTCCACGCAAGGATCTGAATGTGACCCGTGCCGTGACGCCCTTGAAACCGGTGGAAGCATTGGCTAGTAGTCGTCCTGTTGTCGCCAGCGATCTTCCAGCGCTCCGGGAAATCGTGGAAGACGGTGTAAACGGCAGACTGTGCCCGGCCGGAGATCCGCAGATTCTTGCCAGCACTTTGCTGAGCCTGCTCCAAGATGAACCTGCCCGCCTGAGATTTGGGCGTGAAGGTAGGCGGGGAGTGTTGGAAGGTAGAACGTGGGCTGCGAATGCGCAACGGTGTGAAGCCAAATACAAGGAACTACTTATGAAACTGAACAAGAAGGAAACTTCGCAATGACACAGACACCGGAAACTGTGCCAGTTCCAGAAGCTGTCGCGAAGGATCTCTCCCTTGACTTGAGCCAACTGAGCCGCGTTGGTGCCCGTCCTGGATTCCTGGACTATCTAGTTCAACTTTGGGACTTCCGCAGCTTCATCATTTATGATGCTAGGGCGCGAGTAAAAAGTGGTACGCGCCGTGACAAATTAGGTAGTGTTTGGCTCCTACTAAATCCCATTTTTAATGGAGCGACGTACTTTGCGGTTTTTGGACTACTACTGGGTACTGGTAAGGGTATTCCAAACTTTATTGGTTATCTAATTGTCGGTATGTTTTTGTTCCAAATGACATCCGCAGCTATCACTGGTGGTGCTCGTTCTATCCAACAAAACCGGGCACTAGTCCAAGGTTTTACTTTTCCGCGTGCAGCTCTCCCTCTCGGAGTAAACATCCGTGAGGCGCTGGTCAACGTGCCTCTGATCATAGCCATGCTTCTGCTGGTGCTGCTGATACCACCTACAGAACCAATAACTTGGCGTTGGCTACTTATAATACCTGTTTTAATTCTGCAGTTCATTTTTAACCTTGGTTTAGGGCTTATCCTCGCTCGGTTGATTGCACGTGTTAATGACGTCGCTCACTTACTACCTTTCGTTTTAAGGGCGGTAATGTACTTGTCGGCAATCTTCTATTCTTATGAGCGTTTCATTGACAAACCAGTCGTTTTGAATGTTATGCAAGCGAACCCAGTCTTCATCATCATCGATATCAGCAGGGACAGTCTTTTGTATGGCAACACTCCTTCGTTGCATTCATGGACCGTGCTTACAGCATGGTCGTTAGCTGCACTAATAATCGGTAGTATCTACTTCTGGAAAGGTGAGGAGTCATATGTCCGTGGCTGATTTGCTGGCGGGTCTCCACCCTGTCCCCTGTGTCGTAGTAGACAAGGTTGCTGTGCGGTACCGTGTTCCTTCAACGGAGGCTCCAAAGGACATCAGGTACCCCCACATGAAGCTCATGCGCATGCTCAACCCCCTATCTAACACCGTAACGGTTCATGCAATCAAGGAGTTGTCCTTGGTTATAAATAGGGGAGAGTCGGTTGGGGTCATAGGCCGGAACGGATCGGGCAAAAGTACCCTAATGAAGCTTGTTAGCGGTCAAGTTCGACCATCCATAGGTGCAGTTCACGCATCCAGTACCCCTATCATGCTCGGAGTGAATGCGGCTTTGGTACCTGAACTTTCTGGAGATCAAAATGTAGTTCTTGGTTGTCTGGCCATGGGACTTAGCCACGCGCAGATCGCAGAACGTTTTGATGAAATTGTGGAAGTATCTGGCCTCGGGAAGTCCATCCATCTGCCGATGAAGTCATATTCTTCTGGTATGGGTTCCAGGCTCCGATTTGCCGTTGCGGCATCGGCTAATCCTGAGATTCTTCTTGTCGACGAGGCATTGAATACAGGTGATGCACAGTTTGCCGCTCGGAGTAAACAACGCATGGATCAGCTACGTTCCGAGGCTGGCTGCGTACTTCTAGTTAGTCACAGCCTGCCGACTATCCGACAAATGACTACTAGGACAATCTGGTTGGACAAGGGGGAACTGATCATGGATGGTTCGTCAAAAGAAGTTACGAAAGCGTACATGGTTTTTACGAAAGATCTAGCCAAGGGGAACCATGATTCCGCAACTAGGTTCCGTGCCGAAACGCAAGCGTCTTTGGAAAAAATAAACATAGTTGATACGTCGCGTAGGAAGAAAAAGGGGGCCTGCTAAATGTATTCACTTGCAGAAATACGTATTGCTCTTTGGCATCTGACGAACGGCGGCGTAAACCAGGTTCAAGAGTGGCAAGCTCGACGCCGTTCTGAGTTGGGATTCGCTTCCCCGAGGGACGCCAAGGGCGTCGAAGGAGGCTGGATAGGGAGCGGACGTAGGCGACGTCTAACCTTCGCAGATGCAGTTCTTCCGCAGGACTCAGTGAGGCGAAAGGATTTGAAGGTAGGCGTAATACTCGATTCATTTTCTGCTCTGGCTTTTGGCTTCGAGTGGGAATCCGTGTCATTAGATCCAAGGCATGGATCTCATCAGTTGGATGGTATGGACTTGGTATTTGTTGAGTCTGCTTGGGCGGGTAATGACAAACTCTGGACTGGGAAACTAACAAGTAAATCGGGTCCGTCTCAGGAACTTCGTGGTCTTTTGAATGCTTGTAAAGAGAAGAGTATTCCGACAGTTTTCTGGAATAAGGAAGATCCGCCGCACTACGATGATTTTCTTCCGGCGGCTAAGCTGTTTGATTTCGTATTCACTTCGGATGAAAGTCGCATCGAATGCTATATTGAGGATCTTGGTCATGATCGAGTAGACGTGCTATCTTTCGCGGCACAACCGGCCGTGCACAATCCTGTGAGGCCATCTAAAGGATGGCACGTTCGTGACGTTGCTTTCGCAGGTATGTATTTTTCTCATAAATTCCCAGAACGCCGTGAACAGATGGATTTTTTGCTTGGCGGCGCAATGGACGTCTCGACGAAGATGAAAACGGGACTAGAGATATTCTCTCGATTTTTGGGTGGAGGTCCGCAATACCAATTCCCGGTACCGCTCGATTCACGTGTTGTAGGTTCGCTGACCTACCAGCAGATGTTGTCAGCGTACAAAGCGTATAAGGTATTTCTCAACGTAAATTCTGTCGTAGAATCTCGCAGCATGTGTGCCAGACGAATTTTCGAAATCTCGGCAGCGGGGACTCCCGTGATTTCCGCTCCAAGTGAAGCGATAAGAAATTTCTTTAGCGATTTGGAGGTGCCCATTGCTGTCACACGAGAGGAAGCTGGCCACCTCACTCGAGCGCTCGTCTCTAACAGCGAACTAAATGACCGGACCGTACATTTGGCTCAGAGGCGTATATGGCGTTTTCATACATACTCCCAGCGCGTGGAAATGGTCTTAGAACGTGTTTTGCCGAAGCGGACCAAAAGCATAGCCTTCCCTAGCGTTTCTGCGCTGGTTTGCACCATCAGACCTGCGCAGCTTGAACAGATATTCAAGACTGTTGGCAGCCAAGAGGGTGTCCGTCCGCAGCTAGTTGTGCTGACCCATGGCTTTGAGATCCCGATGGAAGATATTCGGCATTTGCAAATGACGTACGACTTACCTGACGTTGTAGCCCTAACTGCTCGTATCGATGTGTCCTTAGGTGAGTGCTTGAACCGCTGCGTTGCCGCTTCTAGCGGGGAAATTCTCACAAAAATGGATGACGACGATTATTACGGACCCAACTATCTCGCCGATCAGCTGTATGCATTGAGTTACTCGCGAGCCGACATAGTTGGGAAGCAAGCGCACTATATGCACCTAGAGTCGTCGAACGCGACTATTCTAAGATTCGGTCACAAGGAGCATAAATTTACAAGCTTCGTAATGGGCCCCACGATCATGGGCAACCGTAGCGTGTTCATGCGGGTACCCTTTCCAGATGTGCGTTCGGGTGAGGATACTGGCTTTCTCAGGAAAGCAAGAGAAGCTGGAATGAAAATCTATTCCGCAGATAGATTCAATTTCTGTCAAGCACGTAACTCGAGCGGTCACACGTGGAAGCTACGCGAAGTCGAAGCTCTCGCGACGAGCGAGCTAAAGTTCTATGGCCAAGCCACGGAACATATAACTATTTAGTGGAGAATCATGAAAAATATTAACACGGTGGCAGTTATCGGATTGGGCTATATAGGGCTACCGACAGCAGCGATCCTTGCTACCCATGGCTCCGAAGTAATTGGCGTTGATATCAACCAGTCTACAATTGCGGCTGTAAACCGAGGAGAAGTGCCTTTCGTCGAGCCAGACTTGCAAGCACATGTTTCCAGCGCGGTATCGCTGGGGAAGCTGCGGGCTACAAGTGAGACACCATCGGCGGGGACGTATGTAGTTGCTGTTCCTACACCCTTCAAAGCGGATCGATCGGCTGACCTTAGTTTCATCGAGGCAGCGGCAGCAATGATTGCCGACCAATTGGTTGGTGACGAACTCATTATCTTAGAGTCGACTTCACCTCCTGGAACAACCCAGTATATGGCTGAATACATAATTTCCCTGCGGCCGGATTTATCACTTGACGGGGAAGGTGGACGAGCTGTAATTCATGTGGCGCATTGTCCTGAGAGGGTATTACCAGGCCGAGTCATGATTGAACTGGTCACAAATGATCGGATCATCGGCGGCCTCACATCAACTGCGTCAATTCGCGCTAAGGACCTTTACTCCACGTTTTGTCAAGGAGAAATGCTTCTTAGTGATGCCAAAACGGCAGAGTTGGCCAAGCTTGTTGAGAATTCTTACAGAGACGTTAATATTGCATTCGCAAATGAACTATCAATGATCAGTGAAGAATTAAATGTTGATGTATGGGAACTAATTCGATTGGCAAATCATCATCCCCGAGTAAATATTCTACAACCTGGTCCTGGTGTTGGTGGTCATTGCATTGCTGTGGACCCGTGGTTCATAGTTGCTGCTACGCCGGAACGGGCGAAACTCATAAGGACTGCTCGGGAGGTAAACGATTCTAAGCCCGACTGGGTTTGTGACAAAGTTCTAGCTGCTTTAAGCGATATGCCGATATCAACTCAAATTGGAGTACTTGGGTTATCATTCAAGGCAAATATAGACGACATTAGAGAGTCACCGGCGGTGCAGATTGCTATACAGCTTGCTACAAAACTACCGGAGCGTACTATCAACATTGCTGAACCTCACATTGAAAAGCTCCCGAGGCAATTCGATGAACTAGATAATGTAAAATTGGTTGACCTAGAAATAGCGATAGAAAATTCGAACATTATCGTTATACTAGTTGATCATGACGCAATTAAGTCTTTGGACCTTAGAGCAAAAACGGGGCGTAAAATTATTGATACACGTGGTATCCTAAGTCAAAATATTGCAGGACTAAATCTTGAACTGGTAGTGTAGGTACAATGCTCTCATTTGCACTGTTGAAAAAGAGTCGGCTGATTCAATTCACAACTGCGTCCGTAATATTTTTCTCAGTATTTGCTATCCTATATGTTTTCGCGGACTTCAGAATATTCTTATTTTTTGTGATTATATATTTATTGTTGATGATTACCGTTTTGATGACCAGAGTTGTCCAGCTAGAGTGGAGGACTACAACTACGGAAAAATCAGAAACTAAACGCAGACTTGCCAACGAGTCGCTACTGAATGAAATGAGACTCGAAATTCAGCGTGAGCTCCACGAAGAACTTAGACTAGGACGAGCGAAGTTACCGGCTAATTCAAGGTCAGCCAGGGATTCATTCCGGCGGTCCACCAAGATAGGGCCATCGGATGGTCCCGTTGTTGGTCGCTTGGCAGCAGCCGTAGCAGAGACAAATGAATATGACAACAGACTATTTGAGCTCTTGAATCCGGGGAAACAATGTGTTGTTGCGGGCATTTTGTCAGCAAATCTGAGACACGCGCTCGAGGATCACTATTCGGTTTGCGAAGTCCTTCCAGGTGTAGTTCAGCAACAACTTAGCGATTCGAATGCTTCAATGCTAGTTATCGATCAGCATGCCTTTCAAGAGGGGGCATGGTTTGGAGCTGACTCAGCATCGGAGTCTCTCTTGAACGCACAGATTATCGAATCGATCGAACTTGCGAAGACTCTTGACATGATTGTTTGCTACATATCTACGGGTGCCGTGGCAAGACCATACTCCAATAGTATTAGATCTGTAGCGGACGCAGTCTTCGGGGCGGATGCCGAGGATACGGATTGGTCGGAATCTATTGGAGTCCGCTTCGTGACAATAATCGATAGTTATGTATCAGCAATTGATGGCAAGTCCAAAGAGGTTTTTGTATGAGTAATCCTAAAATGAAACGCAGAAGAATATTACTTTATGGTGATATTGATCTGAATACAATTGACGGATCAGCTATATGGCTGCTGTCGATGGTAGAAGCTTTGTCTTGCACCAGTTCACATGTCACCGTGTTACTCAAAAAAAACGCTGAGAGAAATGGATTCTTAGACAGGATTGAGAGTTTATCGAATGTCAGCATAGTGCAGCCTTTTGCTGAGCATGACCACCTTTCAAAGACGGAACTATCACCACGTGATGCGGCTCAAAAGCTGCTTGAAATCGACAGAACACTGCATTCTGATGTTGTCATCTGCAGAGGATCCATAGTTAGTGGTCATGTCGCGGGTTCTCCTGCATTAGCAGCGAAGTCATGGCTCTACATGACTGATATACCTCATCCAGCCCAGCAAATTAATGCCCGACGTTTAGAGCAAATTCGAAAAATTGCGAATTCCTGTAGGAGGATGTTCGCCCAGACTCGAGATGCTCAGTCATACCTAGAGTCAATTGCACCAGAAGCATGCGGAAAGACCCTAGTCCTCACACCGATGGTTCCTGACGAATATTTTAGAGTGAATTTCGATTCACCGTGCGGGGAGGCGATCCGTCTGGTTTATTCCGGCAAGTTCGCCAAGGATTGGCGGACTTTGGAGATGTGTGAGCTCCCCAAGCTCTTGTCTAATGAAGGAATAGATAACGAGCTGACGATGATTGGTGACAAGTTTCAAAGAGACCCGCACGATGTGGAGTGGGCATCACAGATGGAAGCATCTATCCAAGGGGACGGATTGACATGGCTCGGTGGCATGTCGCGTGACGCCGCTGTTAAAGTTGTCTCAGGCCATGACATTTCCTTAAGCTGGCGTAGCCAAAAGATGGATGATAGTTTTGAGATTTCTACTAAAGTTCTCGAGGCTGCTGCACTGGGTGTACCACCCCTAATTAATAGAAATGCCGCTCATGAGGAACTCTTTGGGGTTGAGTATCCCCTATATGTAGAGAAGGACGATGTTAAAGAGGTGGTAGATGTTTTGGCTGAGCTCGGCCACGTACCTACCACGCTTCGAGAGCACGTGAGGGAATGCGTGGGTGAATATTCCATCAGCGCATCTGCACGGAGGTTAGAGGCGTATTTCACGGCTTCGGAGCCTAATTATGAGTCAGTACCAAGACACGTGGGAAAGGTTCGTGTTGTCCTTGCAAGTCATGATTTAAAATTTGCAGGCGAATTAGTAGATATGTTATTCGTTAGGGATGACATTGAATTAAGATTTGACCGATGGCCCTCCCTGCATGTGCATGACAAAGAGGCGTCTGAAGCGCTTGCTGAGTGGGCTGACGTGGTTATCTGCGAATGGGCGGGTCCAAACGCTGTATGGTACTCCAACAATAAGCGAAATAGACAAAAGCTCATTGTCAGATTGCATATGTTTGAACTTAGAGGACCTTGGCTCCAGAAGATTGCAGTTGAAGCGATAGATACCCTCATCTGCGTTTCGAGTCTATATGAGGAACGGGTTCGGAAAATGGAAGGATGGGCTCGGGCTAATATAAAAGTGATACCAAATTCTGTAAATAGTTTAGATCTCAATCGTCCCAAGTTGGCCCATAGTGAATTCCGTTTGGGCTTGGTTGGAATCGTACCTATTCGTAAGCGCTTGGACAGAGCCGTTGAGCTGATGCAAGGACTTCTCGAACGAGACGAACGATTCACTCTCCATGTCAAAGGTCGTATGCCTTGGGAGTATGACTATGAGTGGAAAAAACCCACTCAGCAGATGGTCTACAGGGAAATTTTCAGTGATATCGGTGCTGATAAGAGATTGCTCAGGTCGATAGTCTTTGAGCCATTTGGCGCTGATATGGGATCGTGGATGCGCAAAATTGGATTTGTGCTGTCACCCAGCTCAGATGAAAGTTTTCATTTGGCTCCTGCCGAAGGCATGGCTAGCGGTGCGGTTCCGATCTTCTGGGATCGTCCAGGGGTGGACGGAATCTTCGGGGATCGCTGGAAAGTACAGGACACCTCTGAAGCAGTAAATCGAATTCATGCACTCGCTTCGAACGAAAGTCAACGTTCGCGGGAAGCAGAGGCGGCCGTAATTTTTAGTCAGCGATTCGATGTCGATAGTCTTGAAAGCATGTGGCTAGCTGAAGTTCTGGAGCTTCAAAAATGAGTCTCCATTTCTTGGTTATTGTGTGCACTTTTGCCCTACTTGACACTTGCCGGCTCTCTGAATGCTATTGGCAGAACTGCAAGTTGACAGTAATCGATGACTTTGTATCGGATTGAATTAACTTACGCTAAAATGATTTGAGTTCTTCCAACACCAGGTAGTTTAGAATACACGCTGTAGTAAACTAGTCAAATAGGATTTGTAAATGTCACGTAGAACTCTTGAGGGTTACACTGGGATCAAACAGACTACTTTCAGTTCTATTGATACATTTGAGGCAGCGTATTCTCCCACTGGAGTTATCACTATCGATTATGACGGTTATCCGCTGGACGTTCTGAACGTGTTTCGCGGCGCTAAAACCACGCTGATTGTTTTCCACTCGTCATTGAATGAGAAGATGCAAGTGCTACCCGTATTCTCCGGTCAGCGTTTGGCCGAAGACCACAACATGAACCTGATTTCGTTGTCTGATCCCTCACTCTGCTTTGATGACTCGCTTAATTTGGCGTGGTTTCTTGGAAATAGAAAGCAGTCCCTTATCAGTGATATTCCAAGAATCATTGGGACTATTATGAAAACACATTTGGGGTCAAAGGCTATTTATTTCGGTTCATCTGGTGGCGGATTTGCCGCTTTGCTGCATAGTAGGTTGGAACACGGTGCGGTAGCAATTGTGGCAAACCCTAGAATTGACCTCAATGCTCGACCGAAACAAGATCTTGGCTTATATTTGCGGAGCTGTTTTCGGGCCTCAGGAAGAACTGCGGGTCATAGAATCATGCGTGAGAATATTGTTATGAATGTGTCTTCATTATACAAAAAAAATAGTGAGAATGTTATTGTTTATATACAAAATGTTAGAGATAGGTACTACCTGCGCGATAATATGCTCCAATTTGTTCAATCTACGAGCGGTAATGTAAATTTGAATTTGTTATTGTCGGACTTCGGTGTTGGGCATAGACCGGTTCCGCGACAAGTTCTGGACGGCGTTATCTCTGCGGTGGTTAAAAGAAATGATTCATTAGAAATGAATCTTTCAGAAATTGGATTCCGTAATAGTCCGTCTCTTCTGACTGTCGATCAGTGGATTTCAGATTTGCTCGAAGAGCCACTCGAGTCTTAGGACTTCAACATCCCCAGAGACTGGGATGCCACGAATTCCTTGGAATCGGCATTCCTTCCTCCGCGTGGCGATAATCCGGCTCTTGGTGGTTCGTGGGGATTCGGGTTCCCGGGTGAATGTCATGCCATCGTCCGGGCGGCACTTCTTAGGTGAATAACTGATTTGTAGTTGTTTCGGTTGCGGTAGCCGCGGGCGGTGCGTTTGATGTGCTTGATGGAGGTGTTGTTCGCTTCGACTTTTCCGGTAGTGGCGCCGGTGACGATGAGGACCTCGCTCTCTTTCCATCACCGGCAAATGGTCCGCCAAAGCCTGGTCGTCTCCGGTTACTTCGATGCTTGCACCAACTCTTCGAGGCGGTCTTTGGCCAGCTCGGCATCTTCTAATGAAGCAGTTTGCAACAAGACCCGCACTTGTTCTTTTACTGGCTCTCCGCGGTTCGTGGTGAAATCCACTATTGTCATGGATGATTCACCGCTGTTCTGGCGGCGCTCCTGAGCATAATACGAGTCGTGTAGTTGGCGCTATTGACGGCTCTCCGTGGTTCGTGGTGAAATCTGGTTTCGTGTCACTGAACGGGCTCTCCGCGGTTCGTGGTGAATTCTGGTTTCGTGTCCTTGAACAGAGGTGGCTCGTAGCCCTGTTGTGATGGATGTTCTTGACGCATTCATCGATGACAGGACTACGAGCCTTGACCGAGCTTACTTTGGTGCACCCTGATGCTGCCACCACGATCTTCAACCTTGAGGACTACCGGGTTCTAGGAACCCAGATCCTTGACCATGGAAAGCGCCGAATTTACGTTGAAAGCACCGTCGAGTCAGGCTGCCCTGGCTGCGGTGTCATTGGTGGCCGCCGCCATTCGAGGCGATGGCAACGAGTGCGTGACATCCCCGTGGCCGGCCCGGTCGAAGTCCTCTGGTGCAAGTACCGATACTTTTGCGATGAGGCATTCTGTGAGCGGAAGACTTTTTCGGCTCTCCGCGGTTCGTGGTGAAATCCACTATTGTCATGGATGATTCACCGCTGTTCTGGCGGCGCTCCTTAGCATAATACGAGTCGTGTAGTTGGCGCTATTGACGAAGCCGCGGCCGGTCCGCTTGATGTGTTTGATGCTGGTGTTGTTGGCTTCTACTTTTCCCGTGGTGGCGCCGCTGACGATGAGGACTTCGATCTCTTTCCACCACCTGCAAATGGTCCGCCAAAGCCTAGTCGTCTCAGGTTGGTTGGATTCCTTGACGAGGCGTTCAAGGTGGTCTTTAGCGATCTCGGCGTCCTCCAACGACCCCGTGCGCAGCAGTGTTCGCACTTGTTCTTTTACGTCCCACGCGGTCTTGAGTTTCCCTGTCGGATCGTCGGTGGCGAAGACCTTCTCCAACCGCACCCGGGCTGGCTCGGAAAGTGAATCACCGGCTCGTAGGAGCAGCATTCGGTGTGCCCAGGCTGGGTCCACGGCTCGGCCACGACGCCCACGCACCTGATGGGAAAGTTGCTGCCTGACTTCTGTCAACGCCTGGTTGGCGAGCTGGATGAGGTGGAAATGATCCACGGAAACGGCGGTGCGGGGCAGCCACATCCGCAGCGCTTTTCTAAAAGCTGCTGAGGGATCGATCGCGACAACTTGAACGCCGAGGCGCCACTCCAGGGGCCGCTGGATGAGCCATGCACCGACCCCGGTGTGGTCTCGGCCGTCAACAACACCAAGGATCTGCCCGGTATCCAGGTCAACAATCGTCGTCATCCACGGTTCAATCCGCTGCCACGCGTTGGTCTCTGTGTTCTTGAAGAAGCGGACGGATCGGAAGCGGTGTTCATCAATGCCGAGCATCCTTGGCCGCAGCAGATCGACGTTGGGAAGTTTGGTTGCTGCCACACTCAACGCCTTCTGAACCAACCACCACGACACCCCGTGGGCAGTGGCGGTTTCCGTTGCGGCGCGGCCAGAGTCAATGACTGCTCGCACGAGAGCACTACGGAGTCGGCTCGTGGTGCGTGCCCTGGCCGGGACCTCGATCGTGGCTTCAAAGAACGTTTTGCGAGGGCACAATGTTTCGTCGCAGAACAGTCGCCGCTTGGCCCAAACAACCTCCACCGGACCGGCGATGGGGATGTCCTTGACTCGTTGCTGCCGGCCAGAATGGCGACGGGTGCCAATGACCCCGCAGCCAGGACACCCGGATTCGGCGGTGCTTGCTATCTGAATTCTTCGTTGGCCAAAACTCAGGATCTGGGTTTCAAGTACACGGTAATCGTCCAGATTGAAGATCGTGGTGGCAGCATCAAGGTGCACCAAAGTAAGCTCGTTCAAGGCTCGTAGTCCTGTCAAAGATGAATGCGTCAGAACATCCATCACAACAGGGCTACGCGCCACCTCTGTTCAAGGACACGAAACCAGAATTCACCACGAACCACGGAGAGCCACTTTTTCTGAGTCCACGCTCGAGGTCCCTGCCCGGGCTCGCTCCACCCGCCGGCTCCATGGCGCACTCGTTGCTGCGGTCATCTCTTCCGGGCGGGCCGCAGCGGAGACAGCCATCGCCCATGGAGTCTCTTGGTGGCTAGTGCAAAAAGCATTGACCACAGCGGCGACGAAACTTCCCAACGTTGACCTCCTGCGGCCAAGGATGCTCGGCATCGATGAGCACCACTTCGGCGCCGTCCGCTTCTTCGAAAATACGGAAATCAATGCGTGGCAGCGGATCGAGCCGTGGATGACGACGATCGTTGATCTGGATACCGGGCAGATCCTAGGTGTTGTTGACGGGCGCGACCACACCGGGGTCGGGGCTTGGTTGATCAAAGGACCCTTGGAATGGCGACTCGGCGTTCAAGTCGTAGCTATTGATCCCTCGGCAGCATTCAGGAAAGCGCTACGGATATGGCTGCCCCGCACCGCCGTCTCCGTTGACCATTTTCATCTCATACAACTCGCGAACCAGGCACTGACAGAGGTGAGGCAGGCGCTCTCCCATCAGGTGCGGGGTCGTCGTGGCCGGGCTGTGGATCCTGCCTGGGCGCATCGGATGCTGCTCCTACGCGCCGGCGATTCCCTCTCAGATCAGGCCCGGGCACGGTTAGAGCAGGTCTTCGCCACCGATGATCAGACCGGGAAACTCAAGGCAGCGTGGGATGTGAAGGAACGAGTACGAACGGTGCTGCGCACCGGCTCCTTGGAAGACGCCGAGCTGGCGAAGGAACACCTCGAATATCTCGTCAAGGAATTCCGTCAGCCTGAGACAACACGGCTGTGGCGGAATATTTGCCGGTGGTGGAAAGAGATCGAAGTCCTCATTGTCACCGGCGCGACCACAGGGAAAGTCGAAGCCAACAACACCAGCATCAAACACATCAAAAGGACCGGGCGAGGCTTCGTCAATAGCACCAACTACACAACAAGGATTATGCTCAGAAGCGCCGCCAGAACAGCGGTGAATCATCCATGACGACAATGGAATTCACCACGAACCACGGAGAGCCACTGGACGAAGGTGGCTCGTAGCCCTGCTGTGATGGATGTTCTTGACGCATCCATCGATGACAGGACCACGAGCCTTGAACGAGCTTACTTTGCCGCACCCTGATGCTGCCACCACGATCTTCAACCTTGAGGATTACAAGTGGCTCTCAGGCTGCGCAAAATACCAGCCATTGACGAGCTCGCAAAGAATTTCAGTAGGCGCCACTTGGCTCGGTAGCTATTTAGTCATGAATAAGAAGGGGGTACTTACTGCAGATTTGAGGGCATCGCTGCGGGCTGCCCAGATCTGGAGGATTCCAGTACTGCTTCTGCTACAAGGAGAGTGTCTTGTCCTTCGGCCATGGTGACTACGTCATTGCGCAAGCCCAGCACGGCGTCACGGAATGCTTCGTGTTCAGTGCGTAATGGCTCAGGCTTGGCGATGGCCAGGCGGGTCACATTGCCCTCGGAAACACCACGGAACGCTGCCATGGACTCCCATTCAGTAGCGACTATCCCGTTCTCGAAAAATGTTAGATCAGCTGTGACAGTGTCAGCTACGAATGCACCTTTTTCACCGGTGACAATCGTCAGGCGTTCCTTCATGGGTGAAAGCCAGTTGACAAGATGGTTGGTGATCACACCATTGGCGAGCTTGCCTGTTGCGGCCACCATGTCCTCGTGGGGCCGGCCACTACGTGTTGTGGTCTGGGCAAATATTGATTCAAAGCGGCTCTGGGCCAGCCATGCTGTGAGGTCTATGTCATGCGTACCCAGATCTTTGACCACACCAACATCAGCGATACGCGAAGGGAACGGTCCTTGTCGGCGGGTGGCAATCTGGTAGACCTCACCCAACTCGCCATCAGCAATTCTGCTGCGCAGCGACTGCAAAGCGGGGTTAAAACGCTCGATGTGCCCCACAGCGCCAACAAGACCCTTGGCTGCGAAAGCTTCCACTAAGCGTTGACCTGCTGGCGCACTGGCTGCAATCGGCTTTTCCACTAATGTATGGATTCCAGCTGCGGCTAACGCTAAACCCACTTCTTCATGCATGCCCGTGGGGACGGCCGCCACAGCCATATCCAGTCCAGCAGCGATGAGTTCCTCAACACTACGCAAGAGAGGCAGTTCTTTAGCCACCCCATGTGGATCGCCATAAACGTCAGCTACAGCAACAAGCTCAATACCATCAACTTCGCGGATCACTCTGGCATGGTGGCGACCCATCATCCCTAGACCGATCAGTCCTACTCGCAGATTCGCCATGCTCACGCACCTGACTTCACGATAGTGTTCACAGCACTGACAATACGGGCTAAATCATCTTGGCTCAGTGAGGGGCGCACTGGCAAAGACAAGACTTCCTTGGCCGCTATCTCGGTATTAGGCAGGTCTTCTACACTATTGAAAGAAGGAAGCCGGTGGTTAGGAGCCGGATAGTACACACCGGAACCAATGTTGAATTCGCTTCGTAACCGCGCATGCAACTCATCACGACCCTGCGGAACACGAATCGTGTACTGGTGATAAACGTGCTCTGCACCGTCCGCCACCTTCGGTGTTCCCACACCTTCAAGATTAGCACTCAGGAACGCGGCATTAGCCTGTCGCTGTCTGGTCCAGTCCATGACTTTCTTCAGCTGCACCCGCCCAATAGCTGCGTGTAAGTCCGTCATGCGATTATTGAAACCAACCAACTCGTTTTCATACTGAGTCTCCATGCCCTGATTACGCAGCAGACGCAGGTTCCGCTCCACCGTCGCATCCGCGGTCGAGACCATACCGCCCTCACCAGAAGTCATGTTCTTCGTGGGGTACAGGCTGAACATCCCAAACTTACCGAACGTGCCAACTTTCTTCCCGTTCAGGGCCGCACCGTGAGCCTGCGCGGCGTCTTCATACAAATCGATGCCATGCTTATCGGCAAGAGCTACAAATGCTTCAGCGGCAAAAGGGTGCCCGTACAGGTGCACGGGCATGATGCCCTTGGTCTTATCCGTGATCAGTGACTCCACATGAGCAACATCAAGTGAGTAGTAGTCAAGCTCAATGTCAGCAAAAACCGGTGTTGCACCAGTCAACGCCACAGAGTTACCCGTTGCAGCAAAAGTAAAGGACGGCACAATGACCTCGTCACCGACTCCAACACCGGACGCTAGCAACCCTAAGTGCAACCCGGAAGTACCGGAATTGACTGCCACACTGGCCCGGCCATCAAGGAGAACCTGAGAAAATTCCGTCTCAAAATCGGCCACCTGCTGGCCCTGCGCCAACATACCTGACGCCATAACGGCCTCGACCGCTGCCCGCTCCTGGGCACCAATGATCGGTTTTGCTGCGGGAATGAAGTCCTGGTTCATACTTTGTCCTCTGCCTCTTTCAGGAGATTTTCATCTTCAACATATTTTGTGCCAGTTTCTGGACATACCCAGAATCCATCATCGAAAGCCAGCGGGAACCCGGCCTTTCCCACCCAGCCTAAGCGGCGAGCAGGAACCCCCGCCATCAACGCAAACGCAGGAACGTCTTTAGTCACCACGGACCCAGCCGCGATCGTGGCCCAACGGCCAATCCTTAGCGGTGCAATGCACACTGCCCGGGCGCCCACCGAGGCCCCATCTTCAATCGTGACACCTACCGGAACCCAGTCATGGGCACTCTTCAGCGTCCCGTCAGGGCTCACTGCCCGCGGATACGTGTCGTTAGTCAACACCACTGCCGGACCGATAAACACCCCGTGGCCCAGAACTGCCGGTTCATACACCAACGCGTAATTCTGAATTTTTGTATTAGCACCGATATGAACCCCGTTGCCAACATAGGCCCCACGACCCACGATGCAGTTCTCCCCAAGGACCGCGTCTTCACGGACTTGGGCCAAATGCCAAATCTTTGTGCCTTCGCCAAGAATTGCCTGCTCTGCAACATCGGCACTAGGGGCAATAAAAGTCATACTGATTCTCCTGATCACGATAGGATATGGCCCGTAAAAAAACCTTAGGCCTTGCCAATGACGCGGTAAGTGACGCCTTCCCACTTCTGAGGCGAGCTTACCCGGCGCCCGTCGATAAAAGCCTTCACACCCGGCAGATCCGAAGGAGTCAAAGCCTGATACTCGACATGGTCAGCCTGCACCACTGCAGCATCAACGCGCTCACCTAAGTGATACGGCACAAACCCAAGCTGAATAAGTTCAGTATCTGTGTACATAGGGTCATGGACTAAAGCAATTCCACCACGCCGGCTGATCGCCTCAACGGCGTCAAACACCCCTGAGAACGCAGTTTCTTTAACACCCCCGCGATAGGCAGCCCCCAGCACCACCACACGTGCCCCACTCAACTCCCCGAAAGCACCTTCAAGAAGGCCAATCGTGTAATCAGGCATCGCCGCGTTCGCCGCACGTGCTGCCCTGACAACTGTGGCATCAGGATCATTCCACAGATACAAGCGAGGATAGACCGGGATGCAGTGCCCACCAACCGCTATACCCGGCTGATGAATATGGCTAAAGGGCTGGGAGTTCGAAGCTGCAATCACCTGGTAAATATCAATCCCAGTTTTAGCCGCGTACCGAGCAAACTGATTCGCTAAACCAATATTCACATCACGGTAAGTAGTCTCAGCCAATTTAGCCAGCTCAGAAGCCTCAGCAGAGCCAAGATCCCACACACCATTGCCCCGCTCCAGATCGGGACGTTCATCAAAGTCCAGAACCGACTCGTAAAACTCAATAGCCCTAGCGGCACCAGCCTCTGAAAGCCCACCCACAAGCTTTGGATACTTACGCAAGTCAGCAAAAACACGCCCAGTCAAGACACGCTCAGGGGAAAACACAAGATGGAAATCTTTGCCCTCCACAAGTCCGGAACCAGCCTCCAAAGCCGGCTTCCACCGGTTACGAGTAGTTCCCACCGGCAACGTTGTCTCATAAGCGACAAGAGTATTAGGACTCAAATGACGGGCAAGCTCCGCCGTGGCCGCATCCATCCAACCAAAATCAGGTTTAGCCTCCGCATCAACAAACAACGGCACAACCAGCACCACAGCATCAGCGCCAGGCACCGCCTTGGCATAATCCGTCGTCGCCCGGAGCCTACCGACAGGGACCAATTCAGATAACTTTTCTTGTAGCTGCCCCTCACCAGGGA
Organism: Arthrobacter antibioticus; assembly: GCF_030063205.1. GTDB lineage: Bacteria > Actinomycetota > Actinomycetes > Actinomycetales > Micrococcaceae > Specibacter. The sequence continues at coordinate 736,670 of NZ_JASISQ010000001.1, read as the reverse complement.
ACGGCTCCATGGCAGCATTCACCAAGTCCACAACGTTTTGATTGACATCAACACCAACCACCTCATGGCCCTTAGAAGCAAACTGGACAGCCAACGGCAAACCAATCTTACCCAGTGCAATAACCGCAATCTTCACGTTGTATATAACCTAATCTATTGATCGAAAATAGTCTGAGGTGAAACCCGAAAAATAATGTCAACCGCATAACGGTATACCTAATACGATTGGTACCATAGTAACCTGCTGTGGAGTTTGCAGAACAAGCCCAATTAGGAGAACTTCAGCTAGTAAGGCTGAGTACGGTCTCGGTCCTAGCTCTCCAAGAATGGGATTCACGAACCGCACGAAAATCAAAATGTTCAATATTCTTAACAACACTTGTAATACAGTCAAAAATATCATCCTCAGAACGGGAACAGACTCGACCGATACCCTCAACAATAACAAATTCAGCTATAGCCATATCTGAAAATGTCACAATTGGGAAACCTTTTTCAATCATGGTCATAGTCTTGTATGGAAAACTGAATTTTGCGTAGGAACTACTGAGGAAAATTGTGCCGACAGAACGCACTGTAGTGGGAATATAGTCCTGAAAGTCACAATGTAAAACACGAATATTACTATAGCCAGCCAAATTGAATTGCAATAAGCTTTTATCAAAAAGTGCTCTGTCGCTCTTTCGGATGACAAAATCAAAAAAGTATAACGAGGGCTCAAAGCGATGAATTGATGAAAGAAACAAATCCATATTATAGACATCACCGATCCCACCGCTGTAAACAATCGTTACCGACTCAGGATTAACGTTGGGTGACGTTAGATGATTCTTATCCCAGAAGTTGCTTTCAGATACGCCTGGCTGCAGCGGTGCCCAAGGCGTAGAAATAGAGACCTGATCACCCAAGAGTTTTCTAAAACCTTGAATAGACTCCAGGTTAGGGGCATACAGCATGTCAGCAAGGTGTGCGACTCTTCCGAGCTCATGTAGGCCACGAGAGACGGTGGTCATTTGTGTGCTCGTCATCAATCCATTGGCTCCAATTTCAGGATCTAGCCAATGTAAGTCGCGAACAAACCAACCTATAGAGCAACCATTTAGTTTCAGAATTTCAAGTAACACTAGAAGTTGGGAAATAACATCATATGTTGCAATAGGAGATGTCGAATTTTCCCCGTAAAACATATTTGCTTTAAATCCAGATTCAATTAACCAGCGAATATAGAATATTTTTCGTCGTAAAAGTTTAGCATTTGAGGTAATGAGTACAGTCGGACGATTTTTGTATATCGACTCGGCCATATTTCTAATTCTTAGTGGACGAGCACCGTTAGCACGATTCTCGATAGGTGATACTGTAAAGTAAAGATCGAATGACTTTTCAACTGATAAACGAGGAGTTGACTCATAAAACCAAGGATAATTGTATTGCATATCTCGCTCCAAAGACGCCACAGGACTAGTGAGTGGCACTCGTATATGAGCACCTGCGGATCCGCCTTCCTCTGTCGTCAGATCGCCCACTAAACGATTTATGAGTGAAACAGCGTTGGCATAATTTGGAAATTCGTCTTTACTAAGAATAAGGCTCGTATTAAATGTATCTTCCGCATATAAATATTCTGCATCTTCTGAAAGACCAGCTAATATAGAATTTCCGTTCCTTGAATCACCAATCAAAATGGCGTGTGAGCAATCTCCGATTCTGTAACGCATTGTAGCGGGGAATGTTCGACCGGTAGAAAGATCTAACTTCGTATATAAATCACGTGCTTTGATGCGTTTTATTTCGAAGCCATGACTCAGTAACTGCTCTTGGTATAGATTTATGCGGACTTCCAAATCGCTATCTGTATCAACAGTAGGTTCAATAATGGCAATTTTCGTATTCTTGCGGTTGTGGTCCAATATTCGATTTTTTGGTTGAATGAAGAGAGGATAAACAAAGTGCGGTACTTCTGATCCATGGGCACTCGCTTTATCCATTTCCCAGGTATCTTCAAAAAAGAGTCGTTTAGAGTTCGTTACAGCCTTCATAAATCTTTCAAGCAGACCCGTGCGCCTAATACTGAAGTCCAGTTCGCCCTTCATAACCAGCGCAATCACGTCGTGGGAGTCAATATTTGAGTTTGCGTATATTATGGCCTCAATACCAATAGCGAAGACGTGATCAATTTTATGTGTTTCTATCAGTTGACTAAAATAGCGAGACAGTAATAAGTGTTCACTATTAACAAATGTCTGACTTATCCAAGTGTTAGCAGGAATTATATTTTCTGGATAAAATCTATTCTCTACAATATCGTAGAAAATGACGAAATCTTCACTGTGCTTGAGGGCAGTAAAAAGATTCCCTTCTACAGCACCAATTTGGCTGACAAAAATGAGACTACTCATCGTCTTGAACCACCAAGAATTCCCATAATTTCGGCCTCACGTTTCACAGTCTGTTGTTCGCCGCATTGTGACCTAGCCCTGAGAGCTGCTGCTTTGGACAATTGGTCAAACAATGCGGGATTTTCAAATATGCGTATTATTTCGTCGGCCATAAATTGTGCATCCTCTGGTGGAGCAACCACTCCGGTATTTGAATCTATAAATTCTGGAATTGCCGTCACTGAATTTGTCACAGCAATAAGACCGGACGACATAGCCTCATCTCTGGAAACGCCTTGAGAGTCAAGGCGGCTGGGGACTAAGAATATTCCATTTGTCTTATGGAGAGCTGCTATCTCCTCCTGCGAAACAAACTTCTGTTGAATTGAGACGTTTGATTGATTGACAAATGCATCTTGGAATTCGTGGAAATATTTTCCATTACCTATTATAGTTATTTTTAATATATGCCAGTACTTTGATCTCTGAAGAATACGAAGACACCCGATGGCTAAATCGTTGCCATATTTTCTTGCGTCGGCACTCCTTACCCATAAAAGATTATATCTTTGATTAATATCCTTGGGCACAAAACTGAAGAGTTTGGTATCAATAAAATTGTGCACTATTTCAGTTCGTTTTTTTGGAAAAGTAAGTTCCATGTCTTCAGTGACAGCATCTTGCCACCACTTAGAAACAAAGATAAATTTTCTCGGGCCATATTGATGACCAACCACATGCTTCCAGAATCTTTGAAGTTGCAAGGTTCTTTCAATGTTTCCGGTGAGTTCCTCGGTTGTGTTGTATTCGAAGATTCTGCGTACCCACCGATTTACTTCGTACCCATGAAGATAGACAAAGAGGTTCAGGTCTTTGAGGAAGGGATTAAGAACGTTCCACATTTCATGGTTGAGAAAGTGAACGCTAACCGACTCATATTCTTGTGTAGAAAGTAGATACAAAAGTTCATTTACATAGCCGGATAGAACTTTTACATCTTTATATTCATATATTTTTTGGGGTAAACGTTTTCCAAAAGCGACAACGTCAACCTGTGCACCGTATTGTTTATAGTATTCTACTCGGCGGTGAACGAAACCATTACCGTATTCCGCCCCATAGTTCGGATATTCGTTTGCAATAATTAGATGTTTTTTTCCTGCAATACTGTTGTAGTCAACATAGGCTCTACCGATATGAAATTTTGAGTCTACGTTAGTATCGTGGCTGTTAGGTCGCTCTATCTTGGAAGGTTCAATTTCCGAAGACAAAGCCTTTTTAAGATGAATATTTTCTAAAAAAAGATAGGTGATCAGCTCAGATTCGGTATAAGTCGCACCAATTAGATTTTTATTTATAAGATGAGTTGGCATGATTGACTTCCCGTTACATACTGATATTGTCTATTTTTCATAAAATAGTTGTAACTACGAAGAAAAATCGGGAATTCGCTCACCCAGATTTAGCATATGCGCGATAGCACTAACCGTGCGTTCAGCAGCCATACCGTCGCCATAAGGATTAACGGCCGTTGCCATCTGCGCGAAGTACGACTGGTCTGTCAGCAGCCGTTCAACTTCAGTGACAATGCGGTCTTCGTCAGTGCCGATAAGTTTGACTGTGCCAGCGACCACAGCTTCAGGACGTTCGGTGTTGTCCCGCATGACGAGAACCGGTTTACCAAGGCTTGGGGCTTCTTCCTGGACACCACCTGAGTCCGTGAGTACGATGTGCGCCAGCGAGATCATTCTTGTAAATTCGCCATAAGCCAGTGGTTCTGTAATTATGACGTTTTTTTTGTGTTGGACGGCTGGCAATACAGCTTGTCTAACAACAGGGTTCTTATGCGCCGGGAACACGATCGTCATATCGGGATATGCGTGGGCGATGCGTGCGAGCGCTCGCCCAACGCCGCGCATTGCATCGCCCTGATTCTCTCGACGATGGGTTGTTACCAACATTATCTGCTTGCCACTTTTTGCCAGAGCCTCTAGAACCGGATCTGTAAAAGTGATCTGCTTATCAACAGTGGTCAGAAGGGCATCGATGACTGTGTTTCCAGTGACCACGATATCGGCCTTGTTGACGCCTTCATTTAGGAGATTCTGTTTGCTTGTGCTGGTAGGAGCAAGGTGAAGACTGGCGATCTGTGTGGTGATCTTTCGGTTTGCTTCCTCTGGAAACGGTGAAAAAAGGTTGTGGCTCCGCAGACCCGCCTCGGCGTGGACGACGGGGATGCCACGGTAAAAGGCAGCCATTGCACCTGCTGTCGAGGTCGCAGTATCTCCTTGAACAACTACGACATCGGGTTTGGAGGCTGCAAACAACTTATCAAGACCAGTGATGGTGCGTGTGAGTATGTCAGAAAGGGACTGGCCAGGCTGGTGGATATCGAGATCATGAGTGGGGACGATGCCGAATAGTTCATTGACCTGATCCAGCATTTCGCGGTGCTGCCCGGTGACTGTTACAACGCAGTCGAAAATATCGGACTTCTGTAGTGCTGCAACAATTGGAGCCATCTTGATGGCTTCCGGACGAGTTCCGTATATTGGCATGACAACAGGCATAGTTCCCCCTAAGGAAAAAGTTAGATACTTTTTATGGAGTTTATCTGACGATTAGATTTTTGTGAATTTGGTGTGCTGCCTAGCTATTTCTGGGTGTCAGTTGATGCGGGCCGGGGGAATCACACTCGGGATTGCTGTAAACGGTGAGGAGACCGCCGGTTTCTATGACGAACCGGCGCAGCCACTGCCAGGTGGAGAATTGCGGGGTGGTGGATGCCATGGTGACCTTGGAATCAACGCATTGACTCATTAGGTGGCCAGCCCGTTCAATGTGGTATCTGGAGGTCACTACGGTCATTGTTTTCCAGTGGTGTTGTGTGGCCAATTTGCCCAGCGCCGTCGCCTCGCCTCGGGTATCCATTGGGGAAGGGGTAAAGCACACAACGTCGGGATAGATTGCTTGGTTGCTGTGAGTGTCACAGTACTCATCCGCGCTTGCATTACCGGGGGTGTCAGTCTGCGAGATGACAAGATACTTGGCGCCAAGTTCGGAGCGCAGCAGCATCGCATCCAAGAGCCTTTCCTTACTAGCCCCTCCCAACATAACTACCGCATCAGCATTTTTTGCCGAAGCGGGATGGACGTTGTAAAACAGTTGATAAGCCGTAAGGAGCCACGCGAGGAAGAGTGCCGCGAGAAATGCCCCAACAATGAAGATGGTTTTCTTACGGGGCATGTGGAGTGCGGGCATCGGCCCATTCTAACGGGAGCGGGTGACAGCTCTGTGCCAAGAGATGAAGGGAGATGAATTTAAGCGGCGGCGACGGCTCCCTTTGGGAGCGCCGCCGTCGCCGTTCAATCGTGGGGTTGTTGCCTAAAACGTGAAGTTCAAGATAGTCGCCGTTCCGGAGTTTAGTGGGACAGAAACGGACTTCTGGCCGGGCTTGAAACCGGGAATTTTTCCCTGTTCTTCTGCAGTTTGGCCTGCAGACTCAAGGCCGTCAATCTGTGTCTGGTCCTGAGCGGCGAGTTCAGGACCAGCCAACTGGGTCATGGTACCGGTGGCGGCCTGCTGCGGCAGTTTTAGGGTTATGTTAACCGGCGTCTGCTTCTGCGGGTCATTCTGATTGATGACCATGACACCCATGGTGCCGTCAGCGTGCTTAACCGGGTAGGCGTAGATGTTCTCATTACCGTCTACTTGGGATTTCAGGAAATCTCCGGAACCTAGTTTGTTGACCATCATAATTCCGTAGTATTGCGGACGCATGGTCACTATGCCGTTGGGTTGGCGGTACGGACCGCTGTCACACAACGGCGAGCCCGGTGCGCCGCCTTTGCACGCCTCGAGGCCTCCGTGGAAATCTAGCTGGGTCACGCCTTCAGCTGCCGAGCGCATCGCATAGTTGACAGTCCACAACGCGGAAGCGTGAGTCTTGAGTGTTTGGTTGGAGCCGGGACACGCGGAAATGTTCGCTTCCGAGTTCCATACCGGAACATTGTGACCTGCCGCGGCCTTCACTGCAGATGCCGCGTAGGCGGCGCTGTCGTCACTGAGCTGACGCGAGAGGAGGATAGGAATGGTCCGCGCTCGGTCTGAATTTGCGGCGTCACTGCATTCGTGCAATGGGTAGTTGTGATAAGTCAAAGCACCTTGGTTCGGCAGATTCAGCGCTATATAATCTTTCCACCAGCCATCGTTATAAACTTCGGGTCCAACCACTTTCACCTCAGGGGCTGCTGCGGCTATTGCGGCAGAGTATGCACGGGCTTCTACAGCCCAGTCTTCAAAGGTGAAGTCAGCAGGTCGCAGAGCCAGGTATTTGTTCTCAACCCGGTTGTAGCCGTTGGGTTCGTTGCCCAGACTGATACCTACCAGGCGGTCACCAAGGATTTGGTGGGCATACTTTGCGAAGTCCGCAGCCCGTTCTGGGTCGTAATGGCCCATGTCCACAGCCAGCAGAGTTCGGGCGTTACCTTGGTCGAGGAGATGTTTCAGGTTCGTCAGAACCTCGGGGGTTACTTTGACCACTTTGCGGATGTCTTTGGGGTAGCTGGGGACGACTTCCCAGTTCGGGATGGGCTCATCCGTGGACGTCCAGAAAAATCTGCGGTCAACGGCCTGTGCGCCAAAACGAATAACTGGATTGCCTGACATCTTCAGGATATCCACAAGGTTCGACTGGTCAGGGTTCATTTGCATGTCGACAAGGTGGTCGGTATCCAAGGACAATCCCGCTAAGCCCTCAGGCATGATTTTCCCAGAGGCGTCCGCACCGACGGTGATGGTGGTGTCCTGTATGGGCTCGGTGGCAGTGGTAGGAATCTCAGGCTGAACGTAGTCCGGGCGGTCGAATTCAGGGAATGTCTTTTCTGTTGCCGGGGCAGCAGTAGTTGCCTTTGCGCTGGTAATGACCGGCGCCTGCGTTGTTTCCTGTGGGGAAGTAGCAGTCAAGTTGGTCAGCAACGGAGTGCCGACAAGGACGAAAGCCACCACGGCCACAACTACCACCGCGCCAGATACTGTGGCGGCAACCACCCGTTTGTGTCGCGGCCCGTTCTCAGGAGTCCGGTGATGACGCCCCTCTGCCACGGTAGCTTCTGGAACTTCTGGAACTTCTGGAACTTCAGGAACTTCGGGTTCTTCGGGGGATGGAGGGGTGCTGCTGGGCGGGGTCATAAAGGCTCCAAGAATGGCGTGGTCAAATTCGGACCTCCCAAACTCGGGTCCTGCAAGAGTCTATCTGTAGGTAGTAAAGTCCGCGGAACCGATCAGGGCAGGCCGGTGCGTTCAGGCCCCACCACCCACCTGGTAATCAGACCGTTGTGCTGTCCTAGCGTGGGAGCCGGAGAAGGTGCCACGGAACCTGTGAGGCGCAATGGCGAGGCCAGTGTTTTAAAGCCGTCCGACTCGGTTGCCACGTTGCCGCGGTACTCTGAGTGCTCGCTGGTAAGGGCTTCATTGACGGTGTGCACCTTGGCAACCGGTACGTGATGAGCCGTGAGTAACTCGATTGCCTCATCATCTGTAAAAGTACTAAGGGCCTCCTCCAAAGCGGCACGAAACTCCACAGGGAATTCATTGCGACGCGTTTGTTCCTTGAAGCGCTCATCCTCAAGCCAACTGGCACGGTTCAGGGCTTCGGTGAGACGAGGGAACAAACGGTCACCGGCAATGGCGATGGCGATGGAACCGTGCCCGGTTAAATAGGTGCTGAAGGGGGTGGACATGGCATGGTCATTGCCACAGGCTACGGGCTCCTCGCCATGCAAGGCGCGCATGCCCACGGACTCCAACACAGAAATGAGGCTGTCAAGCATAGCCACGTCGATGTGCTGGCCCTTACCCGTTGTGTGACGTTCGTTGATAGCTGCCAGAGCCGCGATGGCACCATACAAGCCGGGGATCACATCGCCAATGCTGATGCCGACTCTTGTTGCTTCCCCATCCGGCCAGCCGGTGATGGACATCAGCCCGCTCATGGCTTGGGCAATCAGATCGTAGGCGGGAGCCTTTTGTAGAGGACCGCCTTGGCCAAAGCCTGAGATGCTCACAATGACAATCCGCGGGTTCACTTTCAGCAGCTGCGCGGCAGATAGTCCCAGCCTGCCCATGACACCAGGACGGAAGTTCTCAATGACAATGTCAGAACGGCGAACCATGGCAAGGAGCTGTTCACGTTGCTCTTGAATTTTGAGATCCATGGTGACACCGTACTTACTGCGGTTAAACAGTCTGTAGTACGCAGACTCCCCGTTGTACCAAGGACCGAAGTGGCGGGAGTCATCCCCGTCGGGACTTTCAACCTTAATAACCTCCGCGCCCAGATCTGCAAGGATCATGGCACAAAACGGACCGGCCAATACTCGGGAGAGGTCTAAAACCCTTAATCCTTCCAATGATCCGGGGCGGTTCAATGCGGCGGGGTCAGTGGTGGCGTCGGAGAGGTTCGCGGAGGGCATGAGATTCTGATCCTTTGAAAGGTGACCGGACTGACTGTCCAGTAGGTGTTATATCAATCACAGCACCTTTGGCATCAAATAGTTGCTGGTGGCAGAGCATCTCATCTGTGATCCCAGACGTAGTGCAGCTATCATAAACGTATGGGCTTTAAGAATTTGCCGCAGGTTCCGGCCGCCAAGAACGTACTGTCAGTGCTTCGCTACGTCGCCTCTCAAGGTGGGGCGGTGGGTGCCGCAGCGATTGCCCGTGATGTGGATCTACCCCGGTCCACCACCTATCATCTGCTGGCCGCTTTGGTGGATGACGGGTTCGTGGTGCACCTTCCTGAAGAGCGCAAGTATGCGCTGGGTGTCACGGCCCATGAGTTAGGTACCGGTTACAGCCGCCAAGCGCCACTGCACCGTCTTGCCCGGTTCCCCATTGCCCAGTTGGTTGAACGCACCAAGCGAACAGCGCACCTTGCCGTGATGCACGGGCGCGAAGTCATCTACCTCATTGAGGAGAGAGCTAAGCGGCAAAGTGCGCTTGTGACCCATCCTGGCGTCAGACTCCCTGCGCACCTGACGGCTAGTGGACGGGCCATGCTCGCCTCCATGTCTACTGACCAACTAGCGGCCCTGTATCCGGGCCCGGAGGCGTTTCCAACCAGGTATGAAACTGGTGTGCACTCTGTACCGGCACTAAACGAGCTGCTGGAGAAGATACGTGAGCGGAAATTCTCTTGGGAGCAGGATGAGGTCACTGACGGTTTCTCTTCTTTGGCTGTTCCTGTCCTGGATAGGAGTGGTTTTGCCGTGGCCAGTGTGACCCTAACAGTGGCGAACCGGCCGGCGCTCAGCCCCGCAGCGGCAGCACGGAACTCTAAGGAAGGAATTATCCAAGAACGCACAGTGGAATTGGAGGACCTGGCCACCAGATGGCTACCAGAAGTAAACCGGTGCGCCACCGAAATTTCCCGCCGACTGCGCCCCACTGGGTAGCGTGCTGGGAACCAGCAGTAGCTAATGAGAGCGATTTACCAGCCAGGCATCCACGGCCCGCAGTACCGCCGCCTCTGCATCCCGGGAACCAACAGTGATGCGGACACCCTCGCCGGGGAAACAGCGAACTCCCACGCTGTGCGCTAAACAAGCCGCCTCAAGCGCCTCGGCTTCCTCGGCCACCGGCAACCAAAGGAAATTCGAGCCGCTGTCAGGAAATACTAAGCCCCTGGCTGTGAACTCAGTGGATAACGCTATGCGGCCCTCGCGAACCGTGGCGACATTGCGTTCCATGGCCTGGCGGTTGGCAAGTGCTGCAACGGAAGCTGCCTCAGCAATAGCGTTCAGGCCAAACGGTGGTGATGCGGCCCGGACATGGGCTGCCAGTTCCGGATGTGCCACCATATACCCAGCCCGCAGGCCAGCCAGCCCGTATGCCTTGGAGAAAGTCTGCAAGATGACAAGATTGGGGTGAGTTGCCAGCAAGTCAAGACTGTGCTGGGAGGAGGCATCGGCGTCGTCAGTGAATTCGAGATAAGCCTGATCCAGTACCACCACCACTTGCGAGGGAATGGCCGCCAACATGTCCTTGAGCTCCGAGGATCCGATAACAGTTCCGGTGGGGTTGTTGGGGCTGCACAGGATCACGGCGGCGGTGGTGTCGGTGACTGCGCTGGCCATAGTGCTGAGGTCATGGCAGTGCTCGGCCGTCAATGGAACCTCAACGCAGCTGGCCCCGGTGAGGCGAACCAAAATGGGGTACGCCTCATAGCTGCGCCAAGCAAAAACGACTTCCGTACCCGGCCCGGCGAATGCCGTCAGCAATTGTTGCAGAACGGCGAGGGAACCACCCCCGGTTACCAATTGCTCCGGGGCCACACCCAATCTAAGACTCAGTGCATCGATTAGATGTTCACCGGTCAGCGTGGGATAGCGCTGGCAATGGCTGGCCGCTTCTGCAATGGCGGCCAGCACTGCCGACGACGGCGGGAGGAACGATTCGTTCGATGACGCACGCCACATGGGCGGTATGCTTCCACCTGCCTTGGAGTAGACCGGTAGTGCCGCAACCAGCTCGCGGGGCTGCGGTAGAACGGCTGGCTGTGGCGCTGTTCTCAGGTGGTTATTCATCAACAAGTCCTCTTTATGGGTTCGGCACTGTGGTCAGAGCGAGGCTCGGGGCGGTGAAGGGGTGCTAGAGAGCGGCAGCGGCAGGATCGGGGGAGATCTCATCATCGGCCGGGTAGATCATCTCCGCTGGAGGGTGATTGAAGCGCTTAGCCACTGGGTAGTAGATAGCTGCCGTCACAATGAGACCCACAATCCAAGAGATGTCAGCGCCACCGAGCAGGGGAGTGATGGGGCCCGTGTACATCGCCTGGGCGAGGAACGGGATCTGAATGATGACGCCAAAGAAGTACGTCAGTAGCGCTGGCACATTCCACGCGCCGTAGCGTCCCTTAGGATCGTAGAGTGCCGGGACATCAACCTTCTCCTTCGAGGAGAAGTAGAAATCAACGAGGTTGATGGAGCTCCACGGGATGAACACCATCAACAGCAACAGAACAAAGTTCTTGAAGTTGGAAATGAAGTCATCGGAGGCAACCAAGGCGATGATGACTGAGACGGTGATGAAGCCAATAACATAGGCAAAGCGCACCCACGGGGCAAAACGTAGCTGGCGCGTGAAAGAGCTGACGGAAGTCAGAATCGTCATATAGCCGCCATACGCGTTCAAAGTGTTGACTGTCAGCTTTCCCACCACAATCACGATGTACATCAGCACAGCGATAACACCGCCGCCGGAGAGGTTACCCACAAACCCAACCTGCTCATCAATGAACGCGTGGCCGGCTGCCATAGGGATGGAAGCAAACAGCGCACCAAGCGTCATGGACCATTGAGAACCCAAAACGGCGCCAGAGAAGCAAGAAAAGAACGTTTTGCGGGCCGGTGTATTGGCCGGGAGATACCGGGAGTAATCAGCAACATAGGGACCGTAGGTCAGCTGCCAGCCAGCGCTTAGAGAGATCGAAAGCAGGAATGTGGGGATGGCGAACCCGCCCACTCCCATGACAGCGCCGACGTCGTGCATCAAGAAAAGCCGGATGGCCAAATAAGTAAAACCGATTATGCCCACAATGGTAGAGATACGGCCCAGCAGGTGAATGTACTTATAACCCAGGGTGGCCACGAGTACTGTCAGAGCGCCGAAGATGATGACACCAACTGCGGGGTGATTAGTGGGAATGATCTGGTTCACGGCCTGCCCGGCCAATACAGCGCCGGTAGCGGCAAAACCCAAGTACATAACGATCACCAGAATCAGCGGGATAACCGCGCCGAACACGCCAAACTGGGCGCGACTGGAGATCATCTGAGGCATACCCAGCTTGGGTCCTTGAGCTGCGTGCAGGGCCATGACAGTGCCACCGAGCAGGTTACCGATGAACAGGCCAATGATGGCCCACAAGGCTTCAGAGCCGAAGATCACCGCCAGGGAACCTGTAACGATGGCCGTGATCTGCATGTTTGCCCCAAACCAGAGAGTGAACTGGCCAAAGGGCTTCCCGTGGCGCTCGCGGTAGGGCACAAAGTCGATTGACCTGCGCTCAATGGCCGGCCCGCTCTTTCTCACCGTTTGAGTTCTTGACATTTCATTCCTCCGTTGGAATTTGTGTGGCCCGTGGACTGGTTTGCTATGTCAATCTGAGCATGACTGAGTAGAGCGGAGTAGCTCAGCTCACCAATCTCGTCTGTGATCCCAGACGAGTGGCTGATTTGTGTGATCTGGGACATAACCGGGCCCGGCTAGGGCTATGTTCGAAGCAGTTGGTGGAATCAGAGGCGCGTCTCCTCTGATTCACCCAACGGGCTTTGCGCCTGCTCGATTGCAAAATAACGACCACCTTTAGGAGAATTCCCTTGACTGACACAACAAATACCACCGAAAAAAGCGAGCTGCCCTACGCTGATGGAGACTTTTTCCACTTCGAGAGCTTGCTACCGGTTAATGAGCTGGACAGGCTGAACACCATTAGGGACTGGATGGAAGAACACGTACGCCCCATTTCCCGTGACTTCTGGAACCGCAGCGAGTTTCCAGTGCACCTGATTCCCCAGGTTGCCGAATTGGACATGATCAGCCCTGTACGCCGTCAAGGACACTCGCACCTACTGGCCGGCATGGTGACAGCAGCAATCCACAGGGTTGACGCCTCCTTTGGGACGTTCTTCAGCGGCCACGACGGGCTGTTCACCGGCTCCATCGAGTTGCTCGCCTCTGAGGAGCAAAAAGCAGCGTGGTTGCCAGATATATATGCACTGAAAAAGACAGGAGTGTTCGCCATCACCGAGCCCCTCGCTGGCTCCGATGTTGCCGGTGGCACGCAAACCACAGCAGTACGTGAAGGTGAGAACTGGATTCTCAATGGAGAAAAACGCTGGATTGGAAATTCCACCTTTTCTGACTACGTGATTGTTTGGGCCAAAGATGTGGCCGACGACCAGGTCAAGGGCTTTTTGGTTGAAACCAAGACTCCCGGATTTAGCGCCACCTTAATTGAAAATCGTATTTCCTTGCGTGCAGTTCAAAATGCGGACATTGTCTTGAAAGATGTTGTGGTGCCCCACTTCTTTAAGCTTGTAAACGCGAATAGTTTCCGCGATACCAACAAGGTACTCAAAACAACACGTGCCACCGTGGGTTGGCAGGCAGTGGGAATTCAGCTAGCAGCTTTTGACGTGGCCCGGAAATACGCCGTAGAACGGCACCAGTTCGGCAAACCTATTGCCAGCTTCCAGCTAATTCAAGAGCAACTTGTCACCATGCTCTCCAACGCCGAAGCTTCCATGGGCATGATGGTCCGCCTGGCGCAAATGGAAGATGAGGGGACCACTCGCAACGAACATTCAGCAATGGCCAAGGCGTTCGTGACTAAGTGCATGCGCGAAACAGTCGCGTTGGGCCGGGGCATCTTGGGTGGAAACGGGGTTTCGGTGGACTATGAGATGGCAAAGATTTTCTGTGACGCTGAAGCGATTTACACCTACGAGGGAACCTATGAGATAAACACCCTAGTGGCAGGCCGAGCCATCACTGGGATCGCCGCTTTCGTCTAGAACTGCAGTTCTTTGTTCCAGATGTTTGTTAGCGTTAACGGTGGCGGCGCAGTGCGCGGTAGTCTTGTTCAAGGTGAGCCGGGAAGTCTGGTCGGCGTAATATTGTCGACCTCAAAAGGACTCTTATGAAGCAAAAACCCGTTAAAACTGTTCGTGGCATTGTCTTAGGCCGTGGCAGCTACACCGAAGCGCTGCGCATTGGCGAGATCCTGCGGAAAGAAACCGTTGGCGGCATTCTGCTGGTTGCCGCCGCCGTCATAGCAATCATCTGGGCCAATTCGCCCATTTCCGAAGGCTATTTCGCCTTGCGCGATTTCAAGATCGGTTACGCACCATGGCATCTGGAGCTCAGCTTAGGGACGTGGGCAGCTGATGGCTTACTGGCTGTGTTTTTCTTCCTGGTTGGTTTGGAACTCAAGCGTGAGTTCATAGCGGGGGATCTGCGAAAGTTCAGTAAATCCATAGTGCCTGTGGCCGCAGCCGTGGGCGGAGTGGCGATACCGGCGGTAATTTACGCGGTCATCAACCTCAGCAGCCCCGATACGCTCCGGGGGTGGGCCATCCCCACAGCCACTGACATTGCCTTCGCTGTGGCCGTGCTGGCCATTATTGGATCTCATCTACCGAGCGCTCTACGGATCTTCCTTCTAACCTTGGCTGTTGTGGATGACCTCTTGGCCATCAGCATCATCGCCGTTTTTTATACAGATGAGATCCAAGTTGGGCCGCTACTACTGGCTCTCATTCCGCTGGCCCTTTACACTCTTTTGGCGCAGAAATACCGTCGCTTCTTTGGGGCTAAAGTCTGGACTGCTTGGGCAATCCTGCTTCCATTGGGTCTTATCACTTGGGGGTTGGTGCACGCCTCCGGCGTTCACGCAACTGTGGCCGGTGTGCTGCTTGGTTTTGCCATTCCTGTGATTCGATCACAAGCAAATGGCGGTCCCGAGGCGGGCCCGGGATTGTCGGAAATTTTTGAGCACCGCTTCCGCCCCATCTCAGCAGGTATTGCCGTTCCGGTCTTTGCTTTCTTCTCAGCAGGAGTAGCGATCGGTGGGTGGGACGGTCTGGTGTCAGCCGCAACGGACCCTGTTGCTATTGGGGTTGTGGTTGCGTTGGTGCTTGGGAAGCCAGCCGGGATCATGGGCACCACCTGGGTGTTGACGAAGTTCACCAGGGCATCTCTGGACCGTTCGCTGAAGTGGATTGACGTCTTTGGGGTCTCGCTGCTGGCAGGAATCGGTTTCACCGTCTCACTTTTGGTGGCGGAACTGAGCTTTGGGCAAGGTAGCCCCCATGATGATCACGCCAAGATCGGCATTCTCCTAGCCTCGGTGATCGCTGCTCTTCTTGCCTCGGCCATACTGACAACCAGAAACCGTCAATACCACGCGGTGGAGCTAGAAGAGATGGTTGATGATAACCATGATGGTATTCCGGATGTGTACGAGCACAATAACGACTAGCACTGATCTTTAGGCATGAGCCCCTCCCTGTGGGAGGGGCTCATTTTTATTGGATGATCACGGCCCTCGACGTACTTCAACTATATATTGACATTTATCAATATAGAGTTAAAACTGGTCATATCGACAATCATCAATCTAGAGTTCTAATGGCGAGGAGCCCTGTGAATACGCAGACCACAACCTCTGGTGAGCAGGCTGTAGCAGGCAAACTCTCCACCCTGGATACGTTCCTTCCTGTGTGGATTATTGCCGCCATGGCCGCAGGTCTGTTGTTGGGACGTTTTGTGCCAGGCCTGAACATGGCGCTGGATGCCGTGAAGATTGGCTCCATCTCGCTGCCGATCGCCATAGGGTTGCTGGTCATGATGTACCCGGTGCTGGCAAGGGTGCGCTATAACGAGACGCGCCGAGTCTTGGCGGATCGTAAGCTACTGATCACCTCCTTGGTGCTGAACTGGGTACTGGCCCCAGCTTTCATGTTCTTTTTGGCTTGGATCTTTGTCCCGGACCTGCCTGAATACCGCACAGGGCTGATTATTGTGGGCTTGGCCCGCTGCATTGCCATGGTCATGATCTGGAACGATCTTGCCTGCGGAGACAGGGAGGCCGCGGCGGTTCTTGTATTACTAAACTCCGTCTTCCAGCTGTTTGCGTTTGGTGCTTTGGGCTGGTTTTACCTCCAGGTGCTGCCCGGGTGGCTGGGACTTCCGACGGCGTCCGCTGACTTTTCATTCTGGGCCATCACCGCCGCCGTGCTGGTCTTCTTAGGGATTCCGCTGCTGGCAGGGTTCCTGACCCGATCCATTGGCGAAAAGACCAAGGGGCGGTCCTGGTATGAAGAAACGTTCCTCCCCAAGCTGGGCCCATGGGCGCTCTACGGACTGCTCTTCACCATTACTTTGCTGTTTGCTTTACAGGGGAAAACAATTACCTCCCAGCCCCTGAATGTGGCGCGGATAGCGCTGCCGTTGCTGGTCTACTTTGTGGTCACCTTCACCGCAGGCATGATCATTGGCCGGAGTCTAAAACTCGGCTATGCCAAAACCACCACCTTGGCTTTCACGGCTTCGGGGAACAACTTTGAGCTCGCCATTGCCGTTGCAATTGGCACCTTCGGGGTCACCTCCGGTCAGGCCCTGGCAGGTGTTGTGGGCCCGCTCATTGAAGTGCCTGTTCTTGTGGCTCTGGTTTATGTGGCTCTGTGGGCCCGTCGCCGCTTTTTTACCAACTGAACCAGCACTAGCGCAGCCCCACAAGTGCCCCAAAATTTCCGTCATTTTTACCAAGGAGTATGAATTCGTGAGCGCTACCGAAACTAATAAGTTACCTTCCGTTCTGTTTGTCTGTGTGCACAACGCAGGACGTTCCCAGATGGCTGCCGCTTATCTAACGGCCCTGTCTCACGGGGCAATCGAGGTACGCTCCGCTGGTTCTGCCCCGGCGGCCTCTATCAACCCGGCGGCCGTGAGCGCCATGGCTGAAGACGGGATCGACATGGCCGCCCAGATCCCCAAGGTCCTCACCACTGATGCGGTGGAGAAGTCCAGCGTAGTTATCACCATGGGCTGCGGCGATGCCTGCCCCGTGTTCCCCGGCAAGCGCTACGAAGACTGGCAACTCGCCGACCCTGCAGGGCAGGGGCTTGAGGCTGTCCGCGCCATCCGTGATGAGATCAAGGCCCGAGTCCTTGCCCTCATTTCCGTACTCCTGCCCACTGAACCCCTGCCACCTGAACCCCTGCCACCTGAGTTGCCGGTGGCAGTCATTGGGGCTGGGCCTATTGGTTTAGCCGCTGCAGCGAATCTGGTGCAACGCGGGCTTACGCCCCTGATTTTTGAATCAGGGGAGCACGTTGGTGCCGCCATCCGGGCGTGGGGACACATTCGCTTGTTTTCACCGTGGCGGCACAACATCGATCCGGCCTCCAGACGCCTGCTAGAAGCTACTGGCTGGAGTGAACCCCGGCTGACAGCCTTGCCATATGGCAGCGAACTTGTGCAGGAGTATTTGGCACCGCTTGCTAACATCCCGGCTATCAAGAATGCCCTGCATTTTTCTTCCACTGTCACAGCAGTGAGCCGGGTAGGTATGGACAAGACGCGTTCAGGTGGCCGTGCCGAACAGCCTTTCCTTATCCGGGTGGAATCAGCTGACGGGTCTGTACAGGACCACCAGGTCCGGGCCGTGATTGATGCTTCCGGCACCTGGGCGCAACCCAACCCGTTGGGCCAGAGCGGATTGGTTGCTGCAGGGGAGAAGGAAGCTACCGCAGCAGGACTCATCACAACACCCTTGCCAGATGTCACCGGCACAGCGCGCGCCCAATTTGCCGGAAAACACGTTTTGGTTATTGGCGCCGGGCACTCGGCCGCAAACACGTTGCTAGCTTTAGGCCAGCTGGCCAAGAACGAGCCGGGCACCCGAATCAGCTGGGCCGTCAGGGGCCCCGATGCCTCGCGCCTCTACGGTGGTGGAAACCTTGACGGCCTGCCGGCCCGCGGCCAACTCGGCAATCGCCTGCACCAGCTCGTCAAGGATGGCTACATCGACTTGCACACCTCCTTTGTAACCACATCCTTCTCTTTCTCCAGCGTGCCCGGTGCAGCTACCTTCGGTACGGAAACCTCCAACATGGAAACTTCCGGCGAAACTGGGGGAACTCTGCAAGTCACAGGTAACACTGTCAATGGTGAGGTAACCCTTGAGGCAGATGTGCTGATCCCCGCCACCGGGTTCCGCCCGGACCTGGACATCTTGCGAGAACTTCGACTGGAGTTGGATCCTGCTGTGGAAGCACCCCGGGACCTTGGGCCCTTGATCGATCCCGAATTCCACTCCTGTGGAACGGTCCCCGCCCATGGTGCCAAGGAACTGGCGCACCCCGAGCAGGAGTTCTACATTGCGGGTATGAAATCCTATGGCCGGGCCCCAACCTTTCTGCTTGCTACTGGCTACGAGCAAGTCCGTTCCATTGTGGCTGCCCTCGCCGGAGATCTCACCGCAGCTGATCAGGTGCACCTTGAGTTACCCAAAACAGGTGTTTGCTCCGGCGCCTAAGTGCTCCTTGAGTCACGCTAGTGGTGAGTGGTTCGCAAAAGCCGGGCACGCGGCGTCGTACATCCCTGGTAATAACCGCCAATTGTCTTGTATGGCAGACAGCGTGAGGTGTGGGTGCCTAGGATTGCCGGGCTGAGCGGGGTTTGATGAATACATAAGCAAATGCGTAAGGGTCTTTGGGCCCGGACAAAGATCCCACAGCTAAGGAACATCATGGCAACGATGCATGACCCATCCCGCTCCATCAGTGCAGCACGCGGCACCGAACTCTCCGCCAAATCGTGGCAAACCGAGGCGCCCCTGCGTATGCTCATGAACAATCTGGATCCTGAAGTTGCCGAACGTCCCGAGGATCTTGTGGTCTACGGCGGGACCGGCCGCGCCGCCCGCTCCTGGGAGGCGTATGACGCCATCGTTGCCACCTTGAAGACGCTGGAAGACGATGAGACGCTTCTGGTTCAGTCGGGCAAACCCGTGGGTGTGTTCCGCACCAATGTGTGGGCGCCCAGGGTGCTGCTGGCCAACTCCAACCTGGTGGGGGATTGGGCCACGTGGCCGGAATTCCGCAAGCTGGAGGCCGAGGGCCTGATGATGTACGGACAGATGACGGCCGGCTCATGGATTTACATTGGCACCCAGGGGATTCTGCAGGGCACCTTTGAAACGTTCGCGGCCATTGCCGAGAAGCGCTTTGGTGGCACGCTGGCTGGAACGCTGACCCTGACCGGTGGTTGCGGTGGCATGGGCGGAGCTCAGCCGCTGGCCGTGACACTCAACGGCGGCGTCTGCTTGATTGTGGATGTCTCCGCTGAGCGTCTCCAACGCCGCGTGGGCAAGCGCTACCTGGATGAGCTGGCTCCTTCCTTGGATGCGGCCCTTGAGCGTGTTCTTGAAGCCAAGGCTGCTAGGACCCCGCTGTCCGTGGGCGTGGTGGGCAACGCCGCCGAGATTTTCCCGGAAATTCTGCGCCGCCATCAGGCGGGGGAGTTCATCGTTGACATTGTCACCGACCAGACCAGCGCGCACGATCCGCTCTCCTACCTGCCCACCGAATTCTCCGTGGAGGAATGGGCTCCGGAGTCCGCGGCCGACGCCGAAGGGTTCACCAAAAAGTCCCAGAACTCCATGGCCCGGCACGTCCAGGCCATGGTGGAATTCCAGGACGCTGGCGCTGAAGTGTTTGATTACGGCAACTCGATCCGCGATGAAGCACGCAAGGGCGGGTACAACCGGGCCTTTGACTTCCCCGGCTTTGTGCCGGCGTACATTCGCCCACTGTTTTGCGAGGGCATGGGCCCGTTTCGCTGGGTTGCCCTCTCCGGAGATCCCGAGGACATCCGCGTGACGGATGAGGCGCTAAAGGAATTGTTCCCGGAAAACGCCCACCTGCACCGCTGGCTTGACGCCGCCGCTGAGCATGTTGAATTTGAAGGCTTGCCGGCGCGTATTTGCTGGTTGGGCTACGGCGAACGGGCCAAGGCCGGTGTCATGTTCAACCAGCTGGTAGCGGACGGTAAGGTCTCAGCGCCGATCGTGATTGGCCGGGACCACCTTGACTCCGGTTCAGTGGCCTCACCATACCGCGAGACCGAATCCATGAAGGACGGCTCCGACGCCATTGCCGACTGGCCGTTGCTAAACGCCATGCTCAACACCGCCTCCGGCGCCACCTGGGTTTCCATCCATCACGGCGGTGGCGTGGGCATTGGTCGCTCCATCCACGCCGGTCAGGTCTCCGTTGCCGACGGCACACCGCTGGCTGCGGAAAAGCTGGAACGCCTGCTGACCAATGATCCCGGCATGGGCGTGATTCGCCACGCCGACGCCGGATACGAGCGTGCGCTGGAGGTTGCCGCCGAGCGCGGTGTCCGCGTCCCCATGCAGGAGCAGTAAGCCCGCCCCGCCCTGCCGAGGTTGGAGATAATGACACCTCTCCACTACGGTCAGCATCGGTCCGGAGGCCTTGCTGACCGAGGCGGTAGCTGGACAGGGCAGGGAAGGTGAGTGTCCGGCGTCGTGCGTCAGCGTTTCCAGTTATATGGGGTGGTTGTGGATACCTTGACCAGGCCGGAGCGCTCGAGGATGGGGCGCGAGTATTCCGTGGAATCGCTGTGCACGAATTTTTTGCCCATAGCCAGTGCCGAACGGACTCGTGCGGTGGTGAGGGCGCGGTATATGCCTCGGCGGCGGTAGGGCTCGAGGGTGGCCCCGCCCCAAATACCGACAAAATCGGTGCCGGTGACAGGTTCCAACCGGCCGGCGCTGACCATGCGTCCCTCAGCTTCAGCCACCCAGAGCTCCATACCGTCCTTTCGACCCAGACGGGATAGAAGAGAGTCAGCGGCACGCGTGTCAACGGATTCGCCAAATGCCTCATCGGCCATGGCGCTCATGGCGCGCACATCCGCGTCGGAAGTGATTTTTCGTAGTGTCACGCCGCTGGGCAACGCAGCATCCGCGGCCAAGGCGGCAAGGGGCCCGATCATGATGGACTCCGGATTCTCGGCAACAAACCCACGAGCCAGCAGTGCCTCGTGTAAGCCGGGCGCTTTATCATGACCGCGAGACTTCCATTCCACGCGGTTGATCACCGGATCTGCTTCGAAATATTGCAACGCTTTCGTGACAAGTGCGCTGATCGCTGGGGCATCTGCGTCGGCAAGGTCTTGATAGGTGACAAAGCCGCGCCCACCAGCGAAAGTGACAAGCCGCAGTGGACCCTCAATCATCACGTTGCTGGCGCTGGGGGTTTCTGAGTCCGTCCGAAGTTGATCGTCATAGGCACTGAGGTACTGCTCTTTAATTGTCATTGGTTTCAGTTTCTCAGGCTGTGGGCCGGTGACGCAATGCCCGGAGCTGACGTTTTTGGGAGTTTTAGGGATTTCTGGGGGAGGCCAAATGCGCCCCGGTTGGGGCGCCACAGTGCGGAATCCAAGAATGTCCCACCCTGACGCTACGGTTAAAGCATGACTCTCACAGTGGCCAACCTCTCCGAGTCCGAGCTCCTGGCTCGGATTTTTCCACGCCTGCACGCCGGCAGTTCCATGGTGCTGGGGCCCGGGGATGACGCCGCCATCATCTCCGCGCCAGACGGCCGCATAGTCATCTCCATCGACACCCAGGTCCAGGATAAAGATTTTCGTCTTCTCTGGCCCAATGGCAGCACTTCCAGCGGATTCGATGTTGGGTGGAAGGCTGCCGCGCAAAACCTCAGCGACATCAACGCTATGGGTGCAGTTGCCACGGCCATGGTTATCAGCCTCACCCTGCCAGGCGGCACTCCGGTCAGCTGGGTGGAGCACTTGGCGGAGGGTTTGAGCGCGGCGATCCTAGCCCTTGGTGCACCGGGGTGTTCGGTGGCTGGAGGAGACCTTTCAGGCGGCAACGAATTGGTGGTAACAGTGGCAGTGACTGGCTCAATGGAGGGCCTTTCCCCGGTCCTGCGAAGTGGAGCTGGGCTAGGAGACCAAGTAGCAATCTGCGGCAATATGGGGTTTTCGGCAGCCGGCTGGGCCCTGCATGAAAGTACTCTGAACCCTGCTCAATACAGTCCGGCACTGATTGCTGCCGCTGAACTTTTTGCCCGGCCCCAACCTCCGTTGGCTGCCGGGCCCGCTGCAGCATCAGCCGGTGCCACGGCCATGATGGACATCTCCGATGGCCTCCTGCGTGACGCCACACGGATGGCCAACGCCAGCAACGTTAGCGTGAACTTGAACGGCAACGTATTGAAAAAGTTTGCACAAAAATTAGATGAATGTGCGCTGGCATTGGGAGCAGATCCGCTGCAGTGGGTGTTGACAGGGGGCGAAGACCACGGATTGTTATCCACATTCCCTGCCGGTGCAACACTCCCGCCAGGCTTCGTTGGGATAGGCTCTATAGTGTCCATCGACGCCACCAAACCGGTAGTGACTATTGACGGACGGAACTTCAAAAGCGCCGTGGAAGGCGCTCTGGGATGGGATCATTTTGCAGTCTAAGATCGCCGCAACTGCGCCCGTAGTTCGCCGATGGTTGGCGATGGCCGAGCAAACGTTGGCTAATCATAGCGACCGCCTCAATGCTATTAATATCTACCCGGTGGCCGACGCCGACACCGGCACTAACCTGTACCAAACGGTCCGGGCGGCGGCCCAAGCAGTCTCTGAGTTAGCACCCTCGGATGTGGGGGTCACCATGGCTGTTGCCGGGCGAGCCGCGATGGAGCAGGCTCGAGGAAATTCTGGGACACTACTTTCAGTTTCTCTTGTTGCCATGGCTGAGCCGCTCATTGGTGCCCAACGGCTCAGCGGGCCATTGATGGCAGCTGCCTTGCACCGAGCTCAAATACGTGCCTGGAGTGCTTTGAGTGAACCAATGCCAGGCACTATGCTCTCTGTCTTGGAGGCAGCATCCAGAGGTGCAAACTCAGTAGAGGGCGCCCATAACGGCGATGAATCTAACCACGCTCTGGCGCAGACTATTGACGCTGCGGTCATAGCCGCCAGAGAAGCGGTAGTGCTCACCGAGTCCCAGTTAGGAGTGCTCAGCGATGCTCGCGTAGTGGATGCTGGTGGAGTGGGGCTGCTGCTCATCTTGGACTGTTTGCGGTCCGTAATTATGGGTGAGCCGCTGCAAGAAGACCTGATGGACGGCCTCTCAGGCTACAAAGTCCAAGATCCTAACATTGCTCTGTCCATGCCGGAACAAGAAGGTGTTGAAGTCATGTGCACCATTACGTTAAGCCCGTTGGCGGCAGCAGGACTGCGCATGGAGCTTGGCGATCTAGGTGATTCGGTGATCATGAGCGCAGTCTCTGAAGAAGCTGATGACATGGGAGCCTACCCGTGGCGCCTACACGTTCATGTCCCTTCGGCTGCTGTGGCTTTGGAAGCTATCCGGGCTGTGGGTGATCCAAGCAATGTGAGCATCTCAACGCTATCGGCCCGTGCTCCTGAGGATGCCCATGAGTTCTACTGATCCGGGCGTTCCAGAATCAGGGGCAGCAAAACCGGGCAACCCGTATTCAGATCTTCTCTTGGAGCTGGGTCGGCTGGTGGGTGCCACCACCGCTAAGCAGGTAGCCAAGGGGCTGGACATCACCACTGTGGGGCAGATGCTCCACCAGTTTCCGCGACGCTATATTGCCCGCGGAGATCTGACAGATCTTGACCAGCTGCAGGTGGATGAAGAGGCCACGATCCTTGCCCGGGTGGTGGATTTGCGGACCCGTTACATGCAAACCCGCAAGGGCACCATTAGCGATGTGGTTATCACCGACAACTCCGGCCGGCCCTCCTCCCTGGTCATCAGTTTCTTCAACGGGTTCAAGGCCAAACAGGAATTGAAGCCAGGGGTGCTGGCAATGTTCTCAGGCAAAGTGGGCAGCTACGGTGGACACAAGGTGCTGACCAATCCAGGGTATGTTTTGCTGGCCGATGATGAACTGGCCGAACACGAAGTGGAAATACACGCCTCCAAACCCGTGCCGCTCTACCCAGCCACCGCCAAATTCCCCAGTTGGAAAACAGAACACGTCATTAAAGTGCTCCTACCCATCTTGGACTTTGCCATGATCCCGGACCCTGTGCCCCAGCACATCGCGGCACGAGAAAAACTCATGCCGCTGGCAGAGGCCTACGATGAAATTCACATCCCCTCAAGCATGGATACCTGGCCGCGTGCCCGTAAGCGCTTCCGTTTTCAAGAAGCGTTGGCGTTGCAAACCGCTTTGGCACAAAAGCGAGCTGAGGCGACTCGCTTGGACGCCACCTCACGAGCTGCTGTCAGCGGCGGCCTGTTGGATGCCTTCGACGCGCAGTTACCCTACACACTCACGGGGGGCCAGAGGGAAATTGGTGCTTTGGTTGCCACTGAGATTGCCGCCGGCCACCCCATGCATAGGCTGCTGCAGGGGGAGGTTGGTTCCGGTAAAACCGTGATTGCTTTGCGCGCCATGCTCCAAGTGATCGACGCCGGAGGTCAAGCCGCATTCTTGGCCCCAACTGAGGTTCTGGCCGCCCAACACCTGCACTCCATCTCGGCTTTACTGGGCGCTTTGGGGGCGGGGACGCTTATTGGCGGGCAGCACGCTACAAAGGTGACATTGTTGACGGGATCCATGCCTGCTGCCGCTAAGAAGAAAGCTCTCTTGGCTGCAGCCTCGGGAGAGGCCGGCATTGTGATTGGCACGCATGCGCTGCTTTCAGACAACGTGCAGTTTGCTGACCTTGGCTTGATAGTGGTGGATGAACAGCACCGCTTCGGTGTGGAGCAGCGTGACGCCCTCCGTGCAAAAGCTCTGAAACCTCCGCATGTATTGGTTATGACGGCCACCCCCATCCCCCGAACTGTTGCTATGACGGTGTTTGGAGATCTTGAGGTCTCCGAGTTGACCGAGCTTCCTGCCGGCCGGGCACCCATTCTTACGCATGTCTCACCGCTGTCTGAGCATCCCGGCTGGGAACCCCGGGTTTGGTCGCGAACGCGGGAAGAGATCGACGCCGGCCACCAGGTCTATGTTGTGTGCCCCAAGATTGGGGAGGCTCCGGACGACGACGATGTACCCCCCGCCGAGGGTGACACACGCCCCATGGCCGGGGTGTTAGATGTTGTGCAGTATTTACGTCGGGTACCGGTACTGGCGGGAACCCGCATTGAGGTCCTGCACGGACGTTTGGATTCCGCTGATAAACAGGGAACCATGGCTGCGTTTGCCAGGGGCGAGATAGACGTGCTGGTGGCCACCACCGTGATCGAGGTTGGCGTGGACGTCCACAACGCCACGCTGATGGTAATTCTCGATGCTGACAGGTTTGGCATCTCGCAGCTGCATCAGTTACGCGGACGCGTGGGACGTGGCGGGTTGAAGGGTACATGCCTGCTGGTGACCAGCCTGGAAAAGGATCATCCCAGCCGCAAACGCCTGGACGCGGTGGCAGCAACCACAGATGGTTTTGTGCTGGCAAAACAAGATCTAGAAATGCGCCGTGAAGGTGACATTTTGGGGGCCAGGCAATCAGGTGGGGGTTCTGGATTGCGTATGCTCAGTGTGCTGCGGGATGAGGATTTGATTGAGCGTGCCCGGCAGGACGCCACTGAAATTATCAGTAAAGACCCCGAACTGGCGTTTCACCCGGCTTTAAAGCTGGAAATTGAGATGTATTTGACCGAGAAAAATGAGGCATTCCTTGAACGTGGCTAGTCACAGCGGGGCCAAAGTATGAGCCGGATCGTTGCCGGAGCAGCTGGCGGATCTCCGCTGGTTTCGGTGCCAGGAGAAGGCACCCGTCCCACGACGGACCGGGTCAAGGAAGCACTGTTCTCAAGACTTGAATCGATGAATATGCTCTCAGGCACTAGGGTGCTTGACCTGTACGCTGGCGCTGGCTCTCTAGGAGTTGAAAGTGCCAGCCGCGGTGCAAGCTCGGTTGAGCTTGTTGAGTTCGACGACAAAGCCGCTGCCGTGTGCCAACGCAATGCCGAACTGGTCAACAAAGTAGTTGGCGCCAAAGTTGTCACAGTGAAACGGGCCAAAGTGGAATCATTTCTGGAGCGCGCAGCCTTGGCTGGCGTGGATCAGTGGGATTTGGTGTTCATGGATCCGCCGTATCCGTTGACCGAAACTGAACTCCAGCTGGTCTTAGGGCTGCTGGGGCCACGCCTGAGTGCATGCGCCGTGGTGGTTGTTGAGCGTTCCGCCCGGACACCCGAACCTTCATGGCCGCCGCTGATGGAGCGATTTGCGGAGAAGAAGTACGGGGAAACCCGGCTATGGTTTGCTGAGCCTGCGCAACTCCGGTGACCCTCCCCGCCGCTTTGTTGAGGTTGGAGATGATGACATCCCGGAGGAACGATGGGTGTCATCATCTCCAACCTCAACAGCACAGACGGGTGCGCATTGGCTCGTTAGCTCGCCAACGTGAACGGGCAACAGTCGAACAAAATCAAGCATTCGCCGGGTGAGGACGGCCCAGGCTGCTGATTCAACCGGTGAACAGCGGAGCCAACGCCAAAGTGAGGGCCGCTGCGGCAACCATCACCACTGCGGTTGAGATGGCAGCAAAAGCTCGCCGCTTGTTGCGTTCGGAATTATCAACAACGTGGTTCATATGTCGGAAAGACTGCTGGGTAACGCTGCGCCTGCCCGTTGGGGAGCGCGTTGCTGAACGGGACATTGATCTCCAGTAATATGCGGCAAATCCTCCGGGTGCTGACCGGAACCGTTGCCCACTCTACCAAGATGGTCCAAACAGCTTAGAACACAGCCGGTGTCATCATCTCCAACCTCAACAGCGCAGGCGGGTGAGGCTAGCCTGTTAGCTCGTCCAGTTCCACACCGTTGAGCACTGTGGCTGGGTGTGGGCCGGCCGCTACGAGTGACTCCGCCCAACCGGTTGGCCACGCTCCATTTGTGCCCAGCAGGATGATATTTCCGGGATAACGCCGACTAAAAAGCATGCTTGTCCCATAAGCAGCCACATTGTTCATGGTGGCCTGCAACGCCTTCGTTTGGCTGGTCACCAATGTGAATCCGGGTTCGTCGCCAACATTGACAGCCAGTAGTCCATCCGGAGTCAGCCTGGTTGCAGCTTCGCGATAGAAGTCTGCGCAGGCCAGATGCGCTGGTGCTCCGGGGCCGCTAAAAATGTCCAAAATGACGACGTCGAACTTTAGCTCCGGTGGCAGCTGCGCCAACTCTTCACGGGCATCACCAATATGAGTTGTCAGCTCGGTTCCTGCAGGCAGAGGCAACTGCTCTAAAACGAAGTCAAGCAATTCGCGTTCCAACTCCACAGCATGCTGTGTGGACCCCGGCCGGGTGGCCTGGATATACCGCGCCAAAGTCAAGGCCCCAGCACCCAAGTGCAGTGCCGTGATCGATTCGCCGGCTGGCTTAAACAGGTCAATAGCATTGGCGATCCGGCGCAGGTATTCATAGAAAACCTCCTGCGGAGCGGCCATGTTTACATGTGACTGCTCCGCACCATCGATGCTCAACACCAGGGCGTTGGCGTGCCAAGGGTCGGGCTCAATCGTGGCGTGCACGCCACTGGTCCGCAGAAAACGGCTACGGGTTTTCATCAGAGTTTTGCCTGCAAGGTACTAAGGCGTTCGGCAGCTTCTTCCAATAGTGATTCTTTCTTGCAAAAGGCAAAGCGCAAAAGTGAGCGCGTGCGCTGGGCGCCCTCGGGGTGGCAAAACACCGGAACCGGGATCGCTGCCACGCCGATGAGTTCGGGCAGTCGCCGAGCCAGCTCGGTGGCGTCGTTGACACCCATTCTTTGGGTATCCGCATTGATGAAGTAGGTCCCTTGCGGCATGTACACATCGAACCCGGCCGCGCGCAGTCCCGCACCGAGAACGTCGCGTTTGCGGGCCAACGTGGCGGCCGCGTCGGTGAAATAGCTTTTATCCATGCGCAGACCAGCAGCAATGGCACTTTGGAAAGGCGTGCCCGAAGAGTAAGTCAGGAACTGCTTAACGGTGCGGGCGGCGGCAACCAACTCGGCTGGCCCGGAGAGCCAACCAATCTTCCAGCCGGTGAAGGAAAAGGTCTTGCCGGCGGAGGAAATGGTGAGCGTTCGTTGGGCCGCACCCGGCAACGTGGCAACGGGTATGTGCCGGGGACCAAAGGTCAGGTGCTCATAGACCTCATCGGTGAGGATCACGGCGTCGTACTTAATAGCTAAACGCACCACTTCACTGAGAACTTCCTCCGGAAACATGGCCCCGGTGGGATTATGCGGATTGTTCAGGATGACCATTTTGGTGCGGGGACTGAAACTGTTTTCCAAGACGGCCAGATCAGGCATGA
This sequence comes from Arthrobacter antibioticus, assembly GCF_030063205.1. Lineage (GTDB taxonomy): Bacteria > Actinomycetota > Actinomycetes > Actinomycetales > Micrococcaceae > Specibacter. The sequence continues at coordinate 708,391 of NZ_JASISQ010000001.1, read as the reverse complement.
AATTCGGTGCAAGGAGGGCAGCAGTGGTGTGAGTGGCTCCGCTGAGCCCAATCATGGCGCCATAGGAATCATAGAAAGGCTCAAAGGTGAGGACCTCGTCACCTGGACCGGTCAACGCCAGAACTGCGGAGGCGATGGCTTCCGTGGCGCCAGTGGAAATAATGATTTCCTGCTCAGGATCCAGCGTGATGCCGTAAAAACGCTCTTGGTGCTCCGCGACGGCGCGACGCAGATCCAGAATGCCTTTCCCGGGAGCGTACTGGTTGTGACCGGAGGCGATGGCTTCTTGGGCAATGCGGCGCAGTTCTGCCGGGCCGTCCTCATCAGGAAATCCCTGACCTAAGTTGATGGCCTGGTGTTGGGCCGCCAGAGTGGTGATTTCCTCAAAAATTGTGACGCCTAAGGAGCCGTCCGGGCCCATTAAGTTGGCACCTTGGGCTGTGCGCTGCCAGGGCGAGATCATAAGTGCTCCTTCGTTGCGGATGGGAGGTGATCCCCAAGTATTGTCTCTTTGACTAGGCTACCGGCCGGGGCGTTCCGCGCGAGTCCGGCGTTACCGGTCGGTACATGCCCACAGCTGGCGGACACAGAGGCGAACAAAGAGAATTTGTGCGCAATCTCAGCTAGATTCTTCTATATGCGACGTGCCGTATGCCCCGGATCCTTTGACCCCATCCACAAGGGCCACATCGAGGTGATTGCCCGTGCGGCCGGACTTTTTGACGAAGTCATTGTTGCCATCTCCACCAATTACAACAAAACCTACCGGTTCACGCTCAATGAACGTCTGGACATGGCCAAGAATACGTTCTCAGCGATCTCAGGGATTCTTGTGGAGCCGATGGGGGAGGGCCTGCTTTCCGACTACTGTCATGCGCGCGGGATCTCGGCCATTGTAAAAGGCCTACGCTCCTCCTCGGACTTTGACTACGAGTTGCCCATGGCCACGATGAACCGCCAGCTCTCAGGCGTGGAAACTGTTTTTCTGCCAGGGGATAGCCGCTACCTGCATCTGTCCTCCACCTTGATCAAGGAAGTCCACACTTTGGGCGGTGACGTCTCCGAGTACGTCCCGCGTGCCGTGCTGCGTCGAATTCAAGGCGCCGCGGGCCCGGACACCCGACCTGTGACAACGCTCCGAACGCAAGACTAGCTCTACTTGTGCGCACGGTAAGCGGCGAATGTGGCGCCACAGTGCTTGCTGCGCGCCGTTGGCCGCTCGCGGTGCGCAGAATTTGAATTCACACGGACTCAGCAGGGCGCCGTAACGCTCATTGAGAGTTACATCACGGACGCCGCGGCTGAATGGGTTCGCTATGCAAGCCTCATCTGTCGTAGACTGGGTAAGGCCAATTGGCCTCTGGTGCCGATCATTTTGATGCCCGGCAGCTTTCGGGCTAAGATGGTGCGTCGGTCATACGTTTTTACAGGAGTTCTCATTAGCGAAACCACGTTGGGCAAAAAGTCCAACCATGGCACGCCCCTTACCGTCAGTGTCAGGGAGCTTGGGCGAAGCCCGGGCAGCATGTGGAAATTCGAGGAACGTGTACCTGTGCCGGAAGATTTTGGCACTCCGCTCATTGGCGCGACGCCTGGGTCCATTTTGGATCTGGAACTCCGTTTTGAGGCCGTCCATGAAGGAATTCTCGTGTCGGGAAACGTGCTTGTCGATGTGACAGGTGAATGCTCCCGCTGCTTGGAGACGTTCGAGGATGACCTTGAAGTCGATGTGCAAGAACTTTTCTTCTACGAGGAGCCGTCCGCGGAATTCCTTGAACAAGAAGAAGATCAGCAACGTTGGGTCGAGCACGATTCTATCGATCTTGAACCGGTGTTGCGGGACGCAGTGGTAACCGCCCTGCCGTTCCAGCCGGTGTGCCGGGAAGACTGCGAGGGTCTGTGTTCCGAATGCGGAATACACCTTGCGGATGAGCCGGGGCACCACCACGAGATCCTGGATCCTCGGTGGGATGTCCTACAGGGCTTAACCGGCGAAGATAACTAGCAAATAAGTTTTTACTTGTGGGCACATGCCTGCGAGTTATCGAGAGAAAAGAGTTTGCCGTGGCTGTTCCGAAGCGGAAGATGTCCCGTGCCAATACGCGCGCACGCCGTTCCCAGTGGAAGGCCACCGCGCCTGCTCTGGTAAAAACCATCGAAAACGGACAGGTTGTTTACAGCCTCCCGCACCAGGCCAAGGTCGTCACCGACTCAGCCGGAACCGCACTGTTCTTGGAATACAAGGGCCGTAAGGTTGCTGACGTCTAAAACGTCCGTGCGGCCAACAGGTCCGTTCGATTAATTAATATTTATTGCAGGAGTGCCATGTCCGCAGAAATTCCATCAACGGAACTCACGGACGGTCACATTCTGCTTTTGAAGCGTCTCGGTGTCACTATTGATGCCGGGACGCTTCGTCTTGCCCTAACACACCGTTCTTACGCGTATGAAAACGGTGGCATCCCCACTAATGAGCGCTTAGAATTCCTCGGCGATTCCATTCTGGGTTTCTCCGTAACTGATGCGCTGTACCGAGATCATCCCCTCTTGCCTGAAGGGGACTTGGCCAAGCGTCGCTCGGCAGTTGTCTCTACCCGCGCGTTGGCCAGCATTGGCCGCTCCTTGGGCCTGGGAGAATTCATCTACCTGGGTCAGGGTGAGCGTCTCACCAAGGGCCGGAATAAGTCTTCCATCCTGGCTGACACGATGGAAGCGCTGATCGGGGCCACCTACATCACCCACGGCATTGAAACGGCCCGCGCACTGGTTATGCGCCTCGTGGGTCCTTTGCTGGCCGATTCCGCTGTGCTGGGTGCTGGCACGGACTGGAAAACTAATATTCAGGAAATTTCTGCAGCCCGCCAGTTGGGCGCTATTTCCTACGACATCACGGGCGTTGGCCCCGATCACGACCGTTCATTTACCGCGCGGCTGATTGTGGGTGGCGAGCATTTCGGCACCGGCACTGGCCCCTCCAAAAAGGAAGCCGAGCGTTCAGCTGCCGCCGCCGCCTGGATTGAGCTGCAGAGCCGCTTTGGTGAAGATCCTTCTGGGAAGCACGACGGCGGAACCTCCTTTGCGGGGGAAGGGGCACCCGCTGCTTCTGGTGAATAATGCCTGAGCTGCCCGAAGTAGAGGTGGTACGTAGAGGCCTTGAACGGTGGATCGCTGGGCGGAGTATCAACGGTGTTTCCGTGGTGGATCCCCGCTCAATCCGCCGCCATTCCCTGGGCGTGGAAGATTTCCGTGGCAACTTGCTGGGGACTACTGTGCTGGATGTGGTGCGGCGTGGAAAGTTCCTTTGGATGCCGCTCACCGATGATGCCTCCTCATCCACGCCCCCGCATACGGCGTTGGTAGCGCACCTTGGCATGAGTGGTCAGCTGCTGGTTGAATCACCGGAACAACCACACGAGAAGCATCTAAAAGTACGCCTTTCTTTCTCCGCACGTGATGATGCTCCGGAGGAGTTGAGATTTGTTGATCAGCGGATATTCGGTGGTTTATTTCTCACCTCACTGGTGCCTACAGCCGATGGGTTGCCCGGGGGATGTGGGCTGGGCTCAGACGGCGAGGGCTCAGGCAGCAACGGAGCAGGCGGCACTTTAGCAGGCGGCACAGTAGCCGCTGTAGAGGCAATGATCCCTGACGCGGTCGCGCACATTGGCAGAGACCCGTTGGATCCCTACTTTGACCTAGAGTCCTTGCATCAGAAACTCCGGGCACGGAAAACAGGCCTGAAGCGTGCACTGTTGGATCAATCTCTGGTCTCCGGCATCGGCAATATTTATGCTGACGAGGCTCTGTGGGCTGCCAAAATGCACTTTGGCCGGCCCACGGATACGCTGCGCCGTCCCGAGACGGAACGGATCATCCATGCCGCTCGCGACGTCATGGACCGGGCGTTAGCCGCCGGAGGCACCAGTTTCGATGCGTTGTATGTCAACGTCAATGGCGCCTCCGGCTACTTTTCCCGGTCACTGAACGCCTATGGGCGCCAGGGGGAGATTTGTTACCGTTGTGATTCGCTGGGCTTATCTACACGGATTCGCCGTGACTCGTTCATGAACCGGTCTTCCTACAGTTGCCCCGTCTGCCAGCCCCAACCTCGTAATGCGCGGCTTTAGGCAGGCCGGAGGAGTAGCAGGCCGGAGGAGTAGCATGTTCAGTGAACCAGGCGGGCCGGACTAGAAAACCACCACGAATCTGGTGATGGCATCTTGTAAGATGTTCACCATTCCCGTTTCGTTTTCCATGGTGGAGCGTGATTTCAGCGCTGTGTCCGGGTGATCTGTGATGATGCCGTCAACACCGCCCCGCAGGAACCCTGTTTGCTTTGAGGCTTTATTCACTGTCCACACCATGAAACCAAGACCGGCATTGGCTGCCGCCTCCTGGATGTCAGGGGTGGCCGTCCATTCCTCCACCACAATGAAGTCCGCGATGGTGTCTGGGACGTCAACAGCGGCGAAGGCCATCGTGTATCCAATTGTGAGGTCGGGGCGTAGGGTCTTGAGGCGGTGCACGCTGGGTTTGTCGAGTGAATGATAAATGTTTTGCTGGAGGGCGCCTAGGTCTTCGAGCTCATTGACCAGCTGCTGAACATGGTCTTCGGGTTCGGCGCCACTGAATTTGATCTCAAGAAGAAGCTGCATATTAAGCTCTTGCGCCCGGGTGATGTACTCGGCAAGGGTAGGGATGCGATCTTCGTTGTCCTCCAAATCCCGGACAGTCATCGCTGTTAGTTCCTTGAGCGTGAGGTCCTTGACTGCCAGGTCTTTTCCTGTCAGGCGTTTAAGGTTGGCGTCATGCATAACCACGAACTGCTGGTCCTTACTTTGCATGACGTCCATCTCCACCAGATCCGCACCGGCACGGGACGCGGCCTCCAGCCCACTGATGGTGTTCTCAACGCCGCCATCGGAAAAGCCTCGATGAGCGAGCACCAACGTCTTTGGGTGATCCGCAATTTTCTCCATCGAAACTATGGCGCCTGTGCCCAAAACGAGGGCGAGGGCTAGTGCAGCCGTAGTGATGAACAGCGGGGCCCTGTTAGATGTTTTTTTGGCTGGCGATGAACCAGCATCCGGAACGGCGGCAGCCAGCATCTCCTGCCGCAAATGCTCAGCCGGTAGCAAGTAAGCGCGACGGCGCAGGAACACTACCAGCACCGCAGATACCAAGGTGGTAACCAAACCAGTGAGCAGCAGCGCAACTACCTGTGCCGCCCCCAAACTATAAGCTGCCACAACAGGTGATGCCTCGGGTGAGAGTGCATCGCTGATGGCTGTGGGGATCAGAGTAACAAGGGCCAGCGCCCCTGTGGCCAAGCTGGCACCCAGGAGGACTGCGGCCACCGAAATAACCAGAACTAGTTCTTGTAAACCGTGAAGCAGTTTCCAACTGAGTCGGCTTGATTGCCCGCCAGTGGCATCAGTGAGGACAAAGAGGGGAACAGTCAGTGCAAAACGCGTATTGAGAATTCCTAGCACCAGTAAAAAGATCACCAGGATGGCAGCGGATGGAATGCTCTTAAAGAGTTCGCCAGTGATGAAAGGTGGAATGGCGATGCCCTGGATGAAGGCTGATGTGAATCCAAAACCCGTTAGTGGAAGTAGGAGGAAGAGATAGCAAAGTAGCGGGAACGACGACGGCCGGATAAGTTTTCGCGACACCCTCCCCACCTCTCCCAGTACCTCGCGCACAGAAAGGGTGCCAGGACCAGTCAAACGGCTCAAAATCACCACAACAATTGTGAACTGCAGGGCCATCAGCCAGAAGGCGAGCGTGCACAATAGTATGATCAGACCCACCGTCAGCGGCAGTCCGGCGGTGCTCGTTAGGCCGCCAAGATCAAGAGCCGTCATTCCACTGGCGCGTAGTGCCTCACGGAAAAGCCAGCGCAAAATGGGAAAGGCTACGAGCAGCACAACTAGCTGCATGGCAAAGACGATACCCAGAAGACGGGCCCCGCCCTTGCGGACTAGTGCAAAGCCGCTGGCTATGTCACGGCGGACAGAGGCCCAAAATGGTATTCGGGTGGTTTTCACCGTTGACGGACCTTCCTGTACGGATGAGTGCTGACACGTTCGGTGATTTCGGAGATGAGTTCAGCGCGTGAGGATTTCTTTCGGGCCCCGGCTATGAAGCGGCGCGTCAAGCGGGCAGCACTACCTAAGTTCATGGGGCGTCCCTCGATCCCGTACAGCTGACGAGCCCAATCGGGGAGCATGAACAGGATGCCGTCCTGGACAATGATGCCTGCCCAGACTTTCACGGGGTTGCCCTTGAGGTTGGGTTTGCGAAGGCCCTTGGCCAGCTCCGCCGCCGGCAAGGTTAGAGCCATCCAACTTTTTTGCTCATCCATGTAGCTATCGAGTTCGGCGCGGGTGGAGGAAAGGATGCTCGGGTCGATGCCAACAAGCTCTGCTGCCTTGTGCTGCTCTTGAATGAACGTGTCTTGCTGGTCAATAGTCAGGTCGGGACCAAATGCATCGGCACCCCGCAGGACTCCCCAGACAACAGTGTTGTGGGTCCACACGAGCCAGTCGTGATTATCTGCGCGAAGTTCCATACCTGTCTTGGGATCGGTCCAGTGAGCATGCGCGTGCATGCGGCGTACGGAGGTGCCAGCGGCGTCCGCATGGGCGCGGTCGCCAAAAATGGTGGTGTCAATGTATCGGCCGGTGCGTTCGGCACGGCCCTCCATATCCGTGGCGTAACCGCTGGTCTGATCGAAGAGGCGCATCATCATGGGGTTTAACGCCTGCATCAGTATGGCTGCCACGCCGCCCAGTTTGGAGGAAGGGTCGGAGAAGAGTATCCAGCTCACACTCTCCGGTCCAAAATACCCCTCATCAGTGACTGTTGCTGCGGCGCTTGTTGTATCTGTCATGGTCCCTCACAGAGTCCTTTAAAAGGACACCCGGCACGGCAGCTACACAGCTGAGTCTGTGTGTTAGCGGGTGTCAGTGTTCAACCAAACTACCAACGACAACGCGGTATAAGTGGTTGTTTTGGGAAAAGCAGGTAGTGTCCGTGGCGGCTCCTCTGCGCCGCACTCGCAGCTTCACGTTGGAGGAGGCCTCCGGGGTCCGGTGCAGCTGCGAAACAAGTGGGCTCGGTGGGGGTTCCCTAGGTAGGCGTACAAAGTGGTTTTTCCAGTCACAGTGCATGCTGGCGAGAAGTGATCCGATGCTGGGGAAAGCCCAAGGTGTACGTGAGGCCCAAGTTATTGAACCGGAATTGTCCTAGCATCGCAGCTAAAAAATCGCAGCAAAAACCAGAGAAATGCGGGACTGCGTAGCTCTTAGGGGAAGAATAAGTAGCAATTTATCAATACTGCAGGGCAGCGCCCGCCCATGGCCAACCCGCCCATGGACAACCCGCCCATGGACAAGGTGTCAGAAGTGCTAGCCCAAGGGAAGCAGCTGACGGCGATCAGTCACAGCCAACTTGGTATAGGCCCGCTGAAGATGACCCTCAACTGTGCGGGGAGATAAATAAAGTTCCTCCGCTATTGCAACATTGCTGGCCCCGGCAGCCGCCCTGACGCAAACCTCGCGCTCACGTTCTGTTAACAAGGCTAAGTTAATGCGCGTGCGCTCCAGCGCTGGAGTGTTCACGCCGGCAAGTGGGCGAGACAACTCCGCTGATACCCCCAAAAGCCGTGACGCCAGTGCCCGGTGACCCCTATCCCGTGCAAGATTTGCCGCTCGTTGCGCCAGCTCGGCCGCGTACAGTGGCCGCTCACAAGCCGTATGTTCAGCGATGACATCCTCAACAGACTCTGGGTGGGCTCCCAGTACCTCCTCATACCGTTGCAGAGTGCCCGCAAGGGCGCCTTCCACACCCTTCGCACAATGACTGAGAGTGCTAATGTCATTGTGCAGACCCAACCGCCAGGCATCGTGGGCTAGTCGCAGAGCCAGCAAATGACGGCCCCGCTTTTGAGCATCCAGGGCCAGCCTCTTCCAAACTTGGGTGGCAGAGCTTGGACCGTTGAGGTAAAGATCCGCTGTAAGAAGGGTACGTTCGGCGTCTGCTCGGAGCCCATGGCCGCCGGTGACAGGGGCTGCGTGGAAGAGTGCATAGAACTCGGTTGAGCGCTCGCGGTCATCCACCATAGCTGCGGCTGCGGCACCGTACGCGGCAATCAGGCCGGTGAGGTGATGCGGGTCTATGGGTGAGACCAGGGCCAGAGCCTGCCCGCTCAGGTCCAGTGCTTGTGCCGCGTCGCCCTTCTCCAACGCTGTGCTGGCCTGCGCTGTAAGGAAAACTGCATGGTCCACGGCGAGGTCAGTCCAGTCAAGCCTGTGGCTGATTTCGGCAAGACCCGCGTGGGGATTCCCGTGAGAGAGACTGGCCACATGGATCGCATGCAGGATTTCTCCGCGTGCCGTGGGTGAGGCGGATTGCCATAGGCTGCCATCGATCAGGTTGCCAATCTCGCGCAAAGCAGTTGAGGGCATGCCACAATAACTGGTCTCGACTAACAGTTGGCTGTGGATGCGCAGCCGCAAATCTGGTGAAAGAAGCGGGTTTTTCGCATCCGCAGCCAGAGCCTCACGATCCGTTACGTGGTTTCCCACTAAGTGTAGAAGACGGGCGAATGCGTGGATTTCTTCGTTGTCGTTGGGGCGTGGCGCCAGCTGAGCGAGCGCCTCTTTGAGATCGCCTAGGCCACTGAAAATAATCCAAGCTGCGCGTAGGCGTGCGGCGTCTACTCCGAGCTCGAGCAGTGGAGCAAGGACTGCCAGAGCCGGCCTTGGCCGCCCCGTCTCATGGAGAGCTTCGGCCCGGGTGATCATCAAAGCGGTACGGGAAGCGTCGTCGGACCATGTTTGGAATCTCTGTTCATCAACGATCCGCGTCAACACCAGAACCGCGTCAAATTGCCGTGCATGGTTGGCTAGTTTCGCATCTTCGAGCAGTTCCAGGGGGCTGCTGAGTACGTCAAGGTCTTGGCTGTGTAGGGCTAAAGAAATTCTTGTGTGTGGGTGCATATCAGCACGGGGCAGGGCGGTGCGGATGCGGGCTGAATGTGCTCGTAGCGTGCTTCGTCCCAAGGTGGCTAGTACGGTGTGGGGAGTCAGCGCTGAATCAAGGGCCACTCTTGAGATAACTGGTGCACCGGCTGTGCTCCCACCATTGGAGCAGATGTGGATTAATCCGGCGTCATGGGCCTGGTCCAGCAGTTCTGCGGGAATGAGCAGGTGAGCGACGTCTTGTGGGAGTTCCCCGGTCAGGGCCAGCAGCTCTACGGCTTCCCGGAGTTCTTTGGGTTGTTCGGAGAGTCTTGTTGCAATGAGGTCCGATATTCTGCTTCCTCGAGGACGCCATTGGCTGCGAAGGGTCCAATAGGCTTTGCTGCGAGTCAGAGAGTTATCGCCCTGGGCGTCCAAGGCTAGTTCCCGTAGCTGGAGTGCATTACCCCCTGAAAAAGCCAGAAGGGTGCTGGCCGTACTGGTGTTGACACGGCCTCCAAACAACTCCTCCAACAACACCAACGCATCAAGGGTGTTCAACGAGGCCAACTCAACTCTATGTGCCTGCGCTGACACAGCGAGCCGTCGCAGTGGTGCTGGAAATGCGGCAATGGTGCGGGCTACGCACACCAACGGCAGAACACTGCTGGCCGCAAGTTGAGCGAACGCGGCTGTGCTTTCTAAATCGATATCCTCGGCGTTGTCCAGCAGCACTGTGGAGGGCCGAGAAGCCAGGCTGTGGGTCAGGGAAGCCATGAGATGTGCGGGGGAGGCGATCCGCGGCGCGGCCCCAACGAACGGCGCGGTCCCTGCAAATGAGGGCGGCCCAGTAAAAGGGGCAGGCCCGGCAAGTTGGGCGGCCAAGGTGGCCAGTGCGGCAAAGGGAACGTCCCGAAGTACGGGAGTGCCCGTGAGCCTGTACACCGGTTTGCCGTGCTGGGTGTGTGTTGCCAAGACACGGTTTGCAAACGCCGTGCGGCCACTTCCGGACTGTCCCAGCACAATAAGTACGCCACCGGCGGCTAGTGCCCGGGCAGCTTCACTTTCGAGTTTTATCCGTGAGGGCAGGGCCGTGCCGCGGGCAGCTTGAGAGACGTTCACGCACTGATTGTAGTGAGCATTGTTTGCCTATGAGGTACGCCACGCTGTGATTACAGGTAGTGGCCCTGCCCCCGAACCACGGCTTCCTTGTGGTAGGGCTGAAATTAGCTTGTGCGGTAGTACTGCGCTAAACGGGCCAGGCCTTCATCAACTGTGACTGCCGGGGTCCAATCAAGCACCGCTTGAGTGTGGCGTTGGTCGAACCAGTGGGCAGTGGAGAGCTGCTCTGCCAAGAAACGGGTCATAGGTGGTTCGTCATGGACCCAGCCCCGAGAACCGGCCGCGCTCCATGCTTTTTCAATCACGGAGCCCGCACCACGAGCCAACCAACCTGGCACGGAGTAGACAGGAGCTGGCACTCCGGCGGCGGCACAGATTCCAGCGATGAGTTCCCCCACAGCCCGGGGTTCACCATTAGTGACAACCAACGCTTGTCCGTGGGCGTAGTCCATGCGTTCAAGGCCGCGCACGATCGCCTCGGCGGCGTTATCAACATAGGTGGTGTCAATGAGTGCCCGGCCCCTATCCAGTAGGGGGAGCCTGCCTGTACGGGCGCGTTCCACTACGCGTTCCACCAGTTGAGTATCCCCGGGACCCCAAACCACATGCGGACGGATGGCCGTGACCCTGAAAGTGGGGGAGTCCTGTGCAAGAGCGATTTGTTCGCCAGCAGCTTTGGAGCGTGCATAGTGCCCACGGGCAAACTCGGGATTAGCTGCGCCAGCGGGCGCGCCCACAATCGAAGAGCCAAAGTGGGCTACTGAAGGTGAGGAAACAAACACAAAGTCCCGGACGCCTTCGTGTTGAGCAGCCGCAATGAGTTGACGTGTGCCAACGATGTTTGTTGAAACGAATTCGTTCCATTCCCCGGTGAAGGAGACCTTAGCGGCCAGATGAACTACTGCATCCATGCCGGCAACTGCGCGTGCGCCAACGTCGGGGTCAACCACAGAGCCCTGCATCGATTCCCACGGGGCCTGAACCGCACGGCGCTGCAATGTTCGCACTCCGAAACCGCGTTCATGGAGCAGGGTCGCAACGGCTCGTCCCAACAAGCCGCTGGTTCCTGTCACCAGAACGCGGCGCTGGCGCTTCGAGCTGGTGGTAGCTGAGGGATTGTTGGGGGAGGCAGAATTTTCCAAGGAAGAGTCGGCGGTCATGGACGCCCTGGCTTCTCACCGGATAGCATTCTTCCGGCCCACCGCGAGAGCTTAGCTCGATCAATTTTTGAGTTGTGCCGCACATCGGTGGGCATGGAATCTATGACAAGCACCGCAGCCAACGGCAAGTCAGTGCTTTGGGCAGCCGCCCTGATCTGGGTGGCCAGTGCGGTTGGCGCCAGCCCGGCGCGTTTGACGGCGGGGTTCGTTTCAACAATGGCAACTGCCGCCTGAGTGCCCTTGGGACCAACACCAACTATGGCTGCACGGGAAACACCTGGCACCAGTTCCACGGCCTGTTCGGGCGCGACAGGAGTTTTCACACCGGTGGCGGTGGTCAGGATATGCTCCATGCGGCCTTCCACCCAGAGCCGGCCATGGGCATCCAGATGACCAACATCGCCACTGCGATGCCAGCCGGGGATGGAAGTACTCAGTTCCTGAGTGATCCACAAGCGGTCGTAACGCTCTTTCACGTGCGGTGCACTGACCAAAATTTCCCCTGTTACGTAGGCGGCAGTGGTGGGCTCAGGCACCACAACACCATCGGCGTTCACAGGGGCAATCGCAATGGACGCGCCACTGACGGCCGTACCCACGCACACACCATTTCCCGCGCCCGCGGCACGAATGCCGGGCAGGTCAATATCGGTAAGCGGCAGCGCTTCGGTCATACCGTACGGGGTGTGCAGCTCAGCGTTCGGGATAAGCTGCTGAACGCGTTCCAGCAGAGGTTGTGCTAAAGGTGCCCCTGCAGATAAGACCAGTCCGACGTCGGACAGAGACTTGCGCTGCGTAGGGGAGAGTTCCGCCGCGGTCCCCACAACGTTGACAAGGGCCGCTGGCGAGGCAAAGACAACCGTCGCCTTGATAGCTGCTGCGGCGTTGGCCAGTGCGTGAGCGGTCAGAGTGCGCGGTGCGGTGACATCCATGTCTGGGGTGACGGTGGTGGCACCAAGTGCCGGGCCCAAAAGTGCAAAGGGTGCGAACCCAGCTACAAGCGCTGTGCCTGCTTCCAAATGGTAGGTGGCCTTGAGGGTGTCGCGCATGGCAGCCAAACGGCGATTTGTATACACCACGCCCTTGGCCGGTCCCGTGGATCCTGAGGTGAACAGCACTGCGGCGTCCGCGTCGGCGGGCAGGGGAATGAATGCCTGGGCGTTGCCCGCCAGGCGCACAACGCGGCCGTTGGCCATAAGTTGCGGCACGGTGGCGGCAACGGAGAATAAAGATTTCTTGATCCGGGCTGAGGCTGGTGTGAAATCCTGCGCTGCGATCTTCACACCCGGCCAGTTGTACAAGCGTGCGCCAGCGAGGGCGCGCTCAATGCCAATCAAGTAATCCGGGCCCGCACCCTTGATAGCACGGCTCATGCCCTTAGTGCCCAAGCCGGCATCGGCCACAACAATGATGGCGCCAAGCCTCAAACACGCATATATCAACGTGGTCAGGTTGATGCCCGGTGGCACCAGCAGACTTACCCGGTCTCCACCTTTTACACCCAACTCCCGCAGCCCTGCCGCGAGATCGTCCACGTCCCGAGCCAGCTGTGCCCAGGAAATAACTCGGGTAGCGCTGGCTTCTCCGGTGGGGAGCATGTCAACAATGGCAGTGGAAGTATCGTCTTGCCGGGCATCAATTTCAGCCAGCATCGGCACATAAGGATTGGCCGTTTCTGGATTGTTTGGCTCACCTTTTACCGAACGGGCAGAGTCGGCAGGGCTGGCGGGAACGTTACCGGCGAGCCACGCAAAGGTTGGTGTGGCAATATCGCGGTCTTCTTGCACCAGGTGACTTGCACCCTCAAAACGGTGCACGTGCGCGTGCGGCAGACGAGTCAGTAAATCACGCAAGTAGCGATCGGAAAAGACAGGGTCCTTGGGCCCCCACATCATAAATACGGGCACATCCAGGGTGCGGATGTCAGCGGACACCGTGTCCAGAGCAGCCCGTGAGGGATGATCCTCGGCGGCGGGAATGTCAGCCACAAAATTGCCAACACCTGCCCTGCGAGCAACAGTTTTGTACGGTGCCATGAACGCCGCTTTAACGTCTTCACTTAAGCCGGGTTGTGCCAGAGAGTGCGTCACCTGCAAAAAGGCGGACGTCGTCGTGGTACCCCACTTATGAACCGCAGGGTGGAGGGCAAGTTGCAACGCAGGCGGTAGTGAGAACCCTGCCGGGTGAACTGCGGTGTTGGTCAGGATCACACCGGCTAGCTGTTCCCGGTGGCGGGTGGCCCAACCAAGGGAGATGATCCCTCCCCAGTCGTGGCCAACACTGACCACAGGGCCTGTGAGATCAAGGGCGGCGGTGAAATCGCCCAAGTCGGTGATGCGGTCTTCAAGGCGACGGAAAGTCCCTGTGCGTTCGGAGAAACCCATATCCAGCTGATCAACGGCGATGACCCGCCACGGACCACCTGCCGCGAGTGTGGCGGGAGAGGTTGCCCCGGCCAACAGGGTGCGCCAAAGGTATGACCAGGTGGGATTGCCATGGACACACAGCAGCGTCCCCACAGGCTCTAGCCCCGTGGCCGCAACGTCCTCGGCATTGTCTAAGTAATGCCATTGATGCCGTGATCCAGCGGGATCAACTACGGCTGTGGACGGCACTGAGCGGGTGCGTCGCCAACTGGCTTGGACGCCGGGCCATGACTGGGTAGGGTCAACCTCCGATGAAGCCACTGCTACCACGCAATTTCCATCATGGCGGTATTAAGCCCGGAGCCCACGCCCATGCACAGCACGCGATCACCACTGGAGAGAGTTTGGGATTCCTGCGCCAAAGTCATCGGCAATGACGCCGGACCCACATTGCCCCATTTGGGGAACGTGATGGGAACTTTGCCCTTGACAAGGTTCACGGCCTTGATGATTGCATTGGTGTAGGAATTGGACACTTGGTGTGTGACGTACCTGTCCATGGAACGCCAATCCCAGCCGTCCGTGTGAGCTTCATCCCATGCGTCAGTAACAAGCTCCAAACCGTTATCCAGCAGGCCCTTGGTATCAGTGAACATTCCGTCAGGGCCGCCAACACAAAGCTTGTGGTGCTGGGTGCCGGCGCGGGAAACCCCGCCAAGGATGCGGTGGCCACCCGGGTGCAGATCCGCAGGCCCAATCACGGCAGCAGCGGCTCCTGATCCCAGAGTGAGGGTGGCAAATTCTTTGAGGTAGTCCTCACGGGTGGACGTTTCAGCATTCAAACGATCAAAAGTTGTTTCCTGAGTGGTTTGGGCATCCTCACCAGCAACAATCAGTGCGTACTTGATTTGACCTGAGTCAATCATGTTTGCGGCCAATGTCATGCCGTTGACGAACCCTAAACACGCGTTTGCCACATCAAAGTTCATGGCAGAGGAGGGCAACCCCAAACCGTTGTGGATTTTTACAGCCACAGAGGGTTCCAGATTGCGACGGGTGACAGAGGTGTTGATCAACAGCCCTACCTGGCCGGCTTCAATGCCCGCTTCGGCCATGGCTTTGGCTCCGGCTTCAATAGCGGCGTCATCAAAGTCCGTTCCGGGCGCCCACCAGCGGCGTTCTTCTACACCGGCCACACGCTCCAACAGGCGCTTCGAGAGGCGCAACCGTTTCAAGCTCGGGGCAAGCCGAGCGTCAAAGTCGCTGGACTTGACTACAACTGGAGCCTCAATGCTTGAGACAGCCAGCAAGGCGGTGTTGTGGTGACGAAACGTAGCGTTGCCGATCAAGTTCCAGCCTTTTTCTTGTAATGTTCGGTGCTAAATGGCACCGAAAAAGCAATGACTGTGCTGCGAAACGTGCGGGAACTGCATTGGCTGGCCCCCGTACACATAAAGGCACACCCTTAACTATGCACCTTAGAGGGGTGTTCATGCACATGCGCCTTAATGCATACACACGTTGGCCGCCCGGGTGGCGAGCAGAAATTCACGGTAGATTGGCAGGTGTGAAACGCCCGCCTGCGCAGGAGAAGAATACAGTTTGCATCTAAAGAGTCTTTCCGTGCGCGGGTTCAAGTCCTTCGCCTCGGCCACCACCTTTGACTTTGAACCAGGTGTCACAGCTGTTGTGGGCCCCAATGGTTCGGGTAAGTCCAACGTGGTTGACGCCCTGGCCTGGGTCATGGGCGAACAAGGTGCCAAGACCTTGCGCGGGGGCAAAATGGAAGACGTCATCTTCGCCGGCACCTCAGCACGTCCCCCGCTGGGGCGGGCACATGTTGCTCTCACCATTGATAATAGCGACGGCGTGCTGCCTATTGACTACGCTGAAGTCACCATTTCCCGCACGTTATTCAGAGCTGGAGGTTCTGAATATGCCATCAACGGGAGCTCATGCAGGCTCCTTGATATCCAAGAACTTCTATCGGATTCCGGCTTGGGCAAGGAGATGCACGTCATTGTGGGGCAGGGGCAGCTAGATAAGGTTTTGCATGCCACCGCCGAGGATCGCCGAGGCTTCATCGAAGAGGCCGCAGGCATTCTCAAACACCGCCGCCGCAAAGAAAAAACGTTACGCAAATTAGAAGCCATGTCGGCAAACCTTGCCAGACTCACCGACCTGACAGGGGAGATCCGCCGCCAGCTAACCCCTCTGGGCAAGCAGGCAGCCGTGGCCCGACGGGCCCAAAGTGTGCAGTTTGACGTCCGGGACGCCAAGGCACGCCTGCTGGCCGATGACATTGTGAGCCTGCGCACCGCCGTCGAACGTGACGAAGCCGCAGAGCTGGCACTGAAAAACCGTCGCGAAATGGTGGAAAAGACTCTCCACAGTGGTCGTGAAAAGCAAGCGGATCTTGAACAAGAAGCAGCCGCGGCCACTCCGTTGCTGAACGCTGCGCGCGATAATTGGTATCAGCTGTGTGCCACACGTGACCAGTTCAAGGCACTGGGGGTGCTGGCTGCTGAACGTCGGCGTCACCTGGGTGCCGTGGATGCAGCGCCGGATCCCAGCCGGGACCCTGACAGGCTTGCCGAGCAGGCCGCCCGTCTGCGTGCCGAGGAAGCCGAGCTGGATTTGACCCTTGAAGAACGCCGCTATGGGTTAGAGACGGCGGTTGAAATCAAGGAGGACGCGGAGGCTGCCGTGAGGGATGAGGAGCAGCGAGTCCGGGCTCAAATGCGTGCCACAGCTGACCGCCGCGAGGGTCTGGCCACGTTGGCCGGAAAGGTTTCTTCGGCTCGTTCCCGAGTTGAGTCCGCCGAGGCTGAAATTGGCCGCCTGCACCAGGGCAAGGCGGCTGGCGCTGATCGGCACAAGGCGGCGGCGCAAGAATTTTCTGCCCTTGAGTCTCAGGTGGCCGGGGTTGAAGCTGGTGAGGAGCGCCTGGACGAAGACTATGAAGTGGCCACCGCCGCCGTTGATGCACTGGATGCGAAGATCGAGGCCGTCATAACGGAGCAGCTGGCAGCGCAAAGGGATCGTGATTCCCTCACCGCGCGCCGCGATGCCCTCGCCGTGGGCCTGTTGCGCAAGGACGCCAGCGCGCACCTGTTGGAGACCCGCCCACCCGGCATTATGGCCTCCATGGCAGAGCTGCTTCGGGTGGTCCCCAGCCATGAAATCGCCATCGCGGCAGCCCTTGATGCGGCGGCCGAAGGCGTGGTTGTCAATGATGCCGAGTCAGCGCTGAAGGCCCTTGAACTAGTCAAAACGCACGACGGCGGACGGGTCACCTTGGTGGTTGCCTCCGGTCCAGCAGTTCCCGCCGGTCCAGCAGTTCCCGCCGGTCCAGCCGGGACCGCTACGGGTCCCGCGGCAGAGATCCTCACGAAGCAGGCCGCAGCAAAAGAGGCGGTCAACGCAGTGAAGGGAGCCGTCGTCGGCCGGGCACAGGTCAGTGGTCCAGCTGAGCTGGATGCGACTCTGGATGCTTTGCTGGCAGCTGTGGTTCTGGTCCCGGATTTGGCGGGGGCACGGGAAGTTCTTTCTCACCATGCGGGGCTCACGGCTGTGACGGCGCAGGGAGATGTGATTACGGCTTTCTATGCAAAGGGTGGATCTGCCACGGCGCCCTCGCTGCTTGAGTTGGCGGCCGCAGTTGATGAGACCGAAACGCAGCTTAGCGCCGCCACAGCGCGCGGGGAACAGGCCAGATTTGCGTTGGCCGGGCTGCAGTCACAGCGCCGTGACTTGGCTGTTGTCCAGAGCGATGCGCTGGCTGCACTGCACGAATCTGATGCGCGGCTTGCCGCTGTTGCTGAGCGGCTTGGTTCGTTAGGGGCCACCTTGCGATCGGCTGCGGGCGAGTCCGAAAGGCACGCACAAGCCCTCAATGCGGCTGCGGAAAATCTGGTCCGGGAGCAGCAGGTGCTAAAGGAAATGGCTGCCCGGTTGGCCCAAGCGCAACAGGCTCCAGCCAGCGTAGAACCTTCCATGGAGGAAAGGGATACCTTGGCTGCTGCGGCGGCTGCGGCTCGTGCTGTGGAGATGGAGACGCGGCTTACCTTGCGCAGTGGCGAAGAAGCGCTGAATACTGCGCGGACTCGGGCGGCAGCCTTGGAACGGGCGGCGGCAACAGAACGCTCGGCTCGGGAACAGGCGGCTCGCCGGGCTAACCGCAGGCTGTTCCAGTCAAAGAAAGCCGCGGCCGTGGCACTGGCTGCCCAACATATTTTGGCGTTCGTGGAAGAGTCAATCGAGCTGGCCGAGCAGGTCCGCGATCAGGCAGAGCAGCAGCGGGCCACCCGTGAAGTGGAGCTCATGTCCGTGCGGGCAGCCACCGCTGAGGCGCAGAAGGAACTGGCCACGCTAACCGATTCCGTGCACAAGGATGAAATGGCGCGCACGTCACAGCGGTTGCGTATTGAAACTCTTGAACTTAAGTCCATTGAGGAGCTGGGACTCAGTGTGGACCATCTCATCACGGAATACGGTCCCGAGACTCTTGTGCCGTTGGCTCCGGGGGTTGGCACTGATAAGTGGGCGGCGTTGCGCATTGAGGTTGATGAAGCAGGGGATGAACTCCGTGACGGGACCCCGTTTGTGCGCCAAGAGCAGGAAAAGCGGCTCAAACGCGCCGAGCGCGATCTATCTGCCCTAGGGAAGGTGAATCCGCTGGCGCTGGAGGAATTTGCGGCTCTAGAGGAACGCCACCAATTTTTGTCTTCACAGCTTGAGGACCTCAAAGCCAGCCGCAGAGACCTTATGGACATCATCAAGGAGGTGGATCAGCGTGTGGAGGAGGTCTTCACTGCCGCCTACGCAGACACGGCCGTGCAATTTGAGCGCGTCTTTGGCCGGCTCTTCCCGGGCGGTGAGGGACGCCTGGTCCTGACCGATCCCTCCGACATGCTCACAACAGGTATTGAGGTTGAGGCCCGGCCCGCTGGCAAGCGAATTAAGCGACTCTCGCTGCTTTCCGGTGGCGAGCGTTCACTAACTGCCGTAGCGCTGCTGGTGGCTATTTTCAAGGCTCGGCCATCGCCGTTTTACGTCATGGATGAGGTTGAAGCCGCCCTGGATGACACCAACCTGGGGCGCCTGCTCACCATTTTTGAGGAACTGCGCGAATCCAGTCAGCTGATCATCATCACCCACCAGAAGCGGACCATGGACATTGCCGACGCGCTCTATGGTGTGTCGATGAGGGGCGACGGAGTATCAACAGTGATCAGTCAACGAATGAACCGCCCCGAATAACCGCCCCACCCCCAACGCTCGCTCACTCTACGTCGTGTTTTTGAGAACGCTCGCTCACTAGGTGAGCGAGCGTTTACTCATAGTCGACGTAAAGTGAGCGAGCGTTGGCCGGGGGTGCTTACAGCTGCTGGGTGTCCCTTGCCCGCAGCCAGAACAGGATGCTAACCAATGCAACGGCGCCCGCCATAGAGAAAGCCACCCCGTAGGAAAAGAGGTCAACCAGGAAGCCTGCTGCGATGGGTCCGATGATGGCGCCCAGATCCGAGCTCATCTGGAACGTGGCCAGTACCTTACCGCCAGACCGATCATTGCCAATGACATCACCCACCGAAGCTTGCTGCGCCGGACCCATGAGCCCACTGCCCAAACCGGCGATTGCTGAGATAACAAAGAACCAGAAAACTTCCCCGGTGAACCCCAACACGCACATGGCAATACCGTTGACGACCAAACCAGATAAAATCATCGGCTTGCGGCCCCAAGTATCAGCCAACTTGCCGGAGAACGTGAGGGCAACACCGGTGCCGATAGCAAACACGGCCAGAGAGATACCGGCAACTTCCGGTCCGGCACCCAACGCCGCAGTGGCAAAGAGTGGAACTAATGCCATTCGAATGCCGAAGGCGGACCAGCCATTAGCGAAACTGGAGGTCAGTACCGCCCTGTAGGCAGGAATTGCCAGTGCATCACGCAGTGGCAGAACCTGTTTCTTCAGCGCAGCCTGAGCACGCTCATGCACCGGAATGGGAAGAGCAGCCGGAAGGAAGGTGGCGACAAGAATGGCCACCAGCACTAGTGCCCCGGCGTAAACCAGGAACGGCAACTGCATTCCAAACCCTGCCAACAGCCCACCCACGGCAGGCCCGGCAATATTGCCCAACAGGAAAGAACCGGCGTACAAACTAGAAATGCGGCCTCTCGCCTTGGGTGGAGCCATCCGGATCAAAAGACCCATAGCGGCCACTGTAAACATGGTTGAACCAATACCGCCAAGCCCGCGGTAGACCAACAATTGCCAATAATTCTGGGCAAAGGCACAGGCCGCGGAGGATGCTCCTACAATCAGGATCCCCAAAATATAGGTGCGTCGCTCACCCATCCGCTCCACAAGCCATCCACTGAGCGGGGCAAAGAGCAATCTCGTGAAGGCAAAGACGCTGACCACCACTGCTGCGGCGGTCACACTGACATCAAAACTTTGCGCAAATTGGGGCAGAACAGGTGCCACAATGCCAAAACCAATGGCGATCAGGAAAGCGGCAGCAACCAGCACCTTGATCTCTCGAGGCAACTTCACTTTGGTTGGGTCAGAGACCTTATTGGCACGGGGACTAGTCATTGGCATCAAAGAAGAGTTTCTCACACGCAGCAGGAGAGCCAATGCCGGCAGGCCCCGTGAGAGACTGGGAGAGTGAACGATTTTCTCCCCATCATTGTGTCCATTGTTGTTGGCCTCGCCGTCATCGGCGCCCTCATTCCAGTCTTTCTGAAGGTCCGGCGAAGCAACCAAAACTACGTTGGCCCGCGCGACGCCAATGATCCAGCACCGCTGGATGCCACCGATGCCCAAGGTGGCGGCACCCTGGTTCAGGAGCGCCCGGAAAGCCAAGTTCCGCCGTCGGACATTGATAGCGCGGAAGTTGAGCCGGAAACACCAACTGCACCGTCGCTGGAAACGCCTCTGCCCGTTGACGGACGGCTGGTACGCCTGCGCGCACGGCTATCGAAGTCAAACAATGCCCTGGGTAAAGGCTTGTTGGCGCTGCTTTCGCGCGACACTATCGATGAAAATGTGTGGGATGAGGTCGAGGAGACGCTGCTGCTGGCAGATATCGGCACCGATTCAACCATGGAACTGGTGGATACGCTGCGTGAACGCGTCAAGGTCTTGGGCGTGCGCAGCCCCGAACATGTCCAATCCATGCTGCGTGAGGAACTGATCAAACTGGTGGATCCCACCATGGACCGGACGCTGAATATTACCCGTCACGAGGACCGTCCGGCTGTTTTGATGGTGGTTGGCGTCAATGGTGTGGGTAAAACCACCACCGTGGGCAAGCTGGCACGCGTGTTAGTTGCACAGGATAAGGACGTGCTGCTGGGCGCTGCCGATACCTTCCGCGCCGCTGCGGCAGAGCAGCTGGCAACGTGGGGTGCCCGCGTAGGTGTACCCACTGTGAAGTCCGACGTCGATGGGGCAGACCCCGCTTCGGTCGCCTTTGAAGCGGTGAAGGCCGGGATCGAACAAGAAGTTGATGTTGTCATGATCGACACCGCCGGGCGCCTGCAAAATAAGGTTGGGCTGATGGACGAGCTTGGCAAGGTCAAACGAGTCATTGAGAAGCAAGCCACCGTTGATGAGGTGCTGCTGGTGCTGGATGCAACGACAGGTCAGAACGGGCTCACCCAGGCGAAGGTCTTTGCTGAAGTCGTGAATATCACCGGCATTGTCCTGACGAAGCTGGACGGCACTGCCAAGGGTGGCATTGTGGTGGCCATCCAGAAGACCCTCGGGGTTCCCGTGAAACTGGTGGGACTAGGTGAAGGTGCCGATGACCTGGCGCCCTTCGAGGCAGAGACATTTGTGGATGCACTACTGACTTAAAAGCGGCCTTTAACACAGCGCCCGTTTTGGCCGGCACCGAAACACACCCGAAACACGGACGGTGCACTGTTTTAACGTTGTGGCGGATAATGTAACGCCACGGAAACGTTGCGCGCCTCATTGTGAAACACCCCAGTCCCAACATTGTAAGAGTCCAGATTGCACGGGCCCAGGTGGCAACCGGCAATCATTCTTGCAATGAAAGGCCAGCAGCCAATGAATACTGGTGATACAGCGTGGGTCCTCATATCGGCGTCCCTGGTGCTCTTGATGACCCCAGGACTAGCATTTTTTTACGGGGGCATGACCCGGGCCAAGGGTGTGCTGAACATGATGATGATGAGCTTCGGGGCCATCGCCGTTGTTGGTGTGCTCTGGGTTCTTTTTGGTTACTCGGCAGCTTTCGGCAGTGACGTTGGGGGCGGACTGCTAGGTAACCCTTTCGAAAAGTTGGGGCTGCGCGGTGTCCTGGACACCGGCGCTGGAATTCCCTTAATGGCGACTATCCCAGAGATTGCCTTTGTCGGCTTTCAGGCGGTGTTCGCCATCATCACGGTGGCGCTCATTACCGGGGCAATAGCAGATCGTGCCAAATTCGCTGCGTGGCTCCTCTTTGCGGCTATCTGGGTCACAGTGGTGTATTTCCCGGTTGCCCACTGGGTTTTCTCATTTACCAAGGACGCCAATGGCAATCCGACTGGCGGTTGGATCGGTCAGGGGCTAGGTGTCATTGACTTTGCCGGCGGGACGGCGGTGCACATCAACGCCGGCGCAGCCGCATTGGCGTTGGCGATTATTTTGGGGAAGCGCAAAGGATTCGGCAAGGACCCCAGCCACCGCCCGCATAACCTTCCCTTCGTCATGCTCGGAGCTGGCCTGCTGTGGTTTGGCTGGTTTGGTTTCAACGCAGGCTCGGCCTTAGGGGCCAACGCTATTGCTGGGTATGCCTGGATCAATACGCTCGCCGCCCCGGCTGCGGCTATTTTGGGATGGCTTCTTGTAGAGAAAATTCGCGATGGCCACGCCACCTCCCTCGGCGCGGCTTCCGGAGCCGTTGCCGGGCTCGTTGCCATCACGCCGGCATGCTCGGCGTTGACCCCCATGTACTCGATGGCACTGGGCTTACTGGCTGGGGCCGTCTGCTCCTTGGCAGTTGGCCTGAAGTACCGTATGGGCATTGACGATTCCCTCGATGTAGTGGGTGTTCACCTGGTGGGAGGCATTGTAGGGACCCTATTCATCGGCTTTGCAGCCGATCCCGGTGCACCCGCAGGAGGCCAGGGACTGTTCTACGGAGGCGGACTCGAGCTGCTGGGCAAACAAGCCATCGGTGCCCTGGCCGTTATGCTCTACTCGTTCGTCATCGCCTTCCTCATCGGGTGGATCATCAACAAAACCATAGGGTTCCGCGTTTCCGCCACGGCGGAAACAGACGGTATTGACATCAGTGTCCACGGCGAATCGGCCTACGACTTCGGCGGCCGCAGCTCCGGTAGTTTCTCGCCGTTGCTGGAGAAACTGCCGGCGTCCGTAGGGCCACAAGAAACGCAGACTATGGAAGCAAAGGTAGATGCATGAAACTCATCACGGCAATCATCCGTCCCGAACAATTGGACCAGGTTCGCAATGCGCTGGAAAGCTACGGTGTGCAGGGCCTCACGGTCAGCGGCGCGCACGGTTACGGACGCCAACGCGGCCACACGGAGGTTTACCGCGGGGCGGAATACACAATTGATCTGCACGCAAAAATCCGTATTGAAGTCCTCGCCTCAGATGAGCAATCAAACGATCTCATCGACATCATCGTGGCCAGCTCCAACACCGGAAATGCTGGGGATGGCAAAGTCTGGATGACTGCGGTATGTGAAGCCGTCCGCGTCCGAACTGGTGAACGCGGCGTTGCGGCGATCTAGAGTCTTTCCAATGGACGACGGCGGCACTTAGGTGAGTGGAGAACTTACCTAAGTGCCGCCGTCGTCGGTCAGGAAATACTCCAGTATTATCCCGTTGGGAGGGAAGTCCTAGTCGTTGCTGGTGGTCCAATCACTGGGCCCATTAGAGCCGGCAGCATATTCCTCCATCGGGACTTTGTCAGCTTTCCATGCGGTGAAGGTTGGCTCCACAATACGCCAGCACTCTTCCGCAGTGTCACCGCGCACTGAAAGCAGGGGATCTGCCCGCAGAATGCCTTCCAAGACTTCGCCGTACGGCAGGAGCGGATCGCTGCCCAACTCTGCTTCCAATCTGACCCGGTCAAGGGTGAATACGTCACCTGGGCCATTGACATCAAGATCCAACACCAGAGTATCCGGACCGAAACCGATGTGTAGGCGCGTTGGGGCATCTATTCCCTTGAACCCAAGAGGCAGGTGCGGCACTGGTTTGAAAGTCACCACCGCCTCCTTGCGTGAGTGGCCAACAGCCTTACCGGAACGCAAAATGAACGGTACTCCGGCCCAACGCCAATTGTTGATGTACACCTCCACCTCAGCCAGGGTCTCAGTATCATTGGCCGGATCCACGCCGTCTTCATCAACGTAACTGGGCACGTGACGTTTACCAATGGTGCCGGCGGTATAGCGGGCCCGGCGGGTGTAATTGGCCAAATCACCACCGTTGCGGCCAATAGTGCTTGCGCGCAGAACTGTGGCAATGCTGGAGCGGACGTCCTGCTCACCCAAAGTTGCAGGGGGTTCCATTGCCATGATGCCCATGACTTGAAGCAGGTGGCTTTGAATCATGTCACGCCCGGCCCCGGCATGGTCGTAGTAGCGGGCCCGGTTCTCCAACGTCAGCGCCTCATCAAAGAAGATTTCGATCTTTTCAATATGCTCACCGTTCCAAGAGTGCTCAAGCAACCTGTTGGCAAAGCGAAGCCCCAAGATGTTCAGGACGGTGGACTTGCCCAAGAAGTGATCCACCCGGTGGATGTGGTCTTCGGGAACCAAGCTGGCCAGTGTGGCATTGAGTTTGCGAGCTGATTCAACGCTTGAACCAAACGGTTTTTCCATCACCAGACGAGTTCCCTCGGGCAGCTCTTCTGGAGTCAAAACCGAGCAGGCCTTTTGGCTTATTGCCGGGGGCAGGGCAAAATACAGGGCAACCGGGCCGGGAATATCTTTGAGGAATTTGCCCAAGGCACCCTTGGCTGTGACGTCAAGCTGATGGTAAGTGCTCTCTTTTTTGACTTGTTTGAGATCCTTGATCCCGGAGGCAGTGGATGACTTATCCGTTGATTTTTCGCTGGGGGAGAGGGCCTCGGAGAAACTCTCTTTGAGCCTTTCCTGCCACTGCTCAGCGGACCAGTCATCGTTGCCGGCGCCCACCAACGAGAGCCCGTCCGCCCGTCCTGAAGCAATCAAACGAGCCACCCCGGGCAGCAAAAGTCGACCCGTCAAATCGCCCGAGGCACCCAAAATAACAAGTGTCTTGATCCGCCCGTCGGAGCCGTTCGCCTGAACCGGGGGCCCGGCGTCGTGCGAGGCTTTTGAAGCCTTGGTTTTCGAGCTGGCCGAAGAGGAGGCATGAGTACTGGAAGCTGAGCTGGTTTTCTTCACACTTTCAGCATGCCACCAAGTCCAGAAAATTTCAGCACTTCCGGCGCTCAAGAGCGTGAAGTTTCATTTGGAACGTGCTTGTCAGGGACAATCACCGGTGGTGAGTTCCGGGTTGCGTGGCATGTGCAGCGAAGCGGCGCCGTAGTTGGTACCCTTGATAGTTGAGTCCCTCAGGAAAGGGAGTGGGACGGTGGTAAACGCCGTCTCGCCGGTCTCATCCTGATTACCGTAATTGCCGCGTCTCTTGCGCGGGCAGGCCCTGGCCAGCTCGCGCGGGCGTTGGTTAATCTCTGACGAAAGAAGTACGCGGCGCGTGTTCAACTCCCTATCTGATCGGTTGACAGCAACTTTCAAGAACCTCCGTGGCAAAGGCCGGCTAAGCGAAGCCGACGTCGATGCCACAGTGCGCGAGATCCGTCGAGCCCTTTTGGATGCCGACGTTGCCGTGCCGGTGGTTCGTGAGTTCACAGCCAAAGTGCGTGAGCGCGCGCTGGGCTCTGAGGTCAATGAGGCGCTGAATCCAGCTCAACAGATCGTTAAAATCGTCAACGAGGAACTCGTTGCCATTCTTGGTGGGGAAACCCGCCGCATTAACTTGGCTAAAAACCCGCCCACCGTCATCATGTTGGCCGGTTTGCAGGGTGCGGGTAAAACCACCCTCGCCGGAAAGCTGTCCAAGTGGCTCAAGGGCCAAGGGCACAGCCCACTGCTGGTTGCAGCGGATTTGCAGCGTCCCAACGCTGTCAAACAGCTCCAGGTTAACGGTGAGCGCGCGGGTGTCCCCGTTTTTGCCCCGCACCCCGGTGTTAGCAGCGAATTTGAAAGTGCCACCGGTGATCCTGTAGCCGTCGCCATGGCCGGTCTGGCTGAGGCAAAGGCCAAACTTCACGACGTCGTCATTGTTGACACCGCCGGACGTCTTGGTATCGACGCAGAGTTGATGAAGCAGGCTGCAGACATCCGCGCCGCCATCAACCCAGATGAAGTCCTCTTTGTTATAGACGCCATGATCGGCCAGGACGCTGTTAACACGGCTCAGGCGTTCAACGAAGGTGTGAACTTCACCGGTGTTGTTCTGACCAAGCTGGACGGCGATGCTCGCGGTGGTGCTGCGCTCTCCGTTGCCTCCATCACCGGCAAGCCCGTCATGTTTGCCTCAACGGGTGAGTCACTGGATGACTTCGAGCTGTTCCACCCAGACCGTATGGCCAGCCGCATCCTTGACATGGGTGACGTGCTCACGCTCATCGAGCAGGCTGAAAAGAACTGGGATAAGGGCGAAGCTGAGCGGATGGCGAAGAAGTTCGCCGACCAGGAAGATTTCACCCTCGATGACTTTCTGGCTCAAATGCAGCAGATTCGCAAAATGGGCTCCATGAAGAAAATGCTCATGATGATGCCAGGTGCCGCCAACATGCGCCAACAACTTGAGAATTTTGATGAGCGCGAGATCGACCGCGTTGAGGCCATTGTCCGTTCCATGACACCTCATGAGCGTGTGGCGCCCAAGATCATGAACGGCTCCCGCCGCTCCCGCATAGCCAAGGGTTCCGGCGTTCACGTTTCAGAGGTCAACGGGCTTCTGGAACGGTTTGGGCAGGCTCAGAAAATGATGAAGAAGATGGCTCAGGGTGGCGGGATTCCCGGTATGCCAGGTGTTGCGGGCCCGGGCGGATTCAGCAGTGCACGCAAGGGCAAGCAAGGGCCCAAGAAGAAGGCACGCTCCGGCAACCCGGCCAAGGCTGCCGCAGAGTTGAAAGCTGCTGCGGAGAAGGCCAGTGCGCCCAAGTCGCTGCCCACGGGTGCCGCATTTGGTGCGGGCGCCGAGGACTTTGATCCGGCTAGCCTGAACCTGCCGAAGGGGTTTGAGAAGTTCCTCGGCAAGTAAGCCACGCTACCTGCAAGGCCCTGTTCGGAAGTCAGTAACACCTCTGTTACTGACGCGCCGGACGGGGCCTTTTGCTGTTCACGCACCAACCTTGTGCTGCTCGGGCACCAAAATGGGGCACTTTGTCAGTGGCCTCCGGTAGCCTGCATCAATGAGTAAAACCCGTATTGTGTTTGTGCATGGCATGGATGGTTATGGGGTTGCTGCCTGGCCCGCTCAACACACCCTCGCCGGGAACTACGATTGTTTGTTTCTCAAGCGGACCGGTTTTGACGTCGTAGAGTTCCCTGTCGCCGGCGACTTCGCCGCCGACGCCCGCATTGTCATTGATGCGTTGGGAAGGGGCGGCCATCTGGTGGCCCACGCCCAGGGTGCTGTCGCCGCCATGATGGCAGCTGTGGAGCGTCCCGATCTAATCCGGTCGCTAGTTTTGGTGGAACCTGCGCTACTGTCGCTGACGGCAGAACTGCCTGCAACCACTGCATACCGTGAACTTGTGGAACCGTTGTTTGCCCGAAGTGCGGAACTGACAGATACTGCCTTTTCTGCCGAGTTCAGACGGTTAACCGGTGCCATGACGGGCCCAGGTAATGCTGGGCAAAGCACTGCTCACAGTACGGTTCACAGTTCAACGGGAATGACGCGCCTAGCACCGGCAGAATCCTCAGCCAGAACCGCGGCGCGTGTTCACTTACAGGCCCCGTTGTGGGATGCGCCGTTGCACATAGTTCCCGGTGTACCCACTCTTGTACTAACAGGAGGCTGGGAACCCCTCTACGAAGAAATAGCCGAGTATCTCACCACAACGGGTGCCATGCATCGGATGACACCTGGTGGACACCGCCCGCACGACCACCCCGAAGGTGTTCAAATAATCACAGAGTATATTGCTGAGCAGACGCTGGCCACCACAGATGACCGCTGACGCCGGCGTAACCGCTCTGCTCTTCACAGTGCACCAATATCACGATGCACCAATATGCGGCGCACCAATACGCGGCGCAGGGAGATGGCTGTCATGTCGGTAGGATCGCTCTATGTTTGAAATTCGTCCGGCAGCTCTGAGCGAGTTTGCCTTGCTGCCTGCCGTCGAGGCGGAAGCCGACCATGCCTTTGAAACGCTGGAGCCACCCCTGTCCATTGCCAACTTTGCACCTCTGGGCATGCCGGCAGATTATGCTGACGCGTTTCACATCATGGTGGCCGGGCGTCCGCCGGTTGGTTTTGTGCAGTTAGAAATCGTGGATGGCCAAGCCCACCTGGAACAACTTTCTGTCAGTCCTGAGTTCGCACGGCAGGGTATTGGCCGTTCATTAGTGACGGCCGCAAAGGCATGGGCGGCGGAGGCTGGCTTCAAGTCCATGACGCTCTGTACCTTTGCCGAAATACCTTTCAACGGGCCCTTTTATGCAAGCTGCGGGTTCGCGGAGGTTGTATCGGGGCAGTGGCAAGGCGAAATGAGAGCCCGTCTTCAGCACGAACGCGAACTTCAAATGGCCGCTGTGGGTCGACGAATTGTCATGAGAGTTGACCTGAACCAGCGCTAGTAAAGCTACGTGTCTCCCAAGTAACCTAGCTCAGCCGGTGAGGCCGGGGCTGTGGACAAAGCAGATTCAAGTTAGGGTTGGTTCCGGAGCTCGCCGTGAACCAAATACGGGGGCTTCCCCGGAACATTTCAGTGCCGGAACCCAACTTGAAAGGCTTGTGCGTGGCCAATTACTCAGAGTTCTTCATTGCCGACCACCACCAGGCGGTTGCTCGCGCCAAGGCGCGACAGGCTGGAAAATCACCTGCCATGGACGTGCCCGTGCTGCCCACTCCCGGCCTGAGTGACTTCGAGTTTGAAGTACTCGGTGAGTTTGCCGTCAATAAGGTCCATGCAACAGGAGTGGCTGCAGAGCTGAGTCTTGTGGATATTGAGTTGGATAATTTGTTTGCTGTTCCTGATGCGCTCCTTGAAGTTTTTGCAGAGCTGAACGCCCCGGAGGATCCCGAGGATGTTGTGGATCTTGCCGCACAATGGGCCCAGGCCGAAGAGATGGAATCCACTCCTGCGGTAACCGAGCCGTTGCTGCGTGCTTTGACGGGTATGGCGGTTGCTGCCATGTCGGCGGCCGAAGACAACGCCAAGATGGGTCTGTTCTTCTACTCCGCCGAGTAGTTCTGGGCGCCGCCACGAATTTTCTTTCGCCAGTTGCCACTTATGGTGTCCAGATCGCCCGTTACGGCACCGTAAGTGGCAACTCACGGATGTCAGGACCTCGCCGCGGCCGCCCAAGAGCGTAAATGCGGTGCCATGATGAACAACACGTGGGCATCAGAACGCAACACGTTCCATGTAGCAAAGTTTTTCTGGCATAATAAAGATGTACTCGATCCGTGTGGCCCCTCTCTCCACTTGATGATCGTGTCCTTAGAAATCCGAAGATCGGCCCGCCCCACGGGAGCGTGACACGGAATTCGCCCCTTTTTCGAACCAGGAGTAACCACAAAAGTGGCCGTAAAGATTCGCCTTAAGCGCTTTGGTAAAATGCGTGCACCGTACTACCGCATCGTCGTCATGGACTCACACTCAAAGCGTGATGGCCGTGCGATCGAAGAAATCGGTAAGTACCACCCGACCGAGCAGCCTTCATTCATTGAGGTCAAGAGCGACCGTGCGCAGTACTGGCTCGGCGTTGGCGCTCAGCCGTCTGAACCTGTTGCCAAGATCTTGAAGATCACCGGTGACTGGCAGAAGTTCAAGGGCATCAAGGGCGCCGAAGGCACCTTGAAGACCAAGGCCCCCAAGGAAGCATTCGTTGCTCCTGAGGCCAAGAACGTTGTTGTTAAGGAAGCCATCACCAAGAAGGCCAAGAAGGCCGACGACGCTGAGGCGCCCGAGAGCACCGAGGCCGAGTAACTTGTTGGCTGAAGCGCTGGAGCATCTTGTCCGCGGGATTGTTGACTCTCCCGAGGACGTGCAGGTGAGCGTCAAGACCAATCGCCGCGGGGAATCCCTCGAGGTGCGCGTTCATCAAGACGACCTCGGCCGGGTTATTGGCCGACAGGGCCGCACCGCACGTGCTTTGCGCACAGTGGTAGCTGCACTGGCCAACGGTGAACCGGTGCGTGTTGACGTTGTTGACACGGACCGTCGCCGCTAACCTGTCCCACGGAACTTGGTATCGCCTTAGCGCGAACTAAAGCAAGTTTCCAGCAGCTAAGCCAAATGTTTGGCCCCGGCACCATAATGGTGACGGGGCCAAATTTTTTCCCCATCATTATATAAATACGTAAGGAATCCCCATGCAGGTTCAGGTTGCCCGAATTGGCAAACCCCACGGTATCCGTGGAGAAGTGACGGCATTGGTTCTCACCGATGCCCCTGATTCCCGGTTTGCCGTCGGCACCGAATTCGTTGTTGAACCGGCAACGCTGGGAGTCCTGACTGTCAAGAGCTCGCGCTGGAACAAGGACATTCTCCTGCTCGGTTTCGAAGGTACCACCACCCGCAATGAAGCAGAATTGTTGCGTGGTGCCACCTTGTACTTTGAATCCGAAGATGACCAGGACGACGACGCCTGGTACGAACACGAGCTGCTGAACCTTGAGGTTCGTGTTGGCGATGCAAAGGTTGGCAAGGTCACTGGCTTGCGCACCCAGGCCGTGCAGGACCTGCTGATTGTGCAAGACAATGAGGGGGATGAAGTTCTGGTTCCGTTCGTGGATGAGATAGTCCCGGAAGTGAATATCGAAGAAGGTTTCGTTTTGCTGACTCCTCCCGCTGGCCTCTTTAGCGTTAATAAAGAAGTATCAGCGAGCGATGAATCCGGCGAGGCTGCGGACTTAGATGGCACAGAAAACAGCGGCAAATAATGCGTTTTGACGTCGTGAGTATTTTCCCCGAGTATCTGGCGCCCTTGGACCTGAGCCTTATTGGCAAGGCCCGCGCCGAGGGAATTCTGGAGCTCGTTGTCCATGACCTGCGCAGCTACACCGCGGATCGGCACCGTACCGTTGACGACACCCCCTATGGTGGTGGCGCGGGGATGGTTATGAAACCCGAACCGTGGGCGCAGGCTTTGGAGGACATAAGCGCTGTCTCGGCCGTGTCCGACGCCGCTCGGCCCACCTTGATTGTGCCTTCACCTGCCGGGGAAGTGTTTAACCAAAAGCTTGCCTACGAGTTGGCCGGTGAAGAGCACTTGGTCTTTGCCTGCGGACGGTATGAGGGCATTGATGAGCGCGTACTTGATTGGGCCGCCAGTGAATACACGGTGCGTCCTGTCAGCTTGGGAGACTATGTTCTCAACGGTGGCGAAGTGGCAGTCTTGGCCATGGTTGAGGCCATCGGACGCCTAATACCTGGCGTGGTGGGAAACCCGGAGTCACTTATTGAAGAATCCCATTCCGATGGGCTGCTTGAATACCCGGTTTACACCAAACCCTCGAGCTGGCGCGATCATGAGGTCCCCGAGGTGCTCCTTAGCGGCAACCACGGAAAGATCGCCAAATTCCGCAAAGAACTCCAGCTGCGTAGAACTTCGCAGCGACGTCCGGACCTGATTGACGCCCTTGATGTCTCCAACTTCAGTAAAGCGGATCGAAACGTGCTGTGGGACCTGGGTTACGCCGTGGTCGAGGGAAGAGCAGTTCGCCGCGACAACGAATGAACCAGGCGTAGTGAGACCATGGTGCGTACCGAACTGAATTAGTTATTGAGTCGCCATCTGTGGCAAAATGAATAGATGTGCCTACTGGGCGTGTTCCTGCCACAGGGGGAACACTAGCCAACAGGGCGGCACACCGGTGATCCAATCGAGGTATCCGGTCCAATTTTTTCGATTCCCATGACAGGCTTTGTGCCGTCCATGAAAATCGTGACACAAAGTAAATGACCTGTGGCGTTTACCTGGAGTGAGAAAATGCATCTTCTCGATTCTGTTGACGCAGCCAGCCTGCGCAGCGACATTCCCGCCTTCCGTGCCGGGGACACCCTCAACGTTCACGTGAACATCATTGAAGGTTCCCGCTCACGTGTCCAGGTGTTCAAGGGCTTTGTCCTTGGCCGCCAGGGCGACGGCATCCGCGAGACCTTCACGGTCCGCAAGGTCTCCTTCGGTTGCGGTGTTGAGCGTACCTTCCCGGTACACTCCCCGGTACTGGACAAGATTGAAGTTGTCACCAAGGGTGATGTACGCCGCGCTAAGCTCTACTACATGCGTAGCCTGCGTGGCAAGGCAGCAAAGATCAAGGAAAAGCGCGACAACGTTCCCGCCAAGTAAAAAAAGGAACCGCACTTTGACTCAAGCGAAACGCCAGACCAGGAAACTGGGCTGGCGTTTCGTTGTTTTGGCAGTTGCCATCATCTTTGTTTTCTTGGCGTTGGTCCGCAACATCTGGGTGGATGTCTACTTCATTCCTTCAGAATCAATGGAGCCACTGCTGCTAACTGGTGACCGCGTCTTAGTCTCTCGGACCGTTTTTGCAAAGGTGCCTATTGAGCGTGGGGATGTTGTTGTTTTTGACGGGCGAGGTTCCTTCACACCCTGGAAATCCGGTGCTGGCCCACTTGCTGACGGGGTGGTGGGTGCTGGCCAGTGGCTTGGTCTGGTGCCCAATGACAACGTTTATGTAAAACGGGTGCTGGGCGTGGCTGGAGATACGGTGAAATGTTGTTCGGCTGATGGTCTCCTGGAAATTAACGGGGTGCCTGTGACCGAGAGTTATCTTTATCCGGGGGATGAGCCCAGCGTGGTGACGTTCACTGTGAGCGTTCCGCAGGGTAAATTGTGGCTTATGGGCGATCACCGAAGCGTGTCTTTGGATTCGCGTTCACTGTTGGGTGCTCCCGGTGGCGGGTTGATCTCCACTTCAAAAGTCATTGGCTCCCCACGTGCAACCGTGTGGCCGTTGGACCGGTTGCACGTCATCGACAGCAACAGCGATGCGGCGCCCTAAGAGCTGAGTCGTTCGTAGTTTACGCGCCGTCAGCGGTGCGCCAAGACACATTTATGCTTGACTTTGCTAAGGAAATTTACGTTGATCCAAGACAGTGTTCCGGAGAAATCCGATGACGCCGAACCCCATGACGCCGAACCCCACGGCGCCGGGTCCCAAGAGTCTACAGAGGCACACGTGCCCCACGACTCCGCTAGCTCGCAGAGCCCCACGGACGCTCACGAGACCGGGAGCGGGCACGCACGGCACTCAACTGCGGGTCGGCACAGCACCAACGCCACCAACGCCACCAACACTGATGGCACCAACAGCACCAGCACCAACGGCGATGGGACGCTCGTTGACCGTCTTGGCCGCCAGGCGTGGTCGTGGGGCAAAGAACTGTTGATCATCATTGTGATCGCGGTTGTTTTGTCATTTTTAATCAAAACATTTTTGTTCCGGGCATTCTTCATCCCGTCTGGGTCGATGGAAAACACGCTGCAGGTCGATGACCGGATCTTCGTGAACTTGCTGGTGCCGGAACCATTTGCACTTAAACGCGGAGACGTTGTTGTTTTCAAAGACACCCAAAACTGGCTCAAGCCAGAGCCTACAACTGAGAGTCCCCTTGGTTGGGTGAGCAAGGTGGCGACCTTCATTGGTTTGGCACCGGATAGCTCACAGCAGCACCTCGTCAAGCGCGTGATTGGCATGCCAGGGGACAAAGTCAGGTGCTGCGACGCTGATGGAAAATTGAGTATTAACGGCCAAGCCATCACCGAACCGTACCTGTTTCCCGGTGCTTCACCGTCGGAGACTACCTTCGAAGTTACCGTTCCCGAGGGGCATTTGTGGGTTATGGGCGATCATCGCAACAATTCCCAAGACTCCCGCTACCACAACAGCTACAACAACACCGGCTTTGTCCCCATTGCCGATGTGGAAGGCCGTGCTGTTGTGATTGCCTGGCCCGTGACCCATTGGGGGATCCTGGGCAACCACCCGGAGGTTTTTAACGAAGTCCCTAATCCAACGAGCTCAAGTGTGGGCTCTGCGGCGCACGTACCAGCAGGTCAGTAATGGTTGCTACTGCACCCACTCTTGAGTGGGAACGCGAACTTGCCTCTCGCGGGTTTGCGGTTGTTGCGGGGTGCGATGAAGTGGGGCGTGGCTCACTTGCCGGTCCCGTCAGTGTAGGAGTGGTCATTATTCGCCCAGCCTCGGCCAGCGAGCTACCAGGGGTTAAAGACAGTAAGCTCCTTCGCATTCCTGTGCGCCAGGCGCTCGTTCCAGCAATTGTGGACTGGGCGCAGGCTAGTGCCGTAGGGCATGCGGCCGCCCACGAAATCGATGCTGTGGGCCTTGTGAGTGCACTGCGTTTAGCTGGCCAACGGGCCATGGCACAAGCTGCTGCAGTACTGATGCCAGATTTTGTTATTTTGGATGGCAACCAAGATTGGCTCTCTGAGCCTGTCCATGAAGATCTTGGCCTTTTTGCAACGGCTGCCCCGCAGGGACCACCCGCACCTTGGCAGGTCCAGACTCGCATTAAAGCGGACCTGACCTGCCTGTCAGTCGCCGCGGCTAGTGTCCTTGCCAAGGTTGAACGCGACGGCATGATGAGCCAGCTCGCCCAAGAGTTCCCGGCGTTCGGGTGGGAGTCGAATATGGGCTATGGAACAGTCAGTCACCGGGCTGCTATTGCTCAACTAGGTCCCACAGACCACCACCGCAAAAGCTGGCGTCTAGTCTAATCAGTGCCGTGGAGGTCGCCGTGCTGAGATGACTTTGCTCCCGGGCCCGTTGGGTAAGTGCGTGTTCGTGATGGATGATGGAAGCATGAGCGCTGAGGATCTGGAAAACTACGAAACTGACATGGAGTTGCAGCTTTACCGCGAGTACCGCGACGTGGTGAACCTGTTCAGCTATGTGGTTGAAACGGAACGACGATTTTATTTAGCTAACCATGTGGATTTACAGGCACGGTCAGCTGACGGCGAGGTGTACTTTGATCTGACGTTGCAGGATGCCTGGGTCTGGGACGTGTACAGGACAGCCCGTTTTGTGAAGAACGTGCGAGTCATCACTTTCAAGGACGTCAACGTCGAGGAACTGATCAAATCTGATGACCTGCGGGTCCCCAAGGACAGCCAGCTGGGACCGCTTAGTTAAGTCCCGCCGTCGTCCTAGCCCCGTGAGGTTGGAGATAATGACGCCTCCACGGCCTTCCCGGTATTGAGGAAGACTCGGAAGAGGGCCATTTAGTCAGCGTTTAGCACATTAGGATGTGATATTCATCCTAAAACCCTGGCAGTAACATGTCCGGAAGCACGAACTCAGCTGCGGGTGCTTGTTACGATGCAATCATGAGTCGAAACAAAAGTGTCGAATCCCCGCCCAAGAGCACAGGTGCTGTATCCACTGAAAATACGGACGATGGTGATAGCGGAGACCGCATCAACAAAGTAGTCTTTTTTGGGGCCGCAGGTGGTGTGCTGGCCATCGCTCTCTGGGCCATCATTGATCAGGAGGGCGCCGATTACATCATTAACAGCGTGGTGGGATGGGTCGGTTCCACGTTCGGCTGGTACTACTCGTTAGTGATTGTCCTGGTGTTGGCCTTCGTGATTGCCGTAGCCGTCAGCAAGGTTGGCAAGACCCGGCTAGGGCCTGACCACTCGAGGCCAACTTTCAACCTGTTCACATGGACAGCAATGTTGTTTGCCGCCGGCATTGGGATCGACCTGATGTTCTTCTCGGTCTCAGAGCCTGTTGCACAATTTCTGGCGCCGCCGGCTGGAGAGGGTGGCACCGTTGAGGCTGCCCGTCAAGCCTTGGCCTGGACCCTGTTTCACTACGGCATCCTCGGATGGGGGCTGTACGCACTGATGGGCCTGGCCTTGGGCTATTTCGCCTACCGTCACAACCTGCCGTTGAGCATCCGTTCGGCGCTATTTCCTATCCTCGGCAAACGTATTCACGGCCGCATAGGTGATGCCGTTGACATTGCTGCGGTGCTGGGCACAATTTTTGGTATCGCCACTTCCTTGGGAATCGGTGTTGCACAGCTGAACTTTGGGTTGTACTTCATGTTCGGCATCCCGGAAAATACTGGTATCCAAATAGTCTTGATCGCCGTTGCCGTCATTATGGCAACCATCTCCGTACTGACCGGAGTGGAAAAGGGAATTCGCCGGCTCTCTGAACTCAACGTGATCTTGTGTATTGCTTTGATGGTGTTTGTTCTCATCGCAGGCAAGACCGGCTACCTGCTCGATGGGATCGTACTGAACATTGGTGACAGCATCTCCCGCTTCCCGAGCATGGCGCTGAACACGTTTGCCTACGACCGTCCGGATGAGTGGCTTAACGGCTGGACCTTGTTCTTCTGGGCCTGGTGGATTGCCTGGGCCCCGTTTGTAGGCCTGTTCCTGGCACGTATCTCACGCGGACGCACCATTCGCCAATTCGTTGGTGGAGTACTTGTGGTGCCTTTCGCCTTCATCCTGCTGTGGATTTCAATCTTCGGTAACAGTGCCCTGGACGTAGTTCGTAGTGGCAACACAGCATTTGGCGAACTAGCCATGAATACTCCCGAGCGCGGCTTCTACACGATGCTTGACCAATACCCCGGGGTGACTTTCACGGCGGCCATAGCAACGTTTACCGGCCTGCTTTTCTATGTCACAAGTGCCGACTCCGGGGCCCTGGTCATGGCTAACTTCACTTCGAGATTGAAAAATCCAGAGGCCGACGGCGCCAAATGGGTTCGTGTCTTTTGGTCAATGGCCACCGGGCTACTGACGCTATCGATGCTTCTGGTGGGTGGTGTCAGCACGCTGCAAAGCGCTACGGTCATCATGGGCCTGCCTTTCTCCGTGGTGTTGCTGTTCATCATGCTGGGTCTATTCAAGGCGCTTCGGGTGGAGAGTGCGCTAGCAGGCAGCTACCGCGCCGGACTTCATGGTGTGCTCTCTTCCAGAGCCGGTGGCTCAGGCCCCGAGAACCGCAGAAGCTGGAAACAACGGTTGGCACGAGCAGTCAACTATCCCGGCAGGCGGCAAGCACACAAATTCATGGAGGAGGTTGCCCGCCCGGCTCTGGCTGAGGTTCGGGATGAATTTACTGCCCAGGGCATTGAAGCCACGTTGGACTTCGGGACCGTGGAACCAACAGGTATTGGGACAGCAGACCTGGTTATTCATCTTGGCGAGGAGAGGGCTTTCAAGTACCAGGTCTATCCTGTCCAGCAAGAAGTGCCTTCCTATGCCAAGTCCTCCGTAAAAACGGAGCACTACTACCGTATGGAAGTGTTCTCCCTTGAAGGCAGCCATGGTTATAACCTCTTTGGCTCCAACAGGGAACAGGTCATTGCTGATGTCCTTGACCACTATGAAGTACATGTGGCCTTCCTGCACCAAAGCGGCGGAGCCACCGGTGTCAGCAAAATTGCTGAAGCCAGCGAAGCTAAGACGGACTGGGAGGGAGACTTTGACACTGTTGATGACCTTCCCGCAAATGTCGCAACCACACCACCGAACAACGGATTGGATGAGGAAACACCATGACCGAAAAAAACCATGTGGAGCCGACCAACACTAGGGCCAAAAGCATGTTCATCGGAGGCGCCTGGGCACCTGCCGCCGCCGGCGGGACCCGCGAAATTTTCTGCCCCGCTGATGGACGGCTGGTGGCGAGCGTTTCGGAAGGAACGGCAGAAGACTCCGAACGGGCTATTGCAGCAGCCCGCACTTCATTTGACTCCGGCGTGTGGTCTTCAGTGCCTGCACCGCAACGCGGAGACTTCCTGCTCAAAGTAGCCACTCGGCTTCGGGAGCGGAAGGAAGAATTTGCTCGCGCCGAATCCGAAGATACAGGCAAACGGATCCTCGAAAGCCGTCTGGACATGGATGACATTGCCGCATGCTTCGAGTACTTCGGACGGTTGGCAGGCCAAGATGCCGGGCGCATTGTCGATGCTTCGGATAACAACGTACTTTCACGTATTGTGTACGAACCCGTCGGTGTGTGCACCATGATCACACCCTGGAATTACCCGCTGCTTCAGGCGGCATGGAAGATTGCTCCGGCCTTGGCGGCCGGATGTTCCTTTGTTCTCAAGCCAGCCGAACTGACCCCATCCACAGCAATCTTGATGCTGGATGTTCTGGATGAACTTGGACTGCCGGCAGGGGTTGCCAACCTCGTCACCGGAGCCGGTGCTGACGTTGGCCCACCGCTGTCAAGCCACCCGGATGTAGACATGGTCTCCTTCACCGGCGGATTGATCACAGGACGCGGCATTGCTGCTTCCGCTGCTGGAACCGTAAAAAAGGTTGCGCTGGAGCTCGGCGGCAAGAACCCGAACGTGATCTTCGCAGATGCAGACTTTGATGCTGCACTGGATAACGCGCTCAACGGGGCCTTTGTTCACTCAGGGCAAGTATGCTCAGCTGGCGCCCGCCTGCTGGTGGAGGAATCCATAGCCGAAGACTTCGTGACTGAACTGGTGCGTCGTGCAAACGGCATCCGCCTAGGCGGACCCTATGATGAGGACGCCGAAACCGGTCCGCTCATCTCGGCAGCTCACCTGGAAAAAGTTGATGGCTACGTACGCAAGGGCCGAGAAGAAGGTGCTCGAATCCGCTGCGGTGGACGCCCCGCTACGGCTGCCGAGGTCGGTGCTGCACGCGGTGCGGTGAAGGACACCGGCATCGAAGGGCCCAAGGCCGAGGGGCACTACTACCTGCCCACTGTCATTGACCAGGTCACTTCCGGTATGTCTGTGCTCACTGATGAGGCGTTTGGACCCACCATCACCGTTGAAACTTTCCGCACTGAGGACGAGGCAGTAGCCCTAGGTAACGACACCATCTACGGCCTGGCCGGGGCAGTCTGGACACAAGACGCCAGCAGGGCTCAACGTATTGCTGGGCGTCTGCGTCACGGAACTATCTGGATCAACGACTTTCATCCGTACCTCCCGCAGGCTGAATGGGGTGGCTTTGGCCAGTCCGGAGTGGGCCGCGAACTTGGCCCCACAGGCATGGGCGAGTACCAGGAAGCAAAGCATATTTACCAGAACCTTGACCCGCAAGTCACCGGTTGGTTCGCTGACCACGGCTCGAGCCCCAGCCAGGAGGAGAACTAGACAATGAGCATGATTGAAGATGCAGCCAACCGCGACTTTGACTACATTGTCATTGGTGGTGGTTCGGCCGGAGCCGCTGTGGCAGCCCGCCTTAGCGAAGATCCCGCCGTCGAGGTGGCTCTAGTGGAGGCAGGTCCTGACGACCGCGAACTGCCTGAGATCCTCCAACTTGATCGGTGGATGGAGCTTTTGGAATCCGGGCTTGACTGGGATTACCCCATTGAGAAACAGGAGAACGGCAATTCCTTTATGCGCCATGCCCGTGCACGGGTCATGGGCGGTTGTTCCAGCCATAACTCCTGCATCGCTTTTTGGGCACCGCGTGAAGATTTGGATGACTGGGAGAGGGTGTACGGTGCCAAAGGTTGGAATGCGAAGATGGGCTACCGTCTGTTCAAGCAGCTTGAAAGCAATGAGGATGCTGGCCCCGACGCCGCGCACCATGGAGACAGCGGACCGGTAAAGATTATGAATGTCCCCGCAGCTGATCCGTGTGGGGTCGCGCTGCTGGATGCGTGTGAACAAGCCGGAATTCCTCGGGCGAAGTTCAATAATGATGTCACTGTTGTCAATGGTGCGAACTTCTTCCAAATCAACCGTCAGCCAGATGGAACGCGCGCATCCAGCTCCGTTTCTTACATTCATCCGATCATGGACCGGAAGAATTTTACGTTGCTCACTGATCTGCGGGCCCGCGAACTAACCTTTGACGAGGCGAACAAGTGCACGGGTGTCAATGTGGTGGATTCGGCTTTTGGCCGCACTCACACGTTGAAAGCCAACCGCGAGGTTATTGTCTCCGCCGGGGCCATTGACACACCGAAATTGTTGATGCTCTCAGGCATTGGCCCGCGCGAGCAACTGCGTGAGCACGGCATCGCAGTGCGCGTGGACGCGCCGGGAGTTGGCGAGAACCTGCAGGACCACCCCGAAGCTGTCATCCAGTGGGAGGCGAAGAAGCCCATGGTGGAGGAATCCACACAGTGGTGGGAGATTGGCATCTTCTCACAGACGCGCAGTGGGTTGGACCGGCCGGATTTGATGATGCACTATGGTTCCGTACCGTTCGATATGCACACACTGCGTCAGGGCTACCCCACGACTGAGAACGGATTCTGCCTCACTCCAAACGTCACTCACGCTAAATCGCGGGGCACTGTCAAGTTGGCGAGCCGGGATTTCCGCGACAAACCCAAGGTGGATCCGCGCTATTTCACGGATGAGGCGGGCCATGACATGACCGTCATGATCGCGGGTATCCGCCGGGCCCGAGACATTATTTCTCAGCCGGCCATGTCCGAGTGGGCGGGAACTGAGCTCTACCCGGGCAAGGATGTGCAAAGCGATGAAGAGATTGCAGATTACATCCGCCGCACGCACAACACTGTTTACCACCCGGCCGGAAGCGTGCGCATGGGTGCTAATGATGACGCACTGGCCCCGGTAGATTCGGAGTTGCGGGTCAAGGGTGTCACAGGGCTGCGCGTGGCTGACGGTTCTGTCATGCCGGAGCTGACTAGCGTTAACCCCAACATCACCACCATGATGATTGGGGAGCGCTGTGTCGAGCTTGTCCGGGCGAGCGCTGTTAACTAGATTCTGACTCGCTTAACTCTGGTTCACTAAACCCGAGTACGACGCCGGTGACTTGCCTTGGTGGGCGGGTCACCGGCTTCGTGCGTTCTGGGGTGATTTGTTCCCCCACAGGGGGCTGCGATTGGTGAGACTATCCACAATCGGTGTCCTGGCACTGTTGCTGGCATCCAATGCGAGCCAAGCTGACATTGGAGGCTGTTATGAGAGCAAAAGATGCGTTGGGTCAGTCCGGTGAACGGGTGGCAGCTGATTATCTGGAGGACCGCGGTATCCGGGTGATTGATAGTAACTGGCGGTGTGCCAGCGGTGAGATTGACCTTGTTGCCCTTGATGGAAATGAACTCGTCATAGTTGAAGTCAAGACACGCAGGTCGCGGCGGTATGGGGATCCGCTTGAAGCGTTGACACGGATTAAACTGTTGCGCCTACGAACTTTGGCGGTGTTGTGGGCGCGCGAACACCAACACGTCATTGGTACCGTGCGAATTGACGCTGTTGGCATCATCATGGACCACTCGGGCCCACCCAGCATTGACCATCTCAAGGGCGTGGCCTGATGGGGATGGGGCGTGCCCTTGCCGTGGCCCTGGTTGGTTTAAATGGCCACGTCATAGAAGTTGAAGCCGACATTGGCCAGACCCTGCCCAACTTTATTCTCCTAGGACTCCCAGATGCCTCATTATCAGAAGCACGGGAGCGGATTCGATCGGCGGCGCAAAACTCTGGGATTCCATTGAGTCGGCGTAAAATAACTGTCAATTTAGTACCAGCTTCTCTACCTAAAAAGGGCTCTGGCTTTGACTTGGCCATTGTTATGGCTGCCCTCAACGCTGCGGGCGATGTTCGGCGAACCGGCAGCACTGTCTTCCTTGCTGAACTCGGACTTGATGGACGGTTGCGGGCGGTCCGGGGAGTCCTGCCCGCAGTTCTTGCCGCGTTGTCTGCCGGGTACAAGGAATTTGTTGTGGCAGGTGCCAATCTCGCTGAAGCACAGCTAGTAAGTGGAGCCAAGGTTCGCGGCTACGACTGCTTGGCACAGGTGGTCGCTGACTTTGACGCCAACCCCCAAGAACTCATAGGCCTTGAAGGCGTCACTGCGGCCGGCATTGAAACCGCTCAGCCGGTAAGCGGTGTAGTGGCAAACCACGAGAAAGTGGATTTGTCCGAGGTAGCAGGCCAAACAGTGGCGCGTCTTGCGTTGGAGATCGCGGCCGCGGGTGGGCACCATCTGATGATGATAGGACCACCCGGCTCAGGAAAAACCATGCTGGCCGAGCGGCTGCCCGGACTACTACCGGATCTCAACGATGCCCAGGCCATGGAAGTCACTGCCATTCATTCCCTTGAACATAGAGCATCTGGACTTGTTGGGCTTATACGGCGCCCGCCTTATGAGCGGCCGCATCATTCCGCTAGCACAGCAGCCATTATTGGTGGGGGTAGCGGCATACCGCGTCCTGGTGCCGCTACCCGCGCTCATCGAGGCGTGCTCTTCTTAGATGAGGCTAAAAATGTACAAGACTCCTCAAGTTTCCGTCAAGTTCAGCCGCCCGTTTCGGTAAGGTTGGCAGATGCGCGTTATCGACCTTGAGACCAAAGTAATTTTTGCCGTAGATCGGATCCAATCTGGCCAAAAGGTTGAGGATGATTTCATCGAGTGCAAGCGAGAATGGCCGCAGGGCGACAAAGCACGTCAGCTTGCTGGAAGCCTGAACCGTGCGGGTGGCGATCCCGTCATTTACATCATCGGAATCGACGAGACGAACGGTGCTATCCACGATCTTTCCGGGACAGATGTCCTTGATTGGTGGGCTCAAATCACGCCAAAATTTGACCAGACCCCGCCTGAAATGATTCGGCAAGTGAATGTGCCGATCGGCGCTGACGGTGAGTTTGTGATAGCCATAGCCTTCGCTTCTGACCGCTCACCCTACGTTGTGAAGACAAAGACCCCGATTCTCGAAGTTCCAATGAGGGAAGGAACCGGCACCAGGTCAGCCAAGCGCGACGAGCTACTTCGACTCTTGATCCCAACGATCAAAGTGCCGCCTGCGGTGACCTTGAGTGGAGATTTCTATGCCGAGTACTATCCGAGCGTCCGAGCTCCTCGGGAAGAAATGGGCGGTGGTCATGGCCAAGTAGAGGGCATTAGGTGCCAGGGGAACCTTAGAGTCTATTTCGAGCATTCCGGTAATGTACTTACGACAATTCCTACGCACGGAATGCAAGGCAAGGTTCATGTTGATAACAGGACGTTCAATGTTAGTGTCACTCCGCATGCAACTAAGCCGACCGAAGTTCATCAAGAGTATGGAGTACACGTAACTCGTGACGGGATTACCTTGACAGGTCCCGGATCAGCGATTCTTGCATTGAAGCTGCCCGCTGTTAGTCCCGAAGACAAAAGATTTTTTCGGGATGCGTCGCAACTAGGATTTGATCTAGAACTCCACGTCCTAGGTGCGGTCAGGCCTCTCATAGCAACTGCGCAGATGGGCAGGGTTGGCCCATATGAGATGAAGAACAAATATGGAGACAATCTGAAAAGCGCTTATCAGGAAATTCTTGGGAACTGGAATTTCTCGCATCACGGACTCGATTAGCGGTTCGGCCTAGACACGATTTGCTGGCTAACAGGACTTGCAAGAATGGTGAGGTCGGTTCACAATCATACGTGCTACATACTCATGCAGGGCGTCCAGGAGTGTGCTGAGCGGCAGGGTTCATCTTCTGATGACATTTGAAACGTAAATGGGCTTGGGTGATGGCATGGGTTGGTAGGCTTGCTTGGGTATCTAGTTGGAGTAAGGGAGTGTCTTGAAGGTCTTTATCAGCTGGTCTGGAGCGAAATCTAAAGACTTTGCGAATCAGTTGCGTGGTTGGCTCCCCTTTGTGCTGCAGGATTTACGGCCCTGGGTCAGCGACATGGATATCGACTCGGGGACGTTGTCAATGGCAGAGATCCACGCCCAGCTTTCGGACACTGCCTACGGCATCATCGTAACGACTTCTGAAAACCAGGCTCGTTCGTGGATCAACTACGAAGCCGGAGCTCTGTGGAAGTCCATCGACGTAGTAAATAAAGTTGTGCCGATTCTTCTCGACCTAGACTTAGCAGACCTTACTAGCCCGCTCAAGAATTTCCAGC
This sequence comes from Arthrobacter antibioticus, assembly GCF_030063205.1. GTDB lineage: Bacteria > Actinomycetota > Actinomycetes > Actinomycetales > Micrococcaceae > Specibacter. The sequence goes on along the minus strand of NZ_JASISQ010000001.1, from coordinate 664,645 downwards.
TTCGGCAGTTCAAGAAACACGACGATCGTAAGTCTGAATTCAAGAAACTGGTCATTTCTCTGAACAACGCACGCCCGTACCCACTTGCGCAGCATGTTCTCGATGAGTCCTTCGAGAACCATTGGAGCAAGATGGAAGCTATATTCAAGCGGATCGAGACGAATGATTACGCATATAAACCTGAGATGACCTCGACGGACCTTCGGCTCGAGGACATTCAACAGCTAGTACTTAAGCTCGATCAGAGTTCAAGGGCTACGCTCACTGGTGTGGAGCAAATTCTGGACCATGACCATAATGAGGGCGGCGAGGGTCGCGGCAGGGAATCTTCCGGAACTCGCGAGAGTCGGTTTGAAAAGATCATCAACGACAGCCTGATAGCTCGGGGAAGCATCGACCGTGCCCACGTCAAGAGAATTGACAAGCGACACTATGTGGTCTATTCTGCCCATCGAATTCCTGACGAGGTCAAGGCAGCGGCCGAAGAAATCAACGCCCAAGTCCCATATTTGATTGATTTCTCTTATATGTTGACATATTCGGAAGATGGGCCAGATGACTAAGTTGTCCAGCCACGATCTAACTTAGAGATATGGGACACTGCGGCTTTATATTGGATGCGCTTTGGAACTCCGCTTAAAGCAGCCGACCCGTTCACGTAGTAATGAGATTAAAAGACTCAAATATCTGCTGTAATTGTATCAATACATGTGTGAAAGTTGGGGAGGGCTTTTTGTTGAAACTCCTACGCAGCAGAAAAGCTAGGCCGGATTGCACAGGGCGATTGCAAAGTCCGTTTAGCTGATATCTAGGCCAGCGAGTTAGAGTGCGCGGTGCGGGTAGTTGTGGGGGCTCGGGTGGCTTTGGCGTGGTTGCGTTCGCCTGCCAGAGACATAATCGTGATAGCGATATCCTGAGAGAGGCCACGACTCGGGGTGCGTTGTCTTTTCGGATCTGGCTGGAGTCTTCCCGCCAGGTCACGTCCCGGCGGTAGTGCAAACCGTTTTCGATGCCCCAATGGCCGTGGATCAAGTTGCCGATGAGCTCTGGCTTTCCTTGAGCTGGAGTTAGAGAAGTGACAACGTAGACGGTCTCGGTTGACCACTTCCTGGTCCCGAGTGGCCGCGACTTACGGGTGATTTGGGCGCCTTGAGCGGCGTGGGGGAAGTTGATCCCGGCTGCCACGGTTACGCATTTGACGGTCCGCTGGATTTCACGCCCGTTGGCGGTTGTGTGGGCCTTGGGCCCGGCACGGACCTGCTTCCATGGCAGGGCGCACAATTGCTCGTGAAGTTTGGGCTGGTTGCCTTTCACAGTCAGCACATAGTGGGCGCCACGGAAATGGAGGTACTGGGCGTGCTCACGCTGGGTATGCAACGCATCGGCAGTGACGACCATGCCGTCAATGGCCGCGATCTCTTCCAGCAACGGCTTGAAATAGGTGATCTCATTATGCTTCGCCGACACGTTCTGTTGCACGAGCACGGCCCCGGTAGCTTGGTCGATGCCGGCCAGGAGGTGGACTTTGGTGCCGCCGCCGTTCTTGGCGCCACGGACTTCCTTCCCGTCAATGGCGATGGCCGTCACCTCGGTCATGGATTGGGCCCATGCCCCGGCCAGTCGGTCCAGGGCATCAGCATCTAGACGCTGCAGAACCCTGGCCAATGTGGTTGCGTGCGGTGCACGAATACCGAGCCCAGCAAGAGGAACCCGTGCCGTATCGGTGGCCCATTCAGCCATTTCTACCAACGACTTCGCCCCCGACAGAACTGAGCAGACTATGATGACCAGCAGATGCGCGAAAGGATACCGGATCCCGCCCTTCTTCCGCGGATCCGGCAGCTCACACAACCCGGCCAGCACCTTACCTGGGTCAATCCCCACAGGCTCCTTCGTTGCGAATTCGTCGATGAACGCCGCAAGATAAGACGATGGCATACGAGAACTCCTGGGCAACATGTGGGACTGAACAATCACATGCTTAAGAGGGGTTCTCTCTGATTAAAAGCCAGGGTGGATCCATCTCATATTTTAAGACGCACAATTCGCACAAACGACTTTGCAATCACCCTGCCGGATTGCATGGGCGAGAGACCAGAGCACAAGGCCTGGAGTGCGCCGGCCGTAGACGCTGCACGGTTCTCTTTAGAGCACGGTGGAGGCAACATGAGTAAGATGGACCGTCTTACCTACGACCGACTCATGCAGCGCTATCTGGAGTCCGCTGAGGGGCATGACGGCTCTTCGCGTTTCGTGGTGAATACCAGCCCGCTAAGATGAATTCATGCCACCGTCCGGGCGGCACTTCTTAGTAGGATACGTGATTGGTAGTTGGTTGGGTTGCGGAACCCGCGGGCGATCCTTTTGATGTTTTTGATCATGGTGTTGGCTGCCTCGACCTTCGCTGTGGTGACGCGGGTGGCGAGCAGGGTTTGGATCTCCGGCCACCATTTGTTGACACCGCCGTCAGCAGCCGGTCGGTTTCTTTCATGGCTGCCGCTTTCACTTGTCGTTCAAAGAACGCTTTCCGCTGGTCCACGTTGGCCGGGTTGGTGGCCGAAAGCAGCAGCCGCAGGGCTTCCTTGACACCCCAAGCGGCGACGAGTTCTTGCGTCGGGTCGTCAGTGGCAAAGACCTCGTCTAAGCGTTTCTTGCCGTTCTCCGAGAGCGTGTCGTAGCCGCGCAGCAGCTGTCGGTGCGCCCAGGCCTTGTCCGTTTTCAGGCCACGGCGCCCGTTCTGCTCACGGGACACGCGTTGGCGGACCTTGGTGAGCATGTCATTTCCGAGCTGCACCAAATGGAAGTGATCCACGGAAACGGCGGCATCGGGCAGGTTCTCGCGCAGGGCCTTGCGGAACGCCGCTGACGGGTCGATGCCGACGGTCTCAATACAGGAAAGCCAAATGGCGGGCCGGGCCTTGAGCCAGGCACCCACGCCCCGGCTGTCGCGGCCGTCAACGATGCCCAACACCTGGCCGGTGTCGACGTCTACGATCGTTGACATCCATGGCTCATACCGGGACCACTTGCCCGTGGTCTCGTTCTTGAACCACCGCACACTGCGGTAGCGGTGTTCATCGATGCCCAGCCGTGTCGGGGCCAGCAGGTCCACGGAAGGCAGCGCCATGGCGGCGGCGACCACGGCCGTGTTGACCAACCACCAGGACACCCCAAACGCGATGGCAACCTCGGACGCGGCCCGGCCGGAGCTGATGACGGCATCCATGAGGGTTTCCTTCAACCGTACGGTGGAACGGGCGAAGCGCGGCACCTGCGGGGTGGATTCAGCAAAGGTCTTCCGGACGCAGGCAGCCTCGTTGCAGAAGAACCGGCGCTTGAACCACAGGAGCCGGACAGGGCCAGCGACAAGGATGTCCCGGACCCGCTGGATTCGGCGCGAATGCACCCGCACCGACAGGACAGCGCAGGCGGGGCATGCTTGCGGGAAGTCCGCAGCGACGGTCACTACACGGATGCCGGCGTCGTCGTCATTGATGACGGAAATGACCTGGTAATCGGGGAGATTGAAGAGTGTCGTGGCCTCATTCGGGCACGACTGGGTAGGCTGATTCAAGGCTCGTGGTTCCTGACCTGGGAAGAATGCTAGACACATCCATCTCAGCAGGGCCACGGGCCCCTAACTTGCTACGACACCAACCCCGGATTCACCACCAACCGCGAAGAGCCGGCATGACCCAGTCAGGGTAGATCCCGAAGCCTGACTAGGCGCCCGTGTCCTGTCGGCGTTGGTAGGCTTACCTGATCATCATCGTGAGCTAGGGGAGCGTCTTGAAAGTATTTGTAAGCTGGTCAAAAAACAGTCGTGGTGTCGGGAGCGCCGTCGCTGCGGCTGTAAGGGAAATTTTCGACCCAGTTGTAGATACATTCATCAGCCAGGAAATTCAAGCGGGCTCACGAGGGCTCGAAGCGATCGACGCGGAGTTGAACGATACGGACTTTGGCATAATTTGCCTCACGCGATCTAATCAGACTGAACAGTGGATTAACTACGAAGCTGGCGCACTGTCGCGTCAAGTGGCGGACAAGCGGAAGAGGATGGGCGTTTTTCTAGTCGATTTTGGTGATGTTGACGAGGTTAACAGTCCAATGAATATATTTCAATGCAAGATGGCTACCTTCGAGGGCCTCACTGAGTTGATGACATCGCTGAACGAATTGGGCCCAAATCTGAAAGAGGGAACCCTAAGTAAGCGTATTGCTTCGGCTTGGCCGGACGTAGAGACCGCCGTCACGGAAGTCAAGGCTGGCGGAACTGTGGGGCCTGTTTTGCCGCCAAAATCACCTGACGAGAAGCTTGATGAGATCTTGGGTCTCGTTAAAGCCGTCGAAGCTTCCCTTGGCGATGAATTGCAACTTCAGCACCAGAAAGTTTCACACCGTGACGTATTTGACCTGGTAGGTTCTGATCCCGTATTTGCGCGCAGTCTTCGAAAATGGATGACGAGCCCTCACTCGGATGATCAATTGGCCCTTTCGGGTAAAGATCAGATCCGCAAGAATCGTGACGGATTCAACGCGAAAATTATGGGAATCATGGAGGATGTCTCCCATTTGGGTGAATGGGGAGATCTCGGGGTCTCGATGATGGACGACGCGGTTACGTTCAAGTCTGATATTGAGCTCCCCGACAATATTAGACGTTTGGTCGTAAATTCTATTGCCCGGAATCATCCTAATCATTCGATTGATTTCCAAGTCAGACCTAAACTGTAGCTCGGTGACCACGAAAAATTGCGTGTATAGACAATTGTTATCTGGCTTACAGATTTTGAGCGTGTAGTTCGGATCCCACCGATATGATCTACCCATGACCGAAACACAAGATGTCTAGAAGACTGGCTCGAATTTCACTCAGGTGCTGGAAGCTGCGGCGAAGCTGCCGGGATTGAGGATCAGCATGGCCGCCTACCTCCGTACAGCGCTCAAGCGCCACTGCACTGCGGATCAGAAAGCGAGGGCAATCGCTAACAGTCCAGCAGCAGCGGGCATCCCGCTCAAGGTCATCGCTGAGGTCGCAAGCAACTCGATCGCTTATGAGGCGAGTAAGGTCACTGGCCTGTCGACCCTCGCAGGTATCCCCGGCGGTCTGGCAGTGCTTGGCACTGTGCCAGCTGACCTCGCGCAATATATGGGGCATACGCTTCGAATTGGCCAGAAGCTTGCCTATATCTACAGTTGGCCTGATTTGTTCGCCGATGAGGGCGAAGATATTGATGAGGCTACGGAGAGCATGCTGATCCGGTTCGTCGGTGTGATGTTCGGCGTGCAGATCGCTCAGGGTGGCGTTGCAAGAGTTGCGGGCATGATCGCCACTAATGTTGCCAGGAGACTACCGCAGCAGGCACTCACAAGGGGATCATCTTCCCGATCGTGAAAAGGCTTGCTGCCCATCTTGGTGTGAGTATGGTCAAGAAGCTCTTTGCCAGCGGCATCGCGAAGGCAATCCCGGTAGTCGGTGCATTTCTCTCGGGCGGTCTCACCCTTGGCACGTTCCTTCCGATGTCCAAGCGGCTGCAGAAGCACTTGGCCAGCTTGGAGCTGACCAAGCCAGGGCACCGGACCGAATAGGCCGAGAGCATCGACGCCGAAGTCATCACTCTGGCGGTTGTCGAGGAACTCCCATGGCAAGAGCCGAGCGGTCAGAGCTGACCGAGGGCATACTTCCCGCCGAAGAGCTCTAAGTGGATCGGGAAGATTCCTATGGAATCTTTGCCCACAGCCGGGTCCGTGGGGCGATCATGGCAGCAAATCTTTGCTCAATCAGTTCTCCACGGAGCAGCGAGCATCTATACACCGTCGTTTGCGATGAGCCGGTCTAGACGTATGATCTGTGACTCAGCCCACTCCGCATAGGGGTATAATTGCAACACCCTGGGGGAGCTTGTAATATTTACGTGTCATTAGTAATGGGGCAGAACATGTTGGTGGATTACCGGCTCTCCGCGGTTCGTGGTGAAATCCACTATTGTCATGGATGATTCACCGCTGTTCTGGCGGCGCTCCTGAGCATAATACGAGTCGTGTAGTTGGCGCTATTGACGAAGCCGCGGCCGGTCCGCTTGATGTGTTTGATGCTGGTGTTGTTGGCTTCTACTTTTCCCGTGGTGGCGCCGGTGACGATGAGGACTTCGATCTCTTTCCACCACCTGCAAATGGTCCGCCAAAGCCTAGTCGTCTCAGGTTGGTTGGATTCCTTGACGAGGCGTTCAAGGTGGTCTTTAGCGATCTCGGCGTCCTCCAACGACCCCGTGCGCAGCAGTGTTCGCACTTGTTCTTTTACGTCCCACGCGGTCTTGAGTTTCCCTGTCGGATCGTCGGTGGCGAAGACCTTCTCCAACCGCACCCGGGCTGGCTCGGAAAGTGAATCACCGGCTCGTAGGAGCAGCATTCGGTGTGCCCAGGCTGGGTCCACGGCTCGGCCACGACGCCCACGCACCTGATGGGAAAGCTGCTGCCTGACTTCTGTCAACGCCTGGTTGGCGAGCTGGATGAGGTGGAAATGATCCACGGAAACGGCGGTGCGGGGCAGCCACATCCGCAGCGCTTTTCTAAAAGCTGCTGAGGGATCGATCGCGACAACTTGAACGCCGAGGCGCCACTCCAGGGGCCGCTGGATGAGCCATGCACCGACCCCGGTGTGGTCTCGGCCGTCAACAACACCAAGGATCTGCCCGGTATCCAGGTCAACAATCGTCGTCATTCACGGTTCAATCCGCTGCCACGCGTTGGTCTCTGTGTTCTTGAAGAAGCGGACGGATCGGAAGCGGTGTTCATCAATGCCGAGCATCCTTGGCCGCAGCAGATCGACGTTGGGAAGTTTGGTTGCTGCCACACTCAACGCCTTCTGAACCAACCACCACGACACCCCGTGGGCAGTGGCGGTTTCCGTTGCGGCGCGGCCAGAGTCAATGACTGCTCGCACGAGAGCACTACGGAGTCGGCTCGTGGTGCGTGCCCTGGCCGGGACCTCGATCGTGGCTTCAAAGAACGTTTTGCGAGGGCACAATGTTTCGTCGCAGAACAGTCGCCGCTTGGCCCAAACAACCTCCACCGGACCGGCGATGGGGATGTCCTTGACTCGTTGCTGCCGGCCAGAATGGCGACGGGTGCCAATGACCCCGCAGCCAGGACACCCGGATTCGGCGGTGCTTGCTATCTGAATTCTTCGTTGGCCAAAACTCAGGATCTGGGTTTCAAGTACACGGTAATCGTCCAGATTGAAGATCGTGGTGGCAGCATCAAGTTGCACCAAAGTAAGCTCGTTCAAGGCTCGTAGTCCTGTCAAAGATGAATGCGTCAGAACATCCATCACAACAGGGCTACGCGCCACCTCTGTTCAAGGACACGAAACCAGAATTCACCACGAACCACGGAGAGCCGGATTACCATGTATCAGGCATAGGATTTTTTGCAGTCCGGAAGTTTCGTTTTCTCGTCATTCGACTTCAGTAGTATTGGAACCATCGGACTAAACCGTTACGTGTTTCTAACGCAGTAATACCACAATTCTTTGAGATATAACAGCACGAAATGTTAAGAGAAATTAAATAAGTTCTGATTGTCATTGTATCGATGCCCTAATGCTGGAAGTAAAACTCACGTATTTCGAGATGTATTACCTTTGAGTCCCAGAATGAACATCAATTGAAAAGATAGGCAATGGCAATGGATTTTAATTTTGATATATCAAATGAGAATTTTAGATTAAAATGGGAGGAACGGCTTGAGAATCGCAAACTCAAGCTGAAAACAGAAAGGAAATTATACGCAGACGATGATGGGCTACCTATTTTACGGCGTTCTTGCGTAATGTACCTTGATGAACTGGGCACAAGCGCACGTCTGTCTAATTATGATAACGAAATGCTTCGCCAGGACATTGATGTATACGATCGCACCCGTGACATTCTTCACAGTGAGGCAACGAATGACCAAGATTCCCAGCGGTCGCTATATTTCAGTGATAATGTCGTGGTCGTAGAACCTATAGGGGAAGATACTTTTACTGGACCAAATCCTACCCTCCTTGCCCAAACTATTTGCGCGGCGATCTACCAATTAAATCTCGCCATTACCGGTCGCGTTCTACGGGGTGGAATTGCAATAGGTAATGCGTATGCTGATGGAAATTTTGTTACCGGACCAGCGCACCTTTCAGCAGTTTTACTCGAAGAAACGCAAGCTGAAGTTCCCCGTATCCTACTTGATTCTGAAGCGGTCAAGATTGCAAAAGAAGCGATAACTGATGACAAGCCGAATGAATCAGTGTTTTCGGATATTCTGCTTGTCGACGATGACAAGAAAGTGTTCGTTAATTACCTTCCGCTTGTATTCGAAGATGAAAATATAAAAGGTGCACTAAGCCCTATTTCGGGTCTAGAAAAACATCGAGATCATATCATCAGTATGCTCCAAGCATTCAAGGGTACGGCGGTCGCAGGTAAGTATGAGTGGCTTGCCTCGTATCATAATTTCGTAATTTTAGAATCTAGGCACCATCAAATGAAGAATTTATACATCGCTGGCTACCCGACGAGGAATTTCAGACCTCTGGATGGCGACTAGGCGGCTGGGTAGGTGTTCCGCGCAGAGATTCTTCGTGGATGATGTTGAGGCGCCCTCCAGCATTGCAAGCGCCAACGCTGATGTTCTTGAGCATTTTGCCGGATAGCTGGGGTCTGCCCAAGATTTAGTGGCAGGTTGGGTTGATATTTCGGCGACCGATTGAGTGGTCTTGCTTATTGTCTCAAACTGGCTCTTGGTGGTTCGTGGGGATTCGGATTCCCGGGTGAGTGTCATGCCGTTGTTCGGGCGGCACTTCTCAAGAGAATAACTGATGTGTAGTTGTTGGGGTTGCGGTAGCCACGTGCTGTTCGTTTGATGTGCTTGATGCTGGTGTTGTTCGCTTCGACTTTTCCGGTGTTAGCACCGGTGACTATGAGAACCTCGATTTCGTTCCACCACCGGCAAATGGTACGCCACAGCCTAGTCGTCTCCGGTTGCTTCGATGCTTGTACCAACTCTTCGAGGTGTTCTTTGGCCAGCTCGGCATCTTCTAAGGAGCCAGTTCGCAACAAGACCCGGACTTGTTCCTTCACTTCCCACGCTGCCTTGAGTTTCCTGGCTCTTCAGAATCCAGAGTGTAGTTTCGATCTGAATCCGCCGGATTCCAGGAGCGATCTGGCGACATAGTTGGTGAGGTTCCGGAAGCCGAGGGCGGATCCTCGAAGGTGTTCCAGCCGGCCATTGATCGCTTATGCCGATGTTTGGGTTATGCCTACAATGTTGAGAAATAGCATGTTCTTGGACGGTTGGGCCCTCTACTTGTCGGCATAAGTGCCCTGGGAAACCCTGTCTCTCTCAAAGGCGAAGCAGGGTGGTCATGAGTTGCCCACTACTCATTCAGGAACCGGTTTTGACAGTGGACGCGCTTACTATCGTGTGTTTGTGGCTGGAATGTATGAATCCGGCAATGAACTTTGATGTCCGTGATCTGGGATGGCTTGTACGCCAACTGCTGCTTTGCACTCCGTATGCGCGACGTCCATATGCCTCGAGGCATGTTGATTATGCCGACACGTCTCCAATGGCCAAGGCCCAAAGCCAGCCCAAAATTGCCGATGTCGGGATAACCCAGGCATCGGCATCGGCATAAGCAATTCAATGCCGATGTCGGCATTGAATCGCTTCAGTAGGGCTATTGGAGGTCCCTGGCCGGTCGAATTATGCCACCACGTCTTCAGCTCGCCGGCTCAGTGTTCGTCCGAGTGTTTTGAGGTCAGTGAGCGCCGCCTGGACCCCGGTGCCGAGGCACCAAATTGCAAACACTCCACAGCCTACGTCAGTAGCTTCATGACGACGAATCGCCTCGCTAATCGGGTGCGGACATCGGCGAACATGCGGTGTCATCATTGTCTCGTCAGACCGCAGCTTCCTCGGACCTTCGCTGAACCGGGGACTGGGGAAGACCTGGCCGGTAATTAGAGCTAATAACGTTCCGTCGTTAATCTCGGCGTAGACGGTGCAATCCTGCCGCGCTAAGCTGCGGCTTGGCCGCCGCGTTTGATTGCACGCTGGATGGTGGAAAGGGCCTCACCGAAAGGCTCAGTAATTTCAAGAGTTGCGCTCACCCGCCCGGTGCACTGAAGGCAAGTGTGCTTCCTGTGCCTTGGAGATCTTGGGCTGCTTCACGCGCAGCTTGCACTTTGCTTTGGCGACAGCCATCCCTTAACGAGTGCGTGCGCGGATCAGGTCTGCTTCAAACTCGGCAACCATAGCCAGAACATTGAAAAGAAGCCTGCCACGGGATCGGTGGGTCGTGGACCGAGCCGCCGATGCTCGGCCTGACCTCGCGGCGGGTGAGTCCATCGACGATGTCCTTTGCATCGCGCCGTGACAGGGCTGGGTGGTCGAGCTTGGTCACGACCAGGGTGTCTCCGCCCCGACAGGCGGCCAGTGCTTATCTAAGACCAGGCCGCGTCCTGTTCGTGTCGGTGAAGGTCTTGCCTGACGACACTCCTAGGGTAAGAAAGGAGTTCTTTCAGGCCGTGAGCTCTTGGTCTTTATTGGATACGCGGGCGTATCCAATAAAGAGTCCGGAGATGGTTTAGAGTGCACCTTTCACCCCTTCACCGGGCTTTCCCCCCGGGCAAGTACAGGGGGATACGGCAACTGCAGAAACACGCAATCTCGAAAATTTCCGAAGTTTTCCGCACACGCGCCGATAAGCGACCAGCTTACGGCACGACTGTCGCCGGCGCCTGGGGCAGTCCCGTCCCTCCCTCACCGCCGGGCGGGGGACAGGCCTGATCTAACAGTGCGGGTTACCGTCAACTCTGACGACTTGGAACCCATCGAATGCCCGCACTGCGCTAGGACCTCTGACTACGACTGGGATGCCAGAAGGTCCGTGTGCGGGACGTCTTGCAAGAACCCATATCTTCGATCTAGTAATTGCCGAACTCCGATGATGTTTGGAGTGTCACGGTCGATGTGGAGCCCTAGACGCTTGGCCACACTTAGCGTCGCGAGGTCAAAGGCTTGACGCAGGTTTTCCTTAGAGAAGTGGTGGAGGGGGATGTTTGGAGATTCTGGCGTTTCACCTTTATGGACCAAATCCGGAGCAGTTTGTCGGAGCATCTGGGGTGATGAACTGTCTGGGCCGAGCTCACGCCGTATGCGGTAGTTGGTAGCGACATTGAATATTGCCAGAAGCAAGTGCCAATCCAGCCAGCCCTCTTCCCGGAGTTCGGAAAGAATCCTGCGGCATGTGTTGTTTCGGAGTATTCGGGCCAATGTGAATCCTACGAGAGTTGAGACCTCGTAGCGTTCTTTGATCATCTGATGCCATTCACTCTCCGAGAAACCAGGGCCGTAGGATTTCGGCTGCTCCAAAGAGATGCTTGTGAGTGGCGCGTAGTCGCAGGTGCCGATGACTTGGCGACCGACTTTAGCCGTCTGGCGGTAGTGGGCTTCGTCGAGCAGTCCTGCTGTTTCGTCGTATGGCCGACCGAACGAGATTTGGTTGAGAAAACCCCTGGCAAATGCCCTGTCAAGCATCTCTAGGACTTCTTCCTGCGATAGAGCGCTCAGCCTCATGAGTAGCAGCCCTACGGCTCCTACAATCTCAAGTTCCAGCACTTCGGCATCTGACTGGTCCGTGTAGGGCAGAAGAGTAACTAGGGCCTTTAGCTGATGGTTGTCAGGTGCGAACTCCACTCGTTCCTTATACTCACAACCCGCCAGTTGGATCTCTACCGAGACGCTTTCGTCTAGGAGTACCGGATCCTCCGTTGCAAGCTTGCACAGAAGAATCTGCGCGGCTGCTGCAAACCTTTCAGCGGCAAGCACCGATACTCTGTCATTTGGGCAGCTTATGTTCCAGTGCGTACCAAGAGCCGAGAAGCTCAATGAACGCGTTGGCCCGGTGTCGCTATAGGGGCGACCCCCAAGCTGTTCAACGGAAGCTTTAGTAAAACTCACTTCGTCGTGTGCGAAGGAATCTTCAAAATGGTCAACGAATTGCCAGATCGTTTTGTCGTAGTCCGTCTCCGCAAGGCGGTCTGTGAGTGTTCCCACCAGCTCCGGCCTGAACTTCCTGGCGGCCATGCAGATCATGGTCTGGTGAAAGTCCATGCCGACTAGATCTGGGTGCTTCTCGCGATCGAAGGCATCCTCTGCATATATTCCATGTGCTTGAATTGCCAGCTGGCTCAAGGCCGTGGCGTCCAGCCACGCCCCGGCGTAGTAGCAATTCTGGAATGCTTGGATCAGGCTAGTGCCGACCAAATCGATGACGTCTGAATCCGGGGAAGAAATTGCGATAGAGGAGGCAGTGAGAGCATACTTCTTGGCGGCGTGGGGGAGCTTCAAGTTGGAGTAAACGCTGGAGATCATGAGCATAGCCAGAACTGAGCCACGAAGCGTATCGCCGTGGAACCAGTTGATCTTTGCCTTATGAAACTCCCGGAGAGCCAGGAGGGGCTTTTCTGACTTGATAAAGGATAAGGCCCTGTTTCTGCAGCGCTCGGCGACGGCGTTGTCGCCTTCAATCGAGCCTATCGCCTCATCCAGTGCATTCCTGACCTTCTCGTAGTGTTCGTGTGCTGCAAGAACTGGGCTGTAAGCCTCAAAGAGGTCGCAGGTTGTCTGCACTGGAAAAGTACGGGCGATGGGCAGGAGCTCAGCAAGATCTGCGAGTGCGATCATCAGCGGGTCCAGCCTGATTTTCACTGCTTCAGCGGATCCCGCCTTACTGAGGATCTCCTGCAAGGTCGTGTCTGCTGTATCTGCAGTCCTAGCGGGAGCATTTGGATTTCGCGTCATGCCGGTGACGTCGGGGTGGAACAGGATATGCGCTCGAGCTGCGAGCAGGTGCGCTGTCGCATTCGGGTAAACACTCCGGTCAGTGCCAGCTATCAGTGCATCGACACGATTCAAGATGCGCTGTAGTTGGGCCATTAGATGTTCCGAAGTGGTTGTGGCGATCCCAGCCGCCCAGGCTCCTTGCCAATAGGAGATGAGGACGCTTGCATCGACAAGGTCGCTCGATGCGGAGCTCTCGGCCGCGTAGTCAATGAACTGATCGATGTACTCTTCCACATTCGCCAGGGTTTCCATCCCGCGAAGAGTGGCAACTACGATTTCGTATCGAGCTTTCATCTGTACGTCTGCGGGTTGGAGGTTTTCAGGGTCTGAACTTAGGAAGGCGCGCGTGTATTGAAGCCATTCAGCCAAGTCGTTCTGGGCCTCAGCGTCTTGTGTAGCGTGGCGGAGTCCAGTTCTGACCGCGGCAAAGTCGCCCGGGGTGGTAAGCGGTTCACCAGATTCCCTGATCCGCCGCAGCAGGTCTTGGTACCACTGGGGAAGATCCGGGGCATTCGTCGGTACCAGGTTTGAGGGCAGATCGAGCATCTTTTCGGCGACCCAGACTAGGTCAGGCTCGGCCAAAAGAGTTGATATTGCCATTGCGTCAAAGACCTCAAGATCAACGTCATGCTGTTGGCGCGCGTACTCTTGAAGGTTGTGCCGGGTGCTCACGGGCAGGTTTTGTGTCAGAAAGTAGGCGACCCTGGCGACAGGCTGCCCTTGGGAGGTGATTTTTTTGAGATCCCCTTTGACTTTGGAACTCAGGTCGGTTCGCTGAATCGTGCAGGCAAGGACTAGGGGTTCTGTAGTGGACCTGCCGACGAATCCACCGGCTCTGGGGAGTTCTTCGGGCAGGGCAGAGAAGAACGTTTCTCCGTCCCGCCCTTGGTCCCCGCCGCTGCTGACAGGTCCGGTTGCCGGGAGGATGTTGCTGCTGATTCGCCGCTGGGCAATCCGAAAGCAAATGTTCTCGAACTCGTGGTGTCGGTTTTGCGCGCCAAGCTGATCCAACTGGAAACGAATGAACGTCTCGGTTTCTATACGGGTAACCATTCGTCTATCCTGCCCTATCTGACAGCTAGAACCTGACTTCACCGCGTGCCACGAACTTGCTCAGGGTGCTGCTTCCGCTGGAAGGGTGCGCACCTGTCGCGGACATATACGAGGTACGTCAGGTGTTCTGTCTAGATTTGGATTTTGACGACGAGGCTCGTGGGGCGGAAGCTCAGCCGCTTGTGAGTGCGATGATCGAGTATTTCAAGCAACGGCTCTCCTTGGCTGCCCCCAAAAAAAGGTTTCAGTCCGGGAAAATGGTCAGCAAATTTGTTTATTTTCGTGCCCTGACGGTCTTGGAAGCCGGATTTGCATAAATCCCTTTCCTGCCCGGTAAGGGATCCGCATCTGGGGCAGTCTTCGTGACTGCCGATAGGGATAGGGTCGGAGCATGTCCATCATCTTTGCTCCAATGACCCAAGCCGACATTGGCGGGCTCCTCCACCAGCTGGCGGCAACTGCTGAGATGACTCTAGTCTTGAGTGTCAGTGCCTCCGTCTAGGCTTAGGGCATCGCAACAGTGCGATTCATGTCTAGGGGACAGGTGCGGATCTAAATGGTTGATGTTCAAGTGTTGGCCGACTCACAGGTGGGGCTGCGGCATCTGATGCTAATGGCTGCGTTGGCTAAGCGGGCTCAAGGAAATCAAGTCTCAACTGACTGGTTCTATCAGAATGCAGGAGATACGACCCGTGATGCTGCACAACTGACGGGTGACTTTGAGACTCTTCAAGAGAAGGGCTGGCTCTGGTTTGAGAAATCAATCGTAGGCATTGATGAAGTCGTATTGACTCAGCCTGGCAACGACATAGCCGAAGAATTTGGCGTATTGAGGGACTCGCCTCGCGAACGAGTGAAGGCTGCGCGAGACCGGGTTCTTCACTGGCTGTACGACAGCGACCTAGCTGGTATCTCTTCGCCCGTCATCGATCGGTTTTTTGAAAGTGGCCATGCAAACTACTATGGAACACCGTTTTCAGAGACAGAGCTTGAGCGTGCTTGTAACTGGTTGCATGATGAAGAGTTGATCGCGGGAACTAAAACGTGGGGTGGACCGATTCCCCGGCCAAACATCACAAACAAGGGCACCAGAGTTGTCGAGAGCGGAGAGTCTGTGAACGCACAGAGTGGCAATGGAGGAACAACCGTGCACAACAACAACATCAACATCAAAGACTCGCATTCGTTGAACGTAGCTGCAGGAAGCTCACATGTCAGCCAGTCCAACACGCTGACCATCGAGCAGATCAGTCAAACAACGCAATTCGTTGAAAGCGCCAGGTCACTCGTTCCGCTCCTGGGGCTCCCGGAAGATGGGCAAGTCCTAGCCGGTCAACTAGTTGATCAACTTGAGGCAGAGGTAGCGGCTCCCGTGCCCAGCCAGAGCAAGATGAAGGAGCTCGTTAGCAAGGTAGTAGACATCGCTGTTACCGGCACTGCAACTGGCTTGGTGAACGCCCTTGTCACTCTGGGCACAGGAATGATGACCTCCCTCGGCTAACCAGAGTCATGCGCACCGCTACGGGTCCTCAGTCTCTTTAGCGGTGCGCTTGATCTCGCCGACAGGAAACCAATCAGAGTCGTACCGGCCCCTTGAGTCCGTCCACTCGATGAGACTCTGGTGCTAGGTGTGTATGCCACAGCGCGCCAGCGAATGTCACCAGCTCTCACCAGCGGCACATCGACTTTCAGAAAACCTTCATCCCTCGTTGAAGTCGTGACAGAGCCAAGCGGGGCCTGTGAGATGCGCTATCGTACCCAACTATGTATACGCTTAACGTAAGTACTTCGGTCGACTGAGGTGTACTAATCGTTCGTCTTCATGTACAACGACGAAGGTATTGGAATGCTAAGTCCAAGTGGTCAGGGCATCGTCACATTAAAGCAGTTCACGCTGGACAGTTCCACTCTCCACACAGTTATCCTGCACCCATGCGATGTACCACACCGCAAACTATGGGACTGACACACTGAGCGTTCGTAGAACACCGGCATGAAGCGCTAAAACCCACATATTGAGCCGAGGATTCGGGGCAACGAACCTCGCCTCGAAAGTTTTCGTTCCTTGTTCAGTCGGACATGCGGACTCGACTGGATATCGATTCACTACGGTCCGTCAGACTGTCAACCATTAAGGTCATAGCGGAGGAGCACAACGATCTTGGCCAGCATTGCTGCTGACGCGGCTCAACCGCGGAAACACGGGGAGGTATATTATTTGTAGAGGCGCCCGAGTTTGATAAACGTGTATTGGATGCACTGCGGCAGCCTCTGGAAAGTGGGGAGCTTGTGCTCCATCGCTCCGCCGGAACGGCATCTTACCCCGCCCGTTTCCAACTTGTCATGGCCGCCAACCCCTGTCCTTGCGGAAAGGCAACGGGCAAAGGAATCAATTGCGAATGCACACCCATGGCACGTAGGCGCTATTTTGGTCGGCTTTCGGGTCCTCTGCTTGACCGGGTGGACATTCAGCTGCAGGTCAATAAGGTACAGCTCTCACAGCTGTCCGATTCTGCACAGCGTGAATCAAGCGCCCAGGTGGCAAAACGGGTAGAGATGGCCCGCGACATTGCTGGCGAGAGACTAAAAAAGTGGGGCTTGGTTCACAACGCTGATCTCACGGGCCGGGTGCTGCGTGGTCCTCTGCGGTTGGGTGGCCATGACACAGCGCTTTTGGACAGGGCGATGGGGACGGGGGTACTCAGCGCACGGGGTTATGACCGCGTTTTGAGATTGGCGTGGACGGTGGCAGATCTTCAAGGACGTGAGCGACCCGGCAGCGATGATGTGGGGTTGGCGTTGACATTGCGGCAACGAGGTGAGGGATTGTGAATATAAGTAAGGCAGAAAGAACGCCGGATTATTCTGAACTGCGCATAGCGCGTGCTGCTCTGACTCGGTTGATGGAACCTTCAGATCTGCCGGGGCTGGCGCTGATCCAGGTACTGGGGCCACAAGAGGCGATGGCTTTGATTGCTACCAGCGCCTGGTCGAGTTCTGCGGTTGAACGCCAGATCACTGAAATACTGGGCTTTGCAGGCACCGAGCGGTGGACAGGTCTGGCAGAGGCATTGGGGCGTTGGCGGCCACGGCTGGGCGATGTTGCGCCGGAACGGGACCTAGCCACCATTCAACGATTGGGCGGGAACTTACTGATCCCTGAAGACACACAATGGCCACGAGCTTTAGAAGATTTGGAACTGAACGCGCCCATAGCACTCTGGTGTAGGGGCAAAGGCAACAGGATTCCGCCACAGTCAAGCTGCATCGCGGTGGTGGGATCCCGTGACAGCACCAGTTACGGGGCTAATGTCAGTGCGGAAATTACCAGTTCCCTGGTGCAACGCAATTTTACGATTATCAGTGGAGGCGCCTACGGGATCGATGCCCACGCGCACCGTGGAGCCTTGAGCGCCGCCATGCCGGTACCACTGACAAGGCACACCGAAGGCCGAACCGTCACGGTGGAGAACGACCCGGCTAACGAGCAGCCACCAACAATCGCTGTCATGGCTGGGGGAGTGGACAGATTCTACCCATCCGGAAATGAGGACCTGTTGCGGAGCATTGCTGACCGCGGTCTTGTCGTGGCTGAGGTGCCTCCTGGCACGAACCCCACACGCTACAGGTTCTTGCAACGTAACCGCCTCATCGCTGCCTTGTGCGGGGTCACCGTTGTAGTGGAGGCCAGATGGCGTTCAGGTGCGCTGAATACAGCTCATCACGCTGAGGCGCTCAGCCGGGTTGTGGGGGCGGTGCCGGGATCCGTATACTCGGCGAATTCTGCTGGTTGCCACAGGTTACTCAAAGAAGGCTCGGCTGTGTGTGTCACTGACGCAGCGGATATTGCTGAACTGGCGGGTGTTATGGGGGAACACCTTGTGAGCGAACCACTGGTGCAGGAAGCACTGTATGACGGTTTGTGCACTCAAGACCTGCTGCTTCTGGATGCTTTGCCGTTGCGCGCAGCCACTACGTTGGAAAAACTGTGTGTAGTTGCGGGGCTCAGCGCTGCCACAGTCTTATCCGGGTTGGGCCGACTTGAGGCATTGGGGCTGGCAGAAAGACTGGCAGGTGGCTGGAAGCGCCAGGCTCAATGACCTCGGTGCGCGAACTGCAGCGGCTAACGGCAGCGCGGGCACAGGATGAGCGCGTTGCTGAGATGGATGAACATCTCCCATCCATCTGTCTCGGAGGTACATCACCATGCCGCAGAACTACATCATGATGGCGGGAGCCCAAAAGTTCACTGGTGGCCAAACACTGGCCGCCCTTGCCCAAGCTCTCACCGGTGTCGGCGTCTGTGTCTACCCTTGAAAGCAAAGGGTTGGGATAAACCAAAAACAGATGGACCGGCGGGGGAGCTTGAACCCGGGGGTTGTTCAGCGCACAGTGAGTGTGTGGATTCAACAGAACGCTCCTCCCTGCCTCCTGCTCTAGCCGGGGCAGCGAACGCCTTTGAGCGCTACTTACGCACGGAACGGGGCCGTTCAGAACACACCATCAGGGCATACCGCGGGGACCTTGACGCATTGTTGATTCACGCCGTTGCCGAGGGCAACACTTCTTTGGCGGAGTTGGACTTGGGCTCGCTGCGGCGTTGGCTGGGGGAGCAGAGCGAGGCCGGACTGGCACGTTCAACACTGGCTAGGAGGGCTGCCACGGCACGCAGCTTTACGGCATGGGCGCTGCGGGAGGAGCTCATTGAAGTAGACCCGGCGGTGCGGTTGAAGGCTCCCGCGCGCGGGAAGAGCCTGCCGGCTGTGTTGCAGCAGCAGCAAGTACGGCGGATGCTTGAAGAAATGGTCAAGGCGGCCCAGGCGCAGGATCCGGTTGCCCTCCGCGATCTTGCAATGGTTGAACTTCTCTACGGAACCGGAATTCGTGTCGGTGAACTGACAACTTTGAACCTCACTGACATCAATCAAGAGCGGCGCACTGTGACTGTGGTGGGCAAAGGTAACAAAGAGCGAACTGTGCCCTTCGGTGTGCCAGCGGATACGGCACTGAGCCAGTGGATGAACGCCGGCCGGCCCAAAATACACAAGCATCAGGCTGGTGAGGCACTCTTCCTTGGACAGCGCGGCGGACGTATTGACCAGCGCACAGTGCGCTCAGTGGTAGATAAACACTTGGCTTCTCTCGGTGATACCTCTGCAACCGGGCCTCATACTTTGCGGCATTCGGCTGCCACTCATCTCCTGGACGGTGGCGCGGACCTACGCGCTGTGCAAGAGATTCTGGGGCACAGCTCCTTGGCTACCACACAGTTATACACTCATGTCTCGGTGGAACGGCTGAGAGAAAGCTACCGCACAGCACACCCACGCGCCTGACACTTCGCTCTCTGAACATAGTGAACGTAAGGATCCAGCCAGAAAGCCGGAAAGCCAGAAAACCAGAAAACCGCATAAAAAATAGGGACATGCTTGTCATAAGTGCTCACCTTAGTGGCGTTATCTGCCCCGCTACGGCACAATGATAATAAGTTATCTTTTGATAGCGAATCCCGGGTTTATAACCTAGACATTTAGGGACGGTTCACATCAGAATCGCGTAACACCAGTTCCATCCAAAGAAGGTCGTTGGGGAAGACGCACCTACTGCAATGGAGGATGGAATGAAGGTTGAACACACGCGCGGTGTTTTGTTTGTGCACTCAGCCCCGGCTGTCATGTGCCCGCATATTGAGTCATCCATTGCTGGGGTGATGGATCAGCGCACGGACTTGCAGTGGACTGCACAGCCCGCGGCGCCTAATGTGCTGCGCACTGAACTTAGCTGGCGTGGGCCTGCCGGAACCGGCGCCCGCCTTGCCTCCGCTTTGCGCGGATGGGCCAATTTGCGTTACGAGGTGACTGAGGATCCGAGCCCGGGAACGGACGGCTCCCGCTGGTCCCACACTCCAGAACTGGGTATTTTTCACGCGATCGCGGATGTGCACGGGAACATTATGGTTTCCGAAGACAGGATCCGCTACGCCTATGAGACAGGCAAGGGTGACCCTTCACTTGTCTACCAGGAGCTTTCACTGGCTTTGGGGGAGGCATGGGACGAAGAACTCGAGCCCTTCCGCCACGCGGCAGCCGGAGCACCTGTGCGCTGGCTACACCACGTTGGCTAAAGCAGCCCAGAACATCCCAGAAGTGACCAGTGCCTCGCGTATCTCCCCCAGCTTTGATCGCTTGGGCTGTTCACAGCATCCCAAGTCTCACCCGTGAAAAAAATGACCCGCAGCAACTGCTTAAAAACACTTGAAAGGTGTTTTTCGCTTGTTTGCTGCGGGTCAGTTTTCCTACAAAGACTAGGCCATGTCAACCTTGGGGCCTGTGCTGCGGATGGCCACAACGGCATTGTGTCCACCAAAGCCGAAGGAGTTGTTCAGCGCCAGGACCTCGCCTTCGGGCAGTTTGCGGGGTGTGCCGGTGACAACGTCGAGGGGGATCTCCGGGTCCTGGTTCTCCAAGTTGATGGTGACCGGGGCCAGGCGGTGGTAAACAGCCAGCACCGTCAGGACCGACTCAACGGCGCCCGAAGCACCCAACAGGTGCCCCATCTGTGACTTCGTGGCCGACACGCACACATTGTTCACGTGCTCACCCAGGGCGGCCCTGAGCGCGGTGTATTCGGGCTTGTCGCCCACGGGGGTTGAGGTGGCATGCGCGTTGACGTGGGATACGTCTTCAGGCAGTGCGCGAGCATCAAAGAGGGCCGCCTTCAACGCGCGGGTGGCACCCAGACCCTGGGGGTCCGGTGCGGTGATGTGGTAGGCATCGGCGGTTACTGCGGTGCCGGCCAATTCACCGTAAATGCGTGCGCCACGGGCCAGCGCATGCTCTTCAGCCTCGAGCACCAACGCGCCGGCGCCTTCACCCATGACGAATCCGTCGCGGCTGATGTCGTACGGACGTGATGCCGTCTCGGGGGAGTCGTTGCGCTTGGACAGGGCCTGCATGGCGGCGAAGGAAGCCAACGGCATGGGGTGGATGGCGGCTTCGGCGCCGCCAGCCACGACCACGTCGGCCTTGCCGGAACGGATCAGCTCCAGGGCGATGTGCAGTGCCTCGGTTCCTGAAGCACACGCGGAAACGGGGGTGTGTGCGCCGGCACGGGCGCCCAGGTCCAGGCTGACAGCCGCGGCCGGGCCGTTGGGCATGAGCATGGGAACGGTCATGGGCAGCACGCGGCGGGGGCCCTTTTCACGCAGGGTGTCCCAGGCATCCAGGAGAGTCCAGACACCACCAATGCCGGTGGCAAAGGCTACGGCCAGGCGGTCGTGGTCCACCTCCTCAATGCCGGAATCCTTCCATGCTTCACGTGCAGCCACCACAGCGAACTGGGTGGAGGGGTCCATGCGTTTGGCCTCGACACGGCTGAGCACTTCGGTGGCGGGAGTTGAAGCCTTGGCTGCGAAATGAACGGGAAGATCGTACTTTTGTACCCATTGATCTTTCAGGGTGTGTGCGCCGGAGACGCCCTTGAGGGCATTCTTCCACATGGTCGGGACGTCGCCGCCAATGGGTGTGGTGGCACCCAGTCCGGTGATGACTACTTTGCGGGCCATGGTTCAACTCTCTACAAAAATTATGGGGCAGGACTCGAAGATGATTATTGTGGTTGGCCGGCGTCCTGCTTTCCGGCCAACCACCATGTCTCTTTTCGCTGACGCGGGTATGAGACTAATGCACAAGGGCTGCTTAAGCCTGTGCGCCTGCAATGAAGCTGACAGCGTCGCCAACGGTCTTGAGGTTCTTGACTTCCTCGTCCGGGATCTTCACGTCGAACTTCTCTTCAGCGTTGACAACAATCGTCATCATGGAGATGGAATCAATATCCAGGTCATCCGTGAAGGACTTGTCCAGCTCAACGGCCTCAGGGGCAAGGCCGGTCTCTTCATTGACGATTTCGGCCAAACCAGCCAGGATTTCTTCGTTGCTAGCCATTGACGGCTCCTTTTCTTCTTGTGCTGTGATCAAGGACTTGATCGTTTAATAGCATGTTGATCAAACCACGGATGTGGAGAGATACGTTTAATTAGGGCAGGCGCACTACTTGAGCGCCAAACACCAGTCCGGCACCAAAGCCGATCTGCAGCGAAAGTTTACCGGAAAGCTCCGGGTTCTCAGCGAGCAGTCGGTGTGTTGCCAAGGGGATGGAGGCAGCCGAGGTGTTTCCGGCGTCGGCAATGTCTCGACCAATAATGACGTGCTCAGGTAACTTCAGCTGCTTGGCGAGTTCATCAATGATGCGCATATTGGCTTGGTGGGGAACGAACGCGCCAAGGTCGGCAGCAGTTATACCTGCGTCCTCAAGCGCCTTCTTGGCCATCTTCGCCATCTCCCACACGGCCCATCGGAACACGGTCTGTCCGTCCTGGCGAAGGGTTGGCCACAGCGTTGAGTGAGCCTCATCTGCGGCGGCGTGAGCAACGCCGTCGCCCTTCATTGCCTGCTCGCTGAAGTCGCGGATGTCCAGCTGGGAGTGGGTCATACCAATGGTGTCCCACTTACTGCCGTCGGAGCCCCAAACGGTGGGGCTGATGCCGGGCTCGTCCGAGGGCCCGATAATAACCGCGCCAGCCCCGTCACCGAGCAAAAATGAAATGGTCCGCTCATGGTTGTCAATAACGTCGGAGAGTTTCTCCACTCCAACAACCAAAACGTATTCTGCAGTACCGGAACGCACCAGGGCGTCTCCTTGGGCCACGCCGTAGCAGTAGCCTGCGCAGGCAGCGGAGATGTCAAAGGCGGGAGCGGGTGAGGCCCCGAGCCGTTCGGCAATCAAGGCAGCCGCTGATGGCGTGGCGTAGGGGTGAGTCACTGTGGAGACAAGGACGGCGCCAATTTGTGTGGCGTCTATCCCGGCATGCTTGATGGCTTCGGCGCCTGCAGCCACGGCCATATCCACCACCGAGACATCTTTGGGGGCGCGGTGGCGGGTGATGATGCCTGTGCGTTGCTGGATCCACTCGTCGGAGGAATCGATCCACTGGCACACATCGTCATTGGTGACGATCGTGGTGGGGCGGTAGGCGCCAATGCCTAAGATGGCTGATCCGGCACGGAGCGTACTTTGCTTCAGAGTAGGTGTACTCACAATGTTCCTTCTTGGTGCGCGGAGTGTGCTGCCAGCAAGTCCTGGGCAGCCTGAAGATCATCGGGTGTTTTCACAGCAACGGTAGCAATTCCGGGCATGGCTCGCTTGGCCAGACCCGTCAACGTTCCGGCAGGGGCAAGCTCTATCAAAGCGGTCACGCCCATAGCGGTCATGGTTTCCATGCAAAGATCCCAGCGTACCGGTCGCGAGACTTGGGCGATCAAGGATTCAAGGGCGTCTGCTCCGGAACGTACCACGGCGCCGTCGTAGTTTGATAGCAGCGCAACCTGAGGCGTGTGAGGGGTCAGAGACGGGGAAAGTGCTTCCAGAGCCGAAACGGCAGGAGACATGTGGTGGGTGTGGAACGCACCAGCTACCTGGAGAGGGATTACCCGGGCTT
Organism: Arthrobacter antibioticus; assembly: GCF_030063205.1. GTDB lineage: Bacteria > Actinomycetota > Actinomycetes > Actinomycetales > Micrococcaceae > Specibacter. The sequence goes on along the minus strand of NZ_JASISQ010000001.1, from coordinate 641,208 downwards.
TGGCTGGCGGGGCAGCCATGAGAGCGGCGATTTGTTCCAAGGTTCCGGCAGCGACCGTCTGTCCTTTGGAGTTGATGTTGGCCGGGGTCAGGCCGGTAGCTGCGATGGCTGCCAAGACCTCCTCTGGGTCTCCACCAACAACTGCCGCCATCCCTGTGGGTGTTGCGGCGGCGGCGTCGGCCATGCGGTTGGCACGTTCGCGCACAAAAGCCATGGCGTCAGAGTTGGAAAGGGTCCCTGTGATGGCGGCGGCGGTGATTTCACCCACCGAGTGTCCGGCAACCACCACTGAGCGTTGGGCCAGCTTGCTGGCAACATCGAGTGTGGCACCTTCAGTGCCGAGCAGTGCCTGAGCTGTAATGAGCCCGGCAGCAACAATCAGGGGTTGCGCTACGGCGGTGTCTTTGATGGTTTCGGCATCTGATGTGGTGCCGTGGGCCAGCAGATCAATTCCAGCGGCCTCGCTCAGGGTGAGCAGTTGTTCCCGCACACCTGGGCGTTCCAGCCATGGTGAGAGGAAACCGGGGGATTGGGAGCCCTGTCCAGGGCAGACTATTGCAAGCACATTAACCAGCTTTCCAAACTAAACCGCATTTTCAGGGTATTTTCTTGCACCAAGCTCTTCTCCACAATTTGTAGGAAGTCTACAATGGTGGTGCCTCTGCTGTGCTATCTCAGTCTTCTTTTAGGCGAAAAGAACTAAATTCTCATCCGGATCCTTCGCGGTGCGTGGGCAGGCCCTGTTTGCCCGGCAACGACTTGGTCGCTGCCTTTGGCACCGGCTTAGAAGAGATGACTTTGGCGGGCGTGGCAAGTCTGCCCACGATGATCGCTGTCTGCAAGACAAACGCTTCACGCGGAACCAGCGGATCCCAGCCAGTGACGTCGCAGACGCGTCGCAAGCGGTAACGGACCGTGTTGGAGTGCACAAAGAGTTCCCGGGCGGCGGCTTCCAGTGAATGCCCGCCTTGGAGATAGCTAATGAGCGTTTCGATCAAACCATTGGAGGCGGCCACAAGTGGCCGGTAGATGCTCAGCAACAGTGCGCGTCTGGCGGATTCATCGCCACCGATCACTCGCTCAGGCAGAAGGTCATCCGCGGAAACTGGGCGTGGGGCAGAGGACCATCCCTTAGCCACGGAGATACCGGCAAAAGCAGCCTTGGCCGATCCCGTGGCCTCAGCCAACGTGGGGGCCAGCGGGCCGTAAACAACAGGGCCGGGTGCGAAAAGTTCGCTCAGGCGGATGTAGGCAGATTCCGGATCGGTGACATTTCCGAGCACCAAAATGAGTTTGTCACCTTGGATACCCACCATCACATCCTCGGAAAAACGCCCGGCGGCCCTGCGGAGGGTGGCTAAGAATAAGGCGTTGGCTTCCTGGGGTGCGGCGCCCACCATGATGGTGAAGTGTCCGTGTGAGGTCCAGCCAAGCGCGGAGATCCGTGATTGCAGTGCGTCGGTGTTTTCCCCACGCAGGATGCCGTCAACGGCGAGGGCTTCCAAGCGCGTGTCCCAAGCGCCACGATTTTCTGCTGCCCGGGCATAGACATCGGCTGCCGCGAAGGCCACTTCTCTGGAATAGCGCAGTACTGCCTCGCGCAAATCCACTTGTTCTTCGGGGGCGGCTATTTCCGGGACCCTGTCTTCAACGACTTGGACCACTGTGCGGATCAATTGCAGGGCACGTTGAAGGCTGATGGAACGGGTCAGTTCAGTGGGTGCTGTGCCAAACACATCGGAGAGAACCCAGCTTGGTGAGGACGGGTGCTCATACCAAGAGACAAATGCAGTGATGCCATTCTGTGCCACCAGGCCAAGCGCCGAGCGTTCATCAGCGCTGAGTTTCCTGTACCAGGGCAAAGTATTTTCAAGCTCTTGGCGCATCATTGTTGACAGAGTGCCAACATTGGCCCGCAACCGCTCCAAAGTCTCCGACGTGTCCTTGATTCCAGGGCTCCTGTGTTGTAGTGCGTTTTTACTGCCTGTTGTGCTGGCTGAATTCTTGGCGGGTTTACTATCCGAGGGGGATCCCGCCGGCTTGTTAGTAACTGCCATATCTAGAGGATATGTCTTTAGTGCTCGAAGAGGTTATTTGTGTGAACCCAACAACTCAAGAATTAGTCGCCCTGCCTGTAGGTAGCGTGTTTCTGGGGCTTAACGTACAGCGGGTGCCTGGTGTTGCTGTAGAACCTCTACAGCAACATCAGGCACCCGGTAACGAACTCTTGTTGGTTAGCTGTCGCCGCCGGTGTTGCCGGTGGTTCCTGCGTTGATGTTGAGGAGGTCGTATTTTTGGGCTGCTTGTTGTGGTGTGTTGGTGTCGATGTCACCGTTTTTAGCGAGCATTTGTAGGGTGCGTACCACTATGGAGTGAGAGTCGATTTTGAAGTAGCGTCGTGCTGCTGCGCGGGTATCGGAGAAACCGAAGCCGTCTGCGCCGAGGGTCGCGAAGTCATTAGGCAGGAATTGACGGATTTGATCCGGGACTGCTTTCATGAAGTCACTCACGGCGATGATGGGTCCGTGCGCGTTAGCCATTTTCGCTGTGATGTACGGGGTGCGTGGGTCTTTTTCCGGGTGTAGGAACGCGTCTTCTTCAGCCGCGAGGCCATCGCGACGGAGCTCGGTCCAGGATGTTACTGACCAGACATCGGCTGCGACCCCCCATTCATCGGCAAGGATTTGCTGTGCTTCTAGGGCCCAGGGCACGGAGACTCCTGAAGCCAGGAGCTGGGTACGGGGCCCGTCATGCTCGCTTTTCTTGAGCAGATAGATCCCGCGGGTGATCCCTTCAACATCGATATCTTCGGGTGCTTTAGGTTGAATGATCGGCTCGTTATAAACAGTGATGTAGTACATCACGTTAGGATCCGTGGAGTCTTTACCGTACATCCGCTCTAGACCGGTGCGGATAATCACCCCGATCTCATACCCGTAGGCGGGATCGTAGGTGATCACTGCCGTATTGGTAGAGGCCAGGAGGGGGGAGTGCCCATCAGCGTGTTGGAGGCCTTCACCGGTGAGGGTAGTCCGCCCGGCGGTGGCACCAATAATGAACCCGCGCGTCATTTGATCCCCGGCAGCCCAGAACTGATCCCCGGTGCGTTGGAAACCAAACATGGAGTAAAACACGTAGACCGGGATCAATGGTTCCCCGTGGGTGGCGTACGCGGTACCGGCAGCGGTAAACGCCGCGACGGAGCCTGCTTCGTTAATACCGGCATGAACGATCTGCCCGGAAATGGACTCTTTATACGCTAAGACAAGATCACGGTCCACGGAGAGGTAGTTCTGCCCGTTGGGGTTGTAGATCTTCGCGGTCGGGAAGAACGCATCGATACCGAAGGTCCGTGCTTCATCCGGGATGATCGGGACAATACGCTGACCAATACCCTTATCGCGCATGAGGTCTTTAAGTAAACGCACGAACGCCATCGTGGTCGCGGCATGTTGCTTACCCGAGCCACGATTAGCGACTTCGTAGGTTTTATCCCCGGGGAGTTCTAACGCGGTGTGTTCAGAGCGGCGCTCGGGCACGAACCCGCCCAGGACCCGGCGGCGTTCCATCATGTACTGAATTTCCGGGGTATCCATCCCGGGATGGTAATACGGGGGACGGTACGGGTCCGCTTCAAGGACTTCATCAGAGATCGGCAGACGCAGGTGAGTACGGAAATCTTTCAAGTCCGAGAGCGTGAGCTTCTTCATCTGGTGCGTGGAGTTACGTGCCTCGAAGTGTGTCCCGAGTCCGTAACCCTTCACGGTGTGGGCCAGGATCACGGTGGGCTTGCCCTTGAACTCGCTTGCAGCTTTATACGCGGCGTAGACCTTGTGGTAGTCATGGCCGCCACGCTTGAGGTTCCAAACCTCGTCATCAGAAAGATGCGCGGCGAGTTCTTTAGTCTGGGGTGTTTGCCCGAAGAAATGCTCCCGAACGAACCCGCCAGATTCTGCCTTGTACGTTTGGTAGTCACCATCAACAGTGTCATTCATGACCTTGACCAAGGAACCATCTTCATCACGGGCAAGGAGGTCATCCCACTCACGACCCCACAAAACCTTGATCACGTTCCAGCCAGCACCACGGAAGAACGCTTCGAGTTCTTGAACGATCTTCCCGTTTCCACGAACCGGACCATCCAAGCGCTGTAAGTTGCAGTTAATAACAAACGTTAAGTTATCCAACTTGTCATTAGCGGCCAGTTGCAGCAGCCCACGCGATTCAGGCTCGTCCATTTCACCATCACCTAAAAACGCCCAGACCTGCTGCTCAGAGGTGTCTTTAATGCCACGGTTATGTAAATACCGGTTCGATTGCGCCTGATAAATAGCGTGCATCGGCCCGATACCCATCGAGACCGTAGGGAATTCCCAGAACTCCGGCATTAACCGTGGGTGGGGGTAAGACGACAGCGCGTGGCCTTCCTTGGATTTCTCCTGACGGAAACCATCCATGTCTTCCTCACTCAAACGCCCCTCAAGGAAAGCACGAGCGTACATACCAGGCGAGGCATGACCCTGGAAGAAAATCTGGTCTCCACCACCCGCATGATCCTTGCCACGGAAGAAGTGATTGAAACCCACCTCGTACAACGTCGCAGCACCAGCATAAGTAGAAATATGCCCGCCCACACCAATCTCAGGAGCCTGCGCACGATGCACCATCACAGCAGCATTCCACCGCAACCACGCACGATACTTACGCTCGATCTCCTCATTACCAGGAAAAACAGGCTCCTGATCAGCAGGAATCGTATTAACATAATCAGTCGTAGTCACCATCGGCACACCAACACTCTGCGCACCAGCACGCTGGAGCAAACTACGCATAATGTACTGGGCACGCTCAGTGCCACGCTCCTGAATCAACGAATCCAAAGACTCAAGCCATTCAGCAGTCTCTTCCGGATCACGATCAGGGAGCTGATTAGTCAACCCGCTAAGGATATGGGAGTTGTTCTCGTCTCCAGCAGCCACGTCCAACCTCTCTTAAAAGCAGTGTGGGGGGCCCAAAGCTGTGGCCATGGGCGTGTATAAACACTCTAGACCGCCGTTAGCGGTTGTGCGTAGCTGTGCCTATTGGATGACTACGGCCCGAACCCGCACCATGCTCACCAGCGCAGGGAACTCAAAGCTGTGCGAGTAATATAAATCACACCCAAATCGGCTTATTTACTGGTTTTTCGCAGGATAGGCATTGTCAATGATCCTTAAATAGAGGCAATATGGGCTGTCCCCCCTAGACTGGGGATACATATCAACAACCCGGCACGCAGGTGCTGACCCCAGGAGGAAAAACGTGAGCGAGGCCGACGCCGGCACTGTTGCCAAGGTGGCAGACAAATTGGGGTTCAAGGACGAGGATCTTGTCCAAGAACTCGGATACGACGACGACGTTGATTTTGACTTGCGCGACAGCATTGAGGACCTGATTGGGTCTGCAATGTTCGATGAGCATGATCACGACGTTGTAGACGCGGTCATCCTTTGGTGGCGCGCAAACGACGGAGACCTAGTGGATGCCCTGGTGGATTCACTGACCACTCTGGATGAGGGTGGGATTGTTTGGGTGCTTACACCCAAGCCGGGCCGTGCAGGTTTCGTCGAACCGGCGGACATTGCGGAAGCCGCACCCACAGCAGGGTTGCATGTGACAACGACGGCAGGTGCCTCTACTGACTGGGCCGCAACACGCTTGGCTCCGCGCAAGCGTCAGTAATGTACGACGGCGTCACGCACCCAGGTCTGCAAGTGGGGGACACTTCCCCCGACTTTTGCCTGCCAAACCAGTTTGGTGAGCCAGTTTCACTCACCGGGTTGCGTGGCACCGCCGTCGCCCTAGTGTTTTATCCCTTTGCTTTCTCTGGTATTTGTACCAGTGAATTGGCTGAACTGCGCGATAATTTAGCTGATTTTACCGAAGCTGGTGTGCGGGTACTGGCTGTGTCCGTTGATAGCAAGTACACCTTGCGTGCCTACGCGCAAGCCGAAGATTACAACTTTGAGCTCCTGGCTGACTTCTGGCCGCACGGTGAAGTTGCCAGCGCGTATCAGGTATTTGATTCTGTCCGTGGCATGGCTGGACGCAGCACGTTCCTGATCAATGCTGAGGGTGTCATTGCCGATATTTTTAGCACCCCTACGGCAGAAGGCCGTGAGCTTGCGCGGTACCGGCGGGCGATGGAGCGGCTCTGACCATGGACAGCGTGCGCCCAGGAATCGGTCAAACAGGCTTCGTGCGCCCTGATTCCGTGAGGAGCGCCGTAGCAACCAGTACAGGGTTGACCGCTACTGACATCGAGGCCTTGGATAGCCTCACGGTACTGCTGCGCGAATCCCCTGCTGCGTTTCTGACAGGGGCAGGTCTGAGCACCGATTCGGGCATACCTGACTACCGTGGTCCTGATGCCCCGGTGCGTAAACCCGTGACTTACCAAGAGTTCGTGGGGGACACCCTCTTGCGGCAGAGATATTGGGCAAGGAACCATGTGGGCTGGACCCACATGCATCATGCCGTTCCTAACTTAGGTCACTATGCCGCGGCTGCGCTGGAGCGTGGCGGGTACTCAAGTGGCATCATCACTCAAAATGTTGATGGTCTGCACGAAGACGCCGGAGCCACCAATGTGGTTGACCTGCATGGCCGGTTTGACCAGGTTGTGTGCATGGGGTGCAACAACACGTATTCCAGGACTTTTCTTGCCGGCATCCTGACTGAACTCAATCCTGGTTTCCTGGACGCTGTGGTGGCCGCCGGCGGAGTTTCGGCGGCGCCCGATGCTGACGCTGACCTGGAGGGCGAGAAGCTCATCTCCGAGTTCCAAGTTGCCAGGTGTCCTCTGTGCGGTGGCATGCTGAAGCCAGATTTCGTTTTCTTTGGTGAAAACGTACCCAAGGAAAGGGTGCTGCGCTCCTTTGGGATGGTTGATTCGGCCGAGCTGCTGATTGTTGCAGGCTCGTCATTGACAGTCATGAGCGGCTTGCGTTTTGTAAAAAAAGCCGCCAAAGATGGCAAGCACGTGGTGATTATCAACCGGGGTATAACAAGGGGGGATCCGCTGGCTGACGTGAAGTTGGATATTGGTGTGGGAGAGGCTCTGGGTTACTTGGCAGATGAGCTGGGGCTCGATTGGCGCAATCACTAAAACATGATGTACAGTAGTTTCTCGTTGGTCAGGCCAACAAGCGCAATGCTTGTAAGCCTTAAGCAATGAATGGGTCTTTAGCTCAGCTGGTAGAGCGCCACGTTTACACCGTGGATGTCATCGGTTCGATCCCGGTAGGACCCACCAAAGAAAACCCCGTGAATTCAAGGCGAAAGCTAAGAATCCACGGGGTTTTTTGTTCGTTGAGAGCTGAGCAAATTTTGTACGTGTTGGGCATTATCGAGTACTGACTAGGGAAGCTCATGCAGGGGATATCTTTCACAGCTATTGATTTTGAGACAGCCAATAACTTCCGGGCATCGGCTTGCGCAGTCGGTCTGACGAAGGTTCGGGCAGGAGTTGTTGTTGAACAGGCAACGTGGTTGATGAATCCGCTGCCCGGTTACAACGAGTTCCACCCTGTCAATGTGGCAATCCACGGCATAACCGCAACTCAAGTGCGCAACATGCCTAGCTGGAGTGGCATTCACGGACCCATGATGGACTTTATTGCTGGCGATGCGTTGGTGGGCCACAACGTTAGCTTTGAGAAGTCAGTGATTTCCAAGGCAAATGAGGTGTGTGGGCTCCCAGCGCCCACACTGGATTTTCATTGCACGCTGGCTCTCGCCCGCAAGTTCTTGAAACTGGAGCATTACGCACTTTCAGATGTTGTGGATGCCTTAGAACTTCCGGCCTTCAACCACCACGATGCCGGTGACGACGCCCGGGCGAGTGCCCTGATAGCCCTGGAACTGGCCCGGCGCAACGATGTGTCCAGTCTGGCCGCTCTCTGGCCTGGTGGCGGCAGTGCCGCCCCGCAAACGCCCAGCTACTACGCTGCGGGCTACACAAGAAAACTGGCCGATCTACCGCAGGCTAACCCTAATGCAAATGCCTATGGTCCCCTTTTTGGTCAAACAATAGTATTTAGCGGAGACCTGGCGGCCATGCCGAGGGTGGAAGCCCAGGACGCTGCGGCAGCCAGGGGTGCCTCCATTGCCAACAGCACAACGAAAAAAGTTACCCTGGTTGTCTGTGCCGAGTTGGAGCGGGGCGGGCGCCCCAGCGCCAAGGTCAAGCGGGCCTACGAGCTCGCTGCGACCGGGCAGGATATTGCGGTCATCGGGGAGCTGAAGTTTCTGCGCCTGCTCGCCTTCAAGTAGCTGGCCCCCTCTTCGTGAGGTTGGAGATAATGACGCCACCGCCGACCCGGCGGAGGCGTCATTATCTCCAACCTCACGCTATGGGCAGGCACCAATGTCAGTCCCTGTCCGTAGCATCTGTGACATGAAAACGGGTGTGGAAGAAGTGACGGTAACAATGACCGCGGCAGGGGTTCCTGCCGCTGTTCACCGAGATGGCCGGGTCTGGCTGGTGGGCGCCGAGCCTGTGCGTTGGTATGAGCGGGTTGAATGGTGGAAACATGCGCAGCGCATGCCCAAGGGGCAGGGGCGCGTGGATGTGCAGGTGTGGCGCTTACAGGCTCGTCTTGGGCGTAACCTGCGCAGTGAGCTGGTCACCATGGAATTAGAGCGTGACGCTGATGGCGCGCCATGGCGGGTTCGCGGTCCACTGCAGATGGCAAGTTGATGGGGGCCAATGATTGCAAATGACCGCAGTGGCCCAAGCTGCTGCTTAAAATAAAAGGCTCCCCGCCACAGCTATTGGGGGACGCTGTGGTGGGGAACCAGTACTAAAAATATAACAACTGGCACGGCCAGATGCAAACTGACACACTCCATTGCCAGATGTTCACAGCTTGGGGTCAAGAAGAAGTTTCACATGCTGAAACTTGAGGCAAAAAAATCCGCAGCACCGGAGAAACTCTCAAAACGGGCACTTAAATTGGTGGACCTTCCACTGTGGCTATTGGGGGACGCCACAGGGGAAGGCCTGGAGAAAATATACCTCTCCTAGGGGAAAAACACAACAACGGACGTTCTACCTCTGCGGTGGAGGCCCTGTGGTGGCAGCTGTGAGCTAGTAGAAGTAGACAGAATCCACAGGGTGCAATAGCTCCTCGTCGGCCTGAAAGCGCGTGAGGTTCTCGATGAAACGCTCGGCAATGAGACGGTTCTCCGCTGCACTCAAGGCTGAGCAGTGGGGTGAGACCAACACAAGTGGGTGCGACCATAGTTCACTGTTCGTTGGCAACGGCTCCTCGGCGAAGACATCGAGGCAAGCGTATGAGAGCTGGCCATTGTTCAGTGCTGCCAAGAGATCCTCCTCGTCAACAACCGTGCCACGGCCCACATTGATCAGAATCGTGCCCGGTTTCATGGCGTTGAAGATTTTTGAATTGATTAGTTTTTCCGTATAGGGCGTTCCAGGGAGAGTGTTGATGAGAACGTCGGCTGTGGCCACAAGATCGGGAAGTCCGGCGGTGTCGGTGACTACGTCTATACCGTCGATGGCTTCTACGTTGCGTTTGGTGCCGCTGACGTTCATGCCTAGTGCCCGGGCCAGGCGCGCAGTTTCAAGACCAATCTCGCCAAGTCCGGCAATGACTACGTTGGAGCCACTGAGCAAACGTGTAGGGCTCCGGAGCTCCGGCCAGTGCTTCGCGGCCTGATCGGCGGCAAGCGCTACTGTGCCTTTGAAGCCGTTCAGGATGCCTAGCATGGCAAATTCAGCTAGTGGCAAGGCGTGGACGCCAGCAGAGCTGGTGACAGTTATACGCGCTAGGTCTGAGGGGGACAGGTTGGCCGCCTTGACGGTGCCACCTGCGCCGGCTGCCATGGCTTGAATCCACCGCAGCTTCGGGCTTGAGGAGATGCTAGCCAGCCCCTGAGCATCTTCATTGGGAAAACCGTAGAGCACATCGGCGCTGCGGAGCATTTTCCAATAGCGCGCTTCCTGTTCGGCTGTTCGTTTGAACGCCGGATCCCCTGCGTGGTCGGCCGGGAACCGCTCCGGTGGCAGCAGTTCGGGTTCATAGCGAACGGTCACGGTTGGATGCGCCGACTTGATGCGCTCCACAAGCTCGGAGCTGAGTGGAACAGCAATCGCAATCGTAATATTTTTAGGGCTCATAATCTTCATCGTAATGAAGTGCACACAAAATACTGAACCACGTCCATAGAAACTCGGGTCCGGCTCCAGACCCGTAAATTTTTATAAAGCCAGTCTCAAATGAGACAAGCATCTGTATGCCCGCTCAGCCGCGCACCACCAGCATGTTCGCGCACCTGTCCGCCCGAAAAATCCTGTAACCAACTGGGGAACCTGAGTCGTCACCGATATGCTGGAGGAAACTGTTCAATTCACTCTGGAGGTAGCATGTCTGCACAAAATGACACTGCACAAACTGGCACAGCACAGATGGGCGTCACTGGCCTAGCCGTCATGGGCGCCAACTTGGCCCGCAACCTGGCCCGCAACGGATATACAGTGGCGCTGCACAACCGCTCGGTTGAAAAAACCGACGCGTTGTTGGATGCCCACGGCACCGAAGGAAACTTCGTGCGCACCCAGACGCTCGCCGAACTTGTAGAGTCGTTGGAGAAACCGCGCCGCGTGCTCATGATGGTTAAGGCCGGCGCTCCCGTTGACTCGGTGATCGATGCCCTCGTGCCGCTCATGGAGGCCGGAGACATCATCATAGATGGCGGCAACTCCAACTTCCAGGACACCCGCCGCCGTGAAGCCGCCTTAGCCAAAAAAGACTTGCACTTCGTAGGTGTTGGCGTATCCGGAGGTGAAGAAGGTGCCCTGCTGGGCCCGTCCATCATGCCCGGTGGCTCCAAGGAATCCTACGACGCCCTGGGTCCGCTGCTGGAAAAGATCTCCGCCAAGGTGGACGGCCAGCCTTGCTGTGCATGGATTGGAACTGACGGTGCCGGCCACTTTGTGAAAATGGTCCATAACGGTATTGAGTATGCGGACATGCAGGTCATCGGTGAGGCCTACGACCTCCTCCGCAGCGCCGCCGGCATCGAACCGGCTGAGCAGGCAGAGATCTTCAAGAAGTGGAACGAGGGGCAGCTGGCCTCATTCCTGATTGAAATCACAGCCGAGGTGCTGGGTCATGTTGATGCCAAGACCGGCAAGCCGCTGGTTGATGTCATTGTTGACTCGGCAGGCCAGAAAGGCACGGGCCGCTGGACTGTCCAGTCAGCCCTTGATCTTGGCTCACCCACCTCGGCGATCGCCGAGTCCGTGTTTGCTCGCGGACTGTCTTCCCAGCGCAACCAGCGTGCCATTGGCCAAGAGGTCCTGACCGGCCATGAGGTTTCCGTGGAACTAGGCGCGGACTTTGTTGAAGATGTCCGCCAGGCTCTCTATGCGTCCAAACTGATTAGCTACGCCCAAGGCATCGACATGTTGACCTCCGCGGCCACCGAGTACAACTGGGATCTGAAGCTTGACGAGATCGCTTCCCTATGGCGCGGCGGCTGCATCATCCGTGCAGAGCTGCTCAAGGACATCACAAAGGCCTACGCGGCAGAAGAGAAGCCGGCGAACCTGTTGTTCGCGCCGGCGTTCGCAGCCGAAATTGCCGAGGTTCTCCCAGCTTGGCGCCGCGTGGTGTCCACCGCCGTTCAGCTTGGCATCCCGGTTCCGGTGTTCTCTTCCTCGCTTGCGTACTACGACGGGTTACGCCGCAAGCGCCTGCCCGCCGCGCTGACCCAGGGACTGCGCGACCTCTTCGGCGCCCACACGTACAACCGTGTTGACGAAGAAGGTACGTTTCACACCCAGTGGAGCGGGGACAAATCCGAGGTAAGTGCCGTAGACACTCACTAATCCACGGTGGCGAACGACGGCGGCGGGTAACCTTTGAAAAAAAGGTTACCCGCCGCCGTCGTTCTGGGGTGCGGTGATCAGCGGCCCAAGCGCTGACGTGCCGTTCCTGCGCTCTGCCTCATGAACGCTCGCCACGGGGCAAAGTGAAGGGGTCTCCAGCGCTGGCGGCAAAGTCCTGTCGATGCTCGGGGCTTTCCCAGTAGGCGAAAAATGTGGGGCCTAAGGCAAGACCTCCTATGCACACCGCTAAAGTTTTTATCAGGCGCATGGACGCGGCTGTCTAAGGCGTGGCAGCCGATGTTAAAGAAGAATTTCGCATGCTCGCGGCGTCTGCGTCCGCGGCAGCACCGCGGGGCTTGCTGGCGCTGGGTCGGGCATTTCGGGAATGGGCACTGTGACAACCGGTGCTTCACTTGCTCATGTTTGCCGGCTGGCAAGGATCAGGGGATCGCCGTGAGGGAGCGCTGGACTTTTTCCATGAAGCGCTGGCGCCACTGGTGGCTGCCGTGTCTGCACTGCTTGAGAACGCACCTGCAGCTGGACCTCCGGCCGCAGTCGCCATGGCAGTCTGGGGGCAAGTCCACGGACTCGTCAGTCTGGAGCTCTCGGGGGCGGGGCTGTCCATGGACGCCTGGACGGATGCGAATGAAGCCGCACTTTCCTCCATAGCCCGCGCCTACGTGGGTAGCTGAAAGAACTAAATCCACATGGCCGGGTCGATGTACTCCGCTGGATCGACGGCCGGAGCCATCTCACGCTTAGCGTCTCGATGCCGCCATGTGGCTGGGACGCCCGTGATGATGGAGTTACAAGGTGCCTCTTTGACCACGACGGCGTTGGCGCCAATGGCGGAGTCACTGCCAATGGTGATGGGGCCCAGCACCTTCGCACCGGCACCTATGGTGACACGGTCGCCGATGGTTGGGTGCCTCTTGACCTTGGCCAGAGAACGGCCCCCGAGGGTTACCCCGTGATAGATCATGACGTCATCACCAATGTTGCTTGTCTCGCCAATAACAACGCCCATGCCGTGGTCGATGAAGAAGCGCCTGCCAATGGTGGCACCCGGATGGATCTCGATTCCTGTGACAAAACGCGCCAACTGTGACAATGCCCTTGCAGGAAACCGCAATCCCGGTTTAGCCCACATCTTGTGGGTTAGCCGATGCATCCAGATGGCATGGAGCCCCGAGTATATGAAAAAGTTTTCTGCCGAACTGCGGGCAGCCGGATCATGCGAGCGGGCCGACTCGAGGTCTTCATGTATTCTGCTGAAAAATCCCACAGACTTCCTTCAGTTGAGCGCCACAGATAATTCTTGGCGTGGTTTGCCATGCCTGCGCAAAGGAGCCGTCCCACTACGCAGCGTTCGAACAAACAAAGTCCCCAGACGGCAAGACCCGCATCACTGACACCGACAGCGTCATTGATGCGGGAAATATTCCGCCAAGGATACTTACTAGCCCCGGATGTCGTCGTAAAGCACTGTGGAAATGTAGCGTTCGCCGAAATCGCAGATGATGGCGACTATGAGTTTGCCGGCGTTTTCCGGGCGTTTAGCCAGTTCCAGGGCAGCCCAGACGATCGCTCCGGAGGAAATGCCGCCCAAGATCCCTTCTTTGACACCGAGTTCGCGGGCAACCCGGACGGAGTCCTCTAGCGTGGCGTCGAATACTTCGTCGTAGATGTCTTGATCCAGAATTTCAGGAATAAAGTTGGCGCCCAGACCCTGAATCTTGTGGGGGCCAGGGGCCCCACCGTTGAGGATGGCCGAATCTAGGGGCTCCACGGCAACAATCTGCACGCCGGGCTTGCGTTCCTTGAGGACTTGGCCAACACCTGTGACGGTTCCACCGGTACCAACTCCGGCAACGAAGATATCAACGGCCCCATCGGTGTCGTTCCAGATTTCCTCGGCGGTGGTACGCCGGTGCGCCTCGGGGTTTGCAACATTGGCGAATTGTTGGGCCCAGACAGCATTTTCCGTGTTGGCGACGATTTCCTTCGCTCGGTCTAGGGATCCGCGCATACCCTCGGAACCCGGCGTCAAAACAATCTCAGCACCGTACGCACGGAGCATGACGCGCCGCTCAGTGGACATTGTCTCTGGCATGGTCAGGATAACTTTGTAGCCGCGTGCAGCGCCAACCATGGCCAAGGCGATGCCTGTGTTCCCTGAGGTGCCCTCCACAATAGTGCCACCGGGCTTGAGTTCCCCCGACGCCTCTGCTGCATCAACAATGGCGACACCGATCCTGTCCTTGACGCTGTTGGCAGGGTTGTAGAACTCCAGCTTCACAGCCACCGTGGCATCCAGGCCTTCAGTTAGGCGGTTGAGGCGCACCAAGGGTGTGCCGCCCACCAATTGGGTAACATTGTCATAAATCCGTGCCATGACTTCTCCTTCAATTCTTTCGTGAACCGGTGTGCTGCAGTCTCGGGGTGCTCGGTATGTTCGCCAGCGTAGCGATTCCTGCGGGGTGTTCCTACGCGGAAAGCCACTTCGCGTAATGTTTTCTTACTTTGGCGATTTTTGGGTCGATAATGACCCTGCAGTAGCCGACTTCCGGGCGCTGGGCATAGAAATCCTGGTGATCTGCGGTGGCAGGATAGATGACCCCCAGTGGTGAGACTTCCGTAACTATTGGGTCATCCCACAACGGCTGGTTGCGCTCAATAGCAGCATGGAAAGCTGCTTCTTCCTCAGCATCGCGGTAGTACATGGCTGAGCGGTACTGGGTTCCGGCGTCGTACCCCTGCCGATTGAGCGTGGTGGGATCGTGCTGCACAAAGAACATGTCCAAGATGACGTCCGGGGGAATGATACTTTCATCAAAAGTCACCGATACCACCTCCGCATGTCCTGTCATGCCAGTACAGATTTGTTCATACGTGGGATTTGGCAGGGCCCCGGCAGTGTAACCGGACACTACGGATTCCACGCCTTTGGTCATTTGGTAGACGGCATCGAGGCACCAAAAGCACCCACCGCCCAATACAAAAGTCTTCATGTTCATTTATAAGTCATTTGGTGGCCACAAGATTCCCCAACGGCTTTGAAGTCTCCACTGGGCGCTCTCGCCAGTAAGGTAGGACTATGAGTAAGGAATCATTTCTTCCCACGCACGACGACGGAACTGGCGCAGGTGCCCACGGCGCCGAGGCAGTCACCGGCACAGATCAGGAACAAGATCCAGATCAGGAAAAAGATCCAGTCCAGGAACAAAATCCAGACCAGGAACAAGATTCGTTTCCGGAACAAGATTCGCTCCAGGCTCCGGATCAGGACTCAGGGCCGGATCAAGTCTCAGGGCCGGGCGAGGATGCATTGTTTGCCTTGGAGACTCCGGTACTCTCAGACATTCTCGTCGCTGTTGAGGAGCTGTGGCCGGAATCCTTGGCTGAAGAATGGGACCGTGTGGGTCTGGTAGTTGGCCGCCCTGAGGCGGAAGTAGACAGAATCATGTTCGCTGTTGACCCCACACTTGAGGTCATTGATGAGGCGTTGGAATGGGGTGCGCAACTGTTGATCACCCACCACCCCTTGTTGCTTAAAGGCGTGAACTCGGTGGCCGCCACCTCGGGGAAAGGCAGGGCAATCCACAGGCTGATCGAAGGTGGTTGTGCCCTGCTGACTGTCCATACCAATGGCGATAGCGCTGTAGGTGGCGTCTCCGATGTACTTGCCGACGTTCTTGGCCTGAGCGATGCGCAACCGCTTATGGCAGCCAAACACGGTTTAGTCGAAGAAGGAATTGGCCGTGTTGGCATGCTGCCGGGAGCCGAAAAGTTGGGTGACTTGGCCGCGCGGATCTTCTTAACGCTGCCAGCCGTTGCCGGAGGTGTGCGGGTGGCGGGGGATAAAAACGCGCTTGTCCATAAGGTGGCGGTGTGCGGAGGGGCCGGAGATAGCTTGTTTGACGCTGTTCGTGCCAGTGATGCCGATGTATACGTCACTGCGGACCTGCGTCATCACCCGGCCTCGGAAGCCCGTGAGGCACGCGCGGACGGAAAGCCTTTCCTCATCGACCTCTCGCACTTTGCCAGCGAATGGCTATGGCTTCCTGCCGCGGCCCAAGCCCTGGGTAATGTTCTGAGCGACCAGGGCTTTGAGGCTGAATTGGCAGTGAGTCAGACAAACACGGACCCGTGGGACTTTATTCTCACCCCCGGGAACTAGGCTTGCCCATGAGAATAACCACGCACGTGATGTAGCAGGAGGACTTACATGGCTAAGGCAGCACCGGGCGAGCAAATGCGCTTGCTGGAGATTCAGGGCTTTGACGGCAAACTACGCGGGCTTGATGTTCAGGCTAAGGCGCTGAAAGAAGATCCTCGCCTTCCGGATTTACACGCTGGGGTAACAGTGGCTAAAAGTGATCTTGTAGTCCTTGATACGGCAGTGAGTGATGCTCACAGGACACTAACGAAGGCTGAAGATGATGTGGCGGCTGTAGTTGCCCGGATTGAACGCGACGAGACGAAATTGAACAGTGGCAGTGGATTGTCAAAAGATCTCATGGCGCTGCAGAGTGAGATTGAATCCTTGAATCATCGCCGGGGCGATCTTGAGGACACCCAGCTGGAGGCTATGGAGGCCTTCGAGGAGGCAACGTCGAAGCAAGAGGCTCAGCACGGCCTCGTGGCACAGATGCAATCTGTTCTTGACGAGGTTTTGGATGAGCTGCGCAGCAAATTGGGTGCACTGAAAATGGAGCGCGACGCCACTTTGGCCGAACGGGCTGAGCTGGCCGCCACCTTTGCCCCGGACCTGCTGGCCATTTACGACAGGGCCCTGGGCAAATACGGTGTTGGCGCTGCCCGCTTGTTCCACGGAAAATCAGAAGGTTCAGGCATGCAGCTCAGCGCTGGCGACCTGGTTGAGATCAAAAAGTCAACGCCTGAGACCCTTGTCTTTTGCCCGGATTCAGGTGCCATTCTGGTCCGTTCCGAGGACTGGGGCTAGACCGCATTCCCACTGGTGCTTGGCTATTTGGAGCTTCGGTGGTCGGAAAGCTCAGTCACTGAGGATGATGTTCAGGGCGTGCGCTTTGCGCGAAGTTCCTGCCACGAGTTCAACCGTCCATCGTTCTCCGGCGGCACGGGCCAGCTGCTCCGGGTTTTGTGGTGACGCACCACGGCGAGTCAGCAAGTGTCTGGCTAGTTCCCCGCGGGTGTGTTTGGCGAAGTGTGAGACCACTTTGCGTGTGCCGTCACGTTCTGTGAAAACGTTGATGGCCACAGTGCGCACGGGGTCAGGGACCCACGCGGCGGCGTAACTGCTGGAGCGGCAATCGACCATGAGATGATCTTGGGCGTGCTCCGCCAACGCCGCGGCTAGCCGCGGTTTCCAGTAGCTGGCTAGCTTCCCCAGCCCTGGCAGGCCTACGGACATGGAGAGACGATAGGCGGGGATGCTATCAGCGAATCCCACGGCTCCCCAGAGACCGGAGATCACAAGGATTGTGGCATCCGCTTTGCGTTTTTGGGTTGTTGTGAGGTTTGAATACCCTAGGGCGTCAAAAAGCACACCGGTGTAGATGCTGTGGGCCGGTGCGGCTGGCTCTTTCATCAGGCGCATGTTCCGTGAGACCTCATGCCCCAAGGTTGCTCCTACGCCCAGCTGACGGAGTGCATCATCTTGTCCCGACACGGAGGCCAACGCAACTGCCACCTCGTGGCGGGCGGCGGTCAGCGAGGGAAAGCTCAAATTAGCCAAGTCAGCGGGGGAACCGGTCTGGGCCGGGGTCTTACCTTCAGAAGGGGGAAGCAAAATTAGCACTGTTCGAGCTTATCTGTTGGTGAGTGGGTCAATCTCCACTAAGACTCCAGGTCATCAGGGGATGCTCCGGCGTAGAGACGTCACGTCATCCCGTATAGTTCATTTCTAGATAGACCGGTCTAGTGAACCGTCTCACTGAACTCGCCAGTAACATCTGTGCGCTGGCACACTAGAGGTGGCTTGAACCAAGGGTGTTTTGAGCTGGAAGAGGATGATTACGTGGTGCAAGAACTCGCGGCAAACAATAGTGAAGCCGTCCTAGAGTC
Source organism: Arthrobacter antibioticus (assembly GCF_030063205.1). Lineage (GTDB taxonomy): Bacteria > Actinomycetota > Actinomycetes > Actinomycetales > Micrococcaceae > Specibacter. The sequence goes on along the minus strand of NZ_JASISQ010000001.1, from coordinate 623,264 downwards.
ATGGATCGAACGCGAAACCATGGCGGAAGCTATGATTCCGCTTATTGGCCGCCTGTATCGTGAGAATAACGTGATTCTCTCAGTACATGGACGCAGCCTGATCAACCAGTCCGCCGTCAGCTTGCTGAAGGCGCACCGTTTTGCCCGCCATGTTGACGGAGTTCTACTCCGTCCAGAAGAAACACTGCCCATGCTCCTTGCATTGACAGCCCTTCGTCTGGGCCCGGCGTCGATTAACCTGGCCACGTTGAATCTCAAATACGCCCAAGAGGGTGTAGGTCAGAGCCGCGAAGAATTCCTGCGCGTTGAGCTAGCTGAGATCGTGGACCGCCAGGGGCAGGATCCGCGGCGAGGCAAGGATGTAGTCCTCTACGGTTTCGGGCGGATCGGCCGGCTGCTGGCCAGGATCCTCATTGAACACGCCGGGGGCGGTCAGGGCTTGCGGCTCCGGGCGATTGTTGTGCGCAATGGTGGCGAATCTGACCTGACCAAACGTGCCAGCTTGTTGCGCCGTGACTCCGTCCATGGGCCTTTCAACGGCACTATCACCGTTGATGAAGAGCGCAACATCATCCAGGCCAATGGCACAGCCATTCAGGTTATCTACTCGGATGATCCTTCCGCCATCGACTACACCGCTTTCAATATTCACGACGCCCTGATTGTGGATAACACCGGCCGGTGGCGCGATGAGGAAGGCCTCTCGCAGCACCTGCAGAGCAAGGGTGCCTCCCGGGTGTTGCTCACCGCACCAGGCAAAGGGGCGCTAAAGAACGTGGTGCATGGAATCAACCATGACACCATCAAGGATGAAGATAAGATCATCACCGCCGCCTCCTGTACCACCAACGCCATCACACCGGTGCTCAAGGCGCTCAACGACAAGTACGGTATTGTCCATGGGCATGTTGAAACTGTGCACTCCTTCACGAATGATCAAAACCTGACGGATAACTTCCATAAGGGAGACCGCCGGGGGCGATCTGCAGCGCTGAACATGGTTTTGACCGAAACCGGAGCTGCAAAGGCCGTAGCCAAGGCACTGCCCGAGCTCGCCGGTAAACTCTCTGGTAACTCCATCCGTGTCCCTACCCCGAATGTGTCGATGGCGATCTTGAATTTGACACTTGAAAACGGCACTACCAAAGAAGAAATCAACACATATTTGCGGGATATGTCCTTGAATTCCGGGCTGCGCAAGCAGATCGATTTCATTGACTCTCCGGAAGTGGTTTCCAGCGATTTTATTGGTTCACGCAGGGCCGGAATTGTGGATGGTCTAGCAACGATCAGCAATGACAAGCATTTGGTTCTCTACGTCTGGTATGACAACGAATTCGGCTACAGCTGCCAAGTGGTCCGCGTGATGGAAGAGATGGCAGGGGTCCACCCGCGTCAATTCCCCGCAGTGGAAGAATCACCGGTACTGTTGCCGGCGTAACGTAACGGCGTGTCAAAGGTGCTGGTCGGCGTCGTACTTTAAAGTACGACGCCGACCGGCACCTTTAGCTTTAACCTCACCCCGGTAGAATTCTGGACCAGACCCAGCTGCCCAGTCTTGCTCCGCTCGATCGGTGTCCCTGCGACCTGTACACTTAGTTGCTGGATAGGGCAGCTAGGCAACCGCGAGCCACGCAAGTGACTCGAGGAACGTCCGGGCTCCACAGAACAGGGTGGTGGGTAACGCCCACTCGGGGTAACTCGCAGGAAAGTGCCACAGAAAGTAAACCGCCCGCACGGCTCGCAAGAGCCGGCGCAGGTAAGGGTGAAACGGTGGTGTAAGAGACCACCAGTTCCCCAGGTGACTGGGGAAGCTCGGTAAACCCCGCCCGGAGCAAGGCCAGACAGGGCATGACTGAGGGCTGTTCGCCCGAGTGTCTGGGTAGGCCGCTAGAGGGCGTCGGCAACGGCGTTCGTAGATGGATGGTTGCCTCTCCGCAGCGGGTAACTGTTGCGGATGACAAAACCCGGCGTATCGGCTGCCCTATCCACTTAAACTTTCCCAATCCGTGAATCGACCGCGAGATGTACCACTACTTCCTACCCGGCTGTGGGTCACTTTTCATTAGCGGCGATGGTGCGGTAAGTTTATGCGATGGTTGGAATAATAATTGCACTTCTTGTCATTTGGCTTGTCCTTTCGATCCTTGGTTTTGTGGTCAAGGGCCTGTTCTGGCTGGCGGTCGTTGGAATCGTCCTGTTCGTGGCTACGGCTGCTATCGGCTGGGTCCGGCGAAACGCCCTGAATAAATAGCACCACTGAATGAGTAGTTGTAAATGGGTCGGTCACTTTAGGTGGCCGGCCTTTTTGCTGCCTGAGGGTTACAACGGCTGCCAGATTCTTCATACACACGCCACATCGGCCTGTGGATAACTCAGAACGCGCCAACGGCTATGTCTCTAGACTTGTTCCAGCACGACATATTCAACGACACAGCCGCTGGTGAGGGAATCAAGGTGGGCAGGGGCCATGGCACGCCACACACAACTCCAACTCCAACGGCACCGACCGCAGGCGCAATGCCGTGCCCCCGTGCGCGCCGCAATTGCTCTAGCCTTGCTGGTTCTAGTGCTCTTGAGCGGCTGGCTGCACAGTTCGGGGCGGTGGCCTTTCGTACCAGAGGCCGGCCCGGCTCCATCGTTCAGCACACCGACGCCAGTTCTGGGCGGGCCAGTCATTGCAGTATCGACAGGAAGCGCCATGATGCTGCTGGACACTCTGGAGGTTAAGGGGAAAGCTCCGGGCAAGGACTACCAACGCAGCGCCTTCGGTGAAGCCTGGATGGACGCCGACGCCAACGGCTGCGACACTCGCAACGATGTCTTGCGAAGAGATCTTCAAGGGGTTGCGTTCAGTGCCGGTTCCCATTGCGTAGTGGCCTCCGGTGTTCTCGCTGAGCCATATACAGGAGCGGAAGTTCACTTCCAACGGGGCAAGGACAGCAGCGGGGCAGTTCAAATCGACCATGTGGTGGCTCTTGGCAATGCGTGGCAGACCGGCGCACCAGCGCTGTCGGGGTTGCAACGCCAAAGTTTAGCCAACGATCCCTTGAACCTTCTGGCGGCAGATGGGCCGGCGAATCAAGAAAAATCTGATGGCGACGCAGCCACGTGGCTGCCAGCGTCCAAAAAATTTCGCTGCCACTATGTTGCCCGCCAAATTTCCGTCAAAGCCGCCTACAACCTCTGGGTAACGGCAGCAGAAAAAGCGGCCATGAAACGTGTCCTTGGCCCGTGTCCGCAGCAGCAAAGCTTGCCATCTGGATACCTGAATTGAAGAGAATCTTGTTGTCAACGCCAGCTGCAGATAAAGCAGGCCAAGTGCTACTTCTGCATGGAAGTACCGATTTCTGCCAGTGAGAGGCCAGGGTGGTTCTTTTCCACCCTACGCATAGCCCAAATATCGTTGAATAGGGCCAAGAACTCCCCGTCGCTTCGCTCAAGTACCTCAGCTCCATGAACCGCGCTCAGCGTGGCTGTGGCCTCCTGCGTGGTCAATCTGGCGAGAGAATACGGCAAACGCTCCAAACGCATAGGAGCGTTGAAATCATGATGCATGCGGTCCTCGACAACTTCAAACTGCATGGGGCCAACAGCAGCGAGCACAGGTGCCTGATCGCCGCGTAAATCCGAGCGCAGCACCTGAATAACACCTTCGTGCTCCAGTTGTTCAATTCCCCGGCGGAACTGCTTGTACTTGCTGGGATCCTTGGATCGGGCCACCTGGAAGTGCTCCGGCGCGAACAGCGGAATGGCAGGGTATTCCACGCCTTCCTCAACGTAAAGGCTGTCGCCCACTCGCAAAGCTGAAGCATTTACCAGCCCCACTACATCACCAGGAAACGCGGTATCGATGACCTCTCGTTCGCGGCCAAACACTTGCTGTGCATACTTGGTGGCGAAGGACTTGCCTGTGCGTGACTGGGTAACAACCATGCCTCGTTCAAATATGCCAGAGCAGACGCGGACAAAAGCCACGTGGTCGCGGTGTGCCTGGTTCATGCCTGCCTGGACCTTGAACACAAAGCCGGAGAAAGGGGCTTCTACCGGGCGGGTGGTGCCGGAAATGTCGGCGCGCGCGGAAGCCGGAGGGGCAAAGTCCACCAGAGTGTCCAGGATTTGTTTGACCCCAAAGTTCAATGCTGCTGAGGAGAACAGCAGGGGAGTGGCTTTGCCAGCGTAGAACGCATCAAGGTCCAAAGGTGAATCGACATCAACAACCAGACTGGCTTCATCGGTGGACTCAACCCATGCTTCACCTTCGGATTCGGCTGCCTGCTCGGGCGTGAGGTACTGGGTCAAGGCGATGTGGGCGCCGGAGCTGTTGCGGGCAAACTTGGCAAACTCGTTGCGTCGGATATCCCACACGCCACGGAAGTCACCGGCAATGCCGATGGCCCACGTCAGTGGCATGGGGGTCAGCCCGGTGCGCTCGGTGATCTCATCCATCAATTCAAGGGGGTCAAGTCCTGGCCGGTCCCACTTGTTGATTACGGTGATGATGGGTAGATTGCGCTGACGGCACACCTCAAAGAGCTTCATGGTCTGAGTTTCCAAGCCCTTGCCAGCGTCAATGAGCATAACGGCGCAATCGACAGCAGCCAATACGCGGTAGGTGTCTTCTGAGAAGTCAGCGTGCCCGGGGGTGTCTAGCAAGTTAATGACAGTGTCGCGGTAGGAGAACTGAAGAGCTGCGGAGCTAATTGAAATCCCGCGGTCCTTCTCCATCTGTTGCCAGTCAGAGACTGTGTCCCGGCGGTTGGACTTGCCGTTAGTTGCCCCGGCGGTACCAATCACTTTGGCATGCAGCGCCAACGCTTCTGTCAGCGTTGACTTACCGGCATCCGGGTGGGAGATGACGGCAAAAGTTCTGCGACGCTGCGCCTGACCGGTAATTTCGGTGGCGCGGACGGGGGACTGGGCCGGAGAGGACACAAGACTACTTTCTAGCGGTGAAGAATTTTGTCAGGCAAAGACAGGACAGCAAATAATAAGTTTACCGCAGCATGGCGGCGTGTTGTTGGCATCATAACTCCAAGGTACCGAAGCCCAACTGCCAGGTGCCTCCGGCATCGATGCGCTCAAGAACAACCTTTTCTAACGTCGTGTTCCGTGGCAACGTGTGCAACTCTTCTAGAGTGCGGGTGCGGAAAGTGAAGTACACGGCATCCGTTGGTTCATTGCGAGGCTGCCCGTAGGGAGTGAAGCGGGCGGCGAATTTGGCAATATTGGAGCTTGGGTCAAGATGATCCCGCAGATAAGGATCCAGTAGCCAGGACTCACAGTTGGCTATTTTTACCGGCTGTGCGGGGAAGTGTTTGGCAAAGAAGCTGCCAGCCCATGCCAAACTTTCACGCACGTTCTCGGCAGCTAAGCCACCACCTTCTGGGATATGGATCCCCAGTATCCATTCTCCGCTGGAAACACCGGGGATGGGATTTGCTGGTTGGTGGATCAGATATTGGAGCCGACCAAGCTGATATATACGGCCCGAGAACACGTGGTTGAGCCATTTCCAGGTGTCCATGCCGAACCGGTTGTGGACTCTGCGATTGATGACCAAATTGCGACCAAAATCAGCCAAGGTGGCACGCGAAATGGCGTCGGGGATGGCCCGCCCCTGATGCCAAGCCAAAAGGTGAGGAACAAAACGCATCATGGCACTGAGCCAATCCTGCTCATTAACGGCCAGTTCTGCAGTACCAAGTTCAGGGACAGGCTCGTCGGCGCTGCCCAAACTGGCGGATAAATATGTCAGAACCCTGGATACTGGCGGGGTGGGGGGTCCCTCAATCAAAATTAAACAGCCACTGCGATCTTCTTCGGCGATGTCAAGGTAGGCAAGGACCAGGTTTGGGCTGAGGGTGGTTCGGGAAGTCATTTTCCCAGCCTACCGAACACCACCGCAGTTGAGGTTGGAGGTGATGACACCCCGTTCATTCCTCCGGGGTGTCATCACCTCCAACCTCAACCTAAAGAGGTGGTTATTTGGCGGCCTTGGGCTTCTTTACGAACAGGGTGTCCGCCTGCTCCAAGGACATGCCGTTGGTTTCCGGGATCTTGAACATCACAAAGAAGAACGATCCCACCGCGAACAATGCGTAGATTCCGTAGGTCAGCGGCAGTGAAGCCGAAGCCATGGAGGGGAACGTCAAGGTGATGATGAAGTTGGCAATCCACTGAGCTGCGGCTGCCAGCCCAAGCGCGCGGGCCCGGATGCGAGAAGGGAAGATCTCGCCCAGAAGGACCCAGACAAGCGGTCCCCACGAGGCGCCGAAACTAACCACAAAGATGTTGGCAGCAACCAGCGCTACAGGTCCCCAGGAGCCGGGCAAACTGATGTCGGAACCTGAGCCAGTGGCATTGGCAAAAGCCAGTGCCATGGTGCCCAAGGACAGTGCCATACCAATGGACCCTGTCAGCAGGATGGGACGCCTACCGATTCTGTCCACGAGAGCAATGGCGACGAGTGTCACAAGAATGTTCACGATCGCCGTTACCACCGAGATAGTCAGTGAATCCTTCTCCTGGAATCCCACCGCCTGCCACAGAGTTGTGGAGTAATAGAAGATGACGTTGATGCCCACAAATTGTTGGAGCATGGAGAGGATGATGCCAATCCACACCACGGGCATCAAACCAAAGCGTTTCCCACGCAGGGAACCTTTCTTAGCGGAAAGCGAATCTTCCTTAACAGCCTCTTTAATTTCGCGGATGCTGCGTTCGGTGTCCTCATGCGGGGCAATGGTTTTGAAAACCTTTGCGGCTTCCTCTTCTTTTCCTTGCAGTACAAGGAAGCGAGGGGATTCAGGCAGTACCAGAGCGATTAGGAAGTACGCCACGGCCGGAACTGCTGCGGCCAGGAACATCCAACGCCAAGCAGGCAAACCAAACCACAGCGTCTGGGCGGCGCCTCCGGCGGCATTTGCAAACAAAGCATCGGAAAGAAGTGCCGCAAAAATACCTGTCGTGATAGCCAGCTGCTGCAACGAAGCCAAACGTCCGCGGTGTTTGCGTGGTGAAATTTCGGAAATGTAGGCAGGAGCAATAACGGAGGCCAGCCCAATACCGAGACCGCCCACGAGCCGCCAGAAAATCAAGTCGTAGACGCTGAACGCGAAACCGGTACCCAAAGCACTGACGAAGAAGAGGAGGCCACCGAGCTTCATGGCCGGGATGCGCCCCTTGGCGTCCGCAATTTTTCCGGCCATGTAGGCGCCAACCGCGCAGCCCAAAAGAGCAACAGCTACGGCGAAGCCGGTCAGGGCGTCCCCTAGAACAAACTGGCCCTGGATGGCGTCTACCGCGCCGTTGACTACTGAGGAATCAAAGCCAAACAGGAATCCGCCTACGGCACCGGCCACTGCAAGGCCTATGACTTTGCGGGGAATCCCTGTCGGGGCTGGGTTGGTCGTGCTTGAGTCGGACATTGTTCCCCTTTGCGGCCACGTCGTAAAGAAAGAAGCGGCCGGAGTAAAAATTTACATACTTTCTGTATGCCCAAGCTACTCCATGCAGGCTGGCTCCGCAGTAATATTGCGCAGAAAACTCCACGTGAGAAACCACTCACAACATCGCATCGCCAGCATCATCGGAGCCGGAGCCGGAGCCGGAGCCGGAGTGGATTGGTGCTGGCGCGGAGTAGTGCCCGGAGCGGAGCCCGGAATGGATTAGTGCCCGAAAGGGTCCGGGTCAACCCCTGGCATCCAGGTCAGATGAGGCACGCCCCAACCGTTGCTCTTTGCGGAGCGCCTGGCTTTCTTGGAAAAACGTGCATTGAGCCTGTCAACGTAGAGCTTGCCGTCAAGGTGGTCATATTCATGCTGCATGCAACGGGCAAACCAACCCGTGGCTTCAAAATCCAAGGGGTTGCCATCTACATCGAATCCGCGCACACGCACCCACTCGGCTCGTTTGAGTGGAAAGTCAATGCCGGGTACTGACAGGCAGCCTTCAACTTCTTCTTCAGGATCCGGAGCGTTCCCAGAGATCTTACCCACTGTCAGCGTTGGATTCACCACAACCCCAAGGGAGGGGACGTCGTCGTCGTTCTCCATCTTGTAGGTGAAGATCCGCAGACCGACTCCTATTTGCGGTGCTGCCAGACCAACACCGTTGGCCGCCGCCATGGTTTCATACATATCTGCGACAAGGGATTTGAGGTCTTCGTCAAAGGTCTTAACCTCATCAGCGCGGCGGTGGAGAACGGGTTCACCCAAGATGGTCACGGGCAGGATGGTCATGACAGCTTCCTTTTCAGGCTGGAAATCAGATCAGATTTTACTATGTGGTTCAAAATTCGGGAGGTGCGGACACCGGGGCAACGCAAGGGAGAGAATGAAAAACACCCCGATCAATTGACCGGGGTGTTTCGTGATTCCTGTGAATCACACTCGGGGTGAGATACGGGGGTTGAACCCGCGACCTCCTGGACCACAACCAGGCGCTCTGCCAACTGAGCTAATCCCACCATGTCCGCCGAAGTGCAGAAATACATCTATTCGATGTCTTCCGCGCTTATGGCAACGACGACTAGTCTACCCGATCAAAAAGGTTGCCAAGACCAAAGCGGCTCTTTTTGACTTTTCTGTGAGTTAAATCGCATTTTGGCGGCGGAAATTGTGTTGTGAGAATTTTACAAGTTCACAAGGAGGGTTAGAGAGCCGCTGAAATGTTCTTGGCTGTGGCGGAATCCGGACCTGGAGCAGGGACAAATACTGCTTCCCTGTAGTACTTGAGTTCCTTGATACTGTCCATGATGTCGCCCAGCGCGCGGTGCCCACCAGTTTTTGCCGGTGATTGGAAGTAGGCGCGAGGGTACCAACGGCGGGAGAGCTCTTTAATGGTGGAGACGTCAATGACGCGGTAGTGCAGATGCTCCACGAGTTCGGGCATGTCACGGGCAAGGAACACTTTGTCAGTGCCAATGGAATTTCCGGCGAGGGGAGCCTTGTTGGCCACGGGGACGTGCTTGCGAATGTATGCGAGTACCTGTGCTTGGGCGTCCTCCATAGTGGTGCCGCCGGCCAGTTCCTCCAGCAGCTTCGAGGTGGTGTGCATGTTGCGGACAAAGTCACCCATCTGCGCCAAAGCCTCCTCGCTGGGCTTGATGACGACGTCAACACCCTCGCCCAAAATATTCAGTTCGGAGTCCGTCACGAGCGCTGCCACCTCAATCAAGGCGTCATTGACGGCATCCAAACCCGTCATCTCACAGTCAATCCACACAATGCGTTCATTAGTAATAGCCACCTCCCCAATGTACCGGAACTGCGCTGCCGTGGCCGCGTGCGGTAAAATCTACTCCAGCGGTTCCGATACCGCCCAATATTTTGTTGCAGGAAACTTACGACGACGGCTGGAGACTTGAGATGACAGCCTCGCCTGCCGTGGAGAACGATGTTGCCTTGCATCGATCGTGGATTGCCGTAGTGCAAGGATTCATTGGTTCTCTCATGATCACGGTCGGCTCTGTAGGGGTGGGCTGGATCGCAAACGGCTCCCCGATGATTCGCAATCCTCTGGTGATAGCAATGCGTACCGAGGGTGCCGGGGTCATTACCTCAACAATTTTACTGACTCTTGGCGCCATGGTCCTGCTGCGGTCTTGGCTGCGGCTCGGGCAGCGACTTTGCAAGTGGGGGCCGGGTTCGCTGCGTACCGTGGTGATTGCCATCATCGCTTGGGGAGCGCCACTTGTTCTAGCCGTCCCTATCTTCTCCCGCGACGTCTACGCCTATACAGGCCAAGGCCGGCTCATGGCAGAGGGACTGGACCCCTATACTTCAGGGATTTCATCCTTGAGTAACTGGTTCATGCTTGGCACGGATCCCTCATGGGCTGAGAACCGGACACCATACGGACCAGTTATCCTGTGGCTGAGCCGAGGCGTTGTTGCCCTGACCGGGGGGCAACCTGACTTTTCCGTCCTGCTCTTCCGCGTGATCGCCTGCGTGGGGGTGGCATTGTGTGTTCTCTATGTGCCTAAACTTGCACGCCTTCATGGCATCGACGGTGCCAGGGCACTGTGGATTTCTGTGGCGAATCCGTTATTTCTGCTCTCGTTTATCGCCAGTGCACACAACGATTCCCTGATGCTTGGCCTGGCGGTGGCAGGGACCTACTTCGCCGCTACCAAGCGGGGACTGCTGGGAGTTGTGCTTGTGACGGCTTCCATAGCCGTAAAACCAATCACGATTGTTCTGTTGCCATTCATTGGTTTGTTGTGGGCGGGGCAGGCTGCCGGTTGGGGAAGGCGCTTCCTCTACTGGGCCGGGACTGCCTCGTTGAGTCTGCTTCTCTTGTGGCTCATGGGTATTCCACAGAATTTGGGGTTGGGTTGGACTTGGGCACTCACTGATACCGTGCCCGGTTACACGGGTTATTCGCCCTCGGGCTTCGGTGGGCAGGTGGTAGAACTGGCCGCCAATACGGTGGGTCTTAACGGAGCGGTCATAGGAGATGGCTTCCGAACCGTGTTGAAAATTGCCAGCATTGGGATCGCGGCTTGGTTAGTGCTCTTTGGAGACCCGCGAAAGGCTGTCCGCCGGATGGGGCTGGCGTTTGCCGCCGTGGTACTTTTGGCCCCGATCATCCAACCTTGGTACATTTTGTGGTTCCTGCCGTTTCTAGCCGTGACAGGGATCCGTAATAACTGGCAAACGAAGGTTTGTTATGTGGTGATTGCGTTCTTCGTGGTGTTTGGTGCCCAAGACCAGCTTTTTGTATGGAATTTTGTGCAACTTCCGATCGATTCAGAGGTGCTTTCCATCACCGTTGCGTGGGTGGTGGTCATTTACCTACTGGTTGTGGATGTCCACACTCGTAGGCTGCTGTTCGCACGCGAGGCTGACTCGAAGCAGCTGGTGTGATGGTGAATCAGCCGGTCAAACTCGGTCCGTGCCTAGCATCAGGGCAGGACCCGCTCCGGGTTCGTTAGCTCGGCGGGTGGGGGATCGCGTTGCGGCCCAGCTCAACCGTGCGTTTGGCAGCCCAGAGTAAAAGTGTCACAAGCAGTACGTTCCGGCTTGTTAGCACCGCAGCCATGATGGGGTTTGCATGGATCAAGGGTGTGTAGAACAACGGATAAATAATGAATGTGGTGAACGCTATACCCATCAAAAGAGTGGCAGGAACCTTCCACCTGTCCCAATCGTGAACTAGTCCGGCCACCACAACAGGCAGCAGCCAGATGATGAACTGCGGTGAACCAACTTTGTTGAACACTATGAATGCCGTGACCATCAACAGTGATCCTTCAAGAAGTAGTTCGTGGCGCTGGGCACCTCGCCTTAGAGCCCAGATCATCACCACCGCACCGGTTAGGGCGGCCATGATCAACAGCGGCTGCATTAACCAGGCTGCAACTTCCGCTCCCGGGCCGTAAACCTCGGTGGAGTTAATGGCCAAATTGTCCGCGATTTTGGATCCGCCCACATTAAACACACTCATCCACACCCATGGGGTGGAGAAAGTGGCTTCCAACTGCATGCCTCTATCGCCCTGATTGATGGCAAAATCCAACAGGTGAGAACCAGCCCCGGTCAGTACGGCAAAGGCCGCCACCGCCACACTGACAAAAATGCCTGTCACCAACACCTGAACCCGTTTGGTGCTGGCAATGAGCAAGGGAGCAATAACGGCAGCCGGCCACACCTTGATCCACGTGGCTACGGAGAGGAGCAGCCCTGCGATAACAGGGCGCTGAACTGCGTACAGGAGGGCAACCAGAACAAATGAGGTGGTGATGCCTTCTACACGGGCAAAGCTGAGAAAGCCCATGAACATGGTGAAGAACAGCCAAAACCAGGCCGGTGCTATCCCGCTCCGGGACCGCGAGCCACGGGTCAAGAAATACAGGCCCACGGCGTTGAGAACTGTGATGATCAGCGTCCAGCCAAGGAGGTACAGCGAGGGGCCAAACACGTTGGCGGCAAAGATCGGCAGCTGTGCCAGTAGCGGGTACACCCACGGACTGATCGCATCACCTAAAACCTCTGGGTTATAGCCAAGAAGCGCCCACTGGCGGTACTGCTGGGTGTCACTGAAAGTATCGCCGTGGACAATGAAGCTCATCATCCAGAGCAGGAAGAAAAGATGAACGGCGGCGAATCCCCACCACACGCTAGCGAGTGTGCGGAACCATGCCAGTACCTGCGGGGAGATGAATCTTGTGCGGATAGTGATGGCCCGTTCCAAGACCCGGTCGGAGAAAGGAGCTGAAATGTCAGGGCTCCTTGGTCAGCGGGGACTCGGTAGCCCCGGCGGGACTAGCGGCCGCAGCAGAAGTAGCCCCGGCGGGGGCCGAGCTGGCCGCTAAGGAGGCAACGGCGTCGTGCCGAGGAATCAGTGAAGGGTTCTTGCCCATGAGGAAGAGTTGGCGCACACTCCACACAAACAAGACCACCAGCAGGAGGTTACGTAAGGTCAGAACGGCGGCCATGGCGGGGTTGTTGTGGGAGAGTGCGTCGTAAAAGAGTGGGTAGACAAGGAATGTCAGCACCGCGACGCCGATGAGCATGGTGGCGGGGACGCGCCAGGCCTTCCACTGATAGGACAGACCAACAGCCACCGCAGGTGCCAGCCACACCATGAACTGCGGCGAGCCCACCTTGTTGAACACCACAAAGGCTGTGACAAGTGCCAGGGAGCCAAAGAGCAGGAGCGCCGTGCGATCGGCCCCACCATTGCGCTTACCTGTATGCAGGGCCCAGAAAATCAGGGCCGCAACCAGTAGTGCGGCGGCGATAAGCAGCGGCTGCATCAAAAAGCTCATGAGCCCAGATCCCGGGCCATCGACCTGCATCGAGTTAATGTCCTGATTCATGTACATGCGCGCACCACCAAGCCCAAGCACACTCATCCAGAGCCAGGGCATGGTGAACGTTGCCTCGAGCTGCATGCCACGATCGCCTTGTTCGAGCAGAAAGTTCAGCAACTTGGGCAGCGCGTCCATGCCCAGCGCTAAGGCAACAACAACTGCTGTGACGAGTACCCCGGCCAGGACCACCTGGACGCGTTGCTTCACTACAGTGAAAAGGGCAAGTACGACGGCGGCCGGCCAGACTTTTGTCCACGTCGCGATACTCAGGATCAGCGAGGTCAGGAACGGGCTTGCCACACCGATTGACAGGGCGATCAGGACCACGGGGGCTGTTAACCCGTCAACGCGGGCAAAGCCAAGCCACGCTAACAAAGCAGTGAAACCAATCCACCATAGGGCTGCCGGAATAGCCTGAGAGTTTTTACCCCAGCGGGTGAGTTTGCCAATGGCCAAGGTGTTCAGGGCGGTGATCAGCAGGACCCAGATGAACAGGAACGGGCCCCCGCCAAAAAGGTACGCAACCGCCATGGGCAGGAGGGCAAGGATTGGGTAAACCCACGGGCTGGGGCCGGTTACAAGGTTTTCGTTGAAGTCCACCGATGCCCAGATGCGGTAAATGAAAGTGTCACTGAACGCCTCGCCCCGAAGCGAGAGCAGGCCCGCCAACAGCAAGAAAAGTATGTGAACGCCAGCAAAGACACTCCACATGCCGCGAGGTGTTTTTACCCAGTTTTGGATGCGGGCGGGAAGCAGCACGTCCCGGAATCGGGCGAGGGCGGCAAAAAAAGTATCCGTGGAGATGATGCTGTCCTTCTCAGGTATTGTTCCAGCTTGGGCCAGGCCAAGCCTCGATACGACACAGTGGGTTCTAGGTGATCCAATGAACGCTCTGGCTGAAGTGGGTAGAATGCCAAGGACGGAGTCCTTGGCATTCTACATATTAGCGCAGCAGTTTGCTGCGCCCCGGATCTGCCCGGCCATGTACACGCCAATCTGCCCTGCGTTCAGGGCGGCAAAAGTTCAGGAGTTAGTTGTTGACCAGTACGCGCGCGGCCCTGCCGGAGGTGAAGCACAAGTTGTTCAGTAAACTGCCTTTCCGTACTGGCACGGCTGCATCAGCCATGTGGCAGGGATTTGCCGGTTCACTGCTGTTGCTCTTGGGATCCTTTGGAGTTGGCTGGTTGGCCAGCAGTTCGGTACTGATTCGCAACCCGTTGTTCATCCTGGCCCGAACAACACCTGTGGCCGTTATCACCACCACCGTGATGTTGTGCGTGGGGGCGGCATTGATGCTGCGGGCGTGGGTGAGGCTGCGCCAGCACTTGGCCGGCTGGGACGATGACTGCGGCCCTGTCCTGAAAAAGGCGTTGAGCTTGTGGGTGGCACCAATGATGCTTGCCCTGCCTTTATTCAGCCGTGACTCATACGCCTATATTGGTCAGGGCCGGCTCATGCAGCAGGGCCTTGACCCTTATACAAACGGTATTTCAGCGCTGAACAACTATTTTTCACTTGGTCCCGACACGCTGTGGACGGAGGCACCCACCCCCTATGGGCCGCTCTGGCTCTGGCTTGAGCACCTGGCGGTGATATTGCCGGCCAGTAGCCCTGAGATAGCGTTGATTCCATTCCGTCTGGCCAGTTTGGCGGGCGTTATCTTACTGGCAGTCTATGTGCCCAAACTGGCTGCACGCCATGGTTTCAACCCCCACCGCGCACTGTGGCTGACTGTGTTGAACCCGGTGGTTTTGATCAATTTTGTGGCTAGTGTGCACAACGATTCACTGATGCTGGGGCTTGTGGTTGCCGGCATTTACTACGCCTCGGCCAAACGGCCCATAGTGGGTATCTTGTTTGTCACGGCTTCTATTGCCATCAAACCCATCACCTTGATTGCCCTCCCATTCGTGGGGCTGCTGTGGGCAGGCTATCAGGCCGGTTGGGTGCGCAAGTTTGGTATTTGGGCTGCAACGCTGGGCATTTCAACAGCCATTATGGCGGCTATGGGTGCAATCAATGGGTTTGGTTTCGGCTGGCTTGCCGCCTTGCAAACTCCGGGCACCGTGTGGATTTGGTATGCACCTGTGGGCTTGTTCTCCAACGCAATTGGTTTTGTGGTCATGGTTCTCGGCGGTGCGGGTGCTGCAGTGACTGATGTTATTCAAACCATTGGTCAGCTCACCTCCATCCTGATTGTGATGGCGCTGGCGTTTTTGAAGCTCACACTGCCACCGCAGTCACCGCAGTCGCCGCAGTCACCGACGAAAAATGGTGCCATATTTCTTGATCAATCCCAGCGCTACAGCCAGGCGGTGCTCCGGCGCATGGCCTGGGCGTTCGCAGCCGTGGTCCTGCTGGCGCCAATGATCCAACCCTGGTACATGCTGTGGCTGTTGGCCTTCTTCGCTGTCACCGGCATTCCCGAAGGCTGGCAGACCCGTTTAACGCTGTACCTGAGCGCATTCTTTACCTTGATTGCCCTCACTGACCAACTAAGTGTTTTTCCCTGGATTCCCGTGGTGTTGATCAGAACCATAGCCATCGCATTGGGTCTTATCTGCATCCTGTACGTGATGTTCTTTGATAAAAAAACACGCGGACAGTTTCTGCGCCCACGCCAGCTCGCATCGTTTCCAACCACGGCACCGTAAACCACTCACCCGGGAAGCCGCGTAAGCGTTTGCCTAAACACGCACCAACCGTAAGGAAAAAACACGTGGACAACACCTTTGATTCGGTGTTGGGCGCGCCGTCACTGGGGAACCGGAGGCTGCCATGCTGGCCTCAATGGCGTTGAAATGGCGTTGGCGAGCACGTACGGAAACCGCCGAACAAGATACGGCCAAGCTCAACTTTTGATAGCTCTTAGCGCGGACTCTGAGCGTGATGGGGGAAGTTCCAAGTTGAGGCAGCTGTGCATTTGTGCTTGCAAGGGCTCAGAATAGAATCATGGAGAACATAGTATCCCGGTGGCAACGTGAGCTGCGTGGAACCTTCGCCAATAATTCGCTCACCATCCCGCAATGGCAGGTGGACCTGGAAAAGGGCGACGACGGAGGCTACTTTGGGCCCGGATCGGCAGTCTGGGCGGTGCACGGCTCCATGACGACTACTGTGGCAGGGATCCAAGCACTTTTGATCCAGGCGTTGCACCCTGGCGCGCTTGCGGGAGTGCACGATCACTCAAATTACCGCACAGACCCGTTGGGCAGGTTGGCCGGAACTATCCGCTGGATCTTCACCGTCAGCTACGGTGATACTGCTACGGCGCAGAAGGCTTCGGCAAAGGTCTTGCGCATCCACGAGCACATCCATGGCACATACACCACCAACAACGGAGACGAGCGCCCCTATACTGCCAACAACCCGGAATTGCTGCGCTGGGTGCATTTGGCTTTTACACAGGCATTTTTGGGTACACACCAAGCGTATGGGGAACCAATACCGGACGGCGCTGATGCGTACGTGGGCGACTGGGCCGTGGCAGGAGCCCTCATGCGGGTTCTCCAGCCTCCTGTTACCGTCCAAGAGTTACAGTCACAATTGGCTGGATTCACCCCGGAGCTTCGTTACGACCATCGGGTGAAAGAAATTGTTACCTTCATCAAGAACCCGCCGTTGCCGCGTTCGCAGCAGGGCGGCTACAAGATTCTCTTTGCCGCAGCCGTGGCGTCACTTCCGGAAGAATACCGTGAACTGCTGCGATTAAACCCACCCCGCCTGGGCCAGCTGGCCCTGCCAATGACTGTGCCTACCAAGGCAGTGCTTGGGGTAGTGGGCTGGAGTTTGGGCCCCATATCACCAAGTGAGTCTGCGGCCAGGAGGCGCAGGAGCCGATTGGGCATGGGGGAAATTCCCAAATTACCTCGCTAAGCTGTTTATGGCTTTATCGCCTTGCACCTGCCCCACCTACTCAAGGACCGCAACCAGCACATGACACCACGTATTTTCTACCGCACATTGGCCATCGCCGAAGCGGTCACCTGGACACTGTTGATCGCAGGAATGATTTTGAAATATGCGGTGGGTGTTGGTGACTGGCCTGTCAAAGTGGGTGGTTTTGCGCACGGCTTGGTGTTCATTGGCTATGTGACCGCCGCCGTGTTGGTAGGCCTGAACCAGCGCTGGCCCAAACGCCTCATTGTGGGAGCGGGTGCCACAGCCTTTGTCCCGTACTTGACCATCCCGTTTGATAGGTGGCTTGAGCGAAAGAATATGCTTGAGGGGAACTGGCGCACCAGCGTCACTGATCACCCACATGACGGACATTGGGTTCAAGTCCTTCTGCGCTGGATGCTTAACCGTCCAGTGTTGCTGGGGGTCATCTTTGTGGTTTTTGTTGGCGGCATCATGTCCACGATGTTGTTCATTGGCCCGCCCGGGGGGCGTGCTTAGACAGTCAGTGGACTCTGCCCAAGCACGGCTCCGGGGGACCTGCTCGATCAGTGGTGTGCCGTCCAGCAGCCCAGAATGGTGGTGGCCATTTCGTAGGCGAATTTGCTGGGGGTGACACGATCTGGACCCACAGCTGAACTCAGTGCTGTTGCGTCAACGTGGAGCGTCATATTGTCTTTTGCAAAGATGACAGTTCCGGAATCAGACTGGTACCCGGGCAATCCCAAATTGGCTAGCCCCTTGATAGGTGCCGCCTTGGCTGAACCGGCCATTTTTTCTGCCAATGCGCCCGCTTCGGCGTCACTGGCCGATTCGGTTACTTCCATCACGAACGTTCCTTCAGCGAGCGGGTAGGTACAGGAAAATATTTTACCGTCCCAGTTTTCTGATGTTTTAGGCAGTTCGCTCAGAGAGAGGATGTCGCGAACTCCCTCTTTTGCCACATCAGCGCACACCATTTTAGCGGCCTCGGACGGTCCCTGGGACTGGACAGTCAAAACACCCTTCATACCTCCGGTGGTGCTATGGAAAGGGTAGAGCCCAGCCTTCTTTGGCGCCTGGAAATTTGCCACCCCGCCAGCTGCGACAGTGAGTTTAAAACTGCTTGAATCATCAGCCACGATTTCTACCGTGGAGGCTTCCATATTCATGACGGTCACGGTGGCGCCCGGTGGAAGCGGCTTGGGGTTATGGAACATGCCGTCCTGAATGTGAATCATGGACTCCATTGATCCCATGGAATCCATGGCACCCATTTCGGGGGCTCCACTGGCAGTGGCAGAAGCACTTGGAACAGACGGGGCCTGTGCCACTGTTGTTGCGTTCATACCGCATCCTGTCAGGGTGAGCGCACCGGCCAGAGCCAATACCGCGGCAAGTCTGGGTTTTTTATACACGTTCTTCCAATCCAAAACTCTTAGGGGCGCTGGGACGCGGGGCGATTCTGTGATGCGGGATGTGAGGCTGCTGGCTGATTACTACTATCCGGCGTTGCTGGAGACAAGGTGTGCGTAGACTACGAAGTTCTCGGTGAATTCTCCCGAGCTGGCTTCATAGCCGTCGCAGGTGATCAACCGGATCTCGGCGCGATCGGTGTTGCCATATACGGCCAGGGTGGGGAAGGCGTTCTTTTTGAATATTTCACTTCTGTCTACAGCAAAAACGGCAACGCTACCGTCGGCGCGGGTGACGGAAAACTCTTCGCCTTCGGTGAGTTCATGCAACCGAAAGAAGACACCTTCGGGGTTGTTGGTTGCGTTGACGTGACCGAGGATGACGGAGGGGCCGAGCTCTCCGGGGGTGGGGGAGTGTTTGTACCATCCAGCGGGGGAGCCTACAGCTTCCGGGGGTACTTCTGCCTCGCCATTGGCCTCGCGCGCCAGGGTCATTAAGTTTGTGGTTAAACCAATGTCAGGGATCGTCAATGAAACAGGTGCTGAAGCCGGGAGTACCTCGCCTTGGATGGCCGGTTTAGCCGGTGGTGCTGGTGCGGGACTCGAGGGTTCAACAGTGGGTGGTGGCGCAGCGGTGGTAGGTGCTGCTGGTGAACTTGAGGTGCTCTGTTGTGTCTGTGTAGTGCTTGCGGATGTAGTGGCGGGCCCACATGCGGCAACACCAAAGGTGAGGGTTGCCAGGAGGACCGCCGCCGCCGCGGGGCCCAGAGGGCCTCCGCGACGACTGCAGTTTTTTACCATGGTGAAATCAGCCGCTACTTAACCGAAGCGGTCTTTTTGCGGTTCATGGCAAGAGCTGCACCGGCTGCAAGTACCAGGGCACCTCCGCCAGCAAACCATGCAACATCAGGAGAAGTGGAAGCGTTAGCTGCTGCTACCTGAGTTGTAACACCCGTTCCGGGTGCACCGCCGGGCATGGCCGCCATCTGTGAAGCAACTAGCGTGCCGCACAATGCTGGTGACGTTGCTGCCAACGGCAGTGAGGGAACCAGATCGCTCTTAGCTTCCTGGCCTGCAGCTGACAAGGTGGCCGGATCCAGTCCATGGACTACAACAACGCCGGTGCCGGCCTTGATAGCGTCAATGGTGGCAGCGTTCATGGTGAACGTGCGCTCATACTTGTAGTTGGCGCCCATGCCGCCAACGGCAAGGTCCAAAGCGGCCTTGTCACTGGTGTCACCGGTGGTGGAAAGCGTGGTGCCGATCTTTCCGTAGGACGGGCCGCCTTCTGTGGTGCTGATAACGCCGTCGCCGTCGGTATCAGCGCCGGGAGCCGGGCAAGTTCCGGCACCTTCGATGTGAATGTGCTGAACGTGGGGGTAGTCAGCGCCATCGAAGGTTGCTGCCAAGCCCTTGACGTCCTGTGTCACGGTGGCTTGATCGCCTGTGATGGAGAGCCAGAGGGAGCCGCTGGCATTGCTGCCGTTGATGGCGCCCAAGTTGGCTTCGTAGGTGGTTGCATCGCCGTCAGCGGCCATAGCGGCCCCACCGGAGAGGGACAGCGCAGCCAGTGCAAGCACGGGTGCTACGAGAAAAGCAGATTTCTTATTCATGTGAATTCTCCTCATAAGTGCCGGACGCCCCATCTTTGGGCGCGTCCACTATGTGCTTCGGAGCACAAGGAGTTTCGGATTGGAGAAAAGAAAAGATTCATTTTGGCCAGGGCACCAGAAGGCGTCCCAGGCCTCTTGCGCGGCTCGGTGGTAGGGGTTGTATCCCCTGTCAGCGCATCAATTTTGTAACCCCGGCCAAGAACAGATCCAGACCAAAATTGAAAGCAGCGCTCTCACTCTCGGGGTCAAGCGGGCCGGGGAGAACCCCGGCCTTCACCAGGCCGCTACGTGTTTGTTCTTGGGTCACTGTGCCCAAAATGTAGTGCACCAGCGTCAGGCCAGCCCACTGGGCCTGCTCGGCTGGCACGCCCGCTAAGACAAAGTGCCCTAAGGGTTCCTGCAGGCTAGGGAGGGAGTCCGGGGCTAGTGCGTGCGTGAAGGCAACCATCTCGGCCCCGTCACGGACCTGTATAAGTACGTCTCGGATGTTCTGAGCCCAACGTCTCAGGATCGAGAGCCCGGTGGTTGGCTCCGTGGAAACGTAAGCATCCGCAACCGTAATGCTCTCTCCAGCCGGAGCTAGGATCATGACCGAGAGGATGCCCAGGAGATCTTGTTTGTTCTTCACATGCCAGTACAGTGCGCCAGGTTGCACGCCCAAATCTCGAGCTAAACGGCGCATGGATAGATCTGCCAAACCGTAGTCGCGCAGGATCCCAAAAGCGGTTTCAATCACCTTTTCACGAGTCAAAGACATGGCGGGGTCCCTTCCTGAGGGTTTGTAGATGACTTGATTCGGGACCAAAAGGATCCACTGCGGTGGGCGGGAGGCTGCGTGTTTCCCCTCTATCCTGCCTTATGCCCGGGGTTCGGAGCTGAACGGGCACGCAGGGGCCCATTTGACAGCAGTCACACGTTTTTCGATACTTGAACGGTGTTCAATAACTTTCAAGCCCTAGCCGACCGGCAGTTGACCGGTGCCACCCTGACTCGTGAGGATGCTCTTGCAATCCTGACTTCTTCCGATGAGCAACTGTTGGAAGTCGTGGCCGCCGCGGCCACCTTGCGCCGTGCCTACTTCGCCAACACGGTAAAGGTGAACTACCTGGTAAACCTCAAGTCCGGGCTTTGTCCAGAGGACTGCACCTACTGTTCGCAGCGTTTGGGTTCCGCCGCACAGATTCTAAAGTACACGTGGCTCAAGCCTGAAGAAACCTTGAAGCAGGCATCGACTGGTGTTGCGGCAGGCGCTTCACGTGTTTGTCTGGTGGCCAGCGGGAAGGGACCCAGTGATCGAGATGTAGATCGGGTCGCGGACATGGTTGCAGGGCTAAAAAGCGAACACCCTGACGTGGAAGTTTGCGCGTGTTTAGGAATTTTGAAGGATGGCCAGGCGGAACGGCTCAAGGCGTGTGGGGTGGACGCGTACAACCACAACCTGAACACCAGCGAGGAGATGTATAAGGAAATCTGTTCAACCCACGAATTCTCCGATCGGGTGCGCACGGTGGAGCATGCCAAGAGCGCAGGCCTCTCACCATGCTCGGGCCTGATTGTTGGGATGGGGGAGAATAATGAGGACCTCATCGATGCTGTGTTCGCGTTACGCGATCTTGGCTCAGACTCCATCCCCGTGAACTTCCTCATGCCTTTCGAGGGCACTCCCTTGGCGGACACCTGGTTGCTGAGCCCTACTCACTGTGTGCGCATTTTGGCCTTGATTCGCTTCGCGTGCCCAGAGGCGGAACTTCGCATGGCAGCCGGGCGTGAAATGCACCTGCGCAGTCTCCAACCGCTGGCTCTGAACATTGCCAACTCGCTATTCCTTGGCGATTACCTCACCAGTGAGGGTCAACCTGGTCAAGCCGATCTTGAAATGATTGCCGACGCCGGATTCATCGTCTTGGGCGCTAAGTCAGCTGAAGGTGCTGTGCCTGAACACGTTGTGCCCGGGCATAGCGGCGATTCCGGAGCAGGTGCCCAGCCCGCCATTCGCCGCCGTGGTGCTGGAACGGAACTTGCCCCGAATGCCTGAGCGCACCGCCGCGGATCCCTTAACTGATACGTCATTATCAAAGGGAACCCACTCACGCTCACTGGTAGAGCGAGACCGTGGGCTGCTTTGGCACCCCTATGCTCCGCTGGACGGTCCGGATCCTTACGCCGTTCTTGGTGCGGCCGGGACCAAACTGCACCTGCAGGACGGGAAAGGGGAGGAATTTGAGGTGGTTGATGCTATGAGCTCGTGGTGGTCGGCCGTCCATGGTTACCGCAACCCGGCACTCGACGCTGCGCTGGCTGAGCAGGCCGGCACTTTTTCACATGTCATGTTTGGTGGACTGACGCATGCCCCGGCCGTGGAACTAGCCGAGCGGCTGGCGGCCATGGCACCTGCGGAGTTGGCCCACGTCTTTTTTGCTGACTCGGGTTCTGTCTCGGTGGAGGTGGCCTTGAAGTTGGCGCTCCAGTACCAACGCGCTCGCGGTTTTCCCCAAAGAAGCCGGTTTTTGGCGCTTGCCGGTGGATATCACGGAGATACTTTCGCTGCCATGAGCGTCTGTGACCCGGTGGATGGCATGCACGCGGAGTTTTCCAGCCTCGTGGCGAAGCAGTTGTTCCTGCCTCGACCGCCGCAGGCTCATCTGATGGGTGACGAGCTTGTGTGCGACCCGGTGGAGGTAGCGAACTGGGTGGCGGTATTGGAGGAAACTGTCCGTAGATACGGGGACGAACTAGCCGCAATTGTGCTGGAGCCGGTACTTCAGGGTGCCGGTGGCATGTATGTTTATGCACCCGAATGCCTGCACGCAGCGCGACGTGTGGCCAACGAGTTTGGATTGTTGTTGATAGTTGATGAGATTGCCACCGGTTTTGGCCGCACCGGAAAACTGTTCGCCGCCGAGTGGGCGGATGTGGTGCCGGACATCATGTGCGTGGGTAAGGCGCTCACCGGGGGGTACCTGACACTGGCTGCAATGCTGTGTTCGCGTGAAGTTGCGGCCGTCATAACCGCCTCGCCGCTCCGGGCGCTCTTGCACGGGCCAACGTTTATGGCTAACCCTTTGGCCTGCGCCGTTGCTGTGGCCTCACTGAAACTATTGGAAACCGTGCCTTGGAAAAAACAGGTGGCAGCCATAGAAACAGGATTAGCCTCCGCTCTGGCCCCTGCGTTGGCGCTGGGGCCGGTTCGCGAGGTCAGGGTGCTGGGTGCAGTGGGGGTTATTGCCTTGAATGCACCCGTAGATGTTCAGGCGCTTACCCGTGCGGCTGTCCTGAGAGGAGTTTGGGTGCGGCCTTTTCGCAATCTTGTTTACACCATGCCGGCCTATATAAGTACCCCCGAGGACGTGGCCACGATCGGGGCAGGCTTGGTATCGGCAGTGGCCAGTGTCCACGGCTGATAGGGGAACCAAAGACGTAAGCGGCGAAGGAACCGGGCCCGGGGCCATGGAGCAGTGGTTGCATAGCCGAGCTTTTGTCCGCGAGCGCCGCGGCCTGGTGCGGACGGCTGATGCGCCTGCCGGAACTACCCTTGAGAGCGGCCGGCACGAGGTAAGTTCCGGCCCACCGCTGGATCTGGCAGCCAACGATTACCTTGGCCTGTCCAGGGATCCTCGGGTGACGGCGGCTGCCATTGACGCCGTGGCACACCATGGCTGCGGTGCGCGAGCATCGCGGGTGGTCAATGGCACCTTGGCGGTACATAATTACCTCGAAGAGCAGCTGTGCCTGCTGACAGCAGCGCAGTCAGCGCTGGTGTTTTCTTCGGGCTACCTGGCCAATCTCGGTGTACTGACATCACTGGGTGGGCCAGGAACACTGTTGATTTTGGATTCCCATGTTCATGCCTCGCTATTAGACGCCGCACGGCTGGCCCGCTCTCCTGTGGTCATGGTTGCCCATGGCGATACGGCCGAAGTGGGTGCTGTGTTGGCAGCCCGCACACAGCCACGGGCAGTTGTGGTCGTTGAATCGCTGTATTCGGTGCTGGGGGACGCCGCGGACCTTAACGAGTTGGCCGTGCTGTGTGCACGTCATGACGCATGGTTGCTGGTAGACGAGGCGCATGGGATAGGTGTGGCTGGAGCTGGGCGGGGTGCCGTGTATGAAGCTGGTCTGGGCCATGCCAGTCATGTTGTGAGAACCGTGACGTTATCCAAAGCACTTGGTTCCCAAGGTGGTGCCGTACTGGGCTCCGCTACTTTACGAGAACACCTGGTAAATACGTCAAGGACCTTCATTTTCGACACAGCACTGGCTCCGGCCGCCGCTGGTGCTGCCGCAAAGGCCGCCCAGATCATCCTGGCCGAGCCGGCGCTTGCACAACAATTACATAGCAATGCAACTACGTTGGCGAGACTGTGTGGCTTTGCACGCTCTCCAGGAGCCGTGCAGTCCGTTCCCATGCGGTCGGCAGAAGATGCCCTCCAGGCTGCCCAGACACTGCGCACTGCCGGATTGTTAGTTGGTTGTTTCCGACCTCCTAGCGTGCCCGACGGCGTATCCCGCCTACGCCTGACAGCGCGCGCTGACCTCATGGCTTATGAACTAGAACATGCCGCCGTGCTACTTGGCCGGGTTATGCCCGCACTGCCGGATAGTTCTCTTGGCTCAGCTGTGGCTGAGCTAGATAAGGAAAAGTAATGACTTACCACGTTGTCAGCGAACCCTCTGCGGTCAAGGAGGTTATGCGTAGAAGCGATGATTTTGCACCGACGAATGCACTGACATCAGTAGTGCCGCTGACCCCTGCCACGCTGCGCATTCTCAGCAAAGCCGGATTTGCGCTGCCACCTGTCCTGGCCTCGGCCACGGGGGAGCGCCACCGTACCGTCAGGAAAGCTGTTGCCGGGTTCTTCACGCCCGCCAAAGTTGCTGCCGTTACACCACGGGTAAGGGAACTGACTCGTCACCACCTAAGTGAGACCGCTACTGCATTGACTGCAGGGCCCGTGGATCTAGCGCTCTGTCTTGCCCGCCATATCCCGCCAGTGATCATGGCCGAGCTGACGGGACAGGCGAATCCACCGCTTGAGGAACTCAAGAAATGGAGCCGTGACTCCTTGGAGCTGTTCTGGGGCTGGCCCCATGCTGAGCGTCAGATCGAGCTCGCTCACAGCGCAGCGGACTTCTACCGTTGGCTACGCAGTGAGGTGGTTGCTAGCCAAGGGAAGGAATCTCTCTTTGGCGTGTTGCTGGATACAGGATTAAGCACTGCCGAAGTGTGCTCGCTGGGCTATTTTTTGGTGATAGCTGGCCAAGAGACTACCTCGCAGTTGATTAACACCGCCCTGTACAGAGGGATCGGGCTAGGAAGACAGGAATGGGCCAAACTGGCAATCGCCGAGAACGCTTCGCACCATGTGCAGGGGGTATTGGCGAGCGAGTCATCTGTCCACACGTGGCGACGCCGCGCACTTCATGACACAGAGCTTGGCGGTGCCGCCTTACCTGCCGGTGCCGAAATCCTGTTAGAGCTCTCCGGCCGGCATACCCCCGATTCACCTCCCACCGCGTATTCCCTGGCGTTTGGCTACGGCTTGCACCGTTGTCTTGGTGCCAAGTTGGCAGAGCTTGAAACCATGCTCGTGATACAGGAGAGCGCTGCGGCGTTACCTGAACTGGAGCTGGCGGGTCCGGAACCCGGCTGGCTGCGCCTGCTTTCCTTTCAAACTCCAACAACCGTCACGGCGACAAGGATTCTAGGATGAGCCGCACACAGGTGGAGCTGCCCGCCGTCGTCCTTATTACAGGGACGGACACAGAGATAGGAAAAACACTCACCACTGCGGCCTTGGCCGCAACGCTGCAGGGGCAGGGGGCCACAGTGGCTGTGTATAAACCAGTTCAAACAGGAGTGCGTGCCCAGGAGGCCGGTGACGCCGGTGAGGTACGGCGGCTGGCCGGAACGCTCACCTGTGTGGAAGGGATTAGATTGGAATTGCCCATGGCCCCAACGGCGGCTGCCGTTCGTGAAAACCGCACGTTGCCTACACTTGCTGGCCATCTACGCACTATCCGCTCACTGGCTGACCAGCACGACCACGTGCTAGTGGAAGGCTCCGGGGGGCTGTTGGTTTCCCTGGATGAGCAGGGCAACACCATGGCCGAACTCGCCGCAGCATGCCAGGACTGCGCAGTGGTTGTTGTGTGCCGCAGCGGCTTGGGCACGCTGAACCACACGTTGCTAACCCTGGAAGCGCTCGCAGTCCGAGGGGTCACTGCTGCCGGGTTGGTGGTGGGATCCTGGCCAAACGAACCAACCATGGTGGAACTAGATAACGTGGACTACTTCTTGACGCTGCCGGTTCCTGTGCTCGGACGCCTGCCGGCCCAGGCATCCTTGCTCACCAAAGAATTATTTAGCGCGGGGGCCGCAACTTGGCTGTCCGTACTGGCACGCATAGCCAAGCGTTAGCTCAAGCGTTGCTGAAGATGCACGCTGACCTGCTCACCGGCGTCGGACTTTCCTATTGCCTTGCACAGAGCAGCGCGCAGTGGCAGCCAGTGTGGTCCCGTGCCGAAGGCTCCGTCCTTACAGATAGGAGCAGTAAAAGTGAAGTCGAGCGGCTGTGGCTCCTTGGCTGCTGCCATGATCAGTCCTTTGGATACGGTTTTCTAGCTCGCAAGAGCTCCTAAAGTCCCGGAATTGTGACAGTATCATTTTTTGCCGGGGCGGCATGTGGAGCCACTGCGTTCCATTCGCTCATGGTTATAGTCCCTGCGTCCTTACCGGTTGTCCCAAACTGGAGCAGGTACGGCTCACCCTCTGCTGCAATCCAGACGGTCGCTTCCTCGTAGACGTACTTAAATGCTTGAGCACCGTTGAGATCGGCCACTGATGAAGAGGCAAGTTTGCCCAAACCATCATTCACGGGTTTCTCGTTATAGATCCCGAGAAAGGAGCCAATATTCCGGTCTCCAAAGACGCTGGTGTCCTTGACGGAGATCCACTTGTTGCCGGCCATTTCCTTGACTAGATCGGCTGTTTGCTGTCCACTTTTCTGGACGAAAAATTCATTGTCGGCCTTTATATACGCTCCGCCATCAGCGTTGAGCAAGGTGACGGTTGCTCCGTCTTGAGTGACTTCGGAGAGTGAATTAGTACCATCACGGGAACCCGAGACCTTGATCTTAAGCTTTTTGGGGCCGCTTGTGGAGGTACCCTCCAAAGCAACAGAGGTGGCTTTCTTCACGGTGTCGGTGACTTTGGGAAAAATTACGTCCGCATCTGGGACGGTTAGGACCGGGGCTTGAGTGAGCTCGGGAGCAGACGTTTCCGCATTTGGGGCAGGTGCTGAAGCTTCTTTGGTGCTTCCACATCCAGCAAGTGCTAGCAAAAGCGCGCCTGTAATGGGCAGGACCAAAGCTTTGTGCTTGAGATTATTCATATTCGTAATGCCTCCATGGAGCGGCTAGTGAGGATGATGGTCCCAGAGCCTGGTGATTGGCTTTCCTTACTGGAAACGAAACCGGGGAAAGTCTATCTGATGGATTTAATGGTTGTTTAGTGTCCAAAGTGCTGTGACCGGACATCTCCAGCCCAGCGCAGCCATTGGATGTGCCGCCTCGCTCGAAATCGACCAGCACATCATTTGGTGCCGCTGCTATGCCAGCACCCTTGATCCTGAAGAAGCCAAAAATTTCAGTGACGCCCATTTTTTGTAATGTCACCGAATTTCAAGAAATATTCGTATATGTGCTGTTATGAACTGGATAGATGCCCATATGTTCGTGTATATTTATTACCAGTCCATGGTGAACTGCCTTGGATTTTCGCGTGCAACTGAAGGGAGGCAATGATGTTTACAATTTTCAGCTCCGGAGTTATCGGATCCCATCATGCCTGGCCCTGCACGCCTGTTAATTGCCGTCACAGCTAACACTGTCACCGCGTAGGGCTGCCAATATCAGGCTGCCCCGACTTGGCCGCAACTTATGCGGCCACTTCCCCACTGAACAACGTTTCTCAAACACCCCGCAGCTATTTTCATGGAGCCCCGAGTAGCATTGCTATTTTTGGCATCTTGATTTACCTGAGCATGTTTTAAACGTTGTTTCAGCGGAAATAATACACGCAAAATAACTCGCGCTTTTTTGTGTTCTTATAATTCCTTTCTGTTTTTGCTTCCAAATGAAACAAATACAAAAGGGCTTTATTTGTCGCGCCAACATACGTCCACAGTTCACGCAATATTCATGAAAGGGGGTGACACATTGAATCCCAAACCCACAAGGTCAGTTCTTCACAGACTCTTCTTCTCCCCGGTTGACCAGCGTAAGTTCATCGAGCTCCGCGAGCGTCAGTATCGCGAAATCGTACGGGTGGACCTGTTCAACATCCGCTAACCGTCCGCACCACTGATGGTGTGGAGGCGACTGTACACCGCTGAAGGGAGGAGCGAGATGGCCATTACACGTCTCAAGCACCTCATCTCTACTGCCGGCAAGACGCATGGTGTCCTTGTCGTATTCCGTGAACAGCCCGTGCTGACTAGCACGGGCTGTTCCGTTTAATCACAAGTTCTTGGGATAAAAGATTAGGCAAGGGACAGGAAAAGCTTTTCCAGATCCTTGATGCTCATGTTGGCGTCCTCTTTCCTAATGCACTGCTCAAGGCCCGCGGCGATAATGGCAAAGCCCGCCCTATCCAAGGCCTTGGACACAGCGGCAAGTTGGGTGACAACATCTTTGCAATCCCGGCCTTCTTCAAGCATGCGTGTGACGGCCGCGAGCTGTCCTTGTGCACGTTTGAGCCGGTTGATAACAGGGGTGAGTTCTTGTGAATCAAGTTCCATGATGGGCTCCGATAATCGATTGGTGTTACTGCAATCTTATACCCTATGGGGTATACTGTTCAAGTAATACACACAGACAAAGGAGCAATCAGATGTGCCGTGCAGTGACATGTAAGAATTGTGGAAAAACCACGTGGGCGGGTTGTGGCCAGCACGTTGAGCAAGTGATGCGAGCGGTTCCTGCTGCAGACCGTTGCCGAGGGCACGAGGGCAAGAAGCCCACACGAAAGGGTTTTTTTGCCAGCTTGTTCAACCGCTAATCTAAGAAGTCGCTAGCTCCGATGCGGAGTATAAAATCTTTGGGAGGTGCCGTGCTCGGCTTCTGCTGCCCCGTCAAATCAGTACGCTTCGGCCAAGTCCGCCGTTCTCATTCTGATACCTAGCGCCAGCGGTTCTACTGTGAGAAGAAGATGTTGCACAGGACCAAAGTGATCGCCGTCGAGCTGGAATTCTTGCGGCTGATCAAGTGCGATCTGTGCAGATTTACCAGAAAAGCTCTGCACTGACGCGGCACCTTTGCCCTTCTTCCCAAAAACACGCCACAGAACGCCCAGCCAGCCCAACTTGCCTCGTGGGGAAAGAGTGAGGAGATCCAGAATGCCGTCATCAACGACAGCTGCAGGGAAGATCTCCAACCCACCCATGAGCTTTCCGCAATTTCCAGCCATAACGCCACGGACCTTATGGCGAACAGGGTCTGCACCATCGACGGAAATTCTGGCAGTGACAGCCTTGCCGGGTAAATGTCGAATGCCGGCCTCCACATACGCGAGCCAACCGACCCGATCCTTTAGCCCGTCATGGGTATTCGCCATAATCGAGGCGTCATAACCCAGCCCGGCCGCAACGAGGAATAGGTGTTCTTCCCTTCCATGATCAAGCACGGCCCTGACAATATCTATCGAAGTTACCGTACCGTGCAGCACGTCTTGGGCTGCCGCCAGTGGGTCCTTAATATTAATTCCCAGATTACGAGCAAGGAGATTACCGGTCCCCAGCGGTACCACGCCCATCGGAGTTTTTGATCCAGCGAGAACGTCAGCAACATAGCGCACCGTACCGTCGCCGCCAGCAGCAATGACGACATCGACTCCAGCTGCTATGGCTTCTCGGGCCTGGCCCCGTCCGGGATCTTGCGCTGAAGTTTCCAACCACAATGGATCGGACCAGCCAGCATCCGCGCACAGCTGCACAAATGCGGCTTTAAAGTCATCTCCGGGGGATTTTAGCGGATTGATGACCATGGCGGCACTCTTGGGCTTATGAACGTGGGTCAGGGTCATGGCGTCCTTTGTTGTATTTTGTAAGCTACTTGTGCTGGTGGAAGTTCGGTTTGCTGCGGCTGCAACGTCTCTATTGACGGTCAGATATAACCGGTGCGCTGTAATGACCAGTGAGAGCCAAACGGCGCCCAAGGTCCAGGCTGCCAGGACGTCGGTGAACCAATGATGCCCCAAATAAACACGACTTAATCCAACAGCAAACGCAAAGACCCCGGCTACTATAACTGTCCATACCCGCCCCCGGACGGTGCGCCGACGAAGGAGAATCAGGTAGGCCACCACGCCTGCTATCACGAATGCGTTAAGCGTGTGGCCGCTGGGAAATGAAGGAGAGTATTCGTAGGGAGGCACGGCGTCGATCAGCGATGGGCGGGACCGGCCAAAAAGCTGCTTACCCGCAACTGTCATTAAAAGAGATCCCGTAGCTGCAGTGAGAATGAGGATGACGGGAGTCCAGGACCGCCGTTTGAGCGCAAGAATCACCATGATCGTTGCCGCCAAAATAGGCATCCCAATGGTCCCGGCAATGTCGGTGAAACCCGTCATTGCGGCGTTCAGTCCGGGCGAGCGGACACTCTTGGCTGCTTCCAACAGCGGGTGATCCAGGGCGGCAACCCCATCGGCTTCAGTGACGCTCTCATAGACTTCCGTGGAAGCGTACGTCAGCAAAGCAGCGATTGAAGCGCCGATTGCGAGGGTGAGGATCAACGCTGCGTTTGGGCCCAGCCTTTTACTGAGCCAGCGCACAGCATCGGCGAGCAATGCACCCAAGGGTGCATGCCACCGAGTAAGGTCTTTACGCCCCAGAAAACGGTCTTCGCGGAGTTCACCCTCCCGCCCTGTCGTTGGACCGGATGGATCCGCGGGATCATTTGGTTCCGTTGAGTCTTGAGGGTGTTGTTCAGTCATGCCGATGTCCTAATTTTTCGCCAGAATCAGATGGTGTTGGACGTTTGAGCGGCCTAGCCTGCCAGCTGCCAACTTAGAGCAAACCGTGCTCCTTGAGTTTCTCCGCCAATCCTGCGCCGTCAGGAGCACTCACCCACGGTACGGCTCCATGCTCGGTGGCAAGAGCGTCCTCGTGTGAGCGGCCACCTGCCAACAGGGCTTCCCCGGCCGATAACTCGCGAATGGCGACCGCGGCTGTCTGCGTGGCATGAATCCTGGCAAATTCCGCGTATATCTGTGGATCGTGCTGCCCATCGTCACCTACCAAAAGCCATTTGATACTGGGAAATTCCTGCGCTAATCGCGCCAAATTTTTAAGTTTATGTTCGCGCCCGCTACGGAACCAGTGCTGCCTTGATGGGCCCCAGTCTGTCAAGAGCAGAACCCCTGCAGGATATAAATTTCGGCCAAGAAATCTTTCTAAAGCCGGTGCCACGTTCCATGCGCCGGTAGAGAGGTAAAGGACAGGGGCCTCAGGGTGCCGGGCAACAATTCGCTCGAGCAACACGGCCATACCCGGGGTAGGTGTCCGGGCCCTCTCGCTCAGGACCAGGGTGTTCCACAGGGCCAACAATGGTCGGGGCAAAGCAGTGACCATGACGGTGTCATCGATATCAGAGATGACCCCAAAGCTGACATCCGATGCGACGACGAGGATTCGGGCTTCCGTGGGAGCCGCAGTTTGGCTTCGCAGTAATACTGAATGCCAGCCCGGAGTTAAGGACGCTTCCAACACCACGTCGATGATTCCGCCGGAATCTGCTTGAACAGTATGGCTGACGCCATTGATCTCCACTTCAATTTCGCTGTAACGGATGGGCACGCTGGTGAAGGCCCGCCATCCGCGCACTTTACCGAGAGTCTTGGCAGGTTTGCCTATCAGCATGACCCTGCCCAGCACGCGCACCCATGAAGTGGAGCCGTAGCCTGGATAGGCCAGAATGGTGGGAGTGAAGCCTTTAACCTGGGCCAGACGCGAGCGCACACCATGGACCATGTCGACAACGTGCATGACAGGACCAAGCAAAGCACTGGCCGGGGGTTTTGCGGCAGGAAGGTGATGCATGCGATCCTCGCTGCTTAGCTGGTGCTGTGAAGGTCTGGGAGCCATGACACTACTGTTCCACACGAGTGGGCTTGCAACTGCCAGTACGCGGGCATATGAGCAAAAGCGTTGAGAATCAGCCGGCAGTCTCAGGTGGATACGTGATGCTGGTGCCATCAACGCGAGCGAAGGAATGGAGAACATGCTCTGTGGCTTTCTTCTCAGTCATGATGTCAAGAACGGTGACACCGCGGACCACCAGCGCATCACCGATCATGGATCGGTGACACCGCCATGGCACTGCCTCAGCACACATGATAACCACATCACTGTGCTGCGAACGATCCAGTAAGTCCTCCAACGCTTCAGTGAAATCAGGAGTTTGCATGTAATCGGCGTAACCCTGAAATGATTTGTTACGCCACCCACTGTTGGGGCTGTCCTTGCGAACGTGACGTAAACCTCCGAGAGCTTTCGCTCTCCTGTAGGTAATGCCCTCAGCCCGCAGACTCGTGGCCAAAGCATCCGCCATGAACTGTGGATTGTGTCCAGATTTGGGAATTGTTCTGACATCCACCAACTTTTTGACGCCGTGAGCATGCAGCATGGCAATAAATTCATCGATGGGGTGGGTGGAATGCCCGATCGTGTATATTTTGATACTCTCCATAGCTTCACACTATCTAAAACACGCTGGAAGTACCCCAAGTCACACCAGATGCATTGAGCTGGTTGTAGCATTATTGGAGTACTGAAGCGCCGCGGTTGCGCATTTTTATGTCCCCGCACTGATCGTTGTGACAATCTACTGAAAGAAAAGGTAATTCTCATGAGTATTGGTTCTGGAATCTTCCTGTTCGTTGTTGGTGCTATTTTACGATTTGCCTTGAACATCGAGGTGGCTTGGATTGACCTGATGTTGGTTGGCAACATCATGATGATCGCCGGTGCGGTTGTTTTTGTGCTGGGCTTGGTCTTTATGTTCCGTCGGCGTCAGTCAACCTCAACCCGCCGCACAGTGGTGGGCCAACCAGACGGTCAAGCTCTCGTGGAACGCACAGAGAACACTCGCGACACCGATCTGTAGCTCTGACTGCACTAAAAAAGTGCGAGCAATACGTTATTAGCTTGCTCTGAACTACACCATGAGTGGAAAGATCTCATTGCAAACCCTGAAAGTATGGGCCGCAGCCACAGTGAGCGGTCGGCGCGTGTTGCTGGCCGCCAAAACCGCCCTTGCCGTTGGCATCGCCTGGTTCTTGGCGCCCCACATGCCCGGTGTCACGCAAGAGTTTCCTTACTACGCCCCTCTAGGAGCTTTGGTAAGCATGTACCCCACCTTCATGGGGTCAGTGCGCACTGGCTTTCAAACACTGACCGGTTTGGTGTTGGGGATCTCATTGGCGGCGATAGTGCTGCTGTTGGGCGATCCCAACATCATTACCATTTCTGTTGCCGTTGGGCTGGGGGTGTTACTGGCGGGCGTGCCACGTCTGGGTGCTGGGCGCGACTATGTTCCGGTGGCAACACTTCTTGTGTTGCTTATAGACGGGCCCAAGGGTGTTGATGCGTTCTCCATCGGGTACGCCGTCCAGATGGCGATGGGCGTAGCGGTCGGCTTGACTGTCAACGTGACACTTTTCCCGCCGTTGTCATTGGACGCCGCCCGGGCACGGATTTCCCGTGGACGCTTTGTACTTATCGAACAGCTTGAGGATGTGGCGAAAGCACTGGTGGAGGCCTGGCCGCCGGAACATGAGGCGTGGGCAGCCCGTCGCCACGTTTTAGACGACTCGGTTGCCCAGATCCGGGGAGCGGTTCATGAAGCCAAGGAGAGTCACCGGGCCAACCCCCGCGGCTTTCTGAAGTCTCGCCATCACATAGTCAGTGAAGGGTTCGAAGATCTGACCGTTCTAGAGGTCATCACTTTTCATATCCGGGATCTTTCCGAAGTCCTGGTGGCAGCCATTTGGGAGGGGTCATTGGACCTAGCCCTGAAGGATGAATTGCGCCAACCCTTAAGTGACTGTTTACAGTCCACAGCAGAGGTGCTCCGCGCATGGGATGAGGAAAGAGACTGCGCGCACGCTATAGAGAGTGCACGGCAAAGCGTGGCTGTCCTCACCGACGCCGTAAGTGCCGAAGAAAAGTACGATCAGCTTTCCATGTCTCCAGGAGTAGCGGTAGCACTTGATCTGCAACGCATACTTGCTGCCCTGAGTAGCCGACTTCTGCCTCCGGAGCGAAGTGAAAAAGGTGCGTGAGAGCTGTTGATTCGAGTCTAAGATTTACCGCTTCGCGATAATTGCGGCGCAGTGGCCCGGCATTTGAAGGAGTGTTGGGGATCCGTCAGGGATGAGATGCACACCGTCCTCGGTGGCCAGGAGCAGATGCGTTCCTTGGACAGGGACTTTTCGCCTGCGCGGAGAAAAATTAAGCGCCACCTCAATGCCGTCTCTGCGCAGCAGCAACCATTTGTCCGCTTCAGCGAATTCAACACTGATGTTGGCAAAGCCCGGCTGGCTAAGTTCAGCGGTAGTTCGGCGCAACGAGGTTAGACGTTTGTACAAATCCAGCAACCGTGCGTGATCGCCACTGGCGGCCTCGGACCAGTCAAGCACGGATCGTCGGAACGTAGCCGGTTCCTGCGGGTCGGGCACCATTTTTGGGTCCCACCCCATGTGCTCAAATTCTTTAATTCGCCCGGCTGCGGTTGCTTGAGCCAGTTCCGGTTCAGGGTGGGATGTGAAAAACTGCCATGGGGTACTGGCACCGTATTCCTCGCCCATGAACAGCATGGGGGTGAACGGGGAAGTTAAGGTGGCAACTGCGGCTACGGCCAACTGTCCATAACTAAGATTCTTCGAGAGTCTGTCACCAGCGGCGCGGTTGCCGATCTGGTCATGGTTTTGGCTGCACACCACCAGAGCTGAGGGGTGGACAGTTGTGCGATCGATTTGCCGGCCATGGTGGCGGCCGCGGAAACTGGAATAGCTGCCGTCGTGGAAAAATCCATACTCCAATACTTTCGCTAGCGCCCCAATACTGTCAAAATCAGCATAGTAGCCGTCAGCTTCTCCACTGAGATTGACATGTAAAGCGTGGTGAAAGTCATCACTCCATTGTGCTCGTAGTCCATGCCCGTTCCGGGTCCTGGAATAAAGTAACCGGGGATCGTTAAGATCGGACTCGGCGATCATCGTCACTGGCCGCCCTGACTCTACCGACACGCAGTCGGCTAGTTCGGCCAACTCTTCAAGCAGAGGTAGCGCCCTTTCATCCTTGAACGCGTGGACGGCGTCTAGCCGGAGACCATCAACATGGTAATCTCGCAGCCACATGGCTGCATTGTCCAAAATATAGCGGCGGACGGTATCTGAGCCGCCACCATCCAGATTCACGCTGTCACCCCACGTGTTCCCCGCATCCTCGTTGAGGTAGGGGCCAAAACGCGGCAGATAATTTCCGCTGGGTCCAAGATGGTTGTAAACCACGTCTTGGATAACACCAATTCCCACCCTGTGGGCGGCGTCAACAAAGCACTGGTATTCCGCTGGACCGCCATAGCCCTCGTGCACGGCGTACCAAAGGACGCCGTCGTAACCCCAATTATGCGTGCCATTGAAATCATTGACAGGTAATAGCTCAATAAAATCGACACCCAGCTCCGCAAGATAATCCAGCTTCTGCGCTGCGCCGGCTAAGGTGCCAGCACTGGTGAACGTGCCCACATGCAACTCATAAATAACCGCCCCCGTCAGTTCACGCCCCTGCCATGCTCCATCCCTCCATTCGTGCGCGGATGGGTCAAAGGTGTGTGAGAGAGAGTGCACACCATGGGGCTGACGCCGGGACCTCGGATCTGGCAGAGCGTGTGTGTCCTGATCCAAGAGGTAGCCGTACTCAAACTCCCCGTGGGCGGGAGCGTTGGTGCACGTCCACCACCCCTCGCTGCCAGGGACTTCCTCGGTGCACCTGGTCATGGGAAACTTGTTCTCCCCGGCCAGCAGGGTGAGCGTAGTTGCTTTTGGTGCCCACACATCAAAGCGTCGGCTGCCCGGTGTTGGTGAGGTCATGAGCGTTGTGCTGTTCTTGGAGTCAGGAGGGCAACAGGATAGTTGCGCAGAATGTCGGCGATGGCCACCTGTCCTTGACAGTAGTCACGTTCGGTGAGTGCGTCACGCATATCAACGTCGAGGTGAACTGACGTTTGATTCCAACCGCCTCCACGTTCCAGCCCACGTGGTAGCCGTGTGACGAGTGTCAAGGCCCCATCGGTAATGCCGTTGGTACCGCTGGCTCTACTGAAGGCAAGCAAATGCTCGGCAGCGGGACCTGTGGCGGTCACCGGGGTGTATCCGCTGAACAGCTGCGGCTGGTCCCGGCGCAGACGCAAGGCACGCGAAGTCACCAACAGTTTTGTTGTTTCCAAAAGGAACGACGGCGGGAGCTCACCACTATCCAAATCCTTTAGTGCGTGCCTGCGTGCGTTAAAATCGACGGGCCGCCGGTTATCTGGATCCGTCAGGGAACGGTCCCAGAATTCCGTGCCCTGATACACGTCGGGCACACCAGGGCAGGTCAGCTGCACAAGTTTGGCGCCGAGCGAATTAGAAGCACCATATGGTTCCACCATGGCTACTAGAGAATCCAGCAGGCCGCGCAGCTCAGAGTTGTCGAAGGCGGCATCGACTGTGGTGGCTAACTGCTGTTCAAAGTTCAGTTCAGGTGTGGCCCAGTTAGTTGAGTTACCTGCTTCCCTGGCAGCCTTCTGCGCATAACTGTGGAGTCTTTCTCGCCTTGCAGGCCAGACACCGGCAATGGATTGCCAGAGCAGGTTAGCCAGTGGCCCATCCGGGAGTGGAGCTAGTTGCTGCGCGCGGAGGAGGAACTTCTCCCATTCGCCGGTGACCTCGGCGAGAGTTGAAATACGTGCCCGCGTGTCCTCGCTGCGTTTGGTGTCATGAGTGCTCAAAGTGGTCATGGACAGGGGCAGGTGTTGGCGCCGATGTTGCATGCGCTGGTGAAATTCGTCCGGAGCAATAGCGAACTCCGTTGGGTCACCACCCACTTCAGTGAGCGTGCCCAGACGCGTGTGGCGGAAGAAGGCGCAGTCTTCGACCCCCTTGGCCATCACCATGCCGGAAGTTTGCTGGAAACGCCGGCCAAGCTCAGCGCCGTCCTCCGGGCCCGCTTCGAGCAAGAGGGGCAAGAGTAGACCCACTGCGCCTTGCAGGTCTGGACGTCTCTGGGTGGCAAGAAAGCACGCCGAGCGCAGGGTAGTTTCCCCTTCGGGAAGGTAAGTGCGGTAGATAGGGAACGCCGCAATGATTTCTGAGATTGCATCGGCGGCCAGCTCAACGCTGAGCGCGGCATTGGCGGGCACCAAGCGAGCCAAACGCAGCATCTCCGAATGCAGAATCCCGTCCGTGACGCTGCGTTTTGTCCTGTAAATAATTTGTTCATAGTCGGGTGCGTGCCCGCCTCGGATACTGGCGTCCAGGGCATCGAGCCCGGGCTGGCCAGCTGCATCAATGAATACTCGGTCTATGTCAGCAAGAGCGTCATAACCTGTAGTTCCAGCACACGTGAAATCGGTAGGCAACGACTCGCCTGGTTCAAGAATTTTTTCCACAAGCACATATTTTCCATTGATGAGGGCACCCAGCTGTTGCAAGTACCCTGACGGATCGGCCAGGCCGTCAGGGTGGTCGATCCGCAGGCCATCAACCAGATCCTGAAGAAACCAGCGCTGAATCTCCGTATGTGTTTCAGTGAAAACCTCAGCGTCTTCCACCCGCACACCGGCAAGAGAATTTACCGCAAAAAACCGGCGATAGTTCAGGTCATAATTTGCCCTGCGCCAATCAATTAACTCATAGTGTTGCCTAGCATGGACTTCTTCTGGATCGTCCCCGGGAGAGTAAGTACCTGGTGCCAGCGGAAAACGGTGTTCGTAATAGCAGAGTTCGCCATCCTCGATGGCCAGCGCTTGGCGGTCTTGATCATTGGATAGGACGGGGATTCTGATGCGGCCCGCCCCAGCTGCCCAATCGACGTCGAACGCCTTGGCCCACGGCGAATCCGCCCCATCGCGCAAAAGTGAGAACCACCAAGCGTTTTGTTTCGGGGTAGCCACGCCCATATGGTTGGGCACAATGTCCACCAGCACGCCAAGACCTGCTTTCCGGGCCGCGGTGGAGAACGCAAGAAAACCTTCGGGGCCTCCACGTTCTGCATCCACACTGCCAGGATCGGTGACATCGTAACCGTGGGTTGAACCCTTCTCAGCTGTTAGAACCGGGGAAAGGTACACCCAATCCACTCCCAGCAACTTCAAATATTCAACGGTTTGGGCCGCGTCGTAGAGAGTGAAATCCGCATTGAGTTGCAGCCTGTAAGTGGACACCGGTGTTCTCATGGTGAGGTTTCCTCCGGCTCGGTCTCCACCACTTCCCCTGACTCCGTGCCCGGTGCGGGTTCCTCAACCTCAGGCGGTGCGGGGTCCTCGGCCATGGCGGCCAACGATGCTGCGGCAGAGTAGTCCACAACCTCTTCGGGTCCAGAGTAGGCTCGCAGGATTACGGTGGATTTTGCTGCCAAATCAAGGGTGCTTCCAGCCGGAACCGGCTCGATTTTCCCACCGCTAGCTGTGTCAACCAAAATTTCCCAGAACGGGGAGTGCTCCTTTGAGGGGAGCTGAAAGCTCACGGCCTCATTGGCTGCATTGAAAAGCAGCAGAAAGCTCTTGTCAGTAATACGCCGACCACGTCTGTCTTTTTCGCGGATGCCGTCCCCGTTATAAAAGACACCTACGCAGCGGCCGAATCCACTATCCCAGTCCTGCGGCAACATGTCTGCTCCGTCAGGTCTGAGCCAGACGATGTCAGGAAGCGCCTCACCCTCACCACGCAGGACTGGTCTGCCGTCGAAGAACCGGCTCCGGCGAAAAATGGGATGGTCGCGACGAATCTTATTCACCATCGCCGTAAACTCCACTAGCGGTTGATCCACTGAATCCCAGTGCACCCAACTGAGCTCGGAGTCTTGGCAATAGGTGTTGTTGTTTCCTTGCTGGGTACGGCCAAGCTCATCTCCATGCAGGATCATCGGTACGCCTTGGGAAAGCAGGAGCGTGACGATCATGTTGCGTTGCTGCCGTGCCCGCAAAGTCAACACATCGTCGTTATCCGTGGGACCCTCCGCTCCACAGTTCCAAGAGCGGTTGTGCGCCTCACCGTCGTTGTTGTCTTCACCATTGGCTTCGTTTCGTTTCTCGTTATATGAGACCAGATCCCGCAGTGTAAAACCGTCATGGGCGGTGACAAAATTAATAGAGGCGACTGGACGGCGTCCTGAACTTTCGTACAGATCCGCCGATCCTGTGAGCCGAGAAGCGAACTCGCCAAGAGTTGCCGGTTCACCACGCCAGAAATCGCGAACGGTGTCCCTGTACTTACCGTTCCATTCGGTCCACTGTGGCGGGAAGTTGCCCACCTGATAGCCGCCCGGACCAACATCCCAGGGCTCGGCAATGAGCTTGACCTGGGAGATGATTGGGTCCTGTTGGATGAGTTCGAAGAACGTGGAGAGTTTGTCAACGGCATAAAATTCCCGCGCCAAAGTGGAGGCCAGATCGAAGCGAAAACCATCAACATGCATCTCCGTCACCCAGTAGCGCAACGAGTCCATGAGCAGTTGGAGGGAGTGTGGGTGGCGAACATTCAATGAGTTGCCCGTACCCGTGTAGTCCATGTAGTACTGCGGATCATCGTCCACCAAGCGGTAATAGGCAGCGTTGTCGATCCCTTTAAAGGAGAGCGTGGGGCCAAGGTGGTTGCCTTCAGCCGTGTGGTTGTACACCACATCAAGGATGACTTCGATATCTGCCCTATGCAGGTCACGAACCATGGCCTTGAACTCTTGAACCTGGTTTCCCTGCTCACCTGTGGAACTGTAGGTATTCTGCGGGGCAAAAAAACCAATGCTGTTATAACCCCAATAGTTACTCAGACCCTTCTCCACCAACGTGCCGTCATTGACGAACTGATGAACGGGCATTAGTTCGACGGCGGTGACGCCGAGTTTGTGAAAATGTTCAATCATCACCGGGTGCGACACGCCGGAATACGTACCGCGTTGATCTTCCGGAATATCTTGGTGAAGTTCCGTCAGGCCTTTGACATGGGCTTCGTAAATAACTGACTCGTGGTACGGGATGCGTAGCTGGCGATCGCCGTTCCATTCGAAGAACGGATTGATTACCACGCTGTACATTGCATGTGCTGCTGAGTCGTCCTCATTCCGGGCGTCCTGATCCTGAAATTGGTAGGAAAACAGAGCTGGATCCCAGTCGATTTGGCCTTGGATGGACTTCGCATATGGATCCAACAGGAGCTTGTTGGCGTCGAACCGCAGCCCGTTCTTGGGCTCATAGGGTCCGTGCACACGGTACCCGTATTGTTGGCCGGGCTGGACCTCTGGGACGTAGCAATGCCATACATGCCCGTCCACTTCCTCCAGCTCAATCCGCGTCTCGCTGCGATCCTCTGCCAACAGACAAAGCACCACCTTGTCTGCGTGCTCACTAAATAAGGAGAAATTGGTGCCGGTTCCATCAAAGGTGGCGCCCAAGGGGTATGCGGTTCCGGGCCAGACTTCCAAGGGTCCTCCTATGGAGAGTTCATCGATAAGATATGCAATTCACCATTTCTGGTTATGCACGACACAGTACCTGATTCAACGCGCGCCGGACTGATGCCCCCGTGTGCCCAAGACAATGTGCGTAATAAACAGTTGTGCTCCCAGGATGCTTCGCGGGCCCTTCGCAGCCGTGGGGCACGTGTTGTTGCCACTCTCAACTGACCTATTTT
Source organism: Arthrobacter antibioticus (assembly GCF_030063205.1). Classification (GTDB taxonomy): domain Bacteria; phylum Actinomycetota; class Actinomycetes; order Actinomycetales; family Micrococcaceae; genus Specibacter. Next base: position 582,593 of record NZ_JASISQ010000001.1, on the reverse strand, counting down.
GCCTTTAGTCGGGACGCCTTGGTTTGGGCCAGATCCGCGTTTACTGACCGGAGGCTTCGCCATCAGGTTCGGAGGAGAATGACTCGCGGTCGGCACTGGTTGGCCCAGCGTTACCCTCATCCAAGGGGGCCTCCGTTGATGGAAGGTCCACAGCAGATTCGTTGTCCTGTTGAGTTTTGTTCCCCGGCACCTCATCCTCCGGAGTTGGCGAGCCGTATCCACCTTCGGCCGGTTCCTTGTTGCTGGGGTTGCTGGGGCTGCTGGGGTTTTCGGATTTGCTCGTGCTCATCGTGTTCTCCTTAGTCGTGATGCTGTCCTTAGGTGTTGATGCCGTGCCTGATGATCTGGAAAAATTAAATTACTGGAGGGACTGGAGGGAGGAACGGATCTGGGTGAGTTGGGGAGTTTGGATCCGAAACAGGAGGGACCGGTTCCGTGGGGTCAACAGGTGAGGCCGGATTCGGATTGCTAGGAAACGGATCCGGTACCAGAGGTTCGGGCTCAATGGGCTGGCGATCATTCATCTGCGGTTGCCTTTCGTGGGGGGCTTTGTGCGATTGATGCTTATGCTAGCCAGTCACCGCCACCGCGTCTACAGTTCTACCTAGCGGGGCACTGGCTCAGAACCACCCCTGACATCGCTGGCTGGTGCGTTTGTAAGCCGTTTGGATCATGGATATTTCAGGCCGTCCTCGCTAGAGTAAAAGTTGGAAACTGCCAGCGGCATCAGAACAGCGAACCTTTGAAACTTGGGAGTTTCCATGGCCCTGTCGGCAGCGGTTTTTCCATGATGGGACCGGAAGAGAATGTTCATGTTTTGCCCTACATGAATGCGGAAGGACTAGCTATGTTCGAACATTTCACCACTGTCGAAGAGATCTTCAATTACAAGCTCGGTTCAGCCTTGACCATGGAATACGATTCCTTGGAGATGCTGGGTGAGCTAGAAAAAACCGTCATGCGCAGCGATCTCAAGGGCCTCTTCCATGAGCATGCCCATGAAACACGTCAGCAGATTGAAAACCTACTGCGCTGCTTCGCCCTTTTGGGCGTGGAGGCCAAACAGTCGCCTTCGCCAACCACCAAAGGTCTGGCCAAGGAGACAAAGTTGTTCACTGCCAAAACGGATAATTCATTGGTGGACGCCGTTGCACTTGCAGGGGCATTGGAGAGCGAACATTACGAGACCGCGGTCTATGAAACGCTCATCACTCATGCCAAGGCCAGTGGCGTATCCGAAATTGTGCATCTATTGAGCTCAAATTTGGCCCAAGAAGAATCTGCCATCATGAGAATCAGAGCCGCCGCGGATGCTGTTGTGAGAGCTGATGCCACGAATGCTGCGGATCAGGGTGATGCCGGTGCTGTGCAGGATGCGAGCGTTCAAGTACCGCCGTTTCTGCCGCCATCCAGCATCTAACACCAGTAAGCTTTCTAGACAGGACGGTTCCAACAATCAGCGGCATTCCAGTTTCGGTCTGTCTGGAGCAGCAAGCATCTAGTAAGAAAAAATGGAGAATGAGATGAACGAAAGCACTAACGAACCAGTGGAAATTTCGACCAGGATGCAGGAGGGCGAATGGACTGAGGAATCGTTAAGTCAGTTAGTTGGCGCCTATGAGGAAAAGCTGATCGAAATGGGTGCGCCGCGCAATGAGATCGAGACATCAGTGCAGCAGCTTGACAACGGGGCAGTTGATGTTCATGTTGGTTGGCTTCGAAATGGTGTTCAGACGTTTTCCGATACGGGGCGAACAGAAACTCAGGAGGCGCAGAATGCCCGTGGTGATGGAGAGCACATTCCTGCTGGTGAGGTAACCCAAGACTCTAAAGGTTTGGGTGCCGTGCTCGGCGACGCTGAACGGTCCGCAATTGACGAACCTGCCACACCGCGGTCGGAACAAGCTAAAAAGGACCAGCCGCCCGCTGAATTCGTAGTCTTTACCACTGAAGAGGGTAAGAGCTATGTTGAAGATGCAGGGGATGCGAAGGCGTAATTCAGCAGTCAGTGAAGTTTCTAAAGTTGTTTCTAAAGTGGTTCTGATAGCTCCCGTGAGGGTCACATAATCGGTATCGACAGCAGGAGGAATTCAATGGGAATCGGTGAAAAATTTGATGCGGCCAAAGATAAAATTGGTGGCAAAATCAAAGAGACTGTGGGTAGAGCTACGGATGATCATTCCCAGATCATGGACGGCAAACTCGATCAGGCAAGAGGTGTTGCCAAGGATAAGCTGGCAGATGCCAAGGCGCACCTTGAACAAGACGATGCTGATCTGAACACGGATGACACTGAAGGCGGAGCAGCCGCACACGGAGTCTAAGAAGCTAGCCGTAGTTCAGCTGAAAAGGCTTGGGATACAAGGAATTCTTGTATCCCAAGCCCTTTTTCAAGAAGCCTCCATAGTTGGAACCGGAGGCATCCCTGTAGCTACTAAGAGATTTAGTCCTAGATCGCTGAAACGATCCAGATGACCAACGCAATGGCCACCAAAACTCCGACGATTGTCCAAATAAGGCTATTTCCGCGCATGTGAGTTAATCCCGTCCTCTTGATTGTCACTTCTCATTATGGATATAAGAGAAGATGACAACTATAACCGAAGCGGGAACTATTCCGGAATCGGTGGCATCGGTTGTATCGTGTATTGCGGTCAGACTTTGCTTCACCAGCGTTGGTCTATGATTGTTTTTCACAGGACCTGATCGTGAGCCATAGTGAAATGTGAGGAATGTTTTTGAACAATTCGGGAACGCTAAAACCATTCGCAACTCCGACGGTGAATCTGCGGCGCCTCTTTGAATCCTCCGAGGTGGAGGTTTACGCCAAACTTGATCTGCTCCAACTGGCTGGCAGTACTAAGGAGCGGACGGCTCACGGGTTGATCGAAGAGCTCCTGCGCACGGGGGCGCTGCAGGTAGGCGGCATGATCATAGAGTCTACGTCTGGAAATTTAGGTATAGCGTTGGCACGCCAGTGCGTGGTGCGTGGCATCACGTTCGTTGCAGTTGTCGATGAGAACGCCAATCCTCTTGCCCTGCAACTGATGGAAGTGTACGGGGCAACTGTGGATCGTGTTCTAAACCCCGCAGACGGGAACAAGCTCGCCGCCCGCCGTCGTCGGGTTGAGGACCTCTTAGCAAAGCACGCGGGTTCCGTCACCACAAACCAGTATGGTTCTCTGGCCAATCCACGTGCCCATTTCGAGTCCACGATGCCTGAGATTATGGCCGCCTGTGAAGGGAAACTGGATTATCTTTTTGTTGCCACGAGTACTACCGGGACCCTTCTTGGCTGCCAGCAATACATTCGCGCGCATGGTCTGGACACCAAAGTTGTGGCTGTTGATTCGGTTGGCTCAGTGCTCTTTGGCGGGCAAGCCGGTACGCGCAGACTCCCGGGGCTTGGCGCCGGGGTGCTGCCAGAATTATCTGCATCGGCTAAACCGGATATTGTCTGCCAGATCGAAGAAATTGCAATGGTGCGCGGCTGTAGGTTTCTGGCACGCCGTGAAGGCATCCTGGCCGGAGCTTCCACGGGTGCCATCGTGGCCGCTATGAGAAGCTTGATACCCAGCCTCGAGACCGGTACTCGTGTCGCATTCATTGTTCACGACACAGGGGTACCCTATCTGCAGACTGTGTACAACGATGAATGGGTGCGCAGAACATTCCAAGCAGAACCAACTACAGATGAAGCTTACTTTGACGATTTTTCAGAGAATTGATACGCCTAGCCGTCATAGGGGGCGGACCTAAAAGTCTTTTTGCTCTGCTTGCGCTCCACGATGCACTGCCAGCCACCGCTGCCAGAGAACTCGCGGTAGATGTTTATGATCCCCTGCCTCCCGGCTCTGGAAGTGTATGGCGGGAGAACCAGCCTGAAGTCTTGCGACTGAACGTCAGTGCGCACATCGTGGACGCCTCGTCTACGCTGAGTGCCGAGAGCTTCGACCTGTGGGTGAACAGAGTGTCACCTCATCTGTCCGGAGAAAAATATCCGCCTCGTGCGCTTGTGGGTCGTTACTTGCAAGAACAATTCCAGCTTATGTGTCAGTTCGGGAACATGTCCTTGGCACACCTGCCCTTCGTGGTCACCACAATTGAACGTGAAGGTCAGAAATGGCGTATAAACGGATCATTTGGAGTCCGTCACTATGACGAGGTGCTCCTCGCCACGGGACACGGTTTAGCTCACACAACCGTCCCGAAACCTCTCGCGGCTGCATTGAACTCCAGTCCTCTGATCGGGGACTATTCATCAGTGTCGGAAGTAGCCATTGACGCCGAAAGTACGGTCTGGGTTCGCGGGGCTGCATTGACGGCCTACGACGTCGCTCTGCTCCTGACAGAAGGCCGAGGCGGCACGTGGCAACGCTCCGAGGAAAATGCCGGGGACCCTAAGCAAATACAGTACGTGGCCAGTGGGGGAGAGCCACGGAAAATTATATTCTACTCGCCAAGTGGCAGGCTCATGGACCCGAAGACTGAGATTGTGCCAGCCGGAGTTCTTGCCTGCATACAGCAGTACCAAGGACTGCTGCGACAATGGGGCCGCGATGCTCACGATCCGGGATGTGAAGTGGTGCCCTTAAATAAAATGTGGGTGCTTTTACTCCACTGTGCCCAAGAATGTGCCCAACTCATGGACTCATCGGTGAGCGCGCTGACGCTGTGGCGAACGGCTTTCATGGGTTTGTCGGTGGAGGCCACCTTAGATCCTCCGATTCCGGCGAAGACTTTCACTGCTGCTGAATCCTTGCGAAATTCTCTGGCTGTAAACCACCTCGAAGCACCAGTCACTACCGGGTGGCTTTGGGCAAGAGTGTGGTCTGGACTTTATGCAGAGCTGGTTGCGGCGTTAGACAGGGTGCCACGGAGCACCAGAGAGTGGAAACGTTTCAGACGGGTTGCCCACAACCTCGAAAAGTTCACGTTCGGTCCTCCGGAGCTCACCGCACGCAAAATGGTGGCATTGTTCGACGCCGGGATCCTTCACGTTGCTGCACCGCATGAATCCCTGCCGCAAGAGCCGCTGCCGCAAGGTACGGTGCTCATTGACGCCGTAACGCCAGGACCCGGTGCGCTCCAATCACCGGCACCGGAGGGCCGCCCTCACAACGAATTGGTGGAGACGCTGCTGCAAAACGGGGCAGTATCAGTTCGAGCTGGTGACCGTGGTCTGCGCACAGATCTGGACGGCACCTGCTTGGCACAGGACGGCTCCAGAAGTGAATCATTGGCGGCACTGGGCCGTCCTACCGAAGATCCAACGCTGGGCCATGACACCCTGAACCGCTCTCTCCATCGAGAATACGGTGGGTGGGCTCACCGCCTCACCGCCCTCGTGACACATCAACTCGACGCTTAGGACGTAATGATGCAAACAAAAATGTACGGTACAGCACCCTTAACAGCCCGGCTCGAGCCTTGGATGGAGGAACTGCTGGCCAACCCTGTGCTCTGCAAGAAACTAGTGAAGACTCACGGTTCCCCAGTAAACATTCACGAATTCAGCGCTATGGGGCGCAACGTCAAAGAGTTGCGAGCAGCCGCAGCCACCCACGAAATCGACTTCCAAATCTTTTACGCGCGTAAGGCGAACAAGACGCTGGGGGCTATTGACCAAGCCGTCCGTGAGGAATGCGGAGTCGATGTCGCAAGTCTGAACGAGCTACGTCAGTGCCTTCAGCGTGGGGTTCGCGCCGATAGGATCATTGTGAGCGCCGCGGTGAAGTCCAAGGATTTGCTTGAGCTGGCCATCAAGTCCGCAGTGACCATCAGCCTGGACAACGAAGATGAGTTCCGCGATGTGCTTGACCTCGCGAGCCGCGGTAGCGAGGCCGTCACCGTGGCGCTACGGCTTGTTATTGACCACCCCTCAGTCCCGCCCACCCGTTTCGGGCTCCTGGCCGGACAGTGGCTGGAACTACTGACCGAGGTCGAACTAGGAAACAGTGTCAAGGTGACCGGCATCCACTTTCACCTCAACGGTTACAGCGCGCACGCACGATCGCTTGGAATCAACCAGGCGCTGGCTGTCATCAAAGAGCTCCAAGCAATAGGCCACGAACCAACTTTTGTGGACATGGGTGGTGGGATACCTATGTCCTACGTGGACAGCGCGGAGCAGTGGAGAGATTTTTGGTCCACGTTGGCGCACTTGCCTACCGGTGACGAAACGCTGACATGGAAATCAGACAGACTGGGTGCCTCGGCAAGCACTCCCGGTTCCGCCGTATATCCGTATCATCAAGAACTTATTCGTGGTCCGTGGCTGGAACAGGTCCTGAGGTATGTGCCCGAATCCGAGTCTTCTTCGATCGGCTCAGCATTGTCCAGTGCGCAGATTCAGCTGCGCTGTGAACCGGGACGGTCATTGCTAGACGGCTGCGGGCTCACCCTGGCCGAGGTCGCATTCACCAAGACCCGCAGCGATGGTGTACCGCTCGTGGGCTTGCATATGAACCGAACACAATGCAGATCTACCTCCGCTGACTTCCTTGTTGATCCGATCCTGATCCATGCCGAACAACCGGGCAGGACGAGAAAAGTAGGTAGTGCGTTCTTAGTGGGTGCCTACTGCATAGAGGAGGAGCTGCTCCTGCGCCGGCGCCTGGAATTCCCTGCAGGTGTTGCACCGGGAGACCTGGTCGCCTTCCCCAATACGGCCGGATACCTTATGCATATTGTAGAGAGCGCCTCCCATCAACTACCTCTGGCAGCCAATGTTATGTGGGATGGGGAAAAATGGTTGGCCGATGATATTGAGCAAATAGAGCTGTAAAACAAGCCTCATTCTGTTGTTCTGGATCTAAGCTGTGGATGGATCTATGCTGTGGGTTATGAAACCTTCGCCAGCGCAGGACGGACCGGATGCCCGCCACCGACGGGGAGCGGGCATCAGCGATGAGACAGTGCAGGCTCTAGGGAAGCTCTCCGAAGCCCTCGAAGTGGTGGAACATGCCCGAGGACTGTTGTACGGCTTCCACCGGTTAACGGGAAAAGCCGATCTTGCTTTGGGAGAGGCGCTTTCATTGCTTCGGGACGCCGGCCACGTGGACATGGCAAATAGCATCGAGCGGGACATCGTTGGCCGCAACGTCCTCGGTGGGCGTTGGACTTTTCAAATAGTTGAGGAGTATGACGCTGGCTATTACAAGGATTTCAAGGCCGCGGAGAAACATGCTCGTCACCACCTCGTTGAGGGAAAACGCCACCTGTTTGAGGCGGAGATGAAAGAGCAACGCCGTACGCATGGGCGCGTCAACCATGAGGCTGTGCCGTTGGAGCATTATTCGCTACCGCCGGGACCAGATGAGCAAAAAGGAGCAAGTTGATGTCACAAGAATTCTCCGTAGGAGACCACGTGCGGTGGAACTCCGAGGCAGGATATGTGGAAGGAAAAATCGTCAAGGTGCATAACCAAGATGTTCAGTACAAAGGTCATATGCGCCGGTGCAGCGAGGATGACCCCCAGTATGAGATTAAGAGTGATAAAACAGAACACGTTGCCATGCATAAAGGCGGGGCACTAAAGAAGATTTGAGCACTGGGCCGAAGTAGTAACGGAAGCCGCCCGCGTGTACTGTCTATACGCCCGGGTAGTCAGCGTTCATGATAGCTAAAATGCGTTCAGTTTCAGCCTCGCTAAGATCGCTGTTTCTAAGAGCTTGCGCCGCCAGCCTGCTTTGTATTTTCAGCGTCTCATCAAGCTCTTCCGCTGTGTCCACCCATGCCAGCTCACGGAGCATGATGATTGTGCGCTCAGCGGAACGGGGGTCATCCATTGCGTACTGCAACAGCTGGCGCATGGCGATATCAAGCATGTGAGAAAGTGTTGGCCGCTTCATGAGCACGCGAGGGTTCTCGTCGTCGTCCCTCACCAGGTACGGACCTGTGCTGCAATCCGCCAGTCCGCACAGTAGCGCGGAGACATGCCCAATGGCGTGAACGGCGGTGGTGGCGTCATTGATACCGGGGGAGAGTGCTCGGGATGCAATATCCAAGAGTTGTTGCAGTCCAAGAGTGGCGTCTTGGACGGAGGTGCGTTCAAACCCGATCCCCATACTTGCCTGTACAGCGTCGGAAAGCGCAACGAATGCTTCCTCATCCAATCTGCCACCGCCAGCGGAGCGTGCTCGAGCGCATGGAACGCCCTGAATCAAGGAGTCACCGGGGGTGCTCTGAAAGACGACGACGGCCCCTGCCTCTGCGGCGCCGGCACAGACGGCGGCACCATCGACAGTCAAGAGGAAGCCCGAAGCTCCGCTCTCGATGGGCCTGAAGCCCGCACCACTTTCAAGGGCCGTCTTGGACGCCAAAGTGTCAGGTTCCTCGTCCTCTGGAAAGACCCGCCCAAGAGAGGTGACGGTTTCATCGTAAACAGTTTTCAGCATGCTCTCCACCCGGATCTGCCGGGCAAGGTGTGACAAGAAACCAACCAGCGCCAAGACACTTGCCACGGCCAGCAGGAAAGCCACCGTGACAGAGATTTTCGGGACAAACCCCTCGCTGAGATCCGTAGACGTTCGGATACTGCGCAGCAGGGTCAGCGAGAATGCGAAGGTGGCAAGAAAAAGAGCAAGGGTAGAGTGCACAACTCTGTCACGCGTAAATGTTCGCAGCAGGCGCGGGGAGAACTGGCTGCTGGCTAGCTGCAATGTCACAACGGTGAGGGAAAAGGTGAGGGCGGTGACCGTGACCATGGCACCGGCGATTGTCTGAAGGAGGTTGCTTGCCGCGTCCGGACCGCCACCAAAGATCCAAGCCGAGATCATCGGTTGGAGGTTATTTTGCACTTCCTTATCCAGGTAAGGCAAAAATTGGCCGGCAATAACGGCTACGATAATTGCGGCCACAGGTACCGGCCATAGCTGCGTACGAACCGAATCGACAAGGCTGGCGAGGCGTCCACTCCCAAACACAGAGGAGCCGCCAGGTGAAGTTTTTGGACGGCGTCGTTGCGCCGGTGTAGTTGATGAGGTCTTCGAGCTGGGCATGAGCTAAGGATATCTGAGGATTGCTGGAGCCGTGGGGTAACCGCCGCGGCACCTCGGAAAATCTCAGTTCAAGACTGCGCAGATGCTACGGGGTAACATGAGGCCAAGGACAGAGGCGAGTAGCCACAGTAAAACCACGAAATGGGGAACCATGGCAACCGATCCAGCACCGCACCCGCAGGAGGATCCAACCCTAAAGGATCCAGCCCTGAAGGATCCAACACAGGAGGATCCAACCCTGAAGGATCCAACACAGGGAGATTTTCCTTCTGGGGAAGCAACCCTAAGGCCTGCCCCGGTATCCACCCGGGGGCGGTCCTCAAATAAGCGCATTGTTTCCCAGGATGGAAACACGGATGTCACCAGGGCCGGGATGATCTGGGTTGCCGTTAGTTCTGGACTCGTTGTACTGGTGTTGCTGATCATCTTTATCCTGCAAAACCAGGACCGTGTGAGCGTGAAATACTTCGGTATTGTGGGCGAGCTGTCTTTGGGCATGGCACTTTTCATAGCCGCTGTTGCCGGCGGAATAGTAGTGGCTGTAGCCGGAGCGGTCCGCATCTTGCAGCTTCGGCACCAACGCCGCCGTCAACGTAACCTGGACCAAAATCCTCTGAGCGAGCCCGCCACTTCCACCGGCAAGGCCACAAACTGACCTGAGCGCTAAAGTCCCTTTGCACTAAAAGAATCAGTCCGGGTTGTCCCTGGGATCTAGCCTGTGGGATCTATTGTTTGGGAGCGTCCAGTGCTGTCGCAATGATCTGGACCAGGTGGCGGGAGTCTCGCTGTGCCAGGTCGGATACTTGTGTCCGGCAGGAGAAGCCGTCAGCGAGGATGCTTCGTTGCGGATCATCCTCGATTTTAGTCAAAATGCCTTGTTCGGCAATCGTCACGGAAACGTCGTAGTGGCCCTTCTCCATGCCGAAGTTGCCTGCCAAGCCACAGCATCCGCTGGAAACTTCCACATCACAGCCCATCGAGTCCAAGAGAGCCAGATCTGCTGTGTATCCCATGATGGCGTATTGGTGGCAGTGTGGCTGTGCCAGAATGCGTTCTGCGCTGAGAGGCGGCTGCCAGTTGATCGAGGCCAAGTATTCGGAGACCGTTTTGACCTTGGCCGAGACCTCTTGGGCGCGCGGGTCATCTGGCAGTAATTCGAGCAGGTCCGAACGAAGCACAGCGGTGCAGGACGGTTCTAGGCCTATGATCGTTTGGCCTTTGAGAACATAGGGGTGGAGTACATCAAGGGTTTTACGCAGTTTCACTTTAGCGGCAGTGAGCTGGCCGGTGGAGATGAGAGTGAGTCCACAACACGCCCCTGGACCAGTGATATCAACAGTGCATCCTGCAGCCGCAAGGACCTTTAGAGCAGCCTGGGGTACCTCCGGACTAAGCGTGTCGGAAAAAGAATCTACCCAGAGCACCACCTGACGATCACTCGTCCCGCCGACCTGCACAGGCGCGGCCCGTTCGGACATAGGGACTGAGGGGTGCTTCATGGAGTGGAATGGCTTTTTGGGAAAAATCGGCAGTGACCGTCGGGGATCGGCCCCAGCCATTCTCAGCAGTGACTTCCGGATAAAGCTGATAGACGCGAGCTGATTTAGCAGCGGCCCGAAGGGACCTACAAGGGCTAGCCAGGTGGGGAGCCTACCCAAACTGTAGTGAGTGATGGGGCGGATCCTGCCCTTGTAGCTTTGATGGAGGGCTTCTGATTTGTACATGGCCATGTCAATGCCCGTTGGGCAATCATTGGCGCAAGCCTTGCAGCTAAGACATAGATCTAGGGCGTCATGAACTTCGGGGGAACTCCAATCCATGGAAACCACACCGCCGTTCAACATTTCTTGCAAGACCCGGGCCCGGCCTCGGGTGGAATCCTTCTCATCCTTTGTTGCAAGGTAGGACGGGCACATGAATCCTCCGTCATCACGAAGGTCAGCACGGCATTTGCCCACACCAACACAGCGGTGCATAGCGTTGGTGATGTTGCCATCATCATGGGCGAACGCAAACCCGTCAGTGGCTAGAAGGCTCTTTGCTTGTGGACGTCGAAGGTGAGCGTCGAAGGGTTCGGGGCTGACAATGACACCCGGATTAAACGTGTCCTGCAAGTCAAAGAGTGCTTTGAAGGCGGCCATGGCCGCGATGGCTTTGGTCGAATACATGGCGGGTAAAAGTTCACTGCGTGCCCTGCCATCGCCATGCTCTCCGGAAAGGGACCCACCGTACTTGGCGACCAGATTTGCGGCAGCGCTCAAAAAACGCCGCATGACATGTGCGTGTTCAGCCAAAGGGAAATCTATTCTTACGTGTACACAGCCATCCCCAAAATGTCCGTAAGCCATGCCTGAAACATTTTCATCATCCATGAGCTTTTCCAGGTCACGCAGGTAAGCTCCCAAATGTTCCGGGGGTACAGCTGAGTCTTCCCAGCCAGGCCAGGCTTGGGCCCCGTTGGCCGTTCGGCCAGCCAGCCCTGCGCCATCGGCTCGGATCTTCCACAGGCGTTGGGCTTCGGGGCCGGCAGGCATAACAACAGAATCGATCGCACCAGCGTCCTGCACCATGCGTTCGGCGGCTGCAACAGCTTCAGCGGACGTGGCACCGCCCATCTCAACCATCAACCAACCGTTACCACGCGGCATCTCCGGGACCGCATGATCGCCCTTGGCATTTCGAATGACGTTCACAAGTTGGGCATCGAGCCCTTCAAGCGCCAACGGATGATGCGGGAGGAGTCCCGGGACAGCGTCGGCTGCGGAGGGCATATCGGCATAACCGAGAACTGCCAACGCCGGAGCCGGTGCGGATTTGACCAGCTTCACTTCCGCCTGCAAAATGATTCCGCAAGTACCTTCCGTGCCGGTCAGAGCCGCAGCTACGTTCCTGCCGTTCTCGGGCAGCAGGTGCTCCAAACTGTAACCGGAAATCTGACGTCCGAATCTCCCGAACTCCAGACGGATGACCTCCAAGTTGGCCATGACAAAGTCTTCCAGGCCAGGGACCTGGGCCACCGATTCCTTCCCGGCTCCCAGTTCCAAGATGCGCCCGGAACCCGTCAGCCAGCGAAGGCTGCTTACGTTATCAGCTGTGCGGCCATAGGACAGCCCATGCGGTCCACAGGCGTTGTTGCCGATCATTCCGCCCATAGTGCATCGTGTTGACGTTGAAGGGTCCGGACCGAAGCGTAAACCATAAACGGCCGCGGCTCGTTGCAGGTCGCTGAGGACAACCCCTGGCTGAACTAGTGCGGTTTGTTTGACGGGGTCAATAGAGATGATCTTGTTCATGAAGCGGCTAAAGTCCAGCACAAGTCCGGCCCCAACCGCATTACCGGCACACGAGGTACCGGCGCCTCTACCGGTGACCGGCATCCCATGCTGCCTTGCAAGTGCTACTGCAGCAACGACGTCGTTCTCATCTTTTGGCATGAGAACTATCTGGGGGACCACCCGGTAGTTGGAGGCGTCGGTTGAATACTCGGCGCGACGACGTGAACTGGCGTCGACAATCCCGGCAACGGAGGAGCTCAATTCTTGGACGAGTTTGTCAATGTTCATGTGCTGTGGGAATCCCTCTCCAGAGTGTGGCAGATGTGATCAGTCAGTACTGAAGCGGCTTACCGCGGTACTTCATGGCGCGGAGTACCCGATCTTGAGAAAGTGCGCGGGCTGCATGATGAGTCGTGGAGTCCAGTTTCTCTGCCTCTGCTAGCACTGTGTTGGTATTTGCCCGGAGCTTGGTTGAAACAGCACTGTAGATTTGCTCGGTTTCGGGGCGGAACGGGGAATAGCGCGCTTCCATGGCGAACGCTGCGCTCACAACGCCGCCGGCATTGGCAACGAAATCCGGGACTACTGTGATGCCGGAGGAGTGAAGAGCCTGTTGAGCGGCGGCGTTCGTGGGAAGGTTGGCACCTTCCACCACCATTTTCGCCGAAATCTTTCCTACGTTATTTTCGTTGATGACGTCCTGTAACGCGGCAGGAATCGCAATGTCGGCGTCCACGAAGAGTTCACTGCCCATGGGAATGGCGAATTGCGGTAATTCCTTGACAAAACCATCCCCGGAACGTGCGCGCATAGCCAGCATTTCAGGAACGTCCAATCCTGCTGGATTGTACAAGGCTCCTTCCGCGGTGGAGATGGATACAATGCTGTAATTGAGCTCGTGCAAACGCGCGGCAGTAGCATGACCCACTGCACCGAATCCTTGGATGGCTACACGCTGTCCCTGTAAACCAACAGCCAGGGCAGCCTCATCTGTCACTTCCGCAACTCCGTAGCCTGTGATGCCGAGCTGGTCATACGGCACCCCGCCTAGATCGTAAGGCGTTCCTACCGCGGCACCGCGATCTCCGAGTTCATCGACAATGATGGCGGCGTCGTCTTCGGTTAGTCCCATGTCTAGACCAAAAACATACTCTGAGGGGACCTCGTTGCTCAGCGCCCGGACAAAAGACCTCAAAATTGCTTCTTTGTGGGGGGAGTGGGGGTCTGCTCGGATGCCTGCCTTGGCGCCACCAAAAAACAAATCAACGCCAGCCCATTTCCAGGTCATGACACGGGCTAGACGTGCAATCTCATCAACACTGACGTTGGGTTGCATCCGGGTGCCACCCTTGCCCATGCCGCGTGCGGTGTTGTCAATAACAAGGACTCCCTTCATGCCTGTTTTGTTATCACTGACCGTGACGATCTTTTCAGGGCCCCACTCATCCATCATGTCGAACAGACTCGTCATTGCCAGTTACTCCCTAATAAATTGTTGTCAACGGTGGTGCTTGTCAAGGAAATCCACGCACAGCGTGTTGGTGGCGTCGTCCTGGTAGAGCGACGCCACCAACAGAGATTCTTAGAGGAACTTCACGCCCTGTGCCAAAGGCAGTTCGCCCGAGTAATTAACAGTGTTCGTGGCTTGGCGCATGTATACCTTCCAGGAATCGGCGCCTGATTCGCGACCACCACCAGTTTCTTTCTCGCCCCCAAAGGCGCCACCGATTTCAGCACCAGAGGTACCGATGTTCACGTTCGCAATTCCGCAATCGGAGCCGGCCGCGGACAGGAACTGCTCAGCTTCGGCATGATTGTTGGTAAAAACGGCTGAGGAGAGGCCCTGCGGAACATCGTTTTGCAAAGCGACGGCGTCATCAAAGTCTGTGTAGCTCATCACGTACAGCAGCGGCGCGAACGTCTCATCTTTGACCACGGGTGTTTGAGATGGCATGCGCACAATTGCCGGTTCCACGTAGTAGGCGCCAGGCTGCTCGTCTGCTTTAACCCTTGCGCCACCGCACAGTACGGTGCCGCCTTGTTCCTTCGCCGCGGTAAGGGCATTCTGCATCCCCTCGAAGCTGGACTTATTGATTAGGGGACCGATCAAATTCTCCTCATCTAACGGGGTGCCAATGCGCAAGGTCCCGTAGGCGCTAACAAGTTTCTGTGTCAGATCATCAACAATGGACTCGTGCACAATTAGGCGCCGCATGGAGGTGCACCGTTGACCTGCTGTTCCCACGGCAGCAAAGACAATACCCCGCAACGCAAGATCCAGGTCTGCTGAAGGGGTGACGATGGCAGCATTGTTGCCGCCGAGTTCTAAGAGTGCGCGGCCGAACCGCTGAGCTACACGCGGGGCAACTTCTTGCCCCATCCGGACTGAGCCGGTGGCTGAAACCAGTGCAATACGGGGATCATCCACTATTAGTTGTCCGCCTACCCGATCGGTAAGGGCCAATTTGTGCAGGTTTTTGGGCGCTCCGACTTCTTGGGCTGCGCGAGCCAGCAGCGCATCAGCTGCTATGGCACTGAGCATCGTCATGCCTGAGGGCTTCCACACAACAGTGTCTCCGCAGACCAAAGCAAGCGCTGTGTTCCACGCATAGACCGCGACTGGGAAGTTAAACGCAGAGATGATCCCGACCACGCCAAGTGGATGCCAGGTCTCCATCAATCGGTGGCCTGGACGCTCCGATGGCATGGTTTTCCCGTACAGCTGGCGGGACTGGCCTACGGCGAAGTCACAGATGTCGATCATTTCCTGCACTTCACCCAGTGCCTCTGAAGTGATTTTTCCGGCCTCCGCGGTGACTATGACTGCTAGATCGCCCTTGTGCTGTGTTAGGAGTTCACCCCACCGTTTAACCAGGTTGCCGCGGACAGGGGCCGGGACGTCACGCCAGGTCTTGAAGGCTTCTGCGGCCTGAGCGATCATCGTATCTATTTCGGTTTCAGTGTTAACCGGCAGGTTCATGAGGATTTCGCCAGTCAACGGAGAGAGGGCTTCGTGGGCGCCGCTCAAAGCGTCAATATCGACTCCACAAGCCTCCAGCGAGGACCGAACTTTGGATGTTAGTTCGATGTTTTGAGTAAGTGTTTCAGTCATGGGATTCTCCTTGTGATTTTCTTTTTCTAAAGGAATGCGTGTGGTCTAGTGGGTGATGCTGATTTTGAGGAGTTCGGCTAAGGCTGCAACAGAAAGATCCTGCTGTCTTTGGTAGAGAGTATTGGGATCATGAACCTCTGCGCCGATGATCGAGGACATGCGGTAGATGTCGTAACTTGTGCCGGTCTGGCTCTCATCTTTTGAGCCTTCCTCGGTCAAGTTCGATTGAAAAATGCCAGCTGCTGAGCGTGGGAGAAAGTCTTCGTAGACGATGGGTTGGGGCACAGCGATCCCAGCCGTGATTAACTCGCGTAAAGAGATGGTTTCGGGAACAGATGCGCTGGCGAGTGCAGTTTCATCCAAACCGAAAGTGAAGAATGCCAAACCACGCGCGGCCAGCTCCTGCTCCGTCTGGGGGAGCTCTTCCGCCCAGACCTCAGCAGCTACACCAGCGCGTGTTGCACTGTTAGCCGAGTTGGCCAACCGTCGCTCGGCCTCCGCAACCATTCGGTCATACAAGTCACGCCCTGCTGGGGTCAAAGCGATTCCACGGGCCTCGACCTCCCCGAAACGCACACGGAGTTGGCCTTCATTGGTTGTCCCATCCGCATAGCGAAAGACTCTATTTTCACCCAACGCCCGGAAGGAGGTCTGCCGCAGCAGGACATCTGGACCATCCCACCTCGGTGGCCCCTGTATTTCATCGATCATGGAAATTCCACGTGACTGCATCCGCTCGTAGAGATCGTCAATGTCAAGAACCCTGGGCGTGAGGTGGTTAATATGTGTACTGCTCACTCCACCAATGTCGGCAGCAACTGCGGAAATTGCCTCAAGTTTTTTGTACCACTGGTAATCAACAGGGTCGCTGGAGAGTTCCAGCGACGCCGTCGCTAGTTCTAAAAGACGATCCGCTCTCTCCTGAGGGAGCTCATCAACGCTGACCGCATAGTCTGCCAGTTCCAGAAGCTCCGGACAGAAGAGTTCCCGGGCACCAATGAACGCAGCAAGTTCAGCTTGTAGTTCCGCGTCAAAGAACCGCGGATCTTCGGCCGCCAACATCGAGGTGAAAACGCGGAAAGGATTTTTTGCAAGCTCCTGCTCATCAATGGGTCGAAAGGCTGTAGCAACCACCGGCACGGAACTTGAAGATGCGTCCCGAAGGTCATAGAAACCCACAGGAAACATCCCAAACGCAGCAAAAACTCGAGCTACCTGAGACATTTCTTCGGCTGACCCAACACGGATTGCTCCATGCCGCTCTGCCGTGACACGTGCGATGCTTCCGAGGCGTTCTGCTTCTGCACCATTCTTAGCGACATAGTCTTCGTTGACTGACGTGGATACCTCTACGAGGTCGTTGTAGGCAGGAACTTCATTGCCGTACATGGTGGAAAGCCGTTTAGCGAACTCGGCACGAAGTTCCCAAGTTTTCAGTGATCTCATAATATTGCTCCTTTCGAAGGATTAGATAATGTGTACTTCTTGGAAAAGTTTGGCTGCCTCCGTGAAACGGTCAGCGGAAAACGAGCTGTGATCAATGAACGATTCCCGGCCCAAGAACAGGTCTCTGATGAGCTCGCCCACGGCTGGTCCCTGAAGGAATCCATGGCCGGAGAATCCGGTGGCGTAGTAAAAGCCCTGGACTGTTTTCGAAACGCCGATCAATGCGTTGTGATCAGGTGTATTTTCGTAAAGGCCCGCCCAGCCTTGGGCAAGCTCTGGCTCTGCCAGTGCTGGGGCACAGATTCGTGCTGCTGCATTGAACTCGGAGAGCCATTCGTGAGTGAAATCCCGGTTGAACCCTGGCTTCTGGTCTGAGTTGGAAATTCCAAGCAGCATACCGTTGGCGTAGTTGTGGAAGTACATGGTGGTGGAAAGGTCCAAGGTGAAGGGGACTGTCGGCATGGGTGTACTTAGCTGCGGTGTCATACCGATTTGTCGTCGAACGGGTGTCACTGGAAGGTTGACCTCAACCATTTCTCCTACGCGCTGGGACCACGCGCCCGCGCAGCAAATGACAGCGCTGGTTTGGATCGTTCCACGGTTGGTGGTGACAGCGCTGATACTACCGCCGGCGGTGGAAACGTCCATGACCTCTGTGTGTTCAAGGATGTGCACGCCCAAACTACGTGCCGCCTGTGCATAGGCATGCACCACTTTTTCGGGTTCAGCAAATCCGTCTTCTGGAGAAAAGGAAGCCCCGACAAGCGCTTCTTGCCTCAGGAATGGATTGATTTCTACCGCCTGGGTTGGCGAAACCATCCGGCTGTTGCTTCCTAACCGATTCTGAATGTGAGTGCTTTGTTCGCAGGCGAGCAGTTCAGCCTCGCTTCTGCATAGGAAAAGGTAGCCTACTTTGCGTAATCCAATATCAGTCTTGAAGCGATCATTGAAGTTCTCAAACGAGCGAAGGCTTCGTTGACCCAAAATAATATTTGCTGGGTCTGAGAACGTGGCCCGCACGCCTCCAAGAGGTTTGGCCGAGGAACCGCGGCCCAACTCAGCCCTTTCGATCAGGACTATATTGCGTACTCCAGCTTCAGCGAGATGGAAAGCAATGCTGGTTCCCATGACGCCGCCCCCAACAATGACCACATCAGCGTGGGTGGGCTGGCTGGTACCAACTGGGAGATTGAGCGAGACCAACTTTGACATTGATCCTCCTGACTCAGAAGTGCCGACGCCCACAACGCTGTAGGTATCAACTATCGGTAACGGGTTATATATAACCATAGTGAGTGCGGATGTGATCTACGTCAAGTGTTTGGTGAAATGGATTTTCGCTTCAGTCGTTATCGCACGTAGTGCCCCACAGTTTTTTTGCACTGCTGGGTGCAGCTGTGCGGGCGTAGAGCGCTGCGCTGACGGCTTCTGGGGTGGGTGCTTTGTTTCTTAACCGGCTCACGGCTCAAAAACAACTTCACACAGGAGTGACTCGGGCAGTGACTAGGGCAGCGAGTAGCTTAGGTGCGCAGCCATCAGTTCTTCGACTCGAACGCGGTTGCCGGCCAGGAGTGCTTCCAGAATGGGCAGGTGTTCGGCAGCACTGATTGCCAGTAGCCCTCGTTCCGCCAGATAGTACGAACCGCTAATTCGGCTTTGGTCGCGAAGGTTTTCTACAATTTTGGTCATCCGGGAATTACCAAGCAACTCAACTATGCCTAGATGGAAGTTCTGGTCGGCCTCGAGATAGTCGACCATATTATCGGCCTGCGAGGTGGCGACAGTGTCTTCGGCAAGCTTGGTGAGCCGTGCTGCGTCAGTAGTGTTCACCCCGCGTTCAGCTACTCGTCCAATGGCCGTTACTTCCACCAGCATTCTTAGATCGTAAACTTCTTGCTGATCTGCCGCGCTCATTTCAACAACACGGAATCCTCTATTTCTGACAACTTCCAGAAGTCCCTTCTCGCTGAGTGCCATCATGGCTTCTCGCACCGGACTATTGGAAACGCCAAGCTGAATCGCTAAAGCATTGGCCGAATAAATGCGCCCCGGTTGCATGGCACCTGACATCATCGCGCGGCGGACAATGGAGAGAGCCTCATCTCGTAGAGTCGCCCGGCCCTCACCCAGTGCGCGTAATCCGGTTACTGCGATTGGCTGCTCCTGCATTTTGCTCCTCAGGTGATGGTCACACTCGATAACACTTCCATAACACTAGGTCACGTCAGTGCCGATCTGCGACGGTCGTTGCGGTCGAGCCGTCTGGATCAATGCGACTCTTGCTTACGAACGCTTGACATATCACTAATTTCCCTGCAGATTGGTTATCGACAATCGATTGTGTGTCATACATCACTATTATTGCTTTGTTCGTTTACCGCAAATTCTGACTGAGGTCAGTTCTGATCAAAGAGGATCACCATGAACATTCGTAAATTTTTGGTAGGTACCGCATCGCTAGGGTTGCTTGCTTTGTCCCTTTCTGCGTGTGGCGGCAGCGAGGTCAGCAGCGTTGCGAAGGACTGCACACCAGAGTCGAGTTTCAAGACCATGTCGGAAGGGTTCCTGACCGTAGCGGCGCCTGAGTTCCCGCCATTCTCTTCGAACAAGGATGGCAAGCTCACCGGAGTCGACGCTGATGTCATCAAGGAATTTGCAGCCAAAAACTGTTTGGAAGTCAAAGTAGAATCCACCTCGTACGCGGGCACAATTCCTGCAGTACAAAGCGGCCGGGCCGATGTGGCCATCGGTTGCTACTACCGCACAGCAATTCGAGCCAAGATCGTTGATCTTACGGACCCGATCTATACCGATGAGATGGGATTCATTTCTGAGGCCGGTGTGAACGAGATTCCAAAGCTGGAAAGTATGAAAGTTGGCACTGTAGATGGATATCTGTGGGTTGCTGACATGAAAAAGGTGATGGGATCAAATTTGACCATCTATCCAAGCGCTGTGGAGATGCAAGCAGATCTTAAGACCGGCCGCATTGAGGTTGGCATTGACGGGTACGGATCAGCTGTTGA
The DNA here is from genome assembly GCF_030063205.1 of Arthrobacter antibioticus. GTDB lineage: Bacteria > Actinomycetota > Actinomycetes > Actinomycetales > Micrococcaceae > Specibacter. Next base: position 562,732 of record NZ_JASISQ010000001.1, on the reverse strand, counting down.
AATGTACAAGGGAGATTCCACGTACAAGGTGGTTGGTGCGGCTCCGGACCCTCGCGTCATTGCCTCTAAAGAACCAGCCCAAATTGGGTTCCCGGTTTCCAAGGACAAGGCTGATCTGACGAAGGCCATCAACGCCTCAATCACGTCCATGAAAACTGATGGAAAGATCGTGCAAGTTTTGGAGTCCTATGGTTTGCCGGCAACCGCGGCAGACACTGGCGAACCTCGTTTGGTGGAATAAGGGCAATGAATGATGCCCGTCTGTAAGGAAAGTACCCACCGATAGGGAGGATTCCGGAGTAATGAACTCAGAGACGAATCGTACTCAAATGCCCATGAAGGTCCCTGAGTTCATGGACGAGGCGGCTGTTGGGAGCGCCTTGACGGCACAGGCGGCAATTGATTCCATGACAGCTTTTCTACTCGCTGGATTCGACCCCGAGGCAGGGGTTCCTAGAACCAGGATTGAAACCTCGGCCGGAACATTCATGCAGATGCCTGCTTCGAATGATCACTACGTCGGGACAAAGCTGCTGACAATCACTCCGAAGAATGCGGCTTCTGACTCTCCTGTTATTCAAGGTTTGTATGCACTCTTCGGTGGTGCCGACCAGCGCCCCTTGGCCATACTCGACGGTATTGCACTGACGAACTGGCGCACGTCTTGTGTATCAGCCCTATGTGTTGGCTTGGTGGCCACCCCCGGTCCCAAGCGGCTGCTCATCTACGGCACGGGGGTTCAGGCTTGGGAGCATATCAAGATATTTAGCGAGATCTTCGATCTACTTTCCGTGGAGATCCTTGGCAGGAATCCAAGCGCAGCAAAGGAGCTTGTTGCACGGGCAGCTGAACTGGTACCGAACGTTTCTATCGGTGATGATGACTCCATTTCCAGCGCTGACATTGTTGTCTGTTGTACAGCATCAGAGCAGCCGCTCTTTGACGGTTCACTAGTGAAACCAAACGCTGTTGTGGTGGCGATGGGCTCTCACGATAGCGATCATCGTGAGCTTGATGATGCCCTCATGGCTCGGGCTACCGTCTGTGTTGAATCGTTGGATTCAGCGCTTCGGGAAGCCGGAGATGTGATCCAAGCATTGGAATCTGGCGCTATCGCCTCGTGCTCAGATCTCATCACGGTGGGTCAGCTGGTTCTTGAACGGGCCACTCCTGTAACAGGCAAACCGGTGGTTTTTAAAACAACGGGTATGCCATGGCAGGACTTGGCCGTAGCTATTGCCGCTTACGAGACTCACATGTGCGACGGCGGATAAGCCCTCCTTTCGGTGTGGTTGTGGGCGTTTCGTTCGTGGTCGCGAAGGAAACGCCCTGATTGAGGAAGCACGACTAAAAGAAATTAGGACAACTGATGACACAGCTTAATTCCGTATCCGCTACGCCCGTGGTGCAGGTCAGGAACCTTGCCAAGGCCTACGGTACGAACGTCGTTCTTCGTGACGTCTCATTGAGCGTTGCAGAGGGGTCGGTGACAGCCATGATTGGACCCAGCGGTGCTGGCAAAAGCACCGTACTTCGCTGCATGAATCTCTTGGAGCAGCCGGACAGCGGAGAAATCGAGATTGATGGGCACCGCATCGTTGCGGGAGAAAAAATTAACCCCAAAAACTTGGCCGCTCTCCGGCGAAGTGCAGGAATGGTCTTTCAGCACTTTAATCTTTTTCCGCACATGACAGTACTCAGAAACATTAGCCTGCCTCAGGAGCGGATCCTGGGCCGTACCCGCGATGAGGCCAATGAGAAGTCAATGGAACTACTTGAGCGCATGGGACTGGGGGATAAGGCGGACCAGTACCCGTCTCGTTGCTCCGGTGGTCAGCAGCAACGAATCGCCATCGCCAGGGCTCTGGCTCTTGGTCCTCGGGTCATGCTCTTTGACGAACCAACTTCCGCACTTGATCCGGAAGTGGGAGTTGAAGTACTTGAGGTCATGAAAGAGCTGGCCGCAAGTGGTATGACCATGGTGGTGGTCACCCACGAAATGGCGTTTGCCAAGAGTGTCTCCGATGAGCTGGTGGTCATGGCGGACGGTGGCATCATCGAGCGAGGCAACCCGCTGCAGATACTTCAAGACCCGCAGCAGGATCGTACCCGCCGTTTTCTGCGTGCAGTACTGGAGCGTTAGATCATGGACATGCTAAAAGTAGTCATGATGGGCCTGCCAATGACGATTGTTGTCACGGTGCTCGCTCTGATGATAGGCAGTGTGATTGCACTACCCATCGTGGCCGGTCTTCGAAGCAAGAATAAGCTTATTTGGTTGCTTTCGCGTGGTCTCGTGGATATTCTGCGCGGTGTGCCCCCTGTTGTGTGGTTATTTATTCTCTACTACGGAATAACCATCGGGGCCGTAAAGCTAAGCGCATTGCAAGCCGGCATTATTGGGCTCGGAGTGGTTGCAGCTGCCTACTTAGCGGAGATCTTTCGAGGCGCAATTTCATCCATACCCAAAGGACAGTGGGAGGCCAGCTCAGCCCTCGGCTTTCGGCAAGCAACCGTCTGGACTCGCATCGTGGGACCGCAGACCGCACGCTCAGTTATTCCGGCGTACACCACCTTCGCTATTGGGCTTCTGAAGGACTCCTCAATTGCTTCAACCATTGGTGTCTCGGAAATTGTTTTTATGTCCAACCAGTATGCTCGGCAGTCAGGTGAGGGCATTATGGTCTTCTTTGTTGCCGCCGCAGTTTATATAGTGCTCAGCGTTCCGTTGGGACTGCTCTCTAGGCGTCTGGACATTAAGATGCGAAAGGCGGTGGCGCGATGAATAACCTGTTTGAGATTGCGATCGAATACGGACCAACCCTGCTTGGTGGTCTTAAAGTCAGCCTCACGCTCACGCTTCTAAGTCTAGTTATTGGCCTACCTATAGGCCTTGTCTTTTCCTTCGGCGTGGTGGCACGGAACAAAGTATTTAGGTATATTTCCGTGTTCTTTGTTGAAGTTGGGCGCGGGGCGCCGGCATTGGTGCTGTTGCAGCTGATGTATTACGGACTGCCCAATGCCAGCATCACCTTGAGCGCCATGGCGTCTGCCTGCCTGGCTCTGACTTGGACAACTGCCGCCTACAGTGCCGAACTTATCCGCGGCGGCATGCAAGGGGTTCCTGCCGGGGAAATCGAAGGATCGAACGCGCTGGGGATGAGCCGTCGAGATAGCTTGCGGTTCATTATCATTCCGCAGGGACTGAGGATAGCGCTCCCGTCTCTGATGGGTTTTGCTGTCCTTTTGTTTCAGGCGACCTCGCTGGCCTACTCGGTGGCCGTTCCCGAACTAATGAGCCAGGCCTATTCCATTGGCTCATCAACTTTCCAATACCTGCCGATCTTTATTGTTGCTGGACTGCTTTATGCGGCTATCTCAGTGCCGGCAACGTGGTTGTCGGTTTGGGCCGAACGGATCCTTAGTAAACACCTCTAATAGTTTCGGTGAAATGGAGAAGGGACTAAACTGATGCGGATCCTCGTTATTGGTGCCTCTGGCGTTATGGGAGGACACGTGGTGCATGCTCTTTACGCTCATCATAAGGAGTTTGGCGAGGGTGAAGTTGAAATTTTGGAGGCGTCCAGATCTTCTGCGAAATTCCCTGTTGATTGTCATGATGATGCCAGCGTGTTGCGGCTTTTCAAGAAGATTGGTCGTGTGGACGCCGTGGTGAGCACCATTGGGGGTGCCCAGTGGGCATCGGCTGAGGTAGCTACCCTTGAGCATTTTAAGACTACGCTTGATGGGAAACTCCTATGCCAGATAAGGATTGCCCTTACTGCTCGTGACTACGTCATCGACGGCGGATCGATCACGTTAACAAGTGGCATTGTGGGCAGCTTCGCCTTCCGCGGCGGTTCTCCTAGCTCCATTGCGAACAAAGGCCTTGATGCCTTTGTCAGCAATGCAGCCCAAGAATTACGGAGAATCAGATTAAACACGGTCAGCGCAACAGTGTTGCAGGAATCTGCCAGCTCATACGCCACAATCTTTCCCGGATTCGCGCCTATCCCCGGAGCACATGCCGCTAGTGCCTATGTTCGAAGCGTCTATGGTGCGGAGTCGGGTCAAACTATCAAGGTGTGGTCTTAGCTTGGTGTCCTATTTCACCAGGAGCTGCCCCAACTCTTGGGTGCAACGGGTGAGAGCTACATAGAGTCCGTTCCATCCTCGAGGCTGGGCTGCAATGCTTGGGGCGTCCACAAGTAACGTGGCATCCCATTCCAGACCTTTGGCATCCGTTGCGGAAAGAACTGGTGTTCCCGGCAAAGCTGTTCGCAAAGTGTAGAGGCGTTCGAGGGGAGCGATGACACCGACCATCCCGCCCTTCCACCGGGTGGATAGTTGCTCCACGGCGAGTGCAGCTTCGGCGTTTAGACTCTCCTCGGTCACGGTGCGTTCCCACGGTTCAATGCCAGAAGTTCGAACCGCGCGAGGGGGGTCGTTATGGCTGCCGGCATTGCGCAGCACTGATGCTGTGAGCGCCATGACTTCCATCGGGGTGCGGTAACAAATAGTGAGTTGCGCTTCGGTCCATCGTTCACCGAAGGCTCCGCTGACAGCTTCTGCCCATGTTGTGTGCAGATGAGGGGCCTCCGCTTGGTCGATGTCGCCAACAGCTGTAATAGAACGAGATGGGCAGCGGCGCATGACCATGAACCACTGCATTTGTGAAAGTTCTTGCGCTTCGTCGATGACCACGTGTCCGTAAACCCAGTCTCGTTGTGCGGGTGCTCGATCGGATAAGAATTCGCCTTGTTCGCTCTTTGGGTGTGTCTCGCCCAGTAAATCAGCCAAAGCATCGTAGAGGGGTATGTCGCTACTTGCCCAGGTTTGCGGTTCGCCGACGATTGCCGTTCGTTGGCGAGCAGTCAGCTCAGGCACCCACTGAGAGAGCAATGTTGTTTCTCCTAGGAACCGGTGTAGCTCCACGGCAGTATCGCGGCTCGGCCACCATCGGTACAGCACAGCACGCAGACTGGCATCGTCAGCGATCCTATCCCGCAGTAGTTCGATGTCTGCTTCTGTCAGTACCCCGTCAACTTCGGCCCCGGTTGCGCCGCTAGTGGCGGCGCGATTATCGGTGTGAGTGAATGCGGCATCGAATTCGCTGAGCAGGTCTTCAAGGCCAGCTTCCACCTGTCTCAGCGTTTCTTCGTTGCGTTCGATTATTGCGTCGGTGAGTAAATCGTGAACCTGCGCTATGAAGACTGCCCGTGCCGCATGGTAGGAACGCCCCGAGGTTGCTGAGCGGATCGCTCGTGCGATTCGTCCCTCATCTATTGTGTAGCGCTCACCTTCCCACAGTAGCTCCAGGTCGGCAGGCTCTGGCACAAACGATCCACAATACCGCGTGAGTGCCTGTTGCCAGAGTGCCCGGCCCTTGATCTCTGCTACTTCGCGCTGCTCAACGCGCTCCACCTCGATGCCAGGTACCAGGGTGTCGCAGGTGGCTGAGGCCATTGCGGTTTCCCCCAGTGCCGGTAAAACCTGGGCAATATAGTCCAAGAAGCGGTGTGATGGTCCAATGACTAACACGCCCTGTGCGGCAAGTTTGGGATAAGTGAAAAGTAGATAGGCAACTCGGTGAAGTGCCACCACTGTTTTCCCAGTCCCGGGGCCGCCTTGAACAACCAGCGGACCACGGGCGCCAGCACGAATCACATCGTCCTGTTCGCGCTGCAAGGTTGCTGCGGCAGTACTCATCTGGCCTGTCCGCCGCTCATCGAGCGCGGCCAGCAGCGCGCCCTCACCAACTAGTTCACTGGCTCTCGAGCCATCAAGTGGCTCGTCGTCTACGCCGATCACCTCACGCCCGTTGGTTCTTATATGCCGACGGCGCGCCTGGCCTTGTGGGTCCACGGGTGTAGCAGTGTAGAAGGCGCGTGCGGCAGGTGCGCGCCAGTCAATGACTAGAGGATCATCGTCATCGTCGGAGCTCGGTATACCCACGCGTCCCAGATGACGGACTGTTTGATCTAACGAGTCGAGTCGACCAAAGATCAGTCCTTGCCCTGCGTGTTGTAGTTCAGCGCGGCGACGTGCGAGCATGCGCAACCGTGCCTGCGCCACTGTGTCCTGGGCCGGGAATTGAAGTTCGGTATTGAGGTACTGAAGTATTCCGTCGCGCCGCTTGAATGCTTCGTTGAGGATGAGCTGCTCCTCTGCTGATCCGCTGACCTCTGCAGCGGCGTCTTCGATAACATATGTGGTCACGTTATTCAGGGGCACTGGCACTCTTTCGATACGTAGTACTGTCGTCGCTCCGAGTTAACGCCACGTTCTGGAAAAATATTCCTCCTAGCGGAACCTTTCAACCTTCTAAACTATTTACTGCTCTGGGAGAGCAGACTTCTGTGGCTCAACAACCGCTGTTGCCACGGAAAGAATCAACAGTGTGGCCGTGGCAAGTATCCACAGGAATATGCCACCAATATCGCCTGAAGCGCCAGCACTGCTTCCCATGGAAATTAAAACCAGGCTGGCAGATGCTGAGACTACGGCCAAACTACCGAAACAGATCAGGAAGAACCGGCGGACCATGTTCCCTTTAGGTTGAAAGTTTCGTGAGAGCCACGCATAGCTAAGTGGCACAGCCACCGCGAAAATAAGTGCTAACACATGCCCCAGTAGGTAGAGAACGTCAATGCGAGGAAATACCAGGCCGCTGACTATTGCCAAAACCGCAAAAGCTGCCGGAATAATCCGTGGTGCAGAAAAATTTTTACGAGTACTCACGTGTTTTCTCCATCTTGTCATGACAGGGCTATCAGAGAACTTGATCAGGTACCTCAGCGTAGTACCGTGACCCGCTGATCGGCCCAAGTTTTAGTTGACCTTTCGGCCAGCAAATGGATTTCTGATACTATCTTTTGGCCATATTCAACAAGCATTCTGCATGCGGAGACTTGGTCAATACCTGTAATAAGAAACAGTAGGTTTCGGCTCTGATCACCAAAGCGTGCATGTTCAGTGGGGTTAGGTATGAAATATCCACCCTCTGGAACTCGATTTTGTCCTTAAATAGCATGTTGCGGCTGTAAGTTTATTCTGTTATTTTTGCGGCGCAAACTATGTGTTTTTTCTGGTAGAGAAATCTCTTATGAGTGCACAATTCAGCATGAAAAATAAAGTTACTTTCACGAGATATTAAACGAAATATACAGACGGAAGATGTTAGTGATGGGCATTTTTGGCGTGATACTGACCGTGCTGGCGCCGATGCTGGCCGCAGCCGGGCAGCCACTGACAAGTTCCATTCTGGTAGTTGGCGCCGCTGTGGGGATCGGCGCCTTTCTTCTCTTGAGGCATTTTATGAGACTCTAATGTCCACTGGACACCGAATTTGGCGGCTCCTTCTGGAGCCGATAAGTGAGCATAGCTGGTGCTAGTTGCACGAGTCACGCTATGGTTAGTTATGGCGATGGATCCCGCCGGAATTGCTTAGCAGTTCGAACCGCCGTTTGGCTGATGGTTCCTACCTTTGCTCTTCAAAGGTAGGTGAGTTATGTCCGAGCTAGGTACCCTGATCCTTTTGCGTCATGGCCAAAGTACCCTCAACGCACAGGGACGGTTCACCGGACTGCTCGACCCGCCTCTGACTTCTCAAGGTCGCAGGGAAAGCCAGCGTGCTGCCGAGTCCCTCGCTGATGCCGCTCTCATTCCAGAGTGCATATTTTCATCCGCAATGTCACGTGCCCTGGAGACAGCGCAGCTGGTCAACGAGATTTTGACGGCAGGGACCGTTCCCATCCAGGAAGTCTGGGAACTCAACGAACGCAGTTACGGAGCATTGACCGGGCTGTGCAAAAGCGAGCTTTTAGCCCACGACGGGCCTCAGGTACTTCATTCGTGGCGCCGGTCCCTCTACGGTGCCCCGCCTCCGATGACACCTCGCCAGCTGGCCGCGATTGGCAGCAACAGGGCAGTTACTGCCATGCCCCAAGGGACAACTCGCCCCACCGAGTCACTCCACGCCGTGGTGACACGGCTGCAGAGCTTCTGGAATGAGACCGTCCAGCCCCTACTGCATGTGGGAACCGACGTCCTGATAGTGGGTCATGGCAATTCCTTGCGTGCTTTGTGCCTGATCATTGACTCTCTTAGTGAAGCTGAGGTCGAGGACTTAAACCTGCCCACGGCCCATCCGCTGGCATACCGTTTCCGCCCTGGATTTATTCCCTTTCCCCGGGCCGGGACTTACCTCGACCCCGGTGCAGCCGCTCAAGCCGTAGCGGCGCTCACCGCCAACGGAGGTACATAAACGTCACAAATTTTTCCACTTTTCTTACCCATCACCACTGACTGGAGCTACCACCGTGAATGAATTGACCTTCACCGACATCCATGCTTTTCAGATCCTAGATTCGCGCGGATACCCAACCCTGCGCGTGAGGCTGACCTCTAGTAATGGAACATGGGAAACGGCGTCTGCACCATCGGGAGCATCCACCGGAGCTCACGAAGCAGTTGAATTGCGTGACAGCGGCAGCCTGTATTCAGGTCGAGGCGTGGAAACCGCTGTTGCTGGAATTAACACATCTATACGGGAACTTTTGCTTTCTCGGACCTGGCCCAGCCAACGAAGTGTGGACACGGCATTGTGTGAGTTGGATGGGACGGCGGATAAGTCCCGGCTGGGCGCCAACGCCGTCGTGGCTGTATCCATGTCCTCTGCGCGTGCCTTCGCTACCTTCTCAGGTCAAGAACTGCATGCTTGGATCGGAAACTCTCTTGGTCAGCCGGAAAGGTTACCAGTCCCGCACTTTAACGTTCTCAATGGTGGCGCCCATGCGCCGAACCCACTAGCTTTCCAAGAATTCATGATCGCCCCCACCGGCGCCCCTACCCTGCCCGAGGCCATCCGGTGGGGTTCAGAAATTTACCATGCACTGGGCCTGACACTGCGGCAGAAGGGCCTCTCCACCGGGCTCGGGGATGAGGGAGGCTACGCCCCGGAAATCTCCCGGCCGGAGGAGGCACTGGAATTGATCACTGCCGCCATCACAGATGCAGGGTACGTCACGGGCCCCAGCGGAGTGACTATCGCCTTGGATCCGGCCGCGAACTACTTCTATCATGAGGGCAGCTACGACCTGAACGGGCGCTCGTATAACCCCTCACAGCTGACTAAGTACTATGAGGGGCTCATTTCGGATTATCCGATCCGCAGCCTTGAAGACCCTCTGGCCGAGGATGACCCCTACGGCTGGCCTGAACTTACGGCGTTGTTGGGCAGCCGCGTTCAGGTCGTTGGAGATGACCTGTTCGTCACCAACCCTGACCGGGTCCGGAAAGGTATCCAGGAGGCGGCTGCTAATTCTGTGCTGATCAAACCCAACCAGATAGGTACGGTCACAGAAACCTTAGACACCCTGACTATCGCCGAGCAGGGTGGGTTTACCGCCATGGTCTCACATCGTTCTGGGGAGACAGAAGATACTTTTGTAGCGGATCTGGCAGTTGGCTCCGGCTGCGGACAGCTCAAGTCCGGTGCACCAGCCCGTGGTGAGAGGGTGGCAAAATATAATCGACTGCTTGAAATCGCGGATGCATTTCCCGCTTTGCCCTACGGCCTGGTGGAGAAGTTCTCAAAAGATAGGGGCACATCATGAGTGAGCCAAAAGAGTCCCTCCAGATGAACTACCGGATTACCCGCCCCGTGGTGATGGGGGTTATCCCAGGGCAGCCGCTGAGCGTCGCGAAACAAGCCGCGGAACTGGCTTACAGTTTGGGGGTCGAGCTCCTCTGCGCCTATGTGGACATCACCACTTACGTGGTGGAGGAAGACCCCAACGGCCATGTTGCAACCCAGCCCATTGATCCTGACAGGTTCGATGATGACATTGAGCGTATTTCGGCCGCAATAAAAGAGCGGCTGGCATCGGTCCTTACCCCGTACGGGATCAGCTGGAGCTACCGATGCCTAGCGGGGGATCCTGCGCGGGCGCTGGGACGTCTAGCCAAGACAGTGGATGCGTCCATGATTGTTGTTGGTACTCGTGAACGCGGAATATCTCACAGGCTGGAAGAATTATTGAGCGGTTCAGTTGCTGTGCACTTGGCCCACCGGCAGCACAAGCCGGTACTGGTGGTGCCCTTGAACCCGCGTCCGTTGGCAGGCGAGGAATGAACGGGCTGACTGCGAAAATTTTCCGTAAGGCAGGGACATTACCGGTAGACAGTGACGTGGATACTTTGGGGTCCTCTTCGGCTCACCGATCTATCCACCTGCATCCCGGATATGTGGCTCTAGTGGTTGTGGGCGGGATGCTGGGTACACTCGCCCGCTATGGAATTGAAGAAGCAGTGCCTTCAGTGAGTGGCTGGCCACTACCAACGTTGTGCGTGAATCTTGTGGGAGCCTTTGCGTTGGGGGCACTGTTAGAGGGTTTAGGGCGGCGTGGCCAAGACGCTGGACGACGGCGGATTATCCGTTTGGTGGCTGGCACTGGTTTTATGGGTGCTTTCACCACTTACAGCACTCTCGCTTTGGAGGCCGGACTGTTTATCGAAACCAACAGGATCCCCACCATGCTGTTGTATTTGTCCCTCACCATCATCGGTGGGGTACTCGCCACAGCGCTTGGCATCTGGGCCGCCGGCCGTCACCACCGCATTGCAGTGACTCGAGCCAAGAACACGCGGTTAGGGCCGCAGATGGAGGGGGATCTACCATGACCATTGTGCTACTTGCGGTTGCCGGCGGACTGGGTGCCGGCACCCGATTCATCCTGGACGGATTGCTGCGCTCCCGCCTCCGGACAGCTTTACCCATAGGGACAATGCTCATCAATATCACCGGCTCACTCGTCTTAGGGTTTTTGACGGGGCTGGTTATGGTTCACCAGGCTAGCCCGGAACTAGTAAAAGTTTTGGGCGTCGGGTTTTTGGGTGGTTACACCACGTTCAGCACAGCCAGTTTCGAAACGGTCAGACTTTTCCAGACTGGCAGGGTCGGCTTCGCCTTAATCAGTGGTCTTGGCACACTCGTTTTGAGTGTTGGGGCGGCAATTTCCGGTTTGATCTTGGCAGGCAGCCTCTGACCACGGCTGGACAGGCCTCGAATCCGTCGTGCAGCAGCGGACCTAGACGTGCTGCGGGTATGGAAAAGGTCCACTCGCCATGATTCGTAAGGTTCTTTGTCACTGGCCACCATGCACACGGCTCAAACCCCACCGAGGCTGGAAAATCAACGTTTCTTGGCTACCCTTTGCAGCGATAATGACGGGGATGAGACAAGCGCGCCAACCATCCAGAAAGCTGCATAGAGAAAAGCTTCGGTTGGTGAGAACACTGCCCACAGGATTCCGGCCACCACGGTGGCGCCTAAGTCACCAAAAGACTGCACCAGCCCCAAGAGACCGTATCCGTTGCCTCGCAGCCGGTCCGGAAGTAATAATGCCACGGCTGTTTGCTCGGAGGTCTCCGCGAAACCGATACCGAAACCTGCCAAGAAAAAACCCGCTACCAAGATCACTGGACCCCCACTGTCAATGGCAAAGAGTAGATAGGCGGCCACATACATGGCCGTGCCGAGCGTGAAAACAAGGCGAGGACTCAGCCGATCTATCAGTCGGCCACCAACAAGAGCCGCAACAGAGGCCGATGCGTTGTGGCATGAGTACATGAGAATAGCACTCGTCACAGCCGCTCCGGCTGCCACACCACCGGCTTCTAAAACCGTCGTGGCGCGAAGAATTAGCAGCGTCGCTGCAAGATTGCCCAATTCAAAAAATGACACCGGAACGAGTACCGTAAACAACCCTGAGAGTCGCAATCCAGCCAAGTTAAAACTCAGTGATCGCTTCACTTCTGGTCTGGCCACAAATAGTCGTGCCTGCCGCGCAGCCACGACTATTGCTCCGGCGGCAAACATGCTGGGGATAAATGAGAAGAGAATCGCCGTTCTAATGCCAAGCGCGCCCACCAAAGCAGCCGCAAGCAGCGGGCCCACAACTGCTCCAGCGTTATCCCCTGCACGTTCAATCCCGGCTGCTCGTCCATAGGCATTGCGGGGTGTAATTGAAACCAACAAAGTGTCCCGGGATGGCGAGCGCAGCCCGCGTGCCGCCCACGCCAACGCTCGGAAACCGGCAACTTGCCACACGGCCGTGCACACGCCGATAAGCGCCGTCGCAACGGCTGTCAGTAAATATCCACTCGCTGCTACTTTGCTGCGTTGGGCTGGATCGTTGGACAGAGGACCGCCAGCCAATTTGCTCAGGCCTACTAAGGCATCGGCGACACCTTCTATAGCTCCCAGCGCCGCCGGTCCGCTGTGCAGGGTTGAACTTAGGAAGGACGGTAACAAGGATGTGACGAGCTCGTGACCCGAATCGCTAAAAAAGGATGCTGCACCAATCCCAAGAATGCCTGTATTCAGCCATTGTGTAGACGGTGCCGCTACTTCGAATGGGTCAGCTGGCGCTGGAGCGTCCTTGACGGGATTCGGAGAGGGTTCGGCGCCCGTGACGGGCGAATCCTCCGCACCGTTGTGATCTGCAGGTGTTTGGCACATGGTTTCTCCCACCCGTGAATCGGGGCAGGAAACCATCAGCCACAACGGCGGTTCGGACCGAAAACGGTCCCGGCGGGATCCATCGCCGTTAAGGCAATCTTAGTTCAATGGTGGACTTTCAAGGCTATATAGCGGCGCCATTTTTTCGTTGGTAGCTGTGAGGGCCACCCAGTATGCTCAGTACTCTAGGGCTCACACCATCAGGGAAAGAGCAGACCTGCACTTGAATGAACGACTTGCATGAACGCTCCGTGCCGCAGCCAATTAATGGAAAGACGAATTGACCATGGCGAATCACTTCGCAGCAGTCCTCGAGCCGGAGATAGTGCGGTACGGGAAAATGGATCCGCAGTATATTGAGCTGTGGGCGCCAGAAATCGAAACCCCGAAAGGTTACGCCATCCTGATCCATGGTGGGTACTGGCGAGCAATGTGGGATGCCACGCTCATGCATCCCCTTGTACGCGATCTGCTGGCCCGCGGCTGGGCAGTAGCAAATATCGAATACCGAAGTGTAGGTAACGGGGGAGGATGGCCGCTCACCCTCGACGACGTTCGCAGTGCAATCCAATGTGCCAAGGACGCTCGCCCGCAGTGGTGTGCTAACTGTCCCGTGGTCAATGTGGGCCATTCCGTGGGAGGTCAGCTGGCGCTCCTTGTCGCCGATCTCGCCGACGCCGTGGTGGGTCTAGCCCCGGTGACTGATGTGCGGCGCGTAGACGCCGAGGAGCTCGATGATAACGCTGCCTCCGGCTTCATGGGTGGACACTATGCTGACCTGTCTGATGCCTACGATCTAGCTTCACCGATCCGCCAGATACCCCTCAAGCGCCCTATTCTTGTAGTCCATGGTGATGTTGATGTGTGGGTCCCGGTAGAACACTCGGAGGACTTTGTTAAAGCTGCATTAGCCGCCGGAGACCTTGTTGATTTCCAGAAGATTCCGGGGCTAGACCATATGGCTGCAATAGATCCGGCGGCTGCACATTGGCGGCACACGGTGCAGTGGATGCAGCAGCGATGACCCTGCCTGGGCCGCCATCTTGCTGGTTTTAGAGCGTTCGGCTTGAGTGTGAACTGACTACTGATCCAACGAATGATTTGCTGGCCAAGGCATGGGAGGTGCTGATCTTGCGGAATATGGCAACGCCCTGTTTGCCAGGCCAATCGGCAGGAAGACAGTCTACCGGCAACCCTGGGTCGAGATAAGGGATCATGCGCCAACGGTCAATCAAGTTAACATAGGTGGCAAATGTCTGCGGGCTTACACCGACTGGTTCTGTGGGGACTTCTTCATGGAACTTTATGAAGTCCACGTACAAGGTTCCAATCGCGTCAAAGTCCCACCAGCTAGAAACAACCTCGCGCAGGTCCCTTGTAACGTGTGGCCGCGAGGTAGTGAACAGCACGCTCCGGTCGCCTAGCCCCAAAGAGTCAAGAATTTCCTGTACTTCTTCACGGAGATAATCCGGAGCTACCCATAGGCCAGGGGAGACCATTCCACACCCGATCCAATGCAATTGCCGGCGTAACTGATGACGGCGCTCGCGTTCGGTCTCGGGTAGCGAAAAAGAGACCAGACACCACGGATCCGCAGCTTCCATGGACCTGGGAGTTTGGATGCGCCGGTCTCCACGCTCCAGCATGCGTGCCGCACGTGAATCCACCTCATACCCAGCCACCCCATCACGGACCGCCGCAACCACCACGTCTTTTTTACGTAGTCGCGTTAGGGCAGTACGTGTTAGGGAGGCCGGGATCGCCATAGCCTGCATTAGTTCCACTAGAGAAGCGGATGACATCCATCCGCCCTCATCCCTTAAATACAAACCTATAATGGTTCGCAAGAGGGAAGTGGTGCTTCCGGGTCTTGAAACCATGTCATCCAGAACCGCCGTCACGCCAGAGATACCAACGCATCGCGGATTGCCTCGATGCCCAGCTGCACTTCGGCAAAGCTAGTACTTAGCGGCGAGAGACCAATGCGCAGTCCCTGAGGTGGACGGAAGTCTGGAATTACTCCCTGCTCCCAAAGCCGAGCTGTGAGATCTGCAAAACGTGGGTGGTTCACGCTCACATGGGATCCACGTTGCGACGCGTCTCGAGGGCTGGCTAGTTCAACGCCGAGCGGTGCAAGTAGTTCATCCGCCACTGCAATGGCATGCTCGGTGAGAGCGATCGATTTTTCTCTGATGGCGACCATTCCGACTTCGGCGATCAGCTCGGTCATATCCTTGAGAGGTTGCATGGCGAGGATCGGGGGAGTGCCCGTAATGAATCGCCGCACGTTGGCTGCGGGCTCAAAGGTGGCAGTCATGCCGAAAGGATCGGCTGCACCCATCCATCCCCAGATCGGCTGTTGTAGCTGGGAGATTATGGAGCTATTGATGTAAGCCAGCGCGGGTGCCCCGGGGCCGCCGTTGAGGTATTTGTAGGTGCAACCCACAGCAAGGTCCACACCCCAAGCATCAAGTTCTAGTGGGACGGAGCCCACGGAATGGCTAAGATCCCACATCATCAGCCCGCCGGCGTCCTTGACAATTCCAGTGATGGCTTGAGCGTCTGCTAGAAAACCGGAACGGTAGGCAACATGGCTCAGTAGCACCACGGCGGTTCCCGACCCAACTACGGCACTGACATCTTCAGGTGTGACACCGGTGGCGGGGTCAGGATCTATCCATACGATCTCCGCGTCGCGTTCAGCGGCGATGCCCTCCACTATGAACCGGTCGGTAGGAAAGTTGTCTCTGTCGATGACGATCTGGTTACGACCCTGCTGAGCGTCCAAGCCGGCACGCAATAACTTGTAAAGCAGTACGGAAGTTGAATCCCCGATCAAGGTTTGCCCTGGAGCGGCGCCCAGTACAACTTCACCGAGCCGGTCGCCAACACGGGTGGGTTCCTGCATCCACTTTTTATCCCACGATCTGATCAGACCGGTACCCCAGTCTCCTTGGACAAAAGCAGTAAGGTTTGTAGCTGTGACACGTAAAGGCCGGCCCAGGGAGTTGCCGTCCAGATAGGCAACGACGGAGTCATCGTTGGGTTCAGTAAAGTGCTCGCGGTATGCGGCCAGTACATCGTCGGCATCAAGCTGTGCGCTGGTAGGAGCATTATGCTCCGTGCTCTTGGTCATCGGGGGTGTCCTTCGTCAGAGGGGATGGGGTGGAAAGGCTACTTGCCGATTTCGGTACGGACCGCGAAGAGTTCGGGAAAAAACGTTAGGTCCAGCGCGCGCTTTAGAAATTCCACGCCGGAGGACCCGCCTGTACCGGCCTTGAATCCGATGGTCCGCTTGACCACGCTCATGTGCCGGAAGCGCCACGCCTGGAAGTTATCCTCAAGGTCCACCAAGTCCTCGCAGGCTTGGTAAAAGCTCCATTGGGTTGTATCAGATTCGTATATTTGTTTGAACACTGGAACCAGTGATTCCTGGAAGACCCAGGCAGCACTAACGTTTCGCTGAAGAACGCTGTCCGGGATGGCGAAGCCGGCTCGGGCCAGTGCACGCAGGAAGGCGTCATAGATGGTGGGTTCCTCGATCAGGGTAGAAAGAAGTTGATGAGCCTGCGGATCAGACTCAAAGACCTTGAGCATGCCGCGGTGCTTGTTGCCTAAAATGAACTCAACAGCCCGGTACTGAAAAGACTGGAATCCTGAGGATGAGCCGAGGAAGCCGCGGAATTCAGCGTACTCACGGGGAGTGAGGGTGGCCAACACCGACCACTGTTCGGTGAGCGTCTTCTGAATGTGCTTGACCCGTGCAAGGCACTTCAGGGCTTTACCAATTTCATCGTTGTCCATGAGGCGACGGGATTCGATCAATTCGTGGAGGATCAGTTTGAGCCAGAGTTCGCTCGTTTGATGCTGGATGATGAAGAGCATCTCATCGTGGTGCTGGGGCAAGCTCACGGGGTGCTGCGAGGAAAGGAGGCGATCCAGATCGAGATAGCTTCCGTAGGACATGGTGCTGTGGAAGTCCGTATGCATCGTGTCTTCGATTTCGCGGACACTTTCGGGGGTGTTTGCGTGGGGGCAGCTCATCAAATAACTGTATCAATATACTGACGAGCGTCAAGAGAGTGAAAGTGGCGCCATCGCACATTACCCGGGATGCGCCGTCGTACTTCAAAAAGTGAGCCTCAAAGATAACTGTTGGCTCCAGGTTCGAGTGAGCGAGCGTTGATGGCTCGATGATTCGAGGCTTGACTGGGCCGGTATAACGGCTTATATTAACGATATTCATTAGTATCGATTATCGTTAGGGTGAGCATGTCTCAATCAGTGCAGATCGCCGGCCCTCCTCTAGTTCGCAGGCTGACCCGGGGCTTCATGTGGCTGTTCTTTATTACGGCAGTGATTGCGGGTGCGCTTTTCGTCCTCTTCGGCACGATCCGCCTTGTGCAGAGTCTCTCTTCCGGTCATGTCACACTCACGTTGGTGGCTGGCCACATGATGCCCAGCAGCGCAGCTCAAGGCTCGGTTGCAATTCTTGAGGGTGGTTACGACACAGCCACGCTAACGCTATCGGGAGTCTCTGGACCCACACTTGTTCTGTGGGTCATAGCGTTGGTTGCAGGCATCCTGACTCAGTTGGCATTTTGTGGATCTGGCGCAATCTTGGCATGGAGGTTGCTGCACCCTCTAATGTTCAAGCATTCCTTTTCCGTGAGTGTCACTATTGCCGGCGGAATTGTGGCAATAGCGGGGCTGTTGACTCAGGGAGCGTCATCGTTGGCCTCCGGTTCTGCTGCGGCTCTACTGAACGGGTCTGACCCTAACGGGTTTTGGCCGATAGCCGGGGAGATTGATCTTACATACGTTGGTATGGGCTTAGTGCTCATGCTTGTGGGGCTTGCTTTTGACTATGGTTCACGCCTTCAAAACGAAACGGATGGTCTAATCTGATGGGCGGCCCTGCTGGAAAGCATGGAGGGCAGGCGCGTGCGCTCGCAGAGAATACGGGAATCCATTGCCGCCTAGATGAATTGCTCGCCGACCGCGGAATGACGCTGACCAGGCTTGGTGAACTCGTCGGAGTGAGCGTTGTCAATCTCTCGATACTTAAGAACAATAGAGCGAAGGCTATCCGATATTCCACACTTCAGGCGATCTGCGCGGCCTTGGATTGTGAAGTGGGCGAGTTACTCGTGCATATCCGATAAGCCCTCTGGCAGCCTCGAATCGGTATTGATGCAATCCGCCAGTAGACATTGGGAGCGTGCGTTGACTGAGCTTCCGCGTCAGAAGCATAGGACAAGAAAAGTGCATTAAAATCATAAATCAAGCATCCGTCCACCGATTGGCTCTCCAACGCCGCATATCGTGACGAGCATGGCTAGGTGTATTACCTCTCCCGCCACTACCTAGACCCCTTGTTCTACCCAGCACCGTTTCCCTGCTGCTCGCAGAGACACTGTGAGAACAATGTCCTTGCCCAGGACAACACCTCTGAGGGTTGGGACTGGGACGCTCTCTCAGAGGTGTTGCTTTCGGTTTTAGGAGAGGCCGGAACGTTTGAATCTGGCCGTTACCCTGAGGAGTCCTTCGCGGAGGTTCAAATTTGCAAGCTCCTGATCCACGCCGAGTGCTGCGGCAATTTCGGCGGTGGTGCGGCCTTCAAAGTAGGCCAGATAGATTGCTTCGCTTTGGATGGTGGTCAGGTCGGCCAGGGCCGGGATTGTTGGATAAACGGTACGTTCCGATAAGTGGCTGACAACTGGATGGGCTCGTTCTGCGGTTCCGGCAATGGGCATTGCTTGGCTTGTTCGGAGCCGATCAACAGCCATGCGGTGTGCGATGGCCATGATCCAGGTTTGCGGGGTTGACTGGGCTGGGTCGTACTCCGTGAGGTGTGCCCAGATTCTCACGTATATGTCTTGGACAGTTTGCATACAGTCAGCGGAGTTCTTAAGTATTCTTCTCACGAGCGGGTATATGTACCCGGCGGTCTGCGCATAAAGATGTTCAAAAGCCAGGGTATCCCCGTCGCTGGCAAGTTCCAGTAGTTGGCGAAGATCTTGGGGGTAGCGCTTGGTGTGAGTCACCGGTAGCTCCTCCATGACTGTAGATGCGTACGTGATGTACGGAAGACAAGCTTCGCACGAAAAGTGTTCGAAGCTGGTGCTGAAAATATTGCGTTACCAGATTGGAATCAAGGTGGTCTTGAAATGGCCATGTTGCCCAAAATTTGCCAATGGTGCTGGGTTTGGTGCTGGGTTGGATCGTTGGGTTGGACCGTTGGGAGCTGTGAGAATGTTTCAGGCTCCGGGAAATTCAGCGTCAGGGGGTTGGATGGTGTCATGAGCCTGTGGCCACTGTTGGTTTCCATCTTGGCCCGCGTCTAGCCGTTGGTCCCAGAAGCTTGGTGACAGGGTCACTCGCGGCAATCATAGAGCCGGACGGAACAACTACAGGTCAAAGCCGAAGCGTGCCCATAGAGTTCGCCTGACGAGGCTCTTTTGAACGCTATGATCATGCCCTTCGACTACGAGCTGGCGAGTTGACCAGCTCGTTCAACTTGGCAGCTCATGGGCCTTCCCTGCACAGAGACGCGACCAAGACGGCGTCCTGGAAAAATCGGCAGTCTGGGAGACCAAACAGCGTCAGGTGACACTGGTCTATTTAGCTTCCCCCACGCCACTACTACGCCAGTCCTTCCCCAAGGGCGCAGACCTGGGCATCCACAGTGCGGCGGACTTCGGCAGGGTCGTCACCTAACCCTCTGTGGTTCGGAAGGCGCGACTGTGTGACGAGGCGAAGAAGCCGTTGATGGGTCTGAACCTAATCCACGCTGTTGTATCAGGCGCCTGAGTCTGACCTGTAAATCTCAAAGACAACATGCTCGGCCCATTCGTCGTTTTGGAGCCTCAGTGGCTCAGATCCATGGATTAAAGTTGTTTATTCATCTTCGTGCTCACTGTCGCGTAACCCATTGATTCGTAGAGTCCACGGGCGCCGTGGTTAAATCCGAAGACGCTGAGTCCAAGTGTGTGGGCACCGTGGGAACGCGCGTAGTCCTCCGCTAGTTTCATAGTCGCTCTCCCCAGACCCTTGCCGCGATGCTCATTATCAATGACGATGTCCCAGACCCACCAAGAGTTGCTATCTAAAGAACTGTCCGTTCCAACCCAGAGGTAGCCGATGGTGGAGTCGGTAGTGTCAAGAACATCGAAAACGGCATTATCTATCGTTGGAACGTTCTGTAGAAACGCAGCATCGAGGCTCTTCTTTGCGTGCCTATGTGCATCGTGCGGGGATTCGCCGCTCGCAATGAGATCGGATTCATATTCATGGCGGCTTCGTTCGATCCAGGCAGGGAATCGTTGGGCGCTGAGTGGGATTAGTTGGACAGTCATTTGATCAGTTTGCCAGTGGGGCGCAGGAGCAGCGAAAACCGATGCAGATATTCCCGCTGACGTGTCTCGCGGACAACCCTAGCCGCACACTTTGGTGACTTGCCGTGGAGTGCAGTGGCTGGATTAATGTCCTTCGTGGGTGGCAGGGGAAGCAACCCGCCTCACCTGTTTGTCCGTGACGAGTAGCCCGTCGACGTCGGCTAGCAGCGTCAACCCTGACGTTCCCTTGAGACCATGGGCTACCTCAGCGATCCTTACCGGTGGATAGGGCGGAAGCAGACCATCGGCATGGGGCAAAATCACCGCGTCCACGAGTCCGAGTCCGCTGTAATCGTGCAGGCTAACCCCTTCGGTTCGGCCATCGAGTGCAATCGCCGAGTCAATGCTTGTTCCCATGATGATCGCCCCGGCACTGACCCCGATGTAGGGCAATCCTGCCCGAACCCGTTCAGCAAGGATCGCGTCGGTAGCTGTGCGACGCAGAACAGCCATAAGATGGTCGGCCATGCCGCCTGCGACGTATATGGCATCCACACCGTCAAGAACGCTGGAAAAATCATCACCGGAACCCTCGCCAATATTCACCGGAACGAGTGTGTAGCCGAGATCTCGGAGTTGGGCACGTTCCCGCTCCACAAAGGGAGCGTTCCCTAATGGTTGGGCCGCATCATCAACATAGGCGATACGTGTGGCAGCCCTAGTCGCAGCGTCCATCCCTCCCAAGAACTTTGGAACAGCACCAATGAAACGAGATAACAGCAGCATCTTCATGTCACCCACCCTAGAGGGAACCCCCGACTTTCGCTTCGCAGGCTCGTCTCCGCGAAAGGTACTACTTTCGAGCGTAGTTATCGCACCGATTTACGGTTCCGGAGACCTACCCCTGACCGGCGCAGCCTGTAAGCGCCAATCGTAAGATAGGACTCCATTTGCCGTCGCGCTGCCGTATTGTGCCCGCTGGCTTCGCCACAATGACTCGTTGTCACTTTAGGGGCCGTGAATTGTGGCCGGACTAAGGCGCCGAGCACCTGCCGATGAATTGGCTCAGGGGGACCATCAAGGGCCTGGCGGGGCGATACGCTGACACTATGACCGATTACAGTGCCCTGCCCGTGTGTGAATTTGCTTTCCCTGGTCCTCTTCGGGATCAGCTAGTGGCAGCCGTTCTGGACGGTTCCAAGACCTCCACGACGGCGTTGCTCATCGGGTACGAGATTGATCAGGAAGAGCTGCCCGTGGCCGGTTTGCAGGAAGTGGTCATTGACTCCGCCGGAACGCCAGTGGCCGTAATTGAGTTGACGGAAGTACGCCAGGCCCGGCTGGCCGAGGTGGATGTGCAGCACGCCATCGACGAGGGTGAGGGATTCACTACCGTGGCCCAATGGCGCGCGGGTCACGAGGAGTTCTGGCATTCACGGGACCTCCGAGATGAAATGAACGACCCACATTTCACGGTCAATGACGACACTGTGCTGGTGCTCCAGAGATTTAAGGTCATTGCGCGCCTGCCGTAGTGATGCAATCTTTACCGGTCACATCCAAGACGGCGAGAACGGTGTCGAGTTCGAGTTTCGCTCCGAGCGGTAGCGCTGCCATTTGGATTGTTGTGCGCACGGGTAAGGGATACCGCTGCCGGGATGCTTTGAGCCGGAGCAATAGGTAGCGGTGCCGTCGCGACTTTCCGTGGATGACGGCGTGTGCGCCACGGAGCATATGACGCCAACTCGTCTTCAATGACTACGAGGCGGCGCAGTAGCTCAGGGTGCGCAGGCACGACGAGCAGCGCGGTGTGGTCTCCCACCGCGTGGCCCACGAAGCACACCGCCTGTCGCCCCGCTAACGCAACTGTCTCCACGTTGGTGTGCACAAGTGTCCTACGTGAGCTGGACCGTTAGACCGGTTGTGTGAACTGTGCTTCGAACTCTGCGCTCGGTGGGATCGGTGTGATTACATCAACCAATACGCCGTTGGGGTCTGCGGTGATGAAATGCCGCTGCCCAAAGTCCTCATCGCGGAGTGATGAAATGATCGGCAAGCCTGCGGCAAGGAACTTTGCATATGTAGCGTCGACGTCGTCAACCTCAAAGTTGAGCAGAATACCGGAAGCTGTTCCCCGATAAGCCTCGGGCACGGTCTCATGCTGGCCGTCCAAGACGGCTAAAGCGTGCTCCTCACGCTGCAGATGGATATACCAGTCGCTCGAAAATAGCTGTTCAAAGCCGAAATTCTGCTGATAGAAAGCAGCGGTATTAGCCACATCATCGGTCATGATTACGGGATAGGAGCTCGAAATGATTTGCATGCAAGAAAAGTAACATACAGACTGTATGTATGCAAAAGGTTCAATCTCACACGAACGCACAGCGCAGTGCTCAGACCCGCCAGACACTCCTTGTCGCAGCACGATCGCTTTTCGTTGAGAAAGGGTTCGCCGCCACATCCACGCCAGAGCTGGTTAAGCGTGCGGGACTGACCCGAGGCGCGCTGTATCACCACTTCAGGGACAAAGGCGAGGTTCTGCATGCAGTGCTCGAGGAGGAAGCCCGCCAGGTCGCAGAGGAGATAGAGAAAGCTGCACCGGCCAACGCTAGCCCTATCGATACTCTACGAGTCGGTAGCGTCGCCTACCTCGATGCAATGGCCCATCCGGGACGGACTCGCCTTCTGCTTATCGAAGGCCCGGCAGCGCTCGGTGCGGTCAGGATGGCCGCAATTGATGAGGGCTATGCCGCTGCATCACTACGCGAAGGCCTCGAAGACGCAATGCCTGGCCGCCAAGTCACTGCCTTAACGAACTTGTTGTCGGCGTCATTTGATCGGGCTGCACTGGATATTCACGGTGGAGATGATAAGGCTATGGTTCGGGCAGCGATGCTTTTCCTCATTGATCAGGTTGTGGCTTCCACCCCATGACGGGCCATGCCGGGACAGGTCTGTGCCGCAAACGGACGTTCTATGAAGGTCATGTTCCGCTAGTAAGGAGTCCCGCCGAGCAAACGGCTTCCTGTGATGATGATAATAAGTCATCAGTTCGGTGTGACTCACCCGCTTACTGACGCACCTGAGGGGCTGTCCTCGTCCCGATCCGTCCGCCGGTTGGTGGCCCGCACCAAACGTGCTGCCCAGCCGAGCGTGACTTCTCTAATGGTTCTTGGCAGGTCTGGTGCCCGCTGGCAGGATCGATGTCAATCTACTTTGGCGTGACTCATATGACTTTTGACCCCGGGGTTTCTCAGGTGTCTTACCTATGACATGTCCGCCAAAGTGGATCGGCGTCGACCTGACCTCTTGCCATGGCTTAATAAAAGGTTGTCCGAATCACTGGTTCGTGCCTCATTAGAGAACTGCCTGACGAGAAGCAACTTCCAGACTGATGCCTCAAATAATGGTCATTAATACATTGGAAGAGAGGATACTAGCCATGACCATCGTTGCAGAAAAATACGCTCAGGTCATCGGTGTTGACACCCATGCACGGCCCACACTTATGCGATTATCAACACCACCACAGGCGCCCGCACAGGCTGCCAAGTCTTCCCTGTCACCACGTCCGGCATTAGCCGTGCGATTGCATGGATCCGCCGCAACACCACCGCACCTATCCTCGCTGCGATTGAGGGAACGTCGTCATACAGTTCGTCTCTGACCCGTATCCTGACGCAGCAAAATATCACCGTTGTTGAAGTCAAGCCACCGTCCAGGAAATCCCGTGCTGGAATCGGCAAGACGGATGAGATTGACGCAACTGCGGCAGCGATGAGTATCCTCGGAAAAGACGTGGAACGGTTGCTGCAACTGCGTTCGGACGGCATGCGTGCCGCGATCAGCGTGCTGCTGGCCAGCCGGCGCAGATTGGAGCAGCAGGACACCGCAAACTGTAACGCGCTCAACGCGCTGGTGCGAACCATCGATTTGGGGCTTGATGCCCGGAAGCCACTGTCTCAGCACTGACCACCAACCCCGGTTGGAGGAGGTCACCTCCGGTCAGCGACCGTGCCCATGAGAAGCCGGTATCCGCTGCAATGCCCTGAATTTGAAGGCATCGACTGGTCCTGTCGGCGGAATCGGCTCGGACTTTGACGACCACTACGCCTAGCCCGTTGGAGTCGTAGCGGAACTGACGAGACATTTGACCGCCAGCATCGGCACGCAGCGATGTGAGGGTGCCGTGGCCGAGCACGCGAAGACACCACGCCTCAACTTCAAGAGGCATTGATCTCGACACCACAGTTCAATTCTACAAACAGGGACCCGGCGGTCTAGTTCCGTCATGGGCTATTACTCACTGGTGCGGCACCTTCTACTGTGCCGCATGCAGAACGGTCTGCGGGACGGTTGTCGGCCGGCCTGGCTGGTTGATCGGATAGGCCCGATTACATGGCAGAAGGCCATGCGTGTTGACGACGTCGTTGTAGCCGCAAGCGGGACCGGATGTTCCCTTGTCCTCGGGACTGTCCCTTGCTTTTCCTGATTGGTATGGCCGCGTTGAGATGGGTGATATCTGTGGCTGACCGTGGGGTGACGGTTTGTTTTGGTGCCATTCTGAAAGGATACGTTGGCGCCTACGCAATCAAGACCGACTGCCGGCAGAAGGCAATGTCTATCCCGGGTTTAAGATGATGTGATGGTGGAAAAATTGGGGAGGACCGTAGCGGCCCGCAAGCCGCTCTACATTGAGATTCGCATCAGGGCCCCTATGGAGCGGGTATGGGAGCTGAGCCAGGATCCGCAGATGCACCCTCGATGGGATCTTCGGTTCTCACGTATTGTTCCTATCGACGAAGATGAGCAGCGCCAGGTCCGCTTTGGCTATGAGTTCCTGCTTCCGCTGCACACGATCAAGGGGACAGGGACGTCGTTGGGGCACCGTCATCGGGCGGATGGACAGGCAACGTCGGTACTTAAGTTCGATACGGCAGACGTACTCTCGCCCATTGGCCCAGGGTCGGGATACTGGCGCTACATCCCCACCGATGACGGGCTCCGGTTCATCACTGGATACAACTATGAGCCGGGCCTGGGGATGGCGGGAAAGGCCCTCGATAGCCGGACCATTCGTCCGGCACTGGGCTGGGCCACCGCGCTGAGCTTTGACCGGCTGCGGCTGTGGGCTGAATCGGACCTAGAGCCCCGTCATTCCCGGAACCGCTGGTTCCTGGACGCCGGAGCCAGGATAGGCGGCGTGCTGGTGGCAGTTGGGCTTTTCCGCCGGGCCCTCGCTAAACGCAGTGCGACGATGGCAGCATTGGGTGCGGCGGCCGTTGCGCTCTCTTGCCTAGTCAAGCCCCATTGGTCAGTCCCACGGGCGAGTCGATGCCTGCGGAATGCACCGGATGCGAAACCGGCACGAGCCCCCTCGACACTGGCGGGCCTACGAGAACCCAGCCAGTCGGGTCTTGATAACCAGCAACCGACGGAAATGGAATAGCTGTGGCCTCAATCTTTGAAATTGAACTGGGGGTAGACTTCCATCGCCTGCATCCCATGATGCAGAAACGCTTTGGTGTGGATGTGGCCGCTGGCTATGCGTGCGTGGGTACCGGCGTCTTTTCTGAAGTTCGCCGCGGTGCTTGGTGGACGGTGCCTTTTCTGCGTTTAGGCGCTTTCCGTAATATCCTGTTTCCGGATCAGGGAACCAATATCCCGTTCACGATCGAGAATTATCCCTACATCGACGGATTCGGCCGCCCTACTGTCACTTTTGTCCGGACGCTGCACCTGCCCGGGGCCAAGGAACGCCGTTTCGACGCCACCATGGTGCACAACAAGAATCGTGGCGCAATTGTGGATTACCTGGGCACTCACCAGCACCTTGCCACCGACTTGCTTCTGGAAGTTCTCCCCGATGGGTCCCTGCATCTGCAAACCAGCGGACAGCGGTTCTATGAGGGACCGGTGGCATTCAGCTTTCCTGCCATCGGCACCGGCACCGCCGACCTCTATGAAAGCTACGACGAGGCCCGCGGTGTGTACACGATTCAGATGCAAGTACGGAGCCCGTGTTTTGGTTTCCTCTTCGGGTACAAGGGCGACTTCACCTGCCAATTCCCCGCCACAGTCGGCGAGGCAACACCCGCACGCCTGAAACCCGCCCGGGAGGAAAAACGGGGCTAGGCAACGTCGGCAACCGGCAACTACAACACCGGGAATTATTCTTCACTCGCGGAGCGCGAATACACCGAAGATCCGATTTGTGGTCTCCACAGCCCCGTATCCCGAACCTTCAGTGAAACATTTTGGACCGGCTAGGTTGAAGCTTGTTGAAAGAAGGCGTTGTATCCACGTAATGAGCTGTAGGCTTTCCCGATGGGGAAGACAAATAGCTCGTTGTCAGTATTGGTATCCGTAGTTTTGGCTTGCGCTCTTTCTGGGTGCACGAACGGAGATGCGCCACCGGCTCCGACGTCGGTGGAGACAAAAACTCAGACGAGCGGTGACTCTACAAAGATCTTCGGGGAGCAGAAGGCAATGGTAGAGGACTCACCGACGTCTTCAATGGTGATGAAGCAGTTTAGTGGGACCGGGCCTTCGACTATTCAAGTTGGGGCTTTCCCTGAGGGATACAAGAAGTTGGGCGCAACTGTGTCCTGTGCGGGTGCCGGTGACTGGGAAGTCATTTTGAATCAAGATGGCTCGGGCTGGGGCAAGAGCAAGTGCTCATTGGACGTCGGAAACAGCGTGGCATACCCAGTGGACGATCGTGCGAAGGACCAGGCAGTTGAGATCAAAGTCGATGCCGGAGCTCAAGTTTGGGTGACCTTCTTCGCCACCAGGTAAGCGACATCCCCATGACAAGCACTCATCACCTCACGCATCGGAGGGGGAACCTCATGTGGGACACCTGAGCGGCGAGTTGGGTGGTGGTTAGAGTGCCCGTGCCTCACTTCATTTCTTCAGCTCGTGCAGGAATTCGCGGAGATCGTTGATGAGTAGTGCTGGTTCTTCAAGGGCGGCGAAGTGACCGCCGCGGTCTTCGATGTCGTTCCAGCGGACAATCGTGTTGGTTTGGTTTGATTGTGATCGGATGCCGACATCGTGGGCGAATTGGATTGCCGCGGTGGGCACTCCGGAGTTTGTTGGTGTGGCACCCCATGAGTTTTGGGCGTAGCCGACGTAGGCGGACGAGCCGCCGCTGGCGGTGAACCAGTACAGGGAGGCGTTCGCTAGGATCCAGTCTCGTCCGAGGATCTGCTCTGGTGTGGTTTCGAGGGGCCAAGTCCATGCACGGAATTTGTCGAGCATCCATGCCAGCTGTGCAACTGGCGAATCGGCAAGGGAGACGCCGATGAGGCCGGGTCGGGTGGACTGGATGGCAATGTAACCGTATTCCTCGTTCATGAACGTTCCGATGCGCGCCAGACGGTCTTGGTCGAGTGGGCTCATGGCGGCGCGAGCTTGCTTGTCGATGTTACCGGGGAAGCCGAGTGCTCCGTTGATATGCACGCCGATCACCCGCTCGGGTGCGACGCGGGCAACTTCAGGGGAGATGGTGGCTCCAACGTCGCCGCCTTGGACCACGAAGCGATCGTAGCCAAGGCGGTCCATCAGCACGACCCATGCCGAGGCGATGCGTGCGGTGTTCCAACCGCTGCTTTGAAGCGGGGTGGAGAACCCGAAGCCCGGCAGCGAGGGGATGATCAGGTGCATGGCATCTGCCCTGTCCCCGCCGTGGGATTCCGGGTCGGTGAGCGGGTCAATCAGGTCAAGGAATTCGAGAAACGATCCGGGCCAGCCATGGGTGAGGAGCACCGGCGTCGCTTCCGGTACGGCAGAGCGAACGTGCGCAAAGTGGATCTGTTGACCGTCGATAACTGTCGTGAACTGGGGGATCGTGTTCAGGCGTGCTTCGAAGGCGCGCCAATCGAAGTCCTCCGCCCAGGTGGCGACGAGCCCATGGAGGTACTCACTGGGGATGCCCGTGTCCCAATCATCGCCAGGCAGTGGTGCCGGAAATCGGGTCGCGCGGAGCCGGGTGGCCAATTCGTCTAGCTCTGTTTGGGGGATGGCGATGTGGAAAGCAGTGATGGCGGTCTTGTTTGTGGTGGTCATGAGAACACTCTTGCAGGCATAGCGGACAGCTCTTGGCCTCTTTCTGCGCCATGATGGATTCATGTGGGATACCTCCGGACGACTACTGAAATTGCTGGCGCTCCTTCAGCGACGATGCGACTGGAACGCGAATCAACTTGCTGAAGAGCTCGAGGTGACGCCACGCACTGTGCTGCGTGACATCGGTCTATTGCGTGATCTGGGCTACCCCGTCGCGGCCGTGTTGGGTGCTGGTGGAGGTTATCAACTCGAGGCCGGGGCAACCTTGCCGCCTCTCATGTTTGACACCGATGAGGCTGTCGCCGTATTGGTCGCCCTCCGGGACGCGGTGGCCCACTCGGACCCGGGCACGGTCGAAGGCGCCTTGAGTGCGTTCGACAAACTGCACAGAGTCATGCCGCCCCGACTACATCCCGTCGTTGAAGTGGTTCTGGACCACACCAGCAGTCTGGACTTGGGGACATCAATCGGGGCAACAATGAATCCGGTCAACATCACCATGCTCGTGCTCCTCGCGCGGGCCTGCCGCGAACGCCGACAAGTCGCATGTAGCTACCGGCGCTACTCCGGTGAGTCAGGAAAACGGCGGCTAGAACCGCTACATGAGGCACTCGATGGGCCGCTGGTACCTCATCGCCTACACTATTGAGGCGGACGCATGGCGCACCTTCCGGGTCGACCGGCTCAGCGGGGCGCAGATCACGAACAAACCCAGCTACCCACGGAAACCACCCGCCGAGAACCTGCACGAATATGTGACAGCTCAACTAGCAGAGGGATGGCGGCAGGTCACCGGGACCGTCCGGGTACACGCCCCCATCAACACAGTCGCTCCGTGGATCAAACCAACATGGGGGACGGTCACCGAAGAAACTCCTGAAACATGCATTGTGAACGCCGGCGCCGACAGCTATGCGGCAATGGCCAGATGGCTGCTGCTAATCGGCGCCCGCCTCACCGTCCTGGAGCCAGCCGAACTCCGCGCCGCATTTACCGATCTCGCAAAAGACATTACCCACATCGCCGTCGACAACCCCGCACGGGAACGCTTCACATGACGAAGACTGAGCGGATAAGTGACGACTCGACAGATTCGTGTATCAGCCGAGTTGTCTTGCGACGAGTTCGGCATTTGCATGGCTCCAATGCTCGAGCATGCTTTTGCCGCCATGTCCCTCACCGTCATCAATGATGAGTACCGAGCCTGGCCAGTGACGATGCACTTCCCAAGCGGTGATGGCGGGACCGGAAAAATCACGCCGTCCGTGGATGAGTGTTCCCGGTATTTGCCGTATGCGGCCCATGCGTTCAAGCAGCGGAGGTTCACAAAACCCGTCGTGCGCCCAGTAGTGCGTGGTGAGCCTGGCAAAGGCCAGCCGGAACGCATCGTTCTCCCACCGAGGATCACGCTTGAATCCGACGGCACCGATAGAAACGTGGGTGTCCTCCCACAGCGCCCACTCACTAGAAGCCGCGGCGCGAGTATCAGGATCTGCTGAGTTCAAGAGCTGAGCGTAGGCCTCAACCAAACGACTCTCATCACGCTGAAATCCGATTCCGCTGCGTTCTGCGTGCGAGGCAAATCTGCTCCAAGCTTCCGGAAAGATCTTGCCAACACCTTCCGAGATCCAATCAACTTCTTGTCTGCTCGTAGTTGTCACGGCAAAGAGAACAATGCCGGTGACGCGCATAGGGTGGGCCTGCGCATAGGCGAGAGCCAAGGTTGAACCCCAGGATACGCCGTTGAGGATCCAGGCTTCTACACCTAATGACCCGCGCAGTGCCTCGATATCGTTGATGAGATGCGCGGTGGTGTTGGTGTGCAGGGATGTATCGGGGTCTGAGGCATGGGGGATGGAACGTCCGCAGCCGCGTTGCTCGAATCCGATGACACGAGTACGCGTTAGGTCAAAGCGATGTCGGTACCCGCTGGCACCAAGCGTGCCACCCGGGCCGCCATGCAAGCAAAGTGCGGGAACACCGTCGGGCGATCCCCACTCCTCCCAATAGATGCCCTGGCCGTCCTCGACGGTCAGCAACCCGTGTGCTCGTGGAGCCTCATTCATTGTTGCCTCATCGCTAACCGTGCAAAATTGCATCTCCTGGATATTTAGGAGAAGAGTTTCCCAGCCTACAAATCTTTTCGATGGACCAAAAATTCAGATCAATTGAGATTTTCACAAGGGGACAGCAAGACAGTTTCACGCCCGTAGCGGGAACGGCGTACGGGGCGTTTGGCGAACCCTAGACGAGGAGGTATGCGCTGAATCAGGCGGGTCCATGGAAGGAGTTTTGTCGGGTGTTTGGCCTGGATTTTCACCGGTGGGGCGAGCTTCCGGTTGGGGAGAAAATCGTCACTGCAGCAGCTATTGGATAGGTTTGGTCTCTGTATCGGGTTGGGCTCACCCCGAATCTTCTCTTGAAGGCAGTACTCAAGGCGAAAGGACTTCCATACCCGACCTCGGTGGCGATCTGCGCGGTTGTGAGCCGTGGGTCGGCAAGCAGTTCGCTGGCAAGGAGCATCCGCCAATTCGTCAGGTAAGTCATGGGTGGTTCGCCCACGGTGGCGCGGAACCTGTTCGCCAGGGTTGCCCGAGATACGTTGAGGCGCTGTGCGATCGATTCAAGGTTCCAGGGCTCGGCGGGGGATCCATGGAAGAGCGTTAGCGTTTGGGCACTGATGGGGTCGGTACCACCGGCGAGCCAGCCCCGTGCCGAATTGGGGTTGAGTGTGGCCCATGCGCGGATTGAATGGACGAGCAGCACATCGAGCAGTCGGTCGATGACGCTGCCTTGTCCTGGTGCCTCGGTGGTGATTTCTCCTTCAAGGAAGTCCAGCAGGGAGGGGTTGATGTGACCGGAAGGAACTAAAGCTATGTTGGGTAATGCGTTCGTGACGGCCGCGCCAACCTCCGCCTCGGTTTCGTAGGTGCCGATGAGCATCGTCGTTGCACCTAAACAGGCGTTTCCCCAGGTGCGTATTCCATGCGTCAGACTCGTATGAACATCTTCTCCGGAAGGGGACGTGCACCGCTGCCCGGGGTGAATAACCACATCCGGGGCGCGGGAGAAGTCATCTGTCACGGTATACGGGTCTGGGCCTCGGACGAGAACAACGTCGCCTTGCTTCAGCAAGATTCGTTCGTTATTTGCTTCCAGGGATGCGGTGCCTGACATCATGGCCATGACAGTCAGGGGTGCTTGATCCTGTACGAGAATGGACCAACCAGGTGACATGACCATACGGAGCCCAAAGGCGCGGCGCGCCCGTGGGCCATCTAGGAGATGTGTCAACGGGCCCATAGGACGAATCTAGACGATCACGCATGAATCTACACCTTTGAACTATTCACAGTCCGGGGTAAATGCGATTGGCTGGTGCCATGACTAATCCTAATGTCCTTGTACTTGGTGGAACCGGCCGCACTGGTGGCCGCATCGTTCGTCATCTTCACGAGCGCGGCATCCAAACCCGTGTCGCTTCTAGGCAAAAGAATCCACCGTTCATATGGGAGGACCGCTCTACCTGGAAGAATGCGCTCCTTGGAGTCTCTGCTGCGTATATATGCTATTTCCCGGATCTGGCTTTTCCCGGGGTATCAGAACTGATCGGGGAGTTCGCTGAGCAGGCGCGCAACTCGGGCGTGAATCGCTTGGTGCTGCTCTCAGGTCGCGGGGAAGAGGGCGCCCTGGCTAGCGAAAGAGCAGTGCAAGAGAGCGCCGCAGAATGGACGATAATCCGCTCTGCATGGTTTGCCCAGAATTTTAGCGAGCATTTCCTCCTCGGTCCTGTTCTACGCGGGCGGCTCATCCTCCCTGCCGGGGACGTACTGGAACCATTTATCGATATTGACGATCTTGCCGAGATCGCAAGCAAAGCACTCATCGAGCAGGGCCATGCGGGGACCGTGTATGAGGTGACCGGGCCCAGACTGTTGTCCATGTACGACGTGGCAGCCGAGATCTCCGCAGCCTCCGGACGCCACATTGATTACTCACCCAGTACGGCTGAGGAGTTCGTAACCGACCTCGCCCAAGACGGAATCCCGCACGATGATGCCCAGCCCCTCGCGGAACTTTTCGAATCGATCCTCGATGGACGCAATGCCTCCCTCACCGACGATCTGGAATCTGCCCTTGGCCGGCCCGGGACAGACTTCACCGAATATGCCCGCCGCGTTGCTGCCCACGGCACCTGGAACCTGCGCAGTGAGGCACGTGCATGACCAGCACGTTCATATCCGCCGTCACGATCACCTCAGCTTTAGGAGCAGGGGTCACCGGAGGGGTCTACTTCGCCTTCTCGGCGATTGTCATGCCCGCACTTCGTACCCTGCCCGTAACCGATGCCGTCACTGCGATGCAACGTATCAACGACAGCGTGGTCCGTCTGCCCTTCATGACCGTTTTCTTCGCTGGGGCAGCCGCCTCCGTCGCCGTGGTCGTTTCCGAAACAGCAACAGGTGGTGCCGCGCTAGAAAATCCAAGCCGTATGGTCGGTGCTGCCTTGGCTCTCGCGTCGTTCGGCATCACCGTCGCACGCAACGTTCCCCTCAACAATGCCCTCGCCCGGGTTACCCCTGATTCCCTTGAATCCGCAGCGCAATGGACTGCTTTTGAGCGTCGCTGGAGCACAGCGAACCTTCTGCGGGGATCGACCGCAGTCGCCGCGACGATCCTTCTGGCCGATCCGCTATCAAGAGCGTCATGATCACCCCTGTGTCGTCCATCAACCCTAAGCGCTACGCCCGCCAACAATTCATGGGTGTGAAAGTGGATCCGGCATTTTCACCCATCTGCATGTAGTTCGAGAGGTTCTCCGCCGAGGCCATAGGCTGTTGAGAGGATTCCTGATAGTGGAAAATCGGTTGGGGGCCGCTGCTAGCCTTGCATGATGCGGATACTGCTTACACTCCTCGGAATCGTTGCGATCATCGTTTATGCCCTGCTTGGAGCGACGTTGATGAATGATTGGGCCGTGGTCGCCGTGAGCGAGATGCCGCTTGAAACGACGATTGCTGATATGCATGCTGCCGGTCAGAACTACAGCACGATACCGGGCTTCGTCTTCGCTGCGCTCGGCTTATTGCTCGGTCTTCTTTGGGGCGTGACGACTCTTTTCCGCCGAACCACACTTCCGAACTGGGCAGCAGTGTCACTGTGGGCTGGAATTATTACCCTGGGTGCGCCAGCATACTTCTTCATGTCATTTAGCAATCTGAACTCCGTGGGCGATACCTATTTCGATTGGAATTCCGAGGCAGCGTTCGCGTTGGTGGCACCCCTGTACATAGCCAGCGGGCTCGCATTCCTTGTCGTCGTTGCGTTGGTGATGGTGACGGTGGCGATCAAGGCAACGGCTCGGAAGAGAGCGTTGCCGGTTACCTAGGAGGACAGTAGCAAATGCGCGTATCCCCCATACCGTTGGCCACGCGAGCGTTGCAGCGGAGTCCTCCTAGTGATGCGCTGGGTGATTGTTCTCGGTGACCCAGTGTGGAAAAATCGTTCCCGCGATCGTAGGTGTTGAGTGAGTGTGCGAAATATCCTGATTCGTCATTGACGTTAGCGTCGCAGATGGACAACACATCTCGTGTCAAACCCGCGGATAGCGACCCACGAGGTTTTTGGCGGCGTCCTGTCAGAGCGTTGTTCGGAATGGCTTTTCTCCGTGTCCCGTTAGCCGGTGGCGAGTTCAATCGGTCGTTGCACCACCCCTTTGTTGTGAGGTGTTGTGCATGCTGTCAAAGAAAGAGCGTATTCAAAGGGAAGCCCAGTTCTGGGTGTTGATGGCCCAAGGTTCGACGTTGATTGCGGCGTGCAACGCTGTAGGAGTGAATCGACGAACAGGCCGGCGTTGGCGGCAAGCAACTGGCGGGCGGATCCCGCGGAAGAAACCTGAGCCATCGGGTCGGTATCTGTCGTTGGATGAGCGGCTGAGGATCGCAGACCTTCACCTTGCTGGCTTCAGTGCACGGTCAATCGCGATACAGACGGACCGTGCTGCTTCGACGATCAGCAGGGAGCTATGTCGCAATGGCTCAGCCAAGAGTAAACGTGGTCGCGGGAAATATGCTCCGTATGCGGCTCAGAGGAAGGCCGACTCACGCGGGTGTCGCCCTAAGTCCAGCAAGTTCGACGACGTGGAACTGGCCGAGGTGGTGCAGGCTAAGTTATGCGTGAAGTGGAGCCCGGTGCAGATCAGCGACCATCTCAGCGCAACGTTCCCAGATCGGGCCGAGATGCGGGTGTGTCCTGAAACGATCTACCAAGCGCTGTATTCGCAGGGACGCGGGTATTTGGGTGCTGACCTGCATCAACACCTGCGGACCGGTCGCGCCGTCAGGCGAGTGAGACGCTCCACCGGAAAGCGGCCTGCCAAGATCTCGGACATGATTTTGATCAGTGAACGACCCGCGGAGGTCGATGACCGAGCCGTGCCCGGGCATTGGGAAGGCGATTTAGTGCTGGGGTCAAACTGCCGCTCAGCGATGGCCACGTTGGTGGAGCGGCAAAGCAGATTCACGATATTGGTCCATCTGCCCAACGACCACGGTGCCATCGCTGTCCGAGATGGGCTGGTGAAGGCTTTCAACGCCTTGCCGGAGCACTTGCGCAAGTCGCTGACCTGGGACCAGGGAACCGAGCTGGCCCAGCACAAGAAAATCACCCTGGCAACGAAAATAGACATCTACTTCTGCGACCCTCACTCGCCTTGGCAGCGCGGAACCAACGAGAATACCAATGGGCTCCTGCGCCAGTACTTCCCCAAAGGCACGGATTTGTCTGTGCATTCACCGAAGCGGCTGCTGGAAGTCGCCACCGAGCTCAACGCACGACCCCGCAAAGTCCTCGGAGGAATCACCCCCGCACACGCCATGGAACAGCTACTATCGGAACCTAAGAACCCCGCTGGTGCGACGACCGCCTGAATTCGCCGGTCCACCACCGGAGCGTCTGCAGGCAAGTTCGGAATTCTCTCCAAACTACGTGTTTCCATGGACGTCAGATTCGCGTTTACCCCGCCCGTCTTAATGCCCGGTGAACGTGCCCTAACTGCAACACCCTAGAGTCTCAGAGGTTCAGGGCAACGACACGTCTCGTCGACGGCCAGCGGCAGCGGAGCCGAATACGTACTATCGACCGCTTGAGCGGCCCGGCAATCGTCTGGCATGACGCCGCAAATGCCTGTCTTGGAGCGAAAAAGGGGAGCTGGTCATTTTGACAACAGGGAATGGAATTTGAAGAAAATCTGGACGAATTGGGGGAGTAAGAGGGGAGTTGGCCCGAAACGCCTCTGACCTGCGGAACATAACCGCAGGTCAGAGGCGTTTTTTGGTGCCCCGGGCGGGAATTGAACCCACGACCAAGAGAATCTCACCACCTAGGTATCGCGGTGTGTCGTTGGCCCTCAAAAACATTGAGTTTTAGGGACTTTTGGACGATTTCAAAGATGATGACATGCCGTGGACGGTGGTTGTTTCTGTTTGAAAAGGGGGAGTAAAGGGGGAGCTCTTCTTCGTGGGCCGGTGGCGCTGTCCGTATTCGGGTTCAACTTCTCGGCGGAGTGGGCCACGGGTGCGGTTCCTAATCGCCTGGAGGTTGCTGTCCATATTGACTATTTTACGCCTGCTGCCCGAGTGATATTCGGTGTCGCCGAGATCGAGAGGCCGGCGGTCGAGGCGGCATTGGGAGCCGGTTGATTGTGCGGTTTTCGAAAAGAAAGCCCTCAAAGCCTCAAATAGTCAGATATCTCACCGACGACGTCCCTATGTCGCTGGAATCCGGAGGGTTCAGACCGAAACTGCACTCTTGATTCGGAAGAGCCTGTTTAACTTCTAGCCGATGGCAACTGCGCCACGGTGTCAAATTTCAGTGCAAATGTTCGAATGATGGCATCGGCTTCTGTAGCTTGACAGTAGCCTCCGAAAGTGCTCCTCCGCAACCGTTTTTTATCGGACGGCCTCGGAAGCTCTCAAGCGGTTCGCTAGTCTTATTAGGGCGTTGCCAAAGTATGAAATAGACGGGCGGTGCCGTGTTGGCTATGTCGGATGGGCGCTCCACGACCGTTGACCGTGGACAGTAAGGTGAGACCATGACTGATTTGAAGCTTGAAACGCTGGCACTCTCGGAGCTTTTTGATCTACATGCCCGCATGAAGCGAGAATTTGTCAGGCGCGGGGTCGTACGGACCTCAGGTGCTATCCAGGGCGAGATTGGTGAGGGTTTGGCGCTAGCGGTCTACGGCGGCCAGTTGCCTCCGCCCGGCACGAAGGCGTATGACCTGACAGATACGAATGGGCGTCTCGTTCAAGTTAAAACCCGAACGTTGCCGAGGGGAGACAACCGCATGTTCCAGTTCCACAGCCTCGATTTCGACCTTGCGCTCTGTATTCGGTTTGACCGCGAATCGAATGATCTCGACTGGGCGCACGAGTACGACGTGGCAGAGCTACGTTCCCTCGTCAGCCCGCACGCGCAGGGTCCGCGGCTCCCAATGGGTCGGGCGCGTGCGAATGGACGCGATGTGACCGCAACTTTTCGGGCTGCATACGACGAATTCCGCGGGCTCGGCGTTGCCTAGTGCACGAGTGTGTATGAGGTGCGAACGACAAGATGCGCGTTCTTCCTAGAGCAGGCGCGTCGGCACTGTGGATGCCGGCGTTCGTCGAACTCACCAAGTTGGTATTCAGGAGGATCAACTTGCAATTGAAAAACCGTACCTGTTGCCTCGGCCGTCCATGGTCGATGGTCGTCTGTCCATGTCGCAATTGACGGCCCGAAATTCGCCCACTTTTGTTGTTGGGCGTTTCCAATGCCTTGAATACCTGACTAATTTTGGAGAAGTCCCCGATGAATATGCGCGCCAATCGATTCGTTGCCATCCCCCGAATGGTCGTTGACCGAAGCGAGCTACCAATGCCCAACTTGCCGGAGGTCAATACTGTTGCACCCTCCTACTCGTTGGATTCCGGATTTCTTGACGCTTCCCGAGCCGACGATTGTTGCAATTTTGACCGGGATCCAACCTTCCTATCGGAAGTTGTCTCCAAACACTCAGTCGTTTTTCTACTGGGCGAACCGGGTATCGGAAAGAGCGTGGCGTCCCATCAAGTGGCACAATCCCTTGCTTCCATTTCCGGCTGCCCGATAGTTGAGCTGCATGCACAGGACATTGATGCAAGTCTTCAGGCAACGAGGGATGAATTGGGTGGCTACCTGGCCGAGTTGTCGCCACGATCCGAACCGGGCGCACGGTCGGGCAATGTGGCCTGCAAAGAGGAAAGGGCTGAAACAAACCTTGTTGTTGTCATAGACCAGGTTGATGAATCGGGAAAATCATCCCGCCTGCTGGACTGGATCGCAAGGTTGCTGGGACCTAAAAACCTTCAAGGAGTATTGGTCCTAGTTGTTTGTCGAACCGCCGACTTCCCGGCAGGTGCTAAGGATGCCTTTGTTCGAGCCGGCGTCGCTACCAAGACAGTCGACCTTTTACCTCTAACCGTAGAACAAGCCACCAGCATGGCTGAGTTCTCCTTGTCTTGCAGTTTGAGCCGGGCTTCAGCCTTCATCCAGCAGATTGCTGATCGCGGACTTGGTGCCCTCGGTGCATATCCACTGACCTTGGTCATGCTTGCCCGAGTATTTGAATCGGATGAAACGCTCCCTGGCGATCTCCTTCAGGTTTTCCACCGAGCGGCTGCGGTACTCCTGAAGGGCTATGACGCTGAATCTTCAGGACGGCGTAGTCCAAGCTTCTCTACAGAGGAGTTACTTCTTGTTGCCGAACAGCTGGCCGCCATTTCACTGATCTCAAGTCGACTTACTATGCACGAGTCTGGAGTTCCGGTTGAAGATGACCATCGATGGTCAGCTGAATCAATTGTCGGCAGCCGGCTTAGCATCGGCGACACAAGGTTGCTGGTATCGAATGACATAGTCATACAAGTCTTGAGGAGCCCGCTATTCATTGGGAGCCAGACCAGCGGCTTCACATTCAGACACGGCTCCATCGTGGCATTCCTGGCCGCCAAAAGATTCGTCGACTCTGGATCCTCTGCCGACCAGATCCGACAGATACTGGTGCCCGCGCATCTTCCGAAGGATTCTAGAATTGCCGCTCCACATCGGGAGTTTGCATCGTGGCTCGTGGCTATGGATCCGGATCGCAACGGTTGGATTCTAGATGCTGATCCCCTCACGATCATTGAACACGCTCGACTAATTTCGTCAGACCAAGTTCGAACGATGGTCATCAGAGTGCTGTTGAAGAACGCAGGGGACTATGAACTCAGCAATCTCCGCTGGCAAAGAAACTTCAACTTCCTACGCTTTGACGGGGTAAGCGCCGTAGTCAACGATGCCTACCTCCACTTCACAAAGTCCGACGATTCCTCGTGGGACGCTGCAGCTGGGCTCCGTCTCGTTTTGCGATTGATGGAACAACTTCCAGACCCAATTTTCCTGCCCGCACTACTAGCAACTTTGGACAATGAAGCGGCACCTGCTCACATTCGGGCACACGCTGCCAGGGTTGCCTGGGATATTTCGGTGAAGGAGACCAAGTCCACTGCGCGAAAGGTACTTGGGTCGTTGGTGACACGGGAGAGGATTCTGGCTGTTGATCGTTTCGACGAACTTAGGGGGCAGTTATTGACGCTTATGTATCCAACGGAACTTGATGCAACGCAGCTCAGCTTGCACCTGTCGAGACCCGCTAACCCGGAGATGTTTGGCGTTCTGACGACTTTCGTCCTCGGACTCTCGGACAGGATTCCGTCAGAACACGTAGACGAACTGCTTAATTGGCTTGCGGGTGCCGCGGCCACGGATTCTGAGTCCGCGGAGTCTGCGGGCAGCGAAGCCGACCAGCACGAAGCCACCCCTTCGCGCACAATCCGAGCACAGATTGTCAACCGAGCACTGGAACTTCGCCTTGGTCAAGAGGCGATGGACATCATCGCCAAAATCATCCTTGATTCCCTAGGCGACGACGAACCAGTTGAGCTTTGGAAGGAAGTTCTCCCTGAAGGGACACGACGACGATTGGTCGTATCTTTGGCCAGAGCAGCAGCCATCGGCGGTGGAAGTGAGGGAACCCTGTGGTATTTGGCTCATATGATCTCGAATATACGATTGCAATCAAATCGAGGCAAATCGAGGACCATGGTCGCTTCCGACGGACCCGCCGGGGACTCCAACCTCCTGAGTCCCCCTGATCTCGAGTGGCTTCTCGGCGTCGGGGCCGGACTATCAGACATCGAATCCGAACTAGCTGACGTCATTGATGCCTTCGTCTTTGCCATCACGAATATGGACGACCCTGGAGTGGGTGAACTATTGTGGCACCACAATGGAAGACGCTACGCCAAGACGGCTTGTAAGTTCTTCGAAGCTATTGAGATAGATTCAACGGAGGCTAAGGAGCTTCGAGAGAGACACGAATACGCCAAGAGACTAGGACAACGGCAGTGGCCTGGCCGAGTCGGTTTTGTCGAGAAGTGGACTGCCTCGAGTGACGACCTACTTGCTGCACGACCTGGTTCAGACGCATTGGTATATGCGAACCTCATCAACGCCATGATGGTCGATCTAGATACTGGCCGCTACAGCTTCGACCGCACCGATGACATTACATCCTTTCCTGGGTGGGGAAAGATAGCCAGCGCCGACACTGGCTTGTGGGTCGAGGCAAGCAGGTCCTACTTGGAGTCTTCCCATGACCATTCGGACGATTCGCTGGAAACGCATGTAGACAACATATACGCGACTGCCGGCTACGTCGCACTGGTCCTCCTAATCCAGTCCGGCAGTGAAGACAAAATGGAAGACATAGCTTGGGCGAAATGGTGCGGCTCGATCATCACCTTTTGGGCTACCAGCAGTGACGAAAGTTCCCGAAAACGCCGGCAGGCACTTCTCAAACTTGGCCTTACGAATGCGCCAGAGCATTTTATGTCTGTTCTCAGACGGTGCATTGGTACTGAAACCCAGTGGCGGTCTTATTCCGATGAGATCGAGCTCATTGATACGGCCTGGCACCCTCAGATTCTGGAGCTATGGTGCTCTTTGGAAGAACACATTCGTGAAGCCGGTGGTTTGACGAAGTCCAAGGCAGCTGCCGGGGGCCAGGCTGATGCCAGTTATCCGGATCACGAATTATCTATGAAGCTCATGACCTGGCATGCGATCGTCAAGAAGATCGTTGACTCCGATCCCGCGAGGGGGCTCGCGCTTCTTGAAGGGATCATCAGATCAAACAACAAAGTCAGCAGATCGTGGACGATCGAGGCGGCCAGTCTATTGATGGCTTACGGCACGGACGCCTCGTGGCAGGTCATCCAGCAGACGGCAAAAAGCGATGAAATACTCTCTCGCGACATGGCTTTGGCTGCCGCGAGACCGAGGCAGTTTCTACCTCCGCTCACTGCATTTTCACCGACAACTTTGAGAGAACAATACGACTGGCTCGACGATCTCTTTCCTCGGGTTCCATCTCCCTCGGGCGTTCATACTGTAGGCCCTGAAGAGGAGGCTGGCCGCTGGAGAGACTCCCTACCAGCTCAAATAGCCGCAGTGGGCACAGCCGAAGCACTTGCCCAATTGAAAGATCTCCACTTGCATAACCCGGAAGACCTAAACTTACGTGCAGTACTTTTGGAGATTCGCGACAGATTGTCCGAATCGGAATGGCAACAACCGACGCCGGGCGAGGTCAATAGCCTGCTCGCCTACTCAAACCGCAGGTTTGCACGCACGGACGCAGAACTGGCATCAGTCGTCCACCAAGTGATTGCGGAACTGGAATCCAACCAGTCAATTCTCGCTGACCTCCTTTGGAACATGATCCCCAAGAACTACACGGGCGAGGGTGTCGGTGAGCTGTGGCAACCGAAATCAGAGGCCGCCATGTGTGCCTATCTGGCCTTTGCCCTGGATCTGCACTTCAGAAACAGAGCGGTTATCGTGAATCGTGAAGTGATGATCAAACCCACAAATCACCAAGGGGCAGGAGAACGCACCGATCTGTATGTTCAATCACGCAGCTTCAACAACGTAGGGACTTCAGGCCCACCCAACGAGACGAAAGTGGTCATCGAAGTAAAAGGGTCGTGGAACGCGGGTCTTATGTCGTCACAGGAAACTCAACTAGCCTCGAGGTATTTGCCCGAAGTCGACAGTGTTGCCGGGATTTACATCGTCTTTTGCGCCAGTCTTGAGCAGTGGAGTGACACCTCGGACCATCGCCGTGCATCGGCCAGGCGCCTCAACTTGAGTGATGTCGCCACAAACCTCGAAGCGCAGGCGCAACAAATACGTATCGACACTGGCCGCAATGTGATTCCCATCCTCTTTCGGATGACACGGCCTACCGTCATCACCTAAGCCGACAGCGGAGTGTCCCTCAGACCTCTTCACCGAGGTCACCCATGTTGATGAACATGGGGAAGAACGGTCCTGATTCGTTGAGGACGAATGATCTTTTTTGCCATGCTTTGAACATAGTTGCTCCCATTTAAAGCCTAGTGGCCATTTTATGGGCTCTTCGTAATTAGGCATGGTTGGCGGGTTTGGTCCGGTACGGGCGGTGGCCGCCAACCATGCCTAATTACGAAGAGCCGCATTGTCGGACTTCACCTCACCTGTCACCGAACGCCTGAAGTACCTCGCTGTTGTCTGGCGCCTCATGCGTTTTCTGAACGTAGTGCTTGCTGGTGATCTTTTCGCTTGAGTGGCCGAGCTGAGCCGTCGCGGCGGCGATGCCCTGGGTGTTGGCGAGGATCGTACCAACGGACTTGCGGAACGTGTGCGGCGTGACCCAGTCGTAGCCGAGGGCCTCTCGGACCTCGCGCCATTGCTTCCGGAAGCCATTCGGGTCACGAATCGTCCCCACGCTGGAAGCAAAGACAAGGCCAAGGTCATTCGTCCGTGCAGTATCGGCCTGGCGCCGGCGGAGCATGTCAACCGCAAAAGAAGGTAGAAAGTATCTCTGCCGCGAGTTAGAACTCTTTGGGTGGTCCTGAATTTGCAGACCACTCAAGCCCTTGACTTTGATGACCGTCCCATTGATCGTCACAGTTGGCTTTTCGGCCTCGAGATCTACATCGGTCCACCGGATGGCCATTGCCTCGCCGATGCGGGCACCGGTGGCCAGCATGATGTCGACGACGTCCAGGATGTCCTTCTCGTGCAGTCCGTTGGGGCGCCCAGTGGGTTGCTGCCACGCATACACGCCCCTGCGCAGGGCGATAACTTCGTCGAGCGTCAGTGCTCGGACTTCCTTGGTGACAATGGGGATTTTTGCAACGTCCCTTAGTGGATTGGTACTGATGGCGCCGTGCCGCGTCGCCAGGCTGAGCATTCCGGAAAGGATGGACTTGCACATCTTTGCGGTCGTGGGTCCGCTATTGGTTCGGATGGTCTTGAGGAACCTGTCCAAGGAATTGACGTTGGCTTCCCTAATGGTGAGCTCACCTGTCCCCGGCAGGATGTGAGTGTCAAGGAGCTCCCGGTACCGTTTACTGGTGTTGGCGGCCCTGCCAAGGTCTTCAAATTCAGCCCACCAAATCCGTGACAGCTCGCGCAGCTGCATCTCCGGACGGATCTCATCCTCGTTCACGGGGACAAGCAGCGTGAGCTTGTGAATCAGAGCCGCTTCAGCCTTTGGCCCAGAGGCTCCCCAGGCTTCGTACCTGCGGACGACGCCGTCGAAGGAACGGAACTTGGCGCGGGCACGCCAAATCTTGGGTTTGAGCTGCATGCGGGTGATCTGACCCCAGGTGCCCAACGGCAGGCGCGCTCTAGGCAAAGTGATCTTCCGTCGTTGCGAGCCACTCATTCAGGTCGCTCCGGCTGATGCGCAGGTGCCGGCCAATCCGGTGCGCTCGTGGACCAAGGTGCTTGACGCGCCACTGGTAGAAGGTCTGCTCCGGAATTTGCAGTTCCTTGCAGATGTCCCGTGGGGTCAGCCATTCCTCAGCGATTGCTGCGGTGGACGGGACGTGGCTAGTTTGCTCACTCATCAGATGCTCCTGTTCAACATGGACGTTCCCCTTCCATGGTGCAAAGACTCTGAAACTACCTGACCGTCGTTGCCATCGTGAAGAACGACGGCGGTCATCTCACCCAGCGCTACAGCTCGGTGACAGAAGATCTGCCGGATACTTTTACGCTGAACATCACAGAGTCATTGAAGCTCGGGCCGCGCACAACATGGCTTCCCATGGGACTTCCCGCCACGGGTTAGACCTTGGGTGCCAGACGCGTGAAGGATTCTTGATATTTGTTCCATCGTCGGAGCATAGTACGGTTTTGAATTCAGGTTGAAGGCTGCGCTACGAGGTCTGAGTTCAAGAATGAGGTTTGCCTTAGCAGCCTTTTGGAATCGTCGATGCGGCTCAATTGGGGGAGCCGTCATTGTGTTATCGAAGACTGTGGCAGCCATTGACTCAGCGATGTCTGGGACCTCGGCAAAGATCTACTCCCCGCGCCCAATGAACTGGAGCTCATTCCGGACAGAGTGCTCAAGACCGAAAGAGATACCATTGAGATCGTGTTAGAGGGGTCAGTGGCCTAACTTGGCGTCCATGTTTCCCTTGACTACCAAACTCCGGCGGATCAAGAGTCAACATACCAAGCTCGCGAATATAGTTTGGTACCCCACGACGCCGCTAACAAATGGCTCCGTAGTTACCTGATCAATTTAGATTGTGCGGTAACGGGGTCATGCAGGACCATCGGGGAACAGGAATACTGTATGGAAGGCGGCACTGCTATCTCGGTAACGAGAGATCTTTGGCCGAATGCCCCAACGCTTAGTCACGATGTAGTGGGTATACGGGGTGGGTGAGGCCATACCTTTGGCAATCACAGTTGCTAGCCGAACCATAGTGGCCTCGCTGCAGACATCAGCATCGACACGTACTGGTGGGAGCTGGATTTGATTGCCGTTGCTGGTCAGGAGGAATGTCGCCAATATGTTGTGATGACTGTGAGAGATTTTCGAAGCA
This sequence comes from Arthrobacter antibioticus, assembly GCF_030063205.1. Lineage (GTDB taxonomy): Bacteria > Actinomycetota > Actinomycetes > Actinomycetales > Micrococcaceae > Specibacter. The sequence continues at coordinate 518,795 of NZ_JASISQ010000001.1, read as the reverse complement.
AGCATTGGCAGTTGAAGAAGCGTGTCGGCTAAATCTCCTGAATCCGTGCGACTTCTCAGTCCAGATCTTGGCCAAATATCCAGATGAATTCCGATTGTTGGTTCAAACGGCCGTAGTTTCTTTTTGCGGTAGGATATGATTTTTTGATTAACAAGTCGTCCGAGGCTGAAACCTGCCATCAGGAGCTTGCCGACCATAGGTATAGATCGAAGCAGCCATTCTAAAAACTTTGAAGGTCCCACAGCAGCACCTATGCCAGGACGGTACCCCCTAAGTAGTTGTATGCCACGCGAGTTGAAATACTCTTTGACGGTATCGAAGATGGAATCTGAAAAAGTGTCTTCGTCGTAGATTCCACGGGCTCGATTGGGGGTTATAGACACGAGCAGGCCTGAAAAATCGGCCACATCTTCCATTGGCAGCAACACCAATCAGCTCACCTTTAGCCCTTCATCAAACGACTTCAGCACTAGCTCAAGCCGGTCAAACGTGGCGTCTCCAAACAACTCATCCGCCCCGGTGGGCGCCAGTTCGCTGTAGGGGGAGTCGTAGAGCGCGCCGATATCCACCGAGCCGTTCTCGGACAACTGTGTGGTCAGCACAGCCAGGAAGTCCAGCTGTGCGGCGTTAAGGGTTGCGCCAGCAATGAACTCGGACAGGGCTTCCTCAATGGCTGTGCGTTCCAGCCCCACCAGCGAACGGACAAAGTGGGCCAGGCCCTCGGTGCGGGCCCGTGCGAGGTCCTCCTGCGTGCCGGCGCCGCTTTCCTCAAGGATGCGTTCCAGTTCAGAGAGGTCCATCGGAGTCAGTGGCTTGTTGCGGCGCAGGCGCTGCAGTGTGGCTAGGTCCAGGTGGGAGCGCAGGTACATCTGCGCCTTCTGGCGGTAGCGGTCAAAGTTGTTCACGCCTGAGTGGACGCCGTCGAGCTGGATCTCCACCAGTTCGCCCAGTTCGTCTTCAAAGTTGGTGTAGACCACGTTGCGGCGCTTCTTCTCGATCAAGTGGACCAGCCCGCGCAAGTTTCGCCGGATCGATTCGAGCCACTCCAGGGAGACGGACTGCCACTCGTTGTCGTCGGCTATTTGTTCCAGCAGGACCAGCACCGGTGAAATGGCTGGGTTGTTGGGCTGGTCGGCCAGAGCCGCGGCGATGTCTTGGATCTTCTTGCGGTATGTGTCCACGGCGCCGGGATCCACCAGGGATGCCAGCTGGGCATTGAGCACGATCAGGTCAAAGCGTTTCGCTTCTTCCTTCTCGGCAGGGGATCCCTGTCCGGCAACTTTGGCTAAACCGGTTTCCAGTCCGGCCACGTCCTCATCGGACAAACCATCCCAGCCCTCCGGCGTCGAATATTTCTCAACAGCCTGCCGGTGCGGCTTAACCAGGAAGTTAGCAGCAGGCAACAAGGAAACTTGCCCGGAAAGCCCCTGCACCAGGTCCGTGACGAGGGACAGAGACCCCAGCCCAGCAGCCCGGGAAGCCACCAGCAGATTGGCCCTCGTGGCGAATGTCGCCTCGGAGAGTGACTTGCCCACCGAGCCCTCGTTCCCGGGAAGTCCGGCGTTGAAATACTCGGCGTTGCGGCAGAGGTCGAAGATAAAGAAGTCCTGTTTGTCCTGGCCGGGACCGTAAAGGTCGGGGCGCAGACGCGTGCCGCGCCCCAGCATCTGCCAGAATTTCGTCTTGGAGCGCACCATCTTGAAGAACACCAGGTTGACGACTTCCGGTACGTCAATGCCGGTGTCCAGCATGTCTACCGACACGGCAATGTGCGGGTTGTCTTCAGTGCGGCTAAAGGAATCGATCAGACTCTCCGCATACGTCTCCTGGTACGTGATAACGCGGGCGAAGTGCCCTTTCAGATGAGGGTAGTTCTTGTCGAACTGGCGGGCAATGAAGTTCGCGTGGTCGTTGTTCTTGGCGAAGATGATGGTCTTGCCCAGCCTGTCGCCGCCGGCCACCTTGTGCCCGCGCGTCATCAGCACTTCAAGCGCCTTGTTCACGGTGTCGGTGTTGAACAGCCAGCTGTTAACGACGGCGGGGTCCACAGCATCGGGGATCTCACCTTCCTCGTCCCATTCGAGTTCGTCCCACTGCTCCTTTTCTGCTTCGCTCAGATCGTCGTAGCGGATGCCTTCGTAGGGGAACTTCAGTGGCACCGGCACAACACGGGGCGGCACGAGATAGCCGGCCTCGATTGCCTCGTCCAGCTCGTAGGCGAAGGTGGGGACGTTGTCTTCAATGTCGAACATTGAGTAGGTGTTGCGGTCCACGTCGGCCTGCGGCGTGGCGGTCAGGCCCAGCAGCAGCGAGTCAAAGTAGTCGAAAATAGCCCGGTACTTTTGGTAGATCGAGCGGTGCGCCTCATCGACAATGATCAGGTCGTAGTGTCCAATCCCGAACGACGGCTGACCATCTGCGCCCCGCGCACTGCCGGAAATCATGTTCATGATGGTCGGGTAGGTGGCCAAGTTGATGCGGCTGTCGGTGTCGTTGTCGCGCCCCAGGATCGCCGGTGCGCTGCCGGGAAGGTGGGTTTTGAAGGCCCTCGCCGCCTGCTGGACCAGGGATACCCGGTCGGCAAGGAACAGGATGCGCTTGGCCCAGTTTGCGTCCATGAGCAACTTGGACAGTGCGACGGCGGTCCTCGTCTTCCCGGTTCCCGTCGCCATCACAACAAGGGCTTTTCGGGACGAGGCCTCGAAGCTTTCCGTCACCGCGCGGATGGCACTGTGCTGGTAGTTGCGTTCCACAATGTCGTTGTCGATCGGCTCGCCGGCAAGGTGGCGGCGCGTGGTTCGACGCGCGACCATCAGTTCCAGCTGGTCACGGGTGTGGAACCCCTGGGCGGGGCGGTCGCCGTACAGGGCATCGTCCCAGATCCATGTCTTGTAGCCGTTGCTGTAGTAGATGACCGGGCGGCGGCCGAACTTTTGCTCGAGGCAGTCGGCGTACAGCTTGGCCTGCTGCTTGCCCACCAGCGGATCCTTGGTGGAACGCTTTGCCTCAACCAGGGCCAGCGGCAGCCCATCGGCACCCCACAGCACATAATCGACATAGCCGACCCCGCTGGAACTGGGCATCCCGGTGACCGGATACTCACGGTCCTCATCCTGCGTCAGCGGCCATCCGGCGTCGTGCAGGTCCTGGTCAATGAGGTAGGCGCGGGTCAGTGCCTCGTCATAGTTGTGCACGTCCGGGGTAGCCTGGTTGCGCTGCTTGGCCGCCGCAACCTGGGCCAGGGCCTCCGCGAGCTGGTGTTCCAGTGACGTGGACGCGGCACGGGCTTCAGCGAGTTCCTTGTCCTTTGCGGCAAGCTCATCAGCGAGCTTTGCCACGGCTTCCATGGAAGAAGGAGCAAGTGCCGGAGTCTTCAGCTTCGGCTTGAGCAGTTCGAGATCGAACGCCATGCCGGTTGCCGGCAGGTTCGCAGCGTCGATCGTGTAGGTGCGGGCAAGCCAATAGCAAACATGGAAGAGCTCAGCCACGGCGAACTGCGAGTTTTGGGGAGAAGGATCAGACTTGCCGTGGACGGCGTTGTTGCCGGCCTTGCGGATCGCGTTGAGTTTGCTGGTGACGGTGCTGCCCACCAGCGCTTTGAATTCGAGCTGGTTCAGCAGGCCATTGAAGTCCCGCTGATACGGGTACGGGATGGCGGATTCATGCTCGTAAATCCAGTCCACAATGTGCTCGGCCGTGTGGCGGGCATACATCATGGACACGCGTGGATCTATCCAGGCAAACTGCTCGGCCTTGCGGGCCCGCTGCGCCAGGTCCGGCCACTGCGCCGACATGAAAGCGAAATTGCTTTGCACTTCCCCCAAGACTGCTCCATTCGTATCAACAATTGTTTGCTTGACTCATTGAATCATGCAGCAGTGACAGAACCGGAGTGCAAGCCGCTCTTTGACGGTACGGCGCCCATTTGCCCTGAATTACGATGCCGGACAGCTTGCGTGGGTGCGTCAGTTCACTGTTGCTGCGGTGTTTGAATCTCAAACGTGCCAGGTGACTTTGACGATGACCCGCAAGTGATGACCAACGTGTTCTGGATTGATATGTTCAATAGCTGCCGTCGCAGGTGCGGACTCAAATCCCAGCAGCGCCAAGTAATCCAGAACTGGTGCAGGGACGTAACCCAGGCGCTGATCAGTAGTGGTCAGAAGTTGGCGCGCGCGCCGATCGAACAGATTTTCCTGCTCGGGCACGACTTTCAGCTGGGATCCCTCAGTGAACTCGCCGGCATTCACAGAATTCATAACAGCCGCATCCTGGTGCCGTAGACCATGTACGGGGACAACGAATGCAACTGTTTTGGCAGTCAGGTCAAGGTCAGGTTCACGGAATAATTCATAGGTGTCTGCAACACGGTGTCCAAATGAGCGGCCAAGAATTTCGAAGGGTGCTGCATCAGCGTTTAACCCCATATTGCTTAGCCACTCTGGACGATCTGGGCGCTTGGAACCCATCAGCCTGCCCGAGAAAAATGGGAACATCACTGTGGATGTATAGGTTGATTTTGGATCACGGAAGCCTGGAATGGGGCGGAAATCCTTGTTGTCCTCGACGGAGGCAAAATACTTGAACTCGTAGGAGCCAGACTCGTTCATGCCGAGGCGTCCCAAAAGGATGTAGCGACGAGTGTTCGGGTTCTGCCAAGTGACCAGCAACCCGCGGTCATCTGTCTGCTGTGTCCAGCGTGGCTCATGCATCAGTAGCTGAGACATTGACGAAGCCTTTCCAAGTTGGACTGAATGATATTGGTTGCAAGACTAGTTGCAGGTAGTGACATTCTAGAGGAGGTAAGCGCTTCTATGGCTTCGGCTGCCGGAAAGTCATTGATCCGGTGGCGCCAATGTTCTTGAGCCTGGGGTGAGCATCCGGCCAGAAAACTGCAGGCAAAGTCTACCAAACTGACGGTCTTGCCAGATTCAAACCTATGCGCGGTAGCCTGGGCTGCAAAGTCAGGGATCAGCTTTGGTGACTCAAGTAGTCGATCCCGTTTGTCACCGCGATTGCTGATGCCAAGGCTTGTTGCGTGGTCAAATGATGGCGCGAGGTGCAATTCGCCGGTCTGAGTAGTTTCGACGGCCCAGTTCTGGCTGTGCCGGTCTGTGTTCCCGATGAGGGCATCGAATAACAAGTAGCCGGAAAACCAATCTGCGGCCGACAGTGTGGGATCGTAACCAATAGGGCCCTGGATCTGCTCAAGTAGCGCGCGGATCGTGGCGAGGCTGTGTCCGCGTGACTGCTTGTCTCTTGGATCAAAGTTCTTTGTAAACTCAACAAGATAGGACGCGGCTTCTTCCATCTCATGGGTTGGGTCGAGGATCACATTTCGAGAGATGCACCCAGTAGTTTCGGCATACCGCGCCAACTCAACGGAGGCCGCCGGAATGCCCAGTAAATTCGCTATCCGGCTTGTAGCGGCTTCGCAGGAGCCTTCGTCCTGACTTCGATTCTGACGGTTGGGCTTGTAGAGCCAGCGTTGGCTCGTGCATGGATCCACGAACCAACGCTTGTCGGTTTCTCCAAGCGGCTCGTCGTCAGCCCTGCGCCATGAACTTAGATCGATGACGGGTAGTGGAGAAGCTGACATTAGGCAGCCTTTCTAGGAGAGGGGATGAATACTCCTTGCACCTATATCCAATCACTGAGATTCAAGGATTATCTCGGGTAAATTATTCGGCTGACCCGGATTCATCTAGCCGTGTCTCGAATGCCTGGCGGACAATTCCTAAAACCTGTGGCAATGAGAACTCATCCTTGACCATCATTCTGAAGTTTCCGATTCCCCAGTGGCCGAGCTTGCTAATGTCCCTGCACAGCCCATGAGGATCATCAAGTAGGTGGCTATCAATCTTCACTTGGACTGCAAGTCCTTTAGCCATGGGGAAAGCATCCACGAAAGCCTCGTCCATGACAAAGTTTGCCCAGTTCTTGGTGAACTCTTCTGCCACGGTTGGGTCGAGGGCTAGCACTTCTTCTCGTAGAGCATTGTAGAGATGAGCCCAGGGTCCGGATGTAAGCCCCGGGTGGTCGTCCACGGTGTATTTGGGTCTTTTGGGAGTACCTTCCTCGACAATCAGGTCCGGAGCGACGGCCGGTTTTACCCAGATTTTAAGTGCAAGCTGAGCCAGAACCTGCGCCCTGCTGACGATAGCGTTCTCATCCCACACTGATGCAGAGCGAACAGACTCATTTAGTTTGAGCGGGCTGGACTTGAACCCACCTTCCATGGACATCTTGGCCGAGAAACTCTTGTCGCTGTACTCGGAGTTGTAGCCAGTTAGCGTCAAGTTTCCTATGGTGTGAAGCCACTTGGTCCGGACGTCTGACCAGTTGGGGCCGAGCTCAGCCTGCCATGACTCAGGAAGATTCGGGTTCTGCGGCATAACATGCTCAATGGTGTAGTCGGCGATGCTGATGGGTTCCTTGCGGCCATGGTTTTCCAACTTGCGGAGCAGGTACAGTCGGCGTTGGAAGTGGTAGGAATCGTTGATCTGAAGCTGTTGGACAAATTCCTCATCACTAGGAAAACGCTTATAGCTCTTCTGTAGGCCTAGCGAAGCCACAAAGCTATCCGAATACCGGCTCTTGTCTACCTGCTTCATCATCCGAGCAAATGTCAGGTTGAGGGAGTTGGTAGGGATGGAGCAGACGGCCCTGCGGAAAACGTAGGACTCGATGGCCCTAGCTGCGTCGATCAGCTGTTGCTTACTGAGCAGGTTGTACTGGTCATAGTCTGCGTACAGTTCCAAGAGTACAGGGTAGGCTACATCCACCTTGAGTGATGCAATATCGTGGAACACGGATTGCAACGCAGGGTCCTTCTCCGCCCCAAGTGCAATAGCGCAGTAGTACTCCGCATGGGAGCGCACATCAGAGAGTAAGTCCTCCAAAGCGGCGTCTGCTTCCTGAGGATCATCAGGCAGTACAGACTTCGCATAGGTTTTGAACGCCTCATAGATGGCGTTCTTCTTGGGAATGCTATTGGACTTAATCGTCAAATAGTGACGTACGAAGGGGTCAAACTGCTCTGTGTATGCCTCCTGGCCGAATGCCATCTCCATGGGCCGCCAGTAGTTTTTGTACAGTTTCGACTGCAGCCCTGGTTCAAGTCCCATCAGCACATAATTGCGGATCAGGTCCGCTTGGCTGAGTTCCTTCCCAGTCGAATTCATCGACTCGAAGATCAACTGCGGGTTTTCTTGGTCTCGGTTGAGAGCGATGTCCACCACCATCAGCTTCTGCAGGCCGTGGCAAATGACGGCCAAGTCTTTGCCCTTAGCGGTATAGTTTTCCAGCTTCTCCACGAACCACGTGAAATTTTCGTGGATGCGGATGGAGACTTCGTTAGGCATTGGGTTGTCGTCGACCAGTGCGCACAAAGTGTCCTTGTCCGTCTGCGTGAGGACGAGTTTGTACCTGCGGTGATCGACTTCGTCGTCATTGATCAAGTATCGTTTTGCGATCTTGGTGGGTGAAAACCCGTCTGCCGGCTCTTGGGATTCAACGGGGAATTTCTTGATTGCCAGCGCCAGCGCCTTGAGGAACAAAGTTGTCGAAGTGAGCCGTTGTTGTCCATCGATGACCAGCAGCGGCTCATGCGAAGTGAGATTGCTTTGGCCCTTGCTGATATGCACAACCGAGCCGATGAAGTGGGCATTGATGTGATCGCTGGCTCCAGCTCGTGCAACGTCATCCCACAGCGTTTGGCATTCCTCAGTGGTCCACGAGTACTGACGTTGGTACAGCGGAATCTCAAATTGTTGCGCCTGACGCAGCATTTCAAGCAGTTGGGCTTCGGACGCTTTCATCTACAGTTCTCCTCTAAATGCGCGGTGTTGCAGGGACGCGAAAAGGGTGTCCAGTTCCCCCAGCTGGGTGCGGTGCTTTTCCTTCAAGCGGTCGACGCCGGCCACTCGCCTTGCGAAGGTCTGCTGCAGTTCCGGTGGCGGTACAGGGATGCTTATTGTCATGACTTTGGCTTTGGAGATATTAACCATGGATTGGGCTGATCCAGAAGCTAGAGCCTGAATCTCGCCTCGTTGGTTTACATGCTGAAGGACTGATGCCAGATAGACATTGCTAACCGTGTCAGGATCGCTGATGCAAAGTCGGAAGATTAGATCTGGAAGCAGCAATCTTGGTGGAGTCCGGTTAACAAGGCACACTGCCGCGACAAGGTCAGGGGTGTTCTTTCTTGAGAACAAGACGTCTCCTGCCTTCACCTCAAGTCGGGGATCTGGTTGGCTGTCAGCAAGTGCCTTGTTGTGGTTAGGAAGCCAAGATTGAGTTGAGATTGCACCTAGCTTCAGGACTCCCCATTCACCGTCTGTAGCAGGTCGAGCGAGACAGACTGGGCTTCTGCCGCTTTCGATAGATGACAACAGAGCCGACATCGGGGCTTTTGGCCAGCCAAGCTCATTCGAAACGGGGTCGCCAAACATGTCGTCGAAGATCGACCGGGTCAGGGCGTCGAGGTGGGCGAGGGCTTCGCGGCGCTGGGTGCGGAGACGGTCGGCCTTGTCCAGGATGGTCGCGATTCGGCGCTGCTCAGGGAGAGGCGGGAGGGGAATGGGCCATTCTCTGAGTATCGACATGTTGATGTTGTTCTGGGCTATCCCACGGCTGGTCGCTTCGAATGCGGAGGTCGACGCATCGAGGAAATGGCGTAGATAGTTGGTTTGTACGCGATCATGGTCAAGCTGAAGCCCGGCGATGGCTTGGTTACTTGCTGCTGGAATACCAAGAACTGCCGTACGGCCAATGGTCGCGAAGATAGAAATTAGTAGGGTCCCAGCTGGCCAAATTTTTGCCGAGCTAGTGGCCAACCCTGTCTCGGTGATGGATTCTGTCGTTGTAAGGACAGTTCCCTGAAGCATGTCGCCGATTTTGACCCACGGAATGTCACCGTTGAAGTTGGACTGGGTGCCGCGGCTCGGTGTGCCACCGGACTCAACTTTGCAGATCTCTCCGAGCTTCACAACTGTCACTTCAACAGCTCCCGAAGTTCTGACATGCCGATCAAAATGGAAGCTTCCAGTTCGTCGAGGGCGCCGAGGATTTCTTCGGGGGACTTGTGGTTCACCTCGTCGTACTCGATTTCCTTGTAGCGGTTGAGGGAAAGGTCGTAGTCGTTGGCTTCGATCTCGGAGCGGGGGACGCAGAAGGACTGGTCGGTTCGAGCCCGGGTGAGTTCCGTCGTCGAACGTGTCATCCAACGGGAGAAGACATCCTCAAGATCGGAAGTTGCGAGGGGTGTGCGCTTGTCGTCGAGGGAGAAACCGTCGCTCTTGACGTCGTAGAACCAGATATTCTCCGTGCCACCGGCGTTGGTCTTGGTGAAGAACAGGATGGCGGTTGAGACTCCGGCATAGGGCTTGAAGACGCCGGAGGGGAGCTTCACGACGGCATCGAGGCGGTGGCCGTCGACGATCAGCTTGCGCAGTTCCTTATGCGCCTTGGTGGAGCCGAACAGCACGCCGTCCGGGACGATCACCGCTGCGCGTCCACCGGGCTTGAGCAGGCGCAGGAAGAGTGCCAGGAACAGAAGCTCCGTCTTCTTGGTCTTGACGATGCTGAGGAGGTCTTTGGCGACGTTGTCGTAATCGAGGCTGCCAGCGAACGGGGGATTGGCGAGGATGAGATCGTATTTTTCTTCCTCTGTTTCGTGGAGGTTGGCCAGGGAGTCCCGGTAGGTGACCTCGGGGTTTTCCACGCCGTGCTGGAGAAGGTTCATGGCGCCAATGCGGAGCATGGTGTTGTCGAAGTCGAAGGCGTGAAACTGTTCGTTGTGGTAGAACTTTGCCGTCTCCGAGTTGGTCAGCAGCGTTTCGTTGTTATCGCGCAGGTACTCGGAGGCCTGGACCAGGAAGCCGCACGTGCCGGATGCAGGGTCGCAGATTACCTCGAGCGGCTGGGGCGCCTGCATCTGGACCATCAGGTCGATGATGTGGCGAGGCGTGCGGAACTGTCCATTGGTGCCTGCCGTGGAGAGCTTGGAGAGCATGTACTCGTAGAGGTCGCCCTTGGTGTCCTTGCCCGACATGTCCATGGCGGAAATGACGTCAACCACGGTGCCGAGTACATTCGCGGTGGGGATGGTGAAGCGGGCGCCTTCAAGATGCCTGGCGTAGCTGGAGGCCTCGCCGTTGGACTGCGTGTGCAGGTCCTCGCGCAGGAACGTGAACATGCGGTCAGTGAACAGTTTGAACATCTGGTCCTTGGACAGGTCCTGGAAATTTTTCCAGCGCAGATCACTCCACGGACGGCCCAAATGGTCATTGCCCAACGGGAACGGCAGGTTGTGGGCTTGTTTCCCCGTACGTAGCGCCTGCTTCTCGGCTCGGGTCTGGGCTTCATCCAGCCGCTTCAAGAAGAGCAGATACGTGACCTGTTCAATAATCTCGATGGGGTTGGAGATGCCGCCGGTCCAGAACGTGTTCCAAACCTTGTCTACCTGGGACTTAATTTCACCTGTGATCACCAATCGAGTTTAGCGCCGGAAACCTTACTGGCTGGGCCGGTCGATTCTGCCGCGTGTTTGGTGCGCTACTCCTGTTGTCGGAAATCGCTGGAGCCCAACTGGGCCGGAATGACACAAGTGCTCGTCGACGTCCGGTAGCCAGCGTCCTGTGCTCTCGCTATGCCGAGCTCCGTAGCATCCCTACCGTATCCGGTGATCGACGCCAGACGAGGTGACCGAGGGGTAAACCAGCCACTGAGGTGCTGAAAAGGGGGAGTGATTTCTGAAGAAAATTTGTCTGAATTGGGGGAGTAAAGGGGGAGTTGGCCATTTTTCGCACTAAATGCCTCTGACCTGCGGAACATATCCGCAGGTCAGAGGCCCTTTTGGTGCCCCGGGCGGGAATTGAACCCACGACCAAGAGATTAGAAGGCTCCTGCTCTATCCGCTGAGCTACCGAGGCATGGCCCTATAGAGGGACCGCATCTAAATTATCAGGTTTATTGCATTATCTCTTCCTCCACCGGTGCCATCACCCAACGGTTCGTCCACATTCGGGTCTTGCCCACTTCCGGATGCGGTCACGCAGGCGTTTGCTTGATCCAAGTGAACACCGCCGCAGCTGCGGCTCAACGAAAGGCAGAGCAATGGCTAATCATGTCAGCATTAGAGGGTTTGTAAGTTCCGAATTTGAGATGCGAAACACTACTACTGGGCTGGTTATTGGAAACTTCCGGATCGGTTCAACCGAGCGGCGCCAAGATCCGATCACCAAGTTGTGGGTTGACGGTCGCACAAATTGGTATCGGATAAACGTTTTTCGATCGTTGGCGCAGAATGCCGTTTCCAGTATCCACAAGGGCGACCGCATTATGGTCATGGGCAAGCTCAACATCAAGTCTTTCCTTCGTAAAGACGGCACGCACGGGACCAGTGTCGAAATAGATGCGGAGAGTGTGGGTCCGGACCTGCAATTTGGGACTGCCCTTTTCAGGCGCATGGCAAGCGCGCATCCTGCCGGAGAGAATGGATTTGCACAAGAGTCCAACGCTGCGGCGGGGACGCACCTTTCTGTAGTGGGAAATGATGAAGACCAAACCTACGATGACGCCGATGATGATACCGACGGCGAAGCCGACCAGCTCCATGGGTTCGCGGCAGTTGCAGCCGCGATTCACGCCCATGATCAAGATGGTGAAGACGACGACACTGGGCCCGAGGACGATTCTGGTCTGAACGACGGCGAACGGGCAGATCATCAAACCGGTGAGATTCTAAAGACTGCCGCGCCTTTCTAATTCTGAACTCCTCATGCGCAACAGACAAGTCCTGACCGTCATGGCAGACTGGTCAAGTGACTTTGGAAAAGATGACATCCCGTGATCAGTCTGCGCTGCACAGCATTAGGGCTCGTTCTTTTGGAGCCGCAGTTCTGTTAGTCGTGGCACTGGCTCTAGGAGGGTGTTCCTTACTGCCCACTGGGCCCGCTGATTCCGGTTCGGTTCAGGGAAGCCCCACTACAGCTGCGGCCAAGAACTCCAGTGAGGCGGAAATGGAACCCACGGAACCTCCAACTGCAGCGCAAGAGCTCGCCACCAGGATAAGAGACTCTCTCACTGAGCTTGCTGGCGTTACAAAGTCGCCAAACCGGGACCAAATGATGTCCGCCATGCTCGAAGCCGGTGCGGAAAAAGACAAAGTTGAACTGTCCATCGACATCACCCCAACGGGACTTGCCGTTGATGCCATAGAGTCAGCAGCCCCGGTGGGAGAGGAATGTGTGGTTGGCCAGGTACGCGACGGCAACGTTGCAGTGACAATACTTCCCGTCTTGGCATCTGGACGCTGCTTCGTTGGCGACGCCCACTAGCTCTATGCCGGAAATCCGCTACTAAGGAGATATCCCTACTAGCGAGGTACTGCTATAGAGCGCTACTGCGGGAAGAAACCAGCTACCCAAAGCGCGCAATGAGGCGTCAACTACAGGCTTCCAAACGTAGTTCCAATGCCGGGTTCCTCACTTAGCCGTAGAGGAATGTGGGATATCCGCTTGCACCCACTAACCTTGGGACTATGGCGGAATTTATTTATACAATGTCCAACACCCGTAAGGCTGTTGGCGACAAACTCATTCTTGACAACGTAAGCATGTCTTTTTATCCCGGCGCCAAGATCGGTGTTGTTGGGCCTAACGGTGCTGGCAAGTCCACCATCTTGAAGATCATGGCCGGCTTGGATACACCTTCCAATGGTGAGGCTCGCCTGAGCCCTGGCTACACTGTGGGCATTTTGCTCCAGGAGCCGCCGCTCAACGAGGAAAAGACTGTTCTTGGAAACGTCCAAGAAGGCGTTGGTGAAATCTACGCGAAGATCACCCGTTACAACGAGATCTCTGAGGAAATGGCCAGCCCCGACGCTGACTTTGACACTCTGCTCGAAGAGATGGGCAAGCTGCAGGAAGCCATTGACACTGCCGACGCCTGGGACATTGACTCCCAGCTTGAGCAGGCCATGGACGCATTGCAGTGCCCGCCTGGAGATGCCGACGTCACAGTACTTTCTGGTGGTGAGCGCCGCCGTGTTGCCTTGTGCAAATTGCTGTTGCAGAAACCTGACCTATTGCTCCTTGATGAGCCCACTAACCACCTCGATGCCGAAAGCGTCCAGTGGTTGGAGTTGCACTTGAAGAACTACGCTGGCGCAGTCCTAGCCGTGACTCACGATAGGTACTTCCTGGATCACGTCGCCGAATGGATCGCCGAAGTGGACCGCGGCAAGCTGTACCCCTACGAGGGCAACTACTCCACGTACCTGGAGAAGAAGCGCGCCCGCCTGGAAGTCCAAGGTAAGAAGGACGCCAAACAGGCCAAGCGCCTCACCGAGGAACTCGATTGGGTTCGCTCCAATGCCAAGGGTCGCCAGACCAAGTCCAAGGCGCGTCTTGCACGCTACGAGGAAATGGCTGCCGAGGCAGATCGTACCCGCAAGCTCGACTTTGAAGAGATTCAGATTCCACCAGGCCCGCGTTTGGGTGGAATCGTGCTCGAAGCAGAAAACCTAAAAAAGGGTTACGGCGATCGCGTTTTGATCGATGGCCTTTCCTTTACACTGCCGCGCAACGGCATCGTTGGGGTCATTGGCCCGAACGGTGTGGGTAAGTCAACGCTCTTTAAGACCATCGTTGGCCTTGAAGAGCTGGATGGCGGCAAGCTCAAGGTGGGCGACTCCGTCAAGATTTCCTACGCTGACCAGAGCCGTGGCGGCATCGACCCAGATAAAACACTCTGGGAAGTTGTCTCCGATGGACTGGACTTCATCCAGGTTGGACAGGTAGAGATGCCTTCTCGGGCCTACGTTGCCGCATTCGGCTTCAAGGGTCCGGATCAGCAGAAGAAGGCAGGTGTGCTCTCCGGTGGTGAGCGCAACCGGCTGAACTTGGCGCTGACCCTGAAACAGGGTGGCAACCTTTTGCTCTTGGATGAGCCCACTAACGACCTTGACGTGGAAACTCTTAGCAGCCTTGAAAACGCTTTGCTTGAATTCCCGGGCTGCGCCGTAGTGGTATCGCACGATCGCTGGTTCCTTGACCGGGTCGCGACTCACATCCTTGCCTATGAAGGCACCAATGAGAACCCGGCCAACTGGCACTGGTTTGAAGGTAACTACGACTCCTACGAGGAAAACAAGGTTGAGCGTCTTGGCGCCGATGCGGCACGTCCGCACCGCGTGACGCACCGCCGTCTCACACGCGACTAGCGCCTCACACGCGACTAGCGCCGACCATGCGTGAGCGTGGCTCACGCATGGCGCAACAATAATGGCCGGCCCCACTGGGACCGGCCATTATTTGTTGCCTAACATCTCTCAGCCGCAGACTTATTCCTTTGGTGTTCCTTCGGGGATTCGCAGCATGCCCTCCTGAGCAACTGAGGCGACAAGTACGCCGTCGCGGTTGTAAAAACGGCCAAAGTTCAGTCCACGTGACTCGGAGGCGCTGGGGGATTGGGCAACATAGAGCAGCCAGTCGTCAACCTGCAGCGGGCGGTGCCACCACATGGCGTGATCAAGACTGGCAATGCTGATACCCCGGGTTACCCAGCTGATTCCGTGGCGGCGCAATGAAGGCTCAAGCAAAGTGTAATCGCTGGCATAAGCAAGAGCGGCCCGGTGTAAATTCTGGTCCGTTGGCATCGGGCCGAGCGTTTTTAGCCACACTGCCTGATGTGCCACATGCTCGCCCTTGACATCAAAATAAATGTCAGAGCCCACATGGCGAATATCGAAAGGCCGTTCATAGGCCCACGCCCTTGCCACAGGGTGATCGATGCCACCCAGGAGTTCAGCTGTTGTTGGAAGTGTCTCAGGCGCAGGAATCCCTTCCGGCATGGGTTCCTGATGCTCCATACCGCTGTCGGGGCGCTGGAAGGAGGCGATCATGGACAGGATCGGCACACCACCTTGGTAGGCATGGGTACGCCGCGCTGAAAATGAGCGTCCATCACGCAGCCGCTGCACACCAAAAGTTAGGGCTGAGGAGGCGTCGCCGGGGCGCAAGAAATAGCCGTGCATCGAGTGCACAAGATGATCGCTCTCCACCGTGCGGGTTGCTGCAACCAATGACTGAGCCAACACCTGGCCACCAAAAAGCCGCGGTTGTGGTGCGGTCTTATCGCCGCGCCCCACAAAAATATCTTCATCTGTTTGGGCTCCGCCAGCATCGGAAAGCTCCAGAATGCGCAGGAGTGATTCCATGGGGTCGGTGTTGGTTGGCATCGAATTCATAAACGTGACTCTATGCGTCCGCAGGTCCTTGCGACAAATGGACTCCCCGGTGTAGATACAGCCATTTTCAGCCGCAATACTGTGACCTTGCCGACTTCGATTGGTGGCGCCTGGGCGGCTTTGGCATGATGAAAGCATGGCATCTGGTATTGATCTCTCACAGCAAATCCGTTTCGGCGACATTGATTCCTATGGTCACGTCAACAATGTGGTTTATTTGCAGTATCTTGAGGATGCGCGCGTCCAGCTGACTTACACGGAACTTCCCGACGGCGGCACTTTCCAAGACCTTATTGGCACGGATTTATTCACGCTGGTGGGGCGAAATGAAATTGAGTACCTTGCACCCATCAGTTTCCGGCCGCAACCCATCGTGGTACAAATTTGGGTCACACACGTTGGCGGCTCCAGCTTTGACTTCGGCTACATCATCACGGAACCTGACTCTTCGGTGATTTACGCACAAGCTGCCACTTCCATGGTTTTGGTCTCGCGTAGTACCGGGCGTCCAGTGCGCCTCACCGACCAACAGCGCACTGCATTAGAGGCGTGGCGCGGGGACCCCGTCCCGTTCAAACGCAGCCCGGCACGCCCAAGCAACCCCGCACTTGTTGAAGGAAGTATCTGATGTCCACCACCACTAACACCGACGAACTGCTACTGGAAGACGCTGGAACGCTGGCGGATTTACGCACCTTTGTGGCGCGCGCCCGTACAGCGGACGACGGCGCTATTCGGCTTCAGGGGGCCGGGAACGTACTTGCGGCGTATGTATGTGTTATGCGAGGCAAGCTCCTGGGCGAAGGTACCCCAACGGTTCTGGGCCTGCGCACCATGAGGTTGGGGACGCCGTCGGACATTGATGTGACGGTGTCGCTTTCCTCTGTGGCGGATCGCCTGGCACGCATGGATACAAATGATCTTCGGCTGCCCGTGCCGCCCATTAGCGTCAATGAGTCATGGGCAGGTGTCAGTGCACCACGCGGTGCATGGGAGGAGCTTGGCACGGTCTCAACTGACAATCTGATCGAGGTAGCCAAGGCGGGGGTTCAGGAAATTGGCCAGATCATCCCGGTCAACCCGGGCGCCATGTTGGTCAACAATATCCGCGCATCGGTCTGGGGCCGGCCGATGGAAGGCCTCCCAGGCGATGTACCTGGCGGAGCCGCATTCGCCGCGTACGCCCTGGGATTCGTGGCTCCCGGAGAAAACGGCATCATTTACCGCTCTCACAAGTGGCTGCGCGTCAGTACAAACCGTGGTCATATTCTGATCCGCCCCACGGCGTTCCTCTGAGCCCAACGGCTATTACATGGCGGCGGTTGGTGGAAGCCTCAGCCATTGCCAGAAGAGCTTCTAGAGCTTCTGTGCCGGCTCTGACGCAGCGTTGACAAGTGAGTGTGCTGCGCGCTCGAGATAATCCCAGAGGGTGGCCTCATGCATGGGAGAGAGCTGCACGGCATCGACGCCCTTGCGCATGGCTGCCAGCCAACGGTCTCGGGCCTCCGGGGTTACCGCGAATGGAACGTGACGCATGCGCAGCCTCGGGTGGCCGCGTTCTTCCAAGTACGTCCGCGGACCGCCCCAATACTGTTCCATGAACATCAGCATCCGGTGCTCTGCCGGGCCCAAGTCCTCCTCCGCATACATGGCGCGCAGCAGTGGATCTGCGGCAATGCCTTGGTAAAACACGTGAATCATTTTCTTGAATGTCTCGTGACCACCGATTTGCCCATAGAACGTGTCAGAGTAATCCGCGGGTTCGGCCTCTTCCCCGCTCACGACCGAGTGGGAGGCAGCTGGCCCGGTTGTGGATGGCAGCTGCCGGCCCCTCGTGGTTGGAATCGGCAGCATGCGGGCCAACGGTTCCCCAAAACGTGAGGGAATGGGGGTGCCCTCCGCGGCGTCATTCTCGGCGGGGCCGTTGGCGAAAGGAGAAGTAGGGTTATGCTCGGTGCTCATGGCGTTGAGAGTGCTTTCTAGTTTATGGAATCGGTAATTTAGTTCGTGCCCGGGCCGGCAGGGTCTTCCTGGACCGGACGGTAGTTGCCTTTGGAACGGTTGCCTAAACGCATGATTTCGCCGTTGCGGATATACCACAGGGTGCCGTTCTCTGCTCTGACACGGGTGATGCGCAACCCTAGATATTCAACTGAGCCAACCACTTCACTTGTTTCAATCACATCGCCAATACCGTATTGATCCTCGATGGTGATGAAGATGCCGGCGAGAAAATCGCGGATGAGCTGTTGGCAACCAAAACCAATGGCAATGCCCAACACCCCTACGCTTGCCAGCAGCGGGGCGATGTTGATTTCAAAGGCGATCAAAATATAGAAACCAGTGACGACACAAACCACTGTGGTTAGCACTGAGTTCAACAACGAGCCGATGGTGCGGGCCCGCTGGCCGCGACGTTCATTATCCAAGGCACGGATCATAGGATCAATGTTGCGCAGCATGGGACCGGCCCAACGCAGGGACCGGTGCTGTAGGTATGTGCGCTCCGCCATGGCTCGTTTCACCACAATGCGGATTAGGTAGTGAAGTACCAACCACACCAGTATGCCAACGGCGGCCGTGATACCGGCAAGGGCCAGACGCTCCAGGATAGTACCGTCAGAGCCGATGAATAACTTGGTTGATTGCACGCGCGCTGTACCCTTTGGTAGTTCGTGGTGGAAGGTGGACCTTACTTCTCAACCCTAGCGCGCAGACCAGTTTGAGCTAGTCCTGCGTTGCGGTTAGCAGACCGGGATCATGGTTGACAGGAAAGTTTACGCTGCGGGCAATGAAGCACTTTGATGCGGCTTCGGCGTGCAGCGAGAGGGCTAGTTGTTCAGTTGCCGGATCGGCAACATAGATCCGGGGGTGCAGCGTCACTGATTCGAAGTGGCCGTTGCCGTCGGGGGTCATGACAAGCGTGCCTGTGGCCCGGTCTTCGTACTTGGTCACAACTACGCCATGGAGGACGGCCACATGAAGGTAAGAGAGCATATGACACTGTGCTAAGGCTGTGACAAGGAGTTGTTCCGGATTCCATCTATCACTATCGCCATGAAACGTCTTATCGGCTGAGCCCAGCAGGACTGGCAGCCCAATGGCCGTGATTGTGTGATCACGGCCATACTTCTTATAGCCGGAGGTACCGGAACCCAAATTTCCGGTCCAATTGACGTTGATCTCGTAGTGGTGCTGGTTCAAGGCCATGGCTGCAGTCTAAAGCAGAACACGTCAGTTCGACTCCTGCGCACGGTACGGGTTGGCCGTGCCGCCACAGCCATCGCTGCGGCACTAGCCCTCCGCACGGTGCGCAGGAGTCGAACCAGGTGTTACTTGTCCGCCGCCTGGGCCCGTAGTGCCCGTACTACTGTGTCCCGGCTTTCCACCAACAGGCGGTGCAGCGCAGGCGTGCCTGTGCCCAGCTGCGCCAAGAACGCGTCGGTGGCATCCAGGGTGTGCTGGGAAACCAGCTGCGAGGGGTACAGGCCGGTGATGATGGTTGAAGAAGTCTCATATGAGGACTCTTCCCACACGCGCTGAATCGCGGCAAAGTACTTCTCCACATACGGCTCAAGCAATGCCGTGTCCCATACTTTGCTGAAACCAGTAATGGCTGCGCGTTGCACAGCATTGGCGCCCACACCGTCAACAACAACAGCCTCCCAGGTCGCAGCCTTCGCCTGGGCCGTGGGGATGGCCGCGTGTGCGGTGGCTGCCGCCAACTGACCGGTCTGAGTGTTATCCAGTGCCTGGGCAGCCTCGATAGCATCGGCATCGGCGCGGCCACCGGCCACCAGTGAAATGAGGAATTCCCAACGAATATCGGTGTCGATGGTCAGGTCCTCTAGCGTGGCACTCCCATCAAGCAAACCCTGGACAAGGTCCAACTGCTCAGCGGACTGGGCATGGGAGGCAAACGCTTTCACGAACTGCAGCTGCGCATCCGAGCCAGCCTGAGCGCACTGAGCCAGGCCCCACAAGGAATCCGCAGCAGCAACAGCTGCCCGCTTTTGGTGCTCGGGGGCAACATAGAATGCCAATGCCGTAGCCAACTGGCGCAGCAGCACCATCACCACTGAGGAGTCAGTCTCGTATCCAATGGTGTCCAGCACAAACTGGACGTATTCACGCGCTGGTGTTTCGCCATCCCGTGCAGCATCCCATGCAGATGCCGAAACCAGGGTGCGGGGCAGTGACTCTTTGAAGTCCTTCAAATGCGTCTTAGCAGTGGCAAGTGAGGCTGGGTCGAGACGGATCTTGGCGTAAGCCAGATCGTCATCATTGAGCAGTATCAATGCCGGACGCTGCATACCCACCAGTTCCGGCACGTGTGTAACGGCTCCGTCAACATCTAGTTCCACGCGGTGCGTGCGTACCAGTTTGCCAGCGTCTTCGCCCTCCTGCGCCAGATTATAGAAGCCAACCGCCATGCGGTGCGGGCGCAACGTGGGATGCTCGGCCACAGCGGACTGCACAATGGAGAAGCTGGTGATCGTGCCGTCATCCGCCACATCAAGGGCGGCCTTGAGCGTGTTGACACCCGCTGTTTCAAGCCACTTTTGCGTCCACACTGATAGATCGCGACCGCTGGCAGCCTCAAGCTCCACCATGAGATCGGGCAGCTCCGTGTTGGACCAGGCGTGCTTGGCAAAGTAGGCGCGCACCCCTGCCATGAATTCCTCTTGGCCTACCCAGGCAACCAACTGGCGCAGTACCGAGGCACCCTTGGCGTAGGTGATGCCGTCAAAGTTGACCAGTACGTCTTCAAGGTCGTTGATCTCGGCCTTGATGGGGTGTGTGGACGGGAGCTGGTCCTGACGGTACGCCCAGCTCTTTTCCAGGGAGGAGAAGGTGGTCCAGGAGTCCACGTACTTTGTGTTCTCGGCGGCGGCCAATGTGGACATGAACTCGGCGAATGATTCATTGAGCCAGAGATCGTTCCACCAGCGCATTGTCACAAGATCGCCGAACCACATGTGGGCCAGCTCGTGCAGGATGGTGATGGCGCGGCGTTCAACCATGGCGTCGGTGACCTTGGACCGGAACACGTAGCTTTCCAAGAACGTTACGGCCCCGGCATTCTCCATAGCGCCGGCGTTGAACTCTGGCACGAACAGCTGGTCATACTTTGGGAACGGGTAAGGGACACCGAACTGCTTTTCAAAGTACTCAAAGCCTTGCCGGGTCAGCTCAAAAACGTTCTCGGCGTCAAGATATTCCATGAGAGATTTACGGGCAAACACGCCCAGCGGCACCACGCGGCCATCGGAGCTTGTCAGCTCGCTGCGAACAGATTCATAAGGGCCGGCAATGAGTGCAGTGATGTAGCTGGACATCGTCAACGTGGGCTCGAAGTGCCAGCTGGCTTTGCCTTCGCCAGCACTCTCCGGGGCCGGGGTGGGGGAGTTGGAGATGACGTCCCAGTGCGCGGGGGCCGTGACGTGGAAGGTGAAAGTAGCCTTCTGATCTGGCTGCTCGAACACGGCAAACATGCGCCGGCTATCTGGCACCTCGAACTGGCTGTACAGGTACACCTCACCGTCCACGGGGTCAACGAAGCGGTGCAGGCCCTCGCCGGTATTCATGAAGCGGGCGTCAGCGACCACTGTCAGTTCATTCTCGGCGGCCAGATTCGGCAGTTGGATGCGTACGCCGTCGGACACCTCAGCAAGGTCTTGGTCCACACCGTTCAATGTCACCCGGTGCACGGCGGCGGTTACCGCATCAATGAACGACGACGAACCCTCCTTCGCGCTAAATCTCACCACGGTTGTGGAGGGGAAAGTAGTATCTGAAGCGGTTAAATCAAGTGTGACGTCGTAGCTTTTGACGCTTAGGGTCGCCGTGCGTTCAATGGCTTCGGCGCGGGTCAGGTTCATACCAGGCAAAGTGATGCCTTCCGTTTGAGTTCGGATGTATTGGGCGGCCCACAGGATTACCGTGGGCTGCAGCCGCCGGAACGTTGTCCGGCAACCGTTATCTCAATTCTGTCACCAATTGAGCCCGGATGTGGTTCGGGTCTCCTCTGGCCCACTTGAACTTGTCCACAGGACGGCCCGCAGGAACTGTTTCGCGATGGAGTTGTGGGTACTTCCGCAGCGGGGCACTCTTGAGTTGATGGCAAGAATTTTGCGGCTCATGCAGGATCGTGAAAGACGGGTTTTCGTGGGGCAACAAGGACGCAGTGCTGAGGATGAGCGGGTTTACAACCGGCGGTGGCTTATTACTGTCATTGGCGGGCCCTTGCTTGCTGGTGTTTTGGTGGTTGTTTGGATGTTCATGGTGGCGCAACGGTTGCCAACTGAGCTGGCTACACACTGGAATGGCAAAAATGAAGTGGACGGGCATTCCTCGTTATGGTCAATGGCTGCCATGACAGTAGCCCTGGCCGCAGGCACCGGCTCTGGAATTTCATTCTTGGCGATCGCCACCCGCAGCCAGAACCTTCTCATAGCGCGCATCGGAGTCGGTTTTGGCGTGGGCTTTGGCACAGGCATGGTGGCGCTGATGGCCGCTATCGTGGCGGGACAACTTGACCTTGTAGACCCATCCGCCCCCGCATTGTCGGCACCTGTTATGGCAGGGGGATTGGGGCTGGCTTTTGTAGCCGGAGCCGCTGCGATCTGGCTGTACCGGCCCGGTGAAACCGAGCGGGCCCTGACCGGCACGCTCTGGCTATGAACGAGGCTGTCGTAGCAATGACAGGCCCACTGGCTGTGGCTGGCCAAGACAGCGCCGTACGGGGTGAGACCATGGCCGTAAAAGTATCAATGGCCCGTTGGGGGCCCATCATAAGTCTTGGTATAGGGGCTGCCACCGGTGTTGGCCTGTTCTTCATTTTTCCGTTGTTGGCTTTGTTGGGTGCGGTGCTGGGCGGTGTTATCTGGATATTCACTCGTGGTACGGCGATGATTGGGCCCGACGGCGTGAAGGTGCTGGCCGCCGGTTTTTACAAAGTCATGCCGTTGCCGTGGGATGAAATCAAGCGGGCAACGGTGGAGGACATCAAAGCGTTGGACTATGGCGGGTGGGGTTACCGGATCAATGGCGGCTCTGTTGGTTTCATTATGGCCAGCGGACCGGCACTGGTGATAGAGGCGGGTTTCCATCAGAAGTTCGTCATCTCTATGCCTGACGTGAAAACAGCCGGTAAAGCCGCAGCCCTTATCAATGGTTACGTTCACGCAACAACAGTGAAAAGCTAGTCCCATGGTATCCGAGGGCAATCACGATTCAACAGGCAGTCATGATTCATCCGGCAGTTACGATTCCACAGGCAGTCATGATTCAACGAGGGAGCGGCACATCGATGCAAGGGCCCTGCGCTTTGCCTTGATTTTCCCGGTCCTACTCGCGGCCGCACTGGTCCTTGGTGGTGTGTTCACCAGCTCCCAGCTTCCCGATGGCGTGCTGCTTCCGGTGGGTGGGTGGGCTGTGCCACTGCCTACATTCTTGGGCATTGGAGTGGCAAGCATTCTGATTCTTGGGGCGGGTGTAGGCAGCTTTGGCGCTCGCACCACCTTCTCACGGACGCTTCGGCGGATACTGCTCGGTGTAGCCATGACGTTACAACTAACAGCATGCGCACTCTTCGCCGCCACTCTTTTGGGCCAGGCCGGTGCCGGGGAGCTACCCGCCGTTCAAGTGGATGGCTACGTCATGTTGATGGGCAGCGGGCTGGCTATGGCCATGGGCGTAGTTCTAGCCCTCACTTTCAAACCGGACGAGCAGTGGAGCTCAACGGATGATCTAGCGCTGGCCCGAGTCCTGTTGGCCGAGGAAGATCCCGCTGCCGGCAAAGACCAACTGGCCTACTTCCTGCACCCGAAGAGTTCAGTGATCATGATGATTTTGCTGGCGGCCATCCTGCCTGGGGCCCTGTTGGCTTTGCTCTCGCCGTGGGTTCTCTTGGCGGCAGGGCTTCTGGCGCTGCTGGCGATATCCATGCTGTGTGCAACCGTCGAGGTTGATCGCAGTCAGCTGATCGTGAAGCTGCTGGGAGTGATACCTGTGGTGGTTGCCCCCTGTGAAGAGGTGGATGCCGCAGTGTCACTGAACATTGTGGCGAAAAACTACGGTGGTTGGGGTCTACGCAAGCACAGCGGATCCGCTACGTTTTTGACACACTCGGGAGCCGCCGTCGTACTGAGGGAAAGTAGCGGAGCGAAAGTGGTAGTCAGTGCGCCTAATTTGGATATTGCTGATGAGCTCTCACAGATTCTGAACCGTCGAGCCGGGAAATCGCCGCAACAACGCTAGTGCCTCCGACCGGGCCCACATACGTCGCAGGCTTGGGTAGGCTGATGAGTACTACTCACTTCCAGATCAAGGAACACTCATGCGCGTTCACATTGCAACCGACCATGCCGGCATGGAGCTCAGTGCCCACCTCATTACAGTTCTGATCGCCAAGGGCTACGACTTAGTTGACCATGGGCCCAAGGCGTACGACGCCGAAGATGACTATCCTTCTTTCTGCATCAACGCGGCGTTGGCCGTTGTCGCAGACCAAAGCGAGGGAGTCGATGCGCTGGGAATCGTACTGGGCGGGTCTGGCAATGGCGAGCAGATCGCGGCCAACAAGGTCAAGGGTGTGCGCGCTGCGCTGGCATGGAACCTCTCCACTGCGAAGCTGGCCCGCGAGCATAACGACGCCAACGTGGTTGCTGTGGGTGGGCGCCAGCACAGTGTTGAAGAGGCCACAGAGATCATTGAAGCCTTTCTAGCCGAGCCATTCAGCAACGCTGAGCGTCACGTTCGCCGCATCTCAAAGATCGCCACCTATGAGACCAACGGCGAAGTTGTTCACTAACAACGCAGCGGATGACCGAGTAACGCCGGGGCTCGTGAGCGCGTAAGGGCTGGTTTCAGTGCAAGAGATGGGAAATAAAAGCAATGCCTGAAGGGCACTCGGTACACCGTTTGGCTCGGCAGTTTAACGATGTTTTTGCCGGGGCCGCACTGGCGGTAAGCAGTCCGCAAGGGAAGTTTGCTGCCGGTGCCGCTCGGATTGATGGCCACAAATTAGAACATGCTCAAGCCCACGGCAAACAAATGTTCCTGTTCTTCTCACACGAATTGGTCATGCGCGTGCATCTGGGGCTATACGGAGCGTGGGACTTTGGCGGTGATTCCAGCTTCAGGGGTGCCTCCAGCATCGGGGCCCCCAGACGGATCGGTGAGAAAGAGCTTGACTCAGGCGCAGGGCCGGACGGTGTTGTCGGGGACATGTATTTGGGCCCACCAGAGCCCAAGGGTGCTGTGCGCGTCAGGCTTATTTCCCATCATGGGTGGGCAGATCTGCGCGGACCAACAGCCTGCGAGGTCCTCACGCCGGCAGAATCAACAGCCGTCCTGTGCAAACTTGGCCCAGATCCTTTGAATGACTTCCCCGGTGACGCCCAGGAGTTTGCCCGCAGAGTACGGCGAAGCGCCACCTCCATTGCCCTGTTGCTGATGAAACAAGAAGTGTTAGCCGGAGTGGGCAATGTGTACCGTGCCGAGGTGCTGTTCCGACTCGGCTTGGACCCTATGCTGCCGGGAAAAACCCTGGAGCAGGAAGAAGCCTTGGCAATATGGCGAGATATTTCCATTGTCATGGCAGATGGACTCTGCGACGGGCGCATCATCACCACCGAGTTGGTTGATAGGCCCACGGGATTAGGTGCTGAGGTGGGGCACGGGCAGGCCATGGCAGCAATGACATCCGCTGAGGGAGGGGCACACCCTGCTGTGCCCGCCCGTGCTGTGCCCGCACGTGCTGTGCTTGCCCCTGCTGTGCCTGCCCCTGCTGTGCCCGCCCCTGCTGTGCCCGCAGATGAGGCGCACTATGTCTACAAACGTGAAGGGTTGCCCTGCCGTCACTGCGGGAGCCCTATCGCCCTGAAGGAGCTTGGTGGTCGCAAACTCTATTGGTGCCCACGGTGCCAAGGCGGCCGCTGAACTAATGACCGTTCCGGCGGCTGAACTGGGCGCAAACCGGGCTAATGCACACCGCGTAGGGGCCCGATTTGCGGCAAACCGAAAGTCGTTGATAGTGTTACGGAGTTGTTCCGGTGAAAGCCCATAACAATGGGGGCGTAGCTTAATGGTAAAGCCTCAGTTTTCCAAACTGATGACGCGGGTTCGATTCCCGTCGCCCCCTCTGCACTGAAGAAGTTTCCCCGTCAGAAGTTGTCGGGGCTTTTTTATTCCCGGTCGCTTATGCGGTGGATAACATCACGAATGTGGTGCTGCTGAGAGGCGATTGTGCATCTGGGAACATTTGCCCGTAGACTGTTGCGGGCACTACGGGGCGTAGCGTAGTGGCTAGCGCGCCTGCTTTGGGAGCAGGAGACCGCAGGTTCGAGTCCTGTCGCCCCGACTTCAGCATTATTCGGTTCACGTTTGGTCAGTGACTGCCCATGTGCTGGGGCCATTTATCCATCAACAGACCATCAGGAGTACCACGCTGTGAAGAGCGCTGTCGAAAACCTCACACCCACTCGGGTAAAGCTCGACGTTGAGGTTTCCTTTGAGGAATTGAAGCCCAGCATTGCAGAGGCTTATACGACAATCGGTGCGCAGGTTCAGGTACCTGGCTTCCGCAAGGGCAAAGTCCCCAACAAGCTGATCGATCAGCGCGTTGGCCGCGGCTACGTCTTGGAAACAGCTATCAACTCCGGCCTGAACGGCTGGTACCAGGAAGCTGTCATCGAGAACAAGCTGACGCCCTTGAGCCGTCCTGAAGTTGAAATCACGGAGGTTCCGGACCCCACGGCAACCGACGGTGTGGTTAAGTTCCACGTTGAACTGGATATTCGCCCCGAGATTGAACTCCCTGACTACGAAGGCATTGAAGTTCAGGTTGCAACGCTTGAGGTTTCCGCCGAAGACAGTGAGAAAGCCCTTGATGAACTGCGTGGCCGCTTCGGCACGCTTAAGACCGAAGATCGTCCCAGCGTAGAAGGTGACTTCCTCACCATCAACATCGAAGCCAAGATCGACGGCGCAGAAGTTGACTCGGCTACTGATCTGTCCTACCAAATCGGTGCAGGGAACATGCTCGAGGGCCTGGACGAGGCAGCCACTGGCCTGTCCGCAGGCGAAGAAGCAATCTTCAACACCAAACTTGCCGGTGGCGAGCACGCTGGTGAAGAAGCACAGGTAACCGTGAAGGTAACCTCCGTGAAGGTCCGCGAGCTTCCCGAAGCCAACGATGACTTTGCACAGCTGGC
The DNA here is from genome assembly GCF_030063205.1 of Arthrobacter antibioticus. Taxonomy (GTDB): domain Bacteria; phylum Actinomycetota; class Actinomycetes; order Actinomycetales; family Micrococcaceae; genus Specibacter. The sequence goes on along the minus strand of NZ_JASISQ010000001.1, from coordinate 492,323 downwards.
TTCCGAGTTCGACACCATCGCTGAGCTGAAAGAGGATTTGGCCAAGCAGGCTGCCGAATCCAAGACCGTTGAGCAGGGCGTTGAGGCTCGCGACTTGGTGCTTGAGAAGCTCATTGGACTTGTTGAGGTTCCGGTTCCGGATTCAGTCGTGGCCGATCAGCTTGAGCAGCACTTCAAGCCGGAGAATGCTCACGGCCCCGAGGAGCACGACACCGAAGCGCACCGCGCCGAGGTCAAGGAAAACACCGAGAGTGCCTTCCGCAACGAGATCATCCTTGACGCCATCGCTGAGAAGGAAGAGGTTGGCGTCAGCCAGGCTGAACTGATCGATTACATCGTTTCCTCCGCCAGCCAGTACGGCATGGAACCAAATCAGTTCGCGCAGATGCTGGACTCCTCCGGCCAGGTCAACATGATCGTTGGCGAAGTTCGTCGTCGTAAGGCTCTTGCCGTTGTTCTGGGCAAGGCAATTGTGAAGGACACCGAGGGCGCTTTAGTAGACCTGAGCGACTTCGTTTCAGCCGCCACCGAGGAAGAAGACGTTCTTTCTGAAGATGAGGCAATCGAGCCCACAGCAGTGACCGATCCGGGCGAAGTTCGTATCTAATACTGCCCGCCAGGGTATTTGAGTATTGCAAAGCCGTTGCCGGTTCCTTGAAAAGGAACCGGCAACGGCTTTTTTGCTTTGATGTGGCATTGCACAAGTAGTGCTGGAACTGCCACGTGAAGCTCGTTTTATTCCCGGAGCGCCCTCATCTTCAGGTGTCGTGCGCCTACAGCGAACAGTGTCCAGATGGACCACAAACGCCCGCCAAAAAGGGCTACTGTCCAAGTAGTGAACATTAGTGATGGTCACGTTGGGCAGGCCCGACGGACCACACGAAGGAGAGGTAAACCCACCATGGCACAGCAAACCACCCCCACAATGGCCAGCGCGGATCCGTCCGCTCAGGACCAGTACATTTACAACCGTCTGCTCAAAGAGCGCATCATCTGGTTGGGCTCGGAGGTTCGCGATGACAACGCGAACCTGATCTGCTCGCAGTTGCTACTGCTTTCGGCAGAGGATCCCGAAAAGGACATCTACCTCTACATCAACTCACCCGGTGGCTCTGTCACTGCGGGCATGGCCATCTATGACACGATGGAGTTCATTCCGAACGACGTTGTTACAGTAGCCACCGGCCTCGCCGCCTCGATGGGTCAGTTCCTCCTCTCCTCAGGCACCAAGGGCAAGCGCTACGCGACGCCCAACGCACGCATTCTCATGCACCAGCCATCAGGGGGCATTGGAGGAACGGCGTCGGACATTAAGATTCAGGCAGAACTGATCCTTCACATGAAGAAGGTGATGGCTGAACTGACGGCGGAGCAGACTGGCCAGAGCGTTGAAAAGATTTTAGTTGATAATGACCGTGACAAGTGGTTCACGGCTGCCGAAGCCCTTGAATACGGCTTCTTCGATAAGATCAGCCGCCATGCAGGAACCGTTGCCGGTGGCGGCGGAACCAACGCCAAATAATAAGCCGAAGAACAGATTTCAGGAGCAATACCATGACCTATAACTTTGGCAGCACCGCTTTTGGCAAGACTGCCGGTAACCTGCCCACCAGCCGCTACGTGCTCCCGCAGTTCGAGGAGCGTACACCCTACGGTTTCAAGCGCCAGGATCCGTACACAAAGCTCTTCGAGGACAGGATCATCTTCCTCGGCGTGCAGGTTGATGATGCATCCGCCGACGACGTTATGGCGCAGCTTTTGGTGTTGGAGGCAGATGACACAGACCGTGACATCACCTTGTACATCAACTCACCCGGAGGTTCATTTACGGCCATGACGGCCATTTATGACACGATGCAGTTCATTCGTCCGGAAATCCAGACCGTGTGCTTGGGCCAGGCCGCTTCGGCAGCAGCGGTCCTGCTTGCTGCGGGGGCACCCGGTAAACGGTTGGCTCTGCCAAACGCCCGGGTACTGATCCACCAGCCGGCACTTTCCGGCGGCCAAGGCGGACAGGCCTCCGACCTTGAAATTCAGGCGAATGAAGTTATGCGTATGCGCGCGTGGTTGGAGAACACACTCTCCGATCTTTCCGGACGCACACCCGAGCAGGTCAGCAACGACATTGAGCGTGACAACATTCTAACGGCGGCCCAGGCCAAGGAATACGGTCTGATTGATGAAGTTTTGGCTCCGCGCAAGATGAAGCCGGCAGCAATCACACGCTAGAACGGTACAAGTAAATGCCGGGCAGGGGAACATAAAAACCCCTGTTCCGGCGTTTGCTTTCCGCCCAATGTCCATGCCGTGGCCTAGAGTGGAAGATAATTTGCAGGACGTTCCCGGCAACTGTCGTGAACGAAGACTTATTTTGTTCTAATCCCGCCGCCGGCGGGTTGTTCGCGGGAGGACACAGCAATGGCCAGGATGGGCGAAAGCACCGATCTGCTGAAATGTTCCTTCTGCGGCAAGAGCCAAAAGCAGGTCCGCAAGCTAATAGCCGGTCCCGGTGTTTACATCTGCGACGAGTGCATAGAGCTTTGTAACGAGATCATCGACGAAGAATTGGCAGAGGTGGCAGAACTTGACGCCTTTGAACTACCTAAACCTCGAGAGATCTTCGATTTCCTACAGGAATACGTCATAGGCCAGGAACCGGCAAAGAAGTCGCTGGCTGTGGCGGTCTACAACCATTACAAACGCATCCAGTCCGGGCATGCACTCAAGAGCACCACCCTGTCTGGGGACGTCCACGATGATGTTGAAATCTCCAAATCCAACATCTTGCTTGTTGGCCCCACTGGTTGTGGAAAAACCTACCTGGCACAGACCCTCGCTAAGCGCCTGAACGTTCCCTTCGCAGTTGCTGATGCAACCGCCCTCACAGAGGCCGGGTACGTGGGTGAGGATGTAGAGAACATTTTACTCAAACTGATTCAGGCTGCCGACTTTGATGTTAAAAAGGCCGAACAGGGCATTATTTACATTGATGAGATCGATAAAATCTCGCGCAAGTCAGAGAACCCCTCTATTACCCGTGACGTATCCGGTGAAGGTGTCCAGCAGGCGCTGCTGAAAATTCTTGAAGGAACCGTAGCCTCGGTGCCGCCGCAGGGCGGGCGTAAGCACCCGCACCAGGAATTCATTCAGATCGACACCACAAACGTGTTGTTCATTGTTGCTGGTGCTTTTGCCGGGTTGGAAGAGATCATTGGGTCTCGTGCTGGCAAAAAAGGTATCGGTTTTGGCGCCCCACTTAGTGCGCTGAAACAAAGCGATGCTAGCTATGCCGACGTCATGCCGGAAGACTTGCTGAAGTTTGGGCTGATCCCCGAATTTATTGGGCGGCTACCAGTGATCACCACCGTCACACAACTTGACCGCGCATCACTGATCCAGATATTGACAGCGCCCAAGAACGCGCTCATCAAGCAGTACCAAAAAATGTTTACGCTGGACGGCGTCGAGCTTGAATTTGATGACGAGGCTCTGGCCGCCATTGCCGAGCTGGCACTGGATCGCGGCACCGGTGCCCGCGGGCTGCGGGCAATCTTGGAAGAAGTGCTGCAACCGGTCATGTTTGACCTGCCCAGCCGCGAAGACATCGCCACTGTTGTGATCACTGCCGATGTTGTGGGCAAGAAAGCCGAGCCCACGCTGATCCCACACGAGGTGGCAGCCAAGCGCAGGAACAAGTCTGCCTAACTGCTCTTGATCGTGGCGGAATAGTTTTAGATCCAGGACCGTTACAGAAAACAACGGCTTTAGGCCTGTTGACGATGTGAATTCATGCCCTACGAAGGAGATTTGACGTGTCTGAAAGTGTTCTGCCCGCCAGTGAAACTGCCGATTTCTGGTTTGACCCCACGTGCCCGTTCGCTTGGGTGACTTCGCGTTGGATTGGGGAAGTGGAGACGGTCCGGAACATTTCCGTCAACTGGCATGTCATGAGCTTGGGCGTGCTCAACGAAAATAACGACGATTTACCTGCCGAATACAAAGAACACATGGCTAAGGCGTGGGGACCGGTTCGGGTGATCATCGCCGCAGCGCAGGAACACGGCAAGGAATTCATCAAGCCGCTCTATGACGCCATGGGTACCCACATACACAACAATGGCAACAGGGATCTAGACGATGTTATGGCCAAGTCATTGGCCGAAGTTGGGCTGCCAGGTGAACTAGCCGCGGCAGCGCGCACAGACGCCTACGACGCACCGCTGCGTGCCAGCCACGCCGAAGGCATCGCCAAGGTGGGTCAAGACGTTGGCACCCCCATCGTTGCCTTCAATGGAACAGCATTCTTTGGCCCTGTCATCACCCGCATCCCTCGTGGTGAAGAAGCGGGAAAGCTCTGGGACGCCACGCTAACGCTGGCCAGTTTCCCCTACTTCTTCGAGATCAAGCGCAGCCGCACAGAGGACCCACAGTTCAGCTGACACCACTAATGTGATGTGCCCAAGGCCAGCGTGCGGAATCCTCCGGGATCTTTCACACTGGCCTTTGCGCTGTCCCAAACACACCGGAATCAACCGTTCATCTAGTTTTCATCGAGGAGTTCCCGCAACTGCGCGTGGAGGTAACCTTCAACGGTCATGGTTGGAGCGTGAAGGTTGCCATAGTTGCTGAATCGTTCCTGCCCGAGATGAACGGGGTTACCCACTCCCTTCTAAAAGTCCTGCAACATCTAGACGCGCGTGGCGATGATGTTTTGGTCATTGCGCCATCCACACCAGAAGATGCCCCCAACATGGTTTCAGGTGCCAGCGTCAGGCGGCTGCCATCAGTTGCACTGGCAGGCTACCGCAATATCCGTGTTGCTGTTGGGGGTGTGGCCAAAGTGAAAACAATTTTGGCGCAGTTCAATCCGGACGTTGTTCACCTAGCATCCCCTTTCGTTCTAGGCTGGCGTGCTGTCAGAGCTGCCGCCGCGCTGGGAATACCTACGGTGGCCGTCTACCAAACTGATGTGCCCGGATACGTTGCAAAGTACGGGATGCCTTTTCTGGAAAACTGGGCATGGCACCGAGTGGAACAGATCCACACAACAGCAACCAAAACGCTTGTTCCCTCTACCGACTCGTATCAAGCACTGAGCGGTCATGGCATTCCACGCGTGCAAATGTGGCGCCGTGGGGTGGATCTGGAACGCTTCCACCCAAAAAAGCGTTGTGATGAGTTCCGCGCCACTGTGGCGCCGCAGGGACAAAAAATCATTGGCTACGTTGGTCGCCTTGCCCTGGAAAAACAAGTAGCAGACCTATCCGTTCTCGCTGGCTTAAACAACACCAAAATTGTCATTGTGGGCGAGGGACCACAACGCGAAACTCTCCAAGCGGCCCTTCCCGATGCATACTTCACCGGCTTCCTTGACGGTGAAGACTTGGCAACTGCCATGGCGTCCCTGGACTTATTCGTGCACCCGGGGGAGTTGGAAACCTTTTGCCAAACGATTCAAGAAGCCATGGCATCGGCAGTCCCGGTTATTGCTACCGGCCGGGGCGGGCCCTTGGACTTGGTGGATTCCTCCCGCACTGGCTGGCTCTATGAGCCGGGTGAACTCAGCCAGTTACGCGCCTATGCAGCAGATTTGATCGGTGACGATGCTAAACGCAGTGCTTTTGGCCAGGCAGCTTTGCAACAAGTACAGGGCCGCTCCTGGGGTGTCCTGTGTGAGGAGCTGATGGACCTCTACGAGCAAGCCATTGCAGAGTACCCGCAGCTAAGTGCAGTCTTGAAAGGAATCAGATGAAAATTTCAGTGATTGGTGCCGGGTATCTAGGAACAGTTCATGCGGCGACGTTGGCCCACTTGGGGCATGACGTGGTGGGACTAGATACAGATGCTCTAAGAATTGCACACCTTGAAAGTGGCAACGCCCCTTTCTATGAGCCGGGACTGGCCGAGTTACTGGAGCAAGGCCGCCACAATGGGCGCCTTCGTTTCACCACCGATCCTGGCGAGCTGGCGCAGGCACAGGTCCATTTCCTCTGTGTCGGCACCCCTCAGTCCAAGACTGGTAACGATTCTGACCTATCGTTTCTGTTCAGCGCCATTGAGACCCTCGTGCCTTTTGTACGAGCAGATGCCGTCGTGGTGGGCAAATCGACCGTTCCAGTTGGGACGGCCGCTCAAGTCCAGGAAATGATTGCAGGGACGGGGGCCGCTCTGATCTGGAACCCGGAGTTCCTTCGTCAAGGCACTGCCGTACAGGATTCCTTGGTCCCGGATCGGTTGGTCTACGGTCTGCTGGACGGCACATTACAAAGCAGCGCGCGCGCCATGCTCGACGCCGTCTACGCACCCCTGTTGGCACGTGGCACACCGCAGGTGCTCACCAACTTTGCTACAGCGGAACTGATCAAAGTATCAGCGAACGCATTTTTGGCATTGAAACTCTCTTACATCAACGCTGTTGGTGAGTTTTGCGAGCAGGTGGGTGCCGACGTCGTCGCATTGCAACAGGCGCTGGGGCACGATGAACGGATTGGTGGAAAATATTTCCATGCGGGGGTGGGCTTTGGTGGCGGATGCCTGCCCAAAGATCTGCGCTCGTTTCGAGTTCAGGCGCAGCGGCACGGAATTGAGTCGCTGGATGAGATGCTCTCTCTGGTTGACGGCATCAATGCCGATGCCAGATTCAGGGTGGCTGAGACAGCGGTGGGGCTGTGCGGCGGTTCAGTCCGCGGACTTCGGATCACCATTTTAGGGGCATCGTTTAAACCCAACACTGATGACATTCGCGATTCTCCCGCATTGGATGTGGCAGTTCAGCTTGCTGCACAAGGGGCACGGGTGAGCGTCACTGATCCGCAAGCCGTGGACAGCGCCTGGTTGCAGTACCCGCAGCTTAGCTTTGAAAGCGATGTATTTGCCGCCCTGCGTGGAGCCGAGCTAGTGCTTTTGCTGACCCAGTGGCCGGAATTCGTTTCTTTGGATCCGCGCAAGGCAGCCGCTGCGGTGCAACGGCCGGTGATCGTGGATGGCCGAAATGCTCTTGATGCGCGGTCATGGCAGGAGGCTGGGTGGGATTATCATGGAGTTGGCCGCGGCAGTGACCAGGTGGTTGGCCCGGCAGTAGAAAAGTGGGCACCAGCTAGCGGGGCGAACATTGCCTCCAACCAGTTTGCTCTCTAACGCCCCGTGTTCGCTGGTGAACCTGGGCGCTATGTGGCACTGGGCGATTCCTTTACTGAGGGCGTTGGCGACGTCAACAAGCACCTGCCCAATGGAGTCCGCGGCTGGGCGGACAGAGTTGCGGAAGGGCTGGCCAAGGAAGCACCCGGATGGGAGTACGCTAATCTGGCGGTGCGCAGCAAGCGCCTACGGGACATTGTTGCAGAACAACTTGAGCCCGCCCTAGCCATGGAGCCAACGCTGATTACGCTGTATGCCGGCGGGAATGATGTTATGGACTTCGGAACAAAACTCCCGGAAATCCTGGCGCACTATGAATTCATGGTTTCCCGGCTTTCTCAGACCGGCGCCACCTTGCTGCTCTTCACCGGTTACGACGTGGAGGTTTCCCCGCTGCTATCTCCTCTGCGGCGCAAGAACCATGCCTACAATGACGGTGTGCGGAATCTGGCGAAAAAATACGATGCCATTTTAGTCGATTACGCCGGCTTTGCAGCGTACGCAAGTCCGCGCATGTGGGGGCCGGACCGGCTGCATATGTCAAAGGCAGGGCATAAGTATTTAGCTGCCGCGCTCTTAGATTTGCTGGATGTCCAGCACGGGATTACTCATAAACACAAGGAAATTACTCCCATGCCCGGTCTGGTGCACTGGACGCGAGAACAATATCTCTGGGTTAGAGACTGGGTGCTTCCGTTGGCTGTGCGCAAAGTGCGTGGCACCACCTTGGGTGATTCACTGACACCGCGTTGGCCGGAGCCCGTCCGGGTACCGCCCAAAAAAGGACTGAAGAAACGTGCCCGGGAGTTAACGAATCCGCCTGGTTGAGAAGCGGAGTTGAGGACACCCCTTCGTTCCTCCGGGGGTGTCCTCAACCACACAGTTGTGCGGCGTATCAGGCCTGTGCTGCGGATACTGCTGCAGCGGGTTCTTCTGCCGGTGCCAACACCACATCGGAAACACGCAGTTCGCCTTCGCCCACGGCAACCGTGATCTCCAGGGCATTGGCGGCAGCCTTAAGGTCGCCCAGACCGGCAGCAAGCTGAGAAGCCTCCACGGCTCCGGCCGTCACTGTTGCTGAGAGTACCTGGGTACGTTGCTTGACCTTCGCTTCTGACTTGGCCTTGCGGATACCACTCAAAGCATCGCCCACTGTCGCCAGTAAGCTGGTGTCGCCGTCGTCCACGGCGACCAGCGCCGGCCATAATTCGCGGTGAATCGAACCCTTGCGCCACCAGCTCCACACCTCTTCTGTTGCAAAGGGCAGGAAGGGAGCAAAGAGGCGCAGCAGAGAATCCAACGTTGTCGCCAAAGCTGCCAGCACGGAGGCCTGACCCTCTTCGCCACTGGCTCCGTACGCACGGTCCTTGATCAGCTCTACATAGTCATCGGTGAAGTGCCAGAAGAAGCTCTCAGTAAGCTGGAGTGCACGGGCGTAGTCGTACTTCTCAAACGCTGAGGTGGCAATCCAAACAACCTCAGAGAGCTGAGCCAGCAGTCCGCGGTCCAACGCATTTTGTAGCTCATCGGAATCGGCGGTGAGGACATTGGCTTCGGTGGCGCCGAGATTGAGCACAAACTTGGAAACGTTGAGCAACTTGATTGCCAAGCGGCGGCCAATCTTCATCTGCGCAATCTCATAAGCCGTATCAGCGCCGAGCTTGGCTGAGGCCGCCCAGTAGCGAACGGCGTCGGCCCCGAAGTCGTTCAGCACATCAGTGGGGACCACCACGTTGCCCTTGGACTTGGACATCTTCTTCCGGTCGGGGTCAAGGATCCAGCCCGAGATGGCTGCATGCTTCCAGGGTGCGCTTCCTTGGAGAGCGTCTGCGCGCACGGCTGAGGAGAACAGCCAAGTACGGATGATGTCGTGGCCTTGGGGACGCAGGTCGAACGGGTAGACGTTGTTGAATAGTTCTTCATCTACGCCCCAACCACCAACAATTTGCGGAGTCAGGGATGAGGTGGCCCACGTATCCAACACATCGGCGTCACCGACGAAGCCGCCAGGGAGATTTCGCTGCTCTTCGGTGTAGCCAGGAGCGGCGTCCGCTGCAGGATCAACTGGAAGCATTTCGGTGGTGGGCAGGATGGGGTTTTCGTAGTCTGGGTTGGCGTCGGCGTCGAGGGGGTACCAGACGGGAACCGGGACGCCGAAGAAGCGCTGACGCGAAACCAGCCAGTCGCCGTTCAACCCGGAGATCCAGTTGTCGTAGCGTGAGCGCATGAAAGCCGGGTGGAATTCGATTTCTTTACCGCGGCTGATCAGGTGTTCGCGGCGATCCGCGTCACGGCCGCCATTGCGAATGTACCACTGGCGTGAACTGACGATTTCCAAGGGCTTGTCGCCCTTTTCAAAGAAGTTCACCGGGTGCATGATCTTCTTGGCTTCACCGTCAAGAAGCTCAGCGTCGGTCAGCAGGGTTATGAGACCTTCTTTAGCACCAAAGACAGTCTTGCCGGCGATGGTGGCGTAGTTCTCGCGGCCCTCCTCGGTGGTGATCCACTCGGGGGTCTCCGAGAGGATGCGCCCGTCACGGCCAACAATGGCGCGGGTGGGCAGCTGGAGTTCACGCCACCAAATGACGTCTGTCAGGTCACCAAAGGTACACACCATGGCGATTCCGGAGCCCTTATCGGCCTTGGCCAGAGCGTGCGGAAGGACCTCAACCTCTACTCCGAACAACGGGGAGGTAACCTTTTTTCCAAACAACGCCTTGTAGCGTTCGTCGTCAGGGTTGGCCACCAAGGCGGAGCAGGCCGCCAGCAATTCGGGACGGGTCGTTTCAATGTAAATCTTTGAACCATCTTCGGCGAAGAAGGGGAACCGGTGATATGCGCCGGGCATTTCACGGTCTTCCAGTTCTGCCTGGGCAACGGCGGTCCGGAAGGTGACATCCCACAGTGTGGGGGCCTCAGCCATGTACGCATCCCCGGCACTCAGGTTTTCCAAGAAGCCGCGCTGCGAGACTGCTCGTGAGTGATCATCAATGGTGCGGTAGGTCAGTGCCCAGTCAACAGAGAGGCCCAGGGTCTGGAAGAGGTGCTCAAAAACTTTCTCGTCTTCAACGGCAAGCACCTCGCACAGCTCAATGAAATTCTTGCGTGAGATGACATCGAAATCACGCTGGTTCTTGGCGGGAGTCGCCGGAGGTTGGTATCCGGGCTCGTAGGAAATCTTTGGATCACAACGCACACCGTAAAAGTTCTGCACGCGGCGTTCGGTGGGCAGACCGTTGTCATCCCAACCCATGGGGTAGAAGACGTTCTTGCCGTTCATGCGCTGGAAGCGTGCCAGCACATCGGTTTGGGTGTAGGAGAACATGTGCCCCACATGCAACGATCCAGAAGCCGTGGGCGGGGGAGTGTCAATGGAATACACCTGCTCCCGCGTGGTCTCACGATCAAATTTGTAGGTTCCTTCAGCAAGCCAGCGCTTGGTCAGGGACTCTTCAAGGCCCTCCAAAACGGGTTTGTCGGGAACGTTGCTTGGGGTGGGTGCGGGCGTGTCTGTGCCCGGAATGTTTTCAGCCATGGCCCAATTCTTCCACGAGTTGGGCAGGAACGGGTGGTTCAAGCATTCCAGGTGGGCACTTGATACCATTTGGGCCAAAAGCCGTGTGGAGAAAGTGGCACTGATGACCCATGAAACCTTGTTGATGATGCACCAAAACGTCTGGGAGCCTGCCGGGCTTGTGTGCTCTTCGATCGAGCCTGAGCCCGAAAGTATGCAGTATTGCGCCCACACACTAAACATAGATGGCCGGCTCATGCTCTTCCGTACGGCCAAGAGAACGCCCACAAAGCTGGGTCAGTTCGTAACGCTGTGGAAGCGTTCAGCGCAAGGGCCCATCCGGCCCTTTGACACGTCCGACGGCGTTGCCTCCTTCGTGATTCACGCCGGCCTTGGCACCGGGCTGGGTCAGTTCGTGTTCCCCCTTGAAGTTCTAACTCGCCACGATGTGGTGTCAGTGAGTGGCAAGGGTGGCAAACGGGCCATGCGTGTATACCCTCCGGATGTGCAGGGCCTCAGCACTACGGCCCGGCGGACACAAAAGTGGCAATGCGAGTATTTTCTACCCCTGGACTCCGACGTTGCACTGATCAAAGAGCTGTACTCTGCCTGATTCCTCTCCTTCTGCGTGCCGTTTTGCGCCAATAGTGCGCAGCAATGCTTGTGGCGCATCATAGCCTCCAAACGCTGCGCAGAAGGAGGTCTCGGGACTATGCTGCTGACATGGGCACTGTACGAATACTGCGGGTATATGAGGAGCCGGAAGCGGGGGAGTACCGCGTGCTGGTGGACAGGCTATGGCCGCGGGGGATCAAGAAGGGCACCATTGACCTCTGTCTCAAAGACGTGGGCCCCAGCAAGGAAGTTCGTCAAGCTTTTGATCACGTGCCGGAGCGCTTTGACGCCTTTGTGCACCAGTACACGGCCGAGCTGGTCAAGAACTGCGCCGTAGCGCAGCTGCGGGAGGTCATGGCCGAGCACAAGAAAGTGGTGCTGCTCTATGGCGCCAAGGACCATCATGAAAACCAGGCAGCAGTCCTGCTGGACTTCCTGCAAAAAACGGCTGACTAGGAATAATTAGCGGACCGCAAAAAAGCGACAGGTGTTCAACCCGGGGCTGCAACGGCGCTAGATTGGTGACATGGCTGAAAACACTTCTAAAAATGCAATTGTCACGGGTGCCAGTTCAGGGATTGGCGCGGCCACCGTCCGCCAGCTGCGACGGGACGGTTGGAACGTGATTGCCGTGGCTCGGCGCGAGGACAGGCTCGAACAGTTGGCTGCGGAGACCGGAGCCTTGGCGTTCGCCACTGACATTACCAACGACGACGAGGTCTCACGTTTACGCAATTTCACCGCCGACACCTTCGCCCAGACCGGTGGGCTAGATACCCTCATCAACGTTGCCGGCGGTGCCCGCGGTGCGGACAGTGTGGCCAATGCGGAGGTGGCAGATTGGGATTGGATGTACCAAGTCAACGTCCTGGGTACGCTCAAAGTCATTAAAGCTTTCCTACCTGCTCTGCGGGGACACGGCCACGGCACTATTTGTAACCTCACTTCCACCGCAGGAGTGGAAGCGTATGAGGGTGGGGCCGGCTACAACGCAGCCAAGTTTGGCCAGCATGCCCTGACCGGTGTGTTGCGTCTGGAAGAAGCCGTGCACAACATCCGCGTCATTGAGGTGGCGCCCGGCATGGTGCAGACCGAAGAATTTGCGGTGAATCGACTAGGCGGTGACCGGGAGGCAGCCGCTAAGGTCTACCGTGGCGTGGCCCAGCCACTCACGGCAGATGATGTGGCCTCGGTAGTGGGTTACGCCGTCGGGCTTGCCCACCACATCAACCTGGACCAGATTGTTCTGCGCCCTGTGGCGCAAGCAGCCGCACACAAGTTGATCCGCCGCTAACAGACTGAGCCCTAACAGACTGAGCCCGACAGGCAGAACGGGATGCGCGCAGAAGTCCCGCGCATCCCGTATAATGAATAGATAATGCGTTGACCCGGCCATCACCGGTGAGCTTCCGGAAGAAAGTGCCCCTCAAAAGGCGCCAGTAGAACCGGACGGGTAAGCCCGTCACAGCAGCTAATGAGCGGCCACACCCTGGAAACAAAAGCCGGGGGGTGGTAAGCGAGGTGGTACCGCGGCGCAAGCCGTCCTTGCATCCTGAACCTGAACGCCCACAACCAGGATGATGTGATGACCCACTTCCCGAAGGCCTCTGCCGCCGCCGGCCTCCATGCCGAATCCAAGCACGTTCCCTCCTCCGTGAATTTTCCGAAGGTTGAAGAACTTGTCCTGAAGTACTGGGATGAAGACGGCACCTTCCAAGCCAGCATTGACGCCCGCGACGCCGGTGAAGATGGCTCAAATGAATTCGTCTTCTACGACGGTCCGCCCTTCGCCAACGGTTTGCCGCACTACGGGCACCTGCTCACCGGCTACGCCAAAGACCTAGTTGCCCGCTACCAGACCCAGCGCGGGCGCCGAGTAGAGCGCCGCTTCGGGTGGGACACACACGGTTTGCCTGCGGAGCTGGAAGCCATGAAGCAGCTGGGCATGACGGACAAGGCGCAGATCGAGGCCATGGGCATCGACAAATTCAACGACGCCTGCCGCTCCTCCGTTATGAAGTACGCCGGGGAATGGCAGGAATATGTCACCCGCCAGGCGCGCTGGGTGGACTTTGAAAATGACTATAAGACACTCAACGTGCAGTACATGGAGTCCGTGCTGTGGGCGTTCAAACAGCTGCACTCAAAGGGTTTGACCTACAACGGCTACCGTGTGTTGCCGTACTGCTGGAAGGATGAGACGCCGCTTTCCAACCACGAGCTGCGCATGGATGACGACGTCTACAAGGACCGCCAGGACCAAACCGTCACCGTCACCTTCCCCATCGTGGCCGGCGAATCTGCGCTGTCCCGGGAACTGGCCGGCGTTGAGGCCATCGCCTGGACCACCACGCCCTGGACCCTGCCCACCAACCAGGGACTGGCCGTGGGACCTGCCGTGAGCTACGCCGTCGTGCCTGTTGGGCCTAACGGAACCAGGGCAACGGGGGAGAAGTTCCTGATCGCGTTGGATCTGGTGGGTGCCTACGCCAAGGATTTGGGGTACGACGACGGTGCTGGCGCAACTGCCGCCGTTTCTGCCACGTACCTGGGCGCCGAGCTTGAAGGTCTGAAATACCAGCCCTTGTGGGACTACTTCGCCGACGATGAAAAGTTCGGCACCGCAAAATCGTGGCAGTTCCTGCTGGCTGACTACGTCACCACCACCGACGGTACGGGCATTGTCCACCAGGCACCCGCCTACGGTGAAGAGGATCAAAAGGTCTGTGAGCAGTACGGCATCCCGGTGGTCCTCTCCGTGGATGAGGGTGCGAACTTCCTGCCGCTCTTTGCAGGTGGCCCGCTCAGCGATATTGCCGGCGTGCAGGTCTTCGACGCCAACAAGACCATCACCCGGGTGGTCAAGGAGGCCGGCCGGCTGATCCGCCAGGCCAGTTACGTGCACAGCTACCCGCATTGCTGGCGCTGCCGCACACCGCTGATCTACCGGGCAGTGTCGTCCTGGTATGTGGAAGTGACAGCGTTCAAGGACCGCATGGTGGAGCTGAACCAGGACATCAACTGGATCCCGGGCAACGTCAAGGACGGGCAATTCGGCAAGTGGCTTGCCAACGCCCGCGACTGGTCCATCAGCCGCAACCGCTACTGGGGCAGCCCCATTCCCGTCTGGCAGTCCGACGACGAAAATTACCCCCGCACCGACGTTTACGGCTCGCTGGCGCAGATCCAGGGCGACTTTGGCCGCCTGCCGCTGAACAAGGCTGGCGAAGTTGACCTGCACCGCCCCTTCATCGACGAGCTCACCCGTCCCAACCCGGATGATCCCCGCACCCCTGAGCAGGGACAGTCCACCATGCGCCGGGTGGAGGATGTGCTGGATGTTTGGTTTGATTCCGGGTCCATGCCGTACGCCCAAGCTCACTACCCGTTCGAGAATGAGGACTGGTTCAACACCCACAACCCAGCCGACTTCATCGTGGAGTACATTGGCCAGACCCGCGGCTGGTTCTACATGCTGCACATTCTCTCCACGGCACTCTTTGACCGCCCGGCGTTTAGGAACGTCATCAGCCACGGCATTGTGCTGGGCTCAGACGGTGCCAAAATGTCTAAGTCGTTGCGTAATTACCCGGACGTCTCAGAGGTTCTTGACCGTGACGGTTCCGACGCCATGCGTTGGTTCCTGATGTCCAGCCCCATCCTGCGCGGAGGCAACCTGGTGGTCACCGAACAGGGCATCCGGGACGGGGTCCGCCAAGTCATCTTGCCGCTGTGGAACGTGTACAGCTTCTTCACCCTGTACGCGAACACGGCCAAGGGCGGCACAGGCTACGACGCTGTGCTGCGCTTTGACGGTTATGCGGATCCCATGGATCAGTACCTGCTGGCGAATACCGGTGACTTGGTGCGTGAAATGACTGCCAAACTCGATGGCTATGACGTCTCAGGTGCCTGCGATTCACTGCGCAGCTACCTGGACATGCTCACTAACTGGTATGTCCGGCGTAGCCGCAACCGCTTCTTTGACGAGAGCACGGACGCCTTTGATGCGCTATATACGGCGCTGGAGACGGTGTGCCGGGTGGCGGCACCCCTGCTGCCGCTGGTCACCGAAGAAATCTGGCGCGGTCTCACAGGTGGGCGCTCAGTTCACCTCACCGACTGGCCCAACCACGAGCTCTTCCCTGCCAATGCAGACTTGGTGGAAGGTATGGACCGAGTACGCCAGATCTGCTCCACAGGTTCAAGCCTGCGCAAGGCCGCTAACCTGCGGGTGCGTCAGCCCTTGGCGGAATTGACTGTTGTCACGTCAAACTTTGATCTGAGTGTTGCTGCTGACATCGTCAAGGACGAACTCAATATCCGCACTGTGCGCTTCGTTGATGCTGCTCTCGCCTCCCCTGAGGAGTTCGGCATCTCCCAGAAACTGGTTGTCAACGCTCGGGCAGCAGGGCCGCGTCTGGGCAAAGACGTTCAGCTGGCCATCAAGGGTGCCAAGTCCGGGGATTGGTCCGTCACCGACGGCGTTGTCACCGCTGGCGGCTTGGAACTTGAGCCTTCCGAGTACAGCCTGGAAACTGTTGTTGCTGATACGCACGACGGCGGCAAAACTGCCGTTGCGATGCTGCCGCACGACGGCTTCGTGGTGCTGAACACCGAGCTGACACCGGAGCTTGTTGCCGAAGGAACCGCACGCGATATGGTGCGCGCCGTCCAACAGGCCCGCAAGGACGCAGGTCTTCAGGTCAGTGACAGGATCCGCACCATTATCAGTGCGCCGCAGGAGATTGTCGATGCCCTACACGCCAACGCAGATTTGGTGAAGACTGAGACTCTGACACTGAAACTTGAACTCATCCCAGGTGACGTTGAAACCACCATCACTGTTGAACGGAGCATTTCATAAATGCCTGCTGACCATGACGAATTCTCGGTTGAGAGTGTCTATGCCGATCTTTTGGGCCGTGCCCCCGAAAACAAGATGGAACCCAGACTGGCTCCGTTGTTTAGGGCCATGGACATCCTGGGGGAGCCCAACAAGGCTTTTCCGATCATCCACATCACAGGCACTAACGGAAAAACTACCACTGCCCGGATGATTGAGGCTGGCCTGCTGGCTCACGATCTACGCACTGGCCGTTACACCAGCCCGCACCTGACCCGGGTTACTGAGCGCATCAGCATTAACGGGGCTCCCGTCAGCGATGAGACGTTTGTGCGGATCTGGGATGAGATCCGGCCCTACCTGGAGATTGTTGATGCCGAACTCATGGCAGGCGGCGACGTCCGTCTCACATACTTTGAGGCATTGACAATCTTGGCGTTTGCCATCTTTGCCGATGAACCAGTGGACGTAGCTGTTATGGAAGTCGGTTTGGGTGGCATCACAGATGCCACCAACGTGGGAGATGGCCAAGTAGCAGTCATCACTCCCATCTCCCTTGATCACACTGAACTTCTTGGTGATACCACGGGTCTTATAGCGCAGGAGAAGGCCGGGATCATCAAAGAAGATGCATTCGTGATCAGCGCAGCCCAGCCCACTGATGCCGCGCAGGTCATTTTGGATGCGTCGCGAGAAAAGCATGCCGAGTTCCGTTTTGAGGGCGTGGAATTTGGTGTTGAGGCACGCACTGTGGCTGTTGGTGGACAGATGCTTGACCTGCAGGGACTCGCCGGACGCTACCCTGGAATTTTGCTTCCGTTGCATGGGGAACACCAAGCTCAGAATGCCGCCGTGGCACTGGCAGCCTTGGAAGCATTTCTTGGCGGGGGCGAAACGGAACTCAATCACGAGCTGATACAAG
The DNA here is from genome assembly GCF_030063205.1 of Arthrobacter antibioticus. Taxonomy (GTDB): domain Bacteria; phylum Actinomycetota; class Actinomycetes; order Actinomycetales; family Micrococcaceae; genus Specibacter. The sequence continues at coordinate 475,289 of NZ_JASISQ010000001.1, read as the reverse complement.
AAGGCTTCGCCGCCGTCACGTCACCTGGCCGCCTGGAAGTCATGCGCACATCACCGACCATTGTTGTCGATGCAGCGCACAACCCGGCAGGGATAGCCGTCACGGCGGCTGCATTGCAGGAGTCGTTTGCATTTAGCAAACTTGTGGTGGTGCTGGGTATCCTGGCGGAGAAGGATGCCGAAGAGATTCTCAATACTCTCAAGGAATCTTATGGTGATGAGGCAGCGGAGATCTGCTTGACCCAATCAAATTCTCCCCGTGCCATCCCGGCGGCCGAGCTCGCTGAAATGGCGGTGGATCTTGGTTGGGCTGAAGAAGACGTTCACATCGCCGAGAAGCTTGATGACGCCATTGAATGGGCTGTTGAACGTGCGGAGTCCAACAATGATCTGGCCGGTGGCATCCTCATCACAGGTTCCATCACACTTGTTGGAGAAGCACGGATTTTGTTGGGCCGTCCCGGCGAAAAGCAAGGTGCCTGAGATGGCTAAGCTGACGAAAGCGCAGCGTGAATGGAAGCCCAACACGCCAAAAAAGGCGCGTTCCACCAAACTGATGTTTGCCTCTGTCGTATTGTTGCTCGAAGCATTTGTGGCACTCTTTCTAGGATTGGCATTATTTGGCCTCAAGGGCAAAGATCCTCTCTACCTTATTGTTGCTGCCGTGCTGGCGCTGCTGCTGATCGTGGCCTGCGGAGTGGTCCGTAAATCGTGGGGTCCAGCGTTCGGCTGGGCCCTGCAGTTGGCTTTGATCGCCGGTGGTTTTTGGGAACCGTCCATGTTCGTTGTGGGTGTCCTTTTTGCGGTTGCCTGGTGGTACGCCCTCTACGCAGGAGCAAAAATCGATCGGGAGAATGCTGTGCGGGCTAAGGCCCAAACCGTGTGGGACGCAGCTCATCCGCAGGTTTCGACTCCCGAAGTCCCAACCCCAGATGCCGACGCCAAGTAAACTAAATCCGAATGTCCTTTTTATCTAGTTATTGGAGTTACTGTGAGCATTGAGCGCACCCTTGTCCTGGTCAAGCCCGACGGTGTTGCCCGCAACCTTTCAGGGGCGATCCTGGCCCGCATCGAGGCCAAGGGATACACCCTGGCCGAGCTGAAGAAGGTTCCCGCCACCCGTGAGCAGCTGGAAGCGCACTACGAAGAGCACGTGGGCAAGCCATTTTATGAGCCGCTTGTTGAATTTATGCTCTCGGGCCCGGTTGTCGCGGCAATCTTCGAAGGTAACGCCGTCATTGCCGGTTTCCGGTCCCTGGCTGGCGCCACGGACCCCACCACGGCCGCACCCGGCACCATCCGCGGCGATCTTGGCCGCGACTGGGGCTTGAAGGTTCAGCAGAACTTGGTTCACGGCTCCGACTCTGCAGAATCCGCTGAGCGCGAGATCGCCATCTGGTTTGCATAATCCCAGAAGCAGTTAGCGAACGACGACGAGGGGCGCCTTCCACTAGGAGGGCGCCCCTCGTCGTTGCCCACCCTGACGCTCGCTCACTTAACGTCGTGTTTTCGCTGACGCTCGCTCACTCCTGGGGCTTAAGAATCAAACGCTCCTTCATACCTGAAGGAGCGTTTGATGAAACTCGACGTTAAGTGAGCGAGCGTCGGGGGTGGGGGTTATGCGTTCGACGGGATGATCAGGTGCATGAACTTGAAGAAGATCGAGGCAACGGTCGCCACGTAGATCAGCCCCACAATAATCCAAGCCCACTCGTTGAGGAACTTGGTCAGGGCAGGGGGAGCGCTGATGACTCCGTGGTTGAGGTTACGCACAGTGATAAAGACAAACAGCGGAATCATCATTGCCCACACAATCATGCAGTAGGGGCACAGGACGGCGAGTACGTAGACGGCCTGAAACCAGAACCAGCCAATCAGGCCCATGCCCGCGGTTATGCCCACTTGCATGCATATCCAGAACCAACGGTTCATGTGTGCCCCGGCCAGTAAAACCACACCTGTAGTCATGAGGACCGCAAAGGCGACCACACCAATAAATGGATTGGGGAAACCGAGAATAGCCGCCTGAGGTGTTTTCATAACATCACCGCAGGAGATCCAGGAGTTAAAATCGCAGCTGAGATTCGAGTCCGGGTTTGTGTACAGCTGCAGACGATCCAACACCAAAACGAAAGATGCAATCCATGAGATGGCGCCAGTAATGACCAAGAACCAACCAAACGGTTTAGCACGCACCATGGCGGGCAGATCCACCTCCGTCTGGTTGCTGGTGGAAACTTTGGTGCTTGGCATGGTGTCCTATCCATTGAAATCAGTGATTGTGTCCTGATTGTAGCGTGAGTTTCTTGGCGCGCCCTCCGTGAAACGGCTCCGTGGCTTGGCGCATGTGAGACAATGAAAGCGGCTGGTTGGCGATCCACATGCGCCCCTCAGTCCAATGGCAAGCCTCCGGCTGCCGGTGACGACACTGCCTATCCGTGCAGCTATCCACCGGACGGATCCCGCAAACCATTGGCTTTTCAGAGCTTGCGCACCCAGAAGTTGGTGCCGCCTGGGAGGTATTTAGACGACTTCCGTCAGCGCCTGCGGGGGCTGACACATCTGCCGCTGTCGGCGCCCGATGTGGGGGTGCCGATTCGGCGCGAAAGTAATGCCCACAATGGATAATGAACAAACCTCACCGGAGCACACAGAGCCAACGCAGGCAGCTCCCGCCAAAGTAAAGACCACACGATCGCGTCGGGCAACCGCCGCCGTCACCAGCCCGGCAAGCGTCACCAGCCCGGCAAGCAATGTGGCGGCCCCAACAGTTAGTAAAGATGTCCCAGCCGCTGACACCTCTGCGCTTGAGAGCACTGCTGTGCTTGAAAGTTCTGGCGAAAAAGAACAAAGCCCGGCAAAGAAGACTCCTGCACGTCGCAGCCGAGCCAAAAAGGTTGCGCCAACGGCTGGCTTGGAAACATCAAATGAATCATCAGTCAAAGCAGCTGAACCTTCGCTGTTGGATGAGATAACTGAGCCCGCCAAGACTGCGCCAACCGCCAACCAAGGCACCAAAGCGGCAGAGGTAGCGGCGGAAACTAGCTCAGCTCCGGCCAAGCGGGCACCCCGACGCCGGGCTACAGCGCCCGTGACCGCGCCCGCGCCAGTGCGGGATGAATCTACCGGTGTCCAAGGTGAGCTGAGCTTGGCCGGAGCAGACGTTCAAACACCTGCAACAAAGGCCCCGGCTAGGCGCAGCCGTGCAGCCAAGACTCCAGTCACCAGCACCGCCGCTGCGCAGATTGATACCCCGGAGCCAGATGCAACGAAGTCAGCAGCAAAGGCCCCGGCCCGGCGTACAAGCCGGAAAGCCGCAGCACCGGCTGGTCCTGCTCCAGTTCAGAGTGCGATTACTTTGGACACGCCCAGTAGTTCAACGCCAGCATCGGAAGCGCAAACTGTTCAGACTCCGCCCGCACCCGCTGCCACCAAAACAACCCGCAGTCGCCGCAGGCCCGCAGCGAAGACTGCCGCTGCTGGGCCTGCCGCTGTTCAGGCTGTTAGCACTGAAACCGTGAGCACTGAGACTGAAGAACAGGCAACAGCCACTGACTCTTCGGCGGGAACCGCCGCCCCAACGCAGCACACTCCCGTCCAGAATGAGTTTGGAGCAGCAGCTCCGGCCCACAGTGGAGCCCATGACGGCTCCGAGCCTGAAGCCCCAGGAGCATTGTTCATTTCCCCTGCAGCAGGGATCTCAGCATTGTTCATGGCTGCAGATTTGAGCATGGCCGTCCCGGCTGCCACTCAGGAGACCCGCAATGATAACGAGGCCAACGGCACACGCGACTCACAGGAAAGTGAACGAAGCGGCCGTTCACGCTCTCGCAACCGCCGTACACGAGGCTCCAGCTCTGAGGCAACTGAAACTGTAGAAATATCAGAGGGCACCAACGCGGCTGACACTGATCACTCCAGTGACTCCACCAACACGGATCAAATGGACGACGGCGTAACGTCGCGCCGTCGGCGCCGCCGCCGCCGTGGTGAAGCAGATTTGGAACTGACAGGTGGCAGCGAAGAAGATCCGCCCAACACTGTGACGCGGGTGCGGGCGCCTCGCACGCCGTCGGAGTCCACATCCGTGGACTCAAACCGGGTCACAAGCCTGCGTGGCTCCACTCGTTTGGAAGCTAAGAAGCAGCGTCGCCGTGATTCCCGCGACTCGGGTCGCCGCCGCACTGTCATCACAGAAGCTGAGTTCCTTGCCCGCCGCGAATCAGTTGACCGTGTCATGGTTGTGCGCCAGGGCGAAGACAGGATTCAGATTGGCGTCCTTGAAGACGGCATCCTGGCTGAGCACTTTGTTTCCAAGACCCAGCAGGATTCACTGATCGGCAATGTCTACCTGGGCAAGGTCCAGAACGTGCTGCCCAGCATGGAAGCGGCTTTCGTGGACATTGGTCGAGGGCGCAACGCTGTTCTCTACGCAGGTGAAGTTGATTGGGATTCCGCAAATCTGAACGGACAACCGCGCCGGATTGAGAACGCGTTGAAGTCCGGTGACCCCGTCCTGGTGCAGGTTTCCAAGGATCCGGTGGGCCATAAGGGTGCACGTCTGACCAGCCAGATTTCTTTGCCTGGCCGTTACCTGGTGTTTGTGCCGGGGGGGTCCATGACTGGGATCTCCCGCAAGTTACCCGACGTGGAACGTAATCGCCTCAAGCGCGTGCTCAAGGATCACCTGCCCGAAAATGCTGGTGTGATTGTCCGCACCGCGGCCGAGGGTGCCAGTGAAGAAGAGCTAACGAATGACATCAACCGTTTGCGCGCTCAGTGGGCGGGCATCAATGAGCGGGCGTCTTCGCATAAGACGCTCGCCCCGGAGATGCTGTACGGCGAACCTGACCTGACGATCAAGGTTGTCCGTGACGTCTTTAATGAAGACTTCACCAAACTAATTGTCTCGGGCGAGGACGCCTGGGACACCATCGAGGCATATGTGACCTATGTTGCCCCGGATCTGCTTGACCGTTTGGAGAAGTGGAACAAGCCCGAAGATATCTTTGCCGCGCACCGCATCGATGAGCAGATCAACAAGGCGCTGGAACGCAAGGTCTTCCTGCCCTCGGGAGGTTCGTTGGTGATCGACCGCACCGAAGCTATGACAGTGGTCGATGTCAACACCGGTAAGTTCACCGGCTCCGGCGGAAACTTGGAAGAAACAGTGACCAAGAACAACTTGGAGGCTGCCGAGGAAGTAGTTCGTCAGCTGCGCCTGCGTGACATTGGCGGGATCATTGTCATTGACTTCATCGATATGGTGCTTGAATCCAACCGGGATCTCGTGCTGCGCCGTCTGGTTGAATGCCTGGGACGCGACCGCACCAAGCATCAGGTTGCCGAGGTGACCTCACTTGGATTGGTTCAGATGACCCGCAAGCGTATGGGTACAGGCCTCCTTGAGGTCTTTGGCGAGCAGTGCCCAACCTGCGTGGGTCGCGGCATGGTCACGCACGAGATTCCAGTGGAGCATCGCCGTACGCATAGTCCTGCCGTGGAGGTTGCGCAGACCCATGCCAGCAAACCGGAGCATCGCGAGAACGAGCGCACGGCCAATAGGTCTACCCGCAGCGAACGTAAACGCAACCGCAACCGCGGGCAACAGGCTGAGGCGCAGCACCCGGAAAGCGCTCCTGTGCAGTCAACCGATGAGGTTAACGAAGCAGAGAAAATCCAGAAAGCCCACGCTGCCCGTACTGCATTGGCGAACATTGCGGCAGCTGCGGCTGCTTCACATCATGAGCACGACGGGGACGAGTCACACCGTGGCGCTGCGGCCGTAGCAACAGCAATTGCGCAGAGCGCCACAAGCTCTGGCGGCAACGTAGGTGTCAAAGGCGACGAAAAAGCAGAAGGTTCAGGAACCTCCGACGGCGCAACCCTCACGTTGGGTGGGGAAGCCATTGAACTCCCTCGTGGGCATCGTAGTGAAAGCAGCGCAAACGTACAGGCAGGCAATGCTGACCATGCGGCGGCGCTGGCGGATCTGGCACAAGCTCTAGACCAGCTGGTGGCTCCCGGCCAGGACCAGCATCATGAGACGGTGGGGGACTCCAACGGTGGTAACCGTTCGCGTGCACGTCGGGGACGCCGCAACCGCAGTGCACGTAGCGCTCAAGGTGGTGCCGACATGGTGGTTGAAACTTCTCATTATGCTCCTGCAGGTCAGGGTTCCGCTCCGCATCTGAGTACCGCGGCAGCTATTCCGGCACCTGCAACGACTGTAACCAAAAGTAGCGAACCGATCATTCTCGGTGTGGGAGTGCCCGCTTCAGAGCTCTGATGCTGACACTGCCGGCCCGGAACCTGCGTTAAAATGTGCGTGCAGAACGCAGTTTTTGACATTGGCTCTGGGCCGGTTTTCTTTAAGCGTCACGGCTGGGGCTAGGGTGGAGATCGACACGGGGTGCCATGCCATCAGGGCTGGCTGAGAGAATACCCGTTGAACCTGCCCGGTTAGAACCGGCGAAGGGATGTCCCATTGAGTACCTACGCAACAGTTTCTTCCACCTCTGAAACTGGGCAACGCACCACCGTGCCCGCAGCTGTGAAGCACCCCCGGATCCTGAGTATTGCAGGTTCTGATTCATCGGGCGGTGCCGGTATCCAGGCTGACATTAAATCTATTTCAGCCCACGGTGGATATGCAATGACTGCCATTACGGCATTAACTGCGCAGAATACGCGGGGAGTACAAGACATCCATACTCCACCGGCAACTTTCCTCACAGCCCAACTGGACGCTGTAGCTTCCGACGTCACCATAGATGCCGTGAAGATCGGCATGCTTGGCACTGAAGAAGTCATCAACGCGGTGAGAGAGTGGCTGGCGCGGACCCGGCCCGCCGTGGTTGTACTGGACCCGGTCATGGTGGCTACCAGCGGTGACATGCTTGTGGCCCCGGCCGCCCGTGAAGCTTTACTGGAACTCATCAAAAGTTCGCACCTAGTGACTCCGAATCTCCCAGAGCTAGGGGTTCTCCTTGACCAACCGGAAGCTGCAAGCTGGCAGGCCGCCGTTCAGCAGGGTAAGGAGCTGGCCGCGACTCATGAGGTGTTGGTGCTCGTGAAGGGCGGGCACTTGGCGGGGGAGCTGTGCCCCGACGCACTGGTTCACCCTGACGGTGTGGTCAATGAGTTCATTGGCGCTCGGATAGATACCGTGAATACTCACGGAACCGGGTGCTCATTGTCGGCGGCAGTGGCTACTTTGCAGGCTCAAACTGGTGATTGGATTGCCAGCGTCCAGCAAGCCAAGGAGTGGCTGGGTAGGGCCCTTGAGACATCCGAGGTGCTAGAGGTTGGCTCCGGTGCAGGCCCCGTCAACCACCTGCACGCACTGTGGGAGAACGCAGCGCCTGGAGTCGGGCAATTCAGTGCAGCATTGTGGGCGCACATCGAACCCCAACGACAAGCAATTTTCGCTCTTGAGTTCATTAAGGAATTAGCCGCCGGTACGTTACAACGCAACCACTTTGCCTATTACCTGGTTCAGGATGCGCTGTACCTGAGCGCATACTCGCGTGTCCTTGCCCGTGCCAGTTCCTTGGCCCCAACCGAAATGGAGCAGAAGTTCTGGGCGGAAGGGGCACAGAATTGTCTTGAAGTTGAATTGCAGCTGCACCGCAACTGGCTCAATGGGCAGCCCGCAAATCCGCAACAGGGCCCGGTGACAAAGCACTACGTGGACCATTTGCAAGGTGTTGGATTCTCCGGCAGCTATGCGGAAGTGGTTGCCGCAGTTCTTCCGTGTTACTGGCTGTACGCAGAAGTGGGGCGTGTGCTGCATGCCGATTACCTATCCTTTTCGGGCGAACATCCCTATGGCACGTGGCTGGCGACATACGCCGACGACGACTTTGCTCAGGCAGCGGCCACAGCCGTGAGCATCATGGATACGGCCGCGCGCAGGGGATCGGCCCTGGAAAGAGAACGTATGCGGGCCGCCTTTGCGCATTCTGTACAGTACGAGGTGGATTTTTTTGCGGCACCGCATCAACACGTTCCAAGCGAGATCTAGGCACACTTGTCTGCAAAGGTGATCAACGCCACTGGTGATTGCCTAAGAAAACGGCGCGTCACGGTCCTAAATGAAGAAAAACGGTGGCAACCACGCTAAAGTTGGTGAGTACGGTTTCAGGAACCCCGGAAATTGTCAGTCAAAACAATGTTTTGGCAGACGCGCTTCGGAAGCTCGAAACCAGTCTCATTTGCTCCCGGAGCCAGAATTAGCGTATTCTTGATCTTCGGTGCTTACGCCAACACCTAGGGCAACCACTCCATGGCAGAACTCCATTGAGGTCCACGGCGTTGAGGCACATAGTATGCACCCCGCGTTTGTTCTTTTCTAGAACTGCGGCGCATGCGGTTGGCAGCGATCAAATACGATCCCTGCCGGCATAAAAATTTGTAATAAACGTCGAGAGAAGTGAGTTCCCCAGTGGTGTACGCGATTGTCCGCGCAGGCGGCCGTCAAGAAAAGGTTTCCGTTGGAGACCACGTGACCATGAACCGCGTCCCCGGTGGAGTTGGCAGCACACTTGAGCTGCCCGCTTTGCTCTTGGTTGATGGTGAGAAAATCACCACAGCCGCGAAGGACCTGGCTAGTGTAAAGGTTACGGCTGAGAAGTTGGAGGATCTTCGCGGGCCGAAGATCGTCATTCAGAAGTTCAAAAACAAGACCGGTTACAAGAAGCGTCAGGGCCACCGTCAGGAACTGTCCAAGGTCAAGATCACCTCAATCGCTTAATAAGCGTTTTGAAGTTCGATCCACTTAGAATCTTTTAGTCAAAAGGCAGGCATTTTCAAATGGCACATAAAAAGGGTGCGAGTTCCACTCGCAACGGTCGTGATTCAAACGCCCAGTACCTCGGCGTAAAGCGCTTCGGCGGTCAAGTTGTCAAGGCAGGCGAAATTATTGTTCGCCAGCGCGGCACACACTTCCACCCCGGTGAGGGTGTTGGTCGTGGCAAGGATGACACATTGTTTGCATTGGATGCAGGCGCAGTCGAGTTCGGTCAGCGTCGCGGACGCCGCGTCGTAAACATCGTCGCTGCTGCACTCTAATACCAAAGCTTTTCCAGTGGAGCGGGCCGCATGGCTCGCTCCACTGGCTTTTAACACAGTAATACCCACCGGCCGGCATCAGGCCCTAGCCCATTACAGGACTAGAATGAGTGCGCAATAGCAAGATCTATTCAAGGAGATTTTAGTGGCCAGCTTTGTTGACCGGGTTGTTCTGCATGTATCCGGCGGGACTGGCGGCCATGGCTGCGTGTCGGTTCACCGGGAAAAGTTTAAGCCTTTGGGCGGGCCCGACGGCGGTAAAGGAGGCGACGGCGGTTCTGTCACCATCCGTGTGAGCGATCAAACCACCACCCTGTTGGATTTCCACCACGCCCCGCACCGCCACGCTGGTAACGGACAGCCCGGTATGGGGGACTGGCGCGATGGAAAAATTGGCGAGTCGCTGGTCCTTGATGTACCCGACGGCACAGTCGTTAAAGATAAGGAAGGCAACGTGCTTGCCGACCTTGTCGGGATTGGCACCGAATACATTGCTGCCCAGGGTGGCCAAGGTGGCCTGGGCAACGCGGCCCTTTCCTCGCAGAAGCGCAAAGCTCCCGGCTTTGCGCTGATGGGAATCGAAGGCGACGAGCGCGATGTTGTCCTTGAATTGAAATCGATTGCAGATATTGCCTTAGTAGGGTTCCCCTCAGCCGGGAAATCCAGTTTGATCGCCGCCATGTCCGCGGCGCGGCCAAAGATTGCCGACTACCCGTTCACCACCTTGATCCCCAATTTGGGTGTTGTGCAGGCAGGGGACGTCCGGTTCACCATGGCTGATGTGCCCGGCTTGATTGAAGGAGCCAGTGAAGGCAAAGGCTTGGGTCATAACTTCCTGCGCCACGTTGAGCGGTGTGCGGCCATTGTGCACGTTTTGGACTGCGCCGCACTGGAAGTTGATAGGGATCCCATCAGTGACTTGGCTATAATTGAGCGCGAGCTGGATAACTACTCAGTGGATATGAGCTTCGCCGGCGCCGACGGAGACGTTGTCCCCTTGAATGCACGCCCGCGTCTCATTGCCTTGAACAAGGTAGATTCCCCCGATGGACGGGACATGGCAGGATTTGTCCGCGGTGATTTGGAATCGCGTGGCTACAGAGTCTTTGAAGTTTCAGCGACCAGCCACGAAGGCTTACGACAATTGGGCTTTGCTATGGCTGAGATCGTCAGTGCCGCCCGCCAGAGCGTAATCGACCAGCCTGCAAAGGTTGCGCCGGTCATTCTGCGCCCGCGAGCAGTGAATGAAGCCTCGTTTACAATACATCGTGAAGAAAAGAATTTGGAGCCGTTGTTCCGTGTTCGCGGGGACAAACCTGAACGTTGGGTGCAGCAATGTGACTTCCAAAACGAAGAGGCCATTGGCTACTTGGCAGACAGGTTGGCTAAGATCGGCGTGGAGACAAGCTTGTTTAAAGCTGGTGCCACACCGGGAGACACGGTTGTCATTGGCGGCGAAGACGGCATTGTCTTTGATTGGGAGCCAACCATGATGGGCGGTGCCGAGCATTTGGCGGCACCTCGCGGCACCGATCTACGCCTGTTGGACTTGGGCGACCGCCCAACACGTCAACAGAAGCGCCAAGAGCAGCAGGATCGTCGAGACGCCAAGGCTGCGGCACGAGCGGAACTGGAATCCGAGCGTAAAGCTGGCATCTGGACCGAATCAACCGACCGTCACACAGCCAAAAGCCACGAGATCAAGGCAGACATGGCTGCTGACGAAACCGGAGAAAACACTACCCCTAAGGATCTATGAGCCCGGAAGCTACAACAACTATGGAATATGATCAGGCACTCTCACTGCCGGAACGACAGAGCATGGCGACCGCATCGCGAATCGTGGTGAAGGTCGGATCATCCTCCTTGACCTCAGTCGCTGGCGGCATTTCGGAAGAAGCCCTCAAAGGGCTTGTTGACGTTCTTTCGCAGCGGCATTTGGCGGGAACAGAGATCATCTTGGTTTCCTCCGGCGCTATCTCCGCCGGACTGTTGCCTTTGGGCCTGTCACGGCGGCCCAAAGATCTAGCTACCCAGCAGGCTGCTGCCAGCGTTGGTCAAGGATTGTTGATGGCGCGCTACAGTGAGGCCTTCACCTCGCATGGAGTGACTGCCTCTCAGGTGCTCCTGACGGCCGAGGATTTGGCCAAACGGCGCCAACACGTTAACGCCCACCGCGCCCTTGAACGCCTATTGAACCTAGGCGTCATCCCCATTGTGAACGAAAATGACACAGTGGCTACACGTGAGATTCGCTTCGGCGACAACGACAGGCTCGCTGCCCTGGTGGCGCACCTGATCAAGGCAGACGCGCTGCTGCTACTTTCGGATGTGGATTCCCTGTATGACGGTCCACCGTCGAAGGGCGCAACGCGTATCAGCCAAATTGACTCACCCGATGACCTTGACGGGATTGTTATTGGCAGTGCCGGCGAAGCGGGCGTGGGGACCGGAGGAATGGCCACTAAGGTCCAGGCCGCCATGATTGCAGCAGAAACCGGTATCCCCGCCTTGGTGACGTCCACAGCGCAGGCTGGTGCCGCCCTTGCCGGTGAAGACGTGGGGACATGGTTTGGGGACCACGGCAACCGACGCTCAGTGCGTATGCTTTGGCTTGCCCACTTAGCTGACATTCGAGGGCGCCTGGTCCTGGATGATGGTGCCGTGCGCGCTGTCAGTGAACGTCATAAATCGGTGCTCCCCGCCGGAATCACCGCAGTCTCTGGCATGTTTGAGGCCGGTGACGCCGTTGAGATCTGTGATTCCAGCGGTAAGGTTTTTGCCCACGGCCTGGTTAACTTCCGCAATTCGGACCTACCTCAGATGCTTGGCTACTCCACCAAAGCGCTGGCAAAAGAATTGGGCCAACAGTTTGAACGTGAAGTGGTTCATGTGGACGATCTGGTGGTCCTGAGCATTTAGCTTCTAGCGCAGGGAGAGCTGTGCCACAGCAGCACCGACCCGAGTGCCGTAGGCTTGATGGATGACTGAACCGATTGTTAAAGAAAACATTTCCGCTGAAGTCCAGGCCATCACCGACCGTGCCCGCAGGGCTGCCCGTCGTATGGCCGGAGTCAACAGGGCCTGGAAAGACAAGGGTCTGCGGGCCATTGCCAAGGCGCTGTTGGAAAACCAGGAAACCATCCTCAGCGCTAACGCCAAGGACGTGGCGAACGGGAAAGAAAACGGCACCTCAGTGCCCATGCTTGACAGGTTGACACTGACAAAAGCGCGAGTTCAGGGATTGGCTGATGCTCTTGAGAACTTAGCCACCCTGCCCGATCCCGTCGGGAACGTTGTACGCGGACAAACACTGCCCAACGGTCTGCGGATGCGCCAGATCAACGTTCCCATGGGGGTTGTGGCAGCTATCTACGAAGCCAGGCCCAACGTCACGGTTGACATCGCTGGATTGGCGCTGAAGAGCGGCAACGCCGTCATCTTGCGCGGTGGCACGGCAGCTGCCAACACCAACAAGGCACTGTTGGCAATTTTGCGTGAAGCACTCGATGGCGTTGGCCTACCTGCCGACGCAGTGCAGTCGGTTGACCAGTTTGGACGCGAAGGCGCCAATCTCATCATGAAGGCACGCGGTGCCGTTGATGTGCTCATCCCTCGTGGTGGCCGCGAACTCATCCAGACTGTTGTTGCGAACTCCTCCGTTCCCGTTATTGAAACGGGTGAAGGAAATGTTCACATCTTCATTGACAGTAGCGCCAAAGAAGAGATGAGCGTGGAGATCGTATTGAACTCCAAGACTCATCGCCCCAGCGTATGCAACACGGTTGAGACGCTGATTGTGCACAGGGAAGCTACTGTGATCCCCGCAGTGCTGAGCGCACTGAGCAAGGCGGGGGTGCGCCTACATGTAGACGAGCGTATCCAGGCAATGCTTCCTGCAGGAGTCACGGCGACCTTGGCTACCGATGAAGATTGGGCTACCGAGTACATGGACCTGGATCTTGCCGTGAAGATGGTTGATTCCTTGCCCGAAGCCATCAAACATATCCGTACGTGGACAACGGGTCACACCGAAGCGATTGTGACCAACGACCTAGCCAACGCAGAGAAATTTATTGCTGAAATCGATTCTGCAGCAGTAATTGTCAATGCAAGCACGCGTTTTACCGACGGAGGCGAGCTGGGGCTGGGTGCCGAAGTGGGCATCTCAACGCAAAAGCTACATGCACGTGGTCCCATGGGGCTCACCGAGCTGACAACAACAAAGTGGATTGTCCAAGGTGAAGGCCAAGTACGTAGCTAATACCCGTACCGTCCCGGGTGGCAGCTTAACTGCGGGTCGATGTGCCGGTGTACGCAGATACCACGTACTATTAGAGGGAATTCAAGGAACAACTTGTCTGGCGCAGGCAACACTGCCGCGCTGGCCACGCACCCAAGGGGAGAAATAATGCTGACCCAGCTTGCCGGCGTCGTACTAGCTGCCGCAGAAGAACATGAGCTTGCACCGTTGATTGCACCGCCGCTTGTGATTGGTGGTGTCATGCTTGCGGTGTTGTTGACACTGATGCTTGTCACCGTCTCTTTCATGAACCTGGGCAACCGCCATGAAGCTGTCCAGGCATCTGAGGACCCGCACCGTCAGCACACCAATAAGCACATGCACGACGACGATTCGGCGTCATCCAATCACTGAGGAAACACTTCGGGTGCCTTTGCATGAAGGCACCCGGAACCGTCTCCGAATCGGAGTCATGGGCGGCACTTTTGATCCGATCCACCATGGTCACCTTGTCGCAGCCAGCGAGGTTGCGAGCGTTTTTAAACTTGATGAAGTCATTTTTGTGCCCACCGGCCAGCCATGGCAGAAAGTCAAGAGTGAAGTCAGTGCGGCTGAACATCGCTATTTGATGACTGTTATTGCTACTGCGGCGAACCCACAGTTCACTGTCAGCCGGGTTGATATTGACAGGCCAGGGCCCACGTTTACCATTGATACTTTGCGGGATTTGCGCAGGCTGCGCCCGGATGCGGATCTGTTCTTCATCACAGGAGCCGATGCGATGGCTAAGATCATGTCGTGGAAAGACAGCGACGAACTGTGGGATCTGGCCCATTTTGTGGGAGTCACCCGGCCCGGGCATGTGCTCGATAGCAGGGGCAGGAAGAATGTAAGTTTGTTGGAGGTCCCCGCCATGGCGATTTCCTCCACTGATTGTCGCAAGCGTGTGGCAGAGCAGAACCCTGTCTGGTACCTGGTGCCGGACGGCGTGGTGCAATACATTGCCAAGTACGGCCTATACGTACAACCCGGCGCGTCTGCCAGCGCAGGTCTAGTGCCGGTAGCCTCGAGAACCGAATGAGTATTCAATGAGTAAGGAAAAGGAGCCGATTCGCAGCCGCAGACAATTGCGGGAAGAATCGGCACAAGCAGCGAACACCGTTGGCATCCCCGCGGTGCCGCCCCGCCCTGCGCCCAAAAAAAGTGCTAGTGCCAGTCCGAGCGATCCGGCGAGTGCCTCCAGCGGCGAATCGGCGCCTCCCCGCGGTGAGCGGCAATCCCAGACCAGGGCCCGTGACAGGGCTGCGCTGCGTGCCTACAAGGAACTCGTTGATCCGCCCGGTCTGAATCCGCTACCTTCCAGGCGGGCACTGCGCCAAGCCCAGCTCGACGCCGAACGGGCACCCATCACAGCAATCAACCCGGTTGTGTCCGCAACTGCAGCCCCCAGCGCCGATGCTGGCTCCCCTGTGACGAAGCAGTCACCACAAGTTGAACCGTTTACGCAGCCGGAGCCGGAATCGGAAACAGCGCCAGAGACAGCGCCAGAAACAGCGCTAGAATCGGAGCCAGAAGCCGTAGCTCAGGAGACTGCCGCTGAGCCCGAGGTTGTTGCCCCGGCACCGCCTGTTAAAGCGCCAAAAACGGTATCGCCAACTGCTGGCCGACCCCAAGCCGGCCGACGCGCTGCAGTGTCCACGGCGTCGAATCAGCAGCGCAACCGCCACCCATCGTCACTAGATCAACTACCCGCGGCCAAAACTAAAACTCCAACAGGTGCGCCAGAATCTCCCGTGCCGGAATCTCCCGTGCCGGGGGATTGGCCCAGAACCCGGGCAAACTCCGCGAGTACTCCCGCGGTTGAACAGCCGGATGTACAGCAGCGTGAAGGTAATCCTGCAGGAACCGAGCTGCCAGCGGCCGGTGAGCCAGATACCGCTGCCGATGCGCAGTCCTGGAAGTACCCGCCGTTGCCCGGGCTGGTGCCTGGCGGGAACTATTATCCTGTCTCAGCGGGTCCGCCCGAGGATGGTCCTGCTGTGGTTGCGCCAAGCACAGAAGAACTGCGGATCATGGCTGCTGAACGCGCAGAAGCGGAACGCTCCGCGATCCTTAGCCAGCGCGCATCCGCACGCGAGCGATTAGCCCAAGAGAGCGCTAAAAACCGCAAATTGGCTGCTGATCCAACGGCAACCGATAACCTGGCCATGGTTACCCCCCTGGAGTTCATCGAAGTGGCCGGTACCGACCGTCCCGTCCTACGGCCCCCAACCACCACCCATGTCCCGATCGTCACCCGGTCAACGCCGCATCAAAATGTTGCTAAAACACCTTCGAAAAAAGCGCCTGTACTGCGTGCGGAAGCACAGAGCGGTCAGTCAGGTGCCCATGCCCGCTCCGAAGAAGTCCAGTCAGAGGCTACCCACCTCAGTGCTGAGCGTTTCGATGCCGCACTGGCTGCGCGCCCGGCGGATCACTCACAACCGGACAACCGTTCGCTGACAGGTGGTCACAGCAATACACTTAAGCGGGCACAAGAGATGGCGACAGGTGGGCAAGCAACCGTGCGCCCCGACGCCGGACAGGCGCAGATCATGCGGTCGCAAATGCCGCCCATGCCAGCAGATTATGCCCATGGTCTTGAGCCGCTGGATGCTATTACGGCGGGATTGGGCAGGACTAAACGCAATCTGCTGATCCAGTGGGGCAGCATTATCGTTGGAGGCGCGGCACTTGTTGCCGGCGCCGTCATGTTTATCACAGCACTAGTACGCTAAATTTTCACCAATCAAAGGAAACAGTAGTGACCGCAACAGAACAGTCAATCGAACTAGTACGCGCAGCGGCGCGTGCGGCTTCGGATAAATTGGCCCTCAATGTGACAGCCATCGACGTCAGTGAGCGCTTGGCAATCACGGATATTTTCTTCATTGCCTCGGCGGCTACCGAACGCCAAGTCAATGCCATTGTTGATGGCATTGAAGATGAACTGCACAAGTTTAACTTGCGCCCTGTGCGCCGTGAAGGCCGTTCAGGTGGCCGGTGGGTGCTGCTTGACTATGCGGACATCGTGGTGCATGTCCAGCATGAAGAAGATCGTGTTTTCTACGCTCTGGAACGTCTTTACGGGGACTGCCCCGTCATTGACTTACAGCTTGCTGAGTCGGATCCATCCGCCAAGCACGCTCAGGCAGACGCTGAAGAACCGGTAATCGAAAACTAACCCCTGCCAAGGGCTCAGGAATGGATATTGTCATTTGATGGCTTTTACTTCACCCGAAGGCTCTGTTTTGCAGCCCGTCGGTCCACGCCGGCGGGTCATTTTTTGGCGCCATGGACGCACCTCTTGGAATGCTGCACGCCGTTTTCAAGGTCAAAGCGACATCCCTCTTGATGAGGTGGGAACTTCCCAAGCCAACCGTGCCGCCGCATTGTTGGCTGGGAAGCTTGGCTCCCCAGGCGAGATGGCACTGCCTGTAAGGATAGTTTCCTCGGATCTGGCGCGCGCGTTCTCCACAGCACAAGCGCTGGCGGCACTCACAGGAAACGAGGTGGGTGTAGACCCCCGTCTACGCGAAACCTTCGGTGGAGAGTGGGAAGGGAAAACCTTTGATGAGATCACCACGGATTTCCCTGACCAGATCCACCGATGGCAGCAGGACGAACCCGGTATACGCGCCGGGGGTGGGGAAACCCGGGTCGAAGTAGCTCAACGAATGGTCGATGCCATCTTGGAAGAGGTTCAACTACTGGCCGATGGCGGCACCCTCGTTGTCACAACCCACGGTGGTGCTACCCGAGTTGCGCTGGCTAAACTGCTGGGCTTGCCTGAACACCTTTGGCGGACACTCTCCGGACTCTCGAACTGCCACTGGTCGGTTGTTGAAGCGTCAGCATTGGCGGACTCAGGATCGAATGAAGCACAGTGGCGCTTGCTTGAACATAATGTTGGTACGCTCCCGGAACCGTATGAAAGACCCGAAGATTTAGCCGAGCCCATTGAGGACTAATCTGGTGTTGAGCGCCGATTTGGCAGCAGGCCAGCAGGTGTTCTAAGATAGATAAGTTGCTTCAGCCTAGACCGATGAGTCAAAGCTTTTAGGGCAAGATTGTAAAGTGTTTGGGGCTGTGGCGCAGCTGGTAGCGCACCTGCATGGCATGCAGGGGGTCAGGGGTTCGAGTCCCCTCAGCTCCACCAAACACACTGTTGGAGATAGTTCCTGTGCAGTGGTTTATAACTAAATAGTTTTTATTGTTTTGGGGCTGTGGCGCAGCTGGTAGCGCACCTGCATGGCATGCAGGGGGTCAGGGGTTCGAGTCCCCTCAGCTCCACAAAAATACGGTCCGGTCATCCCTTGTGGGTGGCCGGATTTTTTGCCCTCCGCCAGCAACAGCGCCACACCATTACCGCTTCTGGCACTTCTGGTACTGCAGGAGAAAAGCACACGCAAAGAATGGGACAATGATGGCGTGTCCACGCTAAATCCCGCACCCACTCCCGCCCCCCGCAGTTACGACGCCGTTCTGAACAGTATTGAGGCCGATCTGAGGGATGGGAGGATCAAGGTGGGCGACCAACTGCCCGGTGAGCGCGCGCTGGCGTTGGCCCATGGCATTTCCCGGGCCTCCGTACGGGACGCCATCCGGGTTCTTGACGCCATGGGTTTGGTGCGCACCGGGGTGGGTTCCGGGCCTAACTCAGGGGCGGTGGTGATAGCCAATCCGAGTGCCGGTCTCGGGGCCGCCTTGCGCCTGCATATGGCGACTAACCATTTCCCGGTCGCTGACATAGTCCAGACCCGCATTATGATGGAAAGTTGGGCCGCCCTTGAAGCAGCAGGGCGGGACCGCAATGAGGAACAGGAAAAAAGATTGGCCGAACTGCTCACAGCCATGAATGAGCCGGAGCTGGGTCGGGAAGAATTTCATATTCTCGATGCGGCCTTCCACGTACTTCTGAGTTCCTTGGCCGGAAACACTGTCATCACGGCCATGATGGAATCACTACGCTCGGCGGTGCAATCTTACGTCAGCGGCTCCATTGACAGCGATGCCATGTGGGCCCGGATAGTTCCCTCCTTGCGCGAACAGCACCACGGAATCATGGCTGCTGTATTGGCGAACGACGGCGCTCAGGCAGCCCAAGCGATCAAGGATCACATCGAATTCTTCCACGCCCAAACTCATCCGATGCAATGAGTTGTCCATGCAGAAGTGGCGAGTCGTATGAGAACTGCTGTGCCAAATTCATTGTGACGGCGGTGTTAGCGTTTCCCATCTACCCGCCCACCGCTGAGGCGCTCATGCGCTCTCGTTTCACGGCCTTCGCTATAGGTGACGCCAGCTACCTTCGCCACACCTGGCACCCGGACACCGCACCAGGGACACTTGACCTTGATCCCGACCAGCAGTGGTACTTGCTGGAAATCCTTAGCACCAGCAAAGGGGGGTACTTTGATCAAGAAGGTGTTGTGAGTTTCCGGGCACACTACCGCTCTGCGGCAAACCGAAAACTCAAGGACTCCCTGACGGAAACCAGTGCCTTTTCTCGAGTGGGTAAGCAGTGGCTCTATGTGAAAGCGTTGGAGTGTTAGTAGTCTTCTTCCTCCGCTGGTCCGGGTTCCGTCTGCGGTTCAGGGGGCTCTTGCTCCGCTAGAATCCGGCGCGCATGCAAGATGTCGCCAATGAACCAGTCATAGAGCAAAACACCTATGACGCCACCAACGAGCGGACCAACAATTGGCACCCAAAAATACCAGCTGAAAGCTCCGGGGACTCCTGTGATAGTTCCTGGCATGGCCACATCGCCCCAACCAGCCAGCCAGGCCAGAACGCGGGGGCCGAAGTCACGGGCGGGATTGATGGCATAGCCTGCGTTCGCCCCAAAGGACATGCCGATGGCTGCTACCGCGAAGCCGATCAGCAGCGGACCCAGATTGGCTTTGACAGCCATGTTGCGCATGTCGATGATCGCTACTATCAACATCACCAGAAACGCTGTGCCAACAATCTGATCAATCAGCGGTACTGTCAGGTTTCCTTTGAAATACGGAGCGGGGAACGTGGCAAAGATCGAAAATGTTGCCAGTCCGCCAGCTTCATCGCGCTGGGTTTTGGAAGCCGCATTAAAAGCATCGATGGCGTTGAAATAAAGAACATAAAGAAGGGCGGCTGCAGCGAATGCTCCCACAACCTGGGCCACAACGTAGGGGATGACCTTATTCCAAGGGAATTTTCGGCGTACCGCAAACGCCAATGTCACCGCAGGGTTGAGGTGTGCCCCGCTGACGCCCCCGGCAACATACACACCCAAGGCAACCGCTAACGCCCAGCCCCACGTGATCAGTAACCAGTCCCCAGAGGCCATGAAGATGGTGGTGTCGGTGGCGGCGCGGCCGCTACCGGGCAGCGCCGCGACTGCCATGGCAACCACACCGTCGCCAAAACAAATCAGGACAAAAGTGCCGAGAAACTCAGCCAGAAACTCCCCCCACACCCCACCAACGTTTTTCAGTCCGCTGCCTTCACGTACTCTTCTGCGCAGCGGAGTAATTTCACTCATGATGATCATCCTTCGAGTCGTCGACGACGGCGACGTATCTTTGACTGAGGTGACTGCCCCTATTATACGACGCATGTGATCTGCAGCACCTCTGCCAGTGGCTGTATTTCTGGTAGGTTATTTCCTCCCTGTAGAGTGGAACGGTGGAGGAATACAGCATTTTTGAAGGCATAGAATTTGATTTTTCTCAGTTGCGAAGGTTTCCTGACGTTGAAGCTGAGAACCTCTTTGCATTCGATGCCAGCGATGAGTTGATCCTGCGGGAAAGCGCCACTGGATTGGCCCGGATGGGCCCTGGAAAAGTCAGTATTGTAGGAGACAGGTACGGTGCCCTGACACTCGGTGCCGCCAGCCTGCACAACCTCACAGGTGTCCGAGTGCACCAGGACTCCCTCTCGGGCCAATACGCTCTCAACGCGAATGCCGCACGAGCCGGATTAGCGGATGTCTACGACTCAATGCCGCTAGATGCCAGCCTCTTTTCCGGAGCTGAAGTGGTTCTATGGCAGCTCCCACGCAGCCTGGAAGAAGTTGTTGAAGTCGCCGAGTTGATCAGGGCCCACGCAGCGGCGAGCGTGCAGATCTTTGCTGGCGGTCGCATTAAGCACATGACACTGGCCATGAACTCCGTTCTTGGGACACAGTTTTCGCAGGTTGTGCCGGGCCGAGCCTGGCATAAGTCCCGACCGCTGAAAGTTAGCGGCCCACTTGCCGAGGTCCCGGGGTCGAACTTCCCGCGCAAAGAGCATCACCTGGACCTCAACCTATGGCTTTGCGCACATGGGGCCACCTTTGGGGGTACAAAAGTTGATGCTGGTACCCGTTTCCTCCTGGACTTCATCCCGAAGATGAGCACGGAAGCAACCACCGCCATTGATTTGGGCTCAGGCAACGGAACCATCGCCGCATCCCTAGCCCTGAAAAGACCACACCTACGTGTAGTTGCCACCGACCAATCCTGGGCCGCAGTGGCATCCACAGCTGCGACAGCATTGGCCAACGAGGTGGCGGATCAGATAGATGTGATCCGCGACGACGCATTAGAAAGCTTCGCCACGGCGTCAGCGGAGCTGATTGTGCTTAATCCTCCCTTTCATGTTGGCGCCACCGTCCATGCCGGAATCGCCCTGAAACTCTTTGCTGCCGCCGCCAGGGTCTTGGCCCCCGGCGGAGAGCTGTGGTGTGTTTACAACCGTCATTTGGAGTACAAACAGGTTCTCAGCAAAACAGTGGGTCCCACCCGGGAAGAAGGGCGCAACCACAAGTTCACGGTCACAGTTTCAGTCAAGGCATAGGCACGCACTGGGCCGGCATCCGTGGCGTATCCGCGCATGAGTCCAAGGCGGGGGTAACCTGACAACTGAAGACTGGGGGAGTCAGCTTCAACAACGGTCAATAGAATGTCAAGGAGTCTTACTTTGGGTGTTCCCGAGATTGGTTTGCCGCACCGCCGTCGCGGTACAAATCTTCCCAGGATGGGGGATTTTAACCAAGCCGTCATTTTGGACTCCATCCGCAGGTCCGAGGAAGGCCTGAGCCGGGTGGAACTGGCTGCCTCAACAGGTTTAGCGGCGCAAACAGTCTCCAACATCTGCCGTCGGCTGCTTAACTCCGAGCTCATCATGGAAGCAGGCAAAGAGACCTCCGGCCCGGGGAAACCACGAACGATCTTGCGGTTGAACCCTCGCGGCATGTACGCCATTGGCATCCATATTGACCCGGCACAAACAAGCTATGCGCTTCTTGACGCCGTAGGCACTGTGCTTTTCTCAGCGGATGAACCCACCGATTTGACCAATGATCCCGCAGAGGTAGTGGCTGGCATGGGGGCCAGGGTCACCCGGATCATTAAGGATTCCGGTATCGATGAACAACGGATCGCAGGTCTTGGCGTGGCCACTCCTGGCCCCGTTGATGCGGCCAGCGGAACAGTGGTTGACCCACCCCACATGACAGGCTGGACACGGGTACCTCTACGTGAGATCCTCCATCAGGCCACGGGGCTGGCGGTTGTGGTGGAAAAGGATGTTACGGCTGCGGCCGTTGCGGAACTATGGGCCGGATCTGCCAGCAGTGCAAAGGATTTCATCTACGTTTACGTGGGTACTGGAATCGGTGCCGGGCTGGTCCTGAACGATGAGGTTGTTCGCGGCTCATCGGGGAACGTGGGGGAGATCGGACACATCATTGCCGATCCGTCCGGTCCCGACTGCGACTGTGGACGCAAAGGCTGTGTTAAGGTCACCTGCATGCCCGAAACCCTGGTGGCCCTGGCCCGGAAGGCAGGAGTGTTACCGGCACAGAACCCCTTGGCGCCGGCAACCCTTCTTGAAGACCTAATGGCGCTTGCCTACTCCGCCGAAAACGGTAACCCCGCAGCAGTTGAGTTGATGGCCCAATCCGCACGCAGACTAGCAGGAGCCGTCTCGGTACTGACCAACCTCCTTGATGTGGAACGGGTTGTGTTTGGCGGACCATTCTGGCCCGCATTGGCGAGCAGCTACCTGGCCCAGATGCCGGAGTTGCTGGCTGAACTGAGCGCCACAAGTTGTGTCCATTGCGTAGAAGTGGTGGGAACAATAGTCAACTCAGGTGCGGAAGCCTTCGGCGCGGCCTGCTTGTTCATGGAAAAAGCTTTTAGCCCCAGCGCCACTCAGCTACTGCTGGATTCCAAGCCCTAAGAAGCCCTAGTCAACACTCTCGAAAATCTCCCCAAACGGAATCTCGGGATCCGTCTGGGCCTGGATCACATGAGAATTAAGGACAACATGGACCCCATGGGTCTTCTCTGCCACTGATTGCAATAGCACGGGAAGCACAGTTGCAATAAAGTCGCTGCTGCGACCCTTGAGATATTCTGCATAGGCAACTGGCAATTCACTCATGTTTCATACTTTAGACCCAGCCCGTCCCGGCCGATAGGTGTTCATGGGAAGTTCTCCCCATTGCCGGAGCGCGCAAGATCCGATGTGCTGATCATTGGGGTACATTCCTTAGAGCGCCAACAAAGACAGTCCCAACGAAAGGCTTAGATCTTGCTCTCCACCAGTGCCAATCCCCACATCGACCCTGCGGAGTTGGCCCACGCACAGCAGGTGGTGCACAGCATCTCGCAGAGTTTCGAAAAAAAGGTGGTTGGCCAGGCACTTTTGCGCGAAACGTTGCTGATCTCCTTGATGACAGGGGGCCACGTGTTGTTGGAGTCGGTGCCGGGTCTGGCGAAGACCACTGCGGCGCAAACCTTGGCCAATTCAATCAGTGCTCTCTTTCACCGGATCCAATGCACCCCGGATCTTTTGCCCAGTGACATAGTTGGCACTCAGATCTACGACGCCGCCCATGGCAGTTTTGTGACTGCGCTTGGACCTGTGCACGCTAACATTGTGCTCCTTGATGAGATCAACCGCTCAAGTGCCAAGACTCAGTCGGCCATGCTTGAGGCCATGGCGGAACGCCAGACAACTATTGGTGGGCAGGTTTATCCATTGCCTTCGCCCTTTATGGTCATGGCCACCCAGAACCCGATTGAGCAGGAAGGCACGTACCAGCTTCCCGAAGCGCAGATGGACCGTTTCATGCTCAAGGACGTCCTGGACTACCCAAGCCCCGCGGAGGAAGCGGAGATCATCAGGCGCATAGACGCCGGAGTGTTCCTTGCGGGAGCCACGCCTTCCCCGGTGGCAACCCTTGAGCAGGTGGTGGCACTGCAGGAAACTGCTAAAAAGGTTTACCTCGATCCATCCTTGGTGAATTATATTGTGGGTCTTGTGTACGTCACCCGGCATGCGCGGGACTACATTGATCCTGCCCTGGCCGGGCTGATCGAATTTGGTGCCAGCCCCCGCGGCAGCATTGCCTTCACTTCGGCCGCGCGCGCACTTGCCCTGCTTCACGGCCGTGACCATGTGATCCCGGAAGATGTGAAGGCCTTGGCAGAGCGGGTTTTGCGGCACAGGCTCATCCTAGGATTTGAGGCCGTGGCACAAAATGTACGAGTGGAAACGATCATTTCCGCCATTGTCGATTCAGTGCAGACACCCTAGGCAGCGGTGGCTAGCTTACTGACGGCGGTGAAATCGAAGATGTTCATTGTGGCTCACCGCAAGGCCCGGGGCATGCTGGAGGGTGAATATGGAGCAATATTTCATGGGCGCAGCCAGGACTTTGAAGACCTGCGCGGCTATGTCCCGGGGGATGAGATTCGTGACATTGATTGGAAAGCCACAGCCCGGACGGGTTCGCCGCTGATCAAACGCTACATAGCCACGCGTAGTCAGCAGCTACTTTTTGTCAGTGACAGTGGCCGGAATATGGCTGCCCAGGCGCGCGGTGGCGAGTTGAAGAAGGATATCGCCGTGATGGCGATGGGTGTCATCGGCTTGCTTGCCATCCGCCACGGTGATTCAGTGGCGCTTGTTCACGGTGACGGAGAAAATTCTATTGCGCTGCCGGCCAAGGGTACGGAGGCGCACCTGGAGCAACTTCTGAAGGGCATGGACGGTGCCTGCCTGACTCGCGGGCCAAGCCAATTGTGCTCCCGGCTGGAATATGTGGCCGCGCACTATAAACAACGCATGCTGCTGGTGGTTGTGGCCGATGAGCTCACTGCAGAGCCGCGCCTTGCCAAGGTGCTGCGCAGGCTCTGTGCCCAACATGAAATCCTATGGCTGCAGATTCAGGATGCTACTTTGGCCGGCCCCGAGGCTGTCTCTGGGGTAGGCGTTGATGTTGCAGGCATGGACACCGTTCTGATGCTGTTGGCGAAGGACCCTGATCTTGCACGCAGCTATTTCAAGGCCGTGGCCCTTCGCGCCCAGGAGCTGGAGACGCTGCTTGGTTCCTGCGGTATTGCCATCTCCAGCGTCGCTGCCACCACCGAAGTTGTGGCGAAGGTGTTTACCCTCTTGGAGAGGCACCGGCGTGGCCGCTGACGGTGTTTTCTTTGCCCCCGTTGGATACTCAATCTGGTGGCCGCTGACGGGTGCTGCCCTGGTGCTGATGTGTCTTGGCTGGATCGTGTGGGTATGGGTTTCCACCAGTGAGCGGGCCACCACCGGCGTGCCTGACTTTGTGCCACCCCGCTATCCCGGGTCTGTGCGGAACAAGTACTTGCAGCTAATCACGGACGTTGAGAACAAGTACGACGTCGGCACCATAGACCAGCGTGCCGCTCACCTTGAGCTGAGCCTGGCAGTGCGAGGCTTTGTTCATGAAGTGACGGGGTTGCCAGCCCAGCGCATGACTCTGACGCAACTAAGAGGAGCGCAGCTTGCTGTGGCTGCTGACGCGGTTGAACTGTTTTATCCCGGCGAGTTCACGGCTCACGGTGGGGGGCTTACGGTCACCGAGGCAACCGGTACAGCGCGGAACGTGGTGGCATCGTGGCACTGAAATATTGGTGGCTGCTGCCCCTGGCCCTGGCCATGATTGTCGCCGTGGCAGTGATTTTCTGGCGCCGAGGCGACTCCACCGTGCCGCGCACGCCAGTGGCCCACGTGGACAGGCTCACCGCACTGCCCGCATACAAGAGAGCCGTGGCGCAGCGCAGGAAATGGTTGCTTGTGGCGCTGGCCGCGCTGGCTGTTCTTGGCCTCTCGCTAGCCGTGGCTGCCGCACGTCCCATCAAAGAAGAAACCTTCAATCCCGAACACGTGAACAGGGACATCATGCTGTGCCTTGACGTATCCGGTTCCATGCTTGGCACCGATGAAGCGATTGTGAGTGTTTTTTCAAAACTTGTTGGCAACTTCAGGGGCGAACGCATTGGCTTGACCATCTTTGATTCCAGCGCAGTCATGGTGTTCCCTTTGACAGATGACTATGAGTTTGTCACCGGTGAGCTCACTGTGGCGCAAAAGGCCTTGGGCATGGACACCTCAACTTTTGAATATTTCGCGGGCACCTATGAAGCGCCCGGATCGTCCTTGATTGGCGATGGTTTAGCGTCCTGCGTCAATGGTTTCCCCGCCACGGCTGATCCTCAACGATCACGATCAATTATTTTTGCCACTGACAACATGCTGGCGGGCAAACCCATTTTTGCACTCTCAGAAGCAGCTTTGCTGGCAAAAAATACGGGTATCCGGGTGTACTCTCTGAATCCCAACGACTTTGGTTCAAAAACGGCGTTTGGTCAGGCCGCTGACGGCCTCAAGAAGACGAGCAGCGGCACAGGCGGCAGTTACCATGCGCTGGAGTCAGACGCGGCAGTTGAGTCCATTGTGAACCAGGTACAAGCCACCGAGAGCTCAAAGTTGCAGGGGGCACCGCAAATCACTGTCCTTGACCAGCCGGGCGGCCCGCTGGGTGCAGCACTGGTGTCGCTGCTACTTTTGGGTGCTGCGACATGGCGGCTGCGCCGATGACCATGACGCCTATCCTGACACCGTGGCTGTTCTGGCCGCTGAGCGTACTCCTTCTAGCGGCAGCTGTGTTGCTAGTTTGGCGCAATCGCAGCTCCGCCAGTTGGCGGTACGCCGCACTGGTGGTATTGCTGATTCTGGCCGGCATGCGTCCAGGTCTCACGGGTGCTACTGCACCCGTGGCCAACACCGAGCTGAACGTATTTTTTGTTGTGGATATGACTCCTAGCTCCTCCGCCGAGGACTACAATTCCAGCTCCCCACGACTTACGGGAATGAAGACGGACATCATGGCGTTGGCCGATGAACTGAGCGGTGCGCGGTTCTCATTGATCACCTTTGACAGCGAAGCTAAAGTTGCGCTGCCACTGACAACTGATGCAACGGCATTGCGAACACTCACACAGGTCATGGCACCGCGCTCCGCTTTCGCTTCGCACGGTAGCAGTATCAGCGTTGCCGATGAGGTGCTGGCGCAGCGACTTACCTCTGCGGAAGCGAGCCACCCTGAAAGGCCGCGGCTTGTCTACTACCTCGGCGATGGTGAACAAACAGCAGCCACCGCCCCAGAACCGTTCACTGAAGCGACGGCCCTCATCGATGGGGGTGCCGTGCTCGGGTACGGAAGCACTGCCGGGGCGAAGATGCGTGATTACTCTTTTGGCACTGACAAACCCGGGCCCTACATTCTGGATAAGAGTGCCGACTATGCCCCTGCCCTGTCAAGGATCGATGAAAAATCGTTAAACAAGATAGCCTCCCAGCTCAATGTCCCCTATATCCACAGGACGGGTCCGGGCTCCATCAGCGGCGCTCTGATCAAGTCAGCACCGCACGCCGCCTCAAAAGCACCAGCACACGCTGACCGGGAGGGCGCTGGACGGTGGGAAGTGTATTGGATATTTGCTTTGGCGGCCTTTGCCGTGGTGCTGTGGGAGTTGGCTGCGCTCACTCGCGCATGGCGCCAGTTGCCGCGTCCTGAAAAAGGTGCACCATGAGCCATCACAATATCCGGCAGAGCTTAAGGCGGCGGCGACGGCGCCTGCTGTGGGGGTCGGCACCCCTGCTGCTATTGGCGATGCTGCTCGCCGTGAAGCTGCTCAGCCTGCCCGTTTCCGCTGGACTGGCGGCTACCGCCTACGCCAATGGAAATGCCGGTGGGACTACGCAGGCTGGTGCACTCATGGGGAGTGCAAATGTTGTTGAACGGTACAAGGCCCACTTCGCACTTGGTGACGGCTTTGTCTTGCACGGGGATTTCGAACAGGCCCGGAAACAGTTTCTCCGTGCCCTGGAGCTTGTCCCCGCTGCCGAGTCCTGCAAGGTACGCGTGAACCTGGTGCTGAGTCTGGAAAAGCTCGGTGATGAGCAAAAAAAAGGCGGCAATACGCCCTCGGCCAAGGAATTTTACGCTCAGGGCAGTGAAGTAGTGGCCCAATCCCCGCGGGACTGCTTCGCACCCAATAGCAAAAATAATAAGGACGGCGAGTCAGCAGCGCTCAAGGATGCCCAAGAGCGCCTGGCCCAGAAGCTCTCAGCCAGCAAGGACGACGGTGATGGCTCGGGCCCGTCTGATTCCGGCACGGAAGAGGATGCCTCAAAACCTCCCTCGGACAGTAAACAAGAGGAACTTGCTGAGACTGGAAAGAAAGCGCAAAAGCAACGCAGCAAGTCTCAGAAGTTGACCGAGGACTACAACGACCCGGAGCCTGAGCAGTACGCCAAACCGTGGTAATCGGCTCATTTTGTGTGAGCTTCCAGACGCCTCGGGTGCAGATAGTTCGGTCAAAGGGCGCAAACTGTGCTCATAGCCGAACGTAATGCATGACATATTCCGTAAACTGAAGACGTAATTCGATGATGACTTGTTATCGCAAGAAAGTCGTGACTAAGCTTGGTCGTACGTTAGTTCCTCAACGTGTGTCAGCGACCTTCTGTTGAATCGAAGGTGTGGGTGCCCCCATGTGGGCCTGACATTTGCTGGCGGATCCAGCTCCTCATGACTGTTTTCTAGGCAGTGTGCTGAGTTGTGAACGCCCCCTCACGAATCAAAGATCGGCTTGTCTTTACCTGTACGGAACAGACGTGTTCTCGCTATGGGTAGAGATCACCGACCCACCCTCAAGGACCAAGCAAATGTCTCCTCCGAGCCTTATTCGGGTGTCGGCGCCATGGACTCAAAGTGCGCCGATAGCCCTGTCTTACGAACTTTTTCCACCCAAAAATGATGTTGCCGAAGTGACGCTGTGGGACACCATTAGGGAGCTGGAGACCACCAACCCTGACTATGTTTCAGTCACCTACGGAGCCAACGGGAGTAACCGGAGCACTGCGGTTGAGCTGCTGAACCGGCTCTTGCATGAAACATCGTTGTTGCCGCTGGCCCACCTGACGTGTGTTGGCAACACTGCCGATGAGCTTGCCAGTATTATCTCCGAACTCCTTGACCACGGTGTCCGTGGCATCCTGGCCCTGCGTGGGGATCTACCCAAGGAATTACCATCAGCGACACGGGCGGGATCACTTAGCTATGCCCAAGACTTGATCGAATTGATCCGCCGCGTGGAGCAGGGCCGTTCGGCGCTGCTCTGCGCCGGCAAGGTTGCCATTGGTGTGGCGGCATACCCGTCGCAGCACCCGGAGTCACCCTCGGTTGAACATGATGTGGAAGTCCTGCTGGCCAAACAGCGCTCGGGGGCGGACTTTGCCATCACCCAAGTGTTCTTCCACGCAAATCAGTACAAGGACCTGCTCAGGCGTGCACGGCGGGCAGGGGTGAGTATCCCCATCATTCCCGGGGTCATGCCGTTCACAAGTCTGCGCCGCGTGCAGCGCTTGGGTGATCTGACAGGTGTTGCTCCTTCAACCTCGCTGCTTGATTCGCTGGGACGTGCCGACAGCGCTGTTGAATGTAGGCGAATTGGCGTATCCGCAACAGTAGATCTAGCCCGTGCGGCACTGGATGCCGGAGCCCCCGGCATCCACCTCTACACCTTCAACGAGCATGCCGCCGCTCTCGAAGTCCTTGACAAGCTTCAGCTCCTGCGTCCGGGGCGGCCGCGCATGGCACCCCGGAATCCAGCCCCCAGCGCTGCACGGTTGGTTACGGCCTAGCCCAGGCGGTCCCAGCTCCGCATATTCTTCACATTTTTCGCCTAAAATATTATTAAGGATCCCACTATGTCCACTGCCCTTGTTTTCCCCTCAGCCTCTTTGCTGGGCTACCCCCGGATTGGCCGCCGTCGCGAATTAAAGAAGGCCGTTGAAGCATTCTGGGCAGGAAAGATTGATCAGAGTGCACTGGAAACCGCCGGTCAAGACATTGCCCTAGGCACCGCCCGCCGTCTCTCTGAACTGGGCTTGACTGAACCTGCCGCGATCCCTGGCACCTTCTCCTTCTACGATCAGGTGCTCGATGCAGCCACTCATATAGGTGCTGTCCCTGCGCGCTTTGGTGAGTTGCGCAATGAAAACGGCCAGCTGGATCTCAACGCCTACTTCACTCTTGCCCGGGGCACAGTGGAGATTCAGCCGCTGGAAATGACTAAATTCTTTGACACCAACTACCACTACCTGGTGCCGGAAGTTGGTCCGGAAACCAACTTCTCGGTGACGTCCAACCGCATTGTTGAACAGTTCGAGTTTGCCCTAGCTAACGGTTTCGAAACACGTCCCTACTTGGTAGGTCCTGTCACCTTCCTGCTGCTGAGCAAGGCATCCGAGGATGCCCCGGCCGGTTTCAACCCGCTTTCACGCCTTGAAGATGTCCTTGAGGTGTACGCGCAACTGCTCACCCGTCTTGGTGCTGCCGGTGCCAGCTGGGTGCAGTTGGATGAGCCAGCCCTTGTCAGTGATCAGGATGTTCCGCTGGCCGAAATCCAGGCAGCAGTCGCCCGGGCGTATGACGTTCTTGGCGATGCCCCAGAGCGCCCGGCGATCCTTGTCTCCACTCCTTTTGGAGCGCTCACAGAACTGCTCCCAACCCTGGCCGCGACGAAGATCCAGGCACTGCACATTGACGTGTTCAAGGGAGCAGTACCTTGCGCTGACAAGCTGGCCCTGCTTGCTGGCAAAATAGTGGTTGCCGGCGTGGTTGACGGCCATAATATTTGGCGCAACGACCTCGCCGAATCGATCAACCGTTTGGAGGCCTTGGCCAGCGCCGGCCTCACAGTGACGGTGTCCACCTCCACCTCCACCCAGCACGTTCCTCATGACGTCACCGAAGAAACCCAGCTTTCAACGCAGCTACGCAGCTGGCTGGCATTCGCAGACCAGAAGGTCACCGAAGTGGTGACGCTGGCAGCGCACCTGGTGGACCCGGCGTCGTCCGCTGCCGCCGTAGCTGAAGCCACAGCCAGCATCGCCTCCCGCGCTGGCGCCAAGGGCGTCAGGCGCCCCGAAGTGCGTGCACGCGTGGCCGCCCTGACCCCAGCAGATTTTAGCCGTTCAGAATACTCGGTTCGTGTTGCTGCCCAAGAAAAGTCACTGGACTTGCCGGCACTACCAACCACCACCATTGGCTCGTTCCCCCAGACAGGGGAGATCCGCTCAGCCCGTGCCCGCGCCAACAGGGGTGCTATCACCGGCGAAGAATACGCGCGGTTGATGAGAGAGGAAATCAAGCGTGTGGTTGACCTCCAGGAAGAACTCGACTTTGACGTGCTGGTTCATGGCGAGCCCGAACGCAACGACATGGTCCAGTACTTTGCTGAGAACCTGGAAGGCTTCGACGTCACTGTTCACGGCTGGGTTCAGTCGTACGGCAGCCGTTGCACCCGCCCCTCAATCCTTTGGGGTGATGTCACCCGCGAGAAGGCAATCACAGTCCAGTGGGCAGAATACGCACAGTCGCTGACGGCCAAACCCATGAAGGGCATGCTCACAGGCCCCGTCACGATCCTTGCCTGGTCCTTCGTCCGTGACGACCAGCCTCTGGGTGACACAGCCAACCAAGTAGGACTGGCCCTACGCGATGAAATCGCTGACCTGGAAGCCGCCGGCATCAAAGTGATTCAGGTGGATGAACCGGCACTTCGCGAACTGCTTCCTCTGCGCCGGGCAGACCAGGGTGCTTACCTTGACTGGTCAGTGAACTCCTTCCGTCTCTCCACCGCAGGCGCCAGCGACGGCACACAGATTCACACCCACCTTTGCTATTCCGAGTTTGGTGTCATTATTGACGCCATTGATGGTCTGGATGCTGATGTAACCTCCATCGAGGCTGCACGTTCCCGCATGGAGGTTGTCAACGACCTGGAAAACCACGGCTTCGGCCGTGGCGTGGGCCCGGGCGTCTACGACATCCACAGCCCCCGCGTCCCCGGACTAAATGAAGTCCGTGAACTGTTGGACACAGCAGTCAAGCACGTCCCTGCCCGCCAGCTCTGGGTCAACCCGGACTGCGGACTAAAGACCCGCGGCTACGCAGAGACCGAAGAGTCACTGCGCAACCTGGTGGCCGCCACCAAGGAAGTCCGCGCGCAGCTGGTCTAGTTCCCGCCCCATCAGTGCAAAACTGTGCCCAAGCCGTCAGTGAGCTGTTCTCCAACAACTTACTGACGGCTTGGCTGCACCACGCGTTACTGCTGTTTGGACGGCGCGGGTAGATTAGGGGCATGAGCGTACAAGAAACCGTGGCTGCGGCAAGAGAAGTTTTCACCAGTGGAAGAACTAAGCCCCTTGCGTGGAGGCTGCGAGAACTCAAAGCCATGAACCAGATGCTGCTGGATCATCAAGATGACTTCAGTGCAGCCCTGGCAGCCGATCTGGGTAAACACCCGGCGGAGGCGTGGCTGACTGAACTGGGTTTCCTTACTGCTGAGATCGCCCACACCATCAAGCACCTGCCCGAGTGGTTAAAGCCACGCAAGGCTGCCGTGCCGTTGGCGCTGCAACCGGCCCATGCCTCAACCGTGCTTGATCCCCTGGGCGTGGTGCTTGTGATTGCCCCGTGGAACTACCCCATTCAGTTGCTTTTAGCTCCGATGATAGGTGCGTTGGCAGCAGGGAACACGGTGGTTGGCAAACCAAGTGAGATGGCACCGGCCTGCTCGGCAGTCCTTGCCCGATGGGTGCCGGAGTACCTTGGCGGTGCTGTGAGCCTTATTGAAGGTGGAGTGCCGGAAACTACTGAGTTGCTGGAGCAGCGCTTTGATCATATCTTCTACACCGGGAACGGGCGCGTGGGCAGAATAGTTATGGCCGCAGCCGCCAAGCACCTGACCCCTGTGACGCTAGAACTGGGCGGGAAGTCTCCTGTTTACATAGATGAGAGCGTTGACATGGTGGCGGCGGCGCGCAGGATTGCCTGGGGCAAGTTCATGAATGCCGGCCAAACCTGTGTGGCCCCTGACTACGTCTTGGGCACTGACACCGCCCTGGCCAAACTTGCCAAGGAACTGCCCGAAGCCATCAATGACCTTTACGGTGTCGAGCCTTCCCACAGTTTGGCCTATGGCCGGATTATCAACGACAGTGCTTATACCCGTTTAGCTGGACTTCTCGCTCATGACCTCCATGACGACGCCGGGTCCGCCCTTGTCAGCGGGGGAGGCATGGATGCCGCCACCCGCTACATTGAACCCACTGTGATCCACGTGGACGCTGAAGCGAAGTTGATGGAGGAGGAGATCTTTGGTCCAGTGTTGCCCCTGATCACTATTGGCTCCGCTGCGCAAGCAATCGACTTCATCAACTGCCGTCACAAGCCACTGGCCCTGTATGTCTTTAGCGAAGATGAAGGTGTGCGCCAGGACTTCCTTGAGCAGACGTCGTCGGGCGCGCTGAGCTTTGGTGTACCAGCGGCACACCTGCTGGTTCCAGGGCTGCCGTTTGGCGGAGTAGGGGAGAGCGGCATGGGCAGCTACCATGGGCAGCATTCCATCGAAACGTTCTCACACCGCAAGGCCGTGCTCCGCAAGTCGCTCTCACCGGACACGCTCTCGCTGATCTACCCGCCGTTTACGTCACTGAAGAAGCAACTCATCAAACGCCTCATCGCACCGGCCCGGAAGTTCGCCAAGGACTAAGAGCCTGAGTGCCTAAGTGCCTAAAGAGCCTAAGTGCCTAAAGAGCCTAAGTGTCAGGGGGTCAGGTCCACCGTGCTGGTGCCTGTCAGTTCCTGGAGGATGTGGGCCAACTTGTCAACGAATACCTCCACACGTGCCGTGCGGTTGTCATTGATGAGCAGGGCAAAGATGTTCCTGGCCAGCCGAATCTCAGGAACGTCCAAAACCACCACGTTATCTGGCCTGCCCGCAAGGGCCAGTTCTGGAACCAGGGCGGCACCCAGGCCCACGCTGGCCATCTGCAGACTGGCGTTGAAGTCATCACTGTAGGAGACCACCCGGGGGTGTAGGTTGCAACTGGCAAAGAGCCGCTCAATCACGGTGGCATCGCTTGTCCCGGGGTGGTGCATGATCCACGGCATATCGGAGAGGTGGGTCGCCTCAACCACCGAACCTGAACGGATACCCCAGGACTTGGGCAAGACCACCCTGAACTTATCGTCCCCAATCCACTGCCGATTGATGGTGTGCGGCCACGCCAACCCGGACTGTCCTACCTGGTAAACCAGCGCAACATCTAATTCGCCACCGGTTCGCAAGCCCCCAATGGTCTGCTGCGGTTCACCCACAGAAACGTGCAAGTTAATGCCAAGACCGGGCCAGTCAGGGCTTCGCAATAGCCGTGGCAGTACATGAGTTGCCAGAGATGGGAAGATACCAAGCCGGAGTTCCTGGCTGGTCCCCTCTTCCGTTCTGGCGCTCGCCGCAAGCAGCGCATCAATGTCTGTAAGAACTTTGGCAGCATGGCGGGACATGACAAGGGCGGCGTCGGTGGGCAGGACGCTGCGGGCCGAGCGGTGGAACAACTTCACGCCGCTGTCACGCTCAAGTGTTGACATCTGCTGTGAAACGGCCGACGCCGTGTACCCCAATTGTGTGGCCGCGGCGGCAAAGGACCCACGGCGAACAACTTCCAACAGGGTCCGCAAATGCACAGGATTGATCACAAGACTCTCTTCTCCAACGGGGACTGAACTTCTTAGCAAGCATAGATTGCCGGTGAGTGCTATCTGCGGCCCCCGCCCAGCACCGACACGCCGGGCACCGTCGACACGCCGCACTATTTTTTGTGGCTAAGTACTGCACACCCTGTGGACAGCTAAGAATCCGCCTTGATTTCTCGCGCTTTTAAATGGATTGGCCTGTGGACGAACGGTGCATAAAATGACATACTTGTAATACATCATGTAGGGGTCAACCTTGGGTGGCTGCACTACATGTAGTATCTATTACAGAATTCAAGTGGTTCCAAAGGAGCCGCTGGAACAGCTCGAACAGCTGGCGAGACCCTGACGCGAACCGTTGGTCCCACAGGCAGCGAGTTAGCCGTTCTTGGCAGCCACAGGCAGTTATATACAAAGGGGATCTCCATCATGACCGTCACGGTTTACACCAAACCTGCATGTGTCCAGTGCAACGCAACGTACCGTGCGTTGGATAAAAAAGGCATCACATATCAGAGCGTGGATATCTCAACTGATCCCGCCGCTCTTGAGCATGTGCTCAGCCTGGGCTACCAGCAGGCACCTGTTGTTATCACGGACGCCGATCACTGGTCAGGATTCCGCCCGGATAAGATTGCCGAATTGGCTGCAGCCGTCGATGGCGCTGCCTTCAACGTCGCGTAGTGAGTATGCAGGCTGTAGCCTGCAAGCTCACCATAATTTTACGTGCGCATAGCGCACACAAGTGGGGCTAATCCAACAAGCGGTTGGCCCCACAACCGCAAGTAAGTAGTTGGAAAGCGAAAGCCATGTCAGCCGTTGCAGCAGAACCCGCAGTAACAGCGATAACTTCTCGATACACCAGCAGCCGATTGATTTATTTCTCGTCAGCTTCCGATAACACCCACCGTTTCGTCATGAAATTGGGGTTGGAAGCGGCGCGGTTGCCGATTTATACCTCTGAAGAAACCCTTCTGGCGCAGGAACCCTTCGTTTTGATCTTGCCCACCTATGGTGGGGAAACTCGGCGAGGAGCCGTGCCAAAACAGGTCATCAAATTCCTTAACGTGGCGGACAATCGAAAGCTAATCCGTGGCGTTATCGGCGCAGGGAACACAAATTTTGGCGAAACCTATTGCCTCGCCGGTGACATAGTCGCCGAGAAGTGCAATGTACAGCATTTATACCGTTTTGAACTCATGGGCACATCTGAGGATGTGGACCGCGTTCACGAAGGATTGGAAGAATTTTGGACACGATTGTCTCAGAACAAGACTCAACAATGAAGTCCTCTAAGGACATGCCGGCAGCTTGGGAAGGACTTGGCTACCACGAGCTCAACGCCATGTTGAACTTGTACAACGCCGACGGCGATATCCAGTTCGATGCTGACAAAGCGGCTGCTCGGCAGTACTTCCTGCAGCATGTGAATAACAACACCGTGTTCTTCCACGACCTGGAAGAAAAGCTGGAATACCTGGTGAAAAACCAGTACTATGAGCGCGAAACGCTTGACCAATACTCA
Organism: Arthrobacter antibioticus; assembly: GCF_030063205.1. GTDB lineage: Bacteria > Actinomycetota > Actinomycetes > Actinomycetales > Micrococcaceae > Specibacter. The sequence continues at coordinate 439,512 of NZ_JASISQ010000001.1, read as the reverse complement.
ATGAACTTCACCCGTGAGCTCTTCCAGCGCGCTTACAAGAAGAAGTTCCGCTTCGAGACCTTTCTGGGCGCGTTTAAGTTCTACACGTCCTACACGCTGAAAACTTTTGACGGCAACCGCTTCCTGGAGCGCTACGAAGACCGTGTGTGCATGGTTGCCCTGCACCTGGCCCGCGGCAATGAGGAACTGGCCAACAGCATCGTCGATGAAATCATTGGTGGCCGCTTCCAGCCGGCCACCCCCACCTTCTTGAACGCCGGCAAGGCTCAGCGCGGCGAGCTCGTCTCCTGCTTCCTGTTGCGCATCGAAGATAACATGGAGTCCATTGGCCGCTCCATCAACTCCGCGTTGCAGCTGTCCAAGCGTGGTGGCGGCGTTGCTTTTGCCCTCACTAACATCCGCGAAGTTGGCGCACCCATCAAGCAGATCGAGAACCAGTCCTCCGGGGTCATCCCGGTGATGAAGCTTCTCGAGGACAGCTTCTCCTACGCCAACCAGCTCGGTGCACGCCAGGGTGCAGGCGCCGTTTACCTGCACGCCCACCACCCGGATATCAACCGCTTCTTGGACACCAAGCGCGAGAACGCCGACGAGAAGGTCCGCATTAAGACCCTCTCCTTGGGTGTTGTTGTCCCGGACATCACCTTTGATTTGGCCAAGCGCGACGAGGATATGTACCTGTTCTCCCCGTACGACGTTGAAAAGGTGTACGGCGTTCCGTTCTCTGATATCTCGGTCACCGAGAAGTACTACGAAATGGTGGACGACGCACGGATCAAGAAGACCAAGATCAAGGCACGCGAGTTCTTCCAGACGCTCGCCGAGATCCAGTTTGAATCCGGCTACCCGTACATCATGTTTGAAGACACGGTGAACCGCGAAAACCCCATTGAAGGCAAGATCATCATGAGCAACTTGTGCTCTGAGATCCTCCAGGTTTCCGCTCCCACCACGTACAACGATGACCTCTCCTACGCTGAGACCGGCAAAGACATTTCCTGCAACCTGGGCTCGTTGAACATTGCCAAGGCCATGGATTCACCGGACTTTGGCGGCACCATCGAGACGGCCATTCGCACGCTGACAGCCGTCTCTGACATGTCAAACATCACCAGCGTCCCGTCCATCGCCAAGGGCAACCGCCAGTCGCGCGCCATCGGTTTGGGCCAGATGAACCTGCACGGCTACCTTGCCCGTGAGCGGGTCCACTACGGTTCCGAAGAGGGCCTGGACTTCACCAACATTTACTTCTACACGGTGGTGTACCACTGCATCCGGGCCTCGAACCTGTTGGCGATTGAAAACGATTCCACCTTCATCAACTTCGAGAACTCCAAGTACGCCTCGGGTGAATTCTTCGACAAGTACACGGACCAGGAATGGCTGCCGCAGACCGCCCGCGTTGCCGAGCTGTTTGAGGGTATGCACATCCCCACCCAGGATGACTGGCGTGCGCTGAAGGCTTCGGTTATGGAGCACGGTATCTACAACCAGAACCTGCAGGCTGTCCCGCCCACGGGCTCCATCAGCTACATCAACAACTCCACGTCCTCGATCCACCCGATCGCCTCCATGATCGAGATTCGCAAGGAAGGCAAGCTGGGCCGCGTCTACTACCCTGCCCCTTACCTGACCAACAACAACGTTGAGTTCTACAAGGACGCGTACGAGATCGGGTTTGAGAAGATCATCGACACCTACGCCGCTGCCACCCAGCACGTGGATCAGGGTCTGTCGCTGACGTTGTTCTTCAAGGACACGGCCACCACGCGTGATATCAACAAGGCGCAGATTTACGCCTGGCGCAAGGGCATTAAGACCATCTACTACATCCGCCTCCGCCAGCTCGCGCTGGAAGGGACGGAAGTTGAGGGTTGCGTCAGCTGCGCACTCTAACACCGCATAACTGAAGAGCGCGACGGCGGGGGAGACCCGCCGTCGTGCCTTCGGCTTAAGATTGACTAGGCCCCTGCGGCCATAAAATTTTCACAAGGAGAGAAGCAGCGATGACACCGGAAAAGCTGAAGTTGGCGAGCCACGTAAAGGCCATCAACTGGAACCGCATCGAGGACGATAAGGACGTGGAAGTCTGGAACCGCCTCTGCAACAACTTCTGGCTGCCGGAGAAGGTGCCGCTGTCCAACGACGTCCAGTCCTGGGCCACGTTGACACCGGATGAGCAGCTGCTGACCATGCGCGTATTCACCGGGCTGACCTTGCTGGACACCCTGCAGGGTACCGTGGGTGCCGTCTCGCTGATCCCGGATGCCATCACCCCGCATGAGGAGGCTGTTTACACGAACATTGCATTCATGGAATCGGTGCACGCCAAGAGCTACTCCTCGATCTTCTCCACCTTGGCTTCCACGAAGGAAATCGATGAGGCTTTCCGCTGGTCGGTAGAGAACGTGAACTTGCAGAAGAAGGCCCAGATCATTGAGGGCTACTACTATGGTGACGATCCGCTGAAGCGCAAAATTGCTTCGACCTTGTTGGAGTCATTTCTGTTCTACTCGGGCTTCTACCTGCCCATGTACTGGTCTTCACGGGCCAAGCTGACAAACACCGCCGACATGATCCGTCTGATCATCCGCGACGAGGCCGTGCACGGCTACTACATTGGCTACAAGTACCAGAAAGGCTTGGAAGGCCTCTCGGTAGAGCGCAAGGAAGAGTTGAAGGCGTACACCTTCGAGCTCCTCTTTGAACTCTACGAAAACGAGGTCCAGTACACGCACGATCTCTACGACTCCGTCGGCCTGGCCGAGGACGTTAAGAAGTTCCTGCACTACAACGCCAACAAAGCTCTGATGAACTTGGGCTACGAAGCAATGTTCCCCTCGGCCGTCACCGATGTGAACCCGGCCATTCTGTCCGCGCTCTCACCGAACGCCGATGAGAACCATGACTTCTTCTCCGGCTCAGGATCCTCTTATGTCATTGGTAAGGCAGTCAACACCGAAGACGACGACTGGGACTTCTAACTCTTGTCTACACATGATCCCGCAGCCGCAGCAGCCCGTTTCACCCGGGATGCTGCGGCTGTTGTGCGTCCGGGGCACCTGGGCAACGACCGCGATCCCGGCGATGCCTGGGTGACAGGGGAGCAGGGCAGCTTTTGGGGAAAGTTTGGTTCTGCTGGCCTGTTGGTGTTCGACGCCGGCCGTGGAGTCTTGCTGCAGCACCGGGCACTCTGGTCTCACCACGGCGGCACATGGGGTCTGCCCGGCGGCGCCCTCAACCAAGGCGAAACCGCAGTGGATGGAGCACTGCGTGAGGCGTGGGAAGAAGCAGCTGTTCCGCGGGAGAACGTTGAGCTGATGTTCACCTCCGTCTATGACGTTGGCTATTGGAGTTACACCACGGTGGTTGTTACTGCAGTGGTGCCCTTTGAAGCTGTCATCAGTGATCCGGAAAGCATGGCGTTGGAATGGTTCGCACCTGAAACGCTCGACTCCCTAAACTTGCATCCAGGATTTAGTGCAGCTTGGCCCGTCCTGCGCGAACGCCTCCCGCGCTAACCACCCCCTGACGCTCGCTCACTTCACGTCGTATTTTTGCTAACGCTCGCTCACTGAATCAGACGATGTCTGTCGCAGGCACAACACGAAATAGGGGTTGCTACCAGCGAATCTTCTCGAAGTCCCGGCGCAAGCGTATTGCGCGAGTGGGGTTGAGGAACTCAAGCCACGTGATCCTGCCCAACAAGTGGGCACGAAAATCCGTGTGCCCAGCCTGGTTCTGAGTTTCTGGGCCGTGCACCACGCAATTGTGCAGGGTAGCTTTCAAGGCATCAAAGTCGCGGCGGGGCATATTGGTACGCTGGTTCACCACAATGCCCGTGACCTGTTGACGGGTACTGGCCGAGCGCACCCGCGTTTTTCTTTCATTGAGCAGGTGTCCCTCGTCAGCAACTATCACGCTCACGCCACGAATGAAGCTGTCTGCCCGTTGAATCAACGAAGTACCGCCGCTGAAACTCAGGTCATCGGCGTAGCGCGTATAACGCGTATCTGCCTTCTCAGCCCAACCTTGGAGCCGTGAATCCAGTCGTCGTAGTGCCAGGTTGGCCAACATGGGAGACGCAGGTGCGCCCTGTGGCAGATGGGGAATCCGCAATGACTGCGCTAAAGCAAATCGTTCAGCGGAGCTTCCTCCGGCTGGCATTGACGTGATGACCCATGGTGGAACTACATGGGTGCTTAGACCAGTTAGGGTATGAGCCACTGCTTCTGGATAGCCGGCCTGCCGCAGGATCCCGAACACTTTGCCAGCGGTGACTGTGGCAAAGAAACTCGTTAGATCCAGTGAAATGACAGTGTCACTGCCTACATGTTGGGTGGCTCCGCTGACCGCGCTGCGGCCGGGGACAAAACCGTGAGCGCCGTCGTGTAAGGGGAGAGGGCTCAGCAGTTCCTGCAAAACCTTGCGCTGGATTGCCCGCAGGCGCAGCCCTGGAATTTCCAACAACCGTGGCGTTCTGCCCGGACGCACTAGCCATTTGTACCGGTAATGCTGAAGAGGCCCCTTGCCAGCGAGCCGATTCCAGTGGCCGGTATCGGCAAACCACTCCAATTGACCCAGCGTCAGTCCCAGAACTCTAGCTAATTGTGCAAGCCCGGCAATGGCTGGAACGGGGTGGGTTCCTTGGCGTTGCTCGGGCTCGGCGAGTACGTAACGCGCTATCCGTAGAGGCTTTCGCTGGGTGAGGGCCTTAGCGACCGCTCCGGCGAAGGAATCACTTTGGCCAATGTAGGCTGCGAGTTCGCGGGGAGCGTCGGCAGGCTTGTAGTGATAAGCGCCGATGACTGAACTCACCAGCGGTCCCAGCCATCGCCGTCGGACACCCAAAACTTGCGTACCAGCAGCGATTAGCCCGTCAGCGGTCCACGCCGGGGCGGCTAAGAATGCGTGGGCCAGCGCCGCTGCTACGGTTGCCGACGACGGGTGAGGGGTATGGCCACGGAGATGGAAATGGCCGCCTGGAACGTCTCGGCTGGCCGTTTCCGAGTCCGTGCCGTGGGCCTGGCTGTGGACCATGGGTCGATGCCATCCCTTCGTGGTGCCGCAATAGGACGGTGAAGGCCTCAAGACGACTCATCTGTCGGTGCGGGTGGGCTGCTGCGCGAAGCGCAGAGACCCACTCGCGGTGCTTGCTCGAGCAATACTGCGTGCCCCGGGGTATCCCCGGAGAGGAGAGCCCAACATGTGCCTCTCCACCTCGTCGGGAGACCTTCACCTGAATCCACGGTAACCGATGCGTGCGCCGACGTGCAGAGATGTCGCGGTGGCAGTCTCGGCGCCCCGGGGCGAGAGCAGCCGGCTCCACAGTAGGGATCGGCGCGGACCCGGATACCCCCGCTACCCGGATACCCCGGGCGAGGCAGGCCCCGGGCTAGGCAGGCGAGACGGATGATGAGCGGTTGAACTTCTTGAAAAGTGAGCGGCAAATAGAACCGGCAGTGGCTATTGCTGCGGCCACAACCAATGGGGCCAATGAGCCTGAACGGTAGTCTATGAAGTTCAGGAATGAGCTTGCACCGAGTTTCGCCATTTCAGCGGGCTGATAGGCAAGGACACGACTGCCAGCGGCAATACTGATAGCGGCGAACAGGGCAGGTCCAAACCACAGCACGATGAGGCTGAATCCTGCAGCAAGCAAACGAGCTGTTGACATGGAGACCGACCAGGCAATCGCCAGCCCCACTACAACGGCCGGGAACCAGTGGATCAGACCAAGCGTGAAGGAGTTCGGTGACGTTGTCACGTCATTGAGCGGTATGAGGAGTGCTCTAAGCCATGGTGCGAGGGCCACGGCGGCGAAGCTTGCTCCGATCACAGCACCGGAGGCAGGGGCACGCGAAATAAGGAACAGGACCAGGACGCCAACCATGATGGAGGCAATTGTGCCCGCTAATAGTGCAGACAGGTAAAGCTCAGCGGCCTGGTTATCCAGTAATCCGGCTGATACCGTCAGGCTGGCCTGGAGCGTGGCGGCAAGCTGCACACCCAAGAGTCCAATGACCGCTGCCGTGGCGCCAAAGCGGGGAAGTCGTGAACGTCTCAGGCGTAGAATTCCTCCAGCAATGGCCGATCCCGTGATGATGAGCCCGGCAATAAGAGTAAGCATGTACTGGCTAAAGGGGAGAAGTGATATTGGCATTTGACCCGGTGGGGTACTGGTTGCCCAGAGGTTCTGCAGCGACAGACGCATCCCCGTAACGAGCCATGGCAAGAATCCTGCGATGGCCGCCGCTACGCCGATGAAAAGGTAAGCAACTACGTAGCTATTGCTCTTATTACCTGCGTGTTTAGTGTCTGTGCGCATAGTTGGAGAACCCCAGTATCTCAATGGTGAACAAGACTTTTTGTGCGCTAGCTTTTCACAGCTCAAAAGCAGAGCCTATCCCAGTGTCACGGCTACAGTCCCAGTAGCTCGATGGTTCGCTGCCGCATGTCCATCTTGCGGACCTTCCCCGTGACCGTCATGGGGAATTCATCCACCACCAATACATAGCGGGGGACCTTGTGGCGAGAGAGGTGACCGGCACAATATACGCCGATGGCCTCGGCATCCAAGGGTATGGCACCGGGTTTCATCAGAAGCCAGGCGCACAACTCCTCGCCGTAGCGCTCATCCGGCACTCCAATCACCTGGACATCGGCAATGTCGGGATGATGGTACAAAAACTCCTCAATCTCCCGTGGATAGAGATTTTCACCGCCCCGGATGACCATGTCCTTGATGCGGCCCACAATGTTCACGTAACCGTCATTATTCATCACGGCGAGGTCGCCGGTATGCATCCAGCGCTCCTGATCGATGGCCCCGGCAGTCTTCTCAGAATCATTCCAATAGCCCAGCATGACGGAGTAGCCGCGGGTACAAAACTCCCCTGACTCTCCACGGGGGACAGTCTCCCCGGTGGAAGGATCCACGATTTTGACCTCAAGGTGAGGTTGCACCCGTCCCACTGTCTCGGTTCGGTGGGCCACGTCGTCGTCCATTAACGTTTGCATCGACACCGGCGAGGTTTCCGTCATGCCGTACGCAATGGAAACACCTTCCATATGCATCTCGGTCATGCACCGCTTCATGACTTCCACGGGGCACGGAGAACCAGCCATGATGCCGGTGCGTAAACTACTCAAGTCATAACTGGCAAAGTCCGGCACATTTTGTGCGGCGATGAACATGGTGGGTACCCCGTACAGGGCTGTGCAGCGTTCCTCCTGGACGGCACGCAAGGTGGCGGCAGGATCGAACGCGGCCGCCGGAATGACCACGGCGGCCCCATGAGTCGACGCGCCCAGATTACCCATGACCATGCCGAAGCAGTGATAGAACGGCACAGGAACGCAGAGCTTGTCATGCTCGGTGAAGCCGATTGTTTCCGTCACAAAGTAGCCATTATTGAGGATGTTGCGGTGGCTCAACGTGGCGCCCTTGGGGTAGCCGGTGGTCCCTGAGGTGTACTGGATATTGATGGGATCATCTGGAGTCAGGGCGTTCATGGCACGCTCGACGGCGTCAGCTGGCACTGACTGCCCGCCAGCCACGAGCTCGTCCCAGGAAGGCGTGCCGATGTAGATTGCCGCCGTGAGGTCCGGGCAGTCGGGACGGATCTGATTGATCATGGCTCGGTAGTCTGAGCCTTTGAAGTCAGGCAGCGCCACGATCATCGACATCCCGGATTGTGAGATGGCGTACTTAAGTTCATGGACCCGGTATGACGGATTGACGTTGACCAAGATGGCACCGATCTTGGCGGTGGCGAATTGCAGGATCACCCATTCAGGCACGTTGGGTGCCCAAATGCCTATGCGATCGCCGGTGACTATCCCGGCGGCGAGCAGCCCGCGGGCCAGAGCATCGACGTCGTCATTTAGCTGGGCATAGCTCCACCGCCGGCCCGAGGGCCTGTCAATGAGGGCCTCCCGAGCAGGAAATCGTGCGGCCGTGCGCTGGAAGTTCGCACCAATGGTGCTCTCCAAAAGAGGAGTTGTGGAGGTGCCGGACGTGTAGGAAGCCTGAACATCGGTGGTCATCTTCCGATGCTAACGCCCAAATCAGTTAATGTGTACTAACTCACGTGAGCAGGTTGTTTGTGTCCTGAAAACCAGCTGCCCTGCGCCTGGTCGTCCCGGTGGAAGCGATCATTGTCACCGGAACATAATTAGGGCAACCTCACCAGTCTTCGCTACTATAAGAGAAGACCAATAGGCCACAGTTGTGTGGCCAAATTCTGTTCTGCACCCAGGGGGTAGCGCACGCTCATGATGGACAGCATCCTCTCCTTACCTTTTGTCTGGGCCTTCCTGATTCTGTTCGTTATAGTCATGCTTCGCTCCAACGCAACTTACTGGGTCGGCCGCGGTCTGGCTGCCGGCGGCCGAAAGACCGCGCTGGCGAAACATTTAGACTCCGCAGCTGTGCAGCGGGCCGAGAAAATCATTGCACGCTGGGGAGCACCGGCCGTGAGCGTGAGCTTCCTGACCATCGGGGTGCAAACAGCTATCAACATGGCTGCAGGCCTTGGCCGCATGCCTTTGCGCCGCTATATTCCAGCCACGGTGGCAGGGTCCATCGCGTGGGCTTGCATCTACGCAACAATCGGTTTGGCCGCGTTCGAGGCAGCCCTTGCCGCTGCGGCGGGATCACCGTGGGCCTTGATTACGTTGGTGCTCGGCGTTGGCGTTATAGGTTTGGCTATCCACTTGTTGCGAGTCTCCCGGACCCGCAAACTGGACCAGAGTGCCGTGGATGATTGCCCCGTTATGACTCCCGAGACAGCCGTGCGTCCAACTCTGCAGGCCTAAGAGAAATTGCTGTGGCAGGCGCTGCTGCCGGTAGAGTCGTAGCCATGTCGCAGACCACCACGGGCGCAGCCGCTGACACCGCTGACGCCCATACATTCCCCGTTGACAGTAATTCTTACTACCGCCACCTCGGTGAGAACCGCTACGAATCAACCGTGCATGCCCAGGGTGCTTGGAACTCGCACGAACAGCATATGGCCCCGGTCACGGGCATCATGGTTCACGCCTTGGAGCAATACCGGCCACGCGATGACATGCGTCTGGCCCGGTTGAGCTTTGATATTTTGGGCTTGATTCCCGCCGGAGAATTCACTATCGAAACCATGCTCCTACGTCCTGGGCGGACCATTGAGCTACTCCAGGCGGAGCTGATTGCCGAGGGTCGGGTTGCAGTGCGCGTCACGGCATGGCGTCTGCAAAAAAATGACACAACCGCTGTTGAAGCCTACGCGGATGAACCCCTCGATAGCCTTGAGAGATCCATCCCCTGGGACGGCATGACTATCTGGCCAGGGGGTTTCATCAAAACTCTCGAGGGCCGTTCTTGCCCCGGACATGCCCCGGGCCGGGGGCGGGCCTGGTTACACAGTCCGTTTACCATGCTCGACGGCGGAGAGCACTCTTCTGCGTTGGTGCGGCTGCTGGGGCTGGCCGATAGCGCCAATGGGGTTTCCGCGCGCATGACGCCGGAGCCGGGCGGCTATATGTTCCCCAATGTGGACCTTTCCATCCACATCTACCGTGAACCGGTAGGGCAGTGGCTGGGACTGGACACCCATGTCAGTCTCGGCGCAGATGGGATCGGATTGACCTCCTCGGTACTTAACGATGTGAACGGCCCCTTTGGGCGAACGGAACAGATATTAACAGTTCGTCCTATTCCACTGAGCAAGTGAACCGGATTGTTGCTCCGCGGTTGGAGGTCCGCAAGCAGCTCATAAATCTTGGCGCTGAGGCTGATCTACACCACGCTCTGGACCTTCTGGGCCAAGTGAAAACGGGCCTGCAGGGGGATATGCTGCGTTTCTACCGGCCAGAACCCACAGTAGCTTTTGGCCAGCGCGACACAAGGCTGGCAGGATTTTCCGCCGCGGAACAAGCATCAAGGGACAACGGTTTTATGCCGGCCGTGCGCCGTGCCGGCGGGCGGGCTGCCGCCTATCATCAGGGCACGTTGATTGTTGACCACATCCAGCATGAGAACGATTCCATAGCCGGCGCCAAGGGCCGTTTTGGTTTCTTCGGCGACCTCTTTACCCAAGCCCTGCGCTCCCTCGGGGTGGATGCCGGCGTGGGAGAGATCCCCGGGGAATACTGTCCGGGAGAATTCAGCGTCTTTGGTCGCTCTGCCTCAAGCAACGTCAAGCTGGTGGGTACGGCTCAACGGGTTGTGGCGGGCGCCTGGCTGTTTAGTTCAGTGATTGTCGTGGAAAACTCAGCTCCAATCCGCAAGGTCCTTGTTGACAGCTATGCGGCACTTGAGCTGCAGTGGGACCCTGCCACGGCGGGTGCCGTAGAAGATCTGCGCCCAGGATTGAGCGTGGAGGATGTAGAAGCAGCTATTTTGGCGGTTTATGCCAAGCACACAGAGCTGTTCGAGTCATAACGGGAGTCTGCGTACTTGTATTGACCGTTGAGGTTGGAGATGATGACACTCCATCGTCCTCTGGGGTGTCATCATCTCCAACCTCAACGGCGGATACCACAGGTGCTGTTACTGCTGATCAGCCAGGATTCCTGGAGTCTCCGCAGCAATAGTTGTTGAGTCACCGTGGCCGGTGTTGACTATTGTTTCGCCCGGCAACACCAGCAACCGACTCTTGATAGAGGTAACGATCGTGGGGAAGTCGCTATAGGAACGTCCCGTAGCTCCCGGACCACCATTGAATAAGGTATCACCGGAAAAGACTGTCCCCAGCCCTAGTGCATGGAAGCACGTGGACCCGGGGGAGTGCCCGGGGGTGTGCAATGCAAGCAACCGTATGCCGGCTACTTCAAAGCTGTCACCGTCCGCGATGGGCGCATCCGGAGTTGTCCCCGGGTAGATCTTCTCCCACAGCATCTGGTCCTCCGGATTCATCAGCACGGGCGCACCCACCAGCGTCGCAAAATCGCGGGCGTGGCGGATATGGTCGTCATGACCGTGCGTGAGCAATACAGCCTTGACTTTCCTGGTGCCAACAGCCGTCGCGATAGCCTCAGGATCATGGGCCGGGTCAATGACATAGACCTCTGTGTCATCACCAACGATCCAAACGTTGTTCTCTACATCCCAGGTGCCGCCGTCGAGCGAGAATGTCCCGGAAGTAACTAAACGTTCAATGCGCGCGCTCATGCCATTTCCACCACTGAGCGCAGTACGGAGCCTTCGCCCATCTTGGTGAAGGCCGCTTCAATGTCGTTAATGGTGATCCGCTCACTCACAAAGGTGTCCAGATCCAACTTGCCCTGCTTGTACAGGTCTACGAGCATGGGGAAGTCACGCGAAGGCAGGCAATCTCCGTACCACGAGGACTTCAATGAGCCGCCGCGCCCAAACACGTCCAGCAGAGGCAGCTCCAATGTCATCTCAGGCGTTGGAACTCCCACCAAAACCACTGTTCCGGCCAGATCGCGGGCATAGAAGGCCTGCTTGTATGTTTCGGGACGTCCGACGGCGTCAATCACCACATCTGCGCCGAACCCGCCCGTGTGGTTTTGGATGGCGAGGACAGCGTCCTGCTTTGTGGAATCCACAGTGTGTGTGGCGCCGAGTGCCAAAGCACCCTTGAGCTTCTTGGGATCCCTGTCAACAGCGATCACAGTTGTTGCCCCGGCGAGGACCGCCCCGGCGATGGCTGCGGAGCCGACGCCGCCGCAACCAATGACGGCCACAGAATCCCCACGCTTAATGGCGCCGGTGTTGATGGCCGCACCGATACCTGCCATGACTCCGCAGCCTAAAAGGCCTACAGCACCAGGGTCAACCTCGGGGTCAACTTTGGTGCACTGCCCGGCAGCCACAAGCGTCTTTTCAATGAACGCACCAATACCCAACGCCGGAGTCAGGACCGTGCCGTCCTCGAGCGTCATTTTCTGGGTGGCATTCTCCGTGTCAAAGCAATACTGGGGTTGGCCCTTGGCGCAGGCCCGACACGTTCCGCAGACAGCGCGCCAGTTCAAAATGACGCGGTCACCTGGCACAACATTTGTGACACCCGCACCTACTGCGTTGACTACACCCGTAGCCTCATGACCTAGCAAGAAGGGGAAGTCATCATTGATTCCGCCTTGTTTATAATGCAAATCGGTGTGGCAGACACCACTGGTGAGGATGTCAACCAGAGCTTCACCGGGGCCGGGGTCCGGCACCAAGATGGTCTCCAATGTGACCGGGGCGTTCTTACTGAGCACCACGGCGCCCTTAACTTTATGAACCTTGTTAACCATGAAAAGCTCCTTAGCAGCGGTATTCCTGTCGGGAACGGCCATTGGGGTCCTGACAGGCTACACGGATTGAGGGGGTGGGGCGGGTTTTACCTAAACGCCGAGCCGTTCCTTAACGTCCTTGAGGGAAGGATTCGTTGCGGCTGTGCCGTCGGGGAACAAAATAGTGGGGACCGTTTGGTTACCATTGTTCAGGCTCTCAACAAGTTCGGCAGTGCCGGGGACATCTTCGATGTTTATTTCCGTATAGCCGATCCCGGAGGCGTCCAGTTGTTTCTTTAGACGCTTGCAATAGCCACACCAAGTGGTTGAAAACATCGTGATAGTACCGGCGTCGGGGGTAAAGTCCACGTCAAATGCTCCTTGCAGAATAAGTTTTTATGTTTCTACTTTGTTCAACGCTACCGGTGCGGGTACATATTCCTTATTTTGTGCCACGATGGACACCATGTGCGGACGATACGTGATGGCCAGGGCTGTTGGAGATTTGGTTGCAGAACTGGAGGCGGAGGCTGATGCGTCCCTAGAACTGCGTGCCTCTTACAACGTTGCCCCCACAGCCGATGTACCCATTGTCCTTGAAAGGCTTATTGACGGGGTAAAGCACCGCCAGATTCACATGGCTACGTGGGGACTGGTGCCTGGGTGGGCGAAGGACCCTGCGGTGGGTGTGCGTGCCTTCAACGCACGTAGTGAAACCGCAGCTGAGAAGCCCACTTTTCGTGCCGCCATGAAGTCGAAGCGTTGCTGCGTGCCTGTACAGGGCTATTACGAGTGGAAGAAATCACCCGATGGCAAGACCAAGCAGCCATACTTTGTGCATTCCTTGGATGGTTCGCTGATCACTTTTGCCGGGCTCTATGAGTGGTGGAAAGATCCCTTGAAGGAAAATGGCTCACCGGAGCAGTGGCTGCTGTCCTGCACCATTTTAACTATGGCAGCACCGCCGGAAGGTGAATTGGCCATGCTACATGACAGGCTGCCAGTGCCGCTGAGTCAGGAGGGGTTAGCGGATTGGTTGGATCCGCAGAACAAGGAAGTTGCCCCGCTTCTCAAGACGGCACTTGGAGAAGCGTGGGCTTTGGCTGAGGGTTGGATGCTTTACGCTGTTTCCACAGATGTTGGAAATGTGCGCAATAACTCACCCGAGTTGATTGTTCCGCTAGCTCAGTGACTAACTCAGTGATTAGCTCAGCGACTAGGGCATTAGGGGTAGGGGCAAAAGCGAGAAAGCCTTAGTCGTCAGTTTCTTCTGGTGACCAGCGATGGAAGTCAAGGGATAGATAAAGTGCCAACGCGGCGGAGTTGGTGGCTTCAACCCGCAAGGCCACATCGCTTTGGCCCTCGTTGAAAAGAGTGTCCAAAGTGGCAAGGACCAAGTCTTCGGCGAGGCCTTGGCGGCGGTGCCCTCGGTCGGTAATAAGTTCGATGATGAACGGCGCATCGGGAGTGTCTTCGCCAATAGCGCGTTCCACAACCAATACTGCGGCCACAATTTTGCCCTGGTCATCTAACGCTACGTGGGAAGCTTCGGGGAGAAATCGGCCATATTTTCCTGCCATCGAGGCCTGGATATCGGCTAGTGCAACCTCGATAGACTCGCCAGCCAGTCCAGCGTCATAAGCGGTGAAATAAAGTTCACCGAGGCGGGGGATGTCAGTTTCCAGCACAGTTCTTGATGCTGTTTTGAGGTCGCGTTCCAACGGATTGGTTTTAGCGATGAGGGTGACCATGTCAGTCATGGAACGCTCCTTTGAAATCGGTGTGGCGCCAGCAGTCCGGCTAAGACAATGGCCATAAGGCCATGCTAGACGCCTGTTGCGTTGTCAGCTATCTACTTAACGCTTTCTGTGCGGAAGAATTCCCGCCTCGCGTTACTTCCCAATTGGCGGTTACTTTCCGCGTGAAGATGAGCGTACACTTAAATCCATTAGTATATATGTACTAATACGTTTGACGCACCTAGGACATGTCGTGTGTTTAGGGTGAGGACGGAGATCGCGCATGGGTATCTTTAGTGAGGCTATCACCGTGCTGACCTCATCTGATGGTGTGCCGTTGCAGTTGTGGTGGCGGGAGGAATTTTATGCCATTTCGGCTGATCCCCTGTGCTGGTATGAGCGCCGATCCTGGTGGGAGAGCGAGAAACGCGTGCGTCCGGGGGAAGGAGTAGGGGTTGTTGACAGGCAAATGTGGCGGTTGCAGGTCCATCGGGAAGAGGCAGGGCAAGGTCCTGCAGAAGCTGCACATGAAAGTTTAACCGTTGATGTGGTGCGCTACCGGCCTAGTGAACGGTGGCGCGTCATAAAGATATATGACGCTGTGGATGAGTTGTTTATGGAGGAGCAGGGCGGTGCGTAACTTTGTCCATTTGCATAGCTACTCCGCCTACAGTGCCCACTTTGGGGTTTCCTGGCCCGACGATCTTGCCCAAACGGCCGCAGTGGACGGTGATGCGCTGGCTGTCACCGACCGGGACGGTCTTTATGGCTCGGTAAAACATGTTAAAGCGTGCATGGCCGCTGGAATAGACCCAATCATTGGTGTGGACCTTGCCGTTTTGGAAGAAGGCTCGGAGGGTCTTGAAAAAGTGGGAAGGGTGGTTGTCCTAGCCCATGGAAACGCTTGTATGGCCCCGGGGGCAGGATACGCCGCCCTGTGCAGCCTGATCTCGGCCGCCCATAACCAGCCGGTGGTGGGGATCACGCTGGAGCAGCTGGCTGCCGGTGTGCTTGATCCGGAGACTCAGAAGCCGGCGTTGACAGTATTGTTGGGTCCCTACTCACCCGTTGGCAGGTCGTTGAACGGGCGCAAGTATTTACTTCCGCGCACAAAATTTTTGGCGTGGCGCAACGCCATGCCAGCAGGGTCAATGGTTGTTGAGATCCTCAGCCATCTCAGTACCCCTGGCGCTCCCATGAGCACAGCTCACGCGGTGCGGATGCTAAAGCTGGCGCAGGAATTCGGTGTTCCTGCCGTTCTGAGCAACGCGGCGCGCTACACCCGTGAGGAGGACGCGCCTACAGCAGATGTTCTGGATGCTGCGCGGAACATTGCCCCTCTTGAGCGTCTCCACGATTTGCAACCTACGGGTCAGGCCTGGCTTAAAAGCGCCGCCCAGATGGCCGCAGTAGCTAAAGAAATTGTGTACCAAAGCGGCTACGGCAGTGCCGAGCTGGAACAGCTGTGGGCCAACACAGCCCAGTTGGCTGACAAGTGCAGGCTGGACCCGGCCAGCGATCTGGGCTGGAAAAAACCAACCACCCCTGAACTGGATGTTTTGGGACTGTCCCAGCCGGCGGGCATCGAACTACGCCAGCGCAGCGAAGCAGGGCTTGTTCAACGGTTTGGGGACCTCCGTGGTGAGAAGCTGCACAAAGTCCGCAACCGGCTTGAGATGGAACTGGCCACTATTGGTGGGCTGGGTTTCGAATCGTACTTTCTGACTGTGGCCGAAGTCTCTGAAATGATTCGCGAAATGGGGGTGCGCCGGGCAGCAAGAGGTTCCGGGGCGTCGTCGTTGGTTAATTATGTTTTGGGCGTTAGCGCTGTTGACCCTATAGCCAACGACCTCCTTTTTGAAAGATTTCTTTCCAGTGACAGGTCTACGCTGCCTGACATTGATCTTGATGTGGAAAGTGCTCAACGCCATAACGTGTATAGGCGAATATTTTCTCGTTTTGGTGCCAAACGAGTCACCTTGATGAGTATGCAAAATAGTTATCGTGCTCGCGGTGCTGTGAGGGACGCGGGGCTGGCGTTGGGGATAGAAAAACGGGAAATTGATCAAATTGCCAAGCAATTGTGGCGTTTCTCGGCGGGTTCTTTCAGGGAAGCGTTGGAGGAGAAGCCTGAACTGCGAGATTTTGCGGATCAAGTCCGGCAGTCTCGCTACAACCAAGAAGGTGGAGACCCTGAGGGGGAGGAGCGCGAAGAGTTCAGTCAAGCCGGCGGCGCCCGGGAACGCGGTGGCCAGTTGGATCTACTGGTTGACCTCACCGAGCGTCTGGACAGGCTGCCCAGGCATATTTCAATGCACCCGTGTGGAGTGATCTTGGGGGATTCCTCGTTGCTGAGCCGCACGCCTGTCCAGCCCAGTGGGATGGGGCTGCCCATGAGCCAGTTCGACAAACATGACATGGATGCAATGGGAATGCTCAAACTCGACGTCCTGGGTGTGCGCATGCAAAGTGCCATGGCTTATGCGGTGCGAGAAGTCATCCGGTTACACCCGTCGAAGAAGGCTGTGGCAGCTGAAGGCGGGCATACCCCTGACGCCCCTTTCATCGGCGAGGATGGTGGGATCGATCTTGACGCCGTCCCGCTCGACGACGAACCCACTTTTGAGCTGATCCGCAGCACCCACACGCTGGGTTGCTTTCAAATTGAGTCACCGGGGCAGCGGGAGCTGGTGGGAAAAATGGCCCCCACAGAGTTCAGTGACCTTGTCATTGACATTTCGCTGTTCCGACCTGGGCCCATGAAATCAAATATGGTGAAACCTTTTTTAGAGAGCCGGGCAGGTTTCGCGCAAGCACACTACGCTCATTCGGACCTCATACCAGTGCTGCAGGAAACCCATGGAGTGACGGTTTTTCACGAACAGGTACTGCGCACCTTCAGCACTATGACCAAGTGCACATTGTCCCGGGCGGACGAGTTTAGGCGTCAGCTGGGGAACCCAATGTTGGAACCGGTTGTGGAAAAGTACTTTAGGGACAACTCGGCAGAGCATGGCTACAGCCAGGCCGTCATTGAGGAGGTGTGGGAGACGCTGAGGGCCTTTGGAAGCTTTGGTTTTTGCAAGGCCCATGGTGCTGCTTTCGCCATTCCGACCTACCAATCCGCTTGGCTAAAAGCACACCACCCTGCGGAGTTTTTGGCAGGCTTGTGGGAACACGATCCAGGTATGTACCCGCGGCGTTTATTGGTTTCCGAGGCCAGACGCCTGGGCATACCCATCCTTGCCCTTGATATCAATGCAAGCACCGGGGAGTACCGGGCGGAGCGGGTTATTAAGGATGTGGTGGGCAGGTATGTCAGTGGTAAGGATGCTGAGGGCGAGGCTGTGACCGGCATCCGGCTAAGTCTGGCCGGGGTATACGGCGTTTCGGGTACAGAACTCAAACGCATTGTGGCCGGTCAACCCTATGAATCTCTAGCGGACCTGCGTGACCGGGCCAAAATGAGCCGACCAACCTTGAAACGCTTGGCCCAGCTGGGAGCCCTGGATTCCCTGCACCGTCAGGCACAAGTTGGGACAGGGAATACGGCCAACAGGGCGGACCTCGTTGCACACGTCAATAGCCTGCCGGCGCATAAGTCAAATAAACGAACCCAAGCTATTACCGGACAGTTGGCATTGCCCTTAGAGGATATTGAACTGGGCAGCCTTCAGGCGATCCACTCGCCAGCAGATTTGGCGCAGACGGTGGGTACGGAACTGGATTTGTTGTCCTTGGATGTCAGTGGACACCTGATGGATAGTTATGCCCCACTGTTGGACCGGCTGGGTGTGATCCGAGCCGAACACTTGCTGGCTCTGCGCAATAATACGGAAGTCTTGGTGGCGGGGGTGCGGGTGGCAACCCAAACACCGCCCATGCGGGGCGGGAAACGGGTAGTGTTCATCAGCATCGATGACGGCACTGGGTGTGTGGATACAACGTTCTTCACCGAGGCGCAGGAAAAGTCCGGACCATTGCTTTTTGGTACCCGAATACTGCTCATTCGCGGGCTCACGCGACGCACAGGTCCACGTGGGATCACGGTGCAAGCGTTGGAAGCCTGGGATCTACAAAACACCCATCTACTCCCGGAGCCGCCCGTGTTGGTTGGTGCCCCGGCAAACCGATACCATCAAAGAGGCTCACAGCAACCCCCGTATGTTGCTTAAACATGGAGTCACACCGGAGCAATCAAGGAGTCAAGCGTGCCAGTGGAAACAGAAATCACCATCAATGTCGAGGGCGTTACGACTTCGGTGGCCACCGGCACCACAGGCGCTGAACTGTTCTTTGAACGCCGCGAAGTCGTTGTTATGCGTGTTGGCGGGGTTTTAAAGGACCTCTCGGCAGTACTTGAGGCTGATGCGAGCGTTGAAGGCGTCACTATTGACTCCGCAGACGGCTTGGATGTCCTACGGCACTCGACCGCCCACGTCATGGCCCAGGCAGTACAGGCGTTGCGTCCCGATGCGAAGCTTGGAATTGGCCCGTACATCACCGACGGGTTCTACTTTGATTTTGATGTTGCCGAGCCCTTCACTCCTGAGGACCTGAAAACGCTTGAGAAGATGATGCTCAAGATCGTGAATCAAAACCAAAAGTTTGCTCGCCGCGTCGTTTCCGAGGATGAGGCGCGTCAGGCTATGGCCAACGAGCCTTATAAGCTTGAGCTTTTGGGCAAGAAGAACGACGGCGACACCGCCGAGGGCGTCAATGTTGAGGTTGGTGCCGGTGAGATCACGATTTATGAGAACATCGATCGCAAGAGTGGGGACATGGTGTGGTGCGATCTATGTCGCGGCCCACATCTGCAGAACACCAAGTTGATTTCCAACGCTTTCGCGCTGACCCGCACCTCCGCAGCCTACTGGTTGGGTAACCAAAACAACCAGCAGTTGCAGCGCATCTACGGCACAGCTTGGCCCACCAAGGAAGCCTTGAAGGCCTACCAGGAGCGTATCGCCGAAGCTGAGCGCCGCGACCATCGCAAGCTCGGTGTTGAACTGGACTTGTTTTCCTTCCCGGATGAGCTGGGCTCAGGTCTGCCGGTCTTCCACCCCAAGGGTGGGATCATCCGCAAGGAAATGGAAGACTACTCGCGTAAACGCCACGTTGAGGCCGGTTACGACTTTGTGTACACCCCACACATCACAAAGGCCAACCTTTACGAAGTCTCCGGCCACCTTGACTGGTACAAGGACGGGATGTTCCCGCCCATGCATGTGGATGCCGAGCTCAACGAGGACGGCACGGTGCGCAAGCCCGGCCAGGATTACTACCTCAAACCCATGAACTGCCCCATGCACAACCTGATCTTCCGCTCCCGTGGACGCTCATACCGTGAACTGCCGCTGCGGCTCTTTGAATTTGGTTCTGTATACCGCTACGAAAAGTCCGGTGTGGTACACGGTCTCACCCGTGTTCGTGGCATGACACAAGATGATGCGCACATCTACTGCACCAAGGAGCAGATGAAGGATGAACTCACCGAGACCTTGAATTTTGTTCTTTCACTGCTGAAGGACTACGGCCTGGATGACTTCTATCTGGAGCTCTCCACTAAAGATCCAGAAAAGTTTGTTGGAGATGACGTTATTTGGGAAGAAGCCACCCAAACACTAGAAGAAGTGGCTCAGGCATCGGGATTGGAGCTGGTTGCCGATCCCGGAGGGGCAGCTTTCTACGGCCCCAAGATCTCCGTGCAGGCCAAGGATGCCTTGGGCCGCACCTGGCAAATGTCAACCATTCAGCTTGATTTCAACCTGCCTGAGCGCTTCGAACTTGAATACCAGGCAGCAGACGGGACGCGTCAGCGGCCCGTTATGATTCACCGTGCCCTCTTCGGTTCAGTGGAGCGTTTCATGGGAGTTCTGACGGAGCATTACGCCGGCGCGTTCCCGGCCTGGCTTTCCCCCGTACAGGTTGTTGCCATCCCAGTTGCGGAGGCTTTCAATGACTACATGTACTGCGTCGTTGCCAAACTCAAGGCAGAGGGTATCCGCGCTGAAGTGGATATCTCAAGCGACAGGTTCCCGAAGAAGATCAGAACAGCGAGCAAGGATAAGATCCCGTTTGTCCTCATTGCAGGCGGGGACGACGTTGACGCTAACGCTGTCTCGTTCCGCTTCCGTGACGGTAGCCAGGACAATGCCGTGCCCGTCGATGAAGCGGTGCAACGCATCGTTGAAGCCGTCCGAAACCGGACAGCGTAAGCCCAACAAGCAGCGGAATAAGGAAGTACAGCGTGAGTGAGCAAGGTGCGGTGTCCAACGCCGTAGAGGATGACTTTGAACTCCCAGGAGTTCCTGATGCCTTTCAGCGGCTTTGGACCCCGCACCGGCTCGCCTACGTAAAAAAAGGTGAGCAGGTCACCAGTTCCCACGATTGTCCCTTCTGTGCGGCCCCCGGACGCGAAGATGAGGAGTCTTTGATTGTCCACCGTGGCAAGCTCGCCTACGTGGTGTTGAACCTTTTCCCATACAACCCGGGACATCTGCTGGTGTGTCCTTACCGGCACATCCCGGACTACACCGATTTGACCGTGGCTGAGACAGCCGAATTTGCCGCGTTGGCCCAACAGGGAATGCGGGTGCTGCGGGCCGTGTCCAACCCTTCAGGTTTCAACTTGGGCATGAACCAGGGGGTTACCGGCGGAGCTGGTATTGCTGCCCATCTGCACCAGCACATCGTCCCGCGCTGGGGAGGGGACGGAAACTTCCTACCCATTATTGCTGGCACCAAGGCCATTACACAGACATTGGGCGAGGTCCGGGAACAGGTCGCGGCGGCGTGGGAGAACACGCCACACACACCGACCGACGCATCAACTGGTGCTAAGGAAAGCAATGCTTAATAAGTACGCGCGTGCGCTCTTTGCTGCCATTTTTACTCCGGTTGCGGCCCTTCTAGTCCGTCTGAAGGTTTCACCTGACGCAGTCACCATTGTTGGCACGCTGGGTGTAGCAGCGGGGGCGCTGATCGGTTACCCGCTAGGTGAGCTGTTTTGGGGGACAGTTGTCATCACAGTCTTTGTCTTCTCCGACATAGTGGACGGGCTCATGGCGCGGATGCTGGGCCGCTCCGGTAAATGGGGGGCGTTCCTTGACTCCACACTTGATCGGGTGGGTGACGGAGCCGTTTTTGCTGGCATCGTCATCTGGTTTTACACAGGCGGAAGCAATCACTTCATCGCCGCCATGGCACTGACCTGCCTGGTCCTGGGATCCATCGTCTCCTACGCGAAGGCACGAGCCGAAGGCCTCGGCATGAGCGCCAACGTTGGTATCGCAGAACGCTCTGATCGACTTGTTGTAGTACTTGTGGCGACCGGGCTGGTAGGTCTGGGGATCCCTGAGGCCGTGCTCGCCGTCGTACTTGTCCTGCTGGCCATCGCAAGCCTTGTCACGGTGTTCCAACGGATCGGAACTGTGCGGCGCCAAGCATTTGCGGCGAGTGTGCACGTTGGACCCCCAGAGGGGCAGTAACACTCGTTTCAAATGATGCACACCCCCGGAATATACTGAGGCCACCCGTGCTGCGGATCACGTTCACGGGCCCAATTAGTCGTTCCTTTCCAGAGGGGTTTTTGTGTCTACACCCGATGTAACACCGGTGACCGGCAGCAACCGAGTCAAGCGCGGCATGGCGGACATGCTCAAGGGCGGCGTCATCATGGACGTCGTTAACGTTGAACAGGCCAAGATCGCAGAAGATGCCGGCGCGGTCGCCGTCATGGCGCTGGAGCGCGTCCCTGCTGACATTCGTGCCCAGGGCGGAGTCTCACGCGCCAGCGATCCGGACATGATTGACGCCATTATTGCCGCTGTCTCCATTCCCGTCATGGCCAAGGCCCGGATAGGCCACTTCGTGGAGGCTCAGGTTCTCGAGTCCTTGGGTGTTGACTACGTGGACGAGTCCGAGGTCCTGACCCCGGCTGACTACGAGCACCACATCGACAAGTGGAACTTCAAGGTGCCTTTTGTTTGTGGCGCAACCAACCTCGGTGAGGCCCTGCGCCGCATCAATGAAGGTGCTGCAATGATCCGCTCCAAGGGTGAAGCAGGCACTGGAGACGTCTCCAACGCCACCGGGCACATGCGCAAGATCCGCGCCCAGATCGCAAAGCTGGCCGCCCTGCCAGAAGATGAGTTGTACGTGGCTGCCAAGGAATTGGCCGCACCGTATGAGCTGGTCAAGGAAATCGCAGCCACCGGCAAACTCCCGGTCGTGCTCTTTACCGCCGGTGGTATTGCTACCCCGGCTGACGCCGCCATGATGATGCAGCTGGGAGCCGACGGCGTGTTTGTTGGTTCGGGAATCTTCAAGTCAGGCAACCCGGCCCAACGCGCGGCAGCCGTGGTCAAGGCCACCACGTTCTTCGATGACCCTGCTGTCATCGCCGATGTCTCCCGCGGCTTGGGTGAGGCGATGGTGGGGATCAACGTAGCTGATATCCCCGCACCGCACCGCCTTGCCGAGCGCGGCTGGTAAACCCAACTAAAGAAAGGCGGCACCGGACTCACACCTCCAAGTGAGTCCGGTGCCGCTCTCCTTCCGACGCTCGCTCACTCCACGTCGTGTTTTTTCCTACGCTCGCTCACTCCACGTTGTCATTTTCCCGACGCTCGCTCACTTAAGATTGCCTTCCATGACTCAGTTGTTCTCAGGGCTTCTGGCCTACCCCATCACACCATTGATGCCCGACGCCGAAATTGACTTTGCTGCCTTGACCCACCAGGTCCGAAACGCGGCCCAGGCAGGAGTAAACGGGGTGACTGTCCTTGCGACTTCCGGAGCGGGTGTGAGCTTTGACCGGGGAGAGCGGCATGATGTAACAGCCGCTGCCGTTGATGCCACAGCCAGTATGAGCCAACCGAATTCGGCTACCGTTCCCGTTTATGTGGCCATCAGTGCTGCATCCACTCGTGAAGTGGTTCACCTGGCTCGAGATGCTCAGAGTGCAGGGGCGCAAGGTTTACTGCTGGCACCCTTTTCCTACTTGCCGCTCTCCGATCTGGAAGTCAGGTCACTGTTCGAAACAGTTTCTGACGCCACCAATCTCCCCTTGTGCTTCTATAACAAACCGGTTCAGACACAATACGATGTATCGCCGGAAATGCTGGCTGAATTGGCTGCCTCTGCCAATCTTCTGGGAGTCAAGGAAACCATGCGTCGGCCCAATGTGGCAGAGCGTGTTTCAGCGTTCCGTGATGCTGTTGGGTCTGATTTCTCTATAGGATTAAGCGCCGACGTGCAGCTCTTGTCCTTGTTGCCGCAAGTCGATGCATGGCATACGGGGTTAGCGGCGCTACTGCCCGATGACTATGCAGAGGTGTGGAGGAGTGCCAGGGCTGGTACGTTGCAAGGAATCCCTTTGAAACGTCTCCTGATCATTGCCCAAGCTGTTTCCGAGAGTAAGGCGCCGTTGGGGGCACTGCACGCGCTGGCAAATATTCTGGGACTCGAGACACCGCAGCCCAGAGGCCCCTTTGCCTCAGCAAGCCAATCGGATGTGGCAGCTTTGGGACGTGCCGTGGAATCAGTTAATGGTTCTAAATAGCCGGCACTAGCAGTGAGCGAGCGTGCCCGAAAACACGACGTGGAGTGAGCGAGCGTGCCCGAAAACACGACGTGGAGTGAGCGAGCGTCGGGGCGGGGTTAGCGAGGTGGATGGAACCACCAGGTTTGTCCTTTGCCGATGAGCTCAAAACCATGCTGACGGTACAGTCGTTGGCCATCCGGGGTGGCGTTGAGCAGCAAGTGCTCAGCACCTGCATTGAAGGCCGCCTCTGAAAGCTCATTCAGCAAGGATGTGCCGATTCCGCTGCGGCGATGCTCAGGGGCTACCTCCATGTCAAAAATTCCGGCCAGGTGTTTGTCGCCCTGTTCAGGTGGCAGGAAGGCATAGGATCGTCCGGCCCACTCTTCCTTGATGCGGGCCGTTGCAAGCCACACCTGGTTATCCACCACGGCTGTCAGTCCGATGCGCTCGTCAAGGGCATCACTGGCTTTGGAAACGCTCTCGAGATCAAGGGCCCGAGTCATCCACCATGGTTTCCAGCCGGGATCGAATCCGTACTCAGGCAGGAGACCTTCCCGGACTGAGGCGTTTAGCCAGATCCCAACAGATGAGGCTCCCCGGCGTTCAGCTTCGCTCAGGGCAGGTTTCAGCCCCGCGGCAGTGATCTCGGTAGGGAACATGCAGAGCATTTCCCGAGTCTCAGGTAGCCATACCCAATCCATCTTGTGGGTGGAGAATGCCCTACCCCCTGTTGCCTGGGCCAAGGCTTGGAACCATGCATGCTGTGTGCGTTGGCAGTCTGCTAACGTCACCATGCGCTTAGACCAGCCCCCGACGGGCGAGCAGGGGCAGGGTATTGGCGTCTCGGCCAGCAAAGTCGTGGAAGGCTCTCAGGGGGTCAACGGAGAAACCACGGCACAGCAGGGTGTTGCGGAAGTGCTCTCCATTGGATCGTGTCAGCCCGCCATTGGCCTTAAACCACGCCACTGTGTCTGCGTCGAGCACCTCGGACCAGATATATGAGTAGTATCCGGCAGCATAACCACCGGCGAAAATATGACTGAAGTAGCCCGTCCTGTAGCGCGGCGGCAGAGCCGGAATATCGAGTCCCACAGCGGCAAGTGCCGTCGTCTCAAAAGCTGGCGGGTCGCTGACAACCGAGCCTGGAGCTAGCTCGTGCCACGCCAGATCAAGTAGCGCAGCGCCTAAATATTCTGCGGTGGCAAAGCCTTGTCCCCACAGTGCAGCATCGGTCAATTTTTTGGCCGTGCCAGCAGGTAGGGGCTCCCCGGTGAGATGATGCGTGGCATAGTTCTCAAGTACCTCTGGCCACAAGATCCACATCTCATTGACCTGAGAGGGGTATTCCACAAAATCTCGCGGTACATTTGTGCCCGAAAAAGTGGGGTAGGTAACGTCGGAGAAAAGTCCGTGCAGGGCATGACCAAATTCATGGAAGCACGTCACCACTTCATCAAAAGTCAGCAGCGTGGGTTCACCGAAAGGTGGCTTCGGGATGTTTAGGTTGTTAACCACGACGGCGGTGGTTCCCTCAAGAGCCGATTGCTCGACGAAGGAATTCATCCAGGCACCGCCGCGTTTGGTGTCCCGGGTGTAATAGTCGCCAAGAAATAGCCCCAGCGCGGAACCGTCAGCGTTGAATACTTCCCACACGCGCACATCGGGGTGGTAACCAGCCAAATCTGTTCGCTCGGTAAAAGAAACTCCGTACAGGCGAGTTGCAGCATAGAACACGCCTTTGCGCAGCACGGATTCAAGTTCAAACCACGGGCGCAGAGCTGCCAGATCAACGCCGTATTCATCCCGACGAATTTGCTCAGCATAAAACGCCGTGTCCCATGCTTCAAGGTCGTGGCCGGCAACCTCGCGCAGTCTCTTCGCCTCGGACGCCGCGTTATGGGCAGCAGCCGCGGTGATGGGGGAGAGCATCTCATGGACAGCCTCCAATGAGGGTGCCGTCTGGGACTCGATGGTGCGTTCAGCCTCGGAAGCAAAGCCAAGGAGTTCGGCTCTCTCGGCGCGCAACGCCGCCATTGTTGCGGCTAGCTCCAGCACCACAGTGGCGCCGTCGGACTCGTTGTCAGAGTCCGCAGCGGCGCCGCCGCGCCCAACAGAAGCAAGATGCAGTCTGCGCCTGGTGTCTCTGTTGGTGAGTACCTTCAAGGCTGGCTGGGCGGTGGGCAGAATCAAGGTGAGCAAGTATCCACCAGAGTGCCCGGCTGTAATGGCTGCCGCAGCCGCCGTCGCAAGGTCATCCGCACTGAGCCCATCCAGCTCGGTCGGATCCTGTACATGGATAGCAGCCTCGTTACCTGCCTGCATGACCAGTTGAGAAAACTCTGTGCTGAGAGAAGCCAGCTGCCCGTTGAGCTCACGCAGACGGTCTTGATCAGCAGCAGTCAGGGCTACGCCAGCGAGCGTGAAAGTCTTCTGCCATTCGGAGAGGAGCCGAGCGGACTCAGCGTCCAGCCCATCGGCGGGCACGTCAAGGAACCGCCCGTAAAGAGCGCCATTGAGTAGCACCGAGTCGTCATGGGCGGAAACCCGCGGACCAATATGCGTCTCCAGTTCCTGTATGACTGGGGTGGCATTGGCCCCTGCCATGTTGAAAAACGCATTAGCAACACGCGTCAGAATCGCGCCGCTGCGCTCCATCGCCGCAACGGTGTTGGCAAACGAGGCGGGCTCTGGATTCTCTGTGATGGCGTGAACTTCCGCCAACTGCTGCGCAAACCCCGCTTCGAAGCCGGCCACATAGTCTTCGGGCCCGATGGCAGCAAAATTAGGTAACTGGTGGGGGAGTTCACTCGGTGCCAGAAACGGGTTGGTTGAGTTCTCGACGGTCATTCTTTGACTCTTTCATGGTTTAACGTAAGGACGACGGCGAAACGAGAGTTTCGCCGTCGTCCTTGGTTTGCTTCGTTGCCCGACCTGCGGAGGGACTACTTTTGGGTGAACACCAGAGACATCGGAGTGGTCTCGGTGGTCTGTCCCTGTGGGTTGTCACGGAAGATGTCCTCAAGGACTGCCGTGGTCAGGGCGGTGTCATGGCCCAAGGCAACAACTCCCAGATCGTTGGCGTCCATGATGGCTGTTCCCGCAAAGGTTGCTGCGAACTCTGCCGGAACGCTTGCCCGCACCAAGGCGCTCAAGCGGGCTGCTACGCCGTCGGGGTCGATAGGGGCGTACTTTACCGAGTGGGTTGAGGTGCCAACCTGGTATCCGGCGGCACCATCGATGGCGTTGATATTGTGGCCCACCACTTCGTAAAATACCCCGGATTTTCCTTGGAGCTTACCGATGACGCTGCGGGCCGAGGCGTACATAATGCGCGGCAAACCCACCTCGTCGATGGCAAGCTGCATTGACCATGGACTGGCTAATCCAATGCCGCCCGGGTTGCGGGTTACAAACTTACTGAAAAAGCGTGCAGCATTGCTGACCTTGATGTCCCAGACAGGAATGGAGCGGCCCTGGGTCATGGCAACAATCTTTTCAGAGACAAACAAGTACCACGGTGTGTCAGCAGTGGCCGTGCCATGGTCCCCGCCAGCTGTGGGCAGGCCATCAAAAAAGCGTTTCACATACGTCATGGCCGTGGGATCAAAGTCGGTTTCTTTGTAGAAAACCTCTGTGCGCAGCGGGTAACGTCGGAAAGTTCCGGCACCGCCTGGCACGCTGATGTTTAATTGCTTGTCCGCGTTGGGAATGTAATCGCTCTTACCCTCAATGCCGGCCTTGATTTCAGGCTCGTCAAAGAACTCGCGCAACCACAACTCAGTGTTGATCAAACGCCAGAACACCATGGTGGAACCTGAGCTCTTGCCGCTGAGGAGTTCCTCGAACGCGTAAATAACCGCGTCCTGGTTCCAGTACGGGCGGGCACCAAAGGAGCTGGAAAGGAAGATCTCATAGATCTTCTCTTTCATGTGTGAAAACCATTCAGCTTCAGGAGTGGTGAAACCAATTTTGTTGCGACGGTTGCTGATCATTTCCGGGAGCAAGTCTCGTGTAGCATCGCGCAAGATCCGCTTGTTCCAACCGCCTTTGATGATTGACTCATCGTCAAGGCTGAACAGGAACTTCACCACTTCTTTGTCCAAGAACGGCACGCGGCCCTCCAAGGAAAATCGCATGGTGTTCTTGTCTTCATAACGCAGCACAGCAGGCAATGACTTGTGGAACAGGTCATCGATGAGGCGCAGCTTCAAGTTATCGGCGATGTTGGCGAATTTTTCGGCCTTGTATTTTGCCGTGAACTTCTTATCCAGCAGGGCAGAAATGCCCACTTCTTTCTTAAAGGTGAGCTTGCCTTGAATCCGGAAACGAGCGAGCCGGAACAGGATATCTGAACTCGCCACAAGCTCCTTGGCAAGTTTCGCGTTCTGGCCGTTCTTTTTGAGCTGGCGCAAGTAGGCGAAGTAATAGGGGATGTATCCGGCCATCATCTCATCGGCGCCCTGACCATCAAGCAGCACTGAGACATGCTTGGAGGCCTCGCGCATGACCTGATACTGGGCATAAGGACCCGAGGAGATGACAGGCTCCTCCATGGTCCGCACAAAATCTTCCAGATCTTCAACAAACTCACTTGGCTGCGGCAAAATCTTGTGGCTGATGACATTGCCCTCGCACCGGGCGAGGACGGCATCTGCGTATTTCTCTTCATCATTGATGGAGTTTGGGAACACAGCCGAAAATGTTTGCTGCTTGGCGCCCAAAGAATCAGTTGCGGCAGCATTTTCCTGCATGAGCTTGTTGATAGTTGCCACGACGGCGGAAGAGTCCAGGCCCCCTGACAAGGCGGTGCCTACGGGGACTTCTGACTGCAGACGCAGGCGCACACCTTCGGTGAAACGGTCCCGGTACTCGTCAATGACAGCCTGTGAGTACGGGGTTTCAATCTTGGCGAGCTCCGCGAGTTCTTCTTTGAACCGAGTGTAAGAACTGATGCGCACGGTCCCGGCTACTCCAGCCTCGGAATCTGCGGTATTGACCACCAGTTTCTCCCCTGGCATCAGCTTCTGCACGCCGGCAAAGAACGTGGCTGGCTCGTCGTCGTGGATTCTAAACTGCAGGTAGCGGAACAAAATGCGCTCATCAACACTGCGTTCAAGCTTGTTGGTGGCCAACAAGGGCTTGATTTCTGAGCCAAAGAGCAGGGTGGGAGCCTCGGCAGTACCTGCCGTGGCGTAGTACAGAGGTTTGATGCCGAAGTGATCGCGGGCTAGCACCAGACGGTTGTTTTTGAGGTCATGAATGGCGAAACCAAACATTCCGTTAAATTTATCGAAGGCCGCGTCCCCCCACTGCTCGTAGGATTGCAACACAACTTCGGTGTCCGATTGGGTGGTGAAAACTCGTCCCAGGGCTTCTAGCTCGGCTCGCAGGTCGAGGTAGTTGTACACTTCGCCGTTGTAGACCAGAACTGTCTGCCCGTCCGCGCTGTACATTGGCTCCTGGCCGTGGGCCACATCAATGATGGAAAGACGGCGATGGGCCAGTCCTACGTTGCCGTGCGTGTACACACCCTCACCATCGGGGCCGCGGTGCACCATGCACGCATTCATCTGCTGTAACAGGGATAGATCTTCCCCATAACCGTAGTAACCAGCGATTCCGCACATACTCTAAGTTCCTCGTCTCTGTAGTACGTCAGTCCTGCGGACAATGCTACTTGCTTGCAGAGCTACGCGGTCCATCCGCTCCGGCGCGTAGACGAAGTTCCCTGTGTGAGATGAGGCCCATCTATGATGAAACGGTGACTTTTAAAACCACTTCCGCCACCTCGTCCGGACCAACTATTGGCATTTTGGCATTGCAAGGCGACGTCAGAGAGCACGCGAATGCGCTGATGGATTGCGGTGCAAAGGCAGTGGGGGTGCGCCGTCCGAGTGAACTGGCCGGGGTTGACGGGCTGGTGATCCCGGGTGGGGAGTCAACCACGATCGATAAACTCAGCCGCATTTTTGGCATGCGCGAGCCGCTGATTGACCGTATTGCAGCAGGAATGCCCGTTTACGGCAGCTGCGCGGGCATGATCCTGCTTGCAGATGAAATCGCCGATCCCGCGACCGACGGGTCCGGGAATCCGCAATGTACCTTCGGTGGCCTGGACATTACAGTGCGCCGCAACGCCTTTGGCCGGCAGGTGGATTCCTTTGAAACCGAACTTCAGTTCCACGGTCTAACCCAGCCGGGGGAGCCCGAAATTCCTCTACATGCTGTGTTCATCCGGGCACCCTGGGTCGAGCGTGTGGGGCCCAACGTGGAAGTGCTGGCCACTGTGAAACCGCCCCGAGCTGCACTAAACGATAGGATTGATTTAGAAGTTCGTGCAGTCGCCGTTCGTACCAGGCATTTGCTGGCCACCTCCTTCCACCCGGAAGTGACAGGGGAGCGCCGCATCCATGAACTGTTTATTCGGATGATTAAAGGAGAAGCGTAACTATGTCAGGCCACTCCAAATGGGCAACGACCAAGCACAAAAAGGCCATTCTTGATAGCCGCCGAGCAAAGTCGTTTGCCAAGCTCATCAAGACCATTGAAGTTGCTGCACGTGGTGGTGGAGCTGACTTGGTGGGCAACCCTGCCCTTGAACTCGCCGTCACGAAAGCCAAAAAGACGTCAGTTCCGGCAGATAACATCGAACGCGCCATCAAACGCGGTTCCGGCCAGCTCGGTGACGCAGTTGACTACCAGACCATCATGTATGAAGGTTACGGTCCGCAAGGTTCGGCCATCCTGATTGAATGTCTCACCGATAATAAGAATCGTGCAGCTTCCGAGGTCCGCCTCGCGGTGGGCCGCAACGGAGGCAACATGGGTGACCCCGGATCCGTTGCCTACATGTTTACTCGCAAGGGCATTGTTGGTTTGCAGAAGAATGACCTGACCGAAGATGACTTGCTCATGGCCGTGCTGGATGCAGGCGCAGAAGAGGTCAAGGATCATGGGGAGAGCTTTGAAGTTATCTCCGATCCGCAGGATCTGCCATCCGTCCGTGAAGCTCTAACAGCCGCTGGCATCGAATACGAAAGTGACGAAGCGGGTTTCGTTCCCTCCATGCAGGTGGAACTTGATGTGGAGAACGCGCGCAAATTTATGAAACTCTACGACGCGCTGGAAGACCTGGATGACGTCCAAAATATCTACTCAAATGCAGACATGAGCGCCGATGTCCTGGCCGCTCTGGAAGAAGACAAAGAAGACTAAGAAGTTTCAGAATCTCGTAGAAGATAAAAAGGAAAAGGACCCAAAACTGCGTGTTTTAGGTGTTGACCCGGGTCTAACCCGGTGTGGGCTCGGCGTGGTTGACGTGGCCCCCAACCGCACGGCCACCTTGGTGGGGGTTGGGGTGGTGGGGAGTTCACATGAGCTTTCCCTTGACGCCCGGCTACTGGTGATCGCGGATGCGGTTGATCAGTGGCTGGACGCGTTTAAGCCTGATGTTTTGGCGATAGAGCGTGTGTTTGCCCAAACCAACCTCAGTACGGTGATGGGCGTGGCCCAAGTGTCAGGGGTGGTGATGGTGGCCGCCGCGCGCCGTGGGATTCCCGTGGCCATGCACACTCCCTCCGAGGTCAAGGCGGCTGTCACCGGCAATGGGCGGGCCGATAAGGAACACGTCACGGCTATGGTTACCCGGTTGTTAAGGCTGGATGAGCCGCCCCGCCCCGCCGACGCAGCCGATGCGCTGGCCCTTGCTATTGCCCATGCCTGGCGCAGCGGTGGCTCTTTTTCTACAAACTCCCAAAGTTCGACGGCGGCGCAACAGCTTTGGCGTGAGGCTGAAAGTAAGGCAAGAGTTAAGAAAAACAAGGAAAAACCGGGCTCCACCTGGCACTAGGTGTTAGTACGTATGTTCTATATGCTTGTTAGTGTGTAGCCACCAGTCAGTTTGGTTTTGTCAGGAGAAGTTCTAATGATCAGTTTTGTCCGTGGGCCTGTGGCCGCACTTTCCTTGGCTCAGGCCGTCATTGATGTCAACGGGGTGGGCATGCTGGTGCACGCAACACCAAAGACTCTCGGCGGCTTGCGGCTGGGGGATGAGGTGCGCCTCACCACTGCCATGATTATTCGTGAAGATTCAATGACCCTGTATGGGTTCGCGGATGAACAAGAGCGTGAAGTGTTTGAGGTGCTGCTCTCAGTGAGCGGAATTGGTCCCCGGTTGGCATTGGCTATTTTGTCGGTGCTGGAGCCTGAGAGCATCAGAATCGGCGTGGACACAGGAGACGGCAAAGTGTTTACAAAGGTTCCGGGTGTGGGGCCCAAGGTTGCTGGCCGGATAGTCCTTGAGCTCAAAGGAAAACTCAAACCCACAGGTGCCCCGATTGCTTCGGCGCCTGCGGCCGCGCTTGAGTGGAAAGACCAGGTCGTAGCAGCCATGACAAGTCTTGGCTGGAATGAGAAGGATGCTTTGAAGGCTATTGACGCCGCTCTGGCGGCAGAACCTGAGCTGGCCGAGGGCGCCAACGTGCCCGCTGTTTTGCGTGCCACACTACGTTGGCTGGGCCAAGATAACACCAGGGCGAAGAACGGTGCGCGGTAGACGATGGCTGGTGTAGAAGAACCAACACCGTTGCTGCCTGGGCAGATCAGCATCGGTAACGGCGGCGCCCCCGCCGGACCAAGTGCCGCACGCGAACTGGCCGCGCCTCTTGTGGAACCGGCAGAACGCGAACTCGAAGCAGCGCTGCGGCCCAAAAATCTTGATGACTTTGTTGGCCAGGAGCGGGTGCGTAAGCAGCTTGCGCTAGTGTTGGCAGCATCAAAGATCCGGGGCCGTAGCGCCGACCACGTGTTGATGTCCGGCCCCCCAGGGTTGGGCAAAACTACTCTGGCCATGATTGTGGCTGCGGAAATGAACGCACCCCTTCGAATCAGTTCCGGACCGGCCATCCAGCATGCTGGTGACCTTGCCGCCATTTTGTCTTCGTTGTCTGAAGGCGAGGTACTCTTCCTCGATGAGATCCACCGGATGTCCCGCCCGGCTGAGGAAATGCTTTATATGGCCATGGAGGACTTCCGGGTTGACATCATTGTGGGAAAAGGAGCCGGGGCCACAGCTATTCCGCTGGAATTGCCATCGTTTACCCTCGTGGGTGCCACAACGCGCGCAGGCTTGTTGCCCGGGCCGCTGCGTGACCGTTTTGGGTTTACCGGGCATCTGGAATTCTATTCGGTGGCTGAGCTGGAGCTTGTCCTGCGCCGTTCTGCCGGCATGATGGATCTAAAACTAACTAGTGCTGGTTTTTCGGAGATTGCTGGCCGGTCCCGGGGAACTCCTCGCATCGCAAACCGGCTCCTGCGCCGAGTACGTGATTGGGCGCTGGTGCACGGGGTTGAAACGATTGATGCACGCACAGCATCGGCGGCCCTTGACATGTATGAGGTTGATGTAAAAGGCCTCGACCGTTTGGATAGATCGGTGCTGGAGGCGTTGGTGAAGAAATTCAATGGCGGACCTGTGGGACTCTCCACACTTGCCATTGCGGTCGGGGAGGAACCTGAAACTGTTGAAACGGTTGCCGAGCCGTTCCTGGTACGCGAGGGATTGTTGGGCCGGACTCCGCGGGGACGCATTGCCCTTCCAGCCGCGTGGGAGCACCTTGGGCTAAAGATGCCCGGAAACGCCGTAGCAGCAGCCATGCTCCCCTACGAGGAGGAACAGCTGGAGACTTAGTCAGCGCAACGCTCGATGCGTGCGTGGACGTTCAGCTCTGTCCAGCGGGCTCGGACGGACACACAGATAGTGCAGAGGTAAGGGCGTGAAAAAATTTAGTTCTCAAGAGAGAACAGCACACGACAAGCAGCTGTGTTTGGGGAATCTTTTACAACGATGTGTGCATTTGAGTGCAGATTCTGACTCGAAGTTCAGCTTTACCCCCTAGACTGTTATGACGTCGGGCACGTTCGCTCCGTGCCGGGCCTCCACCACTTACTTAGACGAATGGAATCCCAGCTGTGTCTTTTAGCAGTATATTGGCCAACGACCCCGCCCCGCAGGCGGGTTTCCTGAGCCCCATGAACCTTCTTTTGTTCGCCATGTTTGGCCTGCTCATCTTCATGATGGTCCGCAAACAAAAAAAGACCAAAGCAGCAGCGCAGGAGCAGCGTTCCAAGCTGGCGCCCGGCGTTGAGATGATGACTAACTTTGGCCTCTTCGGCAAGGTTCTTGCCATTGATGAGGAAGAAAACAAAATTCTGTTGGAAATCTCCCCCGGCACCACAGCAACTGTGCACCGTCAGACTGTTGCCAAGATCATCACTGCCGCGGATGAAGAAACCATTGTCCCTGATGATGCATCTTCACTGACACTAAACCTGGACAAGGCGTCAGAGTCAGGAGAGTCCGCAGAGGACTCGATCGAACGCCTGAAGAACGAAAACAACAAAGACAACTAACCATATCCGGGTTGGCAGCTGCTGGGCCTGTGAAGTTTCTGGGCACAGCAGCATTGTCATGTTCATAACTGCGCGGAGCGTTGCCGCACTCTTTGACTAATAGCTTGACCAATAGCTTGACCAATAGAAGGATCCCTTGATGGCACGAACTGGTCCCACGTCAACAGCTCGCAGAACTCTTCTGTGGCTTGCGGCGATCATCATCGCATGCACCCTGGCAGTAGGCGGCGGCGTTCTAGCCGGCGCAGCCACGTGGGCACCAAAACTTGGGCTTGATCTCGAGGGTGGTACCCAGATGATTCTGGCGCCCAAGGTTGAAGGTGCCGGTAACATCACCTCCGAGCAGTTGGATCAGGCCGTGTCCATCATCCGTCAGCGTGTTGACGGTTCAGGTGTCTCAGAAGCAGAGATTTCAACCGAGGGTGGACGCAACGTTGTTGTGAGCCTGCCGGGCAAGCCCACGGACCAGGAACGCGAACTCATCAAGGCATCCGCCAACATGAACTTCCGCCCGGTCATTGCGGCAACGCAGGCTCCCAGCGGAGCTGTTCCAGAGGCTGAGCGAACCCCAGAAGACAAGCTTCCTGTTCCCACGGCGGCTCCGGTGAATTCCAGCGACACTGACTGGGTTGATGCCGCGTTGATGAAAAAGTTTGAAGCCACCAGCTGTATCCCTCCGCTGACTGAACGGCCCACCACATCCGATCCGGATAAGCCTCTTGTGAGCTGTGAGCCCGATTCCGGTGTCAAATACATCCTGGGCCCTGTTGAGGTCCCCGGAAAGTGGATCAAAACTGCTTCCTATGGTCTTCAGGCTGGTGCCCAAGGCGCCACAACCAATGAGTGGTCTGTGCAGCTGACATTGCAGAAGCCTGACGGTGCGAAGGCTTTCAAAGACGTTACCCAGCGCTTGAATGCCAAGTACCAGGCAAACCCCAATGATCCGCAGGCCCGTTTCGCCATTGTTCTTGACGACAGTGTTATTTCGGCGCCGTCCTCTATGGCTGTCATCACTGACGGGCAGTCTTCGATCACAGGCCAGTTCACGGAAGACAGCGCAAAGTCACTCTCAGATAAACTGAAGTTTGGTTCGCTGCCGATCAGCTTCGAAATCCAAAGCGAAATACAGATCTCCGCAACACTGGGACTGCAGCAGCTTGAAATGGGCATGTTGGCAGGCTTGATTGGTCTTGGCCTGGTTGTTATTTACTCGCTGTTCCAGTACCGCGCCTTGGGCTTTGTGACCATTCTTTCCCTGGTTATTGCGGGTCTAATCACCTACCTGGCCATCATCTTGTTGGGTTGGGCTGAGAACTACCGGCTTTCATTGGCCGGTGTGGCGGGCATTATCGTGGCCATCGGCCAAACAGCTGATTCATTCATCGTTTACTTTGAACGGGTCAGGGATGAACTACGCGATGGACGAGGCTTGGTTGCCGCCGTTGAAAACGGTTGGGCGCGAGCCAAGCGGACAATTCTGGCATCCAAGGCAGTGAACATTTTGGCTTCCTTGGTCTTGTACTTTGTCTCTGTTGGCAGCGTTAAGGGTTTCGCCTTCACGCTCGGTTTGACTGCAGTTGCCGACCTCATTGTTGTCTTCATGTTCACTCACCCGGCTTTGCAGTTACTTGCACGCACCAAGTTCTTTGGTGAGGGGCACGCCTTCTCGGGTCTTGACCCCGTCCAGTTGGGTGCTGTGCCGCTGTACCGCGGTGCCGGCCGTTTCCGTACCCCCGAAGAGAGCCAAGAGGTTCACAAGGGCAAGAACGCCCGCGCTGCCGGTGAAGCTGAACGCCGACAAACCATTGCCGAGCGTCGCCTAGCTGCCAAGGAAACTCAATTGGTCGGCAGTAGAGGCGCAGGGACTGCAAAGTCCGAGTCACGTGACGACTCCGAGGAGAAGAAGTAATGAAGAGTTTCGCCACTTTCGGCAACGAACTGTACACCGGAGAACGGTCCTACGAGTTCGTTGGAAAACGTAAAATTTGGTTTGGTATTGCCGGCATCGCGGTACTGCTTTCAATCCTCTTCCCGCTGTTTGGGGGAGGGTACAACTTCGGAATTGAGTTCCGAGGTGGTTCACAGTTCACTATTTCCCAAGTGGCCCATACTGATGTGCTTATTGGTGAAGAGGCGGTTGCTAAAGCTGAACCCGGAACTGTTGCCGTTGTCACAAACATTGCAAGTGACACCATGCAGGTTCAGACGGACAGGCTCAGCGATGATGCGACGTTGAAGGTCAAGGATGCGTTGAAGGCTGCCTACGGGGTTACCGAGGACCACATCACGTCAACCTTTGTGGGCCCCACTTGGGGACAAGACGTTTCGCGTCAGGCCATCATCGGATTCTTTGTGTTCGTGCTGCTTGCCACTGTCTTGATGGCGTTGTATTTCAGGACCTGGCGCATGTCCATTGCTGCCATTGTTGGTTTGCTCGTGGTCATGGTGGTGACGGCGGGAGTCTACGGTGCCTCCAACTTTGAGGTCACGCCGTCGGCCATTATTGGATTCCTAACGATTTTGAGCTACTCCCTCTATGACACAGTGGTGGTGTTCGATAAGATCCGAGAGAACACTGTGGACATCACCAAATCTACTCGGCGAACGTTCGCCCAGGAGGTGAATCTGGCTGTCAACCAGACTCTTGTCCGCTCCATTAATACGATGATGGTTGCTGTGCTTCCGGTGGGCTCCATTTTGTTCATTGGTGCCCTCCTACTCGGTGCCGGAACCTTGCGGGACTTGTCCCTGGCGCTGTTTATTGGCATTATCGTCAGCACTTTCTCCACCATTTTCGTAGCAGCCCCTATGTACTCATGGCTGCGTGAGCATGAGCCCGAGCTGGTCAAACAAGCTAAAAAGGTTCAGCAGCGAGAGGCAACTGAAACGGCCGTCGCGCTCTAGCACATAGACACCCGTTGGGCGCAGGTCACTGAACCTTCCACCGGATGAGTCTGCGAACCAAACTGCAGGGGTGAAACCCGAAGTTCGAAACCAGGAGGCGTCGGATGCTCAGCATCCGGCGCCTCCTACTTTGGTCAATTCCACTTGCCAAGCACCTTAGACTGGATTAATGCCCCGGAGTTGGGGGCGCATGGTGAGCAAATGCGTGAGGGAGGTAATGCGTTGAACGAAGAATCGCCCTCGCATGAGATTTTGACTGATAGCAGCAGGAAGAGTGCATCGGGCGCTCCAGAGCGTCCGCTGGCCGCTGAACCCAAGCCCACGTTCCCAGGACGTCGTGAACGGACAAGGTCTCGCCTTGCCCGGCTTACAGGATGGTCGAACGAGAGCTATTCCCCTATTCTGGAACCGTTACTTCGCATAGTGCGTGCCAGGAATCCCAAAGAAGACTTTGACCTGATCCAGCGAGCTTTCACTGTTGCTGAGCAATACCATGAGGGCCAGAAGCGCAAGAGTGGGGACCCCTACATCACCCACCCTGTGGCCGTGGCCACCATCCTCGCCGAAATGGGGATGACCGGGAGCACTCTAGCCGCGGCACTGCTGCACGATACCGTGGAAGATACCTCGTACACGCTAGTTGAATTGGAACGCGATTTCGGGCCCGAGATCACGATGCTTGTTGATGGTGTAACTAAGCTGGACAAGGTCGAGTTTGGCGACGCTGCACAGGCCGAAACAGTGCGAAAAATGGTCATTGCCATGGCCAAGGACATTCGTGTGTTGGTCATTAAACTTGCCGACAGGCTGCACAACGCTCGTACTTGGCGGTTTGTTTCGGCAGCATCCTCAGGCAAGAAGGCCCGTGAAACCCTAGATATCTTCGCGCCTTTGGCCCATCGATTAGGTATGAACGCCATGAAGTGGGAGCTTGAAGAGCTTTCCTTCGCAGCACTTTATCCCAAAGTGTATGAAGAAATTGTCAGGATGGTTCAAGTCCGTTCACCCGAACGTGAGAAGCAACTGAGCATTATTCGGCGTGAGATCGTTGAAATGTTGCGTGTCTCAAAACTCAAAGCGGATGTCACGGGCCGGCCCAAGCATTACTATTCGATCTACCAAAAAATGGTGGTTCGAAACAAAGACTTTGATGACATCAATGACCTCATAGGTGTCCGCATACTAGTTGACTCCGTGGGCGATTGCTATGCTGCGCTGGGACAAATTCACGCGTTGTGGAGTCCCTTGGTTGGACGGTTCAAAGACTATATTGCGTTGCCTAAGTTCAATATGTACCAGTCACTGCACACAACGGTTGTTGGCCCAGGTGGCAAATTAGTTGAGATTCAAATTCGTACCCTTGAAATGCATCAGCGTGCAGAGTACGGTGTTGCAGCTCACTGGAAGTATAAGACCGGAAACAAGGCCCCAGTAAGTGTCCAGGAGGACATGAATTGGTTGCGCACCCTTGTCGACTGGCAGCAGGAGACCAGTGACCCCAATGAGTTTCTAGAGTCGCTGCGTTATGAAATGAACACCAAGGAAGTGTACGTCTACACTCCCAAGGGACAAGTTATAGCCCTTCCTGAGGGTTCAACCCCGGTAGACTTCGCTTATTCCGTGCACACGGAGGTGGGTAATAGAACTATCGGTGCACGAGTCAACGGTAAATTGGTGCCTCTGAACAGTGAGTTGGCGCACGGTGACACGGTTGAGATCTTCACGAATAAAGCGGAAGGTGCCGGGCCCAGCCAGGACTGGCAGAAGTTTGTTAAGAGTGCACGTGCCCGCAATAAGATCCGGCAGTGGTTCACGAAGGAACGCCGTGATGAGTCCATCGAAAAGGGCAAGGATCTCCTGACTAAGGCAATGCGCAAGCAAAACCTTCCGCTGCAAAAAATGATGACCCATGATGCTTTGATGGCTGTCACGGAGCACTTCCACTACACCGATATTGCTGGACTCTATGCCGGAGTAGGGGATGGGCACTCCTCCGCCCAGTCAGTGGTTGAACGCCTTCGTGACCTCCTAGGGGTCAATGAGGATATCGAAGAGGTGCCGGCGCCTCTTGAGACCCGTGTACCGGCAGCCCGTTCACGGGTGTCAGATTCCGGTGTCATTGTTGATGGCATCGATGACATGCTGGTTAAACTTGCCAGATGCTGTACCCCGGTACCGCCTGACCCCATTTCCGGTTACGTCACCAAGGGCTCGGGAATTTCCGTGCATCGCCAGGATTGCCCTAACCTGCTGAACCTGAAAAAAGAGCCTGACAAACTCATAGACGTTAATTGGGCGCCTACCCAGTCGGGCGTCTTCCTTGTAGAGATTCAGGTAGAGGCTTTTGATCGGAAGAATTTACTTTCGGATGTGACACGAGTTCTTGCTGAAAGTCACGTCAATATTCTAGCGGCCAGCATGAATACCTCGCGTGACCGGGTGGCCTTGTCCAAGTTTGCTTTTGAAATGGGTGACCCAAAGTATCTTGACCACGTGCTGAACTCTGTGCGCCGCATCGACGGGGTTTTTGACGTCTACAGATCAACGGGTTCACACAGACGCGCCTAGCCATCATCTACCGACGCGGGTAGGCCCATTCTGGCAAGCATGCCGGGAAGGGCTGCCCCGTCCACTGGCATGCCCCACATGTCCCGAAGCTGGCCCGTTGAAAATTCCAACAGCTCGATGGCGGCACCACCGCCCGTCGCCACCTGCCATCGAGTGCCCCGGTGCGCGGTGCTCAACGATGAAGTGCGCTATCGCCTCGGCGACGGCGGTGTTGGGCAGCGCATCCAGGCGGTAAGGGGAATCGACCTTCCTTCGGGCCCCGGGCCCGACTGTCAATGCTAACTTGGCCGAAAGTTTCCGGTTGTCCGCGTTACCCGGCGCCAGCGGCCAGTGCGTTTCCTGCCATGCGAGGCACGCGTGCCCCCCTTTGCCCAGATAAGCAATCATGTCCCTACGGGTATCTTCCGGCGACGGGCGGGTTTCCACTACCTGCACCACGGCCAACGGCGTGCGCAACGGTTGCGTGAGCAAAAGTGCGGCCGGGGTTGCCCGGCCGTTGGAGGCAACGAGTGAGAACTGTAACAGGGTCTTGGAAGGGCCATCTGGTTTTCCCATGGGGGCCCGCACCGTGTAGTTGCGCCACATCAGGTCGGCGGCTTCCGCATCTAGTAACGGACCCTCCGAGCAGGCTAGTGAGTGACCACGCCGCGCTGCCGTCCAGGCTGGCAGCTGTGCCGGGCTACCGTCGTCGTTGATGATGGGTGAGATGCCCTCAACCTGGCGGATCCAGCGGGGGCGCAGGGCAGCGGGCATCCACCAGTAGCTGAAAATGAGGCCCACGACAAAGACAATGACTCCGGTCCCGGCCAGGGCCGTGAGCAGCAACTGCCACCAAGTTCCTTCGGGAGTTGGCTGCGCATCGAAGCCATCGGCGATCAGACTCACCAGGCAGGTTGCCGCAAAAAACAGCAGTCCCACCCCCATATACGTCATGGCAGGACCCGGGTACGCCATCAACCTATTCCACGGCCGCCATTGGCCGCGATAGCTTCGAAGCCCCCACGGCAGGGCGGTTGCCCCGGCCAGGAGCAACACGAAGAAGAAGCCAAACAAAGTAGCCAGGTCTGTGGTGTCTATTGTGCCTGTGGTGTCGATGGTGTCTGTACCTTCGTCGGGGTGTTCTTGCTGTCGGTGGAATCATGGGGACTGGTCCTCGATCATACTCGCCAGCAGCGCCTCGCCGCGGCATTTCCCCGGCACGTGCCTTGCCTCTGCCAGCCCTTGACGGATCCTGCCCAGTGGGCAGTGCATTGCCGGGTGGCAACTGATGGCTGCTAAGACGGC
This sequence comes from Arthrobacter antibioticus, assembly GCF_030063205.1. Lineage (GTDB taxonomy): Bacteria > Actinomycetota > Actinomycetes > Actinomycetales > Micrococcaceae > Specibacter. Next base: position 398,832 of record NZ_JASISQ010000001.1, on the reverse strand, counting down.
TCTAGCCAGAGGCGCGGGAGCGCTCCGTGCCACATCTAGAGCCGTACGCAGCGGGCTTGTTATAAGCACCCCTCCCATTCTGAGCACATCAAACCTATCTAAATACACTTGGCGGAGGTTGCACCCGCTGAACAGCGGGAGCGAGGCGCTATTGCCGTCATTGTCCAGCAGAAGCGATATGACCTGTGGCGCGGGGGCACAGCCGTAAACCCAGGCGGCGGAGAGTTGTCCTAGGGCGGCCCGGTATGACAGAGCTGCCGGGACATGGTGCGCCAGGGCTTGGGCCCGCAGCCCCGGTGTTTCTTCCGTGTCGGATCTGCGAAAAGCGTGACCTGTGACTTGAACGAGAACGCCGTCAAGTTTCATTGCATGGAGTTCAGCAAGTATGAAAGGGACACCTGGCACAAGCAATGCGCTGGCAGCGTTTGGGGTTTCGTTCATGAGTCCACACTGCACCTCGGCTGCGAGAAGGAAAAGGCCCCTGGGCCGGGTTGTGGACAACCCGGCGCAGGGGCCTGATGAAACAGTTAAACCTCTATGAGAAGTCTGCTGCTGCCTTCTGAATTTGCTCCAGCCACAGTTCACGGGCCTCGAGTGCCTCAGTTGCTTTAGCGACCTTCCTGGCGTCCCCGGCCTTCTGGGCTTTCTCGAGATCTTCGCGCAAGCCTGCAATGGTCGCTTCAAGTTGACTCAAGGCGCTGCTGGTGCGGGCTTTCGCTTCCGGATCACTGCGGCGCCAGTTGTCTTCATCGGCAGCCCGAACAGCATCCTCGACCTTGCGCATTCCCGCCTCAACACGCTGCATGTCATCGCGTGGAACTTTACCGGCGACTTCCCAGCGGTCGCGGATGTTCTGCAGTGACTTCTTGGCGGTATTGAGATCCTTGATGGGAAGCAGTGCTTGTGCTTCGAGGATCAACGCTTCCTTGACAACAAGGTTGGCGCCGAATTCTTCATCGAGAGCGTTATTGGCGCCCTGTCGAGCGGCAAAGAACTTGTCTTGGGCCCCGCGGAAACGGGCCCACAGGGCGTCGTCATCTTTGCGGCTGGCGCGAGGGGAACTCTTCCACTGGTCCATTAGGCGACGGTACTCGCCAGCGGCGAAGCCCCAATCGGTCGATGAGGATAGCTGCTCGGCAGCTTCGATCAAGGCTTCCTTGGCAGTCTTTGCTGCAGCATTGTTGTTATCCAGCTGCGAGAAGTAAGCACGACGATGACGATCAAACACTGTTCGGGCGCTACGGAATCGCTTCCACAATCCCTCTTCTGTTGCTCGGCCAAGTCGCATGCCTGACTTTTGAGCCTGCTTCCAGGACTCAAAGAGCTCGTTCATACGGGCGCTGCTGACCTTCCACTGAATGGCCGCAGGGTCTTCGCCAGCAATGCCTTCGGCTTCGGCGACGATTGCTTCGCGGGCAGCCAGTTCTACTGCGCGGGCTGCGTCGTGAGTGGCGCGTTCGGCACCGGCAAGGGCTTTGATGCTGGCCTCGAGAGTGACAAGTCGGGTCAAAGCGGCGTTGACGTCTCCCACGGCAGTGCGTTCCCCGAGTTGCTCGCGCAGGTGTCCTACTGTCTTGTGCATATCCGTTGTGGCTGCTTTGGCCTCAACACGCTGTTCCAGCAAAGTTATCTGGGCAAGAATGTCATCAAATTTGCGGGCAAAGTAGGCCAACGCCTCATCTTTGCTGGCGCCTGGATATTGTCCCACGGGAAATTCTTCGCCATCGAGGAGCAGAAAAACGTGTCCGTCTTCCTCCGCCCGACCAAATTTGGCGGCCTCAACGAGGTCCACTACGGGCACGGCGGCGGCAGGAGCACCCGGTGCAGGTGCTTGAGCTGTGGCAGCCACCTTGGGCCGGGCGGCAAAAGCTGCCGGGGAAGGTGACGGCGCCGGTACCCGCGGTTTTGCTGGTGCAGCCGGTTTTGCCGGCGCAGGGGAATCAGTGGTCGGGGAATCTGTGGCAGGAGAGTCTGTGGCAGCGGAGTCAGCTGCTACTGAGGATTCTGCAGGCTCAGCACCTTTCGCAGGCACGGCCTCCTGGACAGGAGCCGCAGACGGGTCTTCCTGAGCAGGTAAACCAGGCTCTGTTGTGGAGTCATGCCCTGTGGCCGAGGCAAGTGTTTCGTCGGATTCTTGACTGTGTGTCACCGCTAAAAATCTTTCGCTTGTTGGAAACTGGCAGATGGTGCATGGGCACGGCCGGGACCTCAATGAAACTTTTCCCTCGGTGAGCACAAGCGTGCAGGACCAAGGGATGGCCTGGTGAAAATTAGTTGAGCTTGAACGAGTCTATCGTCACCTTGGTCTTGGGCGCACCGTCAGTGCTGTCGCCCTCAATCCCGGTCTTGGCTATTGCAGTTACAACGTCAAGACCGCTAGTGACCTTGCCAACAATGGTGTAGCCGCCGTCTTCCTGGGGGAGGATGGTGTCTTTGAAGGTGATGAAAAACTGTGTGCCGTTTGAATAAGTAGTTCCTGCGCGCGCCACAGCAATGGTTCCGGCTGGGTAGGTGCCATCTGCCGGGGTATTTTCTACCGGACCCCATTGGTACCCGGGATCACCCTCTCCATTGCCTTTTAGCGAGCCGCACTGCAGGACGCCAAAGTTGGGTGCGTCGGCCAAACGGTGGCAGAGCTTACCATTCATGAAATCTGAGTCGGCCAAGGACTTGAAGACGGCGGCCGCTTGGGGAGCTTTGGTGCCATCGAGGCTGATCCCCAGAGGCTTGCCATTGAGCGTCAACGTGCCGGTGAACGTTTTGCCAGCGGCCGCTTCTGCCTTGGGGACGGTGGGGCTGTTGGTCCCGGCAGGAGTGCCGGCTGGGGGAGTTGCATTATTCTCTGTTGCAGCTTTGTCCCCCGTGCTGCCGTCCGCTGCGCCGTTGTCCTTGGGCATGAACACAGTCAGTGCCAGCACGATGGCGATCACTAGAGCCACACCCATGGCGACGAAGGCGATGATATTGTCGCGCTTGCGTCGCTGCACTGCTCGCTGGTGCATCGCCTGGTTGGCTTGCATGCGGGCAACACGTGCCTTGGTTTCACGGCCTGGCTTACTTTTGTTGGCCAACTGTGCCTCTCCTTCAAATCGAGCGGTATGTTCACCCGGCGCGGACTTACTCAAGCGGGGTAGGTTAGGGATGGACCGCCGAAGAATATAAAATGGCTGTCGGTGCCAGTTTACCCATGTATTTCTCGCATAGAGGCGAGCATGACAAGGCAAGCTGGGCGCCATTACGTTTACCCGTCCCGCCGCATCCTGTGATTGAACTACGGATGCGGTGCATGTTAGGAGTCCAACCCCCATGGCACGCAACGCCTCCTTGTCTGGTTTTCCCGAATGGCTTCCCGAGGAACGGTTGGTGGAGCAGCATGTGCTTGACACACTGCGCCGGACTTTCGAGCTGCACGGGTTTAGTTCCATAGAGACACGAGCCGTGGAAACCGTTGGCCATCTGCTCCGCAAAGGCGAGATCGACAAAGAGGTTTACGGGTTATCACGCCTTCAGGACGACGATGGAAACGCGACAGTTGCTGCCAAAGAAGACCCGAACCAACTGGCTTTGCACTTTGATCTGACGGTGCCCTTTGCCCGTTACGTTGTGGAGAATGCCGGCTACCTGTCCTTCCCGTTCCGCCGGTACCAGATTCAGAAAGTCTGGCGAGGTGAGCGTCCGCAGGAAGGCCGAGCGCGCGAGTTCACCCAGGCTGACATTGATGTAGTGGCCGACGGCGTACTTCCCTTCCGCTACGACGTGGAACTTGCGCTGGTGATCGCCGAGGCGTTATCTGCTTTGCCCATCCCTGCTTTCAAGCTCAGGATCAATAACCGCAAGTTGGCGGAGGGTTTCTATGGCGGTATTGGACTAACCGACACGGCAGGAGTGCTGCGCAGCATCGATAAGTTGGAAAAAATTGGTGCCGGCGCCGTCGCCCAGTTGCTGATCACCGAGCTTGGCGCCACGCAGGAGCAAGCTGCGAAGGCACTGGCTCTAGCCTCGATTCGTACCGAGGACACCTCATTTGTTGCTGCAGTCCGCGCCCTTGGGGTCACGAATGAATTGCTAGAGGAAGGCCTTGACGAGCTCGAGCAGGTCATCTCTGCCGCTGTCAAAAGCGCACCGGGCTCCGTTGTGGCCGACCTCTCGATCGCTCGCGGACTCGACTATTACACAGGCACAGTTTATGAAACGGTGCTCGTGGGCCACGAGGCGCTTGGCTCGATCTGTTCAGGTGGGCGTTACGACGCACTTGCCTCCAAGGGGAACCGTAAGTTCCCTGGCGTGGGGTTGTCGATCGGAGTCACTCGCCTGGTGGCCCGGATCTTGAGCCAAGAATTTGCCAAGGCATCACGCAGTGTTCCCACCGCAGTGCTTGTCACCCTGGCAGATGAGGACAGCTGGAGTGAAGCCCAAGACGTTGCAGCGAATCTGCGTCGCCGCGGCATTTCCACGGAAGTGGCCGCAAAAGCAGACAAGTTTGGCAAGCAGATCAAGTACGCCGATAAGCGCGGGATTCCGTTCGTTTGGTTTACTGACGAATCAGGCGCCCACCAAGTCAAGGACATCCGTTCAGGAGAACAACTCGCCGCTGACCCGGCGACGTGGATGCCACCAGTCGATGACCTCAAGCCTCGCATTGTCATGGTCTAACGCTTTGAGCCTGAAATCGCGTTGAAGTTGGAGATGATGACACCCCCGTCATTCCCTCCGGGGTGTCATCATCTCCAACCTCAACCAGGGGGTGGACGGGTCACTGGGTGCCAACCCGCCGCGGAGCTAGTTCAGCCCGTGACCGGACCATGCTTGATCAACGCTAAACTTGATGGCAACTCCCTTATCTGGCCCCGCAACGTAGGGCCTTACATCACCATTGAAAGGACTGTTGTGCTGCGCACACATGACCTGGGCTCCCTGCGGGCCGAGCATATTGGACAGACTGTAACTCTCTCGGGCTGGGTTGCCCGCCGTCGAGATCATGGTGGAGTAGCCTTCCTTGACCTGCGAGACGCCTCTGGCTTCGCGCAGATTGTGGTTCGCGAAGAAGAAGTTTTTCATTCTCTGCGCAATGAATACGTGCTCCAAATTACCGGCACCGTTGCGCGGCGTCCTGAAGGTAATGAAAACGCCGGTTTAGACACCGGTGAGATCGAAGTGATGGCGGATACGGTCGTTGTACTGAACGAAGCTGCTCCCCTTCCTTTCCAGATTGACGAGCATGTTGAAGTGGGCGAGGAAGCACGCCTCAAGCACCGCTACCTTGATCTGCGCCGTCCGGGTATGCAGCGGAACCTGCGTCTGCGTTCGGAAGCCAACCGTGTGGCCCGCGAGTTGCTGCACGAACAGGGTTATACCGAAATTGAGACCCCGACGCTGACCCGTTCCACCCCTGAGGGTGCTCGCGACTTCGTGGTGCCTGCCCGTCTGGCGCCAGGCTCCTGGTATGCATTGCCGCAGTCACCGCAGCTGTTCAAGCAGCTTCTGCAGGTAGGTGGGTTTGAAAAGTACTACCAGATCGCCCGCTGCTACCGTGATGAGGACTTCCGTGCTGACCGTCAGCCGGAGTTCACACAGTTGGACATTGAAGCCAGCTTCGTTGACCAGGATGACATCATTGCCTTGGGCGAAAAGATTGTTTCGGCACTGTGGAAGCTGATCGATGTGCAGATCCCGCTGCCGATCCAGCGGATGACCTACCGGGACGCGATGGCCCGCTTCGGTTCGGACAAGCCAGACCTGCGTTTTGGTTTGGAACTGACCGATCTGACCGAGTTCTTCAAGGACACCGAATTTGGGGTCTTCAAGGCTCCCTACGTTGGCGCCGTTGTCATGCCAGGTGGGGCCACACAGCCGCGCCGTCAGCTCGATGCATGGCAGGAATGGGCCAAGCAGCGCGGTGCCAAGGGCCTGGCCTACGTCTTGTTCAAGGAAGAGGGTGAGCTGACTGGTCCGGTTGCCAAGAATCTAACGGATACAGAACGTGCCGGTCTGGCCGACGCCGTGGGCGCCAAGCCCGGTGACTGCATCTTCTTCGCAGCCGGTGAGGTTTCCCCCTCCCGGGCACTGCTAGGTGCCGCCCGTGTTGAGATCGGCCACCGAACCGGCCTGATCAACCCGGCCGACTGGGCGTTCGTCTGGATCGTGGACGCCCCCATGTTTGAGCCCGCCTCAGAGGCCGTTGCCTCAGGGGACGTGGCTGTTGGGGCAGGTAAGTGGACAGCTGTCCACCACGCGTTCACCTCACCCAAACCGGAGTTCATGGACACTTTTGATACGGATCCGGAATCTGCCCTCGCCTTTGCCTACGACATTGTGTGCAACGGCAACGAAATTGGTGGCGGCTCCATCCGTATTCACCGCCGCGAAGTCCAGGAACGAGTCTTTGAAGTCATGGGCTTGAGCCACGAGGAAGCGCAGGAGAAGTTCGGCTTCCTACTTGAAGGCTTCAAGTTTGGGGCCCCTCCCCATGGTGGAATTGCCATTGGCTGGGACCGTGCCGTGTCCTTGCTGGCCGGAGTGGATTCCATCCGCGACGTCATCGCATTCCCAAAGTCCGGTGGCGGCTATGACCCACTGACGGCTGCCCCTGCCCCCATCACGGCTCAGCAGCGCAAGGAAGCCGGAGTGGACTTCAAGGCCGAAGCCAAGGCCGAAGCCGGAGTCCAAAACCTGAGTTCAAAGCCGGAGTCCTAAGCGCTTGCGGCACATAATCCAGGCCCATTAATCTAGGCCCAAAGAAAGATGCTGCCCCGATGGGCAGCATCTTTTTTGTGTTGGCGTCAGGTGACTGCTGCGCAGTGGTGCAGTTCGTTAGCGCGTGGCGGGGCTCTGATGTTCGGTGCTCTGATACTCAGTGATCTGAACCCGGATGGCACAGAAATCAACTGCCGCCCGCTGAAGTACGGCCATATTAGGATCCGCCACGGCAAGGGCCCCTAACTGAGGTCGGTTCCTATGGCTACGCAGTAGCGGCGAGGCCAGAACAGCCTCCACCAGCGCCTTGTCACCTCCGGGGCCCATATACTCAAAATTCTCTCCACTGAAAATCTTTGCGGCTTCCTGCGCGGTGCGCTGGGTAATCGCCCACGCCTGGTCTGCGCCACGGGAGCGGGAGGAAACGGTTCCAACCTTGTGAACCACGAGTTTCCCGGCCACGGCAACTCCCACGGCGTAACCGCCACGTCGGATAAGGACCAGGCCCAGCCTGCGTTCCTGGACGCCCACGGACGCCAGCCGTGCTAACAAATCAGTGCCTCGCCCCGGTCTGCCATCGTCGGGCCACGGAGGTGCCAGCAGCGCTACCGAGCCATCATGCAAACGCAACCTCACGCCGTCGTCCGTGTCTTCGGTGACGTCGATGCCCTGATGGGCGGCGGCAAAACGCTCTACCCATCCGGTGAGGCGGTCTGCGGGGACAAAGGCCATACGGCGAGCGGTGTTCACGATGCCAGACTACCGCGCGCTAGCCTAGAGGGGTGAGTGACCTTTTTAGCAGCGCCTTCGATGGCGATGAAGCGGACGACGCCGGCACCCTCGCCTTTGGGGGAGGTCGGGAGGATGCGTCCTCGCGCCCTCGCAGTCCGCTGGCAGTGCGTATGCGTCCGCGAAGCCTTGCGGAAGTGGTGGGCCAGCAACATCTTCTTGGTGCCGGTTCGCCATTGCAAATGTTAGCGGCAGGCGGGGCCGCCGGGGGAGCGGCCGGGCCTGCCTCCGTCATGCTGTGGGGACCCCCTGGAACAGGGAAAACCACTCTTGCCCACGTGATTGCCCGTGGCCCGGGACGGAAGTTTGTGGAACTTTCGGCCATTACTGCCGGTGTTAAAGATGTTCGCAGGGTGATGGATCAGGCGCTGACGGACAGAGACTTGCACGGTCGCACCACAGTCTTGTTTCTGGATGAGATCCACCGATTCAACAAGGCTCAACAGGATGCGCTGCTACCTGGGGTGGAGAACCGTTGGGTGGTGCTGATAGCGGCAACAACAGAGAATCCATCATTCTCTGTTGTTGCCCCGCTACTCTCGCGTTCAATTCTGCTCACGCTCAAGCCACTGACCAATGCAGATATCCAAGACCTCCTTGAACGCGCTATCACCGACCAGCGCGGATTGGATGGGTTGCTCACCGTCACAGATGATGCCATGGATCACCTTGTGCGTCTGGCAAGCGGTGATGCCCGCCGTGCCCTGACCACATTGGAGGCGGCCGCCGGTGTGGCCCTTTCTGAGTGTGAAGGCGCCCGGGCCGGTTACGGTGACGCCACACTTACGCCCAATGACCCGCCCAATCATGCGGATGCCCAGAACGGGGTGGTGGAGAATGCGGTGGTTATTGACTTAGCTGTTGCCGAACGTGCCATTGACGCCGCCGCTGTGCGTTATGACAGGGCGGGGGATCAGCATTACGACATCATCAGCGCTTTCATTAAGTCGGTGCGCGGTTCTGATGTGGATGCGGCGCTGCATTATCTGGCCCGCATGCTGGAGGCGGGGGAGGACCCCCGTTTCATCAGCCGACGCATCATGATTTCAGCCTCAGAAGATGTGGGCATGGCTGATCCAACTGCCCTTCAAACAGCCGTGGCTGCGGCCCAGGCCGTCACGCTGATAGGCATGCCGGAGGCGCGGATCATCTTGGCCCAGGCAGTAGTTCACGTGGCTACGGCGCCGAAGTCAAACGCTTCCTACAACAGCATCAATGCCGCCGTGGCAGATGTCCGCGCTGGCAAGGGCACAATGGTTCCGGCTGCCCTTCGGGATGCCCACTATGCCGGTTCGAAGGGGCTAGGTCACGGCAAGGGCTACATCTACTCGCACGACTCCCCGCACGCCATAGCCACACAGCAATATCCACCAGATGATCTGATCTCGCGCGACTACTACTTACCCACCGCCAATGGGCATGAACGGGATCTAGGCCCACGGGTGGCTCGCCTGCGTGAAATAATTCGCGGAAAAAGTCCGTCCCCGGCTAGTAAATCTGAGAGTAAAGGCGAGCCGAAGTAGGCCGCCACCGGTGTCAATACCTGCGTCGCGAAGGCCACAGCGTAGGTGGTAGAGTTGATGGCGCACTGGCAAGCCTTGGCTCCATGCCCAACACCGCGAACTTCCGAGTGGCCCACAAGCCGCCCGATTTACCCGCGGATGGTCATGCCCAGGTGCTGTAGCGAAAAGGCGGCAATAGCCCCAGCTCTCCATAATGGAGGCCAGGACACTACTTATTGCAAATATTGGAAGGACACAAGTGGCTAACAACACACGTGCCCGCCGGCAGGCCCGCCTTTCGCGGTCCCTCGGCATTGCCCTGACTCCCAAGGCCGCCAAATACCTGGAGCGCCGTCCGTACGGCCCCGGTGAGCATGGACGTGCCCGCAAGAAGCAGGACAGCGACTACGCAGTACGGTTGCGCGAAAAGCAGCGTCTGCGTGCCCAGTACGGCATCCGCGAAGCACAGATGACACGTGCCTTCGAAGAAGCCAAGCACACCAAGGGCATGACCGGTGAAAACCTGGTTGAAATCTTGGAATGCCGTTTGGACGCCTTGGTCCTGCGTGCAGGCTTCGCCCGCACCACCGCTCAGGCACGCCAGTTGGTTGTGCACCGCCACATCATGGTTGACGGCGCCCGCGTGGACCGTCCCTCGTTCCGCGTTGCAGAGGGTCAGCTGATCCACGTGCACCCGCGCAGCCAGACCATGACACCGTTGCAGCTTGCTGCAGCCGGCGCCCACCGCGACGTGCTCCCCGCCGTCCCGGCATACTTGGACGTAAAACTGGAGAGCCTGCAGGCTCGCCTGGTTCGCCGTCCCAAGCGTGTTGAAGTTCCCGTAACCTGTGAAGAGCAGCTGGTTGTGGAATTCTACTCACGCTAAATTCATTTGGCGCGAAGTAGAGTTCGAACTACTCGCAGTTTGAAACACAAAACAGCCCGCGGCACCTGCCGCGGGCTGTTTTGTTAGCAAAACCTTATCTATGCACCAAGAATTGTCTCCTAGAACAGGTTTTTTACTAGTAAATTGGCCCGCAAAGCCCTTTTGTCACCCAAGCCTCGAGCCTTTTGGACTAGGGTATTTTGGAAAGACGTTGCCACAGGCACTGAGGCTGCACTTAGAGACAGATCATTAGAAACGAATCACCAGGTTGATGGCATGCGTAAGCGGGCCATGTAATAGCTGGCCATGTAATAGGCGCCGAATGACGGCGAACAGCCAACGAGTAAGGAATTGAGGCGGCACGCACATGAGTGGTGGCGACATTGCAGGATTGATTGCGGCAGGGGTCTTCGCCGTCTTGGTGGCCTTGTTGGCTGTGCCCATCTACAAGCTCGGCAAAGTGTTCGATGAAATTCGCACCACCATCAAGCAAATTGGAGACGGCACCACGCCGCTCATTGACGAAGTCACGGCCACTGTCGTTACGACCAATACACAATTGGGCAAGGTAGATGGGATCTCAAACAACGTCTCCGATGCCACTGCTAACATCTCAGCTCTGTCAGCCTTGGTCGCAGCGACCATCGGCTCACCGCTAATCAAGGTTGCGGCGTTCTCCTATGGTGTGCGCCAGGCCTTCGACAGCCGCAAGAAGCCCACCCGCGCCAGGCGCAGCCGCTAAAAGAAGCCACTAAAGGACGAAAACTGATGAAAAAGATCTTTTGGCTTGGCGTCGGCATCACGATTGGTGTCATTGCCGCCCGTAAAATTGCTGCCGCACAAGGGGTCATCGGCCCTGAAGGCCTCAACCGCGCTGTAGGGCGCATGAGCGATGCCGTTCATGACTTTGCTGAGGCGATGCGTGAGAACATGGATGAACGAGAAACTGATTTACGGGTGGCCCTGGGTATGGACCAGGCACCGAAAACCGCACGCCACTGACCAAATTTATCGGTCGTGAAGAGTCTCAGAGTGAAGCGCAGTGGCCAATACGCAGCAAGTTCTCACCCTGTACGGCGTCGGTGCACCCTCGCCCGAACTTCAAGGCAACAGGGGACTAAAGCAAACAACTCTAGGGTGCCTGAACTCTAGAACTCCAGAACTATTGAAGGAGCCACCAGGCTAATGAAATCGCACGATATTGCACGCCGCTGGGTAGATTTTTTTACCAGCAAGTCCCACACCCCCGTGCCCTCGGCTTCTCTGGTGTCCTCCGACCCGTCACTTCTGTTTACTGTGGCAGGAATGGTCCCTTTCATTCCGTATCTGACAGCCCGGGAAGTTCCACCTTTTGCCAGGGCAACAAGCGTGCAGAAGTGCATTCGTACTGGCGATATTGAAGAGGTAGGCAAGACTGTCCGCCACGGCACTTTCTTTCAAATGTGCGGAAATTTCTCCTTTGGTGACTACTTCAAAGAAGGCGCCATCAGCTATGCGTGGGAGCTGCTGACCACACCGTTAGAAGACGGAGGCTATGGCCTGCCGGCAGAGAAACTATGGGTCACTGTTTACCTTGATGACGAGGAAGCATTGGAAATCTGGCGTGACAAGATTGGTGTTCCGGCAGCCCGCATCCAAAAAATGGGGAAGGCTGATAACTATTGGTCCACTGGTCAGCCTGGTCCGGCCGGACCCTGCTCTGAAATTTTCTATGACCGTGGCCCGGAGTATGGGATAGACGGTGGCCCTGAGGCTGATGACACCCGTTACATCGAAATCTGGAACCTGGTGTTCATGCAGTACCAGCGCGGTGAGGGCACAGGCAAAGATGATTTTGAGATCCTCGGTGACTTGCCTAAGAAGAACATTGACACCGGTTTAGGGCTTGAACGCCTAGCCATGATTCTCCAGAATGTACAGAACATGTACGAGACGGATCAGGTCCGTCCCGTCTTGGACAAGGCTGCCGAGCTAGCCGGAAAAAATTACACTTCTACTGAGGATCCAAAGGATCCGCATCACACTGACGATGTCCGTCTGCGCGTTGTTGCTGACCATATCCGCTCCTCACTGATGCTGATTTCCGATGGTGTTTCCCCTTCCAATGAGGGCCGGGGCTATGTCCTGCGCCGTCTGATTCGCAGAGCAGTGCGCTCCATGCGTTTGCTGGGCGTGGAGAGCGCTGTCCTACCTGAACTGCTGCCTGTCTCGCGTGACGCCATGAAGGGCGCCTACCCCGAAGTTGAAACCGACTTTGCCAGGATCGCACGCATAGCTTATGCCGAGGAGCGCTCCTTCTTACGCACCATTGCAAGTGGCACGGCTCGCCTAGAAGAGTCCGTCAAAGAATCCAAGGCAGCAAATACTCCGCTCTCCGGAGGCGAAGCCTTTGCCTTGCATGACACTTACGGCTTCCCGATTGACTTGACCCTTGAAATGGCTGCAGAGGCTGGGCTTGAAGTTGATGAGCCGGGTTTCCGCAAGCTCATGCTTGAGCAGCGTCAACGTGCTCAAAAGGATGCCAAGGCAAAGAAGAGCGGCCACGCAGACCTTTCCGTTTTTCACGATGTGCTGGCACAAGGGGAGACAGTCTTCACCGGCTACACCGAGCTCGTCGGGGAAGGCCGGGTTCGCTCAATCCTCTCCAATGGTGCCGCCGTCCAGCATGCCTCAACGGGGGAAGAGATCTCCCTTGTCCTTGATGCAACACCTTTTTATGCTGAGGCTGGCGGTCAAGCCGCTGACACTGGGCTGATCACCGGGGATGGGTTTGTTGTTGAAGTTCTTGACGTGCAGCGGCCAATCAAGGGACTGAGTGTACACAGGGCGATTGTCCGTGAAGGAGAACTGCCAGCGGATGCACTGGTTCAGGCCGCCGTGGACCGTGAACGGCGTCGTGCAGGTGAACAGGCCCACACTGGGACACATATTGTGCACGCGGCCCTGCACCAAATTCTAGGCCCGGAAGCGCTGCAGCGTGGTTCCTTCAACAAGGCCGGCTACCTGCGCTTCGATTTCGCCTGGGGTGAAGGTCTGAGTACGGCCACACGCTCGGAAATTGAAGAAGTAGCGAATATCGCTATTCGCAATAATTTCACGGTTGAAACCAAAGTTATGGATCTTGACGCCGCGAAAGAGCTCGGTGCGATGGCCCTCTTTGGCGAAAACTACGGCTCCCAGGTTCGTGTGGTGGAGATCGACGGCGCCTGGTCACGCGAGCTTTGTGGCGGCACCCACGTGGACACCACATCCCGGATTGGTTCCCTCACTTTGCTTGGTGAGCAATCCGTAGGTTCCGGGAACCGGCGTGTTGAAGCTTTTGTTGGTTTGGACGCGTTCCGTCACCTCGCCGCAGAACGGACCCTTGTCGCTGAACTCACCGACATGCTCAAAGTGCCGGCAAACCTTCTCCAAGACCGGGTAGCGGCAACGCTGGCCAAGCTCAAAACGGCCGAAAAGGAACTTGACCGCCTACGCAAGGAACAACTCAGCGCAGCAGCAGCCAACCTTGTTGGAACGGCCGTAGACGCCAACGGAGTTCGCTTCATTGGCCATGATGCTGGCGATGTCAACAGCGCTGACGACCTGCGCGCACTGGCTCTTGATCTACGCGACCGTCTTGGCTCAGCTGCGTCCGCAGTAGCTGTTGCCGGTGCAAGCAACGGGCGCCCGATCATCTTGATAGTGACTAATGAAGGGGCGCGTCAGAACGGCGTGAAGGCCGGGAACCTCGTGAAGTTGGCCTCGGGTATCCTCGGGGGAGGCGGCGGTGGTAAGCCTGATATGGCCCAAGGCGGTGGCTCCGACGTCAACGCCATTGGTGCGGCCCTGGCCGCCGTGAGCAACGCTGTTAAAGAGCGGCCGTAACGCTCCATGTCCGAACTAGAATTCCCGCAGGGAGCAAGACAATTCCCGCAGGGGGCCAAAATGGGTGTGGACGTAGGTATGGTTCGCGTCGGTTTGGCTGCCTGCGATCCGGACGGTATTTTGGCTACTCCCGTCAAAACACTCAGCCGTGATCTGAAACGCCACAGCGACATTAAAATCATTGTCAATGAGGCTACTTCCCGCGGGGTTTGCCAGATCATTGTGGGTCTGCCAAGGACCCTCAAAGGGGAGGAAAAGTCTTCGGCGCAGATGGCCCGGGATTACGCCCAGCACTTGGTCTCAGCACTACAGAGCGCCGGACTAGATGTCCCGGTACACTTGTTCGATGAACGTTTGAGCACAGTCAGCGCCCACCAGGCGCTGCATCGGGCTGGCATGAGCAGCCGCGAGCACCGTAAAGTAGTAGATCAAGTGGCAGCTGTTGAAATATTGCAGCACGCTATTGATACGCAAAAAGCGCGTAATGCCGATGTTGGCTTAGCTGTGCGCGCAGTAACGGCGGAGGTTGTGGGGACCGCCGGATCATCCGACTATGAAGAGGTTTCCACCATTTCAACGCAAATCGGCGTGTCCGAAGAAACGACGCCGGAACCATGAGCGGTCTATTTCGCGGCCCCGCGCACGTTCCCGGGAATGATTCCGGCGTTTCCTGGGACGATCCCTCCTCGACCCAGGAACCCACCAGTGCCCATGATTATGACCATGCTTTAGCCGATGATGATGATCAGTATCAGCAACCGGTGCCGGAGTCAGCCATGGCTCCTCTCTACCATGGTCAGGCATCTGCGCAAGGACTGCCATCGCGGCGATCGAGCCGGGTGTCAAAACGTGTGCGCAAGCGCCGCCGTAGTGTGATCTTCTTTATCATCCTGTTGCTTTTTGGGGTAGTTGTATTTTTTGCCGTGCAGGCTGCCAAACCTCTCCTGAGTGGCTTTCAGGCCGCCGATTATCCCGGACCGGGCACCAGCTCAGTGCAGTTTGTGGTCCCGGAAGGTGCCACTGCCAGGATGGTAGCGAATGATCTAAAGACAGAGGATGTCGTTGCCAGCGAGCAGGCGTTCCTTGATGCTCTGAACGCTGCAGATGGGGCCAGCGCGTTACAGCCGGGCACGTTTGGCATGAAACTGCAGATGAAAGCTGCAGATGCCGTGAGTGTTCTTCTGGCTGTGGGAGATGACAAAGTGCACTACGCAGCCGTTGCCCAGAACCTGCGTATGAGTGACACCCTTGCAGTCTTGGCCAAAGACACGGGCATTCCCGAGGCCGAGTTTGAGTCGCTGGCAAAACAGCCCCAGTTGTTTGACCTCCCCGAAGAGGCTAAAAATCTTGAAGGTTACCTGGCACCCGGTGAATACCGTTTTCCGATCGAACTCGATGCCAAGGCGATCCTCAGCGAAATGGTGGCCGGCACGAAGAAGTCGCTGACTGACACTGGGGTGAAGGATCCAACGGAGCAGTACCGGGTTCTAACCATTGGAAGCATCATTGAGTTCGAAGGCAACGCGGCGAATTACGCCAAGATTTCTGGTGCAATTGAGAACAGAATCAACAACCCCAATGGAGAAACGGGTGGACGCCTTGAGTCCGATGCCACCGTGGCTTACGGGCTTGGTTTAAAAACGTACAACATCACGTCGGCCCAAAAGGCTGATAAAACAAATCTCTACAACACATTCGCCAATCCCGGTCTGCCCGTGGGTCCCATCGGTTCGCCAGGGATCAAAGCAATAGAAGCTGCGGCTCACCCTGAGGCGAACCCGTATTACTTTTGGGTGACGGTTGATCTAAAGACGGGTGAGACGTTGTACGCTGCCACGTTTGCTGAGCATAAGACCAACGTGGCGAAGTACGTTGCCTGGTGTGATGCAAACCCGGGAGAGTGCAAGTAGGTGACGGTTTTGCTTCAGGGCGCCGTTTTGGGTCATCCTATTGGGCACTCCAAATCTCCTGCGATGCACAACGCTGCCTATGACGTTCTAGGCGCGAACTTCAACTATGGCGCCATTGATGTGGATGTTTTTGAACTTCCAGCACTGATGGCGCGGGTGAAGACAGAAGGAAATTGGTATGGCCTGTCCGTGACCATGCCGCTGAAACAAGCAGCAGTAGGTCTTGTTGATGAACTAAGTCCGGTAGCCCGGGTTTTGGGCGCCGTCAACACGATCGTCGTGAGGCAGGACGACGCCGGTGCCCCCATGCTTCGGGGAGAGAACACCGATGTGGCTGGCATTGTGAACGCCCTTAAACATGCTGGAGCCGGTGAGCGTCCGCGAGCCGCGATTCTAGGTGGGGGAGGTACCGCCGTTTCTGCGATTGCGGCGCTGTGCCAACTGGAGGCCACAGAAATAGTGATTTTTGTGCGTAACCCAGTCAATGCAGCCCCAACGCTGGAAGTAGCCACAGCATTAGGGGCCACTGCTTGTCTTGCTGCATTCGAAGGTGCGGCGGAAGCACTGGCAGGGTTCGACGTCGTAATCTCCACCCTGCCACCGCACGGTGCCGATGAGCTGGCTGATGAGTTTGCTGACAGTACTACGAGCGTGTCCGGTTCAGTGCTGCTTGATGTGGCATACGATCCTTGGCCCAGTGCACTGGCGAAGGCTTGGGAGAACCACGGCGGCACAGTGGTGGCCGGGATTGAGATGCTTCTTTACCAAGGTGTTGAGCAAGTCAAGCTGTTTGCGGAGGCGGGAGGTTACGGCACCCTCGCAACAGATCAAGTAAGGGACGTCATCAATGTGATGTGCGACGCAATTGGCGTGCATAGGCGGGCACCCCACGAACAGAACATGGCAGGATAGAGAGTATGTTGCGTTGGTTGACCGCCGGAGAATCACATGGCCCGGCCCTTGTCGGAATTATTGAAGGCGTGCCTGCCGGTGTGGAGCTTACGAGCGTCCACATCCGTGAGGCACTCGCCCGTCGTCGTCTGGGCTACGGCCGTGGTGCGAGGATGAAGTTTGAGCAGGACGTTGTCACCATTTTGGGCGGAGTCCGACACGGTCTGACACAAGGCGGGCCCATCGCCATCCAGATCGCTAACTCCGAATGGCCCAAGTGGGAACAGATCATGTCAGCGGATCCTGTAGATGCTGGCGAACTTCAGGGTCAGGCCCGCAATGCCCCGTTGACTCGCCCTCGCCCAGGTCACGCCGACTTTACCGGCATGCAAAAGTACGCTTTCGATGAGGCGCGACCGGTGTTGGAGCGTGCCAGCGCCCGTGAAACCGCAACCCGCGTTGCCCTTGGTGTTGTTGCGGGACAGATGTTGGCCGCAGTTGGTGTGAGACTTATCAGCCATACAGTCCAAATCGCCGGGGTTAGCTCACCGGACACTGCTGCCCTGCCCGGCTTTGCCGATGTTGGTGCACTTGATGCAGACCCACTGCGCTGCTTTGACGCAGCAACCTCAGCTGCCATGGTGCAGGAAGTGGATACCGCCCAAAAGCAGGGAGAAACCCTCGGCGGTGTTGTTGAAGTGTTGGCCTATGGGCTGCCCCCAGGACTTGGCAGCTATGTTCATTGGGACCGTCGCCTCGACTCCAGACTGGCGGGGGCCCTGATGGGTATCCAAGCCATCAAGGGAGTGGAAGTAGGTGACGGCTTTGCCACGGCAGCTCGCAGAGGATCCGCAGCACACGATGAGATGGTCCATGATGAGAACGGACGGATTGTGCGTACCTCAAACCGTGCCGGTGGCATCGAGGGTGGTATGAGTATCGGGGATGTGTTGCGCGTCCGTGCAGCAATGAAACCGATTGCGACGGTGCCGCGTGCCTTGAAAACCGTTGACGTCGCTACGGGGAAGGCTGCTAAGGCTCACCACCAGCGTTCCGATGTTTGTGCCGTGCCGGCTGCCGGAGTTGTGGCTGAGGCTATGACAGCCTTGGTTCTGGCAGAAGCACTTGTGGAAAAGTTTGGTGGAGACTCCATGGCAGAGACCAAGCGCAATATGGAGAGTTTCTTGGCAGCCATACCCTCGAATCTGGATACGCAGGGGCACTGATGGGACGCGGTCGCTGATGGCAACGGGCAAGGAGCCGGTTGGGACGCCGGACTTCACGCCCCAGCGGCCCATAGTCATTATTGGGCCCATGGCCGTTGGGAAATCGGTGATAGGCGCAGAGCTTGCTCGTGTGTTGAGGCTGGACTTTGTTGATTCGGACCACAAAATTGTTGCTAAGCACGGTCCTGTCCCACGAATTTTTGCGGCGAAGGGTGAACATCACTTCAGGCAGCTGGAAGCGAGGGCTATTGCGGAGGTTTTAGACTCCCAGGAGCCTGCAACAAAGTCAGTTGTCCTGTCCCTTGGCGGGGGTGCGGTTCTAGACTCTGGGACGCAACAATTACTCGCCGGGGCCACTGTGGTCTACCTCAGTGCCGATCTGGCAACTGTAAGGGAGCGAATAACGCGCAACACCGGACGCCCGCTTCTCGCCGCCGACCCGGTGGCAACCTGGCAGCGCCTGGCCGCCGCACGCGAACCCGTCTATGAACGCCTGGCAAATATCAACCTAAATGTTAGCAATTCAAATGTGCCACAGCTTGTTGCGCGGCTGATCCACCTGTTGGCAGCAGAATCAAGGAAAGAGAATCTGTAAACCATGAACACTGAGAACACCGTGCACCCTGCCGATTCAGAACCTGTAGCTAGTGCAGAGATCCCAGCTGGCCCCGGTTCCACCAATACCATCATCAAAGTTACCGGGGCCTTGCCCCAAGAAAACTACGACGTTGTTGTAGGGCGCGGGCTGTTGGCACAGTTGCCGGCACTGCTAGGTGAACGGGTAAAAAAAGTTCTGGTGATTCACCCTCGCGCATTGCGCCTGACAGGTGACACGGTTCGTGATGACCTGGAAGGCGCCGGCTACACCACACTGACGGCAGAAATTCCTGATGCGGAAGAAGGTAAACACATCCAAGTTGCCTCCTTCTGCTGGGAAGTTCTAGGCAAAAACGATTTCACCCGCTCTGACGCTGTTGTCGCTGTGGGTGGAGGGGCTGTCACCGATCTTGCAGGTTTCGTTGCCGCCACATGGTTGCGCGGAGTGAAAGTTGTCCACCTGCCTACCTCCCTGTTGGGAATGGTTGATGCTGCTGTGGGTGGCAAGACTGGCATAAATACGGCAGAAGGTAAGAACCTGGTTGGTTCTTTCCACCCGCCAGCAGGGGTCCTAGTTGACTTGGACACCCTCGATACGTTGCCCCCGAATGAGCTGATTTCAGGAATGGCAGAAGTCATTAAATGCGGGTTCATTGCAGACCCTGTGATCCTGGAATTGATCGAGGCCAACCCGGAGGCAGTCAAGGATCCCAAGTCACCGGTTCTTCGCGAGCTCATTGAACGTGCCATCGCCGTGAAAGCGAAAGTTGTTTCCGAGGACCTAAAAGAGTCCGGGGTACGGGAGATCCTCAATTATGGCCACACCCTGGGCCACGCCATTGAGCTAACAGAGCGTTACTCTTGGCGCCACGGTGCGGCAGTGTCGGTAGGCATGATGTTCGCTGCCGAGCTAGCCCGCAGCGTCGGTCGCCTCAGCGATGAGGACGCCGACCGTCACCGCTCCATCCTTGAACTCTTTGGGCTACCCCTGAGCTACCGCAGGGACCGCTGGCAGGCACTCCTGGATGCCATGCGCAGGGACAAGAAGACCCGAGGGGATCTGCTGCGCTTTGTTGTGCTCGACGGCGTTGGCAAGCCAGGAATCCTAGATGTCCCTGATGCTTCCTTGTTGTTTGCCGCCTACCAAGAGATTGCTTCCTAGTATGGGTTTGATGGACTGGCCCTCAGCAGGTTTCCCGGGCACGGCAGTGAACCCGCAGACACTGCTGCCCGAAGTGGTCGACGAGGACGCCTGCAATTCCGCGCTTGAGAGCTCCACTGACGCAGGAGATAAAATCTTCGTGTTGCTGGCTCGCGGACTCACTGCCGAGGCCGCCGAAGCCGCGGCAGATGCACGTCTGATTGACCCCGAATCAATTAGACTCCAGGTACTCGATGCCGAGGTCCTGCGTGCAACAAAGAACTTTGATAGAGCCGAAAGAGTCCTGCGCACCATTCTGCCCACAGTTGCCGGGACACCCATGGAACCGTGGGTATTTCAACAACTGGGCAAGGTGCACTTCAGTAACGGACAGTTTGAAGCCGCTGCCAAAAACTTTGCCACCTCCCTTGATCTTCGCGTGGCGTCAGGTTCGGACGCGACGGCAATTTACTCGGCAACGGTCTCGCTGACGCGCGCTTTGGACTTGGCCGAGAGGGAATAGTCCCCACCCACCTGCTGAGACCACCGCAACGGCCGGGTAAGTGCAAGTGTTTGAGCGGCTGTGGTGAGCCTCATGCCATGCAGTGCTGCTAGGTACGGTAGTGTGGTCTATGGATTTTTGATAATACTTATACGCTAAGAGGCTACTGTGGCAACGACTAACGACATTAAGAACGGCACTGTACTCAAACTTGAGGGACAGCTTTGGAACGTCATCGAGTTCCAGCACGTCAAGCCCGGCAAGGGCGGCGCTTTTGTCCGGACGAAGATGCGCAACATCCTCTCGGGAAAAGTAGTTGATAAGACATTCAACGCCGGGCTGAAGATTGAAACTGCAACCGTTGATCGCTCGGACTTCCAGTACCTGTACCAAGATGGCGAAGACTTCGTTTTCATGGACAACGACAACTATGACCAGCTCACCGTGCCGGGTAAAACCGTTGGCGATGCCACCAACTTCATGCTTGAAAACCTCAACGTGACCATCGCACTGTACGAAGGTTCCCCGTTGTACATTGAGCTGCCGCCGTCGGTTCAGTTGCGCATCACCTACACCGAGCCGGGTCTTCAGGGCGATCGGTCCTCCGCAGGCAACAAGCCCGCAACAGTTGAGACAGGCTTTGAAATCCAGGTTCCCTTGTTCGTTGAGAACAACACCTTGGTCAAGGTCGACACCCGTGACGGTAGCTACTTGGGACGTGTCAGCGAGTAGTGGCAAGTAGTCAACCCAACACCACGGGCAAACCGAATTCAGCGCGAAGCAAGGCTCGACGCCGTGCTTTGGACATCCTGTTTGAGGCAGAGCAACGTGAAGTCAGTGCCATGTCTGCCCTGACGGCGCGCCGTGAAAAAACAGGTCAAATTATTAACCTCTACACAGTAGATTTGGTCGAGGGCGTCACAGCCATGGCCGAAAATATTGATGAGTTCCTAGCCACCTATTCCCAGGGCTGGACACTTGAGCGCATGCCCGCCGTGGACAGGATTATCTTGCGAATCGGTACTTGGGAACTGCTCTACAACGATGATGTCCCTGATGGTGTCGCAGTTAGCGAGGCAGTGGAGTTGGCCAAAATGCTCTCCACTGATGAGTCTCCCCAGTTCGTCAACGGCCTACTTGGGCGGCTTCAGCAGATCAAGCCGACTTTGCTTGCCTAAGAGGCAATCAAGAGAATAGTAGTCGTATCCCTGGTCCAGGGGAAGCACAAATCGAGATACAGTAATGGCCCGGTGCACTCAATGCACCGGGCCATCGGTTTAACCGCTATTGCACAGGTGGCTGCCAATTATTCTGCTGCTGATGCGCCTGTAATTGTTGGGCTTGGAGTTGTTGTAGGTTCCAGACGGTGGCGGCATGCCGGCCCAGAAGGTCGCTGCGTACTGCTGCGATCTTGTTCAGTAGTGTCATCTCAAGTGCTTGTCCGGAGACGAAGCGACCGGCCGCGGCGCCGCGCTTCCCGCCCTTGGCGTCAACAAGTAGTCGTTGACGTGTAAAGGCCAGCCTGGTTGCGAGGCGGATGAATTCCTTCATAAGGGGTGCTGCAGAGAATGTTTTAGACCAGGTCAGCGCCCGACGCCGGCCACCTCCTGTGGCGAGCATCGGCACCTCCTGCTGGGTGAACCAGCCTGACGGAACGTATTCGTCGAGCCGTTTGCGCGTCAGCTTGGCTTCGCTGCGATGCAAGAGGATCACACCGAGTATGAACAAAATGAACAGCGGCACCTGAAGAACTATATAAACAATGAAGAAGTTTGCGCCTAGGAATGAGGAGCCGTTCCACAACCCGTGCAACGCCATGGCGGGAACCAAACCAACTACCCAAGCCCCCAAGACCAGGGAAGTGCCGCCGTTGCGGGCCGCCCAGCCCACACAGACACCAAGTGTTGCTGTAAACATGACGTGCGCAAAGGGAGACATGAGACCGCGCAATACAAAGATGGCAATGAGCCCACCGGTAGCCCCGTCCGTCTCTACAAGAGCCTGGCCAAAGTAAAGAATGTTCTCGGTAAAGGCGAAACCAGCGGCGACTATGCCGGCATACACAACTCCATCGATAGGCCCGTCAAAGGTTTTCCGTCGTAAGAAGAACAGCAAGAGCACCCCTGCGCCTTTGCAGAGTTCCTCAACCATGGGTGCTTGGACCACTGCGCCAACCATGTCGGCGTCAGCTCCGCTCGCTCCACTCATGATCAGCGGCTGGACCCAGCTGCCCACCACCAAGGTGGTAATAACAGCCATGCCTGCACCCCAACAAAAACCTAAGATCAGGGCGGAGATGGGTTCTGGTTCCCACCTGTCGATCCACATCAGTGTGGCTACACAGATGGAAAGGGGAATCAAAGCGAGGGCACCACAGATCAAAAACACGTTTGCACCGATAGAAATGGCGAAGAACGCCAAAGTGATAACGGTTATGAGTGCAAAGGCACACAGTAAGATGAGGTTTGTCACCTTCACTGCTGCACCCGGTGACTTTTTCCGGCGGGGATCGGGAGCGTGGTGGACCCAATACTCAGAGGTGTGACTTAGCGCAGTTCCCTGCGCGTTGGCTTGGGCGAAGTTCTGGTTCCCTTGGGGGAGCGGCTGTGCATACTGTTGCTGTGCATACTGTTGCTGGGCGTACTGCTGGTGTCCATATTGTGGCTGTCCATGCGGGTCTTGTGGATATTGTTGCTCCGGGGCGCCTGGGGCGGGGGGTTGCCATCGGCCTGGTTCACTCATGAGTTCAAGACTAGGGCCACAAGATGCCGCGACAAAGATGGCGCGCGTAATCTTCCCTCTGTAGCTTATTCACGAACGGGCCGTGAGCTTGCGCTAATCTCCCACCAAACTGCGTCCCAGCTCGAGGCGCTTTAATCGTGAAACTGCCCAGGACTGCTGTGGTAGTTTGAGGTGTACGCAATCAACCTTTTAATTCCGTCCTGTGAGGCGGGGAAAGGGGACGCGAGAAAATGAACAACTCCTCTGATGAGTTTGAGGAAGTTTTGCAAAACTCAGTGCCAGTCGCTGTGTCCCGTGTGGTTCTCACCGCAGCGGACATCGAGCGGGCACTGACTCGTATCGCCTATGAAATTCTTGAAGCCAACAAAGGTGCAGGGAACCTGTTGCTGCTGGGTATCCCGCGGCGAGGCTATCCTTTAGCCCAACGGTTGGCCACCAAATTGGCCGCCAGCGATCCCGCAGTGGATCCTGCCGCCATCGTAGGCCAATTGGACGTCACCATGTTTCGTGACGACCTGGCCCGGCACCCAACACGGGCCCCACAAAGAACACAACTGCCCGCTTCGGGTATCGATGGAAAAACCATAGTCCTTGTGGATGACGTGCTGTACTCAGGTCGCACCATCCGTGCAGCCCTTGACGCGCTCGTCGATCTAGGCCGCCCTCGCGTTGTCAGACTCGCCGTGCTCGTTGACCGAGGACACCGTGAACTGCCCATCAGAGCAGACCATGTGGGCAAGAACCTTCCCACGTCTTCCAGCGAGAAGGTGCGTGTGCGTCTTTCTGAGATTGATGGTGGCAGCGTCGAAAATGACGAAGTGCTCATTGAGGCGGGCGCATGAGGCACCTGCTGTCAACAGAGGAACTGAGCCGGGCGAACGCCATCCAGATTCTGGACACTGCACAGGAAATGTCTGCCGTTGGTGAGCGAGAAATTAAGAAGCTTCCGGCTCTGCGCGGCCGAACCGTGGTGAACTTATTTTTTGAAGACTCAACCCGCACACGCATTTCATTTGAAGCTGCGGCAAAGCGGCTTTCCGCCGACGTCATCAATTTTAGCGCCAAAGGCTCCTCAGTGTCTAAGGGTGAATCTCTCAAAGACACAGCCCAGACTCTGGAAGCCATGAGTGCTGACGCAGTTGTCATAAGGCACTGGGCCTCCGGCGCACCAGCAAGACTAGCCAACTCCGGGTGGATAGACGCAGCGGTGATCAACGCCGGGGATGGCACCCATGCCCACCCCACACAAGCATTGCTTGATGCCTTCACTATGCGGGCCCATTGGGCCAAACTCAGTGGCAGCGCATCTGTTGGAGCTGACTTGACGGGCATGCGGGTGCTCATCGTGGGGGATGTCCTGCACTCGCGCGTGGCGCGTTCCAATGTGTGGCTGCTGCACACCCTTGGTGCCCACGTCACTCTCGTGGCACCGCCCACCCTGCTCCCTATTGGAGTGGAGCATTGGCCCTGCGAGGTCAGCTACGACCTTGATGCAACGCTTGAGAGCGGAGTAGACGCAGTCATGATGCTACGGGTGCAGGCAGAGCGCATGAACGCCTCATTCTTCCCTTCCACGCAGGAGTATGCCCGCCGGTGGGGGTTCGACGACGCCCGCCTGGCCAGACTTGACGCGCTGAATCTCAAGGACACCATCATCATGCACCCCGGGCCGATGAACCGTGGCTTGGAAATCTCCTCTGCAGCCGCCGATTCTCCACGCTCAACGGTGCTTGCACAGGTACGCAACGGTGTCTCAGTACGCATGGCAGCCCTGTACTTGCTGCTGTCCGGGGAAATGCGTGAGGAAAAAATCGTGCCAGTTCTCCCGTGGCTTTCAACAAATTCAAGCACCATCCCGTCTGTAAAGGACCATTCATGACTTCCACAAGTTATTTGATTCGTTCGGCTTCCCTGTACGGCAATACCACTGCCGACATCCTCATCAGCGGCGGGGTCATCACAGCCGTAGGAGCCGACCTTGGCCCCGACGTTGTGGTCGGTGCCACGGTTATTGAAGGCGACGGCCTCGTGGCGCTGCCGGGGATGGTTGACTTACACACTCATCTGCGCGAACCAGGCAGGGAAGACGCCGAGACTGTTGAAACGGGAACTCGTGCGGCAGCCCTGGGCGGCTTCACAGCAGTGCACGCCATGGCCAATAGTTCACCGGTTGCAGACACTGCTGGCGTTGTTGAACAGGTTTACACTTTGGGACGTGAATCTGGTTGGGTTGACGTGCGGCCGGTAGGGGCCGTAACAGTTGGGCTGGCTGGCAAGCAGCTTGCCGAGCTTGGCGCCATGGCGGACTCTAGGGCCAGAGTCAGGGTTTTCTCTGACGACGGTATTTGCGTCAGCGATCCCGTCATGATGCGCCGCGCTCTTGAATACGTGAAGGCGTTCGACGGCGTCATTGCCCAGCATGCGCAGGAGCCCCGCCTCACCGAGGGTGCCCAAATGAACGAGGGTAAAGTTTCTGCCGACCTGGGCCTGGCCGGCTGGCCAGCTGTGGCAGAAGAATCCATCATTGCCCGGGATGTTCTATTGGCTCAACATGTGGACTCGCGCCTCCACATATGTCACGTCTCAACAGCTGGCTCAGTAGAAATCATCCGCTGGGCCAAAGAGCGTGGCATTAAAGTCACCGCCGAGGTCACCCCCCACCACCTGCTTCTGACCGAAGAACTGGTCCGAAGCTACAACCCCGTCTATAAGGTCAACCCACCTTTGCGCACGGACGCCGATGTCCACGCCCTGCGCGCAGCATTGGCCGATGGCACCATCGACATTGTAGGCACCGACCATGCTCCGCACCCCAGCGAAGCTAAGGAATGCGAGTGGGCCGCGGCGGCCATGGGCATGACGGGACTGGAAACAGCGTTGTCGGTAGTGCAGGAAACCATGATTGAGACAGGCCTAATGACGTGGGAAGACTTTGCCCGCGTCACCTCAACTGCACCTGCACGGATAGGTCAGCTCACTGACCAGGGCCGTCCGTTGGAAGTTGGGGAACCAGCCAATATTGTCTTGGTGGATCCGCATGCCCGATGGAACGTGGATCCGAAAAATATGGCTACGAAGGGACGTAATTCCCCCTTTGCCGGACTGGTTTTGCCCGGCAAGGTTGCTGCGACGTTCTTCCATGGGCACCCAACAGTCCTCGGAAGCAAACTGAACACCCCCTACATCCACGGAGCCAACTAGTGGATGAGAGAATCCTGCCAGGCATCCTGACCTTGATGCTTGTGGTTGTTGTCTTTGGATTGATGGGTTGGGGATGGCGCAACAAACTTAAACGTCAGGCGGAAGTAGCGCCGTTGCCACCCATCCCCGCGGACCTCGGCACAGCTTTGATCAGTGTGCCTGGAACGTATGTAGTCACAACCACCACTGGCGACTGGCTTGACCGGTTGGCAGTTCACGAGCTCGGTATCCGCACACCGGGCGTTGTCCATGTCTATCCCCGCGGGATTGTCATGGACCGCTCGGGCGCGCAGGACATCTTCATTGCCAAGGAATGCCTCACCGATGTGGGCACTGCGTCCGGGATGGCCGGGAAATTTGTTGAAAGGGACGGGCTGGTTGTTATCAGCTGGTTCCTTGAAGAAACCGAAGTAGACACCGGTTTCCGCACCACTGAAGCCGGAGCCAAACGCCCCCTAATGGAGGCGTTGCAGGGATTGTTACCCACAGAGCAAACCGCCACAGTACCTAACGTGGCGGAGAATGACTTAGAAGATGCAGAAGAAGCGACCGTGAATGGTACGCCCTTAACGGACACACCCACAGCCGAGCACAACGGAAAGAACAATTGAGAATGAGTGATGCAATCATGCCTACACAGGCACTTTTGGTCTTGGAAGATGGACGCACTTTCCGCGGCAGCAGCTACGGTGCTCAGGGCACGGCCCTGGGTGAGGCGGTCTTCACCACCGGAATGACCGGCTACCAGGAAACGTTGACAGACCCCTCTTACGCACGCCAGCTGATAGTGCAGACGGCACCTCACATAGGTAATACGGGTGTGAACAAAGCAGATAATGAGTCAGCCAGAATTTGGGCTGCGGGTTACATTGTCCGTGACGCGGCACGCCGCCCGTCCAACTGGCGCAGCGAAGGGACCCTCGATGAGGAACTGTCTGCGCAGAACATTGTTGGCATTCAAGGAGTAGACACTCGCGCCATCACCCGGCACCTGCGTGAACGCGGTGCCATGAAGGCCGGTATTTTCTCCGGTGCCGATGCAGCGCGTCCTGAGACTGAACTCCTCACCGAAGTTCAGGCTCAGCCGTCCATGGAGGGCCTGCGCCTGGCCGAGGAGGTCAGTTGCAAGGAAGCGTACGTGGTTGAACCTGCCCAGCACGGCTGGACGGGGGAGACCCTCTTTACAATCGTTGCACTGGACCTTGGCATGAAAGCCATGACCCCTGCACGCTTCGCCGAGCGTGGGGTGCGCCTGCATGTCCTGCCCGCAACTGCCACTTTCGAAGAAGCCCAAGCGTTGAACCCGGATGGCGTGTTCATCTCCAATGGCCCCGGTGATCCAGCTACGGCCGACCGCCAGGTTGGCTTTGTCCGTAGCTTCCTGGACGCTGGGGTGCCGTACTTTGGCATCTGCTTTGGAAACCAAATTCTGGGACGCGCCCTGGGCTTTGGCACCTACAAGTTGCGCTACGGACACCGTGGCATGAACCAGCCGGTTCTGGACCGCAGCACTGGCAAGGTGGAAATCACCAGCCAAAACCACGGCTTCGCCGTGGACGCACCCCTTGACGGACCTGGCCAGGCGCCCGAGGATCGTTTTGGCAGGGTTGAAGTTTCCCACATCAGCCTCAACGACCACGTGGTTGAAGGGCTGTCCTGCCTGGATATTCCAGCCTTCTCCGTGCAGTATCACCCGGAAGCCGCGGCCGGTCCACACGATGCCGCCTACCTGTTTGACAGGTTCATCAATCTCATGACTAAGTACAAAACCGCACAGAGCCAGACCACACAGAGCCAGACCACACAGAGCCAGGAAGACAAGTAATGCCAAAGAGGGAAGATCTTAAATCAGTTTTGGTTATTGGCTCCGGCCCGATCGTGATCGGACAGGCTGCCGAGTTTGACTACTCGGGCACCCAGGCGCTGCGCGTTTTGAAGGAAGAGGGCCTGCGGGTCATCCTGGTAAACTCCAACCCGGCAACGATCATGACTGATCCAGAGTTTGCCGATGCCACCTACGTTGAACCCATCACTCCCGAGGTGGTTGAACAGATCATCGCCAAGGAACGCCCCGATGCGATCCTGCCAACCTTGGGTGGTCAGACGGCGCTGAACACCGCCATCGCCTTGGACAAAAACGGTGTGCTCGAAAAGTACAACGTTGAGTTGATCGGTGCCAATATCGCCGCCATTGAGCTGGGTGAGGACCGTGAAAAGTTCAAGGGCGTGGTTGAGCGTTGCGGAGCAGAATCTGCCCGTAGCCACATCATTCACACCTTGGATGAGGCATTTGTTGCTGCTGAAGATCTTGGCTACCCCATGGTGGTGCGCCCGTCATTCACCATGGGTGGGCTGGGTTCCGGACTGGCTTACAGCCCAGAGGACTTGTCCCGCATTGTTGGCCAGGGACTGCAGTACAGCCCCACCACTGAGGTTTTGCTTGAAGAGAGCATCCTTGGCTGGAAGGAGTATGAGCTTGAAATGATGCGCGACAAAAACGACAATGTTGTTGTTGTTTGCTCCATTGAGAACTTTGATCCGGTGGGCGTTCACACCGGTGACTCCATCACGGTGGCCCCGGCCATGACGCTGACGGATCGTGAATACCAGAACCTGCGCGATATTTCCATCGCCATCATCCGTGAGGTGGGCGTTGACACCGGTGGTTGCAACATCCAGTTCGCCATTGAGCCAGACACCGGCCGAGTAGTGGTCATTGAGATGAATCCGCGTGTGTCACGCTCATCGGCATTGGCCTCGAAGGCAACCGGTTTCGCCATCGCCAAGATCGCCACGAAGCTCTCACTTGGGTACACGCTGGATGAGATCCCCAATGACATCACGCAGAAGACTCCGGCTTCCTTTGAACCTGCTTTGGATTACGTGGTTGTTAAGGTTCCCCGCTTCGCGTTTGAGAAGTTCCCTGCGGCCGATGACACATTGACCACCACCATGAAGAGTGTTGGTGAGGCTATGGCCATGGGGCGTAACTTCACCGAAGCGCTCCAGAAGGCACTGCGCTCACTGGAGCAAAAGGGTGCCAGTCTTGAATTCCAAAGTGTCAATGAACTGGACGTTCCTGACCTCATTGAGGCTTCCAAGCGCCCCACCACCGAGCGCCTTGGCCAGGTGCAGCGTGCCCTGCTGGGCGGTGCCACCATTGAGCAAATGTACGAAGCCACAGGCATTGACCCCTGGTTCTTGGACCAGCTGGTGCTGCTGAACGAGGTCTCGGCAACTATCCGCCAGTCCACCGCGCTGACACCGGAGATGCTCAAGCTGGCCAAGCGCCACGGCTTCTCCGACGCTCAGATCGGTGAGCTGACACACAACTCTGAGGCGGTGGTGCGCGGCGTCCGCCAGGCATTGAACATCCGCCCCGTGTACAAGACTGTGGACACTTGTGCAGCTGAATTTGCAGCGTACACCCCGTACCACTACTCCACCTACGACGAGGAAGATGAGATTGCGCTGCACGAAAAGCCCTCTGTCATCATCTTGGGTTCCGGGCCCAACCGCATCGGTCAGGGTATCGAGTTCGACTACTCCTGCGTGCACGCCTCCATGGCACTGCGCAAAGCCGGCTACGAGACAGTCATGGTCAACTGCAACCCGGAAACCGTCTCCACCGACTACGACGTCTCCACGCGTCTTTATTTTGAACCGCTGACACTCGAGGACGTCCTGGAGATCATCGCGGCTGAAGAGCGTACAGGCGGGGTGCTGGGTGTTTTTGTGCAGCTCGGTGGCCAGACCCCGCTGAAGCTTGCTGCGGAACTGGCTGATGCCGGTGTGCCCATCTTGGGAACCTCTCCGGAAGCCATCGATTTAGCGGAACACCGCGGTATGTTCTCGCGTGTGCTTGATGAGGCCGGCCTGATAGCGCCAAAGAATGGCACCGCTGTGTCCTTCAACGATGCAAAAAAGATTGCCGATGAGATTGGCTACCCCGTCCTTGTGCGCCCCTCCTACGTGCTGGGCGGCCGCGGCATGGAGATCGTCTACGACGAGGCGCATCTCTCCCGCTACATCACGAACGCCACCGAGATCACTGAAGCACACCCGGTGCTCATTGACAGGTTCCTTGAAGACGCCATTGAAATTGATGTTGACGCGTTGTTTGACGGCAAGGATATGTACCTTGGCGGCATTATGGAGCACATTGAAGAGGCCGGTATCCACTCTGGCGATTCCGCTTGCGTGCTGCCTCCCATCACTCTGGGCAAAGACGTGCAGGAGCGTGTCCGCAAGGCCACCCGTGCCATTGCCGAAGGTGTTGGTGTACGTGGCTTGATCAACATTCAGTTCGCTTTGGCGGCTGACATTCTCTACGTACTTGAAGCCAACCCGCGGGCTTCGCGTACTGTCCCGTTTGTGTCGAAGGCCACGGGTGTGCAGATGGCCAAGGCCGCGGCTTTGATCGGTGTTGGCGTTTCCATCGCCCACTTGCGCAGCGTGCACCACATCCTGCCTGAAGTGGGCGACGGCGGCAATCTGCCAGATAACGCCCCCGTGGCTGTCAAAGAAGCTGTTCTACCCTTCAACCGTTTCCGCACCCCCGAAGGGCACGTAGTTGACTCCCTGCTGGGCCCGGAGATGCGCTCCACCGGTGAGGTGATGGGGATCGACAAACATTTTGATACTGCTTTCGCCAAGAGCCAGGCTGCTGCCAGTGGTGCCTTGCCGGTCTCCGGGACTGTCTTTGTTTCGGTGGCGAATCGTGACAAACGCTCCATCATTATGGCCGTCAAGCGTCTCGTGGACCTGGACTACACGATTGTTGCCACCAGTGGTACCGCGGACGTGCTGCGCCGCAACGGCATTGCCTCCACCACTGTGCGCAAGATCAGCCAAGAAAGCACAGTGTCCGGGGATCAGAGCATTGTCGACCTGATCAACAATGGCAAGATCGACATGATCTTCAACACCCCCTCAGGTGGTCAAGCGCGCGGAGATGGCTACGAGATTCGTGCGGCAGCAATCTCCAACGGCCGGCCCTGCATCACCACTGTTGCTGAATTCAACGTGGCAGTTCAGGCCATGGAAGCCTTGCGTTCCTACGAATGGGATGTCACCAGTTTGCAGGAACACGCCATTGTTCTTGCCGCAGGACTGGCAGCTCAGAATGCCAACTAACAGCGGTGAGCGGGAGCCTTTTGGGGCTCGGCTTGCCGCAGCCATGCTTGCCAGGGGACCCCTTTGTGTGGGTATCGACCCGCATCCGGCCCTCCTGGCAGCATGGGGGCTGGATGACAGCGCCGATGGCGTGCGGAGGTTCTCACGAACTGTGCTTGAGGCTGTGGCGCCGATAGCAGCAGCCATCAAACCACAGGTGGCTCTCTACGAGCGCCACGGCTCCGCTGGTATGGCCGCCTTGGAGGAGTTGCTGGCTGCCGCTGCTCAGGCGCAGCTTTTGACCATCGCTGACGCTAAACGCGGAGACATCGGCTCTACCATGGCTGGCTACGCTGACGCATGGCTGCGAGATGGTTCAGCCTTGGCGGCTGATGCCGTAACGCTAAGCCCTTACTTGGGTTTTGAATCGCTGCGCCCGGCTCTTGAGATGGCAGCAGCGAACGGCAGGGGTGTCTTTGTGCTTGCCCTAACCTCTAATCCGGAGGGTGCCTCGGTACAGCACGTGGGTGGCAGCGATTCTGTTGCCAAGCGCATCGTGGAGGCTGCAGGCGTCGAAAATCAACGCTATGCCGCTGAAGCACTGGGATCTGTGGGCCTGGTTGTTGGTGCCACAGTGGGAGGTGCACTAGCTGATTTGGGTATAGATCTTGCTGCGGTCCACGGGCCGCTACTGGCGCCGGGTCTCGGAGCGCAAGGCGCCACCGGGGTAAATATGCGGGCTACATTTGGTACTGCGTATCCGGCTGTGCTGGCGACCTCCAGCCGGGGTATCCTCGTTGCCGGACCGCAGGTTGCCGCGTTACGCGCAGCCACGGTGGAGACGCTGGCGGGCTTATAGCAGCACTTCAAGCTTTCCGACAGATTGATTTGCCTCCCCGGTAGGGATATGTTCGAAGAATTACTGCGTTCGTAACCCGCACCGGGGAGAGCCATCAACAGGGAGCTTTTTCGTGAATTTGCCGCAATTGTCCCAACATGAACGCGCAGAGGCACGCATCAAAGCCCTGGCTGCACGAGCCGTACGCTCCCAAGCCAAAGCTGACTTGAAGTCCGGGCACAAGAGTGTTGCCGCAGTGCTTGAAGCGGCAGCTTGCGAACCCGCTCTCGAGCGACTTAAAGTGTGTGAATTACTTGAAGCCCTCCCGGGCATAGGAAAGGTACGTGCAACTGTGATCATGAGCGAGCTGGGGATTGCCCCAACCCGCAGGGTGCGTGGCCTGGGCGTACACCAACGCCGGGCTTTGGTTCACTACCTGGGACAGACGTCATGAGCGAGGTTCATGTCCCAAGTGAAAAGACCACCCGCCTAAAGAGCCGTTGTGGCGTGACGGTGCTGGCCGGACCAACCGCTGTAGGAAAAGGTACTGTCTCAACGTTCATCCGGGACAATTATCCGGATGTCTGGCTTTCCGTCTCCGCCACTACCCGTGCTGCACGGCCAGGGGAAGAGGAAGGTGTTCATTACTTCTTCAAAAGTGCTAAGGAGTTTGATCAGCTGGCCGCCAGTGGGGATCTGCTGGAGTGGGCGGTGGTTCATGGCGTAAACCGTTACGGCACATTGCGCAGCACCGTCCAGGAAGCCGTTGCCGCTGGAAAGTCAGTCCTGCTTGAAATTGACTTGCAGGGGGCCCGACAGGTTAAAGCCGCCATGCCTGAGGCGGATTTCGTGTTCCTTTCCCCGCCAAATTGGGCAGAACTTGTCCGCCGTTTAGTGGGACGCGGCACAGAAAGTGCGCAGGAACAGCAACGTCGCCTAGAAACGGCTAAACTGGAACTTGCTGCCGCGCCGGAGTTTGATTATGTCATCGTCAATGACGATGTAAGCCGTGCCGCAGCCGCGCTTGTTGAACTGATGGGGCTCACCCCCCACCACCTTGTTTGATCAGATTGTGTAGGCACTTAAAAGTGTTGTCACAATTTTCTGATCTGCAGGACACCCTTTCGATTTTTTTGGAGAAGTAATTGACTACACAACCCGAAGGCATCATCAATCCCCCGATCGATTCACTGCTTGAAGCAGCAGATTCGAAGTACGGACTGGTCATCTTTGGTGCAAAGCGCGCACGCCAGATCAACGCCTACTACGCACAGCTCCACGAGGGCCTGTTCGAGTACGTTGGCCCACTCGTTGATACCAGGCTGAACGAGAAGTCCCTCTCAATCGCCTTCCGTGAAATCGACGAGGGCCTGCTGGTTTCCACGCCGAACGAAACCGCGTAAGCGATTTAAGAAAACTACAAGGTGACTGAGCTGAACATTGTCCTAGGGGTAGGCGGCGGCATCGCCGCCTACAAGTCGGCCTTGCTACTGCGTCTGTTTACTGAAGCAGGGCATCTGGTCACTGTCATCCCTACTGACGCGTCCACGAAATTTGTGGGCGTGGCAACGTGGGAGGCATTGAGCGGACAACCCGTCACCAACGATGTTTTTGCGGCTGTAGACCAGGTGAACCATGTCCGGATTGGTCATGAGGCGGACCTGATTGTTGTGGCGCCGGCAACCGCCGACCTTTTGGCTAAGGCTGCCGGCGGCCATGCCAACGACCTTTTAACAACCACGTTGTTGATGGCTCGCGGACCTGTCCTCTTTGCTCCAGCCATGCACACAGAGATGTGGCAGCACGCATCCACGCAGGCCAACGTAGCCACCTTGCGCTCCCGTGGGGTGCATGTGTTGGATCCTGCAGTGGGCAGGTTGACTGGCCCTGACACGGGTCCCGGCCGCCTTCCCGAGCCCGAAGCAATATTCGCTGCAGCCATAGCCTTGGTCCGGGACGTCTCTACGCAAGAGACTCCCACAAGGGCGGCAGAGCTCAAGGTAGCCCAGAACCGCTCTGATACGCAGGACACACAGCTCAGCGAGCTGGCACCTCCCCATGAGTTGCGAAGCAGCGAAAAGTCTTCCAGTGAGACGTCCGTCTCGGAAGGTCCTCTCTCCGGAGTTCACGTACTTATCACGGCAGGTGGGACGCGGGAACCTCTTGACCCTGTCCGCTACCTTGGCAACAAGTCCTCGGGCAAGCAGGGCGTGGCACTTGCAGAAGCGGCCCTGGCTGCCGGCGCCCAGGTCACCCTGATCCACGCTCCAATGGAAGTAGCGGCGCCTGCCGGGGCCAAACTTCAACGAATTGAAACGGCCCTTGAATTGCGCTCGGCCACGCTGGCAGCGGCGGCAACGGCGGATGTTGTCATCATGGCCGCCGCCGTGGCTGATTTCCGCCCGTCAAGTATTTCAACGGGCAAGATTAAAAAGCGGGACAATACGCAGGACCCTGTTATTACACTTGTCCGTAATCCGGACATCCTTATCGAGGTTGTTGCCCATCGGGCGGCGCAGAACCAGCAGCAGCTGATTGTTGGTTTTGCTGCAGAAACCGGTGATGAACAAGGCGACGTCCTTCGCTACGCACAGGAAAAGCTGATGCGAAAAGGATGCGACTTGTTGGTTGTCAATGAAGTCGGGCCCGGGGACACCAATACTGAGCGCGTCTTTGGGCAGGATACCAACCAGGTAGAGATTCTTGCCTTGGACGGTGCCAGCCCCGTGCAGGCCGGTGGCAGCAAGCGTGAGGTGGCCAACGCCGTCGTACATCTCATAGCGCAGCGCCTTGATGCAACGAAGACCGTGTCGGCACAGGATAAAGCACAAGCCACCTAGCTCCGACCACTATGACAGCCCATGTCAGGCGCCCATGAAGCGCAGCACAAACCAAAGTAAAGTAGAGACGTGACTTCAGCGAACCCCCTGCGCCTATTTACCTCCGAATCCGTGACGGCAGGCCACCCCGATAAGATTTGTGACCAGATCAGTGACGCCATCCTTGACGCGCTGCTAGCCGAAGACCCGGAATCGCGAGTTGCGGTTGAAACGATGGCAACCACTGGCTTGGTCCATGTGGCCGGCGAGGTCACGACCAATGCCTACGTGGAAATTCCGCAAATCGTGCGCAACACCATCCTCGACATTGGCTATGACTCCTCTGCCAACGGGTTTGACGGTGCCCGCTGTGGTGTTTCGGTTTCTATCGGGCAGCAGTCCCAAGATATTTCCGACGGCGTGTTTAACGCTTTCGAGACCCGCGAGGGAACCGCAGTTGATAAGTATGACGCCCAAGGTGCTGGCGACCAAGGGTTGATGTTTGGCTACGCCAGCAACGAAACAGCCTCATATATGCCGACCCCCATTTACTTGGCGCATAGGCTTTCCGAGCGCCTCTCAAGCGTGCGCAAATCGGGTGAATTGGAGTACTTGCGACCGGATGGTAAAACGCAAGTGACCATTGGGTACGACGGCGAAAAGCCTGTTTCGGTTGACACTGTTGTCATCTCCAGCCAGCACGCCGAAGGCACCTCCCTTGATAAGTTGCGAGCCGACTTGCAAGAATTCGTCATTGCCCCGGTCATGGAGGCTTCTGGTCTGGATGTTTCTAAGATTCAAACCTATTTAAACCCTGCAGGCCCCTTCGTTGTTGGTGGTCCCGTAGGTGATGCGGGGCTGACGGGACGCAAGATCATTGTTGACACTTATGGTGGAATGGCACGCCACGGAGGTGGTGCCTTCTCGGGTAAGGACCCCTCAAAAGTTGACCGTTCAGCGGCCTATGCCATGCGCTGGGTTGCCAAAAATGTGGTGGCCGCTGGCCTTGCGGATCGTGCCGAAATTCAGGTGGGCTATGCCATTGGCGTGGCCAAGCCGGTGGGAACCTATGTTGAGACTTTTGGCACCGAGCATGTTGACCCTCGCATGATTGAAGAAGCCATTGCGGCTATCTTCGATTTGCGTCCGCTGGCCATCATCGACAGCCTTGATCTGAAACGCCCCATTTACGCCAAAACGGCAGCACATGGTCACTTTGGCCGCGACGACCCCGATTTCACGTGGGAAAATCTTGACCGGGTAGCTGCGCTGAAGGCGTTCTTCAACGCCTAAGCTCGAAGTTGTCCACAGCCAAGCACAGTTCGCCGACTCCTTTGTCAGCGGGCTGTGCTTAGCTGGTTTCAGGACGACTAATGGGGACCTGCACAGTTGGGTTTGGAGGCCCTGTCCATGGCCTACAGTTTTTGCCCGTAGGTCTGGCAACACATATCAGAGGAGGATGCCGTGACCGAAGCCGAGAACCACACTGCCGCTAGTCACGCTTCGCCCAATCACGGTGTGCAGTTAAGTCTTTTGAGTGGATTCGTCACCAAGGATCGAGTAGCAGATCCACACAGTGGAGTCGTGTTGGCGCCGTCGCTACCAGTTGCCCAAGTTGCGATTGATTCACCGCTGCCCCATCTTGACCGAATGTTTGATTACTCCGTCCCCCTGGAGTTGGACGCAGAGGCCCGGCCAGGGGTTCGGGTGAAGGTAAAATTCTCTGGCCAAGACCTCAACGGGTATCTCGTTGCGCGCACTGCTGAGTCTGAAAGCGAAAGGCTGGTGCCACTGAGCAGGGTTTATTCAGCTGTCCCTGTGCTCACCCCACAGGTACTTGAACTGGCCCGGAGGGTTGCCGCACGGTACGCCGGCACAGTAGCTGATGTGTTGCGGGTAGCTGTCCCACCGCGTGTCGCCAGCCTCGAGAAGATCTACCTGAAGAAGGAAACCGGACCCGCGCCCGTGGAGATGCTTCCCGAGGCTAAACCCGGGCATTCTCTCTTCACTGAGTTTGCTCATGCCGAGGACTTCTTGACGAAATTGGCTTTGGGCCAGTGCCCCAAAGGCGTACTCGGTGCACTCCACGGTTGGGGGCCCCGGTCATGGCACCACCAACTGGCTCAAGTAGTTGCATACTGCCAATTGTCAGGGCGGGGAGCCATCGTGGTTGTTCCCGATCTACGGGACCTCGAATTATTGGAGCAGGCATTTACCGCGGTCCTTCCGAAGGGCAGCTTCGTCAAGCTCACCGCTGACGATGGTCCCAGCAAGAGATACGCCAACTTCCTGCAAGTTCTTTCAGGCGACGTGCGCATTGTGATCGGTACTCGTTCCGCGGCGTACGCGCCAGTAGCAGAGCTAGGTTTGGTTTGTTGCTGGGATGACGGTGACGAGCTTCATATTGAACGTAGAGCTCCCTACCAACACAGCCGTGACGTTCTGTTGTTACGCTCTGAAGTTGAGGCAACGGCGGTGTTGATGGCCGGGCACAGCCGAAGCAGTGAGTCCCAGCGGTTGGTCGCCACAGGATGGGCCCAAGAGCTCTTAGCTGAACGCCCAGAGGTGCGCAAGGCCACGGCGCGGGTCATTAGCACGTCGGATTCCTATGAGCTGGAACGTGACCCCGCCGCCGCCATGGCCCGGCTGCCACACAGGGCCTGGGAAACCGCAAAGGCCGCGCTGAAGATGGGCCCGGTATTGGTTCAGGTGGCCCGAACCGGCTACGCTCCGGCATTAGCCTGCCAGCGCTGTCGAGAGGTGGCCAGATGCAGACATTGCACAGGGCCTCTGATGCAAACACGGTCCCCGGGGTCGGCTTCTTCCATGGTCACGTGCAAATGGTGCGGGCAGGCGGAAACTGCCTTTAGCTGCGGTACGTGTGGGAACCGCCAATTGCGGGCTATTTCCATCGGTGCACTGCGGACCGCAGAGGAATTGGGCAGGGCTTTCCCCTCAGTGCCAGTGATTTCCTCTTCAGGGGATCACATTAGGACAACTGTGCCTGACAGGCCCGCCATAGTTGTGGCAACTATAGGTGCTGAACCGGTGGCTCATCACGGCTACTCGGCGGCACTGCTCTTGGACGGAGATTCTATGCTCCGGCGTGAGTCGTTGCGTGCTGGAGAAGAGACACTCCGTCGGTGGATGAATGCCGCAGCACTGGTGAGATCTGCCAAAGACGGAGGAATTGTTGTAGTCACGGCTGAGGACTCAGTTGAGGTTTCGGCGCTAGTTAGATGGGACCCCGCCGGGCATGCTGAGCGGGAATTTACTTTGCGGCAGGAGCTCGGGCTTCCCCCGGCCATGCGCCTTGCCTCGCTGACTGGAGCAGAAAAGGACGTTGCGGCATTTGCGGCGGCCTTGCAACTCCCTGAGTCCGTGCGCAGCATTGGCCCTGCTCCTGTGTCTGTGGGCAGGCCCGCCTCGGGTGGCACTTCCGGCCAGACAGGTGAAGAGGCTCCAGATTATCGAACGATTCTACTTTTCCCATACTCACTGGCGGCGACTGTCACAACGAACATGAGGGCATTGAAGGCTTCCAACGCGGCTCGACGAGTGGGCTCTCCTGTACAAGTTCGGTGCGATGGCCTAGACGTTTTGTAGCTGCTGTGCAACGAGCCTTCACCCTCGGTTGAGGTTGGAGATAATAACGTCCCCGGGCGAATCATCGGCAGTCGTGAACCCTTAGCTCGTCTCGGATGTCTCTGGGGATTCCCGAATTGACGGCCGCTGCTGGCGTACACTGCGAGTCTCTCGATGGAAAATGCGGCTGCGATGGAGACTCGGTTGTTAGTTCTGGCGGGACATACCACGGTGTGCTCTTTTGCGGGAAAGGCGGGCAGGACACGGGAGAAGATGTACCCGAGACCGTCGTCACTCGTGTGAAGGAAGCGCTGATAGAGCGCAGACGCAGCTGTGACGCTGGAAGCGAAGGGATGTCATGGCCAACGTTGTACGTGTTGACTGTCAGCGCTTCGGGCATGTATATCGCTGCACGTTTCTGGAGGGGCTGTCAAAGCTGGCGCGTCACCATATACTGCTAAATCCACTATTGCCGGAGCCGTTGGTGCTGGACACACAACGGTGTACATTGCGGCTGCCGAGAAGGCCGTGTTGCAGGCGTTGGCCGAAGGCTGTTAAATGCCCAATTGTCCCGATCCTGAGATGGACACTGAGTTTGATCACTTACGAGCTTTTGAGTTTGGTGGTGCCTCAACCATTGGAAACTAACGCCCCGCCTGCGCACGCCATCACACGATGAAGCACTTCAAGGATAAGGAGAATCGGCACGGACTCCGGCGCTGCATAGATGAACCCGATCGGCAAGGAACCAAGTGGCGCAGGTGGACTCCCAAGCTTGGCCCGGACGGCAAGATTGGGTGGATTACGACTAGTGGCAGTTATTCTCCACTCTTGATCACCGATCCGCACCGGCCCCAATACTCCAAATGGCTAAAGGCTCTTATTACTAGGACAACAAGAAGGCTGTAAGCCAATCGATCATGACAAACGCGCAAAACCAACAGGTGTGCTGGATGTCCGGGAGCCCCAAGCCACGGCGTGAGGGTATACAGGTTTTAGGACGTCACCTTGGGGATCTCTGAGGTGTTGCGTTTCGGGTTTCGGCCACGTGCTGCATCGAGTAGGGATTGAGTACGTCGGTGGACGTCGGTGTTGCGTAGGACAAGCGTCTGAACCGATTGTTTCAACTTCGCAATTTCAGCCACGTACCCGGGGTCAAGGCGCTGCGATAAGGGACGTTCCTGGAGGTCATCGGCCAAGCGCCATGCCATAGCCAAGGCGCTTTCAAATATCCGCTGGTCAGATTCAGCTGACATGTTCTTTGGAGCTGTCCCAAGCATCACTACGGTGTTCAGCCGTGTGTCATCCAGGGCCAGGGCAAGCTCAAGTGCATCGAGGCTCAGCACCACGCCGGCGAGCAGGTGCTGAGCAGTGGTGAGTCTGCGAAAGATCAACTCATGACGTTGGCGTTTGGAGAGTGAGAACGCCAGCGTCAGTATCGTCAGACCAAGACCGGTGACAGTTCCTGTGAGCCAGAATAACGGAGATTGGATAGGACCCGTATCCAGGAGTTTGGCCGTTCGTTGTGCTGCTGCCGCAACGGCCGTGGGGCCATGTCCCAGTGTCACATTGGACTCGTAGGCACTGTATATCTGAAGTGCGGATTGAGAGTTTTCCAGATGCTCAGCCTCGGCAGGATAGATACCTGTGCTCCAGTACCGGTATTCCTGGGCGCGGATCCCCTGAGCATTCGTGATGGTGGTGGATAAAATGACCTCAGCACCCGGATCTTCGCGTCCCAACTTCTCCTCGAGACGCAGGTGCCCAGGGGTGACAAGTATTCGCAGCGGCTTCTAGGTCCTAATGGGTTCGCGAACCACGGCTTCTAGCTCTGCTGAGAAATAGGGCGGCCGAAGTGCGGCTTTTTGCGGACGCGGACCAGCTGCGTGGTCATGGCTAGCGGCGCAGCTCCTGTGCAATTGCCAACAGTTCGCGCGCGGAGGAATCCCAGCTGAACGTGCCCGCTTGGGCAATGGACGCCGTCGAACTCTCCGCCCATTGATCGGGTTCAGCCAGAGCATGCACAGCAGCCGCAAAAGCCTCAGGTGAATCAGCTGGCACATAATGAGCGGCATCTCCGCCAACTTCACGGAAAATCTCAGTGTCCGCCACCACCACCGGTGTCCCCAAGGCCATAGCCTCAACCAGCGGCAGGCCGTAGCCTTCGGCTTTACTTAGAGTAACTAACGCAGTTGTGCGCAGAAGCATCTGATCGTACTGCTCGTCCGTGACACCGTTGTGGAACACCACTTTGGCACCAGAGGGCACCAAAGCCGCGAGTTCACTACGGCGTTCGTCGGTGATGCGGCTGAGTAAGTTAAGCGTGAAATCTGGCAGTTCTGCCATAGCCCGGATCAACGTTTCCACGTTTTTATAGGGCATGAATGAACCCATATAGGTGAGCGATTTCTCCGGCGAAACCAACGGATCTCGTGGGGTCCGCTGCGCTTGGGGTGCATTTCCAATGATCCGGACAGGGCGTTTGGTGAGCCCGTGTTTGCGCATCAGAGACAGAGTGGTTTCGCTGATAGTCGCCACAGTATTGGCGCGGTTGAGCAACATCCGCTGCGGCCAATACGCCTTGTGGTAGAGACGCCACAGCACCCGGACGGGGGCTGGGAGGAACCCGGGGGGTGCCGGGTGCTCATAGTAAATGAGGTCGTGCAGTGTCAGAACCAGCGGGTATTTTCTGCCCCAACTTCCCATAGTCTGCATGGGACAAAACACCACGTCGGCGCCAAGCTTGTTCACATGGCGGGCCACGAACAATTCCATGGGCGAGAGCGGCGAGTTGATTTTCACCCAGGGCAAATCCGGTAGCAATGCCAGCTGACGTTCGTCATGAATGAGCATTGTCACATCAGCGTAAGGGGCGACGGCGGCCATGAGGCTTGCGCCGTAGCGGCTGATGCCGTCGTGGTGGTCCATGCGGGTGAATCGGGCATCCATGACGATGGCTGGCCTACCGTCTGCTTGTTTCTGGAGCGCATTTTCGTGGTTGTTCATGGATTCGGAAATACTCACGGTGCGGGGTGCCTTTCAAGAAACTCGATGATAGCGGCGGCAGCCGGCTCGGGTGTTTCGTAGTGGATCAGATGGCCAACGTTGTTAATGACTTGGAGTTCACCGTCGGGTAGAAGTTCCATCAGCTTGTGCTGATTGGGCAGAGTTGCTATTTCATCCTCGGATCCGGCAATCAAGAGTGTAGGCAGGGAAAGTTCAGTGGCGACTTGGCGTACAGTGCCACTGACGGAGGCGCGGAAGGACTCAAGCAGCATATCCCTGTCTGCGAAACCGCTAAAGTACGCATGATGCTGGCCATGGATGAACTTGAGCAGCTGTGGGTCGCGCGTTTTAGCCATAGTCACGCTCATGACATGGACAATGAGTTTGCTGCGCAATAACGCATTACCCAAGGCGGCGGGAAGTTTCGCTGCAGCCCAGTAATAGAAAACCGCAAGCGTGGTCATAATGCCCTTTGGGCCTTCCAAAGCAGGGGCTGCGATGGGGTTCACAAGAATCAGCGGATACACGCGCTTCGGCCGTGTTGCCACAAAATGGCTGACAACGATTGAACCAAAAGAGTGGCCCAGCAAGACAGTGTCCGGTCCCAGGTCCAAGGCCCTGAGGAAGTTCTCAAGGAAGTTCCCGTAGCCGGCTATGTCATGCTGGCCATGGGCGAACGCTGGGGATGCTCCAAACCCGGGGAGATCGGCCATGATGACACGAAAATCAGGCAGCAGTTCAACCACGCGTTCCAGTCCGTGATGGTCACCACGGAAACCATGGACCATCACAATGGTGCGTGCGGGCACCGCTGGTGAGGTGGCGGCATGCACAGCGTCAGCTACATGCACAGCGTCTGAGTCAGCAACAGCATCGCTACACGGCACAGCTGCGTATTCCCAGTAGTGCACCGCAGTGTCGGCGACCTCGAGGACGTGGGCACTCTCGCGGTTGGCCAGGTTCAACCCGATTGGTGAGCCGGACGCCGTCGTACTCTTCTTTTCGGCTAGAAATTTTAGGACCAAGGCTAGTTGACCTCGCTCGGGTGGGAGCCAGCGCGTTGGCCCTTGTCCATGGCATTAATCCGGGACATCTCCGACGCGTCGAGAATAAAGTCAAAGACGGCCAAATTCTCTGCAATTCGTTGCGCCGAACTTGCTTTGGGGATCACTAGATGTCCGGATTGAACATGCCAGCGCAACACAATTTGGGCAACCGAGCGGCCGTGCAGTCCAGCAATCTCAAGCAGCACAGGATCGTCCAGGATGGTGCCTCGGGATAGCGGGCTCCACGCCTGAGTGGCAATCCCGAGTTCAGCGTGAACTGCGCGTAATTTAGTCTGGGTCAGCCAAGGATGCAGCTCAATTTGGTTCACTGCTGGAACAACGTCCACAGCCTCAAGGAGCTGACGCAGGTGGGGTTCTTCAAAGTTACTCACCCCAATGGCCCGCACGCGCCCTTGGTGGTACAGGGTTTCAAGTGCTTTGTAGGTGGGGATGAACAGGTCTTGGGCTGGGCAGGGCCAATGGATCAGGTACATATCCAAATAATCCAGTCCCAGACGCTCCATGCTTGACGCAAATGCGGCAAGCGTTGAGGCATAGCCTTGCTCCGTGTTCCACACTTTGGAGGTGACAAAAAGTTCTTCTCGAGGAGTCCCGGCCGCTATGGAGTGATTGATAGCCGCCCCCACACCCTCCTCGTTGCCATACAGCGCGGCCGTATCCACCATCCGGTACCCGGCATCCAGCGCGGTCGAGACCAGGTCCAGGCACTCTTCGGCAGGCACTTTGTAGACACCATAGCCAAGGACATCGATTTTGACGCCGTTGTTGAGCTCATACTTGGGGGAGAGTTGCATACTCGCAACTTTACCTATCCGCGGGCGCCAGCGCTCAGTGCCGCGCGGCCAATACTTGCAGGTGTTGCCGCTCAGAGACCGTCCAGTCCGTTGAGGAAGCCAAAGATCGGGTCTGTTGCGTGACTGTCTTGCTCTACTAATTCCCGGGCTGTGCCCTCATCCAAAATCAGGTCAGTGGCAAGTCCGGCTGCGAGCGCCCCGCGCAGGCCAGTGATCTTTTTGCGTCCAGAGACTACGCAGATACGACGGCGGACCTTGCGCAGGGTGTCAAGGCTGGGTCCGCTCGAGCGATCGTTGAGCACAATGCCGTCATCGCTCCCATCCGAGCGGAAGAAGACTGTCGCCACATCGCCCGCCACACCACTGGCTTCAAGGGCGTCGAGGTCAGTGGAGTCAAGGTAGCCGCCGGAGTACACATGACTGGGAATTTCAGCGTCCATGGAGCCGACACCAAAGATAGCGATCGTCATGCGGTCTTGTAAGTCGAGAATGCGTTGGACACTGCGTTCTTGCCACATCATGTTTTTCGTCTCGGCTTGGTCAAAGAAGGCAGGCACAGGAAATTGTTCAACTTTCGCTCCGTAGGCCGTGCCGAAGCGGCGGACGATCTCAGAAGCGTACGTGATGCCAGAGGTCTGTGTGTTCCCTGCACCGTTCAACTGGACAATGGTGGTGCCGTGGGTTGTTTTCCGTGTCAGGTGTCGGCTGACAGTGCTGACGGTTGATCCCCACGCCACACCTATCACAGCGTTGGAGTCAACTAATGGACCAATGGTGCGTGCAGCTTGCATGCTGACACGCTCAAGCACCTCCACCTCGTTGAGCATGTCCGATACTGGAACAACATGCACCTCCACTTTGTGGCGCTTACGGATCACACGCTCCAACTCCGGAGCCCTATCTGAGGGTGTCTTGATTTGGACCTGCACAAGTCCTGTTTCACGAGCAGTAGAAAGCAGCCTGGAAACGGTTGACCGCGAGGTGCGAAGTTCACGGGCAATGGCATCCATTGTTTGATCCTGCAAGTAGTACATTTGTGCAGCGCGGAGGGCATCTTGCTGTTTTGTTCGCTTCACAGGCATGTGATCTGCGTCCTTTCTGCACGTTCGTGCAGACGTGTTGACTATATTTTCCATTTATTCAAACAATAGTGGGAACAGGCGCTAAACGCGCAACACAACGGGACTCGAACGAGGTCAAAATGAGTATCGTCGGCAGCAGTGGCAAGAATCAAGAATCCCAGGACCAGCACCCCGTAGTTCGTGCAGAAGTGGAGGCGCTGAAGAAGCGCCCGCACGCTCAGGTTTTGATCATTGGCGGCGGCATCAATGGTGTTGGCACGTTCCGTGATTTGGCGCTGCAAGGTATTGATGTTGCCCTCGTTGAACGGGGAGACTTCTGCCAAGGAGCCTCCGGCGCCTCTTCCCACATGATCCACGGCGGTATCCGTTACCTTGAGAATGGTGAATTCCGCCTTGTGAAGGAATCTGTCGAAGAGCGCAACGGGTTGCTGAAGATCGCACCGCATTACGTTAAGCCGTTGCAGACAACCATCC
Organism: Arthrobacter antibioticus; assembly: GCF_030063205.1. Classification (GTDB taxonomy): domain Bacteria; phylum Actinomycetota; class Actinomycetes; order Actinomycetales; family Micrococcaceae; genus Specibacter. Next base: position 354,105 of record NZ_JASISQ010000001.1, on the reverse strand, counting down.
CCATCTTCAGCACCTTCTCAGGGATTCTAAGCGCCCCCATTCGCTTCCTAACTCACAAGCAGGGCAAGCCTCAGGAGCGTGGAGCATTCCTAATCAAGGCGGGCCTAACACTTTATGACGCGTTCTCTCGCGACGGTGGGACCGTCCCTCGGCATGAATTCAAGGGCCGCAAGAAGGCTCTTGCCGAGCTTCCCCAGCTGCCGGCGAACCTGAAGTACGCAGCAACTTACTACGACGCGTCTGTGCACAACCCGGAACGACTCACCCTTGACGTCCTGCAAGACGGGGAGAAGGCCGGAACGGCAGCGGACGGTACCGAGCACGCCCGTGCCAGCAACTACGTTGGTGTCACTGCAGTTAATGACAAGGGTGTGGAAGTTACCGATCAGCTGACAGGTGAGACGTTTACGTTCACAGCTGACGTCATTGTCAACACCACTGGTGCTTGGGTTGATATGACCAACAGCGCCATGGGCAAAGCCTCTCGTTTCATGGGCGGTACTAAAGGCTCGCACATTGTGCTGGACCACCCGGGTCTGCTGGCCGCCTGCAATGGACGTGAAATATTCTTTGAGCACACTGATGGCCGCATAGTTCTGATCTACCCCATGGGTGACCGAGTTCTCGTGGGGACAACAGATGTTGATGCGGATATGACCAAGGATGCTGTCTGCACAGAAACTGAAATCGATTACTTCTTCGACCTGATTGGCCATGTCTTCCCCAGGGTCCTGGTGACCCGCGATGACATCGTCTATAGCTTCTCGGGTGTTCGCCCACTACCTCGCCACGATGAAACAGCGCCGGGCTTCGTGTCCCGCGATTACCGCATTGAGCGAGCAGAGCGCACCATTGGCGGTTCATCGGTGCCCGTCTTGAGCCTGGTTGGCGGTAAGTGGACAACCTTCCGTGCCCTGTCCGAGCACATGGCCAATGACGTACTGGCCATTCTGGGGTCTGCTCGGAAAACTTCCACAGCCAAGCTACCCATCGGTGGCGGCGTGAACTTCCCCGCAACCAGTGAGGGCGTTGAAGCCTGGATTGCCTCGCACACCAGCGGATCAGTCGACGCGGCCCGATCAGGGGTATTGCTGACCCGTTACGGCACCCGTGCCGAAGAGGTGTTGGCTTTCTTGAACGACGGTGAAGACACGGTGTTTGACTCTACGGATGAGCTCAGCGACCGCGAAGTGCTCTTCATGGTTGAGAACGAACAAATTGGACACCTCATCGATGTCATGATCCGCCGCACCTCTCTGGCGTTCCGTGGTCTTGTCACCAGTGAACTGCTGGCAGAGACGGCGGCAGCCCTTGCCAAGCCACTGGGCTGGAACAAAGAGAAGGTAGCGCAGGAAATTGATCACGCCATCGATGTGCTGGCGCGTTATCACGGTGTCCAGGTAGAAAGCTTGATTGCCTAAGCCCCTAGGGCGAAGGGGGCTCAAGAGGGCCAGTCAATACGGGCTGGCCCTTTCATGTAAAAATAACCAGTTGGAGTCAAAGATGTCTCTTGGAATAGTCTTCGCATCCGAAGTGATGGGAACCATGATGCTCACCCTGTTGGGTTGCGGTGTCGTTGCAAACGTTGCACTGAAAGGAACCAAGGGTAATTCCGGCGGTTTTCTTCTCGTCAACTGGGGCTGGGGCTTGGCCGTATTCGCAGGTGTATTTGTTGCCGCGAAGTCAGGTGCCCACCTCAACCCGGCAGTCACGATTGGTCTACTGGCCAACGGCAAAGCCGAGTATGCCCCGGATGTGGCAGTAACGTTCGCATCTACCATGACCTACTTCGGTGGCGAAATGGTTGGTGCCATTATCGGTGCGGTGTTCTGCTACATCGCCTACAAGCAGCACTTCGATAGCGAACCGGATGCAGCCACCAAACTGGGCGTATTCTCCACAGGTCCTGCCATCCGCAGCTACGGCTGGAACGTTGCCACTGAAGTCATCGGTACCTTCGTTCTTGTATTTGTTATCCTTCACTTCTCAAATGGCCCAGCCGAACTTGGCGCGTTGCCGGTGGCCTTGCTGGTTGTTGGAATCGGTGCTTCACTCGGTGGACCTACCGGTTACGCCATCAACCCTGCTCGTGACCTTGGCCCGCGTATTGCCCACGCATTGCTGCCCATCAAGGGCAAGGGCTCAAGTGACTGGAGCTACGCCTGGGTACCGGTTGTAGGACCGATGATTGGTGGAGCTTTGGGTGGCGGTGTGGCAGCAGCGCTGCCGCTGGTAGTGGGCTAATCCACTCACCAATGTGTTCTTAAAACGAATCACAAGCAAAGGAAACAATGATGTCTCAGTATGTAATTGCCATTGATCAAGGAACTACCAGCAGCCGTGCCATTGTGTTTGACCACGACGGGAACATTGTTTCCACGGGGCAGCTTGAACACGAGCAGATTTTCCCCAAGGCAGGCTGGGTTGAGCACAACGCGACAGAGATCTGGAACAATATTCGCGAAGTGATTGGTACTGCGTTGGCACAAGCCAACTTGACCCGTCACGACATTGTCGGAGTTGGCATCACCAACCAGCGTGAAACCGCGGTTGTTTGGGACAAGAACACTGGCGTTCCCGTATACAACGCCATCGTGTGGCAGGACACCCGCACACAGCCGATCGTTGATGAACTGGCTGCCGACGGTGGCGTTGAGCGTTTCAAGTCCAAGGTTGGCTTGCCGCTGGCTACCTACTTCTCAGGTACCAAGATCAAGTGGATCCTTGACAACGTTGAGGGTGCCCGCGCCAAGGCAGAAGCTGGGGATCTCCTCTTCGGCAACACCGATAGCTGGGTTACTTGGAACCTGACCGGTGGCATTGATGGGGGTGTGCACATCACCGATGTCACCAATGCATCACGCACACTGTTCATGGATCTGGAAACGCTGCAGTGGGACGAAGAGATTCTCGAGATCTTCGGTGTTCCGAAGTCAATGATGCCTGCCATCAAGTCATCCTCTGAGGTTTACGGCCACGTCCACGGCAGCCAGCTGCTGCGCGAAGTTCCCGTAGCCGGCATCCTTGGCGATCAGCAGGCTGCCACCTTCGGTCAGGCGGCGTTCAAGACTGGTGAAGCCAAGAACACTTATGGCACGGGTTGCTTCCTGATCTTCAACACGGGCGAGGAAATTGTCCACTCGAAGAACGGCCTGCTCACCACGCTTGGCTACAAGCTTGGCGATGCTGCCCCGCACTACGCACTTGAAGGTTCAATCGCCGTCACCGGGTCCCTGATCCAGTGGTTGCGTGACAACATCGGGATGATCAAGTCTGCACCTGAAGTTGAGGAGTTGGCTGCGGCAGTAGAGGACAACGGTGGCGTTTACATTGTCCCCGCGTTCTCCGGTCTGTTTGCACCGTACTGGCGTTCAGATGCTCGCGGCGCCATTGTTGGCCTCACCCGCTTTGTGAACAAAAACCATATTGCCCGGGCTGCGCTGGAAGCAACAGCATTCCAGACGCGCGAAGTACTTGATGCCGTCAATGCTGACTCTGGTGTTGACCTGACTGAGTTGAAGGTCGACGGCGGAATGGTCGCCAACGACGCGCTCATGCAGTTCCAGGCTGATATTCTTGGCGTTCCGGTGATCCGTCCCAAGGTCACCGAGACCACGGCTCTGGGTGCTGCCTATGCAGCCGGCCTGGCTGTTGGTTTCTGGAAAGACCTCGGCGAGCTGTCCTCGAACTGGTCTGAAGATAAGCGCTGGGAACCGAACATGGAATCATCTGAGCGTGACCGTCAGATGCGTCTCTGGAAGAAGGCTGTCACCAAGTCCATGGACTGGGTTGACGAGGACGTGAAGTAACAAGCACCAAGTAGCACCCCAACCTCGCATCTGCGCATGGTTGAGATCGAATATGGCGCAGCAGTGCTTGCTGCGCCATATTCGTCGTTAACGGTGTGCAGGCGCGCTGGTCAACTTTGAAGGTGCGGTAAAGTAAGGGTGTGCACAAACTTCTCCTCCTTAGCTAACCGCAACAAGTGTTGCGGTGCGCCCCTTGCTACGTCGAGGGGCTTTTGCGTGTAAAGGGCCGGAAAGTGCAATAAGCCATAGATGAATGAAAAGGCAGGGTACGTGAGCGTGCAGTCCCAGACTGAAGAGAACAGCGAAGAGGGCGTCTACAGTTTCACCTCGATGGAAGCCAAATGGCCGGCCGTCTGGGATGAACTGAACGTTTTTGCTCCACTTGATGACGGATCCAAGGAACGCCGCTACGTCCTGGATATGTTCCCGTATCCTTCCGGGGACCTGCACATGGGCCATGCTGAAGCGTTTGCCATGGGCGACGTTGTTTCACGCTACTGGCGTCAGCTGGGCTACGACGTCCTGCACCCGATCGGTTGGGACTCTTTTGGGTTGCCTGCCGAGAATGCTGCGATTAAACGCAATGCTCACCCCAGCGAGTGGACGTATGCGAACATTGACACGCAGGCCGAGTCGTTCAAGCGCTACGCCATCTCGGTTGATTGGTCACGGCGGCTGCAGACCTCTGACCCGGAGTACTACCGGTGGACCCAGTGGTTGTTTAAACGCTTTCATGAGCGTGGACTGGCGTATAGGAAGAACTCACCCGTTAACTGGTGCCCCAAGGACCAGACGGTCCTAGCTAACGAACAAGTTGTTGGTGGTGCCTGTGAGCGCTGCGGCACAGTTGTGACTAAGAAGTCCCTGAACCAGTGGTATTTCAAGATCACTGATTACGCCGATCGACTCTTGGATGACATGGACGCGCTGAAGGGGCACTGGCCTGACCGTGTCCTGGCTATGCAGAAAAACTGGATTGGTCGCTCCGAAGGCGCTCACGTCACATTTTTGATTGAAGCTGCGGGGGAGCAGAAACCTGAGCAGGAACTGAAAGTTTTTACCACCCGTCCGGACACCCTCTACGGGGCGACGTTCTTTGTGGTTGCAGCTGATGCTCCGTTGGCTCTGGATCTTGTCACGGCCGAGAACGCTGAGGCATTGAGCGAATACCGTGAACAAGTCAAGGCACTTAGTGACATTGAGCGCCAGTCAACGGAACGCCCGAAGTCCGGCGTGTTCACTGGCCGCTACGCTATTAACCCGCTCACGGGTGAAAAGCTGCCGGTGTGGGCGGCTGATTACGTCCTGGCTGATTACGGCACGGGCGCCATTATGGCCGTTCCCGCACACGACCAGCGTGACCTGGACTTCGCTAAGGCCTTCAAGTTGCCAGTGCGGGCAGTCTTGGACACAGGCATGGAAGATCCCGCTCAAAGTGGCATCGCCAGCACGGGTGAGGGTACCTTGATGAATTCCGGGGAGCTCAGCGGGCTCTCGAAGTCTGAGGCCATCCCCGCGGCAATTGAAATTTTGGAGAAACTGGGCACGGGTGAGAAGTTTGTGAACTTCCGTCTTCGTGACTGGTTGCTCTCACGCCAGCGTTTCTGGGGCACCCCGATTCCCATCATTCATTGTGCCGCTTGCGGTGAGGTCCCGGTTCCTGACGAGCAACTACCTGTCCGCCTGCCGGAGAACCTGCGCGGCGAGGACCTCTCACCCAAGGGCACCTCCCCGCTGGCGGCTGCCACGGATTGGGTCAACGTTGCTTGCCCCACGTGCGGCGGGGCAGCCAAGCGTGACACCGACACAATGGATACTTTTGTTGATTCCTCCTGGTACTTCTTGCGTTTTGTCTCGCCGCAGTTCACGCAGGGCCCCTTCGATCCGGCCAAGGTCAATGACTGGATGCCGGTTGGTCAGTACGTCGGCGGTGTTGAGCACGCCATTTTGCATCTGCTGTACGCCCGCTTCTTCACCAAGGTCATCCACGACATGGGCATGTTGGAGGCCACCGAGCCTTTCAGTGCCCTGTTGAACCAGGGGCAGGTGCTCAACGGGGGCAAAGCCATGAGTAAGTCCCTAGGCAACGGGGTTGATCTGGGCGAGCAGCTGGATAAATACGGGGTCGACGCCGTCCGCCTCACCATGGTCTTTGCCGGTCCGCCCGAGGACGACGTCGATTGGGCGGATGTTTCGCCGTCGGGCTCGGCGAAGTTCCTGGCACGGGCTTGGCGTTTGGGTAACGATGTTAACAGCGAGCCCGGCGCCGATGTATTGGCTGGCGACGCCTCCTTGCGGTCTCTGACCCACAGGACCGTCCACGAGTCCAAGGCACTCCTTGAAGGACACAAATTCAATGTTGTGGTCGCCAAGATCATGGAATTGGTAAATGCTACACGCAAGGTCATTGATTCCGGTGCTGGTGCGTTGGATCCCGCGGTGCGAGAGGCTGCAGAAGCTGTCGCTATTATTCTGAGTCTCTTCGCGCCGTACACCGCAGAAGACATGTGGAGTGCTCTTGGCCATCCAGCCTCGGTAGCGAACGCTGGCTTCCCAGCTGTCGATGAGTCACTTCTGGTGCAGGCGAGCATTACCGCCGTTGTGCAAATCCAAGGCAAGGTCCGCGAGCGTTTGGAAGTGTCACCTGATATCTCTGAAGATGATCTGCGCGAGTTGGCGTTGGCATCGCCGGTTGTACAAAAGGTTCTTGACGGCCGTGGAATCCGCACAGTGATCGTTCGTGCGCCTAAGCTGGTCAATATCGTTCCTGCCTAGCGGGGAGAGCCACTGCTTGTTAGTGCCTTCCCTGCCAGAGGCAGGGAAGGCACTTTTGTCAGGAACGCCCAAGGACTGTTTAAGGGAAGGGAAGCTGTGACTACGAAAACGCCAGCAGGTGCGTGGCTGCTCCAACATCTCCAACGTCTCCTTCCCAAAACCATCGGGCAAACACCGGATGCCGATGAGACTCCAGGACCACCGCGGCCGGCAATCGCCATCGTCACTGATTCGGCTGCAGCGCTGCCTCCTGAGTGGGTACTTAAGTTTGCCGAGAACGGGTACCTGAACGTGGTGCCTATGCCGGTTATTATTGGCGAGAATGTTTATTCAGACGATGATGCAGAACTGGAAACGCATATTTCGCTGGCTTTGGCTGCGGGCAAGTCAGTGAAAACATCGAGGCCATCGCCCGGGCAGTTCGAGCGCGCGTACAAGGCCGCCGCTGACGCAGGCTTTGACGCGGTGGTGTCGTTGCATATTTCAACCAAACTTTCGGGTACCTTCGATGCCGCCCAGATAGGTGCTGACCGCGTCCAGATCCCTGTCCACGTCGTTGACTCTGGGACTGTGGGAATGGGACAGGGCAGAGGTGTCCAGGCAGCACTTTCTGCCGCTGCCCACGGTGCGGGGGCGGATGAGGTTGTGGCCGCTGCCCATGCGGCGGTGGTGGGAACGTCAGTCTATTTTTACGTTCCTAGTTTGGAGCAGCTTCGTCGAGGTGGACGGATCAGTATGGCATCTTCATGGCTGGGAACAGTTTTGGATATCAAACCGATCCTGGGGATAAGGGACGGCGCCGTGGTCCCCTTGGAAAAAGTGCGCTCTGCGGCGAGAGCCATCGCTCGATTGGAAGCATTGGCAGCTGGGAATATCGCGGCAAGGGGGGATGAAGCCACTCAGATTAGCGTCCACTATTTTGGCAACGAGATCCAGGGCCAAAAACTCGGGGATTCTTTGGCGGTACGCTTTCCCGGTTTGGCTGCTGTGACTCTCACGCGTCTGCCCGCAGTACTGGCCGCCCATGCAGGCCTTGGCGTACTAGTTGTGGTTGTTGCGGACGCTCCTGCCGCCCCGGACATCCAGAACCCCGACTATCCATTAGCCGGTCTGCACTAACCTTTTCCTCCACAGCGGCGCACAAAATATGAGTTACGCACAGATTTAGGACAGATCAAGTAAAGCACCGCCGGGGTGGGCGATCCTCGGCCTACCGTTAGTCTATGGGTAGTTCCAACGACGACTTCAATACGCGATCAACCGGGGCTGAGAACACTGGCCGCGGTGAGTCTAACTCGCCTGGGCCTTTGCCCAGAAACACCGCGCATGTTGTTGGTGCACGCTTGCCCTTGCGGGGACCCAGATGGGTAATTTCTCTGCGTGCCATAGTAGTGGTGTTGGCCATGATGGCTGCCACCCTGGGGATACTGTGGATTGAATCGGCCGGGGTGCAGGTAGCCTCCGCCGAATTATCTACTGAACATGGCGGCAAAGTCGCGGTCCCTGCCATGGATGGCCCATCCCCTGTGAGTTCAGAAGAGTCATTGAACGCGGCTAAAGCATCAGCTGGAGCAAGTGCGTCGATTCCGGCTACTGGTGCCGGCGCTGACGCCGCGGCAACGCCCGGGGCACCGTTAGGGCTAAACGTACAGCAGACGCAGAATTCTCTCGTGGTCCACGTTGTCGGCGCAGTCAAGAATCCGGGAGTTTTCGTACTGGAGCAGGGCAAGAGAATTTTCCAGGCTCTGGGTGCTGCCGGCGGGGCTCTCCCCACAGCCGAGTTGTCTGCTTTGAACCTGGCAGCGCCCTTAACAGACGGTATGCAGATTCTCGTTCTGACGCAAGAGCAGGCGGCCAGCATGCCTGCACAGCCGGGGGTGGCGGAACTGCCAGAAACTGCTCATGTGCCGGGAGCAGTAGGACAGCCTCTCGGCAACCCAGGGGTGGGCAGTGCCCCACTGCTAAACCTCAACACCGCTACGGCAGCAGAATTTGACGCATTGCCCGGTATTGGGCCGGTGCTAGCTGACAGGATAGTGGCTTGGCGCACAGATCACGGACGCTATTCCTCTGTAGATGCTTTGGACGCCGTGAGTGGGATTGGGGCCAAATTGCTGGCGGGGCTTCGGGATTTGGTAACAGTGTCATGACCGCGCATCGCGGGAATACTGCGGCGCAGCCACATGGGCTTAGCCATAAGAGCCGTGCAGCATGAGGGAGCGGGAGCCGCGGTGGGCGCGTTTTACCAAAGCTGCTGTGGGAGATGTAGGTTCCGAACCGGCAAAAAGACGTCGTTGGCGCCTGCGCCGGCACGTTGAAGACCTGAAGCGTAGGCTGGCTGCTGCCCATACAGAGCAAGCCGCAGCGGAACCAACGCACCGTGCAGACATCAGATTATTGCCTGCGGTGGTGGCTGCTTGGGCAACAGCGGCCATCGCCATCGCAGCGCCGGTGAGCATCCTCCTGGTATGGGTGATCGTTTTAGGTGGCGGAATGCTGGTCAGCACAAGTGTTCAATGGCTGGTGCGGAACGGCTCGCGAGGCAACGGTCCAAAGCTCAGTCGTACGGACCGCCGCCCGAACGGTTGGAGGGTACCCGTTGCCTTCGTTGCTGCATCCGGACCCACTGTACTGCTTGCTGGCCTGTGCATCTTCGCCGTGCTTCTGTCTGCGGGTTTAAGGATCTACACTGCCGCCAACTCTCCACTTGAACTGGCGGTCTCAGACGGTTCTGATTGGGTGCTCACTCTTGAGGTGGGAACAACTCCGAGAACGCTGGACTCGGCCAACGGCCCACCGATTGTTACCTTTGACGCATTCGTTGTTCGCGCCAGTGCCCATCAACGCGTACTTACCGGCAGAATGACTGTCAGAGTCATGGCAGATACAAGCTGGGCGCAACTAAAACCAGGGGATCGGGCGGATACAGCTGGAAGAATTGCTCCTGCGCAGGCGCGCGAGAAAGTCTCTGGAATCCTGCACCCTACAACGGGGCCACAGTCACAGGCGGCTGCCAAAGGTTGGGCCCAACGTTCGCTCGCCGCCATTCGGAAAGCGTGGGTATCGGCGGTTCACGGTGTCTGGGATACCCATTCAAAAGACACTGCCGGACTCCTGCCCGGTATGGTCATGGGTGACCGAGGCGGTATGAACAGCGAGCTCAACGACGCCATGAAAACCGTGGGATTGACACATCTGACCGCCGTCAGCGGCGCAAACTGCACACTCGTATTGGCCTCGCTGATGCTTGCCTTGCGTTCTATGCGAACGCCTCAACTCCTTGCTATAGGTGTCTCCGGTGCGGGACTTCTGGTGTTCGTTTTGCTGGTTGGACCTGATCCCAGTGTGTTGCGGGCTGCCGTTATGGGTGCCATGGGAGCCATGGCTATCTTGAGTGGTCGGCCAAAACGTGTTGGTGCCCTGCTATCGGCAAGTATTCTGGTGCTGATTCTGGCTGATCCGTGGCTTGCCGTGGACTATGCGTTCATCCTGTCAGTGCTGGCTACCTTGGGGCTACATCTGGTTGGCCGACGCTGTGTGGGTTGGCTTTCGGTGCTGATGCCGCTCTGGCTTGCCCAGGCAGTGGCTATTCCACTTTCCGCACAACTGTTCTGTGCACCTGTCATTGTCCTTCTGCAGGCTCGGCTCACGCCGTACACTATTCCTGCCAACATGCTTGCCGCCCCTGTTGTGGCCCTGGTGACGACTGTGGGAACCCTGGGCATGGTCAGCGCGGCTATATTGCCACCAGTGGGTGCGCTGTGTGCTGCCATTAGTGGATCGGGCGCTTGGTGGGTTGGTTGGGTGGCGCGCACAATGTCAGCCCTGCCGGCAGCCAGTCTTCCTTGGCCGGAAGGTCCACAGGGAGTGATCCTCATGGCAGTTTTGAACATGGCAGTATTGGCCTGTTTGTTTAGTATTGTCCAGACGCAGCGAGTAGCGGTTCTTCAAACGAGACTACTGGGTTGTATTGATCATTTTGTGCCAAAACGATTTGTTTTTGGAGTATTGGTGACCCTCGTTGCGGCAACAACAGCGTGGTGGACAGCAGCTGTTCTTCGGTTGTGAACAGGGCGCGGATATACTGCAAGGGCGGATAGGGAATACTGCGCAGGGGTGGCAGAGTAGACGCTGTGAATACAGCATGGACAGGAACATACCAGTGAGCCCAGCACCGAGAGCAACCCAAGGAGCTAGAACCACACAGCGCTCCACAAATAGTGCTGATTGGCGAGACGTTCCGCTAGCACCAGTGGTGCTACTCTTTGGTCCCGAAGATTTTATTGCTAGTCGGGCTGTGGATGATGTGCGCAAGAAATTACGGGAGAAAAACCCGGAGTTGGAACTGACCTCCCTTGATGCCGCTCATTACACAGCCGGTCAGCTGGGCATGGTTGCCAGCCCATCACTGTTTAGCGAACCGAAATTAATCGAAGTGGGTGCACTTGCCACCATGAATGATGATTTTCTGCTGGATGCCCTGACATACATCAAGGACCCCGCTCCGGACGTTACGCTTGTGCTAGCCCATGGTGGGGGTACTCGCGGTAAGAAACTCTTGGACGCCTTGAAAGTTGTGGGTGCTACCCGGATCGAATGCCAGCCGTTGAAGAAGGACGCGGAAAAGACCCAATTTGTCAGTGCAGAGTTCTCCCTTGCCCGGAGGCGGATCGACGCCCAAGCCGTTCGTGGATTGGTTGCAGCAGTTGGAGCAAGTCTGTCCGAGCTGGCTGCCGCGTGCTCACAGCTGATTACCGATACTACGGGGACGGTCAGCACCGACGACGTCGATAAGTATTACGGTGGCCGGGTAGAAGCAACTGCGTTCCGCGTGGCAGACGCGGCCCTGGCTGGCAATGCCCCCGTTGCCTTGTCAACGCTGAGGCACGCACTGGCAACAGGCGTGGATCCCGTTCCCTTGGTGGGTGCCCTGGCAATGAAGGTGCGCCAGGTTGCCAAGGTGTTTTCACTGCGGGGTAGTTCGGCCCAGTTGGCCCGGGACCTCGGCATGTCTCCCTGGCAGGTGGATTCGGCCCGTCGGGATGCAGGACACTGGAGCGGTGCGGCTTTGATAACTGCCATCAAGGTTTTGGCCGAAGCCGACGCCCAGGTTAAGGGCGCAGCAAAGGATCCGGTGTATGCGGTGGAACATGCTGTGACAGTCATCGCCACGGCGGCGCGTCCCTAGCCTGTGGGCCCTAGCCTGTTGGCCCCAGCCTTTGAGTACTCGCCTGTGAGTGCTCTCCTGTTAGAACTGACCCGCTAAACACGAAGGGACCCCACCAAATGGTGGGGTCCCTTCGTCAGCGTTGCGAAGCAGATCAGCTTCTCTTAGATGGCGTTAACCTTCTTGGAGATGGCTGACTTGCGGTTGGCAGCATTGTTAGCGTGCAAGACGCCTTTGCCGACAGCCTTGTCCAGCTTGCGGCCTGCATTCACCAGTGCAGCCGTAGCTGCATCCTTATCGCCAGCGGCCACGGCAGTGTTAACTGCGCGGATGGCGGTCTTGACTCCTGAGCGGACCGCAAGATTGCGCTGACGCGCCTTCTCGTTAGTGAGGATGCGCTTCTTCTGGGACTTAATATTAGCCACGTTGTTTAACTCTCTTTTGATACGTAAATTCGGTCGTAGAGGGCGTAGCTTGACCGTTGACAGCGGCGTGGGGATGCTCGAATTATGGTGAACGTCAGGTCAAGCTGTTGTGTCCGCCGACCTGCACGAACACACACAGTGATAAATCTTATCAGATTCCCGTGCTGTATCCGTCTTGCTTACTTCCAACCGTGCTGCTTTCTCAGAGCAGAGGCCACCACGGCAAAACGTTTAGCGTCAAGGATCGCCCCCTCGCGGCGCATGTCGGCTGGGGAGACCTGCAGGATCCGATCCAACTTCACTTCGCTGGGCCGGCCTTGTTTATCCCAGGCGCCGGTACCAATGTCAATGTAATCCAAGTCGGCGCGCCGGTCATTGCTGTGATCCTTGCTGGTGAGCATGAGTGCCAGTAGTCGCTTTCCAGATTTGCCAACTACCAAGACTGGCCTGTCTTTGCCTTGGTTGTAATCCTCCTCATACGGTACCCATGTCCATACGATCTCTCCGGGGTCAGCAGCGCCGTCAATTTCGGGGGAGTAGCTTACGGTGGAGCTTCCATTGAAATCTCCTGGATATGGTGCACTAAGTCCAGTGAAAACACCGTTCGACGCCGAAGGCGCCGCCTGCTTGACCCTTGGCGTGGTGCGTCTAGAGCTGCTTGGCTTGCCGCTGGGAGGCAATGATTTGCCGGGCTTTAACAGTGAGCCCGTCAGTGAACGGAGGAGACGGAAAATGCGCTCGGATGTGGTTGGCATGGTTTCTACAGTATCGACAAGAGAGCCTCTTTGGGCTGAACTGGGAGCGTATCTTGCAGTGATGACGCATAATCGCACGTGAACCGGTGGCTTGGCTTGGCCCGTCAGTTCTGTGCCCGGCACGTATTCATGGCAGACTTGATGGCAATGAGTGTCCGACGTGGAACGTGCGGACGCAACCTCCTGCACGGTTCGGTGATTCCACCGCTGTCCCTGCGCTCACGCAACAGTAAGGAACACTAGTGTCACCCATGGCCCGCACTGCCCCGGTGCCCGCCGCGACCGATCCGGCGATCATCAGGAATTTCTGCATCATCGCGCACATTGACCACGGTAAATCAACCCTGGCCGATCGGATGCTCCAGCTCACCGGAGTGGTTCAGCAGCGTGACATGAAGGCGCAATATCTTGACCGCATGGACATTGAGCGCGAACGCGGCATCACCATCAAGTCCCAAGCAGTGCGCATCCCATGGGAAGTGGACGGTACGGCCTATTGCCTGAATATGATCGACACCCCTGGACACGTTGACTTCACCTACGAAGTATCGCGTTCGTTGGCTGCGTGTGAAGGTGCCATTTTACTTGTGGATGCTGCGCAAGGCATCGAGGCCCAGACTTTGGCGAACCTATACCTGGCCATGGAGAACAACCTCACGATCATTCCGGTTTTGAACAAAATTGATCTGCCTGCCGCGCAGCCAGAAAAGTATGCGTTGGAACTGGCGAATCTCATTGGTGGAAAACCCGAAGACGTGTTGATGGTCTCAGGTAAAACCGGGGTCGGCGTTGAGGCCCTGCTGGATCTTATTGTTCGGGACTTACCAGCTCCCGTGGGTGACCCCGATGCTCCGGCACGGGCCATGATTTTCGACTCGGTCTATGACACTTACCGTGGCGTTGTCACGTATGTTCGAGTCATCGATGGCAGCCTGAGTCCGCGCGAGAAAATCCAGATGATGTCCACACGTGCTACGCACGAACTCCTGGAAATTGGTGTCAGCTCACCGGAACCGAAACCTTCCAAGGGCTTGGGCGTTGGCGAAGTGGGGTACCTCATTACTGGTGTGAAAGATGTGCGCCTGTCTAAGGTGGGCGACACCGTTACTACGTTCCACAAGCCGGCAACGCAATCGTTGCCTGGTTATCAGGAAGCCAAACCCATGGTGTTCTCGGGTTTATACCCCATGGACGGCACAGATTATCCGGTGCTGCGGGATGCACTTGAGAAGCTCATGCTCAATGATGCTGCCCTCATCTATGAACCGGAAACCTCCGCGGCTCTTGGTTTTGGGTTCCGAGTTGGTTTCCTTGGCTTGCTGCACTTGGAAATCACCCGTGAACGTCTTGAGCGCGAACACAACCTGGATTTGATCTCGACTGCTCCGAACGTGGAGTATGAGGTAACTCTTGAGGATAAGAAACTAGTCCATGTGACGAACCCCAGCGAATACCCGGCAGGGAAAATTGCTGAAGTACGCGAACCGATGGTGGCGGCCACCATTCTGGCCCCAACGGAATTTGTTGGTGCGATCATGGAGCTGTGCCAGAGTCGCCGTGGCATCCTCGGCGGCATGGACTACCTCTCCGAGGATCGCGTTGAAATCCGGTACAGACTGCCACTGGCCGAGATCGTGTTTGATTTCTTTGATATTTTAAAGTCCAAAACTCGTGGATATGGCTCGCTGGACTGGAAGGCCGACGGCGATCAGGCCGCCGATCTGGTCAAGGTAGACATTCTGTTGCAGGGCGAGCAGGTCGATGCTTTTAGTGCCATCACTCACCGAGATAAGGCGTATGCCTACGGTGTCATGATGACGGGGAAACTACGTGAGCTCATCCCTCGTCAGCAGTTCGAGGTGCCAATTCAGGCGGCCATTGGAGCGCGCATCATCGCCCGGGAAAGTATCCGGGCCATCCGAAAGGACGTCTTGGCCAAATGTTACGGCGGCGACATCTCGCGTAAGCGCAAACTGCTTGAAAAGCAGAAGGAAGGCAAGAAACGCATGAAGATGGTGGGCCGTGTTGAGGTTCCCCAGGAAGCGTTCATTGCCGCACTGACAACTGCCGAAGCACCCAAGGACAAGTCAAAGAAGTGACACCCAGCGCTTTACCCCTCGGAGACCCTGCTCCGGCCGACGGGATCCTGCCCGCGCAAGCTGCCGTCGGCGTGCAGAATCGCAAGTTCAGTTTGTACGCGCACATACCCTTTTGCGCTGTGCGCTGCGGTTACTGCGATTTCAACACCTATACGGCTACGGAATTGGGTGGGGGAGCCTCGCAAGATGCGTACGCAGCCACTGCCGTGCGTGAGGTGGAGTTCGCGGCTCTTGCCATGGCCGCTTCCGGAATGCCGCAGCGCAAGCTGAGCACAGTCTTCTTTGGCGGGGGCACACCTACTCTTTTACCCGCTGGTGACCTCACCCGGGTACTGAATTCCGCCGTCGCACGCTGGGGGCTTGAGGCAGGCGCGGAGGTGACTACCGAAGCCAACCCGGATTCTGTTACCAGGGAGTCCTTGCAGGAACTGTTCGACGGCGGATTCACCAGAGTCTCTTTCGGCATGCAATCTGCTGTGCCCCATGTTTTGAAGGTGCTGGACCGCACACACAAACCGGAGCGAGTCCCGCAGGCAGTCGCCTGGGCGCGTGAGGTGGGGCTGAAGGTCAGCGTGGACTTGATTTATGGCACGCCGGGGGAGTCAGTCGCGGATTGGGAAACCTCGGTACGCACAGCGTTGAGTTATTGCCCTGACCATATTTCCGCCTACTCACTTATCGTTGAAGAGGGCACCAAGCTCGCAGCCCAGATACGTCGCGGGCAGGTACCAAACATTGACGACGACGATCACGCCATCAAGTATGAACTTGCTGACGCCCTGTTTCAGGAAGCCGGAATGTCCTGGTACGAGGTCAGTAATTGGTCAAGAACCCCGGAAGATGCTTGCCAGCACAATCTGGCCTACTGGCGTGGTGATGACTGGTGGGGAATTGGACCCGGAGCGCACTCACACATGGGTGGCGTGCGTTGGTGGAATGTCAAGCATCCAACCGCCTATGCGACTAGGTTGGATGCAGGGGAATCCCCTGCTGCCGGCCGGGAAACTCTCGATGCGCAGACGCGCGAGGTTGAACGGATTATGCTGGTTTCGCGATTAGTGGAAGGTCTGGAGATCAAGACATTGTCTGCTTCGGCACGCAAAGCTGTTGCGGGACTCATCGCGCAGGAGCTGGTAGATCCGATTAAAGCGTTTGCCGGGACACTTGTGCTCACCCTGAAGGGACGTCTCTTGGGTGACGCTGTCACGAGGGCGTTGCTGGACTAGCGATTTCCTACACCGCTAATTGCCAGAGGACCTATTTGAGTAGACGAAGGTTCATTGAGTAGCGGTACGGCTGGCCCTTGTTGACATGGATTGCAGCGATGACTGAGAAGACTGTCAGGGCTGCCCATACAAGGAGAGCCAGTAGGGCGAAGATGGTACCCACTGATGGGTTGAACATTGAAAACACCAGGGCCAAGATGTTCAAGAAGACGGCTGCAATTGTGGGTGGCAACGTGAAGTTCAGAGCTTCAAAAGATTCTTGTGCAGTAAACCGGCCACGGGGGCCAAAGACCTTGTAGATCAAAAATGATGGAATGCAGCCAAGGATGCCGCCGCAGTGGGCCAAGAAAGCCCACTGCCTATCTTCTGACGGCGTGAGCGGCCGTTCGCGGACAGCATCGGTTTGGTTATCCGGTTGACTCACAATGACAAGCCTTTCAACATACTAAAAAAGCGGGCGATACCAAGGCTTGTAGGAAATAGGCCTCAGCACTAGGGTACCGGTGCCGTTAGGAAATCTATGACTTCTTCAACGCGTCCCAGCAGCGAAGGTTCCAGGTCTGAGTAGGAATTCACTTTGGAGAGTAATCGCTGCCAGCCAAGCCCAACGTCTTCGGCGGTTGTGTGGGGCCAGCCGAAGGCTTTGAGGATTCCTAGCTTCCACTCCATTGTTCTCGGGACTACAGGCCAGGCGGGAATGCCCAGGGTCGATGGTTTGATGGCCTGCCACACGTCGACATAAGGGTGACCAACAACTAAGACGTTGGCGGCCATTCGTGGAACTTTCATGAGATTTCCCACAATGCGGGTTTCTTTGGATCCGGGCACCAGATGGTCAACCAAGATACCGAGCCGACGGTTGGGCCCAGGGGAAAATTCGGCGACAGCGCCTGTTAAATCGTCAATGCCTCGCAGCGGTTCCACCACAATGCCTTCAACTCGAAGATCATCACCCCATACCTTCTCAACCAGTTCGGCGTCGTGCTTACCTTCAACCCAAATGCGGCTGGCCTTGGCAACTTTCGCTCGGGTATCAGCAACTTTAACGGAGCCCGAAGCCGTTCGCAGCGCCGCTTTGGGCGCGTTGATCACCGGTGCAATGAGTTCAATGGGCTCACCCTCAAGCAAAAATCCGAAACCAAGGGGGAAAGCGCGGATCTTTTCTCGTCTGTCGGCAAGTTCGACAATGTGCATGCCACCGGATTTCTCAAGCCGAACCACCGCCCCAACCCAGCCGGAGGGCACTTCCTCCACAACCAGCCCCGAGCGAGCCTCAACTCGGCGTAAGATGCGCGCGGGCGGTGGGCTGAGGTCTTGGGGGCCCCACTGGTTGTAATGCACAAAAAACCCTAACTCTCGACGTTCAATGCAACGCTCATGGCGAACGCTGCTCGCTGAAAACCCATGCTATCCGGTGGAAGTGCACCAATTCGAGCATTGGTGGAGGTTGCGGCCATTTGTGGGTCAGCGTAAAAGTATTAGAATTGGCACTTGGATGTCTAGAGTGCCAACGTTGAAGACGTGGTCCCTGCTTCCGCAACAAACAGCAGGGCCAACAAACAGCAGGGTCTACACGACCAACAAACAGCAGGGTCTAGACGGCCAGCAAACAGGGAGGTGATGGGTATGAGCGAACCACGTAAGTTAGAGGTCCTTCGGGCGATCGTTGAAGATTATGTGCATACACGCGAGCCCGTCGGCTCCAAGGCCTTGGTTGAAAGGCACCAGCTGGGTGTTTCAAGCGCCACCATCCGCAACGACATGGCGGCCTTGGAAGAAGAGGGCTTGATTGCAGCACCGCACACAAGTTCCGGACGAATCCCCACTGACAAGGGGTACAGGCTCTTCGTTGATCAGCTTTCCTCGGTAAAGCCACTCTCCGCTGCTGAGCGTCGAGCGATATCTGTCCTGCTTGAAGGCTCAACGGATTTGGATGACGTGCTGGAGCGAACGGTGCGTGCGCTGGCGCATCTGACTAACCAAGTTGCCGTTGTCCAGTATCCCCGTTCGGCCGCAGCCACTGTCCGTCATATTGAGTTTGTTGCCCTTGCCGCGAGCCAGGTGCTTGTTGTGCTGATTCTGGCCTCGGGAAAAGTGGAGCAAAACGTGATCGACGTCGGGAGTTGTCTTGACGATGCGAGCCTGGCACAGCTGCGGCAGGCGTTTCTGCTAAGCCTCAACGGCTTGGCAGTAGCGAAGATCCCAGCCGTGGCGATAAAAATTCCTGCGACTGTACCGCGTGCCGAACAAGGCCCGGCGGCGAGGCTCGCACAGGGCTTGGTCCTCTTGGCTCAAAACGCCCGCGAAGACAGGATCGTGATGGCGGGCACGGCCAACCTGGCCCGATCAAACAATGACTTCCCACTGAGTATTGGTCCTGTCCTTGACGCCTTGGAGGAACAAGTGGTGTTACTGCGACTCCTTGAGGCTATGGCACAGGACACCTTAGGAATGGCGGTTGTCATTGGCCGCGAGAACCCCCATGATTCCCTGTCTGAAGCCTCCGTCGTGGCAAGCATTTACGGCCCCGGCGAAAGCGCCAAGCTGGGTGTGGTTGGACCTACCCGGATGGATTACCCCAACACCATGTCAAGTGTGCGAGCAGTAGCGCAGTACCTGTCTAGAATTCTGGCCGGCTAAACGGCCACCGTTTCCACGTAAAGAGAGCAACATTTTGAGTAATCACTACGACGCATTGGGCGTTGCCCGCGACGCAACAGCCGAAGAAATCAAAAAGGCCTACCGCAAGCTGGCACGCAAACTTCATCCGGACGTCAACGACGCCCCGGACGCTCAGGACAGCTTCAAGGCAGTGACCCATGCCTATGAGGTCCTTTCCGACCCGCAAAAGCGACGTGTCTATGACACCACCGGCAACGAAAACGGCAATGACAACGGCGGTGGTGGAGGTAACTTTGGCGGCGAGGGGTTCGCCTTCCAAGACATCTTTGAAACCTTCTTTGGAGGCGGCGGAGGCGGCGGTGGAGGCGGTGGCCGGGGCCCGGCATCACGTATGCGCCGTGGCCAAGATGCCCTCATCACGGTACGTGTTGAACTGCGCGAAGCCGTGTTTGGCGTCAATAAGAAACTTGAAATTGACACTGCCATCACGTGCCCCACCTGCGATGGCAGCTGCTGCCGCAAAGGTACCTCACCCACCACCTGCGATGTCTGCCACGGCAGCGGCCAGATCCAGCGACCCATGCGCTCCATTTTGGGTAATGTCATGACCCTGGCAACCTGCAATTCCTGCCAGGGTTTTGGCACCATGATCATTGACCCCTGTAATGAATGCATGGGAGAAGGTCGTGTCCGCAACCGCCGCTCCTTCACCATAAAGGTTCCGGCCGGAGTTAGCACCGGCACACGTATTCAGCTTGGCGGCCAGGGCGAAGCAGGACCTGCCGGTGGACCGGCCGGTGACCTGTATGTGGAGATGAAGGTCAATAATGACCCCGCATTCCTACGCGACGGCGATGACCTGCACGCCACACTCAGTGTCCCCATGACAGCTGCGGCTTTGGGCACAGAGCTCAGCTTTGAAACGTTCGACGGCGAACAACCAGTCAGCATCAAGCCGGGCACACAAGCCGGCGAAGTGGTTAATTTGCGCGGTCTAGGTGTCACACATCTGCGTGGGTTCGGTCGAGGCGATCTGAAGGTCCATGTGCATGTTGAAACGCCCACCAAACCGGATGCAGCCCAGGAAGAGCTCCTAAAGCAACTGGCCGCCTTGCGCGGAGAAACGTACAGCGAAGGCAAACTAGTCACAAGTGGCGGCATGTTCGCCAAACTGCGTGATAAGTTCGGCAGTCTCTAAGCGGCCATGAGTAACCCGGTCTTTTACGCTGCCCCAGAGTCAATTGGCGCGCTATGCCCCGGCGCCCGATTTTCCCTGGACGGTGCTGAAGGACGCCACGCGACAACTGTCAAACGGCTCAGCATTGGTGAGCCGGTTGACGTGTGCGACGGCGCAGGGTTGCGTTTGACCTGCACCGTCACCAACGCCGAAAAAGGCATCCTGACGGTGCAGGTGGAAGCTGTTTTGCCTGAGCAAAAACCAGCCGTTGAATTCACTCTTGTCCAGGCTCTGGCCAAGGGCGACAGAGATGAATTGGCCATTGAAATGGCCACAGAGTTGGGGATCGATGCAGTTGTGCCGTGGCAAGCGGAGCGATCCATTGTGCGCTGGAAAATGGACAAAGCCGTTAAGGGGCCGGAGAAATGGCGTCAAGTCGTGGCTGCTGCCGCCAAACAAGCCAGACGAGCTACTGTGCCACGTGTGGGAGAACTGGCAGGAACCGCGGCCGTATGTGAACATATTCAAGGAGCTGACCTTGCATTAGTCCTACACGAGGACGCCGTAGATTCGGTGGCGACGCGTGCCCACGAGTGGTTACTAGCCAACCCAGACGCGAAGAGCACTGTGGCTCGGCAATACTCTGTGTTGCTGATAGTAGGGCCGGAAGGCGGCATGAGCGCCCCCGAGGTCGAAGCATTCGTTGCCGCCGGTGCCAGGCGAGCACTCCTGGGCAAGCATGTGTTGCGCTCCTCCACAGCTGGACCCGCCGCCCTCGTACTTTTAAGCCAAGAACTGGGCCGCTGGTAGTCCCCGGTTGCTCCCACAGTTCGCCAGCTCACTGCGGGGCCCTCGCAACCGTGGGCCCACCCGGCACTTTCCACAGTTCGCCAGCTCACTGCGGGGCCCTCGCAACCGTGGGCCCACCCGGCGCCTGCCACAGTTCGCCAGCTCACTGCACTGTCTAAAGGACGACTGCGGGGCCCTCAGATAATTATTTGGGGGAGGGCTCCACGATGGAGACCCTTTTGCTGTCAATACCTACCTTTTGACCTGGGAGTGAAGGGTCAGCAATGTACACCGAGAGTTGGTAGCTGCCGGGCGGTGGGGCAATGTTGAAGCTGAACTCACCCAATTCCTTGGCACCCGCTGGAATGGACACTGTCCCGTTCAAATACTGTTCACCGACTTTGCCGTCCGAGAATCGGTCAAGTGACCACAAGAGGGCTCCGGTGGGTGAGACGCCCTGACCGCTGACTTTCAGAGGCAGACTCTTGTGCGTAGCACCGTCAGCTGGGTCAATAATCCAGACAGGTGCCAGAAATGTCGCCTTGCGAGTGAGTGGACGATCCAGTAGCACCTGACCAAAAGCCTTATAACCAGTGTGTCCGTCAACGAGGACAGAAACCTGTATGGAGCTATCGGTGTCGACCAGGCCGGCCATTGCAGCGGCGGCCGTAGCTGTATAGATCAACTGTGAAATTGAGCGCTCAGCCAGACCTTGATCCGCTTTTTTAGCGAAGGCATCCGCCGATATATCAATGGTGATGATGTTTTTTGCCGAAATGGAGGCACCAAGCCTGGAGGGACTGTTCCAAAGTGAAAAGTAATCAGGGTCGTGGGGTTGGCTGCCCATCATTGTTCGCAACGCTGTCACCAGCGGATCGTCTGTGGGCTGAGCGGGAAAAAACTCGCGGTACAAGAATACGTCGTCATTGCTATGGCCGAGCCAGTACACGGGCAATGTCTGGGCGGCTATCGCTGTTTCAAGCGGCGCACTTGTTACACGCCCGGACGCGGTTGAAGCATTCGTTGTAGGCATCGTCGCGTCGTGCTGTTGCGCTTCGTTGGGCGTGCAACCGACAAGGGCCAGTGAGAGTGAGAGCCCAATGATGGCGATTCTGTCTACGATCCGCATGCGCGCCATCGAGCGGCGCTGCCGGCAGGCAGGACCAGCACAGGCGCCGGGGCGCCCTGAAGGTGCGGGGAAGAAGGCAGACATGTTGAAACGCTCTCGTTAATCTTGAGTGTTAAAGGCAGCCGGTTGTTCCCGGCGCCACAATGTTCTTGGTAGTTCCAAGCTTCCCCACAAGACTTTGAACCTTTCTCAGCTTGGCACAGCAAGTTCTCCAGATGCCCTTAAAAAAGGGTTAGCGCAGGAACTGAAACCGTATCGAAACACTTCCCGTGGCATATGGCACAAAGATGTGCCCTCGGCATAACTGCTATATGAGCACAGGTCCAAGGCTGTGCACTAGAATCGAGAATAGTTAGCAATGTCAAGAATTCCGGAAATGGCACCGGGCAAATCAAGGAGAGATTTCAGGCCGGATGGCCGAACTTATGACAGAGAGAACAGCGCACCCTCAGGACTCCTTCTCGGACCAGGGCCCGGGACGGCACTTCCCACATTCTGTTGATGGAACGCGCACGGAAGTGGTGCATTTCTTATCGACCGAACAGATGGTTGCCGCTTTGGGTGCCGAGGACGAAGGTCTGCGGATTGTTGAAAATCTGTATCCGGAAGTAACTTTCTTGGCGCGCGGTAATGTTCTGACCATTACTGGTCCCTCCGGTGTTGTTCCACGGATTATGCACTTGATGGAAGAAGCGCGCGGCATGGTAGCCAGAGACAGTCCCATGAGCGCGGATATGTGGGAACAACTGGTGACCATGCTTAAAACCCACCCGCAGACGTCAATGGTTGACGTTTTCAGCCATGACATTCTTTCCAGCCGTGGCAGGACCATCCGCCCCAAGACCACGAACCAAAAAGACTATGTTGACGCGATCGATCGGAATACGGTGGTGTTCGGCATTGGTCCAGCAGGCACAGGGAAAACCTATTTGGCCATGGCCAAAGCTGTGCAAGCACTGCAGCACAAGGAAGTAAGCCGCATAATATTGACCCGTCCAGCCGTTGAGGCGGGGGAACGCTTGGGCTTCCTACCCGGGACACTGAACGACAAGATCGACCCGTATCTTCGCCCTCTCTACGACGCCCTACACGAGATGATGGATCCGGAAACCATCCCGCGCCTCATGGCCGCAGGCACAATAGAAGTTGCCCCGTTGGCCTACATGCGCGGGCGGACACTCAATGACGCTTTCATCATCTTGGATGAAGCACAAAACACTACGCCTGAACAGATGAAGATGTTCCTGACCCGGTTGGGCTTTGGCTCTAAGATTGTCATCACAGGTGACATCACTCAGGTTGACCTACCCAGCGGGACAAAGTCCGGGCTTCGAGTGGTACGGGAGATTCTTGATGGCCTTGATGACATCAACTTCTCCATTTTGGATGCCTCAGATGTTCTTCGGCACC
Source organism: Arthrobacter antibioticus (assembly GCF_030063205.1). Lineage (GTDB taxonomy): Bacteria > Actinomycetota > Actinomycetes > Actinomycetales > Micrococcaceae > Specibacter. Next base: position 330,722 of record NZ_JASISQ010000001.1, on the reverse strand, counting down.
GTTTGGTTGGCGCCATAGTCAGCGCCTACAACAATTGGGATGATGCCCGTCCCGGCCCCACAACACAACCACCGAAAGAAAGCACCTCGCGATGAGCATCGAAGTAAACAATGAATCAGGCGTGGAGGTGCGCCAGGAAGAGCTAGTGAGGCTCATCAGGCACATTTTGAACGCCATGTTTTTGCACCCCCAAACAGAGGTGTCGGTTATCTTGGCAGATATTGAAACCATGGAGAAACTCCACCTTGAATGGATGGATGAACCTGGCGCAACAGATGTGCTCTCATTCCCGATGGACGAGCTGCGTCCGGGGACTGCCTCAATGAGTACCCCCGCTGGTCTGCTCGGCGATATTGTGTTGTGCCCCGTTATTGCCCAGGAACAAGCGAGCGCCGCCGGGCACTCCATGGAAGATGAATTGTTGCTGCTGACCACACACGGCATGCTGCACCTCATGGGCTACGATCACGGCGAACCGGAAGAAAAAGAAGAGATGTTTGGTATCCAGCGTGAACTACTCTCCAACTTCCTGGGCAAGGACGCTCCCCGGGAGACAATGCAGTGACGCTAGTTGTTTTGCCGGTCATGGGAGTTCTCTTCACGGCCATGGCCGCATTTTTAGCGGCCATCGAATCAGCGCTGAACTTCTTTCCACGACATGATGCCGACTCTGTGTCCGCACACGGTCCTGGGGCGTCTCTAGAAAAGGTGTTAGCCCAGCCGTTGGTGCACATCAACGCACTGCGTTTCTGGCGGGTGTGGTGTGAGATGGCCGCAGCCGTAGCAGTTGCCATCTTCCTTGTGGGGCTTCTTGGCAACGAATGGCTAGCCGGGCTCATTGCTACGATCGTTATGGCAGTCCTAGGCTTCATGCTCGTGGGCGTTTCCCCGCGCAGACTTGGTCGAATGCATGCCACCACCCTTATTGCCCGGACGGCGTGGCTGGTGCATATTCTGCGTCGTATCTTAGGGCCTATTCCCCAGTGGCTGATCCGCCTAGGTTCGATCATGACAAAGGATGCCGCGTCGGCCAATGACGCTTTTGTCAGTGAAGAGGAATTCCGTGAGTTTGTAGACCGAGCCAGTGAATCGGAGATGATTGAGGACAATGAGGCTGAGCTCATTCACAGCGTATTTGACCTCGGTGAGACAATGGTGCGTGCAGTCATGGTCCCGCGCATGGACATCGTCAGCATCAATCAAAACGATGCGTTGGACGATGCACTTGAAATCTTCCTTAACTCGGGTTATTCGCGGATTCCTGTCATAGGTGAGAGTACAGATCACATCCTGGGCATCTTGTACCTGAAGGACGTTGTGGCCACCCTGCACCGACTTGGGGATGAGGATCCCCGCCCCTTGGTTGAACACCTGGCTCGCAGCGTCAGGTATGTCCCTGAGTCCAAACCTGTTGATGACCTGTTGAAGGAACTCCAACGAGAATCTACGCATGTTGCCATTGTGGTTGATGAGTACGGCGGTACTGCTGGCCTGGTGACGCTCGAGGATTTGATTGAGGAAATTGTTGGCGAAATCGCTGATGAATATGATCTCGTTTCGCCAGAGGTGGCGAACCTGGGAGACGGTAAGTACCGAATTAAGGCCCGCATGGCAGTTGATGAGTTTGGCGAACTGTTCGGCAAAGACATTGACGACGACGAAGTGGACACCGTGGGCGGGTTCCTAGCCAAACATCTGGGCAAGATCCCAACGCTAGGTAGCCGCGTAGAAGTAAACGGACTTCTTTTGGTTGCCGACAGGATGGAAGCTTCCCGTAATAGGGTCAGCCACGTCATTGCCAGCACCATTGAACCAGCCGAGAATGAGCGTACAGACAGCACCAACCCCACCGAAGAGCACCACAGGAGCGAACATGAGTAAGTCAAAGGGCACGTCAGGCCTCATTGAAGCCAAGGCTGAGGGGTTCCGTGCCGGCTTTGCTGTTCTAGCTGGACGGCCCAACGCCGGGAAGTCAACACTGACAAATGCACTAGTAGGCCAGAAGGTAGCTATAACTTCGGCCAAACCGCAGACTACCCGGCACACCATCCGCGGTATTGTCCACAGTGATGCTTTCCAGCTGGTTTTAGTAGACACGCCTGGACTACATAGGCCACGGACACTGCTGGGAAAGCGCCTCAACGATCTCGTTGCCGACACGCTTTCAGAAGTAGATGTCATTGGGTTTTGCCTTCCGGCCAATGAGAAAATTGGTCCCGGGGACCGGTATATTGCAGCGCAGTTAGGAAACGTTGGCAACAAGCCCGTCGTGGCAATCGTGACTAAAACTGACACGGTCGATCGCCAAGCAGTCACAGATCAGCTGATTGCTGTTGAAGCGTTGGGCCGTGAGGTGATCGGTGAGAGAGGTTTCGCCGCCGTCGTCCCAGTCTCAGCAGTGGAGGACTTTCAAGTTCAGACTCTGGCCGCTGTCTTTGCCGAATATCTTCCCCTTTCTCCGGCACTTTATCCTGACGGTGAACTTACCGATGAGCCGGAAGCCGTCATGGTCGCCGAGCTCATCCGGGAGGCAGCCCTTGAGGGTGTACGCGATGAATTGCCACACTCTTTGGCCGTGGTTGTTGAGGAGATTGTGGCACGTGAGGGACGCACGGAGGACAATCCGCTTCTTGATGTGCGCGTAAACCTCTATGTGGAGCGGTCTTCGCAAAAGGCGATCATTATTGGCAAGGGCGGCGCACGTTTGCGTGAAGTAGGCACTAACGCGCGCAAGGGTATCGAAGCCCTCCTAGGGACAAAAATTTATCTTGATCTTCATGTGAAGGTTGCCAAGGATTGGCAGAGAGACCCGAAGCAGCTCGTCAAGCTTGGGTTCTAGGCACCATCGTCTAGAAGGTGGGGAACTGTAGCCCGGCACCAGCACGCCGCATCGCCGTCTCTCCACAGATGAAGACGCAGAAGTATCAATAACAGGCGATATCGTGTCCCGCGTGCGCGGCATGTGGGAACTTCCCAGTCTTGACCGCTAAGCTCAACAAAGTCATTATTCACAGTGAAAGGTTCTTACATGGGGCGACGTCGTGCCGAAACGGGAGCAGTCAGCGCCGCCAGCACCCCTCGCACCAAGATCCATACTGTACAGAAACCACTTGGCAGACACTTCAAAAACTCCCGGAGGGCTCCCTTGTGGTTGAGAGTTACCGCTCTGGCGCTCTCGGCCGTGCTTGTTCTGGGTCTGGGAACTGCTGGACTACTCTTTTACAAACTGCAGTCCAATGTCACCACCTCGCCCCTGAACGCCGGGGTTGGCAACAAATCCTCGGATAAGCCCCAGGTTGAAGACACAGGATCGGTACAGATATTGATCCTTGGCACCGACACTCGTGCAGGTGCCAACAGTGAGTACGGCACCGCCGATGACTCCGCAGGTGAGGGTAACTCCGACGTCATGTTGCTGATGGACATCTCGGCAGATAACAGCAGAGTCTCCGTGACGAGTTTTCCTCGAGACCTGATGGTGCCCATACCCGCGTGCCAGCCGGTTGGTGGCGGCACCGTCATGGCTGGTGCCGCAGTGGGGCAGCTAAACGCAGCGCTGCAAGCCGGACCGGGGTGCACGGTAGCGGCCATTAATGACATTACCGGATTGACCATTGACCACTTCATGTTGGCGGACTTTACCGCTGTAAAAGAACTCTCCAATGCTCTTGGTGGAGTTGAAGTGTGTGTTGACCATGCCGTGTATGACTACAACGGCTCGTGGCTTAAACTCCCAAAGGGTGAAAGCCTAGTCCAGGGCGAGCAGGCACTAGCATTCCTGCGCACCCGTCACGCATTTGGGGACGCCAGCGACCTTGAGCGCATCAAGGCTCAGCAGTACTTCCTGGGATCAATGGTCCGCAAAGTCAAAAGTGAAGGAACGCTGCTTAACCTGCCAAAGCTCTACAACTTAGCCGATGTAGTCACTAAGAATCTGACGATCGACGATGGGCTGGCAAATATTCCTTCGATGGTGACAATTGCCAACCGGCTGGCCAAAATTGATCTCGCCAACGTCGCCTTTGTCACAGTGCCCTACGAACCCTATGCAGGGGATCCCAACAAGGTTCAGCTCAAGGAACCTCAGGCGGGGCAATTCTTCGCTGCGCTACGGAACGACAAGTCACTAACCCCTGCCACCACTGCACCTGCGGCAGCTCCCACCTCAGAGGTTGCGCCCACAACGGATCCGGTTGTCCCCGCCTACGATAAGGCCCTGCAACCAGTGGGTATAGCCAACGCGTCAGCAGTAGTGGGCAGGTCAATAGAACTCCTTCAGGCTCTCACCACAGCAGGGTTCAGTAACTCTTATCAGTTGGGTGAATTTCCAGCTGAGAAAGAATCGAAAGTCTTTTATGGTTCTGACATGGCGGACGTGGCTGCCGACGTTGCCACATTGTTCAAACTTCCCGCATCAGCGGTTCAATCTGATCCCACCATCTCAGGGGTACGCGTAGTGGTTGGCACCGATTGGGGTTCTGGGACGCAGTTTGGCAGTGCTGTGGTGCCTGAGGATATCGTGGCCAGCACCGCGGACAAAGGTGGGGAATGCCTGATGGTGAACCCTCAGTTCTATGCCGAGAATTACGCGCAGTAAACCATCATGTTCTGTCGCGGTGATGGAAAAAGCTGAACTGCAATAAAGTGGCGGAGTTGCCCTGGATAATCCGGGCAACTCCGCCACTTACATTGCAGTCTTGTTTCTACAGAGCTACCAAATACTCACGCGTTGCGCAGGTTCAAGCCACATGGCATCTGTTGCAGTGGTACCAAAGGCCTCGTGAAAGGCATCCAAGTTGCTGGCCACGGCATTGCAGCGCAATTCTCCGGGGGAGTGCGGATCAATAGTCAGGCGTCGGATTGCTTCCTCTGTACGGATTTTGGTGCGCCAGCATTCGGCCCAGGAGAAAAAGAACCGTTGAGCCCCTGTCAGTCCGTCAACAACCGGTGACGCCGTGCCGTTGAGGCTGAGCTGGTAGGCCTTGAAACCAATGGCCAAACCGCCAAGGTCACCAATATTCTCACCGAGAGTAAGTTCGCCGTTGACAAACTCATTGGGGGCGGCCGTGGGGGAGAGCTTGTTGTACTGCTGAACAAGTCTGGCCGTCAACTTTTCAAAAGCTGCCCTGTCCTCATCTGTCCACCAGTTTCTTAAGGCACCGGTACCGTCGAACTGGGAGCCTTGATCGTCGAATCCGTGGCCAATTTCATGTCCGATCACGGCCCCAATGCCACCGTAGTTTGCAGCGTCGTCAGCTTCGGCGTCGTAGAAAGGCGGTTGGAGTATTGCTGCTGGGAAAACCACCTCATTCATGGTGGGGTTGTAGTAAGCATTGACTGTTTGAGGGCTCATTAACCACTCTTCCCGGTCAATCGGAGCGCCGATCTTAGCCAGCTGGCGGGCCAGCTCAAAGGCATTGCTGCGTTCAACGTTCGCCAGTAATTCCCCAGCCACTATCTCCAGTTTGGAGTAGTCGCGCCATTTGGCGGGGTACCCGATTTTAGGGGTGAAGGCAGCCAGTTTCTCCAGCGCCCTATCCTTGGTTTCTTCGCTCATCCACCTCAATTCAACGATGCTTGTGCGGTAAGCCTCAATGAGGTTGGCCACGAGCTTTTCCATGTGTGCCTTGTGTGACTCCGGGAAGTGCTGGGCCACGTAGAGTTGGCCCACCGCCTCACCAAGTACGCCCTCAACCAAGGCAACCCCGCGTTTCCACCGATCCCGGATGGCTGGAGTTCCGCTGAGCGTTGTTCCGTAGAAGGCAAAGTTCGTGTCAACAAAGTCCTTGGAAAGGTAGCCTGCCATGCTTGAAATGGTCCGCATGGCCAACCATGCCTGCCAGTCGGCACGGCGTTCTTCCACCAGTAGCGCATTCTGGCCGGTGAAGAACCCAGGAGTTGCCACCACCAGTTCTGCACTCTGCTCGGGCGTGACACCCAGTGCTTCCAGCCAGGTTTCCAGGGCAGGCAACAACTCTAAGGTTTCCGCAAAACTCTTAAGGTTGTAGGTTTTTTGCGGATCCCGCAATGAAACCTTGTCCAGGTGCGTGGCGGCAATCTCTGTTTCTAGCGCCATAATACGGGGAGCCTTACCAGCGGCATCCTTGACACCAGCCAGTTCAAGCATGGCCTGGACATGGCTGATGTAGGCGGATCGGATAGGCTCGAACTTTTCCTCACGGTAGTAGGACTCATCTGGCAGTCCCAGCCCAGCCTGGAAAAGGTGCAGCAAAGCCCGTTCAGGATTTCCGGCGTCGTTATTGACATAGGCGCCAAACAGAGTGCTGCCACCAGTTCGGTCAAGCTCGCCCATTAGGCGCACAATTTCGGTGATACTAGCTGCGGAGTGGATTGCCTCAAGCTTTTCCGTCAGGGGGGAAGCCCCTGCACGCTCAATAGCCGCTTCATCCATAAAGTCTGAGTACAGCGCCCCGATCTTGGCCGAAAGTATCGGGTTTCCTGCATCAGGGTTGGTGGCTTCGGTGCCGGCGTGTTCGATGATTGCCTTGACGGCAGCTTCGGATTCATCACGCAAGGTGATGAAAGAGCCGGTCAGTGCCCTGTCATCGGGAATCACCTCCGAGGCCAACCAGAGACCGTTCACATGCTCGAATAAATCATCCTGTGGCCTTGTGCTGTGGTCAATGTTCAAGAGATTAATACCGGAATGGGTCAAATGGATCGGTTCCCCTTATTTTCTAGCTGTGTAGTTCAGCTGCTTGCTTACATCAGTACCTACTGACACCGTACTGAGGTCAATGGTGACTTCTTTCACCATCATCCTACGTGTCGTGTTAGGGTAAAAATGTGCGCACTGGAATGCTTCTTCTTAGCTGCCGCGGCGAGGCTTGTAGCCCGTTGAATTGATCAACGTGGAATCTGGCCACCCTCGCTGCGGTGTTTGTGTTGCCCGGCCGGCTTCCCATTCGTTGAACAAACTTTAAGGTCACTCCCATGCGAAATACGCAAAAAACTTCCGGAATGCCCACTCACCGCTATCTGCCATTTCAAGATCAAATCTCGGTGGCTCTGCCAGACCGTACGTGGCCGGATAAAGCGATTACCAAGGCGCCGCGGTGGTGTGCTGTTGACCTGCGTGACGGCAATCAGGCGTTGATCGACCCCATGAGTCCCGGGCGCAAGATGAAAATGTTTGCGCTACTAGTGAAGATGGGCTTCAAGGAGATCGAAGTTGGTTTCCCTTCAGCCTCGCAAACAGACTTTGACTTTGTCCGCCAGCTCATTGAAGGCGGCCATATTCCCGATGATGTGACCATTCAAGTGCTGAGTCAGGCTCGCGAGCACCTGATTGAGCGGACCTACGAATCCCTGATCGGTGCCAAGAGCGCCATTGTGCACCTTTACAACTCCACGTCAGTGCTGCAGCGCCGTGTTGTGTTTAATCAGGACGAAGACGGCATCTTGGATATAGCCCTGCAAGGGGCCCGCCTTTGCAAAAAATACGAAGAGACGATGGGGGATACTCTCATCACTTACGAGTACTCTCCCGAATCCTTCACCGGCACTGAACCGGAATATGCGCTGCGCGTGTGCAATGCCATCGCAGATATTTTCGAAGCATCCGCTGACAATCAGGTGATCATCAACCTGCCCGCCACTGTGGAAATGGCCACCCCGAATGTTTACGCTGACTCCATAGAGTGGATGAGCCGGAACCTGCACCCGCGGGAAGGTATCATTTTGTCCTTGCACCCGCACAACGACCGCGGTACCGGTGTTGCTGCGGCCGAATTGGGTTACTTGGCAGGAGCGGACCGTATTGAGGGCTGCCTGTTTGGCAATGGGGAGCGTACGGGCAATGTTGACTTGGTGACTTTGGGCCTGAACATGTTCACCCAGGGCATTGACCCGATGATCGACTTCTCCGACATAGATGAAATCCGCCGCACGGTTGAGTACTGCAACCAGCTTCCCGTCCCTGAGCGCTCACCATACGGTGGTGACCTAGTCTTCACCGCGTTCTCCGGCTCCCACCAGGACGCGATCAAGAAAGGCTTCGACGCCATGGCCGCGGACGCCGCCTCTGCCGGAGTGGACGTTAGCCAGCACACGTGGGCTGTTCCTTACCTGCCTGTTGATCCCAAGGACCTGGGGCGGAGCTACGAGGCAGTCATCCGGGTGAACTCGCAATCCGGCAAGGGTGGAGTGGCCTACCTGCTCAAGAACGAGCACAGTCTTGACCTTCCTCGCCGCGCCCAGATCGAGTTCTCCGGTGTCATTCAGCAGCGCACCGACACAGTGGGTGGGGAAGTTAGCGCCGCAGAGCTGTGGACAGTGTTCAAGGACGAATACCTGCCCGGTGAAAGCGCCGATGAGCAGTGGGGCCGCTACCGTATTGGCCCATTCACCACCTCCACTGACGACGATGGTGAAATGAGCCTCACGGCCAAACTCTTGATCGACGGCGTGGCACACACCAGAACCGGTACAGGAAACGGACCCATCGCGGCGTTACTGGCCATTCTGGCGGAGGACGGTATGGATGTGCGAGTACTTGACTACTCCGAACACGCTCTCTCTGAAGGTGGCGACGCCCGGGCCGCTGCGTTTGTGGAGTGCGCGGTTGGGGAGCGAGTCCTTTGGGGTGTAGGCATTGACTCCAACACCTCAACCTCTTCACTGAAGGCAGTTGTTTCCGCTGTGAACCGCGCTATCCGGGACTCCCAGAGCGTTTGACGGTGACACCGGGCATGTTCCCAGTGCTGAGGCACACATGCCCGGTGGCCTGAGTGCCTGCTCTCAAGTTTTGGGGCAAAGGACACTCTAGACTCCGGTGAGCCCACTGCCTCCCTGGTGGGCAAAGGTGGGAGAATATAAGAATGTCCAATCATGCAATTCGCACCTATCGGGATGACGCTGTTGTGTTGCGCACCCATAAGTTGGGCGAAGCGGATAGGATCATCACTTTGCTGACCCACCGCCACGGTCAGCTGCGCGCAGTGGCTAAAGGAGTCCGACGCACCAGTAGCAAGTTTGGTGCACGATTGGAACCGTTCATGGTGGCCGATCTGCAATTGGTTAAGGGACGTTCCCTGGATATTGTGACTCAGGCAGTTGCCCGGGCCAGTTACGGTGACGCCATCTGCGCCAACTATGACCGTTATGTTGTTGCAGCAGCCATGACCGAAACTGCCGAACGACTCACAGATGTAGATGGCGAAACGTCAACCTCTCATTATCTGCTTCTGGTAGGTGCACTAGCGTCCCTGAGTCGTGGCGCGCATGCACCTGAGCTGATCCTTGACTCCTATCTGCTGCGGGCCGTCTCCATAGGAGGCTGGGCGCCAAGCTTCTTGGACTGCGCCCGCTGCGGGGAGCCAGGCCCGCACGGGGCCTTCAACGCTGCTTTGGGAGGGGCCGTTTGCCACGACTGCCGCCCACCAGGCTCTCCTGCCCCGGCGCCAGAAACAATGGCTCTGCTGGCACATCTATTGAGCGGGAACTGGCCCGGGGCGGACGCCTCAATGACCATCCACCGACGGGAAGCCGCTGGTTTGGTGGCCGGATATGTCCAGTGGCATCTGGAGCGTACTTTACGCTCCTTGAAACTTGTGGAGCGTGTATAAATATATGGCTATCCAACGCAGTACTCGGAGCAAATCCAAACCCCAAGTTGTGGCACCGTGGCCGCATGAATCGGGGAGAAGCGTTCCGGCTTTACCCAGCGAACTGATTCCCAGACATGTTGCCATCGTCATGGACGGAAACGGGCGATGGGCCAATCAGCGCGGACTGCCCAGAGTGGAAGGTCATAAGGCAGGTGAGCCAGCGCTGCTTGACGTTATGGCCGGTGCCATCGAGATGGGTATTAAATACGTTAGCGTCTATGCTTTTTCCACCGAGAACTGGAAGCGATCGCCCGAAGAAATTCGTTTCTTAATGGGATTTAATAAGGATGTATTAAGACGTCAAAGGGATCAGTTGGACGCGTGGGGTGTACGTATTCGGTGGGCTGGGCGTAAGCCAAAACTTTGGGGCTCCGTTATTAAAGAGCTAGAAGAAGCGCAGGAGCACACAAAAGACAACGACGTCATAACTTTAACCATGTGTGTTAATTACGGTGGACGAGCAGAAATTGCCGACGCTGTTTCGGCATTGGCCTCCGACGTGGCTGCCGGGCGGTTGAGCCCCAGGGCGGTGAATGAAAAGACAATCCAAAAATACATGTACCTTCCGGATGTTCCGGACGTTGACTTGTTCCTTCGCTCCAGCGGAGAGCAGAGGTTGTCCAATTTTTTGCTGTGGCAGTCGGCCTATGCAGAATTTGTGTTCATGAACACCCTGTGGCCGGATGTGGACCGTCTGATTCTGTGGGAAGCCGTGGATGAATATGCGCGCAGAGACCGCCGCTATGGTGGGGCCGTTGATGCAGCGGCGGCCAATGGAAACGCCTCAGCTTCCTGACTCGAGAAAATTTAGTACGTACGTATTAGATATTAGTACGGCAGTGCTAAATAATTGTCGCTGCGTACGTTTGCAGTGTAGTAGTTAGTCAACGTAGCCGCGCAGCCACCGCTCCAGGCGAGCATATCCATCCTCACGGACAGGTTTACTCGAAAGAAACACCTCGTGGAGGGCACCGTCGATTCTCTCCAGCGTGACACTGTTACCCAACGAAAGCGTCCGTAAGGCTAGCGAACGCACGTCAAGAACAACGTCTGCCTTAAGCATTAGATCGCTCCAGACCGGACCGAGCATGCTTTTGGCTGCAAGCAGTACCAGCACTGGCATGGGCAGTTTCAAGCCAGCGGCAACTTCTTGCTGTCCCGCCAAGATTGCTTTCATCCACCCGGCCCGAACTGGGAATGCATGAGGTGGACGCAAGTTCCTGTCCACGTTCCATTCCCCGTAAGCGGCGGAACTAATACCTCGCCAGTAAAAAGACCGCTCGGGAACGCGCATGCGCATGAGGGGGCGCAGGTCGGCTAGTTGCACCAGCGGACTTGCAGCGCGCCGGATGGCTGCACCGCCCTGAATTTCCAGCCACGGGCTGTTGAGTATCAGGTGACTGACAAGGCCGGGGTGGTGGTGTGCCCACAATGTTGCAATCAACCCACCGGTGGAGTGGCCCATGAGGATCACTGGGTGCTGTGAATCTGCCCCTGGTGCGGGCCCTCTTGATGGGTCAGGGAGTCCCGGATTGGTCATGGATTCCCTGGCGATGAGGGCATGCGCGGCAAGGATCTCAGCGTCGTAGTCCGCAAGGTTGCCAACATAGCCGCCCATCTCCGGAGAACCCAGACTGCGACCATGGTTGTGGAGATCCAAGGCGTAGAAAAAATAGCCACGCTCCGTGAAGAATTCGGCTAGCCCGGTGTTGAAGAAGTAGTCGCTCCAGCCATGGATGAACAGCACAGCATGTCCATTCGGTTCATAATCGCGTCCAAGACTTGCAGCTGGCCTATGCCGAATCAAAGTGGCCCTATAGGTGTCCGCTAAAGGCGGTTCCTCACTTGTATGGGCAGCGGTGGCGCCGGAGAGCGAGCCAGAACTTCTCGCACCCTCTCCGGGTTGTCCTCCGGATCGGGTATTGGTGTTCTCGCGCACGGGAACCAGCAGCGTGGTGTTCTGGTAGTCCGCTCCAAGGATATCGGGGACCCACTGCGTGCCTGAAAGACCGTGGGGTTCAGACACGCTCATGCGTCCGTGACACTTGCCGCGTGGCGCCCGGCAATGCGTCCGGAGAAGAGGCAGCCGCCTAGGAACGTCCCTTCAAGAGATCTGTGCCCGTGCATCCCTCCGCCACCAAAACCTGCAGCCTCACCGGCTGCGTAAAGTCCTGCTATGGGGGAGCCGTCGGTGCAGAGAACCCGGGCGGAAAGATCGGTAGCCAAGCCGCCAAGGCTCTTGCGCGTGAGAGTCGACAGCCGGACGGCCATCAGGGGTCCGTGTTCTGGAGCAAGGATCGGATGGGGAGGCACAACACGCATGAGCTTATCCGTTGCGAACCGGCGGGCCTCCCGGATGGCATTGAGCTGGGTGTCCTTGCCTAAACCACAGGTGACCTGACGGTCCCTGGCGCTGAGAGTTTCCAGGAGTCCGGCGGGGTCGATGAGATTGGCGCCCACGAGTTTATTCATTTTTGCGGCCAACTCAGTCGCGCTCTGTGACTGAACAAAATCTATTCCACTGTCAATAAATTTTTGCATTTGCCCTCCAACACCTGGGAGAGCCCGTTTGGCCAGCAGTTTCATGTCCTTTCCCGTCAAGTCTGGATTTTGTTCGGAACCTGAAAGTGCAAACTCTTTGCTGATAATCGTCTGATTCAGAACAAACCATGAGTGAGAATGGCCGGTGGTTTCCAGATGCCGCAGGGTGCCCAGAGAATCAAAGCCGGGGAAGAGCGGAATGGGTAAGCGGTGACCTGTTGCATCCAACCACAGTGGAGACGGACCGGAGAGAATACGGATCCCGTGGTTTGGCCACACTGGGTCGGGGTTGTGAATACCTTCTGGGTAGTGCCACATCCGGTCTGTGTTTATCAAATTGGCACCCGCACGAGCCACTACTTGTTGGAATTCACCATCCACCGAGGCCGGAACGCCGGTGAGCATGGACTGGGGACCGCTACCGTTGGGCCATTGTTCACGGACCATTTTATGGTTCCCACCAATTCCCCCGGTCGTGACAATAACCGCACCGGAAGAGACGCTGAATTCCCCGGCAACGCTCCTGCTGCTGGCCACGCCACGGGCCACGTCAGAGGCTTGAAGTATTTCACCGCGCACTCCGGTGACGGCTCCGGCGTCGAACACCAGCTCGGTGGCCCGGTGCCGGAAAGCAAGCTGGATCTTTCCTGCACCAACACCTTCTTGGATTTTTGCTAGGAAAGGGGCCAGTATGCCAGGCCCTGTTCCCCACACAACGTGGAAACGGGGAACAGAGTTTCCGTGGCCTTGAGCGTCATAGCCGCCACGCTCCGCCCACTGGACCAGGGGAAAGAATCGCACGCCCAAGGCGTGGAGCCACGCCCGCTTCTCGCCGGCTGCAAAATCGACATAAGCTTCCGCCCAACGTCTGGGCCACGTATCCTCAAGGCGGTCAAAGGCGGCCGAACCAAGCCAATCGGCCAGGGCGAGTTCAGCTGAATCCTTCACACCCAGTCGGCGTTGCTCGGGGGAGCCAACCAGGAACAGCCCACCAAAGGACCAGTGTGCCTGCCCACCCATGGAAGCCTGCGGTTCCTGATCCACTATCAGCACCGTTCGCCCGGCATTGTAGGCCTCGGCCGCGCACACCAAACCGGAGAGCCCGGCTCCAACAACCACAACGTCCGCGTGCTGCCATGTCAATCCACTATTGCTGTCCATGAGGACATGCTAACCCTCTTTAACCGGTGGTTTTACGCAATGAATTCTTCAGGAGGTTTTGCAGTTCCGGCGTAGAACCGGAAAACTAGAGACATGCGAATATATCCCACAGTTTTCCGGCTCTGTTTTTCCTGGATGGACGCCGAACGGGCGCACAAAATCGGTTTCTGCCTGGTCAAGGCAACTCAAGCAACAGGGGCCGGCGCCGTGTTGCGCAGAATGTTCGCACCGCCGGCATCGCTACAGACGCAGGCGCTTGGTCTCACGTTCCCCACTCCGTTCGGACTCGCCGCCGGGTTTGATAAGGAGGGCAAAGGCATCAATGCGTTGGCCAATCTGGGCTTTGGCCACGTAGAGGTAGGCACTATCACGGCGCAAGCGCAATCCGGCAACCCGCAGCCTCGATTGTTCCGTCTGGTGGCTGATCGTGCCGTGATTAACCGTATGGGCTTTAACAACGACGGCGCTGCCACCGTGGCGCCCAGACTTGCGCAGGCTTTGGCAGGCTTGGGCAAAAGTTATTCGTCGGTTCGCCCGATCGTTGGTGTGAACATTGGTAAAACCAAGACGGTTGAGCTCGAAGATGCTTTGGCGGATTACCTTCTTAGTGCCAGCACTCTTGCCCCGTCGGCTGACTACCTGGTGGTCAATGTCAGTTCACCTAACACTCCCGGGCTTCGCCTGCTTCAGGACGTGGCAACGCTGCGTCCTTTGCTGACAGGTGTTCGCGAGGCTGCCGACACGGCTGCCGGACGTCATGTGCCGTTGTTGGTGAAGATCGCACCGGATTTGGCCGATGCGGACATAGCCGACGTCGCCGCGCTTGCTCTTGAGCTGGAACTGGACGGTATTATCGCCACCAACACCACCATCAGCCGCGACGGGTTGGCCAGCACCGTCGCTGACGTTGCGCAGACGGGTGCTGGCGGGCTTTCTGGTGCGCCGCTGAAGGCACGTTCACTTGAGGTGTTGCGTCAGCTCAAGGCAGCCGTAAATGACCAGCTGACATTGATCTCCGTAGGCGGTGTGGAAACAGGCGCTGAAGTGCAGGAACGCCTCGACGCCGGAGCCACACTTGTGCAGGGCTACACGGCATTCCTGTATGAGGGGCCTTTCTGGGCGGCCCGGATCAATAAGGAACTAGTGCAGCTGCGGCGCGCAAAACTGGGTCAGTAGCCTAGGCCACTCTTGTCGCCGGGCTGATCGTCTTCGAAGGATCGTTCACGACGCTCGGCGCCAGAGCAGTGTCGATCGCAGTCATGAGCTCGGCCGGAATCTTAACCCCGGAGGCCTTGACGTTTTCGGCAACCTGTTCAGGGCGTGAGGCGCCTACCAAGGCTGTTGCCACGTTCTCGTTCTGCAGCACCCAGGCGATGGCTAATTGGGGCATGCTCAGATTCAGCTCATCAGCGATGGGGCGCAGCATTTGCACATTTGTGAGAATGTCCTCATTGAGGAAGTCCTTGATGGTGTTCTTGCCACCCTGCTCATCCGTGGCGCGGGATCCGGCTGGCACAGGAGCCCCGGGCAGGTACTTTCCACTTAGTACTCCCTGCGCCATAGGTGACCAAACAACCTGGGATATGCCCAGTTCAAGGCAAGCCGGGATGACGTCGGGCTCTATCACACGCCACAGCGCAGAGTACTGGGGTTGGTTGGAGACCAATGAGAACCCTGCCTCCCGAGCCAGCCGCTGTCCTTCGCGCAACTGCTCGGCATTCCATTCAGAGACCCCAATGTAGAGTGCCTTGCCTTCTCGTACCACGTCTGCGAAAGCGGCAATGGTTTCCTCAAGCGGGGTTTCAACGTCGTATCGGTGTGCCTGGTAAAGATCCACATAGTCCATGTTGAGCCGGCGCAGGGAGTTATTGATGCCTTCCATGATGTGTTTGCGCGAGAGACCTGTATCGTTTGGTCCTTTGGGCCCAACCGGCCAGTACACCTTGGTGAAGACCTCAAGGGATTCGCGTCTTTCGGAAGACAACGCGGCCCCGAGCACCTCCTCAGCAGCACCGTTGGCGTAGGCGTCAGCCGTGTCAAAAGTTGTGATGCCGGCGTCGAGGGCTGCGCGTACACATGCCGCGGCCACATCATTTTCCACTTGGGAGCCGTGGGTAAGCCAATTGCCGTAGGTGATTTCAGTGATCTTCAGGCCTGACCGGCCAAGGTAGCGGTATTCCATCTACCCAGCCTAGCGATTCCGGCTACCTGGCGGCAGGGAGTTTGGCCGAATAATGGCTACCAGTTTTAAAAGAACGACGCCGGCCGCTTCCGTTAAGGAAGGGCCGGCGGGTTGCGCTCGGGTTTTCTGAGGCAGGCATCACTGAGCTGGTGCTCAGGTGGGCCATTCACCACGGCTGACAAGGGGTTTGGGCAAACGCAAACGGCGGAACTGCATGGAGCGCATAGCTCCATACCAGATAACACCGGAGTCAACAGAACCAAATTTTGCCGCGATTAAGCGTTTGAGCTTGCGCGACATCAGCCACACATCCACGGCAACAAAAGCCACCATGGCCCAGAAGATACCAAACACAATCAGCTGCGAATTATTGGAGCTGCCGTCGGCGTTGCGCACAGGAATGAGCACTGTCAACAACACGATTGCCAGCGCAGCAAACATCACAAATTCGCCCAGACTGAACCTGGCGTCAACGTAGTCACGGGCATATCGCTTCTGTGGACCCTTGTCACGGGCAGGCAGGAATCGCTCTTCACCGGTGTCAAGGGCGCGGCGCATCCGTGCTTGTTCCACGCGTCGGGCATCACGAGCGGCAACCTTGGCCGCAGCGCGGTCGTTGGGCACCAAAGGCCGTTTGCGTGCCTCTTCCTGGGCCTTCCGGGAGGGCGTGGGCACGCCCTTGGCCGTCTGCGGGTCCTTGGACCGAGCAAACTGATCGGGGGAGGCAGGCGTTATCTGCTGGGCAGGGGCTTGATCTTTCTTTCGTCCAAACACCCATAAAGGATACCCCGAACCAACTGCTGAGCTTGACCGCGAGGACTTCGCCGACTGTAGTCTTTGCAATATGAGACCTCACCAACCGGTAGCCAATACTCCTGGCGCCAATCTTGCAAATCTTACAGCCCACTTGCCAACCACCGCGCTGCGTCAAAGCGTGGGCGAGAACTTCTCTAAAACGGTGGCAGAACTTGTTGAACTTGTTGCTATCCCCGGCATCGCGTGGGACGCCTTCGACGCCGCCCAGCTTGAGCGCAGCTCCGAAGCCGTTGCCGCACTGATTCGTTCCACCGGACTTGATGACGTGCAGATCCTTCGTGTGGCCAAGGACGACGGCGGACAGGGCGGTCCCGCCATTGTCGCCAGGAAAGCCGCGGCGCCGGGTATGCCAACAGTTGTGTTGTACGCCCACCACGATGTGCAACCTCCCGGTGACAGCGAGCTATGGAACAGCGAACCATTTACGGCAGTGGAACGCGATGGTCGCCTCTATGGTCGTGGGGCAGCAGATGACAAGGCCGGCATCATGGCCCATGTTGCCGCGTTCCGGGCCATCACCGAAACTCTTGGGGACACGTTCGGGATCGGTGTGACGTTCTTTATTGAAGGTGAGGAGGAAGCCGGCTCACCCACTTTCGCCACCTTCCTAGAAACGCACCGGGAGCTCCTCGCCGGAGACGTGATTGTTGTTGCTGACTCGGCCAACTGGCAGGTGGGCGTCCCCGCTCTCACCACCAGCCTGCGTGGCTTGGTCGATGGCACAGTGGAAGTCCGGGTGACAAGTCATGCCGTGCACTCCGGCATGTTCGGGGGCCCGATTCTGGACGCACCGACTCTTATGGCGCGGCTCATTTCAACCTTTCACGATGATCAGGGCTCCGTTGCCATCAAGGGTCTCCATCACGGGGAAGCCGCAGCGGTGGACTATGAAGAAGAAGCGTTCCGGGCTGATGCCGGCGTGCTGGACGGCGTCAAATTAGCCGGAATGGGAAGCATCACCTCCCGTCTCTGGACCCAGCCGGCCCTGTCAGTGATTGGTATGGACATTCCATCCGTGGAGATGAGCTCAAATACTTTGCTGGCCTCAACCCGGGCCAAGATTAGCCTGCGCCTGGCACCTGGCCAGGATCCGGCGTCGGCCATGGAGGCCTTGGAAAAGCATGTTGTGGCCCATGCACCCTTTGGCGCGCAGGTCAGCTTCACTGCAGGTGAAGCCGGGCAGGCGTTCGCCACTGACACCCACGCTCCGGCGGCCCAGGCCGCCCTATGGGCGCTAGGGGAGTCTTGGGGTGTTTCCGCGGTGGAAACAGGGATGGGCGGATCCATTCCGTTCATTGCTGACTTGAAGGCAACCTACCCCCATGCACAGATCCTGGTCACAGGCGTGGAGGATCCGGATTCGCGCGCCCACAGCGCCAACGAGTCTTTGCACTTGGGAGATTTTGAAAAAGCCATTGTGGCGCAGACGCTCCTGCTGGCGGCCATCAATGCCGGCGCATTGGGGCAACCAGAGAAATCAGGGGAGCCCGGGGAACAGAAGGCGTAGGGCTATGGTTGACATAAGTTAGCGCCCCTGCCGGGCTCGACGTAGCATGTAGTTGTACCCTCACGTAAGGAAATGCCATGACAGCAAATGTCCACGAAGAAACCTCATCTGCCGCTATTGCAGATGTCGAACTGCCCACCCACGGTGTGCTCATCAGCGATGTTGCTGCCGGTAAGGTGCGCAGCCTGCTTGAACAAGAAGGCCGCACGGACCTGCGTTTGCGCGTTGCGGTTCAGCCTGGCGGTTGTTCAGGGCTGATCTACCAACTCTACTTTGACGAGCGCATGCTTGACGGAGATGCTGTGCGCAACTTCGAAGGCGTAGAAGTTGTTATTGACAAGATGAGTGTGCCGTATTTGGATGGCGCAAGCATTGACTTTGAAGACACTATTTCAAAGCAGGGCTTCACCATTGATAACCCCAACGCTGGCGGCTCTTGCGCCTGCGGTGATTCATTCCACTAAGCCATGATTTCTACTCGGCGTAGAGCTTGTCGGAAAAAATTCGCGAAGGACATCCGACGCACGGAGAGTTTGGTGCGCTTTTTGCCTGCCATAGCGGTAAGCTCTACATCGAGTAGTAAAACCCATTTAGCTCCGGCTGCATTAAATCGCTGCCGAGCACAGTAAGAAGAGGAAGGGCCGTCTGTGAGTTCGCAGGACCGAACCGGCAGCCGACGCGCAAAAGTCATCTCCCTATCAGGGGTGGCAATTGCCGGAGCGTTAGCTTTGTCAGGATGTACGGCAGAGAATAAGAACGGCTGGATGCCATCCGAGCGTGATACCACCAATCACACAGCTGGGATCATTGATCTATGGGTAAACACCTGGATCACAGTCTTGATCATTGGTCTCATTACATGGGGACTGATCATCTGGTGCATCATTGCCTACCGTCGTCGCAAGGGTGCCACTGGTTTCCCGCGTCAGACCAGTTACAACCTCCCGCTGGAGGTCTTTTATGTGTTGGTGCCGCTGTTCATGGTGCTGGTTTTCTTCCACTTCACGGATGTGGAGTCGCAGTCAATTGACGCCCGTGACGACAACCCGGATGTCACCATCGATGTTCGCGCCAAGCAGTGGTCTTGGGACTTCAACTATCTAGCCGGCAACGACGTCAAAGAGTCCGTTTACTCCGTTGGAGTGCAGGCTGAACTTGACGGCAAGCCCTTCGATAAGTCGACATTGCCCACGCTGTATTTACCGGTGAACCGTTCCGTTGAACTTCAGCTGAACGCCCGCGACGTTATTCACTCCTTCTGGGTTCCAGCATTCTTGAACAAGAAGGATATACTCCCGGGCAAGACAAACTACATGACCCTTACGCCCACGGCGCTGGGTACGTATGACGGCAAATGTGCCGAGCTGTGCGGGGAATACCACTCGGAAATGCTGTTCAACGTCAAGGTGGTCACGCAGGCTGAATTTGATGCGCATCTGAACGAACTGAAGTCAAAGGGCCAGACAGGCGAACTGACCGAGAAGTATGACCGTAATCCCAATGCCGCCAACACTGCGAATCAGAAGTAGGGGGGAGAGGAAAGTGTCTACGCTCGAGTACTCGGCAGCTGAAGTGACTTCGGCTGCACCTAGAGTTGTTCCCGTATCCAAGGGACGCATTGTCGTCAACTGGATCACGTCAACCGACCACAAAACGATTGGGTACATGTACCTGATTGCATCATTTATTTTCTTCTGCCTTGGTGGCGTCATGGCGCTGATCATCCGTGCAGAGCTCTTCGAGCCTGGCATGCAGATCCTGCAAACCAAAGATCAGTACAACCAGTTGTTCACCATGCACGGCACCATCATGCTGTTGATGTTTGCTACGCCTCTGTTCGCCGGCTTTGCCAACGTCATCATGCCCTTGCAAATTGGTGCACCTGACGTGGCATTCCCGCGTTTGAACGCTCTGGCCTTCTGGTTCTTCCTCTTTGGTAGCACCATTGCAGTGACAGGGTTCCTCACCCCCCAGGGTGCAGCGGCCTTCGGCTGGTTTGCCTACGCCCCGTTGTCCAACACAACTTTCAGTCCCGGCGTGGGCGGAGATTTGTGGGTGTTCGGTCTGGCGCTATCCGGCTTCGGAACCATTTTGGGTTCGGTAAACTTCATCACCACCATCATCTGCTTGCGAGCACCCGGAATGACGATGTGGCGTATGCCCATCTTCACCTGGAACACCTTGATCACAGGTATTTTGGTTCTCATGGCGTTCCCACCGTTGGCGGCAGCATTGTTCGCGTTGGGTGCGGACAGGCGATTCGGGGCACATATATTTGATGCCGAATTTGGTGGTGCGATGCTTTGGCAGCACCTATTCTGGTTCTTCGGGCACCCTGAGGTCTACATTATTGCGCTGCCGTTCTTCGGTATTGTCTCGGAGATTTTCCCCGTTTTTAGCCGTAAGCCGATCTTTGGTTACAAGGGTCTTGTGTTTGCCACGATTTCAATTGCTGCACTGTCAGTGACCGTGTGGGCCCACCACATGTACGCCACAGGACAAGTTGCTCTGCCGTTCTTCTCGTTCATGACAATGCTCATCGCCGTTCCAACGGGAGTAAAATTCTTCAACTGGATTGGCACCATGTGGCGAGGGTCGTTGACGTTTGAGACGCCTATGCTGTGGAGTCTGGGCTTCATTGTGACATTCCTCTTTGGTGGACTGACGGGTATTATCCTGGCCTCTCCGCCACTTGACTTCCACGTCACGGACACATACTTCGTGGTTGCTCACTTCCACTACGTAGTGTTTGGCACAGTAGTGTTCGCAATGTTTGCCGGATTCTACTTCTGGTGGCCCAAGTTCACTGGCAAGATGCTTAACGAGCGCCTCGGCAAGATCCACTTCTGGCTCTTGTTCCTGGGCTTCCACGGCACTTTCCTGATCCAGCACTGGTTGGGTGTTCTTGGTATGCCCCGTCGTTACGCTGACTACATGATCGAAGACAACTTCACGTGGATGAACCAATTCTCCACCATCGCCTCGTTCGTCTTGGGTGCCTCAATGATTCCTTGGTTCTGGAACGTGTACATCACCTGGCGCAGCGGCAAGAAGGTTGAAGTTGACGACCCTTGGGGCTTCGGAGCTTCACTGGAGTGGGCAACATCCTGCCCGCCACCGCGCCACAACTTCACCTCACTGCCCCGTATCCGCTCGGAACGCCCGGCACTGGATCTCCACCATCCCGAGCTTGCCCCGCATTATGTGCCGGCACAGCCCGTACGGACTGTCTCGAAAGGGGACCTCAAATGAAGGTTGAAGCCTGGCTCTTTCTCCTCTTAGGCGTTTTCTTTATACCCGTAGGAATTGTTTACGGCCTGATGGTCCAATGGATGGAACCAGTTGGCTTCCTTGCTATTTTCCTCATGTCGGCACTGTGCCTGATGATCGGCGTCTACGTCTATTACACGGGGAACCGCGTTGGTCTGCGTCCGGAAGACCGTTCCGACGCCGAAGTTCATGAAGGCTCCGGGGAACAGGGCCACTTCAGCCCCTGGAGCTGGTGGCCGCTGGTGCTTGCACTTGCAGCCGCCTCCGGTTTCCTGGGTCTGGCAGTTGGCTGGTGGGTGTTCTTGTTCGGTGCCGGCCTGGCGGTCATCGCACTGGTTGGTTGGGTCTACGAGTACAGTCGCGGAGACCACGCGCACTAAGAAGTTGCGCCGAGTAGTAACTGAGAAGTAAAAGGGACTGTTTGCACCCACGTGGTGCAAACAGTCCCTTTTGTTGTTTCATGGTGTTTAGGGTTTAGGAGTGCAGAAAACCAGGTGATTGGTACTGGGCATGTTGTCCCCGGGAACTTATACCAGCTTCAGTGCCGCTATAGAGGGTCCGTGAGGTCCGTTCGGAGCAGCTGCGCCAAGTGATCCACGGCTGTCTTTACAGACTCCATGTCAGCCCCGCAGTCGCCAACACCAATCTCTACTTCCACGCCGTGGGCGAAATTCGCGCTCATTACTTCAAGGAGCGAGCGTCCATCCACGCCAGCCATGCCTTCTTGCGACAGGGTTATGGGCAAGCCGGTCCTATTAACCGCTCGAACAAATACTGCGGCGGGACGGGCATGCAAGCCAATGCTCGCCGCCACAGTGACTTTCCGGGTGTACATGCGTTTACTACTCCTTGTTGAAAGATGTTTCTGTATTGAGAGTAGTCGTGTTTTAGGCTGATACTTGTAAACAGAGGAGTTTCATGGGCTATTCGGTGCCGTCGGCGAAGGACATCTCGGGCGCGTTGGACAGAGATTCAAAGGTTTCCGTTCACATCCAGTTGCGAGAATTGCTGCGCAACTACATTGTGAACCACAGTAAGGCGGGGCGGCAATTGCCTTCGGAGCGGGACCTCGCCACCCATTTCGGTGTGGCTCGTATGACTCTCCGTCATGCCGTTCAGGCTCTCGTTGAGGAAGAGTTGCTTGAGCGTGTGGTTGGTTTAGGCACCTTCGTTGCCAGAACCAAACTGGATGTGACACTGAAATTGACGTCATATTCAGAAGAGATGGCTCGACGTGGCATGCGCCCGTCGGCCCGAACCTTGGCGTTCGAACAAATACCAGCCACAGCTCGTTTGGCCCGTGAACTCCAACTTGATGAAGGGCAGGGCGTGATTCGTCTGCGCAGACTTTTGCTTGCCGACGAGGAGCCCATGAGTGTGGATGAGAACTTCATCCCAGCATGGCGCGTGCCAGGGATTTTGGACGCTGGCCCGCCATCCTCCCTCTATAACATTTTGGGGGAGCGGTATGGGCTTGTTATTGAATGGGGCGAGGACACTATCGAGGCAAATGCTGCCACGCCCTCAATTGCACGCTTACTACAGGTGGACATAGGTGCCCCTGTGCTGCGCACCGAACGTCACGCCTTCGTAGCGCGTTCCACAGTGGATTACTCTGTGTCTTTCTACCGCGCAGATCGTTACAAGCTGCGTGTGCCCCTACAACGCCCCGGCGTACGTGCACGTCGTGTGTATTAGCCGGAGTATTTTGAGGAAGCTGGCGCCCACCTGCAGCTCCACTGTGAGCTCTCTGCAAGCGTGACCGGGGATCCTCTGCTTGTGTATTGGGATCAAGGCAGTGATCTAGGGGACCAACAAGTAAGTTAATCTGAACAAAAAAGCCGTGCTGCTCTTGCCCCGAAGGGAAGTGCAGCACGGCTTCTCGTGAGTGCCTTTAGTGCGTGATGGCCTTGTCGTCTTCACTGGCGTCAATAGCCTCGTGATCGTGTCCGGCAGCAAGCTCCGAAGGTGATGCAGTAGCAACACGATCTTCAAAGAAGAAGCTGCTGAGCTTACTGCGTAGCCGTTCCTTCTTGGTGACAATCCCGTTTTCGTTCGGGATGCCTGCCTCGGGAACAGGAGACTCGTGGGCAACAAGCTTGTAACGCTTGTAGTCATCGAGCTGTGCATGGATTTCCTGGAACTCACCATGGGGCAAGCGGACAATACGTCCGGTTTCACGACCGTGTAGAGCGATTTCGCGGTCTTTACGTTGCAAGGCAAGGGACACTCGCTTGCTGACGATGAAACCAAGGATCGGGCCTAGGAAGAATAATGCACGCATCCAGTAAAGGACGTCGTTGAGGGACACTTCAAAGTGTGTGGCGATCAAGTCGGAGCTTGCAGCGGCCCACATGACGCAGTAGAAGATGAACCCTGCAACACCAATGGCCGTACGTGTCGCCGCATTGCGTGGGCGGTCGAGCACGTGGTGCTCGCGATTGTCGCGGGTTACCCAACGCTCAATCCACGGGTAAGCAAACATCAGCGTAAAGATGATGCCGGCAGGTACAAGTGCGGGTATGAGAACGTTCATCGAGAGCGTGTTCACGCCCCATGGGAACGGAATATTCCACTCGAGCGGGATGTTGAACAACCAGCCTGGCATGAGTCGCAGTGCGCCATCAACAAATCCGATGTACCAGTCAGGTTGGGTGCCTGCTGAAACGGGGGAGGGGTCGTAGGGGCCGTAGTTCCAGACCGGGTTGATCTGGAAAAACGCGGAGATGAGAGCGATGATGCCAAAGACAATGAAGAAGAATCCGCCAGCCTTAGCTGCATATACCGGGCCAAGTGGGTAACCAACCACATTGCGGTCGTTGCGACCCGGGCCAGGGTACTGCGTGTGCTTGTGGATAACTACCATGAACAGGTGAATGGCGATCATCAGCAGGATCATGGCGGGCACCAGCATGATGTGCATCATGTACAAGCGACCGATGATCATGGTTCCAGGGAATTCTCCGCCAAAGAGGAAGAACGAGATGTACGTTCCAACAATGGGAATGGATTTGGTAACACCATCAATAATGCGCAATCCGTTACCGGAGAGCAGATCATCAGGTAGTGAGTAGCCGGTGAAGCCTGCCGCCATGGACAAGATCAGCAGCACGCTGCCAACAACCCAGTTCAGTTCACGAGGTTTACGGAAAGCACCGGTGAAGAAAACTCGCAGCATGTGCACGGACACTGCAGCAACGAATAACAGTGCAGACCAGTGGTGGACCTGACGCATGAACAGGCCGCCACGAACCTCAAAGGACAGGCGCAGAGTTGAATCGTAGGCCACTGACATTTCCACACCATTGAGCGGAACATAAGGTCCGCTGTAATGGGTCTCCGCCATGGAGGGATCGTAGAAGAACGTCAGAAAAGTGCCCGAGAGCAGCAGGATGACGAACGTGTAGAGGGCGACTTCGCCAAACATGAATGTCCAGTGGTCTGGGAAGACCTTGCGTCCGAACTCTCGGAGTATTCCTGATCCGCCAACACGCTCATCAACAAAGTTGGTGATCCGCCCTGCGGGTGTCTTGGCTTCGAAAGGTGTTTGCGTTGCAGTAGTCATTATTAGCCACGCTCCCAAAAGCTCGGTCCAACTGGTTCATGGAAGTCGCTCTGGGCGACGAGGTAGCCGTCTGCGTCAATGGCAATGGGCAGCTGAGGCAGCGGACGGACAGCGGGTCCAAAGATGACCTTGCACTCCTGGGTCAAGTCGAAGGTGGACTGGTGGCAGGGGCACAATAGGTGGTGCGTTTGCTGCTCGTAGAGGGCAACGGGGCAGCCAACATGGGTACAGATCTTGGAGTAGGCAACGATGCCGTTGTAGCCCCAGTCCTCGCGCCCTTCGGAGGGGTGAAGGTCTTCGGGGTTTAGGCGCATCAACAACACCACGGCCTTAGCCTTGGCGGCGATCTTGCCCTCGGTGAGTGAGTTCAGGGACTCCGGGATCACGTGGAAAGCCGAACCGATGGTCACATCTGAGGCCTTGATCGGTGTTCCGTCAGGATCGCGGGCTAGACGCTCGCCAGCTTTCCAGAGCGAGTGGCGCAGTGCATTTCCTGGCAACGGACCAAGGTCGCGGAAAATGGCGATTGCCGGAAGAGGAGCCAAGGCCACAGCACCGATGAGGGTGTTGCGAATCAAGGGTCGACGCTTGATGCCTGTCTCTTCGACAATATCGTCGATGATTTGGACGGCAGCCAGGCGGTCCTCTTCGGAACGCAACTCGTGGCGATCTTCGGCCACTTCGTGGTCCGGCATGAGGGCGCGGGCCCAGTGCACAATGCCAGTTCCAATACCCAGCATGGCAAATGCCACGCCAAGGCCCAGGAAGGTGTTTTGGAGCCGCAAGGTGGCAAACGTGTCATCAAGGCGTACGCCGAAGTAACCAACCATGAACAGCAGCGTGCCGACGATGGATATGACAAAGAGCCACGCCACTTGGCGTTCGGCCCGTTTTGCCGCCTTGGGATTCGTATCAGCTAGTCGCAATCTGTGTGGAGGCAGTCCCGGATCTTGGAACTTGTCCACCTCTTGCTGACCAGCCTTAGCTACGGCGTCCGAGCTTGTCGGCGAGCCGTCACTATGGTTGCCCATAATCCCCTCATCCTTCTCTTATCCCGGTACGTTCCCGGGGTCGTAATGTAAGTTTCTCGCGGCTGCCAGTGCAGCCAGTATCTGTAGCTTCTTGTACTAGGAAGTACGTGAGGTCAACCAGATGGTGAAGCCGATGATGACACCCAATACAGCAGTCCAAAGGAACAAGCCCTCGGATACTGGTCCTAGTGAGCCGAGCTTGGCGCCGCCAGGTGAGCCCTGGTTCTCAATGGTGTTCAAGAACGTGATGATGTCGCGTTTGCCCTCAGGGCTGATGTTGGCGTCGTTGAAC
This sequence comes from Arthrobacter antibioticus, assembly GCF_030063205.1. Taxonomy (GTDB): domain Bacteria; phylum Actinomycetota; class Actinomycetes; order Actinomycetales; family Micrococcaceae; genus Specibacter. Next base: position 304,728 of record NZ_JASISQ010000001.1, on the reverse strand, counting down.
ACCGGCATGTTCTGCGGCCCGGTCACCATGGCACTGTACATGTGGCTGCTGGTTACACCGTCCAGTGGCGGTGCAAACTTGCCGCGAGTCAATGCTCCACCGGCTGCAGCAGCGTTGTGGCACATGGCGCAGTTAACTCGGAAGAGTTCGCCACCCACAGCTGCGTCGCCGCCGCCGTCGATGTACTGCTCCTCCGGCAGAGCCGGTCCGTCGCCCAACGTGGCAACGTAGGCGGCCAATTCACGGGTTTGTTCAGTGGTGAATTGCTGCGGTTTCTGACGCGCCTGGGGCCCTTGCATCTGCATGGGCATGCGCCCAGTGCCGACCTGGAAGTCGACGGCTGCAGCGCCAACTCCGGCCAGGGACGGTCCAGCGTCCGTGCCGCTGGCGCCTAGGCCGTGACAGGTGGCGCAGTTGGCGACGAAGAGCTTCTCGCCCTCGTCCACCTGCTGCGCTGTAAAAGTGGTGGTATCGGCCTTGGCCTCATTCACGGTTGTGACAACGGCGTATAACCCACCTGTCAGCATGAGCCCAAGCACCAGCAGCGCTAGTGCTGCCAGCGGATGACGTCGCTTCTGCGAGAGTGCCTTCACTTGGTGGTTCCTTTGATCTGTATCCAGCAGCCCCGGGTGAGGGCCGCAAATGCTAATTCTTACGTGTAGAAGTGAGCTGTTTGTCAGCTTACTTGAGGACGTAGATGACCAAGAAGAGGCCAATCCACACGACATCCACAAAGTGCCAGTAGTAAGAAGTCACGATTGCGCTGGTGGCTTCGAAGTGTCCAAACTTCTTGGCCGCGTAGGCGCGTCCAATAATGAGGAGGAATGCAATAAGCCCACCGAGAACGTGCAGGCCGTGGAAGCCGGTCGTAATGTAGAAGGCGGAGCCATAGGGGTTTGAGTTCAGTGTCACGTACTCGGAGGTCAGCATGGCGTATTCGGTCGTCTGACCGGCCACGAAGATGGCTCCAAGAACGAAGGTCAACAGGAACCACTCCGTCATTCCCCATTGGGAGAATTGGAAGCGGCGTCCCGTGCGGCGAGGCCGAAGGTTCTCCGCAGTAAACACACCCATCTGGCAGCTAAATGAGCTAGAAACCAGGATCAGAGTGTTCACAAGGGCGAACGGGAAGTTCAGCTTCGCCGTTTCTTCTGCCCACATCCCACCAGTGGTGGAACGCAGCGTGAAGTACATGGCAAAAAGGCCGGCGAAGAACATCAGCTCACTGGCCAACCAAACTACGGTTCCTACAGAAACCATGTTCGGTCGATTCAGTGTCGGATGCGCCGGATTACTGGGGGCATGGGTCACAGTTGTCACATAGACATTATGTCTATAAAACCCCAGAGTTCCCAATGCAAAACTCCGAGTCACGGATCTTTTTCTACAAACTTGCGAAATTCCGGGGAATTCACAGGTTAATCACAGTTGCCCATGCACAACATGTCTTCTGTGTCAATGGTCACAATCCGTGCGTTGGGTTCACTTTCGTCTAACATCTTGAGAGTGAATCCTCTCCAAAACGCATCCCCAAGCACCCCCACGTGGCCAAATCTGATCGCTGCCCTGATTGGCGGGGAGGACCTCAGCCAGGATGACACCCAGTGGGCTATGAACACGATCATGGCCGGAAATGCCACGGATGTTCAGATTGCCGGCTTCCTTGTTGCCCTGCGGTCCAAGGGCGAGACTGTTGCCGAGGTGACTGGACTGGTCGAGGCAATGCTTGCCAACGCCCGTCCGCTGCACGTTGTTGGCGACGCCTTAGACATTGTGGGCACTGGAGGGGACAGACTCAATACTGTGAACATCTCCACCATGGCAGCGCTCGTCTGTGCCGGGGCAGGTGCAACTGTGATCAAACACGGAAACAGGGCATCTTCCTCCGCCGCCGGTTCCGCTGACGTACTAGAAAAATTAGGTGTTCGCCTGGATCTGTCCTTGGAAAAAGTAGCCCTTGCTGCCACCGAAGTGGGCATCACCTTTTGTTTCGCGAACTTCTTCCACCCGTCTATGCGTTACGCCGCCATAGCGCGCAAAGAGATTGGTGTCCCCACGGCGTTTAACTTCCTTGGGCCGCTGACAAACCCGGCTCGCGTTGTAGCTTCCGCAATTGGTGTCGCAGACGCCCGGATGGCCCCACTCATGGCTGGCGTGTTGGCGGCGAGGAACATCCGCGCCCTGGTTTTCAGGGGCAGCGACGGACTGGATGAACTGACGACGACTGGAACCTCCAGTATTTGGGAGGTGCGGAACAATGAAATCACGCAAAGCAGTTTCGATCCGCTGGATCTAGGCATAGCCCGGGCAACCATAGAGGACCTGCGCGGGAAGAATGCCGAATTTAATGCTGAAGTGGTACAACGCATTCTGGATGGAGAACGCTCACCGATCCGTGATGCCGTGGTGCTCAATGCTGCTGCCGGGCTCGTCGCTTATGAGCGGTCAAGTTCTGGACCACTGCTTGAACGGATGAAATTTGCCGCAGCCCGCGCCGAGGCAGCGATCGACGGCGGTGCCGCAGCCAACGTGCTGAAGTCTTGGGTTGCGCTGAGCACCGAAAGCTAGGCCGGCGTTAGTGTTTCTTGAGATTCTTGAGTTTTCTGCACAGCCTGCGCGGCCTGCTTGACTAGTCCGGCGTCTGTGCTGAAGTAGCTGTGGTCCTGCGCGAGTGCTGACGCCGTCATGGGTGCTGGTGGAAGGTGGCAGATGTTGCGTTTGGCGGAGAGATGCACGTCGCGCAAGCCTGCCGCATGGAAGGTGGCAATATCAGCGATATCGACTCCGCCACCGGCCATCACCGTGAGTCTGCCAGCGGCCGCTTCATGCATGGCAATTAGCTGATGGAGACCCTCGCCAGCCCGTCCAGCGCCGCCCGAGCTCAGTATGCGTTGCACGCCAAGGTCGGCTAGACGCGGAACTGCTGCCACGGCATCGGCGAAAGTTAAGTGATCCACCGCCCGGTGGAAGGTGATGTGCAGGCCCTCAGCAGCTACAACAAGGGTTTCCACTGCCGCGTAATCTATGCCACCAACTGGTGTCAACGCTCCAATCACGACCCCGGCTGCGCCCCCGCTATGGACTTCTTTGATCTCCGCAGCCATCAGAGCAACTGCCGCTTCGTCATATACGTAGTCGCCGGGACGGGGACGGATCAGAGCGTGAATAGGTAGCCTGGGCTCAGCATCGTGGACGCTTTTTAATAAACCTTGTGATGGAGTAAGTCCACCGAGCTGGAGGGCACAGCACAACTCAATGCGAGCGGCCCCAAGCGTGGACGCCAGAGTGGCGCCGGGGACATCCTGGACAGCAATTTCTAGTTGCATTATGGATTTAGTTGTTGAAGCCGAGAGAAAACGCGGCATCCAAATCGTGTTGGGAGTATGCGCGAAAAGAGATTTGTGTGGTGGTGGAGACAACTGACTTAACCTTGGAAAGTCTATCTGCAATGACGTCGGCTAAGTCTTCGTGTTTCTCCACGCGGGCAATGGCAATCAGATCCCATTCCCCGGTCACCGAATAAACTTCGCTGATGCCGTTGAGTTCGGAGATTTCCTGGGCTGATTCGGGGATCCGCGTTGCATCAGTTTTGATCAGGACAAAAGCTGTGATCACAGGTGGGTTCCTTGTCATGGAGTGTGATGGTTGGGAGAAAATTTGCTCATCTCGATGGTATCTCAAGCGGGAGTTGCATCACTGCCCCGATGACGGCGCGTGAAGAAGGTTGCAAGGAAACGGTGCCCCAGCAAGAAGACCCCAAGAGTGATCGTGGCGACCGCAACGAAGGGAAGTTCTGCTGTTGATCCGGAGATCAGGCGTAGGGCCATGCCACCGGCAACGGTGATCAACCACAGGCAGACTCCCTGAGGGAGAATTCGTAGCGGGTGTTTCCAGCTCTGGCATACCAGCCAGCCCAGAGCAAGAGAGGCCAGGAATGGCCAAGCCGTCGCTAGGATACCCACCACCGTCAAGGCCTCATGATGAGAACCGCGTCCCGCAAGAGCGAAAAGAAGAACCAGCACGAAGTCTGCGGCGGCGGTAGAGATGAGCGTTTTGGTGCCGAAGGCGGCTTTCGTTTGATTCACACATGGGAGTTTAGCGGGATTCTCTTGGAGGTGCTTTCTCAAGGAGGGCGGAACTGGCTCTGTGCCTGCGCCTGTTGAGCAAGAGTTAGAGGTATTTGAGGAATCGGTGCGGGGCGTCCATGAATGAGCGCCAGTTTTTCACCAAGTCCAGATCGTCCCAGCTGTTTGGACGCAGGCCCCAAGGCCCCACCTCATAAATATCGGCACCCGGCAGGGAAGCCAACAGCGGGGAGTGCGTGGAGAGAATAACTTGGGAATCGCCGTCGTCCATTAATTTCTGGAGCACGCTGAGCAGGGAGAGGCAGCCGGAAAATGACAGTGCCGATTCGGGCTCATCAAGTATCCACAGCCCGCCTCCGCGGAACCTGCTAACAATCAGCTCCAAGAACGATTCGCCGTGGGAAAGACTGTGAAAATCGGTGTCTGGAAGCCCGGTGGAGGGGTTCTCCTCAAGGTAAGTAAAGAACGAGTGCATAGTCTCCGCACGCAGAAAATACCCGTACTTACTGGCACCAGCATTGCGCGTCACCTTCAAAAAAGAATGTAGATCAGACTCCGTAGGCCGACTGTGATGCCTGGCATGGGTGGATCCACCCTCCGGATTGACCCCGCACGCCATGGCGATCGCCTCAACCAAGGTTGATTTACCAGACCCGTTCTCCCCAACAAAAACCGTCGCCCGACCCAATACGAGCCCGTCGCGAAGGAGTTGTTGAACAGAAGGAAGAGTTGCCGGCCACGCATCCGGATCAGGCACATTGAAATCGTTTATACCAACATGGCGCAGGGGAGTCTGAGAGAACATCATGACGGTGTCTGGCGCGCGCCAGCTCGTGTCTGTGTCATGATGCCATCCTATCGGCGGGATGATCAAGGGCAAGGCAAGGGTTGCTTCAGGACTGTTCGGACGTGGCCAGGACGTAAAGTGGCGGGCCTTGCATTTCGATTTTCCCCGGCGCATGAGGAACCGAATTGGTTCCATGGATGCGCCTTACCGATGTGTTGGCGAGCAGGCCTCAGTTCCGTTTCAATACCTCAGTAACGTGTACCTTTTCGCAGGAGACTCCAAGGGGGTGCTCATATTCGTGTAGGTTGACTTTGCCACCCGTTTGAGTCGCTTCTCCACGCTATCTATAGGCCGGTTGGGGTGCAGCAGGATCAGCAGAGACAATATCGAGGCGCTTGTCAGCCTTTAGCGCGGCAATGGCTTGTCCACTTGCCCCGATGCCGGCCCAGTGCGGGTCTACGTCATTGGCCACACACCAAGAGCGGTCCGCCGGCCAGATGAACGCAGGGTCCGGAATCCACAGTTGGCTCGGGGCTCGATCGCAGGCGGCGATTCGCCACTCGGTGTTGCCGGTCTCTGTGGTTCCTGTAGTTTCTGTAGTTTCTGTAGGGTTCCCATGGTAAAGAAAATATGAGCGTTCTGGGACATCAAACCTCGCGCCAGGCATGATGAACCCGTAGCCATCCCAAAAACAGAAATAAAGTTCATCTGGTGTGCGGGTGTGGCGTTGGAGTACCTCAACTGCAGCCATTAGTTGAGCGGTCTGGGACAAATTCTCGGTGTTGGGCGGTGCATCAGTTTCGCTTTGCGCTGGGTTGGTGGGGTCCACTAGGAAACGCAGCCTTGTGTACTCAGGGAATCCATCCGGACCAAACCCGACCAACTGCTGCCATGGCAGCGTGGAATCGATAAGCCATGCTGCGGCTCCAATGCCGGCTCCACTATCGATTCCAGTGCTGCTGCAGGGCCTGATGCCCATCCTGTGCTCCTAGTCTGTTGCACGGCTGAGAGTCTGTTGTAAGGGAGTCTGTTGTAAGGCTGAGAAGGGGAATCAGCGAAGGGCACGCAAGTATCGTCGGCGAACTATCCGCTGAATGATCAAAAGCAGCGGGTACAGCATCCGCCACGGTTGCGCAGGTGACGGCCCGGTTAGGGAGCGAACGCTTAGGCTCACTTCTTCCCCGTGACGATGCACAATAAAAGCTTCCTCGCCGCTCACTGGGTGGCCAGGCAGCGTTTTATAGGCAAAGCCCACCCTGTCTTTTTCCTGAACCACGGAAACAACTTGAACCGGCTCAACCACACTGATGCCAAACATTCGCGCGGTCACATTCACGTTCTCGCCGGGAACCACCGGCCCGGAACTATCTACTGTGAACCCACTGGCGGTTTTGACTTTCCAGTAGAGCACGTCATGACTGGCGCGCTCCCATGAAGCTACGCCGTTACCAACGACGGCGCTCACTTCAGATTGACGATATGTGCCCTCATGTGTCGAGAATTCATGCTGGGCCGGGTTTGTCATATTCCTCATCCTTGCATGAAAGATTGTAATGATACATTGATACAGATAGCAATGAGGGGGCATTATGTTTTTGGAGTCATCGGTTGACCGCTTCGCCGTAGGATTCGCCGTGCTTGTCGCCGTGGCGGCGTTTATATTTGTTCACAGCAGCAGATACCAGCACAAGCAGGTGTTTATGTTCTGGCAACAGGTCGGGCTGCCCATGGGTACGGATCAGATTCAAGAATCTCTTCGCGTCCGGCTAAGGCGGAGCCACAAGGCATCGTTCTATGGAGGACTGACCGGTGGATTGGTTGCCGCTTGGCAACTCGTTATGACTCCCAATGCATCTCTCTCATTTTCGTTTGTCATGTTGACTGTTTTTCCTGCCGTCCTGATCGGAGCGACGCTCTTTGATGTTGCCGCCATGATGAAGGATGCTGTTGCTGCTCCACGTAGAGATGTCCCGCGGTTGGCCCGGGCCCAAGCAGTGAGCGTCACCGATTACATCAGTTCTTGGCGATTCTGGTCTGCGCCAGCTATAACTCTTTTGGCTGTTGTTCTGGGAGTGGCAGGCTTGGTAATGGGGACAGTGGGTGTGATTGATTTAGGTAATCTGCTTCAGGGTGCGGCTCTTCCCTTTCTGTTTATAGCGGTCATTGTCCAAGTTGCCTGCTGGACAGCTCTACGAAAAATTATGCAGAAAGCCCAAACGGTATCGAGCACCCTTGAGCTTGCATGGGACGATGCTGTTCGGGCCCACACAGTCCTGAAGGTGGGGATGCTGGCAACAGTCATGGCTTGGTTGGCTTTTTCTGCCATGGGCTTGGCAGTGCTAGAGGGCATGGGTGTCGCAACTCCGGGATCAACGGCACTGATTATTGCCCAAACAACTCCCATGTTGGGCTGTTCCGGGATCTTCATGGTTTTTCGCTACGGCAGTTCTTTCAACTACTTTCGTCATCACCTGTGGCCGGAAATTGGGGCCACGAAAGTTGTCCTTGGCCAAGGTGCATAACCATGCTCTTTGTTGATCCCCGCTCGCCAGTGCCCCCTTTTGAGCAAATTCGGGTTCAAGTCCTGGACCTCATCCAGAGTGGCGATTTGCAGCCCGGAACCAGGCTGCCGACTGTTAGAAGACTGGCCTCCGATCTAGCCCTCGCGCCGAACACCGTGGCACGTGCCTATCGTGAACTTGAACTCAACGGTGCCCTCGAATCCCGAGGCAGGCATGGAACGTTCGTTTCAGTTCATGACGACCCTCTTCAACGACAAGCGCAGAAAGCAGCAGAAGAGTACGTTCATCACATTCGGTCACTAGGTCTTGATGGGGGAGACGCCATGGCATTTCTCCACGAGGTACTCAAGGACAAAATGATTGGAAGTTCCGGCGCTGCCGCCCCGCCAACCCATTCTGCGCTGCCGTAGTAACGGGACCACTGCAGCGTAAACCCCCGGCGCCCTAGTTTTTATTCAGAGACTGCGCAATGCTTAGTGTATGGCTGATACCGAGAAAAAACTTACCGTTGACCGAGTGATTGATGCTCCAGCAAAGGAAGTCTTTGCTGTCTTGAGTCTTCCGGCTAACCATGCCGAACTGGATGGATCGGGGATGGTGCGTTCCGATGAGAAAACTGACCGGATCACCGCCGTCGGGCAGGTCTTCACCATGAACATGTATCTCGAGAAGCTCGGTGGCGAGTATCAGACCGAGAACCACGTGGTTGGATACGACGTCAATAAGCTACTTGCGTGGAAAACCGCAGATGCAGGTAAGGAGCCTGCTGGATGGGAATGGGTGTGGGAGTTGGAGGTACAGTCGCCAACTTCAACCAAAGTGTTGCTGACTTACGACTGGAGCGCCGTCACAGACAAAGAGGTACTTGGACGCGTTACTTTCCCACTAGTCCAGTCGCATGAGCTGGAAGGAACGCTAAGCAAGCTGGCAGAGATGGTTGCTGGGACGCACCCAACGAACTGATCGTTGATGCAGGCGCAGCACGCCACCGGTCTTCCCGCCGCCGTCTTCCCGCCGCCGTCCGTAGGCGTGGCACTGCTTGGTGCTGAGTGTAGTGGGCACAGTGTCGGCCTCCACGCGGGGGAGTGTGATCGAGCGATTTGCCTCAAGCTCTCCGTGTTCCCGAATCTACCGAAGCGTTCTCTGCCGTGAAATTTCCGTTCGGGTTGGAGCGTGGGACGCTTACGGACGTCGCTGCAGAAAACGGACTTTATTGTGTCGTAAGGAGTCACAGGAGAGGACTCCTGTGACACGTTGGATTTCGTTTTCCTCTCCGGGGCAGATTCTTGGCGTGTTTGAGTCTGGGTCGGCCTTGAGGACGGTCTGCCTAGGGTTTGATTGACACCTGTCTTGTGAGTTTCTGACTCGCAAGTGGAAGGATGTTCAACATGCCTAAAGCTTTTCCTGAAGAGTTCCGCCGTGACGTAGTCGCGGTAGCCCGCAAGGGCGAATCGACCATGTCCAGATCGCGAAGGACTTTGGTGTTTCCCATGCTGCTTTGCATCGGTGGTTGAAGGCCGCTGACGTTGAGGACGGGTTAGTCCTTGGTGCCGTCAAGGATGAATCTGTTGAGCTGCGAGAAGCGAAGAAACGCATCCGTCTTTTGGAGCAGGAAGCGGAGGTGATGCGTCGGGCGGTTGCTTACCTCTCCCGAGACAATAGCCCAAAATGATGTACCCTCTGGTCCGTGAACTGGCCGCCCCGGAAGCCCGTCTCAGGGTGCCGGTCGCGGTGACCTGCAGGGTATTAGGATTCTCCCGCCAAGCCTTCTACCTGTGGTGTGCTCATCCCATCAGTGACCGGGACCGGGAGGAAGCCCACCTGGTCAACGCTGCCTTCGATGTCCATGCTGAGGATCCCACGTTCGGGTACCGGCTGATCCATGATGAGCTCGTCCATGAACTCGGCTTCATGGCTTCAGAGACCCGCGTTGGCCGGCTATGCAGTGAGAACAGGATCCTCTCCGTCATCCACCGCAGACGAGGTACCGGGAAGAACGCTGGCCCTCCCTAGGGCAAGCTGTACCTCTGTGCTGTGAAGGATGTTTTTTCTAACAGGATTGTGGGCTATTCCATCGACTCGTATGAAAGCCGCCGTGGCTGTTGACGCGCTGAAGTCTGCGATCAGTCAACGAAACCCGCAAGGCACGTTGATACATAGCGATCGGGGCTCTCAATTCCGGTCGAAGAAATACGTCCGCCTGATCGACTCCGCGGGGCTGCAAGGCTCCATGGGCCGGGTTGGGGCATGTGCAGATAATGCCGCGATGGAAAGTTTCTTCTGGCTGTTGCAAAAGAACGTGCTGAACCAAAGACGCTGGAAAACATGTGAAGAACTACGCCTGGCCATCGTGGTCTGGATCGAGAAAACCTACCACCGCCGGCGCCGCCAACGACGGCTCGGGAAACTAACCCCGATCGAGGTTGGGACAATGAATAAGACCACTCAACCGGTCCCCGAAATTTCACCCTAAACTGTCAACTAGATCCTGAGCAAACCCCTACATCTTACATCAGACCATAGGTGGAACGTCTATTGGGCCAGTCATGGCACCCAACCTGAGTATGATCTCGGGCTCAAGTTCTGTCGCTTGTTATGGGAAGTAGTGAGCTTATAGCTTTGTGGCGTCAACTAACATTTGGACCGCGTCTTGATTACCGACGACCGCGATATCATCTTCGCTTTCAATAGATGCCCCTGCGATGATGACTGCTTTCCACGCCCTAGTGGTGCTGCTGATTGTCGCATCGACAGAGTCAACGGTGGGCGCCTTTGTGATCGTGGATTCTGTGGTTGTCATAGTGGCCACGTAGTCCACGGTCTCCTGCCCAGATACGCGCGAGTCACTTAGTTTCAGCGAAATTCTGCGCTCTGGTGTGCCTTCAGGCAGTGGGCGTGCGTGCGCGCGCATTGCTAGGACAAGGGTGTCAGGTCCCATATCGGCTTCGAACGGCAGGCGTGGAGATTTGACAGCCCACAAGGACAACGCGGTGTTGACGGCTTCCAGGCCGAGGCCCCACTCTGTGAGTCCGTAGACCATCACTTTGGCCGGTGCTGAAAGTTGGTTGCGCACCACGATGCCAGTTTCTTCGAGGTCCTGCAATCGGTGTGTAAGGACGGCTGGACCGATTCCCGGGATGTTGCGTTGGAGGTCGAGAAAACGTTTGGGGCCTAGTAGCAACTCCCGCACCACGATGAGCGCCCACCGTTCCCCGATCAAGTCAAGCGCATGCGCCGACGCGCATCCGTCGTTGTAGGAACTATACGATCTTCGCGCAACCATGATTCCATTCTACTACTTGTAAAGAAGTAAGCACTACTGCAACAATAGTTACATGACGAACTTGTCCAATGCTGAAATCTGGGCTGCTGTACATTTCGAACGGCAGGCGCTGATCGAGGACCTTTCAAGACTTGAACCTGACAAGTGGCGCACTCCGTCATCGTGTCCCGGTTGGGACGTCCACGATGTTCTGGCTCACCTCGTGGATTCGGCCAAGACGACCCGCCTGGGATTTGTGCGTCGGATGGTGGCTGCTGGTTTCGACTTCGACCGAGATAACGCCGTCGGGATCACTCGGGAGAAAGCAGCCAATTCGGACGACACGCTGAACGCGTTTCAGGAAGTACGCAGCCACACCGCCACACCACCGGCGGCATTGGTCACTCGACTGGTGGAGGTATTCCTACACGGTGAGGATATTCGCCGTCCTCTCAAGATCCGGCGCAACTACCCGCCCGCATATGTCTCCCGCGCGCTTGCCTACCAGGTGAAGACCAGCGTCAAGATGGGCGGCGGCAAGGAGGAGGCTCACGGGCTGCGCTTGATCGCTACCGATACATCTTTCGAGCACGGCGACGGCCCAGAGGTACACGGCCCCGCAATTGTCCTTTTACTCGCCGTGTCAGGCAGACCCGTCGAGGCCGATGAACTCACCGGACCCGGAGCCCGCAACTTTGTGACGACACCAAGCGAGGAATCATGACGACCACACCCGACCATCCCGACCAGAAACTCGAAGCCATATTCACGGCCACTGTCATTGCTGACTCCAACAGCGGCTGGCCCTGCATCCAGATGCCCAACTCCGCCGAATTCTTCGGCACCGGCAAAGCAGTCAAGATTGGTGGCACCGTCGACGGCTACCCCTACGAAGCCACCATGTTGCCCGTGGGTGGCGGTACTCACATGATGCCGCTGCGTGCGGCGTTCCGGAAGCTCCTCGCGAAGGGCATGGGCGACGAAGTCACCGTGCACCTGACAGGCCGGTTCTCGTAAACAATCCCGAACCAACCCAGCCGCGAAACCGTGCCTACCAAGAACCATTAGAGAGATTGATGTGACACTGCCGGAGCATGTTTCACTGCGGAACCGCCAGTGGTACAGCCACTCATCCGGGCATGGTGGAGCATTTCGCTAGTGCGATCACAGTCTGGTGCGTCTTCGAATAGAGTTCGATAGTCATGCGAGTTTCGCATACGTTGGAGAGTGCACCGTGAATCGCATAATTCCTTGGTACGCCGTTGGTTGCTCGATCATCGGTGAACTGCCGACAGCGAGTCATCTTCAATCATCGGAGACTAAATGAAACCTTTGCCCATCGGGTTAACCCTCACTGTCGTGGTCATCTTCGCGTGTTTGATTATTTCGAACTCACTCGAGAATCAAGGAGTGGCGTTGCTAGCTGCCGTCCTCGGTGTTCTGCTCATCATCATGTCGATACTGATGCAAAAAAGACAGAACCGCACTTCACGGAACCGAAACTAAGTCCCCGCCGACACCGCAGTAGAACTCACAAATCGAAAGCAGCTGCTGTTGTCCAGGATCGACTGCAAGGACTATTGAAGGTCTTCCACTCAGCGATTTCGCGTCCGTATGCGGAACGTTGAGTGGGATTAACGTGATTCGTCTTTTTTCAAGTCAGTTATTGTCTCGGCTTATGGTGGCGTGTTCATCGCGCAAAATGGAATAGAGCATAGAGTCCCTGCGAACTCCTCGCACCAATCGGTGGGAACGAAGCCGCCCCTCTAGGGTGAACCCGCTCTTTTCTAGAACTCGAATTGAACCGATGTTGCCAGGATGGCAGGTGGCGCTGATTCGCTCCAGTTTGAGCGTATCGAACCCAAATTTAAGTGGCTGGACCGTAGTTTCGGTGGCATAGCCGTTTCCCCAGTAGGAGCGGTGGAAGGTGTATCCAAGCTCTCCGTTGTGATCGTATGGATCGGTAGTCCAAATGGCCACAGAGCCAATGGTCTTACCCTCCAAAACAGCAGCAAGTGAAAACGCTGATCGGCCCTCTTCCAGGTGCGCGTGGGCCGCATCCTTAACAAAGGAAATCGTTTGCTCTAAAGTATTCGGTCCCCATGTTGACCAGCGAGTAACCTCAGGATCTGAGGTGAACTCGTGCACAGCCGGGATGTCCTCCGACGTGAAGTCACGGAAACTCAGCCTAGGGCCATGTGGGTAGGCCTTTGAAAGACTCATCGTTCACCTGTCAAGTCGATTGTTGAGTTTCAATCACAATCTTCTGGCCGACCCGCCTATTGGACTTGGTCAAGGCCTGGTTGATCCGCTTCCGCACCTATGAGTGGTGGCTTGAAGTCGATTCCTAGGATCAGGCCAAAGTCTGTTCTAGGTATTGGTCTTTTTCGTTGAATACAAGGTGGCCTTGGGCTCCGTTGACGATTGGGAGTTGTGGCGGGACATGGCCGCATTCCACATTGCCGATGATGGGTATGCCGAGCGTTCCCAGGGCGTCGAGGGCCGCCTGTGCCTGGGTGAGAGTTGCCGAGTCAGGGGCGCCGGTGCGTCCCACGAGAATGGCTTGGGCACCGTCGAAGAAGCCGGCTAAGCGCATACCGTGGAGGTGGCGGCAAATCGTGGTTGCATCAACACCGGAAGCTTCTATATAGACGATCAAGGACCCAGAGTGGTCTTTGCGCAACGCTTCGGAATTCAGGTAGGGGGTACCGGCGAGGTTGACCATGGTCTCTATGCATCCGCCGATTAGACGGCCTGTAACGCTTACCTCGTCCTGGCCGGTGTCGAGCCGTTCCCAAGCTCCGGTGCCGTTCCATGTATTTTCAGTTAATTCGGGCTGGTTTTCCCAATCGTCCCAGTCATTGACACGATAAACGCCCGGTGATGCTTGCTTGAAACTTGAGCCAGTAGGCAGTGAAGCGATATCTATCCATGACATCAACGATTCCGGGACACGATACGGCGTGTCCAGGAGGTTGCTCCCATGGAGCGTTGCCATGCCTGTTCGGAGAGTGATTGGGGTGAGTAACGTTGAAATATCGGAGTACCCCACGAACCAGGTTGGTTCTGCGGAAGCGAGTGCATCGAAATCAAGGTGAGGAATAAGGTCAATGGCGGTTGCCCCTCCCCACGGAGGCACAATGGCTTTGATCGTGGGGTCCAAAATCATCCTCATTAGCTCACGGGCTCGTTGTTGAGCGGGTGCGCTGATGTGAGTGGAACCGTCCATACAGTCGCCCACAACCACCGCGAAACCACGGTCACGCAATTGCTGTACCGCAAAATTCAAGCGCCGCGTAAGCGATCTTGGCACACCAGTCGAGGGGGAGGTAACGCCTATTACATCCCCGGCTACTAGCGGAGTAGGGTATCGAATCTCCATGAATTCATACTTGCATGCATAAGTCATTAGCTAATAAGTCTTCGCGAACGTGACGGTACCGCCCCTAGGATTCAGCAGCCAGCAAATTGTGGGCACCGATTACCCTTGCGGGGGTCGAAGTCGGCGTAAAAAGTTACAGCACCGTCCTGCAAGGGGTATGCCCGGATAAGAGTTTCGGCCCGTGCCGCAAGCCGGTCGGATACCGGCCCGTGGATTCAGGCGCACGCGGGAGCCAGAAAGTCGTGCCATGGCAGTTCCAGAGGGGAACGGTCACCGGGACGCGCTCTTGAGCGTCGTCGTGTTCGATTCATTGGTTCACTGGACACGGTTGCTGTAGCGTCTAGTGAAATCGACATGGGGGATCACATGAAACGTGCGTCATTTTCGCTAGTTGCTGCTGCGGGTATTGCAGTTCTTCTGCTGAGTGGTTGTTCTGGTCAACCAGAAATCAAAGCACTCAACCGTGATGCTACGCCGGCAGATGCTTTGCCCGCATTTGTTACGGTCCCAGAGCCAGTCAATGGTGAAACCGCGCGGCTACTGGCAACCCGTGATGGGGTCCGCTATTTCGTTGCGGAAAGCGATGATTCTAAGACTGCTTGCCTCGCCGTAGTTCCACCTGGTGAGCCCCCGAATTGGTTTGTGGGATGTGGCCCGAATACCGGTACTGGTCAGATTGTCGAGTCTGCTGGAGCAGGCGTGTCATCGGCAAGACTCCTGGCGGATGGTTCGGATACGGCAAAGCTAGAACCTGGATGGACCAAGGTTACGGAAAACATTCTCGTCTTAGATCCGTAAGAGCCCATCAGCCTCGGCAACCTCTTCGGCTAACTAATTTCGTCGTGCGCTTCCTTGCTCCAAACACGTGCGGCACTGCCACGACAATGTGGCCAGCTACTACCTACAACCATATGCGGAACCTCCTGCGGGACAGTAGCGGCAAGAGGCATGCGAGTTCTCGCATGCCTCAACGTGAACCGGTGGCAGCAGGCTTGCCATACTGGCGAAGTGCTGAACGATTACTGGCCTCTCGCCCACTTGAAGCTTGCAACCAAGCGGTTGGAACTCCGCGGTCCTAACGATGAAGAGTTATCCGAGCTGGCTCAGGTCGCGGCCAACGGCGTACACGAACCTGGCGAGCAGCCGTTTCTGACACCATGGACGAATTTTCCGCCTCGTGAGCGGGCACTTCACGTGATGCAGCAACATTGGAGCCGACGGGGCGCGTGGTGTAGAGAGGATTGGGCCTTGGAAATGGGCGTATTCCGAGGAGGCCAGCCAGTAGGCATGGCCACGCTGAAGGCACGCAATTTTCCTGTACTGCGTGAAGTAAAAACCGAGTCGTGGCTTGGCTTTGAATTTCACCGGCAGGGTATTGGTACTGAGGCCCGGACGGCCTTGCTGAGTCTTGCTTTTGAGGGACTGGGAGCCGTCACCGCGCTGACCGAGGTGTTCCAGGACAATGTTGGTTCGCAGGGCGTCTCGCGTAAGCTCGGATATCTTCACGATGGCATCTCGCGGGACGTTCTCGCCGGGCGAGCCATCGTCTCCGACCGTCTTCGCCTCGATGCTTCAGATTGGGTACCGACCGAACCAGCGGATTTGGTCGTTACCGGCCTGGCAAAAGCCCGTCCATTCTTCAACGTCTAGAAAGCAATTCCGCGCGACGCCGCCCGTAGGCGGAACCTTCACCGGATGCAGGAGCACGAGGGTGTCGTCGCTAGCGAATTTGCGACATGGGTCGTGGAGGCCGTGCCTTGTCTAGATTCAGGATGGCAGTGAGTGGATAGACTCTGGCGCCTTTCGTCTGCCGATAAACCAGAAGATAGGACCAATGAACGGCAGGAGAAAAATAATCAGTACCCATAAGATGATTCGGGCTGGCGGCTGATTCTTAGTCCGCACGATGCTTACCAAAGATGCGACCAACAACACGACCAGCACCAGTGATACTACGAACTGAAACACCATCCAGGGTACAGGAATGGCGGGATCTGCACTCACGGACCGCATGAACGTCGTCAACATATTTCCCCCAAAAGACCGATGTGACCGATGTGGTTGCCAGCCGAAATGCAGACTAGCGAATGCCTAACACCTTACCGCTACTGTCATTTTCTTTAAACCGGCTACACATCGCCGTCAGAAGTCGTCAGCACCGGGATTCCACACCCGCAAGCCGAACCGCTACTGGGACGAGTTGTCCGTATTCTGCCGAGCGGTCTGACTTTCCAGAATGGCGAGTGCTTTTTCACTCGCGTTGCGAATCCGATGCAACGCACCAACAATGCTGATGCTTGCAAACATCACGATGAGAATCAGAACGACGAGCAACAAAGTGATATCCATGGACTCACTCTGTCAGATCCGGCAGCTGCATCGAAAGCGGTTCGCTCATCAATGGCGTCGACTTGCATGTGGGCGTACTGATGAAGTGGTCAGTGGGCTCAACTCTCGTCCCAATGAGGAACGGTCTGCGGGACAGTTGGAAGAGTGCTGATGTGCCCAGCTCGGCAAGGGCCAGCCCTTAGGGTGGAGTGATGACGGCACGTACTGATGAAGCCCGAAGTATCTCCGATGTGCTCGCCGGCCTCGATGACGAAGACGTGCGAACGCTCATCGGTGCTGCCGAGCCCGTTGGCGTAGGCATCGGGGGAGCAACCAAGACAGCCCGCATCGGTGAAACGACCGTCTTCGTGAAACAGCTCCCACTCACAAGCATTGAAGAGGCGGATCCAACCACCACTTCCAGTCGAGTCCAGCTTCCCTTTGTCAGCCACTACGGGATAGGAAGCCCTACCCACGGAGTCGGGCGAGAATTGGCGGCACACCAAGCGACCACCGAGTGGGTTCAGGCAGGAGCGGCGGATTTCTTCCCGCTTTTGCTCGGATGGCGGGTCGTTGATCTGAAGTGCGATGCAGACCTCAGTGAATTTGACGGCGATGTGCCCCAACGCCAGTGGGGGACCCATTGGCCCCAGGTCAAGAGAAAAATCACCGCGATGAAGGACGCGTCCAAGAGCGTGGTGCTTTTTCTTGAATACGTGCCCGAGACGCTGGGCGCTTGGGTGCGCAGGAGCTTGACCGACGGCACCGGGGAGGACGTGTTCGCTGATGTGATCGGCCAGATCACCGACGCCACGACATGGATGAAGACACAAGGGTTCCAGCACTTCGATGTGCATCCGGGAAACATCCTTGTACGGGAGGGCCGGCTGCTCCTCACGGACTTCGGTCTGGCGATCTACCGCGAGTTCGACCTCACCCCGGAGGAGAGAGCCTCCATGGTCGCGCACGAAGGCTTTGACCGTGATACTGCCCTGATGCATCTGTTCCACTGGGTGCTGTTCGAACTCGGCTACACCTCCGGGCCACAGCGCCTGGCAATGTTGCGTGCTGCCGCCGCTGACCCAGCTACGCCAGCGCTGGATCCAGTGCGCGTGGCACTCGGCGCGAGCGCCGACCTGATTGCCCAACATGCGAGTGTCGCTGTCTACATAACCGAGATGTTCGGTGCCCTCATGCAGGATGCGTCCGCCACGCGGTACGACAGCACCCACGACAGGAGCATTTAGCGATAGCTGCCTAATTGGTGGATTCGAGCCTTCTTATCGGTGGCGTTCCAAATATGAACCTCTACCGGGACGAGTTGTTAGTATCCGGCCGAGCGGTCTGACTTTCCAGGATGGCGAGTGGTTTTTCGCTCGCGTTGCGAATCCGCTGTAGCGCACCAACAATGCTGATGCTCGCGAACAGCACGATGAGAATCAGGACGACAAGTAACCAGGTGGTATCCATGGACTCACTCTGTCAGATGCTGCAGCTGCATCGAAAGTGGTCCGTTCATCAATGGCTTCAAGATGCATATGGGCTCACTCATGACGTGGCCAGCAGGCCTAGCCCTCGTCCCAGTGGTTGAACCTACTGGGGGACAAATGTTTTGGATTGTCGGGGTCATCACGGCGATGGCGTAGGCAAAACGAGGGCATGACTCGCGGGATAGTTCGTTAGGGCTGCTAGCATCGGGCCATGACCGACCTAATGTCATCATTGCCACGGGTAACGATTGGTGAGACGACTTTTTTCATTGATGCGGGACGCCCCATAGAGCTGGCTCGTCGCACGGGTAGGCCGGATCTATTTCTAACGTGGCCCGAGCTTGATATTGGAATATTTGCGCCTAATCTGTGGGTCCATCGGGCACCTGATGCACTCTGGGTGGTGTATCAAGGCGATGACGATGTACTCGATGATCGCTACCCTGAAATGGTGGCGCCGGATCATGGCGTGGCGGTAAGAATCGATGTGGATGGATCCGTTGGCGTGGTTCGTTTTGAACGCATGACGGTCGTGGGCGTAACACGTGACGGATTATGGACGAGCAGTTCTCCTTACGAAGAAATCGACAACGGTTACCGTGGCGGTGAACTGCCGGTGAATTGGGCTGCGCCAACGACGCTGCACATCCACTTCCCTGGGCAGCCGGCGCGAACCATGGACGTCGACCGGTATGTCGATGGCGTACGCGAGGAAGCCCCCGGGCTTGTGCTGTTCGTGAACCCCTCTCCGCCGATCTCGCACCCCGAAGATTCCGGGTTCACCTATGAGCACCGGTGCACGGAACTGGTCTTGGGCACGGCCACACAATGGCCCGAGCACGTAAGATTCAGGGATTATATCCCCCGGGGATGGGGGAACCCCGGCGCACAGGAACGAATCGACCTGGGTATTGACCCCTTTGCCCCTTCCCAGGATCCGGCGCTGATCGACGTGGCAGGGACACGCTGGGCGCTCGTTAGCTTGACTGACTCCCAGTAAATTCAAGCGGTGGATGCGATGGCGGATCAATTTTTGGATGCCACGGGCACCTATTGGCATCCCGTCGATGGGAGCAGCCGCCCGCACGCCTATGGCGTTCATGACACAGCCGTGCACGTGATCGGTGAGTGGCCCGAAACCATCGTGCAGATCACTTGCAGGCACTCTTATTTTCCCACCGGCAAGATTCGCCGCAGCATTAGAATCTTTGACGACGCGGGACGGATTAAGTTCAACCGATACGCCAGCATCCATTTCATGGAGGATCTCGACACTCACGCACTCCCAGACCTCCGAGAAGCCACAGACGGAATCCTAAACGCTTAACCCGCAACTGCTCATGGCTACACATCAACTATCGAGTAAAAATCGCGGCCCACAAGGGGAACGTCTGACGCCGCCTCCGCGGGCTTGACCGCTATCGTATCCACTGGCAGAGTCCTCGGCATGATGTTTGATGAGCTCGTAGTGGGTGCTCCGTGGTGATTGACCTTCGCGATGTGGCCGCACCACCGTGGGAAGAGGACCTGCTGGTCACCGCCCAGCCCAAGGGAGTCGTGGACGTGTGGTCGCTGGTGCGCGGTGCGCGTTGTGCCACGTTCGAGACGGTCTGGGGCTCCGGTGGCGGTTGGCGGGGGGCCCTGGTGCCCGGTGAGCAGCCCGTGGTGGTGGCCGGCGCGTGGGAGCGTCATGGCGTGTGCGGATACGACTTAACGGGACAGCGGCTGTGGCAGGACCGCAGCCGCACGAACATAGAGGCCGTGACCGCGCTGACTGGAGGTCGTGTAGTCGTCACTCACCTCCGCAGGGCCACTCGCGTGCTGGAGGCAGCGACCGGGGAGGAAATGCGTTCCCTGCGCGGGGTGTTGAGGATGATCGCGCTGACTTCGGACCTCTCGCTTGCAGTAGGTGGCGGCTGGTGCCGCCTGCTGGATCGTTCGCTGGATCCGCTGGGGTCCCGAATTTCGACCGGACTGAACATGGCTTGGTGCGCGGCCAGCGACGGGGAGCATCTGGTGGTCACCGAGGTGGACGGGCTCTTACGCATTTTCGACTCCGACGGGCGAGAACGAGCGAGGATAGCTGAGAACTTCCGACATGTCCTCCACGACCCGGTGACGAACACCTGGGTCGCGGTCCACGAGCCACCCGAGGGGAATAACTCCCTGTTCCGGTTCAACAACAACGGGGAGGTTCTGGAGCGACGTCCCTGGGACCTCCGCGTCAGCGGTACGGCGACGATGCGCGGAGGCAGGACGTTGATCCTGATTACGGCTGAAGGCGGGCAGGTCGTGAACTGCGCGGACTGGAGCGTGGACGGACTTGAGGCGACGTGAGCCTGGGCGCCGAGTAGCCCGTGGCATTGCCACGGGCTGACGGCTGTGCTTGCCATCACCAGCTGGCACGCTCGCCACCAGCACATCGCTCGCTTTTCGATACCACCGAGCGTTCCTGCCTGACATAGGCCAGCATTTCGGGCAGGCCGCCGATCTCGGCGAGTGTCATTTTCAGAAGACGAGTGCACAAATGACAGGAGTCGTGTTCACTCGTCCGTTTTGTCAGAAGTGCTCTACACAGAATTTCAGAAGACGTTTGCACAGCGCTCCCCATACCCGCAGGGGGAACGGTATATGGGACGGGGATTGCATTCATACTTCGGTAAGCCGGGTACTCTTTGAACCAACAGAGGAGGAGGTAAATGCGAAAAATGAGTGCGTTGGCGATCCGGGGCTCGATCAGGTTCGTGGCAGGATGCTTGGGCATGGGTGTCGGGTGGATCATTTGGTCAGCACTCTGGGTCAATTTCACAGCCGAGGTGTCCCCGGCGACTTTCGAAAACGTACGTAGCTCAAGCACGTTTGGTGCCATGCTCGGACTGCTTGCGGCATTTCTTGTTGTCGGCTCTGGGATGCTCTTATCGATTCTGGCTGATCAGGCAGTAATCCGGTTCAACCGCGCTAAACCCACAAGTTCAGTCTCATAAGTTCTGCAAATACGGCTTCATTGCCAGTTCGGGAACCGCTTGTGCGACAGAACTCTTGAGGTGGGTCGTCAGGCGAGTGGGTCAGTCCGCGGTGAAGTGCGCGACATACCGGCGTTGCCACGGTGTCTCGACTGCGCGTGAGTTGTATTGCTCGCGAACAAACTTCACTGCCTTGTCGGCGGGCACGCCGTCGAGCACGGCGATACACGCCAGCGCGGTGCCCGTGCGCCCATGGCCGCCATCGCAAACGATCTCGACTCGTTCTCTCTCGGAACGAAGCCAGGCTTCACGCAGCGCGTCCCGCGCGTCGTCGCGGTCCTTGGGCAGCCGAAAGTCGGGCCACAGCACCCATCGTGCTTCCCATTTGGACGGGGAAGGTCTCTTGTCCAGAAGGTAGACCGCGAAGTCGGGCGTAGCTCCACTGGGGATTGGTTGATGAAGGCCGCGGCCGCGCAGTAATCGGCCGGACGGCAACCGCATCACACCCGAATCGTCAGCATCCCAAACACTGTGCATGATCCCAACCTATCTGCCGACAAAGGACAAGGCAGTGCATATCGTGGGGACGGGGCCGTAAGGGAACCCGTTTACAGGACGTCCTAATTCAGGCTTGCTCGGCAAAGTAGTCGTAGCTGAACGGCAAGAGGTCGCTGGCAATAACGCTCACAAGTCCATGTGGAGTATCGAGGATTACGCGGATTTCTGGGTATTAATCAACAAGAATCTGCCGATCCCGCCCGCAAGGACTTTTCACGCCTCGGTCATGATTTCCAACGGCCACAATGTGAGTTAATTCAGCCGCACCTGCGGCGCGCGCTGCTCCGAGCGCGACGAGCTCAGCGCAGGGACCGCCTGTGAAGTGGAACAGATTCACGCCTGAAAAGATCCGTCCGTCTTTTGCTCGAACTGCAGCGCCCATTGTGTGCACACCTTCGTCCCCAGGTCCGGCATCAGTGGTTGCATTGATTGTCTCGCGTGCCAGGCCGATGAGAGACTGCTCGATTTCTGACAAGGGGAGCGCAGAAGCAGGAAGTGAATTGGGCATACACCAATAGTAAGAGCCCTAGGGTCTGCATGGGCCGTTCTGCTGGGGAACATTCTCCGGAACGATAAGTCAGCCAAATTCATCCTCTGACGCTCTGAGTCGATATCCGCTCCAAAGTTTACGGAACGGGTCAGGCTGGCTTTGTCAGTGAGGATAGGGACAATTTGCCTTGGATTGGATACCAAACCGTGCCGCAGGACGGTCGCCAATGGCATCATGGGATACATAATCGCAGAGGAGCTGGAATGTCTATCGTTCACGAAACCCTGAAGTTCACGAAAACACTTGATGCCGATTTATCGAGGGTTTGGGAAGCATTCGCTGATTCGAATCAGCGTGCACAGTGGAGCGTTCCGGCGGGCGAAGCAATGGTCTACGAACAAGCAGCGTTCGAAGTTGGTGGTCGAGACCGATACCGTTGTGGCCCGCTCGAATCGCTCGATTTCATCAACATCGTTGACTACTCGCTCATCGTGCCGCAATCGCTTGTTGTCTATACAGAGACTGTGGCGACCTCTGAGGAGCCGCTCAGCGCGGGCGTGGTCACATGGAGTTTCGCCGTTAACGGCGATGGTACCGAGGTGCGGCTCACGAGCCAAGTCACCTCGTTCGTCGGTGACGGGATGATCGAGGGCAGTCGAAACGGGCACGCAAAGGCACTAAACCAGCTCGAAGAGTTCGTTCTAACCGAATAGTCGTTTCTGCCGTCCGCAGGCCGAACGCGCTACGGGACGCTGGTGCGGGCAAACTGCTTCGAGGTTGGTGTGAGCTATGTTCGGGCTCTGCAATCGAATCTGAGTTTGGTTGGGGTGCGTTTCGCGTACTTGTTATGTGGCCTGGTTTGTGGCTTGAGCAGGTGTCCAGTCGAGGGTTTCGAGGAGTGGATTTGTCCGGAATTCGTTTATGAGCTGGGTGCTTCCACTGACTTTTGTCGCCCAGAGGTCGTAGTCGGTATAGACGAGCCAGGATCTGTCTGGTGGCCAAATATTCGCCGGCGTGAAGACTTGGTGTTCTTCAGCGGCTTCTTTAAGGAGCGCGGGAAGATCCATCAGGTGCGCGTCGTATACCGGGGCTTTGTGCGGGTCGTCGACGCTGCTGAACACGTTTGCGAAGTATATGGAACAGGTCGGCGCCGATGAGTGATGAGTGAGGACGTTGATGAGTTCGGTGAAGTCCTCTTCGCCCAAGGAACCTTCAGTCGGAAGCTCAATATTTACGGGAAATTCATGTCCGAGAAACCAGCTGTGACAAGGTGGCGGACCATCTGCAGGGCGGGGCCGGGGGAACCGGACCAGCATGTCCGACCAAGTGCGTCGCCGCCAATCCTCTGAGGGCCTTCTTTCGTACCCCAACCCCATGCTGGTGCCGGGTGTAATTTCACCGAGGTTTCCGCCGTTAAGAATCAACGGTTCTTCACCTCCGGCAGCGATACGGGATTTATGTATTTCACCGTAGGTGGGAAGCGCTCCTTCGACTGGAAGTTCGTAGAAGGAATTGAGTATCCAAATGCTGTCCTCCCACCCTGAAGCGTCGGATCCTGTGAAGTAGGGGAGGTCTCCTCCTCCACGGGAAATGAGCCAACCCAGATCGTTCTGACTTGGGACTAAGGCATTGCTTGTTTCGTACCAGTCCATTGATGCTCCCATCGATTGTCCTAATCCCATTATGGCAACGACCTGACACGAAACCATCGAGTGGCTTTGAAGGTTCCTCCACGGTCAGTCCGCAAGCGCGTCGGCGACCCAACCTATAGATTCATGCACGTGCTGGCACGAAAAATCGTATGATGGCAAGTCCGGAGGGGAACGTCCTGCGGGACTAGTTCGACTCTAGTGGCTGTCAGTCAGTCGCGTTGAAGTTCAGCTCACCTGTCGATGGGCTTCAGAAATCGGTAGTGAGGATGTTCTCGTGAATTTTCTTCCAACCGGAATCCTCGATTTTTGATGTGTCGTAGCCATCGGATACAAGCATGGTCGACTTCTGGTCTGGACCGGTGGTGTTCAGTAATTCACCGGAGCGAGGAATCCCTGTACTGCATGCCGCGATCGACTGGCCTGGTTTTTTACTGGGGTAGATGGCGACACAGAGTGTTTGGCTAGCCGCGTCTCGTCCAAGGTAGTACTGCTTGCCGTTTTCCTCGGCAACGAGTAATACTTTTTCGATGTCCAGGTCAGGAGCAAAGGACAGTTCCGCGGGCAATGTGTCGCTAGAAGTGGCTGGGCGTTCCAGAGCGTTGAAGACTGGTTCGCTGGAACATCCCGACAGCAGTAGCCCCGAGATGGCAGAGGCGACGAAGACGAACGTAAGTCGGTTTCTCATGGACTAACCCCCAGTTAGCGCTGTTCAACAATGTCTTGAGCTTGCAGCCTACCCTTTTTGATCTGCCTCTTTCGGGCCGCGCCATGTTTTTGTGGCCAGAAAGAGGCTGCGATCGTACCCCATAGGCCACTCGGCACTCGGTCTACAGGAAAACCAGCCGGCGGTTTTATCGCCGTTGCGTATTCCTAAGGGGAACCCCTCGCGGACACCGATCAAGAACTGCAGGACGCGATTGAGCGGTTCGTCCTGATCAATAGCACCGAACGCCCACGAGACGGATGGCACGCGGCTCCTTGAAAGACTCCCCAATTGCTGCCTACGATGGTGTCATTGGTGCCTCGAAAGTGGCGAGAGTAAGGAGACGTGATGAAGAAGAGCTCATTGATAGTGACGTGCATCATAGGGATGGGATTGTCCGGTGCAGTGCTGATCCTGCTGGTCCCGTCACTGTTCAGTTCGGACGGTCAGGGCAACATCTGGATCATGGGAGCGTTGGGAGTCCTCTTCTTGGCTTTCACGGCGGGAGCCCGATATTGCAAACCGTTTATCTCGGCGGCAGGTGACAACGGGTGAGAACGCCTCCGGAAGTATCGTTCTTCCGAAGGCGACTGCATTGGTTTTCCAAAGTCGTCTGCACTGCGAACCTATGCTCGTAGACGGAACCCCTACTGGGACTAATGTGCCTAGGTCGGGGGATTCTCTCAGGCACCTCTTATGAGGGCTGGGTGGTTGCTGCTTTGAGCAGGTCGAGGTACGCACCTATCACGAGTGCGCTTTCCTCAATTCCGAATGCGGCAACGAGGCGGTGTACTTCCGAAGTTGCTGCCTCGGGCCCCATTTTGTCTCTCACGGCCACTTCCAGTTCCAAGAACTCGCCGAGTCCTTCAACGCGGTCGAGGTGCACCCTGGACTAACCGATTTGGAACACCATGCGGTGCTTCCGAACCCTTCCGGCCTCGCCGTAGGCATGAGCCAAGACTGAGCGCAATCCCTCGGGGTCGGCGGTTTCCGAATGGATGTAGAAGGATGTTTTCGGGCCGAGCTGATCTGTCCTGCGGTAGAAGATCTGTACACCGTGTTCATCGTCAAGGACCCGGAGCTTGAGCCGGCCATTGGGGCAATCGAAAAATGTATCGTCCTGGGCGACATGCTCTGGCCTTGTATCTGCCAAAGACACGACCACTGGAATCAGGCTCTCGAGGCAGGCCACGCGGGCTTTTATTTCGATATTCGTCGGCATGAATCCACTTAACCACGTCGTTATTGTCGAGTGCCCATTCGGGACTGCCGTAAGCGGAAGGGCCTCTAAGCAAGGGTTGGGGCGGGTGAGTAGTAATGGAACAGGATTGCGCGTTTAGCGCTCGGCTACGTGGCTGTCGGTAGTCTGTAGGTTGTGCCAGTTGAATTTTTGAGTGATGCGCAGACCGCCGCGTTCGGGCGGTTCGTGGGAGAACCTTCGCAGAACAATCTGGAGCAGTTCTTCTACCTTGACGATGCCGATCAGGAGTTGATCCGCAGGCACAGGGGTGAGCACAGCCGGATTGGGTTTGCCGTGCAGGTCGGGCCGGCCCGGTTCTTGGGGGCGCTTCTTGCCGACCCGCTCGATGTGCCAAGGGCTCTCGATGTGCCATGGGCTGTGGTCGATTACGTTGCGGCGCAGCTCGGGATCGCGGATCCCTCGGTGGTCAAGCGATACACCGAGCGCGTGGAGACAGCCAAAGTCACCGCACGTGCCGTGCCTCACGGAACATACCGGACCCTGCCGGACCAGACCCACGAGGTATCTGCCGATGCGCTCGCACCGCTGCTGATCGATTTTCTGATCACGGCTTCGGCTACTCCGCAATCCCACGCATGCAGAAGGGTGTCATCACCTGTGAGTCGATGTTAGCGTTGAACCCACATCAGACAGAGGAGTACGGTCATGGCGAAGAAGAAATACTCTGCCGAGCAGCAGATCGATCGGCTTCGCATCTACAACGTCGTCGCGGGTAGCCTGCACCTGTTGCAGGCCATCGCCTTCACGATCATTCTCACCATGCTGAGCACCCAGGTTCTGTTCCCCGTCACGGCGGATTACCTGGCCGGCCCACCAGGTGCCCCCATACCGCCGGAACGCGTGACGGTATTCGAGATCAACATCGGTGTCGGGGTCGTCGTTTTCCTCGCACTCAGTGCCGTCTTCCACTTCCTCGTCTCGAGCCCGTGGTTCTTCGGCCGCTACAAGAACGGACTCAAGCAGAACCACAACTATTTCCGCTGGACCGAGTACGCGCTCAGCTCATCGATCATGATCTGGCTGATCCTGGCCATCAACGGGGTCACCGATATCGCAGCCTTGTTCGCGGTCTTCACAGTGAATGCCGCGATGATCCTCTTCGGCGCCCTGCAGGAGAAGTACGAAAAACCTGGCTCCGGGGGGATGCTGCCTTTCATCTTCGGCTCGATGGTCGGGAGCGTGCCCTGGATCATTGTTCTGATCTATTTCCTGCGTCCCGGAAACGAAAGCGACGTTGCCGCGCCCAGCTTCGTCGTGGGCATTGTGATTTCATTGTTCATCTTCTTCAACACCTTCGCCGTCAATCAGTGGCTGCAGTACAAGCAGGTCGGCAAGTGGAAGAGTTACCTGCAGGGCGAGCGCACCTATATCACCCTGAGCCTGGTGGCCAAGTCGGCCCTCGCGTGGCAGGTGTTCTCGGGAGCCATCGTTCCCGCACTCACTGGCTGACTCGCCGACACCCTGTGACGCCTCGTCCTTGTCGAGGCTTGGTCGATTTCGGGGCAACTGTCTTGGAACACCGACCGGAGAATCGAATACCAGCATTCACTTGAAACGGCAGTGCGCAGCGTCACGAACAGTCTTAGTCGGGTCGCGGGGGTCACGTCCCGCTGAGTGGTGGAGTTTCGCAACATCGTGCGGGTCAGTTGTTCTAGTTTAGGCGGCGGCGGCGAGTTCGGGGAGGATCACCGCCTCATCGATGGCCTCGGGAGGGTCGTTCATGGTGGCCAGTTCAAGCATTGAAGCTTCGGAGAAGTAGCGGCGTTCGGCCGCTTCCCACTCGTCGTGCTGCTCGATCAGGACCGACCCGGCCAGGCGCAGCAAGGCTGCCGCGTTCGGGAACACCCCGACGACGTCGGTGCGGCGCTTGATCTCCTTGTTCACCCGTTCCAACGGGTTGGTCGACCAGATCTGTCGCCAATGGCACCGCGGGAATCCTGAGGTGTGTCAAGGGAGGCTGAAGGCAGTAAAGGACTCGGGGATATTAATTACCGCAGTGCATCGGTGAGTCTCATGTGTCCCGTAAGCCGGGTCCGCCAACGGCTAGTCTGAGGGCCTGTCGCAACCATGGACTCGAGTTCTGTTGTGTTGTCCGCTGGGGAACCTCCTGCGGGATCCTGTTCGGGGCTAGGAGGACCATCCATGTGAAAAGTCGCTGCTCCTACCCCATGACACCACTGCCGGGTCGTTGTAGGCGAAAGGCGGCGGTGATGTGGGGGAATCTAACCAAGCCGGTGTCACATGACGCTGCTTGTTCACCCAGCCTACGGATTTTTCCAAAGACATCGACGTGGTCGGATCTTTGCACGACGTAAGCCCATGAGCTGGCGAGTTGAACAAGTTGGTCAACTGACAGCTCGTAAATGAAAGGGAAATCCTTGCGTATAAAGGCGCCTCGTCCGGCAAACTCTCCGGGCACGCTTTGGGTTTGGTCAGCGGGGGTTCCGTCCGGCTCGACGATTGCAGCGAGTTCTTTCACCCACTGGCTGGCGCGGTCCCAGGTGTGCCAGGCAATGCCCATCATGCCGTTTGGCGTCATTACACGATCACATTCAGCTATTGCACGTTTGGGGTCTACCCAGTGCCACGCCTGGAGACAAACAATGGAGTCCACACTTCGATTTCCTAAAGGGATGCGTTCCGCCGAACCGCTGGCAGTGCTGATACGATCAGCGACGCCGGACGGGAGCTCCTCGCAGATCGTTCGGAGCACGGACAGCATGTCTTTGGACGTATCGACAGCGGTGACGTCGTGACCAAGAGTTGCGATGGTCCGGGTTCCCAGGCCGGTGCCAGCTCCCAGATCCAGCACT
Organism: Arthrobacter antibioticus; assembly: GCF_030063205.1. Lineage (GTDB taxonomy): Bacteria > Actinomycetota > Actinomycetes > Actinomycetales > Micrococcaceae > Specibacter. The sequence continues at coordinate 276,432 of NZ_JASISQ010000001.1, read as the reverse complement.
GCCAGCTGTTGACTGCGCGAGGGTGACCCCATCAGCCACGAAACCACTTCCGCCGGCCAAGCGGGGCGAGCATCATTATGCAGAACAGAATTACTGCTCGAAACAGTTGGCGCACTATGGATCTGATTCATACTTGCCAGCCTAGCGAGTAACAGGTTCGGGCTCGTTTTGAAGGTCTAGCATTAACCGACACAAAGCATCAGTGGACCGGGCCGTATCGCCTCGCCCGTAAGCGGAACCTCCTGCGGGACAGGGACATCCAGTGGACCCGTCAATCGCCCGCGCTTGGCGGCAGCTCGTCTCGATCAGCTCTCACCGACGCAGTGTCAATTCGGGGATCGTTTATCAGTTGCCGAAAGATGGGTAGCTCTGCGGCCACGATCAACGAGTCTGGGTATAGCCGAGCACCCCATGCGAGACGCCGTTCGGCATCCCACGCGAACTCCGGGACCCTTCGTCCGGCCCGCACGTCGTCTGGACCGAGGTTTGCCTCGAAGTATTCCTCCCCGAACACTCGCCTTGGCGAGCTGGTATGCGGTGCTTCGGCGTAGCCCATCCAACGGAGACATTGGAGCTCGACAACGCCAATCACATCACGAAGGGCGTTTGCGGTTTGTTCATCCAACTCGCCCATACAGGAGACGAGGTCACGAACCGACGGGTGTTCTTCGACGATGCCTGTGGTCGCTTCAAACCAATCTAGCGAGGCAGAATGATCTTCTACCGCGACGTGCTGGGACCATCGCACAATGTCTTTCCCGTACTCGAGAGCGGGGTCTCGGAATGGGAGGTAAAGGCGCAGCATCGGTAGTCCGCGATGCGTTGCAGGGATGAAATTGCGTGCCTGAGTGGCCCATCCTGACCTTGCCAGACCCGTGCTCTCCTCGCCCATCCTGACATCATAGCTGGGCGGGGTGTTTCATGTTCAGGCGTCGAGTCCATGGATATCAGGAGTTGTGGCCACTGGTCTGATTTGTCAGAAATGCTCTGCTGATAATTTCACAAGGTGCCAGCACAGACGACTCTGTTCCTAGGGGAACCTCCTGTGGGGCGGTTTCACGAGGCGGTGATTGATTGTTTGTTTCAAGGTGTGTCATAGCCAGGTCATTGAGGCTCCGTGGCCGTGCGTCCAGGCGAGAGCTTGTCCGTCGAGTGCGAGGACGAATGTCGGGCGATCTGCTGGTACGGAGGGTCCAGTCGCGGTGATCTCGGGTAGGACGTTTTTGCCTTCGTTGGATACCCAGCGACAAAGGCCTTCCTCAACGAGTTCTATCATTTGGGACTGGAATTGTGCTCGTTCTTCGGTGGTGAGGTAGGCGATTACGGCGCTGTGGAAGACGACGACTTGGCCGTATTGCGAGGCGATGCCAATGTGCTTTCGCAGATCGGTGAGAATGTTTCCCGGTGCCAGATGTGGAGGATCTTGGCGGGCGATGTCGATGGCTGCTTCGAGTCTCAGGCGGCGGTCGTCTTGCTCTGGCCAAACAAGGTTCGTTAGCCAGGCCATCGCATCAGTGTCCTGAACATCAAGGGGATTCAGGTCTATTCCACCTCGCCAGGTGATCGTTGGCAGAGCGGAGGGAGGTGGTGGTTGGCCGTGGACTGCACAGGACAGTGTTGGACCGCCGGAGCCGGTCCGTTGATGCTTTGGTACCCAGTCATAGTTATAGTGGTCGGGATAGAGGCAGAGGCCGGCGCTGGCCCCGGCCTCGACAAGTGCCAGCGGTCTGCCAGCTTCTGCTTCGATTTGCGCGAAGACGGGCGTGAGTGTTGCGAGTCGCCCGACTTCATTTGTTTGAGTGGAGCGTTCCATGATGGTTGTCCGAATCGGGCCTTGGTCACTCAGGAGTGCCTCACGCAGTGCGGCATAGGGGCCGGGTGCAGGAACTCCGTGCCAGCGTGCCGCGGCGAACACCAGGTTCGGTTGCTGCTTTATCTGAGGCAACTCTGCTATCCAGGCCATGACCTCTTCATCACCTGCAACTCCTTGTGCCCATTGTTCAAAGCACGGTGAGTCCTGGGCATCGTCGGCGAAGGAACGGTACTGGCTTGCGACATCAACGAAGAGATCCATTCCCACATTCTCCCCCTAAGCCCACCGGTTCCGAGCCGTCAGCCCGCAAGCGGAACCTCATACGGGACTGCGTGGCCCATCGTGAATTTCTTAGTCTTTGAGTAGGCCCGTGGCGATGAACGCCCGACGGTAGATCTTTTTGATGACAATTTCCTTGCGTGCGTTGTACTGCATGGAGTGCTCGCCAGCGGCCCGTGATAAAGCTGCCGCTTCACGCTTGGTATCTGCGTACAAAACACGATCGTCAATGTTAGCGCGAAGCCAGTCGCGGAAGATTCGATGCTTAATGACCTCGGGACTGTCATAACCGAAAACATGTAGGTGGCAGGCTGGCTCCGAGTAGCGCAGGACACGATGACCAAACCACCAAGGTTCCCGAACCCTGAGTTCGAAACCTGCACGCTCAAGGGCAGGAACGTATGCTGCCTCATCATTTGGGTCTGCAACGATCAGATCAATGTCGATAATAGGTTTCGCTGGGAGGTCCGGAACGGAAGTCGAACCAACATGTTCGATGACCAACGCACGCCAGCCCAGAGCCTCCTCGATCTTCTGGGCGAGCAATTGGAACTGCCCCGGCCACGCGTCATTCCATTCGGCTATCTCGAGTTGCAGCGATGGCCCGGCGCCAGGAACGTATGGTGATTGGCCTTCGGGAACGGGCGGCTCGTGAAATTTTACGATGTCGTGTGGGAGTGGCATGTCCCTATTATCTCTGACCTGCTCCGCATCTGAGATCGTCAACACTCGCCTGGTGTCACAGTCCCGTAAGCCGGTCGGTGCGCAGACCGCTGAGACCACGGCGCCACTTTTGATGGATCGCTGTTGGCCGCATTCCAGAGGGGAGCGGTCTGTGGGACAGGATTCTCGGTAGAGGATGTACCTGCACGCTCATCTTCATGGGTGGATAGGGCATTGACGATCCGGATGAGCTATCGACGATGCACTCTTTCTACGCTTGTGCCGGTTCAAACTAGCGGGCAAGTATCGCATAAACATACTCCGAACCCCATCGATCGCCATCGCGGTCATTCTCGATGAGATGGGCTTCCTCTCGCATTCCCAAACGCTCACACAATCGTCGTGAGGCCTCGTTCTCTGCGTCCAGACGAGCAAATACCCGATGAGCGTTCTCAGCTGTAAACAGGTAGGTAAGTAGCATCTTCGCTGCTTCTGTCGCGTAACCCCGACCCGGCCCTTGGCGAACAATGGAACAGTATCCGGCGCTAACGGTCTTGGTTTGTTGACCTGAGTGTGAATTCAGCGGCGGTGAAGCGGCGCCGGGAAAGCCTGTAACAGTTCTTCCGTTCTGTGATGTTGGTCCGGTCTTGAGGCTATGTTGGGGTTATGCCGGTTGAGTTTCTCACTGATGTCCAGGCTGCGGCCTACAGTCGCTTCATAGTGCCGCCGTCGCTGGCGGAGTTGGAGCGTCTTACATTTCAGGATTTGAAACTCTCTGCCCGACAGAGGATTGGAATCGGAGGAGGTACCCGTCGGGGTCCTGCACGAGAAACTGCGCGACGCCGGCCTCAGTTTTTCCTGTTCGGTACCATTTTGTTTCTGGGGCCATGAAGAGGGGCCAGTTTGCGGCTTGAAGTGCCGCAACTATCGGCTCGATTGACGACACAGTAATTTGGAAATTGATGCCTCGGCCAAGTGGCGGTTCCAATGCAGCTGGTGTCCAGTTTCGGCCGATGCCGGATTGCTCCAGCATCACATGTGCGTTACCGCTTGTGAGGTAGGCAAAGCCTTCTTCTGGGCGGTCATAGGAAACATTGAAGCCGCACAATCGGCACCAAAAGTCCAAGCTTTCCTCGATAGCATTGACGAGGAGTTCCGGAACCAGGCCTGGGCTGCTCGTTTTGTCTGGGGATGTCATAGATTCAATAGTGCCAGCTGGATTGCCGCGCCGTGGACAACTAATCGAGTTCGCTGGAGAGTGCAACTATCGTCGGCGTCATACCTATTGGACGAAGGCAGATGTGCTCCGCCCAATGCTCCAGCGGCGTCTCGAATGCCGAACCTTCTGCGGGGCAGTGGAGGAAGTTGGCCTGCGTTTTCTCGCGTGTCTAAACGCAAACCGGTGGATGCTACCGTGCGATACTGGCGAAGTGCTGAACGATTACTGGCCTCTCGCCCACTTGAAGCTTGCAACCAAGCGGTTGGAACTCCGCGGTCCTAACGATGAAGAGTTATCCGAGCTGGCTCAGGTCGCGGCCAACGGCGTACACGAACCTGGCGAGCAGCCGTTTCTGACACCATGGACAGATCTTCCTCCTCGTGAGCGGGCACTTCACGTGATGCAACAGCACTGGAGCCGACGGGGCGCGTGGTGTACGGAGGATTGGGCCTTGGAAATGGGCGTATTCCGAGGAGACCAGCCAGTAGGCATGGTCACGCTGAAGGCACGCAATTTTCCTGTACTACGTGAAGTAAAAACCGAGTCGTGGCTTGGCCTTGAATTTCACCGGCAGGGTATTGGTACTGAGGCCCGGACGGCCTTGCTGAGTCTTGCTTTTGAGGGACTGGGAGCCGTCACCGCACTGACCGAGGTGTTCCAGGACAATGTTGGTTCGCAAGGCGTCTCGCGTCGGCTCGGATACCTTCACGATGGCATCTCACGGGACGTTCTCGCCGGGCGAGCCATCGTCTCCGACCGTCTTCGCCTCGATGCTTCAGATTGGGTACCGACCGAACCAGCGGATTTGGTCGTTACCGGCCTGGCAAAAGCCCGTCCATTCTTCAACGTCTAGAAAGCAATTCCGCGCGACGCCGCCCGTAGGCGGAACCTCCTGTGGGACGGATTTCAGCTGTCTGCCGGCAATCGGCAATTGGAGCTATTGGATCGTATGGTCCGGGTTGGCGACATCGTAGTCAGCGCGGGACACCGCGATGTCCTCCCGGTGTGCAAGAGACCAATCTGCGAGTTGCTTCACCAGATGAGTAAGGCTGGACCCTAGGTCGGTGAGTTCATAAGTCACTTGTGCCGGGACAGTCGGGAACACTGTCCTGGTGACCAGCCCGTCACGTTCCAATCGACGGACCGTGAGTGTGAGCATTCGTTGAGAGATGCCGTCGATGGCGCGCTGCAGTTCCCTGAACCGTCGAATGCCTGAGGCGAGTTCGACAATCACTAAGACTGACCACTTGTCTCCCACTCGGGTCAGTACGTCTCTGATGCCGCAGTCGGGATGGTCTTCCTTTCCACAAGGTTCGAGCAGTGCGGTTACTTCCATGTGCCCCTGTGACAGCAAAGTGCCTCCTTGTGCGTTCTTCGGTGGTTACTGATGATGATCATAGTTACTTATCAGAACCAGAGTGAGGAATGCTTCATGATTTTAGTTACCGGTGCTTCGGGCCAGCTGGGCAGTGCCATCGTTGAATCCCTGAAGGCGGCAGGCGTGCCCCTGATTTCGGGAACACGCAGCCCTGTCGTTGGTTCCAGTGATCGCTATGTGGATTTTGACGACCCTGTCACCCTTGATCTCACCGGCATTGAAACTTTAGTGCTCGTTTCTGCAGGCTATGCAGAGGATGACGTTGTCATTGCTCGCCATGAACGTGTTGTCACAGCCGCGCAGCGGGACGGGGTACAGCACCTGATTTATACGAGTTTGACTACCGCTGGAGACCATTTGGGCTTTGCGCTGGCACACCGTTGGACCGAGCGCCGCATCCAGGAAAGTGGATTGCAGTGGACGATTCTCCGAAATGGGATCTATGCCGATCTGCTCGGTTCGTTGATGGCACCGGATGACGGCGTGATCACCTCACCGCTGGGCAAGGGTGGCGTGGCCGTGGTGACCCGGGAGGATCTGGCAGAGGCGGCCGCTGTTGTGGCGAGTAATCCCGGGGACCACGCCGGGAAGATTTACGATCTGGTGGGTTCCCACGCGGTCACGGCCGAAGAGGTTGCCCGGCATGCAGGGCTTCCCTACAATCCTGAATCCCTGAATTTACGGCGAATGACACTTAATGCCAGCGGTCTGCTGCCGTTTCAGCCAAGCATGCTGCTCTCGTTGTACTCATCCGCTGCACACGGATTCCTGGACGGTACGGGCAACGATCTGGAACAGCTGCTTGGGCGGCCCCTGACGGACACGGTCCCGGTTGCAGCAGGAGCACTTCAATAGCATCAAGAAATTGTGACAATGCCCGCACCGGCAGAGCGCTCGACGGTAAGTGCACCGCCCGGTATATGAACCTTGAGTGGGAATCCTGCCGATGGGAGAAGTCTCGTTCCCGGTGCCGATCAGTTTCCGGGCAGCTTCTTTTTCATTGCGTAATTGGTTAGCTGCACGCCGAGCATCACAGGGTGTTGTTCTGCCTCGACGACGAACCCGTATCGCTCGAAGAAGGGGCGGGCCGTGAGACTGACGTTGGCGGTCAGCTCTGTCAGTTGAGCTGCGCGTGCGCGGGCTTCAACATGGTCGAGCAGTTGCCGTGCGACCCCGAGCCGTAGGAAGCGAGGGGACACGAACATCATGTCTATATATCCTTGCTGGTTTACGTCGGAGAAGCCTGCCGGCACTCCATCCACGGTTGCCACATAACTGTTCCGCTCGTCCATCGCGGCGTGCCAAGTGGAGAGTTCGCGATCCTCTGGCCGTGCCCATGCCCGAATCTGCTCCGGCGAGTAATCGGTGGCAGCAGTTTCAGTCACTGCGGCGAGGAAGATGGCCAAGGTATCCGCAGCGTCCACAAGACGGTAAGGACGAATGGCCACTACTGGCGTATTGGTGTTTGTTTTCAAATCCACGGAACTAGTGTCCCACCTCGACTGACCGTGACGAATTGTCGCCTGTCAAGGCCGGAAGCGGAACCCTTACCGAAACATACAGTCCGACCGGAGAAGGGAAATTCTTCTTCATCATGATGGCCGCGTTCGCGGAACTCGAACGCGACATGATCCGCGAACGCACCATGGCTGGCCTCGCCGTAGCCCGAGCCCAAGGCTGAACAGGCGGGTACCCCACCGTTTTGGACACCGATACCCTCGCCGCCGCCCACGCCAGACACACCAACGGAGAAAGCCCAACCCAAATCGCCAAAGCCCTAGGAGTCTCCCGCGCCTCCATCTACCGCCACTTACCCATCAACAATCCCTGAACCACACCACCCAAACATGCCCCTTAGCGCCAGCCGCAGTTCCGCTACCGGTCAGACCTCATCTCTAAAGCCGAGGGCTAAACGCGCAATCCTGTTCCATTACTACTCAGACCCCAAGTCTGAAAGTGGTTTTCCATCCACAATATCTTCATTGCCGACGCCGTATCGCGAAACCGGGATCTGCTCGACCGGCCGCGGGCTGATCAGTTGTCCGAAGATCAGTACGAAGATCAGAGTAAGCATATACATTGCAGCGCCGGCCGCGAAGGCGAGCGCGGGGCCACCGCGGTCGATCAAAATTCCGGCGGTTGATGCTCCCAGAGCAACGCCGATGTTGTTCAAGGTATTCACCCAGGTCGACGCCTCTCGCTGTTCCCCCTCAGGCACCAACCCATCGGAAGAGACGTATGCGGTAATGAGCAGCGGCGCGCTAGCCAATCCGGCGCAGAACAGGAGAGAAGCGGTGGCAATCAAATTAGTCGTAGGGACGAGCATTAGGCCGAACGCTGCCGATACCGCGATGAGCACGGCCAGATGCAGACGCGGGCGGTCTTCACGAATGAAGTGCCCCCAGAGAAGGCCGCCGATGGCACTACCGATGGAAAGAGCAGCGAACAAATAGCCGACGCTCGGACCTTGCCCTACCGCCTCTGATCTCGCAACCAAAGATACTTCGAGGGGACCTCCGCCTAGGCCAACACCAAGAAGAACTAGAAGCAAGAAAACAAAACCTCGTCGCTTGAACGGTCCCGCCCAGCCGCTCGATGTGCTGGTCGTGGCGGTCGTGGACTTCATACTGTTGTGGCGTGATGTTGGCGAAAACACCAAAAAAATGGTTCCAATCAGGTTCATCGCGCCGGTGATCGCCGCGACGAGTGAGCTGGGCGCGATTAGGAGAATGCCGCCTACAACGAGTGGCCCCACAGAGTAAAGCACCTCCTCGACAATTCCGTCGAGGCTATATGCGCGGCGTCGTGCTGCCGGCTCGGGGGTGACTGCAGCCCAAATGGCGCGCATCGACGGCCCGAGCGGCGGCGCAAAGAGACCTGCTCCGACGGCAAGCGCGATGTAAGGGAGTGCGGCGCCGACGTTCTCAAATGCCAGCACGGAGATGGCGAAGACGCACAGAGTGAACCCGAGGGACAACCAGGGTAGAACTGCTTTAGTGCCTAGGCGGTCGATCAACCTGGATTTGAGCGGCATGAGAAAGCTGATGACTGCGTAGCCGCCGATCGAGGCCCCGGCGGCTGCATATGAGTGTGTCGCGCCCTGAATTGTGAGCAGAAGTGCGAGCGAGATCATCGCGTAAGACAGCCGCCCAATGGTGGCCGCAATGAATGTGATAAGTACTCCGTCGCGGCGGAGTATCGATCGATATGTAATCGTGGCGGTCGAGTCGGTCAAAGGTATCTCCTAGGGATAGCAAATAGCCCCGTAGCCGTTCTGGCATACGAGGGCATCTGTTCTGGCAAATGAGGTAAGAAAGACCCCAATTCGCTATCCCTGAAGCGTCATAGACAAAATCATAGTGGGGCGCCGAGGGAAATGAAGAGCACGGCGTCTAATAGCGCGTCGACCGGGCGACTGTTCGCTGGAGCGACGACGCTCTACGTCCTCTCCTTGCCCTATGGGCGGTGAGTTGGCCCGATGGAATGGTTCGCGACGTTCAGAGAAATTTCCTACGCCATCAAGTTCGCCCGGTACCCCTACAGGTGTCGCCAGGGGCAATCTAGATGTGGTTAGGTTCTGGCATGGGCCTGGAAGGGATGTCCCCTGAGCATGAACCACCCAAACATCGGATATTTCACTTATTCACATTCTGACCGCAATTTCATCTGGTGTATTACTGCGGTTGGTTTGAACGTTTTCAGATCTGCGACCATCGGCGCAGGTCAGGACTTCAATGCGGTCGTGGATTGTGCTCTCGTGAAGCTGTCCATCGATGTCATAACCTCCATGGTGTCAGCTCGTCAGCCTTGCCGTGGACCATCAATCGAATCGAGTAGCGGTGCCGATCGTCGCAAGCATCCTGCCTGGCGAAAGCAACAACGGCCAGAGGGAGAGGTGTAAGCGGATCTCAATTGCGGAACCCTCAGCGGGACGGCTGATCTATTAGCTATTGCCTCTGGGAGAAATGCTCACGTCAGATGTGTGCCACAACAACACTTCGGTTCCTGAAACTGGTTGACTGAGAAGACGCTATTCACACGAGTATGAGAAACCGAGGTAACAGGTGTTTGTTCGGTTTCAAGCGCACGTTCCCAACCGCCGAGGGATTCACACCGGAGTGTTTGGGCTTGCCAATGGGCTCGCCCATGAAGAAAGACTTAGCGACACGGAACGGGCTGCGTGGAGGGCTGGAAACGACTGGTTCAATCTGGCCTACCCTGATCCGTCCGAATCGAATCCCGGTGTCTATGATCCCCAGGTTAACCCGCAGGCAGCAGCTTGGTTCAAGCTCACCGCCACGCATTTGCTAGAACGCATCGAACCGTACTTGGAACTGCTCCGACGGCATGACGTGCAGGTTGTGAGACTCGTCAGCGACGATCCGGGGCAAATCGTCTATGAAGATGCGGTGCAGATCGTCGTCGTTCCTCACAAAGTCACGAATTGATTATCATTTCCAGAAGCCAACGCCGAGGCATCCCTGTCCGCAGGGGAAGTGCTAACCGGGATCTGAGAAGTCCCAGCAGCATAATGGTTCCATGACTACATATTTGATTCGAGCACCACATGAAGACGAATGGGAAACCCTCGCCGACCTTCATCTCGCTACCTGGAAAGAGACCTATTCAGGAAAATTCCCTGAATCGGAGTGGGGTCCGAATGCTCGGATGGCGCGAGTCGGTATGTGGAAAGCAATTTGTTCTGCATCACGGCCCGGCGACAAATTTGCAGTTGCTGAGCGTGAAGGGAAACTAGTTGGTCTAGCAGGTGCCGGGGCTTCTCAGGACGATCCAGCACCAAGGGAAACCCAGCTTTGGTTCATCTATCTTTTCTCCAGCGAACAAGGCACCGGTGCTGGACAGGAACTACTCGATAACGTTCTCGGAGCATCGTCTTCAAGCTTGTGGGTGCTCGAAGATAACCCAAGAGCGATATCGTTCTACAACCGAAATGGATTCCATGCAGACGGGACAAAAAGACCCACGGGCTTCGAAGCAGCAGGGGAAGAAATTCGGATGATTCGTTAGAATCTCAGCTTTTGACCGTTCGTTTCGACGTGGCGAAAGTTGTCCCGTAAGCCGGTCCGCCAACGGACGTATCTGCTGCTGAGCTGCTGCCTTGTCAGCGGTGGCTAATGAAGTGTCCGTATAGGGTGTCCGGTGAACTGTCCGGTGCGCGGGCGTCATACGCTACAGGGTAAATGGCTTTGGGTGATGTTCATCTGGGTGGGGGAGTGGTCTGGCTTGTCTCGATCTTAGGGACCAGCGGTACAGTGGTTGGCGATAAGCGCATGGTCATTTCAGGCCCTGGATTTCTTTCGCCGATCGGCCTCGACAAGATTCAGTTTTGGGTGGTGATCCAGTTTTGGGCGTCGATCTCTGCGATGCGTCGGTACAGGGTTGCCCGGGACATGCCTAGGTCCCTAGCGACGTGGGTGGCGGATTGGCCGGCGTCGATGAGTCGTCGGGCATTGTCGATCTGGCTGTTGGTGAACTGTGGTCGACGTCCTCCGAGGTCTTTGCCGGCGGCGCGTCGTTTGGTCACTGAATCGGTGATGCGTTCGCGTTTGATGTCTAGCTCCATTTGCGCCAGTGCTGCCATGACGGTGAAGACCATTGAACCCATGGGGGTGCCCGTGTCCACGTCGCCGCCTCCTAGATTCAATACACGCAGCCCGATTCCGCGCTCCCGGAACCCCTTGGAGAGATCTAGCATGTTAGCGGTGGATCGTCCGAGCCGGTCCAGGGTCGTGATCACGAGGGTATCGCCCTCGTGTAGGGCTTTGAGGGCTTTATCGAATCTTGGCCGGGCGGCCTTGGCGCCGCTGACTCCGTGGTCGGTGTAGAGGTCATCGCGGCGCACCCCGGCACCGAGTAGGTCAGTAATTTGTCGGTCAGCGTCCTGTGCACTGGTCGATACGCGTGCGTACCCGATGAGCTTGCCCATTTATCGTCTCCAAAGTGTCGCGCAACTGTGGTTGCCTACCTAAAACCCACCCCTTGCTTATGAGACATAGTAGCAAGACAGTGAAAACCTTGAATTGCTCCGGATCGTAAAGTGTCTCGATCAGTTGTCTTGTATCCCTAGAGTTGCGAGACGCGGAAGGCGGCCGTCAGGGCGTTCGCAGTTTGGCGCAAGATGTAAAGAATTAAACGCAGGAGACCGCATGGGGCAATGTTGGCCAGGAGTCGCCCCAACCGACACTGACGGGTCAGGTCTCGTCGCGTAACCCAAGCGCAGAAACATTTTACGTACGGAATAACGTTGAAATCGGTGGAAATATACGTAATACTGGTGGCATGACGAGCTTGAAGGACCACGCGGAAGAAATAGCGCAGCTGCGTGAGCGAGTGAGTGCGCTGGAACGGACAGTCGTAGCTTTTTCCGCGCCACCCGTGCCCAGAACCACAGCTGGGCCTGCTGTGCTACTCGATGCCATGGAAACATACTGGGCTCTGAATGTGCTCAAGTCTCAAAATCCCGAGCCGGGCGCGGTCCTTTACACCGGCAATGTCACTCTGCCCGGCCAGGGTGTGGCCGAATGGCAGCACAGCCTTTCCACCGATGACCTCTTAGCCCGCAACTGGAGCCGCCCCACCGCATCCGCTGCTCTGGCCTCGCTTGGCCATCCTGTTCGACTGCGACTGCTGCAGGCCATCGCCCGAGGCACGGTCGCAGTCTCCGAGCTAGCGGCGCTCGAAGGGGTAGGCACGACTGGTCAGGTTTATCACCATATCAACCAGCTCATTGCTGCGGGTTGGGTATATTCACGCTCCCGCGGCCACTACGGCATCGTGCCGGAACGAGTTGTGCCGCTCCTTGTCGTTGTTCTCGCCGCCGGAGGTATCTGATGATTGGCCCCACCCGCATCCGACTGGCCGCTGCCGCCGCCGCCCTCGTCGTGATCCTGGCCGGAGTGCTTGCCGCGCCCCAAGTGCCCCTCTTGGCTACCGAGACCACAGGCGACATCGCCCTAGCGAGCACCTTGGCCGACAAGGCTGCAATGGAGTCCGGAGCCCGAGACACTCTCGCCGCCGCCGTCATCGGTGAGGACGGCATCATCTTCGCTGGTCTTGGCGCGGATGACACCACCGAGTTCGAGATTGGTTCGATCACAAAAACGTTCACAGCGCTACTGCTTGCCCAAGCGGTGGAAAGAGGGGATGTCACTCTCGACGATCAATTGGGGGACTACCTCGATCTCGGTGACAGCGCTGCCGCTGCCGTCACCCTGGGCGAGCTCAGTAGCCACCGGTCCGGCCTGCCGCGTCTTGCGACCACTCTGCCCAGTATGGCTATGGGCCTCTGGAGCACCTATCGAGGCAGTGACCCTTACCAGTACAATCTCGAGGCTCTTGAGGAGCACGCCCGCACCGCAACGCTCATCGAGCCTGGCACGGTCGAATACTCCAACCTCGGCGTCGCCCTTCTCGGCCAGGTCCTCGCCTCAGCGGCCGGTAGCGATTACCCTACCCTGCTCAAGACTCGTGTTCTTGAGCCTCTCGGCATGACCAACACGTCGATCCCAGTCACAGCTGATGACCTCCCCTCCGATGCTCGCACCGGCTACACCGCTGCTGGCCGCCCGGTCGATGCGTGGACCATGTCCGCCTACGCCCCGGCAGGAGCCATCCGTTCGACGGTCGCTGACATGGCGCTCTATGCACACGCGCTGCTCACGGCCGACCCTGCCCTGGGCGTCGACCCAGCCATGATGCTCGACCCGCAAGCATCAACCGAAGACGGCGACCTCATCGGCCTGGCCTGGTTCATCCAGGCTCCCGGAGACGGCACTGCCACCTGGCACAACGGCGGCACCGGCGGATTTGCGAGCATGATCGCACTCGACCGCGCCAGCAACCGGGCCGTGATTATACTCAGCAGCACTGCTACGAGCGTCGATACCCTCGCCCTGTCCACTCTGGAGGACATGAAGTGACTACCTGGATCTCGCTTATCGTTGTCATTGCATTCCAAGGCGCCTTCGTTGTCTCTGCCTGGTCACCCCGTTTCGGTGCGGCTCGAGACCGGCTTGCCCTAGCAATGGACGGCCTCACCGCCGTCGGCATCCTCATCGCCAGTCGAGAGATCGTGGATTGGACCACGGCCACAGTTTTTGCGTGGTACGCGCTTGTGCTGCTCCTCGCAGCGGCGATGGTGGGCGCCGTCTTCCGCTGGCGGGCGCTGCCGCCGCTCAAAGACCCCACTCGCCGCACCGGCCGCATTGTGGGTGCCAGCTTCACCGTCGTCGTTGTGTCGATACTTGTCGGTGTCACGACCCTTTAGCGTTCAACGACGCGCGACGAACGACGCCGAGACGCGCGCCGTAGGATCTTGCCGTTCGGTGGGTCGCTTTCGTGACCGTTCGTGGGCTGTCGAGGACGAAAAAGATCTCTTCGCATCCGAGGGCGCGTCCGTGTTGCTCCCAGAGTAGCTCGAGGGCGGGTGCGGGGTCGGCTTGGGAGAGCTGCAGGTTCGGCGTCGCGGTTGCCTCTCGGACTGTACGCGTTGGTGTAGCTGACCATGGGGAGCACTGGCAGTCGAGTTGACTAAGTCAAGGCCTGCGCCCACTCTGGAAGCTTCGCTCCATCGAATTTTCGAGAAGGAGAGCCATGATTACTACGCCGCAGATTCTTTTTATCCAGGGTGCCGGTGCGGGCACGCACGATGACTGGGATGACAAGTTAGTCGAGAGCCTCCGGAGGGAGCTCGAGGACGAGTGGGAAATCCGCTACCCACGGATGCCCGACGAGGACGAGCCAAGCTATTTCCTCTGGAGTGCCGCGATCCGAGACGAGATAGCAGACGTGAATGTCGGCGCAGTGGTTGTCGGCCATTCGGTGGGGGCAGCCATCCTCGCCGACGTCCTCACCGGGCTCCCTCCAACGCTAAGTTTAGGATCAATCCAGCTGATCGCTGCTCCGTTCATTAGCCAGGACGGGTGGCCCAGTGACGACTTCGCGCTTTCCGACGAGCTCGGCGTGAAGCTGCCGCAAGGTGTGCGGGTCGACGTGTTCCACGGGCTTCAGGATGACACCGTTCCCCCTGAGCACGCCTACCTCTACGCTCAGGCTATTCCGCAGGCGCACGTGCACCTTCTGCCGGGCCGGGATCACCAACTGAACGATGACCTCAGTGAAGTGGCGGAGACGATCCGTTCGACGAGACCAGGGAACGCTATTCCTCGCGAGAAGTGAAATCCTCCGCTGCCTCCAGAAGTCCTCTCGCATTTGTTGCCGTCACTGGCCTCGCCCCAACGCAATACCTCTAACGGCTTCATTGGGCGTGTTGGTTGCTATCGGGTCGTAGGTAGAACTTGAGAGTGCGGTTGCTATCACGCCATACGAAGACCGCGGCAGCCAGTGAAATCACTCCACCGATCAGCATCTGGGGGGGATAAAACCCCTCCCACAGGACGCCGAATAGAAATAATGACCCCAGTACGGCCTTGGCGAAGCCAGCGATGAAGTAGGTGTAGTCCATGTGTAACCACATCAGTATGAGGAGGTGGGCTCCATCTGCAATCAGAAGCACACCTGGCAGCGCTTCCGGATGCTCGATACGCAAGTAGAACATCGTCGGTAGCGCCGCCAGCTCCGTAATAGCGGCAAACCCGACTAACGAGGCGTAGCCCGGGTGGCTCCACAGACGGGCGCCCTGCAGTTTGGCAATGAGAACCCCGATGACCGGAACAGCGAACCCGGCGTAGAGGACGTATTCGACGCGGATCGTCGGCGCGACTAAGGAGACCAGCGCCCCGACAAGCCAGAACGCCGCACCTGCGAGGAGGAACGCACTTCCACCTTTGGTGACCTCAATGAACCGCAGACGCGCGTCTTCCACGCCCAGCTCCTCTTGATTCAAAACCTTCGAAATGAATGGAATTCTCATGTTAAGTTTCCTTCCTTATGCACGACATAGCGGGGTCGTTTCTGGAGGCCCTGCGAGACAGGACGCTCGCAGGGAAGAATCCCGGGTAGGCGGGCTGAGTGTATTCGTCGATGGCGTGTCCCCATTTGATCCCTGATTCAGAAATCACGCAAATGCAAATGACCGTGGGCCAGGGGTGGCGTCTGTAAATATTTCTACCGGTGCAGTCCGAATTTCTGTTAATCCCGAGACGATTGAGATTCTGCATCGAAAACATCGCGATTGATGATCAAGCCCGTGCACCGGCGGCCGAACCACTGACGAGATATGGGCCACATGAGGGGTCCTCTTTCGGGCAATATGTGCGTCAGTTAGGCCATGTTGCGACCATCCACTGTCTCGTAACCGAAGTGCCTCGAAACCCATGGGTTTCGAGACGGATTCATTATGAGGCAACTGGTGGCATCATGCTAGGAATGGGACTTCTGTCGTGGAGCTCGTCAGCAGAATGAATCTGTCCACCAGGGTGTACTCCAGCGAACAGTTCCAAGTATTTACGAGACTACGTCAATCAAGGCTCCCCTCGACTGCCATTGGACATAAGCGAAGGAAGACCCCACCAGTGGTTGTGCCTATAGCGCTGGTGATTGGCTATGTGTGTTACTCGACTCTGGGTACATTAGCGATACTGGTTGACTCGGTGGTACTTAGTTGACCAGCCTTTTGCAGTGCGTTTTGGAACAATTCGATGTCAATGCGTGCATGCTCTGCGCCGAGGTCTGAGGCTCGTCCTGCATTTTGATTGCATATAGCGGCAACCAGCTGTTCATGATCCGCTAATGCACGTAGCTCCATTTCACGCATACCTTCAACGGCGCCCCATAGGTGCGCGGGGGCTGTCAGGCTGATGGTGGATGCCAGTTGTAGGAGTACTTTCCCCAGTGTGTCATTGTGTGCTGCTTGTGCAATAGCCCGGTGGAGTTTTTCATCTGCCTTTTGGGAGGCATGCCCGCTGTCTGCCTGTCTGTAGGCCTCCAAGCAGGAATGTAATTTTCTGATGTCGTTCTCTGTCCTATTTTCTGCCGCAGCTCGTGCAATGGCGCCATGAAGGAACCTGACGGCTTCAAGTCCATCGATCAGTTCCTCCCAACGCGCGGTCAGCGTTCGGTTTACTGAGTCCTTGGAGGTGGCGGTCCATTGCTCCTTCACAAAGGATCCGCCTCCACGTCCACGGATCTTTTCGAGTAGACCGTGATCAACCAGGCGCGCTAATGCTGCTCGTACCGTGACGCGTCCAACCTGCAGGGACGTTGCTAGCTCACGTTCCGACGGTAATGAACTTCCTGGAAGGTATTCGCCAACGGCAATGGCCGTAATTAGCCGATCAGTGACCCCGTCGACCATACTCTGGCGGTTTTTCAGTGGTGACGCCAGACCAGAGATGGGCTCCGATGTCTCCGGGGAATCAAACAGCGGCTGTGCATTCATGGGCTTCTGGCCTTCGTGTCAATGTAAAGGTCTTGTAATGGAACCATTTATGGTTCATGATATTTCCTATGGGTCAAATATGGCCTACATCACATAGGCGAAGGATGCTTCATGTCACAGGTTACAACCCGGACGATTCCATTCAGAAGCTACGAGACTTGGGTACGGATTACGACCCCCGATGTGCCTGTTGAAGGTGCTCTTCCGTTGATTGTCCTCCATGGGGGACCGGGGATGGCGCACGATTACGTTCGTTCCATTGCCGAGCTTGCCGAGACTGGAAGAACGGTAATACTTTACGACCAACTTGGCTGCGGCAATAGTACGCACCTGCCCGATGCACCCACTGACTTCTGGACACCACAACTGTTCGTGGACGAGTTCGTGAATTTGGTTCAGGAGTTGCAAATATCTTCATTCCATCTCCTTGGCCAGTCCTGGGGTGGGATGTTGGGCGCCGAAATTGCTGTTCGGCAACCTGATGGACTTACAAGCCTGGCCATCTGTAATTCCCCGGCATCAATGGAGCTGTGGGCCCAGGCTGCCAGCGGCCTACGATCTGAACTACCGCTAGAGGTCCAACAGACACTGATACAGCACGAAGAGGCCGGGACAACCCAAAAACCTGAATACCTCGCAGCTGTAGAGGAATTCTATCGTCGCCACGTTTGCCGTCTTGACCCAGTGCCGCAAGATTTTAGGGACAGCGAAAAGCAGATGGAAGCCGACCCCACGGTTTATTACACCATGAACGGGCCCAATGAGTTCCACGTCATTGGCACGCTGCGTAGATGGAGCATCATCGACCAGCTCGCTGATATCCAAGTCCCAACCCTAGTGTTCGCAGGAGAGCACGACGAGGCGACCGCGGCAACATGGCAACCCTATGCCGACCGGATCAAGGATTCACGTGTCTACGTCTTCCCGGATACCAGCCATTGCGTCCACCTTGAAGATCCGGAAGGTTTCCGCGCTGTGATTGGTGACTTCCTGTCTGAACACGACAAAGCAACGTCTGCCTAAAAAGCTATTGCCCATCCCATCCACGATCTTTCGCAATGAAAGTGAGCATTGACTGATGTCGACATCCCAAGACTCGTCGGAGCTAAGTCCCCAGCAACAGCTTGAGGCTTACGGTTACAAACAAGAACTCAAACGTTCGCTCTCCACCACTGACCTACTGATCTACGGCCTGATATTCATGGTGCCGATCGCGCCTTGGGCCATCTTTGGTGTTGTTTACAACGCATCAGGGGGCATGGTGCCACTGGTGTACCTTATTGGCCTGATCGCCATGATTTTTACGGCGTTGGCCTACCAGCAGATGGCCAAAACAATACCCTTGGCGGGCTCCGTCTTCTCATATGTCGGCAGGGGGATTCATCCAAACGCCGGCTTCTTCGCAGGCTGGGCTATCCTTCTTGACTACCTTCTGGTGCCCACACTGTTGTACGTGTTCGCCGCGGAGTCAATGGTGGGACTTTTTCCTGACTCACCTCGATGGCTATGGGCGCTAATCTTTGTCGCCATCAACATGGGCATCAACCTCATGGGCGTCAGCTCCATGAAGCTCATCAACCGTGCCTTCCTGGCGATGGAGCTAGTCTTTGTTGTCGCTTTCGTGATCATCGCGGTGAAGGCTTTGAACAACGAGACCATCCCGGGTGCAGTATTCAGTACGGCTCCAATCTGGGATGCCAGCATGGTGACCGGCCCTTTGATTGCCTCGGCTTTATCCATTGCCGTTCTGAGTTTCTTAGGTTTCGATGGCATTGCCACTCTTTCAGAAGAAGCAACCGGCGGGCGCAAAGCTACTGGTCGGGCCATGGTGATGGCATTGTTCATAGTGGCGATTCTTTTCATTATTCAGACGTGGCTTGCTAGCTCGTTGGCTGGGGGACTAGACGCATTTGATCCGGAAACCGAGGGCAATGCGTTCTTCACCATTGTCCAAGCAGCCGCCAGCACAGGCTGGATGAACGCCTTCTTTGTCGTCAACGTCCTAGCAGTGGGTATTGCTAATGCGATGGCAGCGCAAGCTGCGACATCACGCTTGCTGTACTCCATGAGTCGTGACGGGCAATTGCCCCGATTCCTCCACACGTTGAACCATCGTCAAGTACCAAGAAATGCCATCGTTCTGGTTTCAGTTCTATCGGCCGTCTTAGTAGTGTTTTTCGTTGGTCAACTTGACTTGATCTCCTCGCTGGTCAATTTTGGTGCTCTCTTCGGGTTCATGATGCTGCACGTTTCAGTAGTTGTGTACTTCATGGGAAAAAAGAAATCTAAGAACTTTCTCATGCACTTAGTTGTGCCGATCATTGGTTTCTTGATCATCGGATACGTCTTGTGGAATGCGAATGTTGAGGCAAAGGTTGGCGGTATCGTCTGGCTTGCTGTGGGTGCCTTGGTGTTTACCTACTACCGTGTCACTGGACGCAAAACAGACATATCAGATGAAAGCGACCCGGCAGTGGTGGAGATGCCCGCTATGGGCGAAAAGGGAGGGCTTTAGACGATGGATCAGTTTTTAGATAAATCCCACGGAAAGTTTGGGTTTTCGGCGACGGAAACACCGGCGCTGCACATCAAACCGGGAACAGGGGAACTGATCGGTTTTGAAACCAGCGACGAAGTGTACCGCCAGCTCCACGAGCATGGGGACATGGACAAACTCACAGTTGGCATCAATCCCGTAACAGGTCCAGTGTACGTAGAAGGGGCAATGCCTGGAGACGCGCTAGCGGTAACAATCCACGAGATCAATCTAATTGATTGCGGATGGTCAGTAAGCCTTCCTGGATCAGGGGCTCTGCAGGATCGCATGGGGGAGACCGTATTCGCGCGGCGAGTTCCTATTGATGCAGCAGGTGTTCATGTCACCGATCGGCACACTTTCACGCCCCGTCCAATGATCGGTTGTATCGGTACGGCACCCGCGGAAGGAGACAATTCTACGATCATGCCTACTTATGAACAGGGCGGAAACATGGACCTGACCGAATGCCGACCAGGCGCCACTGTCTACCTACCCGTTGCAGTGGAAGGCGCCTACCTCTCCATCGGTGACATTCACGCCATCATGGCAGAAGGCGAGTCTTCCTTCGTAGCCATTGAAGCGGAAGGCACAGCCGTGGTTTCGGTGGATCTTGTAAAATCCATGCCGTTGCGTGCGCCACGAGTAGAACTAGAAGAAGAGTGGATCTTCGTTGGACTTGGCGCGCCGGTCCAGGAAAGCATCAAACGAGGGTATGAAGACATGTTCCAATTCTTGACCCACGAGCATAGTTGGGACGCAGGAGATGCCTACGCAGTAATGAGCGCAGTTGCCCACTCCCGACTTGGTGGCCCAACTGGTTCTTCGGACCCCGACCCACTACATCCAATGACACCCATCGGTGCCGTCACCACACACCACCTACCAAAAAGCGTTCTCAAGAATTAACTCTCCGAGGAACAACCACACCTAAACCCTAAAATCGCCCACAGCTTAGATGACAGACCGAGACGTGTTGCTGCTTATGCATACATACGCAGGTCCGTGTTAACGAATACGGCCCTCTGTAACTTTGACCGGTTGGATTGGCGGTTTGTAGTGCAGGGGAACACCTTTGTGAAGTGTTTCCCCACAATTTTTGGTGTTGGAACCCGGGCACGACCAGCCAAAGTGCGTTCGTGCCCGGGTCCAAAATTTTTGTATTTATATCGCGGGCCAGTAGCAGGAGAGCCCTCATGCTGGGTTTGACAGTTTTGCGCTGCTGCCGATCTGATTCGTAAGAAATTAACCAATTGTCTTGGATCTTTGACCAACCCCAAAATTGCAGTCAGCATGGACCTCAAAACACAGAAGATAGACGGCACCTGACCTATTTTCAAATGCTGTAAACCACCCCGCTCACGAAGTTGGTGTCTTGGCGGCTAATAATTTGTGTTTGAACTACAACCGCCGAAAGGACGGAGTAAATCGAGCCTGAAGTCGGGCCATAGCCGGCGTTAACCGGGTTCCATGGTGAGGTAGCGGTAGACGGTCGCCCGGCTGGCGCCGATGATCTTGCCTATGTCGGCCGGTTTGAGGCCTTGGTCTCTTAGTTTGTGTGCTTGTTTAACAGCAGCATGGTCGGCGGTGACTTGCTTCCGCCCTGCCTTGCGGCCGTGGGAGGCAGCAACGGCCATGCCAGCTTTGGTGCGTTCGGAGAGCTGATCACGTTCGAGCTGGGCAAAGGCGGAAATGATGGTGATCATGGCCTGCGCCATTGCGCCGCCGAGCTCACTGTCAGGGTCGGTGGCGATGCCGTCGCGCAGGGAACGAAATTTGATACCGCGTGCTTTGAAGTCATCGAGCAGCTCGAGTAGGTGGCGAGTGTTCCTTCCCAGGCGGTCCAGCTTCGAGACCACGACTTCATCGCCTTTGCTGAGGCGGTCCAACATCTTGTCCAGCTCCGAGCGGCTGGCCTTGGTCCCACTGACGCCATGGTCACGATAGATTCGTTCACAGCCAGCAGCTTCCAGTTCCCGGATCTGCAGTTCAGTGTCCTGGTCGTTGGTGCTGACCCGGGCATATCCAAGACACGTCACTAGTCTCCTCCAATTCGTCCCATTAAAGGTCACTTTTCTTCGATGTTGAGAATAGCATGGTGAGACACATTGTTGAGAATCTAAACGGCGGACACTTTTGGCGTGTTTCCTGGAAATTTACTTTTGGTCTGCCGACGCGTGGGAGCGTCTGTTCGGTGTCTTGTCAAAGGTTCCTTTGTTAGGTCAAGGATCAGTCGAGACAATACCTTTGTACAGACGGTATTATCCTCATCCTTACTTTGTGGTCTTATCGTGGCGAGTGCAGTGAAGGCTTCGCCTGGGTCCACACGAAGCATTCGTCTTGGTGCGATTTGATCTATGGTTGAGGCCACAACCATTGGTAGTTGTTTGTGTTGCTTGCCAGAGCTTCCTGGTGTGTGTCTCTGAGTTCTGTGTTAAGAGGTGCAGACCGTGACTTATGTGATCGCTCAGCCATGTGTTGACGTTGTTGACCGTGCTTGCGTGGATGAATGTCCGGTGGATTGTATTTATGAGGGAGAACAAGCCTTCTATATACAACCGGATGAGTGTATCGACTGTGGTGCATGCGAACCCGTTTGACCAGTGGAGGCGATCTATTACGAAGACGACCTCCCCATGGAATGGGACGAGTACCTAAAAGATAATGTCCGCTTTTTTATGGACACTCTCCCTGGCCGTGCAGTCCCAGTGGGGTCCCCTGGCGGAGCCATGAAGTTTGGTTCACTTGGGGTAGATACTCCGCTAGTTGCAGCTCAACCTTGACAGTGTGGATGATGCTGATAGCTCGCCCCACGTTCCGAGATATACAACGCTAGGACGCAGACATGTCGAAGTTCACTGAAAAAGTCGCCTCATTGTTTCATCGAAGGCGGTTGGTAACACAAGAGGATGCAGCGGAGATTGCGGACTGGGTTGGTGAAGGTGGTGCCGCTGATCCTGAGGGTCCACCCCGGGTGATTAAGGACAGAGACGACCACCGCCAGTAGCGCTAACCGGCGTTGCCGCTGGTCACTGCAGGGGACGACTAAATCGGTTGGTGCCTAGATTCCAACGCTGTCTGATAATTTGGGCATTCTCGATTGTTAGCTAGGTCTATTGATGGATGCGCTTGAGGCTCTATACGACTCAAGAATAGATGGTCAGAAATGGGGATACTGGTGGGTGCTGCTTGGAGTGTTTCGCAGAAAAAGGCGGTCATCGCAGGAACCGTGGTCGTGACGGTGGCCGCCGTAATAGTTGCCGTTTATCATATTAGTACGGCGCTCTTCTATATCGAGATGGCTTGTTCAGATGGTGAGGCACCAGCCAACAATACTGATGGTGGTAGCGCATGTTTCACGGAGGGAACGGACCTACCTGACGGATTTACATGGGACCCTCGGGGAAACTATAAAATCAACTAACTCCCAGATGCAACGGGATCGGCTGGGTGAAGCGTTTGAGTTGCGCTTGGTTACTTCAAACCGAGGTGTGCACTCCTACAGGAATTATCACTGCGGGGGGCAAGAACGATCTAGCGCACTTTCCAGTCGCTCCCAAGCGATTCTTCATGGGCTTCAGAGAGTTGAGGAAGAGTAGGAGCATGGCCGCTATGGGGAACGATAAAATGATTCGAGCACTTGTTCAGCTCAGAGTTCCCGTGGAGTATTGCTGGAAGGAAAGGACCTATGATGCTACTTATGTAGAGTGACAACGGGCCCGATGCTGACCACCAACGAGGCGCGGGGGTTAGTGATGCAACTGTCAAGGCGCTGGGGAAACTCTCGGAAGCTTTGGAGGTGGTGGAGCACGCCCGAGGGTATCTCTATGGATTTCACCGCTTAAAGGTAGAGCAGATTTAGCGCTCGGTGAAGCTGTTGAGCTTTTGCGAGAATCCGGTGCTGAGTCACTGGCCGAGCATCTTGAGCAAAAGATAGTTGGTAGGAACGTCATTAATGGGCGGTGGACGTTCCAGATCGTAGAGGATTACGACGATGGGTATTACTCCGCGTTTAAAGCAGCAGAGTCGATGGCCAGGCATGAACTAGCCGAAGGGAAACGCCACCTCTTTGAGGCAGAGATGAAAGAGGACCGGCGTCCACACGGCCTACCCCACCACGAAGCCCACCCCACCGAACAAGACACTCAATAAAAAACACCAACAATCACGTGTTCAAAAGTGTTTGCAACACGAACCGGAGGGTGAATATGACAGTAGAGGAACCCTGGACCGTGGGTGATTTTTCGGTGCTCGTCTTAGTGCATGGTCGGGCGGACCATCTTCGACGTTTGTTGGCTGGTGTTAATGCCTCCAAGCTGCGTCCTGCTGAGGTGGTGATCGTTTATATGAACGATCCCTGCCCGGCTCCGATACGCTGTGATGCTCCTTTGCGCATCATCCACATTTCTTCCTCCCAGTCTCATTCGGGTTTGCCGTTGTCCCAAGCACGGAATACAGCTGCGGCTGCCGCCCGAACACCAAACCTTATTTTTCTAGATGTGGATTCTATTCCGTCAGCGGACTTGTTCGGCACTTTCATTCAGGTGTTGAACAAGGAGACTGTCCTGGCCATGGCAGAGCCACGATATTTGACGAAGCCGTTGGAATCCACACTGGTAGTGGAGGATAAGTCTTTACTCGCCGCCTCCATTAGACATCACACCCGTGAGGGACTCCCCACGGAATCAACCATGTCCGGACATGCAATGTTCTGGTCTCTTGGTTTCGCAATCCACGCTACTGTCTTTGCCGAAGTGGGTGGGTTTGATGAGAGTTATACCGGATACGGCGGAGAGGATACTGACTTCGCCTTTAGAATCCGAGAAGCAAAGATCCCAGTGAGGTTCATAGAAGCACCAGTGTTCCATCAGCACCATGGGGTCTATAACCCGCCGTTGAACCATTTCTTGGAGATTGTTCAGAATGCCCGTTTATTTCACTCCCGATGGGGTGTGTGGCCCATGGAAGGCTGGTTGAGGGCTTTTGTTCAGTTAGGCTTGATTTCTTGGATACCGTCCCAGTCTTCCCTCACCGTTCGGCGTATTCCAACGGCCGAAGAAGTACGAGCAGCTCACAACTCAGCCGCTTATTAGAAAATGATGGAGGCCTGTGCCTCTGTTGCCGTTGCATGCAGAAGATCGAGCAGTCCTTGATTGAAATCTGTCGCGGGAATAAAAAGTGTTCTTGCTAGCGCGTGTGGGTCACTGTTCGCGGCATTTTCGAGGATCCGTGGCCAATTTCCCGATGTCGACCAGTTTCTGACCATATCGAGACCAGCACGTTCATGCAGAGCCACTGCAAAGGCCAGTTGCTCTGCATACGGGCGTTCTTCGGGCACTAACAAGACAGGTCTGTGGCAGCTCGCAGCAGCGACTACAGCGTTGTGTCCGGCAGAACTGATAATCACCGTAGCTGAGCGCATGATCGGTATTGGATCCGGAAGAACACCGTGGAGTCGCAAATTTGTGGGAAGAGGTGTGCCATCTGCTTCCACGGAACCCACAACTTCCCAGTCCCATCTAGGCGAAGCCGAGGCGGCTTGTGCCAGATGATCTAAGGGAATCGCGGATGCCAAAGATGTTTGCACCACCACTTTAGGTTGGCCCGGCATGTGGGAAGTGTCATGACCGGGGTGAAACGAATAATCCGTTGGCTCGGCCACCGAAAGGTAGTGAGTTTTGTAACCAAATTTCGCCAGATGCGCGGGATCTTCCAAACTTGCAGGAAAATAGCCGAAAATGGTGTCCGCCAACGAATACGCCATTTGGTGTGCTTGGTCGTTCCGATTACCTGGCATCCGACGGAAAGCAACCCGATAGCCACTCAATCGAGCGAACAGTGCGACTTCTACCGAAACATCGGCCATCACCATGTCCGGACCGAATGTTTTCCACGCCCGGTTGAGTTCCGCAAAACGTTGTTGAATGAGCTCGCCTGTGGGGGCGTAATGCAAGAAAGATCCGGCGCGCAATGCTGGCTCAGGACTAGCAGCAATCACATCTGGAGTTAGATCCACATATTCCAAGTTGCCCTTCAACAAAGCGTTGTTGCGAGGGCCAGTGCTGGTAACTTGAAGATCGAACAAATTGCTGGCCGCCATTTTCTGGGCATGACGCAGGTGGCCAGTACCAAAATGATGGGCGTAGTAAGAAACCTTGTATCGGCTCATGACCCCTCTGAGACTTGGGAGAAGGAACGATGAACCATGGAGTGAAGTATCCGCTCATACCCTTCGATCATTCCAGCCAGCGCGAATCTGCAGGCTCGCGCCTGAACCTGCTCACGGTCCATATCTTTGGCTCGGGTCGCTGCCACCGCTAGTGCCGTACTGTCTAGGCTGTCGGCGACTACTCCTCCTGTCGTTCCAATGAGTTCGGCCATAGCTCCGGCAGGTAGCGCGGCCACCGGGGTTCCACAGGCCATAGCTTCAAGAGTGGTGAGTCCGAATGGTTCCTCCCAGAGAGGAGAGGAGAGAAATACCTGGGACGAAGCGATCACTCGCTGTAATTTTTGTTGATCCAGATGTCCCAGATACTTGATGTCATCATCGAGTTGCGGCTCAATCTGGCTACGGAAGTACTCTTGGTCGTGGATGGGACCGGCAATACGCAATTTCAGGGATGCTGTACGTGCCGCGGCTATTGCCACGTGGGTACCTTTTTCCGCTGCAATACGTCCGGTCCAAGCCGCCACTGAGTGTTTCGGCTCGGCCCGCTCGTCCCAGTGCGACAATTCGATGCCATTGTGAACAATTTCAATGGTCGGTAACCACTCTCGCCAAGGACACGCATTGGCTTCGGAAACAGTGACATAACGATGCAACTGCTGCAACGTTCTGGCCGGATCCCTCAAGATTTCAATCAATCGGGGTAGCGGCGGAGTATGCAGGACATGAAGGGTAGGCAACTGCATCAAAAGACGGTGCGGTACAGGGCTTAATGAGTTATTCACCACCGCGTCAAAAGAACCTGCATGAATGAGTTTCACCGCTCGCTCCATGGCTCCGTCGAGGACCTCATGCTGTTCGTTAGTCCTCTCGTCTTCCGGGTACCCACGCACCAGGAACCCCGCATCAAGAACAGGGACCAGATGGCAGTCAACAACGCTGCCGTCTTTAGCGAAGAGGGTTACCTCATGACCACGAGCAACCAATCCAGAAACCAGGTGCGCGGTATGGGACTCCATACCCCCTGCGAATGGTGAGGTGATCGGATGATGAAGATGAGCCAGGACAGCAATGCGCAAAGGACTGGTCCACGTAGGTACCTGAGATTTCATAGCAGCATCGACATAACCAGCAGGCTCCCTTAATTCTTACTGCCTCAAGAAGAGGACGAGGATCAAGTCAGATTTCGTTACTATTTAATAACACAACGACGTCACAGATACCAATTCACTTTTTCTAGCAGGCTCAATAGGTGCGTGTTGTACCCAGCCAGCGACCATTCCCAGGTAGAGCCAAAAGGGACCTTTGGTTGGCCTCCATGAGGAGAGAACTACCCTTTTGGACGTCATCACTCACGGTGACCACGACTATGGCGTACTACTGCGAAAAGCGCGGCTGTTATAGCCCTCAGGCAGAAGCAGGGTGCGTTACCGGCTTGGAGGATCCTCTACACCGACACGGGCGGGCGTTGCCTATTCAGGTTCGATGTGTAGTGCGGTCCGGACCCAATCGTCGTTGTAGACAGTCTGGAGGTAGGGCACACCACTGTCGTGAAGCATGAAAGCCACTCTTGATCCCTTATCGAGACTGGGAAGCAGTGCGCCCATGGCGGCCACAATAGCGCCTGTGGATGCACCAGCCAGGATGCCCTCATAATGTGCCAGCCGTCTACAGCCACGCACCATGTCAATTTCTTCAACTTGAAAGATAAGATCTGGCGTTGCCCAGGATGCCAACTCTGGGAGGATCCCTGCACCGAGTCCGGGTAGTCGCCTGGTGCCGGCCGTCCCGCCGAAGAGCACCGAACCAACGGAGTCAACAGCCACAATTTTGGTGCTCAAACCATGCTTTTGGACATATTGCTGACAGCCCAACAGAGTCCCGGTGGTGCTGGTCGCCACGAAGAGATAATCCAGATTTCCCCCTGTACCAGCGATGATCTCAGGCATGGTGGTATCAAAATGGGCACGGGGATTAGCCGGTGATCCATACTGGTTAGTGGTCACGGAACCGGGATGCTCTGCTAAAACTTCACTAACCCGACGTCGACGTGCGGCGAGTTTATTACCGTCCGCAGGAGTTTGCACAAGGTCCACTTTGGCACCGTAGGCTTCCATCAGCTCCAAGGCTAAAGGATTGGCATTTTCATCAACAACTGCGGTGAAGTTGATCCCCGCACCACGCACTGCCTTGCCAACGCGATCCCCAAATTCCCAGAGGTTGATTCAACGATCATGCCACCAATACCGAGCTGTCCTGATCCAAGAAGATCCTCAATCAACCCATTAGCAGTGCGCTCCTTGGTACTGCCAGCCAACTGGAGCAGGTCAAGTTTGGCGAATATCTCCAGGTCGGGGACATTAAACAGGCCGCTAAGCTTCACCGTCGGAGTCACAAAGGGCTGAAGCGTTCCTAAACTGTTCAATACTTCTCCTTAGCACCACTGAAAACCCTCATTTCTGATCGAGGGTCTCTGTGCCAGCCTATCCGGCTAGCTATTGACCGCGACTACAACACCGAACTGATTCTCACCCTGTGGGTGTTCGGTCAGTATAGAGCCGCCTACCATTAACGGACCTTTCTCTAGCGCTAGACATCACACCGTTGATCTGCAATATCGCAAAGATAAGGAACAAGAGACTACCTCGATATGAGGCAGTCATGGGATTTTCGCCCCGGGGCTCCTCCCGCACTTTCAGAAGAAGAGAGAAACTACGGACTATTGACCGATTACCCTCAGATCAGATTGAATCAGCAGCGAGAGCGCGAACAACAGCTCGGAGACAACGGATATAGCCCCCGATATCAGTGCAATTAGTAGTCGACGCCCCAACACGAGGAAGAAATAATATGGATATATCCGTGATCGGATGCGGTTACCTAGGAGTTGTGCACGCAGCATGCTTAGCCAAGCTCGGTCATAACGTCGTTGGTATTGATGTTGATGCGAGGAAAATCGGGCAGTTACAGGCTGGCCAAGCGACTTTCTTCGAGCCAGGACTGCCTGAAATCCTGCAAGAAGCCCTCAATAATGGCAGCTTGAGGTTCAGCACGGAAATAGCCGATGTCAAAGGCGCTCAGGTGCACTTTCTTTGTGTAGGAACACCCCAGCTTCAGGGCGAGTACGCCGCAGACATGCGCCATGTGGATGCAGCATTCCACTCAGTTCTTGAGTTCTTGGAGCCCGGAAACGTGGTCGTGGGTAAATCCACGGTGCCGGTTGGTACTGCAAGCCGGCTAGCGCAAGTCCTCAAAGGGCGGCAATCCAACGCCTTACTCGCGTGGAATCCCGAATTTCTCCGGGAAGGCTTCGCGGTAAAAGACACACTCTGCCCAGACCGATTCGTGTACGGAGTACCCGTCGGTGAAGAAGGAAACCACGCCATCACCGTGCTCGATGTTGTTTATGCTTCACCCCTGGCACTGGGCACGAGTCGTATCGTTGCAGATTACGCAACTGCCGAGTTAGTGAAATTAGCCGCTAATTCCTTTCTTGCGACGAAGATTTCCTTCATTAATGCCATGGCCGAGGTGTGTGAAGTAACCGGGGCAGATGTGACTGTGCTGGCGGATGCGCTAGGGATGGATGAACGAATCGGCCGAAAATTCTTGAACGCTGGCGCTGGTTTCGGAGGTGGCTGCCTGCCCAAAGATATCCGCGCTTTTATGGCCCGGGCAGGCGAGCTCGGAGCGGACCAAGTCCTGTCCCTGTTGCGTGAAGTCGACGACATCAACATTCGCCGTCGCATCCGCCTAGTAGAACTGACACGTACCATGGTGGGTGGATCCTTGATGGGCAAACGGATCACGGTTTTAGGCGCAGCGTTCAAACCAAATAGTGATGATGTCCGCGATTCACCAGCCCTCAGTATTGCCGCACAATTGCAGCTTCAAGGCGCCACAGTTACGGTGACTGACCCTCAAGCCATCGATGGTGCGCGACAGCGTTTTCCTGAACTCATGTACGAGGAAGACCTGGACTTGGCAATGAATAAAGCAGATGCATTACTACTGCTCACCGAATGGCAGCAATACAAAGACCTCACCCCAGAACATGCCGCGGAAGCGGTCACTTGCAAGAACATCCTCGACGGACGCAATGTCCTAAATCCTCAGACATGGCGGGCTGCTGGCTGGAAATACAAAGGAATCGGGCGGCCTTAGTTTCAACGCAGCATCCGAGCGTTCTTTGTTTGTGGTTGTAATGACGGGCTCTTCCAGTTACGCCGCTCTACTGACTCTCAGATTCAATGGATGCAGCCGCGTATCAAGCTAGCAACCGCGCAGTCACTGATAGTGGTTGACTGCACGCCGCACATTAGCGGAACGATTAGCGTTCTTCTCAGCGATCCCGCGGATACGAAGTCGACAAATCTAATGTGTTCAGCTATTTAACGTAATTCTGCACACTATTACTCTTCTGCCATGAAAGACCTTAGAAAAGACACTGCTGTGTAGACAAGAGGATGAGCACTTTCCACTTTCATGCCCTTGTGGAAGAGTACATTTCACCAAGAGTCAGTATCGACTGGTGGTGTGGTGTTCCGAACACCGGAGACGTTTTATAGAAAGATGGGCGACTATGGGTAGCAATCCAGATCCAGATCCTGTGGACGGCAAAATTACTGGTCTTGAACCAGGAGGTGGAGTTCCTCCGGGAGAAACTCCACCTGGGGAAGGCTCTGTCGCAGACCCCGTGAAACCTGAGGTAGCGCCCCTAGCCGGAAAAATCATCAATAAGATTTGGCTTGTGATCATTGGACTGGGTGTGGTGCTGGCGCTACTTTTCTTCGTAGGACGCATTTTTGGAGCTTTTGCCCTATTGGGCAGTAGCTAGCTGGACCAAGTAAATATTGAGCGAGCTAACTGGTTGAGTTTGATCTGTGCTGGAACATCGAAATATTTTTGCAGCAGGAATTGCTAGGTTCAACCGGAGCCTATGCCCCACCGATTCCATAGGTAGTTCTAGGCTGCTGGGCTCCAAAGTCTGTTCTCCTTGAGGTTGCGTCCGATGAACGTGTTTTTGTAGCTGACAATACAGAGCTTTGTACTGGAGTGAAATCTCGTAGATGTGTCACATAGTGAATAGCAGAACTTCGGTCATTTTCACGGCGCGGTCTAAGTCGTGATTGATCGATAGGCTCGAGAAGGCGACGCTGAGCTCAATCAAGGACGACGAATTCAATGACCGTGAAGGCCGCACAATGAAGCGGTAACTAGGTGGCGATGCTAAACCGACGGTTTCACTGGCATCGTTTCAATTGAGCTTGAGTGCCGCGGCGTCTCTTCGGGGAAGGGTTCAGAACCCCATGGGGTCTGTTGACCAATCTCGACCTGAATCTCTTCCCCAGAGGCAGCTAGAGAGTGCGTTGAGGTGTCTCCCCGTTGCGATGTTCTCGCGATGGGAACGGATGCGTCTCCTTGGTTTCGATCGATTTCTAATGGCGATGCTTGTTGCGCTGCATTGCGCCTGTCATTGGTCAATTTTAGTTGACTCTCGGATCTGGGTCTGGGGCTCTCCGTCATCATCACTCATTTTCCAGAATTGGACTGTGGAGCTACGCCATTAGATCTCACGAATGGTTTTGCTCGCGGTTAGGATTCAGATGATAAACGCCATAGAACCAGCCAGCAAGCCTTCGAAAGAAGATTCTGTGCTCACTGCAGGCGAATCTGCTGCAACTATCGGTAGCAAAATACACATTCCTACCCTTACACTCATCCCATGGAAACTCCGACCCAAGTGCAAGAATCGAAACTGAAACAAGCAATCACCGGACCTCTGCTGTACTTGTTCATTCTGGGAGATGTTTTGGGGGCGGGCATTTACGCACTTGTTGGCAAAGTGGCCGGCGAAGTCGGTGGTGCTATCTGGGTTCCACTACTTTTTGCTTTGTTGTTGGCCATGCTCACAGCCGCATCCTACGCAGAGCTCGTTACGAAATACCCAAAAGCAGGCGGCGCAGCGGTATTCGCTGAACGAGCGTTTAAAATACCGCTAGTATCCTTTCTGGTCGGATTTTGCATGCTAGCGGCCGGAGTTACTAGCGCTGCAGGTCTCAGCCTGGCTTTCACCGGAGACTACCTTAAACCCTTTTTAGACGTTCCCGCGGTACCAGCAGCGCTTGTATTCCTGTTCTTCGTCGCTTTGCTAAACGCGCGAGGAGTGAAAGAGTCCGTGAGAGCTAATGTGGTCATGACCGTTATTGAAGTCTCGGGGCTGGTTCTGGTCATAGTTCTGGTAGGCCTCATGGTTGGTCGAGGGGCGGGAGCGGTGTCACGTGTGATCGAATTCAACCCTGAGGTCTCTCCAGCGGTCGGAATTCTAGCCGCTTCACTCTTGGCGTACTACTCTTTTGTCGGGTTTGAGACCTCGGCTAATGTCGCGGAAGAAGTCCGTAACGTCCATCGGGTCTATCCGAAGGCTCTCTTTGGTGCACTGCTGACGGCCGGTGGGATCTACGTGTTGATCGGGTTGGCATCATCGATAGCTCTCTCACCGCGAGAACTCAATGAGTCCACTGGACCATTGCTGCAAGTCGTACAAGCCACTGGCTTCGGTGTGCCAGTTTGGCTCTTTGGGTTGGTGGCGCTGGTGGCAGTTGCCAACGGTGCCCTCTTGACGATGATCATGGCCAGCCGATTGGCATTTGGCATGGTCGAGCAATCCCTTTTACCCCGGGTGCTGGGCAAGGTGCTCCCCAAGCGTCGCACTCCGTGGGTTGCGATTCTACTCACGACCATAGCTGCAATGGCCTTAACTCTTACCGGCGATCTTCAATCACTGGCCGAAACCGTGGTGCTGTTATTGCTATTCGTTTTTATCAGCACTAATGCAGCCGTGCTAGTCCTTCGCAAGGATACGGTCAAACACAAGCACTTCCGCTCACCAACGGTGGTGCCATATTTGGCTCTGGCCTCATGCGGGCTGCTACTTTTTCAGCAGGGACCCGACATCTGGCTAAGAGCAGCTGTTCTACTGATCATCGGGTTCGTTTTGTATGTCCTCGTTAAATGGACAAGCCGGAAAAAATCTACTAAACGCCCACTCAGACATTCATAGGCCATATGACTCCGCACCCAGGTGCCCCAGCACTATCTAACTGACTAAAACGGTCCGAACGCTTGGCTCTAACGCCAATTGTGACCTAGAATACTCCTAATATTATGCGAAAGCTTAAAAAAATCTGGCACTTTCTCGTCCCAGCCAAGCGGCACCGTTCTCGATGTCAATGGTGTAGTTCTTAAACGTTAGATCATGAGATTTCGGATAGTCAGGAACTTACCGATGGCGATCGACAGCTTTGCACCCCTGTATAGCGAAAACCAACACCCCAATGGTTCCGCCCTGACATGTACCAAATGCCACACCGCAGTGCACTTGATACTTGAATGATTCGGCTCCAGCATTCCTCCAGTGAGTGGCCAGGTCGCCCTTGAATACAGCTGCGGAAAATGCGAGTCTTTTTACGCACACGACACTTCAGTACAAAGCGTCGCAAAGTTCTTACACACCCAGCCTGCGGTCCCTGACATCCTGAACGCCGGTGGTAAATACATCCACTGCGGTGAAGCCATGAAGGACGGAGAAATCAGTCCATCCGCTTTGAGAGTTCATGGCGATGATCGGATCCATGCCCCCGCCGTATCCATAGATAGCCCCATCTTGCACTGTCAGTGTGGATTCCAAATTTCAGTACCTACAGAGACCGGTACATATTGAGTCTCCCCGTTTATATGGAACAAGACCAACTACCGGCAACTTCTGTGATTCAGTATCCCCAAAGAGTGTCAACTCTTGGAGGAACAAGGTCTTCCGCTATCTGTGCACGATCCCACTGGTGGTTGACTCGGTGGCTCCATTGGGAGGATGGATGTCGATGTTGCTTGAACAGAAGCTGAAATGTCCACGAAAAGAACGCTGTTATCGAGTATGGATTGGGGAAATAGATTCGCTTTCAGACCGCTAGCTCAACCGTACATCCTGTTTCGAGCCTACCCATCCTATGGGGCAGTAAGAAACTCATAATGCGTCACGATGGAGTGACGCGCTTACCTATTTGGCTTACTGGTGGCACTGTTGCCAAATCCGAACGTTATCTGGCCACAGTCAACACTTTCCCCCTTTGGCGAATGAATCCACAAAGGTTCCCCTTGTGGCTCACCTTGGATTCAGGAACCGCCGCATCTCACCTACCCATCGGGCTCGGGACCGCCGCGGCGGGGAGGGATCCGGGTCAAATATATTGTGGTCACACGACTCGCGAACGAGTTCCTCAAGGTCGAGAATGAGAAAATCAAGGCCAAGACCATAACAAAATACGGCCGAGTAGACCTGCTGATTATGGCAGTTTGATTGGGTACCACTTTCGCAGTTTGTTTGGGACCCACCTTGCGGCTCGCCGGGTGATGAATCGCAGTTTCGGCTGAGCCCACCTCATCGTTGATTTCATCAGAATATTTTTCCAACGATGGAAGGCAGTGATGGAGTTGAGGGTGGAGATATTCGTAAGGATCCGTCGAGACGCCCGGGTCCAAGGGTGGTCAATTCGCCGGCTTGCACGGGTGCATCGGGTATCGCGACGAACTGTTCGTCAGGCTTTGGCTGCGGCTGAGCCTCCACCTCGGAGGGTTCCTGCCCGTTCAGCTCCGAAGCTGGATCGGTTCCGGGCGGTGATTGATCAGATGCTGATCGCTGATTTGGATGCTCCACGGAAACAGCGCCATACGGCCCAGCGGGTTTTTGATCGCTTGGTTGAGGAACATCAGGCGGTGATTTCGTATTCAACGGTGCGTCAATATGCGAAGGTTCGCCGGGCGGAGATCGCTTTCGAGGCCGGGAAAGCGCCGATAGAGGTCTTCGTTCCTCAGGAGCATGCACCTGGTGCGGAGGCTGAGGTTGATTTCGGGGATGTCTGGGTGGATCTTGCCGGAGTGCGCACCCGGTGCTACATGTTCGCTTTCCGTATGTCCCACTCGGGAAAATCGGTCCACCGCGTGTATCCGACCTGTGGGCAGGAAGCTTTCTTGGAGGGCCACATCGAGGCTTTTGAGACTCTCGGTGGTGTCCCTGCGAAGCACATCCGTTATGACAACCTCACCTCGGCCGTGACGAAAGTTATCTATGGTGCTGGCCGGCAACGGGTTGAGAACGAGCGCTGGGTGCTCTTTCGCTCTAACTATGGGTTTCATTCCTTTTACTGCGAGCCAGGGATGAAAGGCGCCCATGAGAAAGGTGGGGTTGAGGGGGAAGTGGGGCGGTTTCGCCGAAATTTCCTGACTCCGGTCCCGGTCGTGGATTCCTTGGTGGAGCTCAATGCGAAGCTGCAGGGCTGGGACGAGGGCGAGGATCAGCGCCGGATCTCTCATCGACTTCGCACGGTAGGGCAGGACTTCGCTCTCGAGGCGCCTCTGCTGGCGCCGTTGTCGGCAGAGAGCTTCGATCCAGGCCTGGCGCTAACTCCTAGGGTTGACCGTTCCTCGCTGGTTACCGTGCGTTCAGCGAAGTACTCGGTACCGGTGAGATTTATCAATCGGAAAGTCAGGGTATCCCTGCGCGCGACCGAGATAAGGATCTTCGATGGCAGGACCTTGATCGCCACCCACCCACGGACCGTGGCCAGGGGCGGGCAATGCGTGCAACTCGATCACTACCTAGAAGTCCTGCGGATCAAACCCGGAGCATTACCTGGATCCACCGCCCTGGCCCAGGCGCGTGAATCAGGAGTGTTCACTCCCGCCCATGACGCTTTCTGGGCCGCTGCACGAAGGACCGATGGTGACACTGCAGCGACGAGGGAACTCATCGAGGTATTGCTGCTCCATCGTTCCATGGAAGCCTGCGATGTCATCGACGGGATCACTGCCGCGCTTCTTGTCGGTGCCGTGAGCTCTGACGTTGTCGCTGTTGAAGCAAGGCGTGTGGCGTTCGAAAGGAATGCTGGGTGGATCCGCCCCGATTACCATCCCGGCGCAAAAGCCGAAGTCGTCGAGCACCGGGTTGTCAGTCTCACCCAACGCCGCCTGGCAGACCCGGCTGCTGTCATCGCTGGCCTGCCACCAGACAAGCGGCCGTTGCCCTCCGTGGCCTGCTCTGACGAGCTACTCAGACTCCGTCCCCAACCATCACCGCCCCCATCACCTAAGGAGCAGATTTCATGAGTCCCACTACCCCAGTCGTTGTCTCCCAAACTCTTCGTCGGCGCCGCGGCCTGACCGAACCAGCAGCCGTCGCGGCCGTTGACCAGGCCTGCCGACGGTTACGCCTGCCCACGATCCAGGCCGTGCTCGATGAAGCCCTGACCGTGGCCGGGACGGAACAACTCTCCTACCAAGGATTCCTCGCCGAGCTGCTACTGGCCGAGTGTGATGACAGGGACCGGCGCTCCTCCATCCGGAGGGTGAAGTCAGCGAATTTCCCGCGCGATAAGTGGTTGGGTGACTTCGACTACGAAGCTAAGCCAAACATCAACCCAGCCACGATCAACACCCTGGCCACCGGGGACTGTATCCGCAAAGGCCTCCCCTTGTGTCTCATCGGGGATTCTGGAACCGGAAAATCGCACCTCCTCATCGGCCTAGGAACCGCGGCGGCCGAGAAAGGATTCAGGGTCAAATACATCCTCGCCACCAGGCTCGTGAACGAGCTCGTCGAAGCCGAAGACGAAAAAGTCCTGACCAAGACCATCGCCAGGTACGGGCGAGTAGACCTGCTCTGCATTGACGAGCTTGGCTACATGGAACTAGACAAACGCGGTGCCGAGCTCCTCTTTCAAGTCCTCACCGAACGCGAAGAAAAAGCATCAGTGGCTATAGCGACCAACGAGTCCTTCTCTGGGTAGGCGAAAACGTTCACCGACCCACGCCTCTGCGCCGCCATCGTGGACCGGCTCACCTTCAAAGGCACCATCATCGAAACCGGCACAGAGTCATACCGACTCGCTCACACCAAAAACCAGCACCTCACCGACGCCAAATAACACGGTCCAGGTCGTTTCCCACCAAGCTGCGATTTCACAGCAGCATGGGTTTCACCAAGAACGCCAGTCTCATGTCGGGTCGTTCCACATGGACTTTTCGGTGACCTACGTATGAGCAGTATCCATGCGTTCCCACAGTGGGATACTCGATGCGTTGTGGGCTGAGTTACGCGTCGGTTATAGTTCTCATTACTGCAGTCCAGATGGTACACCGATGTATTTTTGGTCACGTTGCAGCCAGGTACTCGCACCTGTTGTTATGTTAACTTTCGGGGTGCTTCGCGTCTCAGTCCTGAGGGACAATCTTATGCGTACTTTGTTACTTCGTCATGTCCGATTGGCGGGAGTCCGATGGCTTGGAGCTATCGGACTTGCCGCCTCACTTGTCCTTGTCGCATCCGGGATTTCTGTCCCGGTGGCTAGCGCTGCGGAGCCCGTTGTGGTGACCGGCACGGCCGGGCTGTTCATACCACTACAAGGCCGCCTGGTGAGCACAGTAGTGCCCACTGGAACGACAAAGGCACCACTTGCTCCCTTGACACCCCGCACCATCCAAGTCGCGGGGCAGGTGGGGTTACCGTCGTCGGGAATCTCAGCGGTTCTCTTGACCTTTACTGCTAGCGAACCAGCCTTGCCTGGACAAATGTCGGCTGGCCCTGCCGACGGCGCCTTAAGCGGGGTCATGCGCTACGACGCAAACAGCCCTACATCCAACAGTGCCATCGTGAGCGTGTCAGCAACCGGAAAAATCCAGATCCAAGCGACCACGACAACCAACACCAACACCGACGTGCAAGGCTATTACACGTCCGGCAACGACGTTACGGCCGCGGGGGGTTATGCTCCCGTTGACCAGAGTCGAATCGTGGACACGATCAATGGTGTGGGACTGCCGAAGGCAACGATCGGCTCGGGACAGACAGTAACCATTCAGGTCGCTGGAAAGGCAGACGTGCCGGCAGGAGCGCAGGCGGCCTTCGTAAACTTTCAAGTCGATAACGCCACTACCTCCGCCGGTTATATTAATCCCTACGCCACGAACTCGACCAGTCGACCCGGCGTGGCGCTAAACTTCGACGGCGGTCCGTACACATCCATAGGTGCCATCGTGAAACTCGATGCCAACGGAGCCTTTAAGCTCTACCTCTCACAAGGGAACATGATCCATCTTTTGATGGAGGTTGGGGGCTACTTCACTGCCGGTTCTAGCAATGGAACATTCACTCCGGCGATTAGCAAACTGTATGACACCAGGGCCAGCGGCCACGTTGCCCCCGGGCAGACCGTGACGGTTGACGTCGGCGGAGTCGGTCCCATTCCCGGGGCTCCGAGGGTTTGACCGCTATGGTAGGCAACCTCACCGTTATCGATCCCGGTACTGCCGGCGGTTATGCTCGAGCCTGGGCATCCGGTGCACCTGAACCTAAAGACGTGGCCTCGTTGTCTTTTGGAACGGGCATCCACACGAACCTTATTACCGTTCCCGTTGGCGGGAACGACGAGGGAGCCATCCAGATTCACAATGTTTCACCCGACACCGTGGACTTCATCCTCGATCTCCAGGACTGGTATGCGGATCCCTCGGTAACCGAAATTGCCGTGGTTGGAGGCGACTTTGTCGTCGGGGAAACCTACGACAGCACTCAACTCGCAGCTCGAGGGTTCAGCCTGGCCCAAGTGGTCGCGATCGAATCCGGAGGATCACCCCTCACCGATGATCAGCTTTCCAAGGCCATGGACGTCACCAGTTTCGACGGCTCCAACCCCATCACCCCACTGCCTGGTGCAACCGCACTCGACGGCACCGTTTCCATCCCGCCAGAGGAAAACCAAGCCGCCACGGCTTTGGCCCTTACAGGGGGAGTGCAGTACTCGACTGTTTCCACGTGGCTCGATAACGGTAGACGGACTGTCTACCTTCGGTATGGGTATACAAGCACGGTAGCTGGCGGCGGATTCGGTTACAACAAGATTGCTCTATGGCACAATCTAAATATCAACGCAGTCAAGTTGGTAACACAGCACCCTGTGTCTAAGACGTATGTCGCTGGCCAGAAGTACAACTACGAGGCGTACATTTACCGGCACCTCTGTACCGGCTACGGCTGGTTTAGAAAATGCAAGACGGGAGGAGTGGTGGATACCGTGGTTTCAGTTGACTACCGAACGTCGCCACCCCAATTTGTCGGCACCTTCGGCGTCGTAACGGCATACTGTCAGGGCTACCAGCCCCGGTGCCCCAATTGGGTAAAGGCTGTCGCGAATGGCTGACAACGAATCCGAACCGCTGCCTCCAGAATTGTTTCTTATTGGGCAGACCGTTGCCCTCCGTTCATCTGCGGATCTGGATGCCAATGATATTTGGCATAACGACGGAGAGCCGCTGTTCCTTTACAGGGGCCATCCAGGCCGAATCACGGACCCCAATCTCATGCATATCCTGGTCGAGTGGGCAGGATTCGAAAATTCCGACTGGAGCCTTGCTTTTGGCTTTACCGCCTCTGCTAAAGGACCGTGCTCGGGACTGATGGCCATTACGGAAGATGAATACGACCGCCGGTGCAAGGAAATCGCCGCAGGGAAACGCCCTACGCTTGGCTAACACGAAATAGCATCAGCAGAAAATTGCATATGTACCTCTCTGCTCCGCATCAGTACGGATTGCCTCCGCCGGCATTCAGAGAGTTGGGGGCGCGGAGCAAAATGAAAAAGGGCCCCCAAAACTTTGGTGTGGCACTGACAAACAAAAAAAGACAGTGGATGTTGGGGCCAACCAAAAAAACAAAAAACCACCAAAAAGTTGCCCAACACAATTTAAAATAAAAAAACAAAAATACTAAGGCTTATATAAACACCCAAATAGTAACTAAAGTAAATAAAAAAAGTGAG
>NZ_JASISQ010000001.1:0-237141 GCF_030063205.1 Arthrobacter antibioticus | reverse complement strand
CCTCCCCACTACCACCTCCCGCGCGCCTTCGCTCAATTACCTAACCATAATCCCCCCCCGGGACACACCAAAACGCCGACCCCCACCGACATACCCTTGGCACACCCCAAAAACAAACCCAAAAAAATGTAAACTAAACATCTGA
The DNA here is from genome assembly GCF_030063205.1 of Arthrobacter antibioticus. Lineage (GTDB taxonomy): Bacteria > Actinomycetota > Actinomycetes > Actinomycetales > Micrococcaceae > Specibacter. The sequence continues at coordinate 236,996 of NZ_JASISQ010000001.1, read as the reverse complement.
CCCCCAAAAGTACGATTCCCCACCCCCGTCCATCAGAGAGTTGGGCGCCGTATCCAATTGGATACGGCGCCCAACTCTCTGTGTGGTCCAGTTCAGAAGCATAAGAAGCCTGGCTAGGTGGTCCCCAAGGAAACTGCGATTCCGCACCAAAGTGGTCCCCAATCAGATTGACATTCTCATGACCTAAAGGGCTTCGGATTAGATCCCACCCAGTTTCGTAACGCTAGTAAGAACTTCTGGAGCGAGTACCGAGGATGCGAATAGTATTTCAAAGCCCAGTAGATGTCCGGCGTCATCAAAGTCGAGGATGATCTCCCCGTTTCCACCAGGAGTTTGAATCGAGTGGAGTTGCTGTGTTGCCTGGCCTGCGGCTATGGGCCCACCGATCCTGATATACGCTGCGTCTGACTCAGAGTCGTAAGTGATGTGCATTGGTATCCCTTGGCTACGGTAATAATGTTCCTGATTTTGTTATCCACGATAACGCGGGCCCGGCACGCGCATTTGCCCCGGGGTAAAGACTGAGGTTCCCTTTTGACCGGCAGACTGGACACCTTTCAGATCAACTTGACAGGTGATCAATCTGGTAACACCGAGCTGGGTAAGGAAAGTCAGTTTTTTTGGGCACACTTTACAGGGGGAACTTTTTATAATTATTCGCCATTACCTTGGGAGAAACGTTGGGCAGGGGGGCTTAGCCGGGGTATGATTTCTGCTGCTGAACAGCGGGGGATGAATAAGTTTCCTTCTATGTTGAGTACTTTTATCATATTCGCGCTCTTTTAAGGAGTCACCATGGGTTTCATCGGATGGATTGTATTGGGTTTGATCGTAGGCGCCATCGTTAAGGCTGTTATGCCTGGTCGCGTCGGTGGTGGCTGGGTCACAAGCCTTGTTTTAGGAGTAGTCGGAGCCATCGTCGGGGGATGGATCGGCGACCTTCTCTTCAACAAGGGAGAAATGACCTTCTGGAACTTGGGCTCATGGCTTCTGGCCATTGTGGGCGGCCTAGTCGTGGCCGGAATTTACGGTGCCATTACGGGTCGAAACAAAAGCAACGCTTAACACCCCTGACAGGAACGTATAAGGGTGCTGTGCTGGCGCGGTTTTGGCATCGCCGCTGCGACCTGTTGGTCTCCCAGTATCACCTGAACTGTTTCCTACAGAGGAAGCAAATAAACAATGGCCTGGGCTTCTGCATAATGCAGCGCCCAGGCTATTGTCGTTGAGATAAGACCATCGTTGAGATAAGACCATCATTGAGATACAGCGGATCGCCTCAATGGCACCGAAGATTGATAACTTCTTGCTTCCTTGCGATTCGGAGCTTGGGATTCTTGAAAAAATAGGGCCAGCAAGCTAAGGAGCTGTGCTTAAGAAGGGCACCGGATCGTTCTCGTGATGACGATGTATGTTATCCCCAGGCACTAGTCATTTTGCTCTTGACTATCTATTCAAGTTTCGACGAACATCCGGATTTTTCGACTTCGATGATGCTTATGCGAATTATAGCGTCAGAGCTGGCGCGTGTGGTTAGCCGGCGCTAAACGACTCGTCGCTGTTTTCTTGGCCATGCTCTGAACCCTGACCTTCTCGGTTTGTTCCAGAGCCATCAGGGAGGGTGTCCGCATTATTTTTGTCTTCTCGTGCAGCGCTTTCGCTATCCGGTTTTTCGCTAGTTGATGCTTTGTCGTCTTTTCCTTCGAGCTTTTCATCGTTGGTTGATGCTTGCTCTTGGGTTTCCATGGTGACAGCGTCAACACCTGGCGGCATTTCTTGCTCCGGAGTTGGTGTGCCGTAGCCGCCTTCGGATGGTTCTGGTTGCTGGGTAGGGTGTTCGCTGGTGTTCACTGGTGGTCTCCTTCGTGGGTATCAGGGGGTATAACAGTTCAATTTACAGAGGATATACCCAACAGTGGAGTGTCTTACCGCAAATACAGTTCTTATTTGGTGTTCCTCGCTGATGTCAGTGTTGGATGTTTTGTCTTATTGAGTACGTCGTTCGGTGGGGCTGGCCTCGTGGTGGGGTAGGCCGTGTGTACGCCGGTCCTCTTTCATTTCTGCCTCAAAGAGGTGGCGTTTCCCTTCGGCTAGTTCATGCCTGGCCATCGACTCTGCTGCTTTAAACGCGGAGTAATACCCGTCGTCGTAATCCTCTACTATCTGGAACGTCCACCGCCCATTGATGACGTTCCTACCAACTATCTTTTGCTCAAGCTGTTCGGCCAGTGACTCAGCACCGGATTCTCGCAGAAGTTCAACAGCTTCACCGAGCGCTAAATCTGCTTTACCTGTTAAACGGTGAAATCCATAGAGATATCCTCGGGCGTGCTCCACCACCTCCAAAGCTTCCGAGAGTTTTCCCAGCGCTTTGACGGTTGCATCACTAACCCCCGCGCCTCGTTGGTGGCCAGCATTGGGCCCGTCGTCACTCTTGAAAGTTGTCATGATGAGTAGCATAAGTCTTCTTATTCCAGAGGTCAGCCCCTAACCTTTCGAAAATCTCAATCGTGTGGTTGCTCCTCAAATTCCTAAGGCGTTGTCAGCGGGAAGGCCATAGTCCTAAACTAATGGCGTTAGCCTGAGATGATCCCTAGACTCAGGCGCTTCAATCTGAGGAGAACGCATCGTGTCAGCTGAAGAAGCCATCGTTATCCCCGGTGTTCCTTCCTGTGAGCCTCCCAGCCTTGAAGAAACTACATCCCCTCACGAGCCGTTACCAGCTAAGTCTGATCAACAGGGACCGGAAGCGGTATCGCCTACGGGCAGCCCCACGGGCGCTCCAAGTAATGCGCGGGCGCAGTCCGGACAATATTTGACGACAGCCCAGGGCCTTCGATTGACGGACACAGATCAGTCTCTAAAGGCTGGGCCGCGCGGACCTGTTCTCTTACAGGACCATCACCTGCGGGAGAAGATCACCCACTTTGATCACGAACGAATTCCAGAGCGTGTTATTCATGCAAGGGGTGCGGGCGCCCACGGCCTGTTCCGCTCTTACGGAACAGCATCAAAAATCACCAAAGCCGGTTTTCTGGCACCTGATGTGGAAACACCCGTCTTTGTGAGATTTTCTACCGTGCTGGGATCTCGAGGATCAGCGGACGCAGTTCGTGACACGCGGGGCTTCTCAACCAAGTTCTACACCGATGAGGGAACCTACGACTTGGTGGGCAACAACATCCCGGTATTTTTCATTCAAGACGGCATCAAATTTCCTGACGTCGTCCATGCAGCCAAACCACATCCGGACCGTGAGATACCTCAGGCACAAAGTGCGCATGACACGTTCTGGGATTTCGTTTCCCTCCACACGGAAGCACAAGCCCACACCATCTGGAATATGTCTGATCGGGGCATTCCCCGTTCGTACCGAACTATGGAAGGCTTCGGTGTGCACACGTTCCGCCTCGTTGATCAAAACGGTAAAACCACGCTGGTGAAGTTTCACTGGAAACCCAAACAAGGTGTGCATTCACTGGTATGGGAAGAAGCCCAACTGATCAATGGAATGGACCCCGATTTTCACCGCCGAGATCTAGCTGATGCCATTGAATCCGGTGCGTACCCGCAATGGGAACTCGGAATTCAAACCTTCCCCGACAACGATGAGCAAACATTTGAAGGTATCGATCTACTCGATCCTACTAAATTTGTGCCGGAAGAACTTGCTGCGGTGCAGCCGGTTGGGCTCATGACCCTGAACGCGAATCCGACTAATTACTTCGCTGAAACCGAGCAGGTCGCCTTCCATCCAGGTCATCTAGTTCCAGGAATCGACCTCACCAACGACCCCCTACTCCAAGTCCGTCTCTTCTCCTACCTAGACACGCAAATATCTCGTTTGGGTGGACCGAACTTTGCCCAACTGCCCATCAATCGCCCTCACGCCCCGGTAAATGACATGCTGCGCGATGGGATGCATCAAACAGCAGTTCAAGCTGGCGTAGCGCCCTACCATCCGAATTCTTTGGATGGGGGCTGTCCATTCTTAGCTGGCGAAGATGTAGGAGCCTTTGTCGACGTCCCTGAAGAAGTCGCTGCCAGCATTAAAGAACGACGAAATCCGGCTTCATTTGGTGACCACTTCAGCCAAGCACGTCTGTTCTTCCGCAGCCTGACAGCGATCGAGCAAGATCACACGATTGAGGCATACACCTTCGAACTGGGCAAATGCTACGAGGCAACCATCCGTGAACGGCAGCTACTGGCACTAGCTAACATCGACGCAGGTCTCTGCGCGGCGGTCGCCACCGGACTTGGAATGGCCATCCCAGACGCAACCGTTCAGACACATGCTTTAGAACTAAGCCCAGCAGTGTCCCAGCTCGGAGGTAGCTGGCCCATTGCCGGACGCATTGTCGGGATCATCACCGATGCTAGTAGCGACCTGTCCCAAATCTCCGCTGCCCGAGCGGCCCTCAACGCTGTAGGAGTGGTGCCACTGTTTATTGCCCCTCACGGCGGCTTCCTGAGCGATAATGAAGGTCAAATGATTGCGGTGCAACGGACCTATCTCACCGCCCGGTCCATAGAGTTCGATGCTGTCATCCTGGCGCACGCAGGAACTCCCGCAACGGGTAAAGAGCCTTCGAAGGATGCGAAAGCCAGCCCCAACGCCTCCGTCTTGGATCCGCGGATCACTCTTCTGTTATCCGAAGCCTACCGACACTCAAAAGCAATTGGTGCGTGGGGTCCTGGGGTGCTGGGGCTCAAAACAGCAGGTATCTCTCAAAGCTCCGCGGGAATCACTGTGGGAGATAACGCCTCAACAGTTATCATCGCAATCACCAGCATGCTAGCGACCCATAGGGCGTGGGAACGCTTCCCGGCAACAGGAGTAAACAGCGAATAGGCCGTGTCTTTTTTGTCTTCCCATAGCCAATCCGGTGTTGTATCGCTGCTCTAAAGAGTTGAGCTGGCACCTCGCTAGGGGATGGTCATTGGCAAGACCGATCGTCGAGGATCTAGAGCTTTGGGCGGTCAAAGTCTTGAAAACACTTATTCTATTGTCGGTGGTGGATAGGGGTTTCATCTTCACGTCCGCGACCGCATGACAATATTTTCTACCTATGCGACACCCATCAAGGAAGGTTCAATTGTGTCGACCAAAAAAACAGTAGAACCTAGTGCAGACGGGCACTACCTCGTCATAGATGGTCGGAGGTGGAGAGCGACTGATCCTTCGATTCCTGACACGCTTCGCCAAGAACTCGTTGATGAACTGATGTCTGCTCGGAGAGCTGTCAAAAACCGGGAAAGTGATGCTCGATCGCGAGTGAACGATGCGAAGGTTGCGCTGGGAGAACGTGGCCAACCATGGTGGGACGAGCATGAACCACAAGCGTTCACTCAGAGGATCATGGCAACTATCAGAGCACTTTTGCGGAAACGTGCCGGTTCTTCTATCTGTCCCAGCGAGGTCGCCCGGGTTGTCGGTGGTGAAGGGGAATCATGGCGTCGGTACATGAATGATATCCGCCAGGTTGCGGCAGAAATGGCTTCTCAAGGTGAACTTATTGCTACCCAGAAAGGTGCAATCGTGGAACCCAATAAAGCGCGAGGACCCATTCGACTGCTATTGCCACCCAAACCTATCCAGTGACTGGATACAGGTTCCTCCTCCCTTCTACCTCGTAGAAACAATAATAAAATTTCTGGAAGTAGATAGGGTGCCGTGAGAGACTATATTTCGTTAGCTAGTTCTCATCTTCGGAGGTTATTTACCATGGTCGAAAAGTTGCACGAAGCAGGTATCAAAAGTGAATACGCATACGCTGGAGGCTTTGCATCCATCGTCATCTCCCTCATCTCTTGGGTTGTTAGCCGTGGCAAGAAAGGGGACTCCAAAGCTCAATCTGATCGTTGGGGGATTTTCATAGGTCACTGGGCCCCGACGTTTTTCGCTCTAGGTATTGCATTGCGGTTGGAAGAGAAGAAGTAGCTCTCTACCGGCACTGTGGAGTTTGCAAACGGGTTGCAACGCCTAACTAGCAGTCCGTTTGCAAGCGTGAACTTATCGACATACATGGGATCTGATGGGGCATCACCCGTAGGGCTTTCTCTTCTGCACTTGTTGGCTCAGGCGCGGCCTTTGAGGATTAGGTGCCAGTAAACCCACGGGAAAATATGGCGCTCTAGGATCCATGTGGCGCGGTGTTCTTTCATACTTCCGCGCCACGGGAGGGTTGGTTGAGGAACACGCTGGTCATCGAATTCAGCGAAAACCACTGTAGATCAAGAAACGGTGAAAGGTGTGGCGGAGTAGTGGTCGTATTTTTGTTGTGGTTCTTTGCCTTTTTTGACCACTTTGAGGTTTTTGGCGAGCACCAGACATTGCTTCCGCAGTGAGGCTCCAGATTTGTAGTTTTTCGTACCGGCGACATCCCCGAGTGACCAGATGTTGGTGTACCAGGAGTGCTGTAGCGTTTCAGGATTCACATCGATAAACCCTCCCGGGTCGCCAAGACGTGTTAATCCGCTGGGGAGCAACCAGTCTGGCGCGACTTGTGGCGGTACCGCGTGCAGCAGATCGTAATGAAGTACTTGGTCCTGAGTGGTTCCGGCCCCAGCCGGATCGGATGGATTTTTTACTGGGGAGATGGTTACCGTTTGAGCGTCACCCTCTACGCTGGTAACTTCGCTGTTGCAGTAGAGCTGTACCCCGTATTCGTTGATTTTACGGTTCAGTTCTTGATCCACGACGTCTACTCCGTAGACGGTAGGTGAGTGAACCACCATGACGACTCTAATGTCGTCGAGAACTCCCTGTTCTCGCCAGTAGTCACAAGCGAGATACATGATTTTCTGGCTCGCACCATCGCATTTAACCGCCCCAGACGGCATGGTGAACACTGCGGTTCCACTCCGTAGTTCGCGGATGAGTTCCCACGTTTTCGAGGCCAGTTTATACACGTAATTGCTGGAGACAGACGGTGTGTTCATTGCATCTTTAAGTCCTGGTACAGCATCCCAGTTCAATCGCATACCGGGGCAGATGACTAGGTGGCGGTAAGTAACAACCGTCCCTGTTACCAGTTGGACCGTTTGGTTATCCGGGTTGATGGTGACTGCTGCGTCGTGAATCCACCGTACTCCGGTAGGCATTACCTCAGCTTGCGGTTTCATGGCCTCCGCAGGCTGCGCTGTGCCCCCTCCGATGTGCGAGAACAACGGCTGGTAAAGGTGTTTATTGTTGGGTTCCACGATCGCGAGGTTATGAAAGCCACAACGTTTCAGACGCGATGCTAGTGAGATGCCCGCATTTCCCCCTCCGATGACGAGAACATCAAAGTGGTCCCTTGCGGCATCACTTCGGGCGCCTATGGGGGCAATCGTGGGATCTACATCAAGTGTGCTCGACCAAAGACCCGAAACCATTCCTATTTCCTTTTGCAGTTAGATACTGAATTTATGTAGAGCCTACGCGAGCATCCACTGGAGCAAAAGCATGGCTAGGTCCGCCTTTAGATGACATGTAACGAGGGATTGACTAGGTCCTCATTTCTTGTCGTGGAAGATGCCCGCAGTTATTCCAGTCATGGTCGGATCTAGTAATGTATGGGGGCTAAACGCTGAGAACTATTTTCACTGATGAGGCTATTTCTCCCGTTCAAAGTCGAAATTTTTGCGATTATCAATTTTATGGCTTTATGTGTGGCTGCGCCAATGGGGAATGGCCGTATTTAGGGTGTTGAGGCGAGATTTCTCAAGTGTTTTCTCAGTCCTTTTTTGGCGCTGGATGTGGAGCCAGACACCCAGTGTGTGTTCTTCTTCTGTTGCGTAGGCCCGATATCTGGGTAGCTGCCCAGTGGCACTGATGTGCTCCTTGATCTGGTTGAACCGGGATTGCCAGTGCTGCTCAAGTTCCAGTGGTCGAATGGGAACGTCCCAGTTCGGTAGGCTCCCCATGAGTACTATTTTTGGGGCTGATAGCTCGCCGCGGTGGTAGGCGCGTTGTTGTTCACTGACCCAGGTGTGGAGGGATTTTTCGGTCTGGTTTCCGTCGTAGTGGGGGAGCCAGTCAGAGCCTCGCAGAGCGAGCGCTGTCTCATGTTGGGCGCGCAGTCCAAGCTGGTGTTTCTCGCGGGTCTGGAGGTGAAGGTGGACGGTGTTGCGTTTCTTCTGGCATCGATCGGATATTTCACGCACCGTCAGCCCGGCGGCGTACATCATGTCCCATTCAGGGTGTCTGGACACTTCCCAACCTGCCATGAGCGAAACACTAGCCCACCATCGCTGCTAAGAGCCAGACTTTCGTTTCCTTGTGGATAACTTCAGCGAGTTGTGGCCCTACATCGTTGCCCTGAGCATGATGCACACAGTGGTGCAGTTGTCCGGCTTTCTGGTACTTGCCGCTTCGGGAGCGTCTGGATGCCGCTGCAATTGTCGGGGTTGTTACGGTCCCCTTCGCTGGTGATCGGGGTTGTTGTCAGTGGTGGGTTCTACACTCGGTTGTAGAATATTATTCCTAGTAGTTGGTGTGTTATGGCTTATGTATCGAATGTTTGTCTTGTGGATTTGGCGGTACCTATCGTCCATCCACTGGTTTCTTCTGTGTTGGTCGCGGCGGGTTATCCTTCCCCGGCCCAGGACTATTTTGATGGCCGCATTAATTTGAATGACCACCTAATCAAGGACGTCACGAGTACCTACATCATTCGGGTCTCTGGTCATTCCATGGAAGGCGCCGGGATTAGCGACGGTGACGAGCTCATCGTCAACCGGGCGCTGCGCCCTAAAGACGGTTCTATCGTCGTAGCGGTCCTTGATGGAGAGTTAACCGTTAAACGCCTGCGCATCACAGCAGCCGGTGTTCTTTTGCAAGCAGAGAACCCGGACTATCCGGACATTGTGGTCGCTGAGCTGAGTTCCTTAGAAATTTGGGGCGTCGCTTCCGTAGCTCTTCATCATTTGTTGTAGGTGCTTGTTGTGGAACGGATGCAGGCTATCGCTCATGTAGACGTCAATAGCTTCTATGCCAGTGCTGAACGGGCGTTTGATCCTTCTTTGGAGGGCAAACCGGTGATCGTGTTATCCAATAATGATGGGTGCGCGGTCACTCGTAGCGCTGAGGCCAAGGCGTTAGGGATCGCCATGGGAGAGCCGTGGTTCAAACTCGCTCCCCGAGCGAAAGAATGGGGTTTGATCGCTAAATCAAGTAACTATGAACTCTACGGAGACGTCAGTGCCCGGGTCATGGAGCTGTTAGGACGATTCAGCCATGAAATTGAGATCTACAGCATTGACGAAGCGTTCTGCACCGTGAAAGGAACTCCAGAAGAACTCAGAGCACTGGGGAAGGCAATGAAAGATGCTGTGCGTCGAAACTGCGGTGTACCGGTCTGTGTTGGTATTGCTTCCTCAAAAACGTTAGCCAAATTGAGTAATAAATACGCCAAGAACAATCCAGACTTCCACGGGGTGTGCCACTGGGACTCCGTACCCCTGGCACAGCGCGAACACCTCATGGCAGGGCTTTCAGTGATTGAAATCTGGGGAGTTGCCACCCGGCTCACTCAACGCCTGAACGCTCTAGGTATCCGCTCAATCCTTGATTTGAGAAACGCGAACCCGGTGATGATCCGGGATCGGTTCTCTATCGTGATGATGCGCACCGTCCTAGAGTTACAAGGCACCCCTTGCATCCCTATGGAAGAGGAACGATTGGGCCGTGACCAACTGATCTTCTCTCGATCCTTTTCGACCCCAATCACCACCCAAGCCGGAATGCGTCAAGTATTGAGTTTGTACGCGCAACGGGCCAGCGCCCGCCTAGCCAAACACCACCTCCAGGCCAAAGTCATGACAGCATTCGCGGCGACGTCCTATTACAACCCAGGAGATACTTCCTACCCTTCGGTGTGCGTTCCCTTACCGATGCCGACCGCGGATCCTGTCCTATTGGGACGGGCAGCATTCGCCCTGATCCCCAGAATCGTAGACGGCGTCAAATATGTGCGCGCCGGGATCCTCCTCACTGATCTACGGCCCACCGGGAATCAGCCACCCTTAGAACTCTTTGAGAACCCGCACGAAGAACACCACATCGGGGAACTCCTGGAAAACGTCACCAAAAAATATGGCCGTGGCAGTATCGGCCTGGGCGCCGGCGGGGTCAAGGGTGGCCCGGACTGGTCCATGAAACGCGACATGCTCTCACCGAGATACACCACTCACTGGGATGAACTACCCATAGCGAAAGCGTCATAACGGGCAACTTTTTACGTGGCACGGGCCTGATCGGCCAGGCCATCGGGCCATATCATCGTGTGCATACCAAAACCAAGGATCATATCTAAGCAGTGAGGGCTACTTTTGGTATAGCTTTTGGCACAGGCAGGTTACGCAGAGTCCCGGCAGATGACTTTTAGCGGAGTATCAAACGGGGGAGTGTCCCAGTTCTAAGGAAGTGGAACGGTCTCTGTGGACCGGAGTTTTCTTAGATGGCGAGGATCGGGTCATGGGGTGGCCTATTGTGCAATTGCGTTCTATGACTTCCAAGACCTCCAGCCCGTCCGCGAGGGGAAGGAAGTTGGACACTCTTTTCAGAGCGCATTTTCATCTGTGAGAACCGAGGCATGGAGCGGTCTATCGTGTAATTCCGTACCGGTTCCATTGGGACTGGTGGAGGAGCAGTTGAGGGGCGACTACTAGGTAGGGATTGCAACTCCCGCATTGTTTCGTTGCTCTCACCTATGATACCTAGAGCGCTCGGCACAACTATGGGGGATTCCATGACTGCTTCACTCGACCCTACGACGGCTGCAGTCCAGGCCGCCCAGCAGCAGCGACGGATGGCAGCTGAGGCTTCCCAAGGACGCTATCGGGATCTTTTGTAATCAGAAAGCTCTTATATGGAGGCGCATGAACAATATCTACGGGAAAGAAAAAGCTATTGATGCTGCCGTCGAGCAGCAGGTAGAGCCATGGAGGCACCATTTTTTGCTTCAAATCCCGGGCTACCCCTTCGGCCGTTTCTGATGCCTGGATTCCAATCGTTCTCTGTGCAGCAGCAACAGGCCACTCAACAGATCAACGAAAATTCGAATCGTGCTGCCCAACCCACCATTCCAGCAGCGAGTCGTGTTCTAAGTAATACTCAGTGGGCTTGGATAGTAGGAGGCGCTCCCATCCTCCTCGTAATCTCTGTGATCTTTGTAGCAAACGTGTTTGGAGGTGCTAACAGAAGCAGCAAAACACCTGTAGCGAAAACTGCCATCTCTCTCACCATTTGTGAAAAGACTATGCTCACGGCATCGCGAGAACCTGACTCCACATTGGCGGAACCATTGATTATGAAAACAACGCAATTGTGCGGTTCCAAGGAGGAGGGGATAGCAGCCGTGCAGAAATTTCCTGGGGCTATGGGAATGAGGGATTACACCAACGCTCAGGCAGTTCAGTCTTGGGAGATTGTTTCCTATAACGCTCCAGCAGCTCCAGCATGTTAGGAAAGAAATAAATTTTCAGGCCTGTCAGGAAACTCAAACATACAGCGTAGCTCCACTGCCTACTTGGGAGAGAGCTTAGAGCCGAGTATAGATAACTAGCGGCGTAGGTGGGCACCCCTGCCCATTCCTGCCTGACGCTGCGTCCGGTAGCTTCAGTTATACCCAGCAAGCCAAACAACGGAGCAGACAATGAAACATAAAATCATCGCAGCACTCGTGGGACTAAGCATCGCTGGATCAGCGCTCGTTGGAGGAGCAGTGCCGGCCCAAGCAGCCACTTTGCGCGTTTACCACTACAACGTCTTGTCACAGTGTCAGCAAGCAGCTAGCTACTATGCCCAGCGCGGAACAATCGTTCAATGGTGCACCGCCCATTCATATAGCAACGGTGTCCCAAAGCAGTGGCGCCTGATGTTTAACATGTGAACCTATGTCGCTAAGAAACCCGAATCGGCTTTGCGCTGGGTCGGGTTTCTTAGTCGTGGGTTCAGGCTCGGCTGCTAGTCATCGTCGCTTCCGCTGGAACTGATAACTTTCTCATGGGTCGGTCCTGAGCGCTGCCGGGGTACCTCTGGTGATGAGGGCAGCTAATGTGCCGGGGTGAGTGTTCAAGCGCAGAGGGATTTACGCCGGGGCACTGAGCGCCCCGCCCCATATCTACCAACCGCAGCGCACGCCAGAATAATCCGGAAAACTTATTCCATATATTGCCTAGATTCCCTATATATACATGTCTAGATAATAAAGACTAAAGACATGAGGAAGCAGGGAATCTACCGGAAGGAAGCGCGATATGGGAACGATTATTAAGACCGCTGACACCCAGGAAACCATCTCAGAGAAGAACCTCCCCAGCTCTGATGGATGGAGCGGTTATGACTATATGGAACGCGCCAATGCGCAGGGCTGGACCGCCTTAGCTTTATGGGGCAAGGACGGTTATGACTTTGGACAGTGGCCCTATGTGATCGGCTTTGTTCGCGTCGTACGCGATGGAGCCCGCCGCCTCTAGGGCTTCGGTATCTATGTTGAGGGAGATCTCACCGCGAATTAAGACCGCAGCTGGGCTGCTTGCAATGAGGCCATTGGCCGTGTTGCTTTTTGGTACTGGAACGCCGGACAGTCTGACGGTTCAAAGGATCTAGCGCCAAGCTTGGAGAGCATAAAAGCCGAATACAAAGTCCCCTGCGACTGCTAACCACCTGGTGGTCCCGCCGCACGGCGGGACCACCAGCTCCAGGGCAAGGAGAAGCGAAATGAGCGCCACCGTTACCATGTATAGCAAGCCCACTTGCGTTCAGTGCAACGCCACCTACAGGGCCCTGGACAGTACAGGGATTAGCTACGTCATCGTAAACCTCACGCAAAGTCCCCGAAGCACTGGAATGCATCACAGAAGACCGTGGGCACTCACAAGCGCCAGTAGTAATAGTCAATGATGACGATCCAGACCATTGGTCAGGATTCTGGCCAGATAAGATAGAAAAACTCGCAAATAGTTCTAATTATGTTTGAACTGTATATTCAAATCCTGTTAGAATCGTCGTGTGAAAGCGCAGAAAAAGTGGGACGTGTTGAAAATACTCAAAGCCAACGGCTGGTACCTTGTGCGCTATACCGAGGGCACGAAATATGGGAGGGGCCCAACGGTCAAAGAGAGCTAATTCCTCGACATAACGAAATCAGTGCATGCGTTCTTACCAAGCTGGCAAAGAAACTAGATACCTTCCCGAGTAACTGTAAGTAAACAACGAAGCGGGAGGCCTCTAAGGGGGGCGTCCCGCGAACGAAAGGAACACTGAGATGACTACGGTCAGGACATTGGAAGTCACCGCCTACAAAGAAGGTAAATGGTGGATGGTCAGCATCCCGGAAATCGATGGCTTGACGCAGTGTAAGACCATCGAGAAAATCCAGGAGCAGGCCGCAGATCTGGCCGCCGTCATTCTGGACATGCCCGCCGATCAGGTAGCCGTCAACGTCGCCTACACGTTGCCCGAGGACGCGAAAGCAGCCAGCGAGTCCTGGCACCAGGCACAGGGCCAACTCACGGCGGCTAAAGCCGATGTTGATGCCCGCTTGGCTGATCTTGCCCGAACCTTGAAGGGGCAGGGCTACACGCTCAAGGACATTGGCGCGTTGACCGGCTACACGTTCCAGCGCATCGCGCAGATCCTCAAGTAGGGGAGCGGCGGCACATGACAGAACGCGACCGTATCCTGGTTGAGCGTGACGAGCTGCGCAAAACGAACCGTCTGCCGAAGGGATGATTGCGTTGGGGATGGAGAAGTAAATCCTCTTTGCCGGTTCGATGAGAATTGCGAAAGCATAGTGAACAGGGAGCTACAGGCGGACGCTTCTGACGATGCACCAGGGGCGCAGGAAAAGCCCGGAAATCCGGAGGTAAAGCTTCACCGAAAGCCCTGCTCAATTGCCAAAATGATCTGTAACGATTTCTTTAAAGTTGATAGAAGTGAACTAGGAACACCCACACGGAGAGGCTCCATCATGATGAAGTAGAAACTAACGCCTGCCCAGGTTGTTGAACGACAGTCCGCGTTGGCTGATATTCGCCATTCAACGGAGATGGAAGGAGGACGTTCTTCTGATCAGGCCCGCGCGGTACAGGACCGCTGGGCCCGTGGCGAAATCGACGCTGACGAGATGGTGGAGTTGACGAAGGAACTCCGTCAGCTGTGAGCAGCTCACAATCCTGGGAGGTGGGGGACGAGCAAGAACCCTGGAACGGTTACCTGGATCCGAATACCGGGATTCTTCGCAACCTGGTTGACGCGAGCACGTGGGAGGAACTTCGGGTCATTGAAGCTGACATGGTGGAAGCCCAGGCGGTCCAACTGAGTGAAAGGACGATTGAGGGAACTTACGATCTTGTCCATGTCCAGTCAATTCATCAGCACCTGTTCCAGGATGTTTATCCGTGGGCAGGAGACATTCGCACAGTGAACATCATCAAAGGACAGCCGTTCGCCCAGACGGAGAACATCGAGCCATTCACCCAACACTTGGCCGCAGAGATAAGCCGCGCCAATCGTCTGCATGGAACTTCCAGCTATTAGTTCGCCGGCTACGATAGCCAGCTCAACGACATTCATCACGGGATTCACGGCTGATTAAAAATGTGACAGTAAAGGGTCTGTGGGATGGGCCAGATTTAGAAAGTAAGGCTCTTCGCAAAGTTAGCTTTACATAATGTAGATTATCGGCACAATATCTGATGTACCAAAATGGGGGATCGCGGCCTATGAGCTAACGTAGGCCGCTAGATATTCGCCCGTCACAGTAGCTTGTGATTGCACCAACTCAGCCGGCGTACCTTCAAATACGATCTCGCCGCCTGCGTGTCCTGCGCCTGGCCCAATATCGATGAGCCAGTCAGCATGCGCCATGACGGCTTGGTGATGTTCAATCACTATGATTGATTTGCCAGACTCAACCAGCCTGTCAAGGAGTCCCAGCAATTTCTCTACGTCAGCTAAATGCAAACCAGATGTAGGTTCATCCAGGACGTAGGTCCCGCCCTTCTCCCCCAGATGGGTGGCCAGCTTAATGCGTTGCCGCTCGCCACCGGAGAGAGTTGTCAAAGGCTGGCCCAGCGTCAGGTAGCCAAGTCCGACGTCGGATAGGCGGCTAAGGATCTTATGCCCAGCCGGAAGCTTGGCCTCCCCTGCACCGAAGAATTGCTCAGCCTGGTTTACCGACATGCTCAGGACCTCGCTGATGTTCTTTCCGCCCAACCGATATGTCAAAACCGCCTTCTGGAAGCGACGGCCCTCGCATTCCTGGCAGGTAGTGGAGATGCCGGCCATCATACCTAGATCGGTGAAAATTACCCCAGCCCCACTGCAGCTGGGGCAGGCGCCTTCGGAGTTTGCGCTGAACAAGGCGGCCTTGACTC
This sequence comes from Arthrobacter antibioticus, assembly GCF_030063205.1. Classification (GTDB taxonomy): domain Bacteria; phylum Actinomycetota; class Actinomycetes; order Actinomycetales; family Micrococcaceae; genus Specibacter. The sequence goes on along the minus strand of NZ_JASISQ010000001.1, from coordinate 221,627 downwards.
CGTTGACTTTGGCGAACGCTTTTCGGATCGGCTCAAGCAGTCCCGTGTAAGTGGCAGGGTTACTTCTGCGAGACCCGCGGATTGCCCCTTGACCAATAGTGACAACCCCGTCCAGCCCCGACACCGAGCCGTGGATAAGGGAACTCTTGCCTGAACCGGCTACCCCCGTGATCACGGTGAGAACACCCAGAGGAATGTCCACGTCCATGTCTTTAAGGTTATTCTCGTTAGCTCCACGAACTGAAATCGCACTGGATCCCTTCCGGACCTCAGCTTTCAAACGGACCCTGTCATCTAAATGGTGGCCTGTGATTGTGCCGCTATCCCGGAGGGCGGCAACATTGCCTTCAAAAACCACTTCCCCACCCAAAACGCCAGCACGTGGTCCAAGGTCAACTACGTGATCAGCTATGGCTATGGTTTCCGGTTTGTGCTCAACCACCAGAACTGTATTGCCTTTGTCCCGCAATTGCAGAAGAAGCCTGTTCATCCGGGCAATATCGTGGGGATGCAGCCCAATGGTGGGCTCATCGAAAACGTACGTGATATCCGTCAGTGAGGAACCTAGATGGCGGATCATTTTGGTGCGCTGGGCTTCGCCACCAGAAAGCGTGCCAGATGGCCGGTCAAGGGAAAGGTAACCAAGACCTATCTCAACAAAAGAATGAAGGCTATCGCTCAAAGCATCAAGCAAGGGGCCTACCGAGGGCTCATTAAGGCCTTTGACCCAATCGGCGAGGTCACTGATTTGCATGGCGCAAGCATCGGCAATACTGACACCATGGATTGTTGAAGACCGTGCATGCTCTGCCAACCGGGTGCCTTTGCATTCCGGGCAGATGGTGAAGACAACGGCGCGGTCCACGAAAGAGCGGATATGGGGCTGCAATGAGTCCACGTCCTTGGCGAGTATCGACTTTTGCATCTTGACGATAACCCCTTCATAGGTGAGGTTAATGCCGTCAACCTTGATTTTCAGTGGTTCCTTGTACAGCAGGTCGTGCAGTTCCTGCTTGCTGAACTTTCCTATCTTCTTGTCCATGTTGAAGAGGCCCGAGCCAGCGAAGATGCGTCCATACCAGCCGTCCATACTGTATCCGGGGACCCTGAGCGCACCCTCGGACAGGGACTTATCGGCATCAAATAATGCGTTGAGGTTGAAGTCGTTAACTTTCCCCATTCCGTCACAGCGAGGGCACATGCCTCCAGTAATAGAAAAGCTGCGCCGTTCCTTGATCTCTTCCCCTGCACGCCGGGTAGTGACGGCCCCGGCGCCTGAAATGGAAGCGACGTTGAAAGAGTAGGCCTGGGGTGAGCCAACATGCGGCTGGGCCAACCGGCTAAATACGATACGAAGCATGGCGTTGGCATCGGTAACTGTGCCAACTGTAGAACGCGGATTGGCACCCATTCGCTCTTGATCCACCAGGATCGCAGTGGTCAGACCCTCCAGAACGTCGACGTCGGGACGGGCCAGAGCCGGCATGAAACCTTGTACGAATGCGCTGTACGTTTCATTGATCATCCGCTGAGATTCCGCGGCTATGGTGCCAAATACCAGCGAGCTTTTCCCGGAACCAGAAACACCCGTAAACACTGTCAGGCGGCGCTTAGGGATTTCAACGCTTATGTTCTTAAGGTTGTTCACCCTGGCGCCCTGCACACGGATCAAATCATGGGTGTCGGCTTGGTGCGCTGCCGAAATCGGCGCGTGAGCTCCTGTATCCATGGTCAGCGTGTCTCAATTCTGTTGTGCTGCGTTGCATCGAATATTCCGACTCTAGTGGCCTCTCCCCCGCAGTTGGGAAAAGTACTGGACTAGGAATCAACTCCCGGATTTAGCACCGAAAAGAGTTCACAGTCGGAATCGTAGTACTTCTTGGATAGGCCAAGGTGTTCCATTCCAATGCGGCGGCACACGCTTTGGGATGCCTCATTGGCGGGGTTGGTTACGGCCAGTACTTGAGGCAAGCCTGCGGCAAAGGCATGCTCAAGGACAGCAGCTGCGGCTTCGGAGGCGAAGCCGTTGCCCCAATGATCAGGATGAAAATGCCACCCAATTTCAATATCATCGGAAGCTTGAGGCGCCTCTGACTCCGAAACCGGAATCGGTTTCAGCAGCAGTGTCCCCACCGGCAGCCCGTCTTCTTTGCGTGTCACGGCCCACACCCCATGAACGGGATGGTCCATGGCTTTGAACCGGGCCAGCCGTTCCACCGCTTCCGAACGGCTGGCCATAACCGTTGGCTCTGTGCCGATGAAGCGCTGAACCACCCAGCGAGAATACAGGTCATAAATGAAATCGACGTCGGAATCTTCCCAAGGACGCAGCGCAAGACGCTCTGTGTTAATTACTTCAGTCATTGAATCATTATGCACGTTCCCCGCGACTCTGAATATGTGCCGCCGCTTTCCTGGACATGCCCTCCGTAACAATGTCTACCTCCCAATGATCTCCAACGAGTGAGCTGACATAAGGAACTTATGGGGGAATTGCGGTCAAAGTGCGGGAAGACGTGGCCCAGAATCCCTGTTAAGAATCTAGGAGCTGACGCAGGACATATTGCAATATCCCGCCATGGACGTAGTACGCCTCCTCGGCTGGGGTATCGATCCGCAGAGTTGTCACAATCTCGCGTGAACCGCCGTCGGACTCCACCCGGACTGTGACTTCCCTGGGTAGTGGATTTGCGCCAGCCAGACCAACGATGCAGTAGGTCTCCAGTCCGGTCAGGCCCAAGGATTGCGCACTATCTCCATCCTTGAACTGCAGTGGCAGGACTCCCATTCCAATCAAGTTGGAACGGTGGATGCGCTCAAACGACGCCGCAATGACTGCTTTTACTCCTAATAACATGGTGCCCTTGGCAGCCCAGTCACGCGAAGAACCGGATCCGTAGTCCGTGCCAGCTATAACAACCAGGGGCGTACCCTCTTCTAGGTACGCACTGGAAGCCTGGAAGATAGTTTCCACCGGGCCATCCGCAGAGCGCCTGGTGAAGCCACCCTCCACCCCCGGTACCAGGAGGTTACGCAGACGAATGTTCGCGAAAGTGCCACGGATCATGACGTTGTGGTTTCCGCGTCGAGAGCCATAGGAGTTGAAATCAACCTGATTAACGCCGTGCTCAAGTAGGTACTGTCCCGCCGGTGTTGATTTTTTGATGTTTCCTGCCGGAGAAATGTGATCTGTGGTGACGGAGTCCCCCAGCAATGCCAACACCCGCGCGCCAACAATGTCAGTGATGGGAGACGGCTCACGCTGCATACCGTCAAAGTATGGGGGCTTACACACATACGTGGAGTCATCGGACCAAGCGAACATATCGCCCTCCGGAACATCCATGCCGCGCCAGTTCTCATCCCCGTGGTAGACATCGGCGTATCCGTCGGTGAACATTTGCGCCTCGAGACTGGCATCTACCACTTCTTTGATCTCCGCCATGGTGGGCCAAATATCTTTAAGGAATACAGGGTTGCCATCTGTGGAGGTCCCCAGCGGGTCCTTAAGGAGATCAACATGCATTGACCCGGCAAGTGCATAAGCAATGACAAGCGGTGGAGAAGCTAAGAAGTTCATCTTCACTTCGGGGTGAATGCGGCCCTCAAAGTTTCTATTGCCCGAAAGGACAGCAGCCACTGTGAGGTCATTGCTGTTGACTCCGGCGCTGACTTCAGGAATAAGTGGGCCCGAGTTGCCGATGCAGGTGGTGCAGCCGTAGCCCACAAGACTGAAGCCGAGCTTCTCAAGGTACGGTGTGAGCCCTGCACGGTTGAAGTAATCCGTCACCACGCGTGAACCGGGAGCAAGCGTAGTCTTCACCCATGGTTTGCGGTCCAGCCCCAGCTCAACGGCTTTCTTGGCCAGCAGGCCGGCGCCAATCATGACAGAGGGGTTGGAGGTGTTGGTGCAGGAAGTGATGGCGGCTATGACGATGTCGCCGTGATCGATGGTGTGCTTTTGCCCGTCTAGGACAATGTCCGCTGGGTCGCTGGGCCACTGGAGTGAATCATCACCGTCACTATCCGCGTACACCCGTGGTGGCTCATCACGGGGAATACGCGAACTAATGGCCACGGGGTCGCTGGCCGGGAAGGACTCGTCGCCGGCATCATCTAGACCACCGGCAAATACGGCAACGTCCTGGGACTCGCCAGCAAGCAAGCCACGTACTGCACGGGCCGCGCTACGCAGCGGGATTCTATCCTGTGGGCGCTTGGGCCCGGCGATGGAGCTTTCAACGCTGGAGAGATCAAGTTCAACGATCTGACTGTAATCAGGCGTGTGTAATGGATCGTGCCATAGACCCTGCTCCTTGGCATAGGCTTCTACGAGTTTGATCTGGTGTTCATCGCGTCCCGTCAGGCGCATATAGTTCAGCGTTTCATCATCAATGGGGAAGATGGCGCAGGTGGAACCGTACTCCGGGCTCATATTGCCCAATGTTGCCCTATTTGCCAGGGGCACATTCGCCACACCGGGACCAAAGAAATCAACAAATTTCCCTACAACCCGGGTCTTGCGCAGCAATTGCGCCACCGTGAGGACCAGGTCAGTAGCCGTGGTTCCTTCAGGCAACTCGCCAGTGAGTTTGAAGCCAACAACCGCAGGTACCAGCATGCTCATGGGCTGGCCCAGCATGGCTGCTTCTGCCTCAATGCCACCAACGCCCCAGCCAAGCACGCCCAAGCCATTCACCATGGGGGTGTGCGAGTCAGTGCCAACAAGAGTGTCGGGATAGGCCGCAGTCACGCCGTCGCGCTTCCTGGTGAACACCACCCGGGAAAGATATTCAAGGTTCACTTGATGGCAGATACCCGTATCTGGCGGCACAACAAGGAAATCGGCGAAGGACTGTTGTGCCCAACGCAGGAGTTGGTAGCGTTCCTGATTGCGCGTAAATTCCATCTCAGAGTTGACGGTGATGGCGTCAGGCCGGTCGAAAACATCGGCAATAACCGAGTGGTCAATGACAAGCTCCCCCGGAATCAGTGGATTGATTTTGGTGGGATCTCCACCCAGATCTGACATGGCATCACGCATGGCTACTAAGTCAACAACGCAAGGGACGCCGGTGAAGTCCTGCATCAAAACCCGTGCAGGCGTGTACTGAATCTCTTTGCTGGCCTCCGCGTTCGGGTCCCAGTCCCCCACCGCACGCACCTGTTCAGCTGTAACAAGATGGCCGTCCTCGTTACGGAGCAGGTTCTCCAACAGAACCTTCAAGCTATAAGGAAGCCGGCCTGAGCCCGGCACTTTATCCAAACGGTAAATCTCATACGACTCGCCATCGACGAGGAGTTCACTGCGTGCATCGAAGCTGTTAGAAGACATGTCTATCCCTTTTCTCAGACGACCCTTAAGGCCACCTTAGCCCCCGACCGCAAGAGGTAACAGAGGCCGCTGCAGGAAGGTGGCTCAGAGGAACGCCTGCAGCCGCACGCATTGCTTGGCACAATGGTGGCCAGCACTACTGAATTCTTACCCTGCTACCGATAGAGGCAACACATGATTGATCCTTGCTACATTGATCCTGGCTACGCACTGTTCAACAACGCCTACCTCAAGGCTTCTGTTGCAGCCGTACTCGAGGCCGGTGAGCTTCCCCAGATTGTGCAGGCTGGGCACCCGGTGTTGCGGGCCCCGTCGCTGCCCTTCACGGGGCAGCTAACCGCAAAGGAACTCGCGCAGCTGATTGAGATCATGACCGAGTCAATGCGTGCCGCCCCGGGGGTGGGTCTTGCCGCGCCGCAGATCGGCATCCCGCTGCAGCTGGCAGTCCTTGAGGACCAATACGATGTGTCGGCTGAGAACGCCGAAGCTCGCAACCGAGAGCCGCTGGAACTCTTCACCATCCTGAACCCCCAATACACTGCCATCGGGACTGGGCTGATATCCCACTACGAAGGGTGCCTATCGATGTCCGGCTGGCAAGCGGTGGTTGATCGGGCTGAGTCTGTTGAATTGACGTACGACGACGAACACGGCAGCGCGCACACGCGCCAGTTCACTGGGTGGCAGGCACGGATCGTGGCACACGAGAGCGACCATCTTGCCGGCACCTTGTATATAGACAAGGCCCACACGCGTTCGCTGGCCAGTAACGCCGAATACAACAAACACTGGGCTAACCCAGACATAGCGGCCGCTAGGGACGGGCTAAGGTTCTAGGCTGACGCCGAGGTGTTGGCCGGGTGCGGGGGCAACCTAAGATTGGAAGCATGGAAATCGTTGCCGTCAATGCCTTGTTGTGCCCCCATTGCGGAAGGTCATTCATTTATCCCCTACCCGGAGCCAATGCTCTTGTTTGCGCGGATGGCCACAGTTTCGACATTGCCCGCCAAGGGTACGTGAACTTACTGACCGGTCATGGGACCAAGTTCATTTCCGATACAGCAGACATGGTGGCTGCCCGCGATGCCTTCCTTGATGCCGGGCACTACAGTGCGCTGGCTAATGAGGTGGCAAGGCAAGTGAGCAAGCAGCTTTCCAGGGCACAACTATCCAAGGCACAGCTTTCGGCAGGTGAGAGCGAGCCGGCAGTGATTGTGGATGCTGGCACCGGCACAGGCTGGTACTTGCATCAGGTCCTAGCATCGGTAAACACCGAGACTGAAGAACAGTTCGGTGAAATGCCCAACGTGGCGGCAGTGGGCCTTGATATCTCCAAGTTTGCGCTACGCAGAGCCGCTCGGCGCAATCCGCAGGTAGCCAACATTGTCTGGGACTTGTGGCGTGAGCTACCCTTGGGAACTGACACGGCCGACGTCGTACTTGTCATCTTTGCGCCCCGCAACGTGCGTGAATTCGCCCGTATCCTCAAGCCGGGAGGAACCGTCATAGTTATCACTCCCCTCCCGGGGCACTTGGCCGAAATTGCACAGGATGCAGGGATGTTGGCCATCCAGAATGATAAGGAAGTGGCTTTGGTCCAGGCCATGGCGGAACATTTTGTACTGGTTGATAGTCAGGAATTGCGCGTGCCGCTATTGCTGGATCCGCCCGACGTTGTTAACGTGGCGCTCATGGGGCCGGCCGGGCATCATCTTGACGCGGATGAATTGCGCAAGCGTCTTTCGAATCTATCCGTACAGACTCAGGGACACGCAGAAAAAAACGCACAACCGCAGACATCTGCCACAGCAGCATTCCGCATCTCAACTTTTGCACAGGTTCCGTAATCCCCTGATGCATCGCGAGTCCCTATCTTGATTCTTAGTTCTGAGTTAGAGGCCGGATGGGCTCCACGCTGCTCACATCCAGCATTGCACCAGGACGCTTCGCGTGCAGATCCACATGCAGCCAACGCAATGTTAGTTGGGTCAGCGGCCCCACTCCTAGGGCGAACGCTGCGGTTCCTGCCCCAACAACTCCGCCAAGGAAGAACCCAACCACCACCACGGAGAGTTCAATGGCTGTCCGGATCAGCCAAACGGGCCTGCCGGTGACACGGACAAGCCCTGTCATTAGTCCATCGCGGGGACCAGGACCCAAGCCCGCACCAATGTACAGTGCTGTGGCGAAGGCCAGCGTGAACAGGCCCCCGCTAAAGGACAGTATCTGCAGACCCAGGTGGTGCGCTTGTGGAATCCAGGCCAGACCCACATCAGCGAAGACGCCAACAAGGACGGCGTTGGCAATGGTGCCAAAGCCTGGCCATTGTTTTAGCGGGATCCAGAGCAGCAGGACAACCCCGCTAATGATGATGGTGCATAACCCAAAGGATATCGCCGTGGTTCGGGACAGGCCTTGGGCAAATACATCCCAGGGTGAGGCCCCAATATTCCCTCTGATCATCAAGGAGATGGCAACTCCGTAGAGTGCAAGGCCAAGAAAGAGCCGGAACACTCTGAGCGAAAGGTTTTGGGAGGTAAAGAACAGGGCCATGAACCCAGTTTAGTCAAATTGGACTTACGCAACAGTGCCAATTCATCTAATCTGGCATCATGAACTCTTTTGTCTCTGGACGGCGCCTCGTCAGGGAGCTTGGCGAATGGCGCAGCAATGCCCCAGCCTACAAGGCTTTGGCCGCTCGAATTCGGGTGCTTTTGATGGATGGCCGGCTCTCTAGCGGCGCAAAATTACCTGCCGAGCGAGAACTCAGTCAAGCACTGGAATTGAGCCGAACCACAGTTGCTGCCGCCTACTCCAAGCTTCGTGAGGACGGGTTTCTTGACAGTGTCAGGGGGTCAGGGAGCACTCTTCAGCTCCCTGGACGAGAACGCGGAGAGCATGCTGTTCATGCAGGATTGCCTCTTGACTTCACCAGGGCCACAGCACCGGCCTACCCCGGGATCCCGGCTGCTTATGCCGCCGCGCTTGAGCAACTGCCTGCGTGGTTAGGCCATGACGGTTTTGACCTGATCGGGCTGCCACAGCTCCGCGAAACTATCGCCCAGAGTTACACCGACCGGTCATTGCCCACTTCCGCCGATCAAATCCTTGTCACAATCGGAGCCCAGCACGCGCTGAACCTTGTCACGCGTACGCTCTACTCCCCCGGTGAGCGCATCCTGGTAGAACAGCCAACCTACCCGCATGCCCTCGACACCTTTGCTTCTGTGGGTGCCCGCGTTCTAGCCTTTCCCGTCCGCCAGCAGGGCGGCTGGGATTTGCAAGAGGCACTTTTACAGATTCGCCGTGCAGCACCCAGCTTGGCTTACCTTATGCCCGACTTTCATAACCCCACAGGTATGAGCATGTCCATTCAAGAACGTGAGTATCTGGGCGCAGCAGCAGCAAGGGAGGGCACTACCTTAGTCATTGATGAGACCACCGCGATGCTTGATATTGACCGCGGAACCATGCCGCCCATGGCTGTCTTCTCCCCCACTGCCCTCACCTTGGGTTCTCTAGGAAAACTGGCATGGGGTGGACTTCGGGTGGGTTGGATCCGTGGACCGCGCGAGATGATGGCTCAATTTTTGCGCAACCGTCCCGCAACAGACTTGGGTACGCCTCTAGTTGAGCAGCTGGTGGCCACCTCACTCATTGCGGACCTCCCCTCAATGACAGCCAGCCGCAGCGTGGATCTAAGACGTGGACGGGACATGGCTATCGCGTTGCTTCGCGAACACCTACCCCAGTGGCAGGTGCAGATCCCGGATGGTGGATTGAACCTGTGGATCAACACCGAGACCGTCTCTAGCTCGGCTCTTGCGCTGGCCGCACGGGCTGAAGGGCTCGGTCTGGTTCCGGGGCCTCGATTTGGGATCGATGGGGCCTTTGAGCGGTACTTGCGTTTGCCGTTTTGTTACAACGACGGACAGCTCAGTGACGGTGTACAAATTTTGGCGCGCATTGCCGACCGTGTTGGATCTGACCCGCTGCGAATGCCACTTCAAGCGGTCATTTAGCCGTCTTTTCCCAGCCTCACGTAGTAGGCTCGGAAATACGGAAATAAGTCTCTAAGGGGGACTCAATGCTTGAATGGATTAATGACTTTGGCTGGATAATCTGGCTGACAGTTTTCCTGCTGTTGGCCGTCGCTGAGATGTTGACGCTGAATCTGTACTTCATCTTGATGTCAGTGGGAGCATTAGCCGCCTTACTGGCCTTCCTGTTCCACGCTGAACTGTGGTTGCAGATAGTGGTTTTCTGCGTAGTTGCCCTTGCAACAACAGTTCTGATCAGACCCTTGGCGCTAGCCCACCTTCACCGCGGGCCCGCTGACCAGCTTTCCAACGTTGACCGCTTAATTGGCCAGAAGGCAGTGGTCCTGGAAACGGTTGGTTTGACCGGGGGGTTGGTGAAGATTGGTGGAGACATTTGGAGCGCCCGGATCACCGAAGGCAGTGTATTTGCTGTTGGTTCAGCAGTTGAAGTAGCCGCCATTGACGGAGCAACTGCAATTGTGAACCAGCCAATGGCGCACAAGTTCCCCGACACAGCCACAACAACAACTTAGGCATAGCTGCCGGACCGCGAGTTCACGCCCGCGGGCCATGTTGGCACAGATGCAAAGATCTTTACATAGAGAAGAGGGGATTTCATGGGAGACGGAGCAGGCACCATTGTGTGGCTATTTGTTGTTTTAGTCCTACTGATATTCGTAGTTATTGTCCTTGTTCGTTCCGTGCGCATCGTTCCGCAGGCACGTGCGGGTGTTGTCGAACGGCTGGGTAAATACCAGCGCACACTCAACCCAGGTCTGACAGTGCTGATTCCGTTTGTGGATCGCCTGCTGCCCCTGCTGGATTTGCGCGAGCAGGTTGTCTCGTTCCCGCCGCAACCAGTGATCACCGAAGATAACCTTGTGGTCTCCATTGACACCGTTGTTTATTTTCAGGTCACAGATCCTAGGGCAGCGACCTATGAGATCGCGAACTACATTCAGGCAGTTGAACAGCTGACAACTACCACCTTGCGTAACGTTGTGGGTGGACTGAACCTGGAGGAGGCTCTGACCTCCCGTGATCAGATCAATGGCCAGCTGCGTGGTGTCCTCGATGAGGCCACAGGCCGCTGGGGCATCCGAGTCAGTCGGGTAGAGCTCAAGGCCATTGACCCGCCCTTGTCCATTCAGGACTCCATGGAAAAGCAGATGCGTGCTGAGCGTGATCGCCGTGCGGCTATTTTGACAGCTGAAGGAACTAAGCAGTCAGCTATTTTAACCGCAGAAGGTGAACGCCAGTCCTCCATCTTGAAGGCTGAGGGTGATGCCAAGGCGGCGATTTTGCGTGCAGATGGTGAATCGCAGGCTATTCAGAAGGTCTTCAGTGCCATCCACAAGGGCAATCCCACGCAGAAGCTATTGGCCTACCAGTACCTGCAGACGCTGCCCAAGATTGCCTCCGGTACCTCAAACAAACTGTGGATCATCCCCAGCGAAGTAGGCGAGGCATTGAAGGGGATCGGGAATGTTCTGGGGACAACAACCCCTGACAGTGACGATGCCGGTGAGCCCGCCATGAGCTCGGAAGCGTAGCCCACACCACTCCTGGAACAGCAACGGCATGATGAGGGTGGCCAAGCACGTATAATGGGTGCTTGGCCGCGTGGCGTTTTGCCCGGCCGCATTTTTCACATCCAAGCCATGCAGGAACAATTGCATGCGGTGATGCGTTGATATTAATGTCGTCAAAGTCTTGAAGAACAACGGAAGCCCAGAAAATCGGGAGCCGGGAAAAATCAGGGCCTTACACTCGTGCTCCATGAACGTCTTGGAGCATGGCACAACTTGAGGGAGAAGTCATGAGCGATCGCAGCCTGCGTGGCATGCGCTTGGGCGCACAGAGCATGGAGACGGAATCCGGTGTGGAGCCGGCCCCCCGCCAGCGCGTAGAATACCGTTGCCCCGACGGTGAGCAGGTGTTTGTCACTTTCTCATCCGAAGCCGATATCCCAGCGACATGGATGTCCAAGACCGGCAAGGAAGCTCTCCTTGTGAATGGGGAGGCCCCGGATACTTCCAATGACAAACCGATCCGCACCCACTGGGACATGCTTTTGGAACGCCGTAGCCTACCGGAGCTGGAAACCATTCTGGCTGATCGTTTGACCTTTCTGCGGGAAAAGCGCGGCGAAAAGGTTTAGTTGGATGCGTTGGCTCCGTTGTTTCGAAGGCAGCCATTAACGTGAGTATGAAGAAAAGGTGGGCCACCCGATCGGGTGGCCCACCTTTTCTTCATACTCACGTATTTGTAGTCAAGCCTGGCTTTTCATTGCGGCAGTTATGGCTATTTTGACTTGCCGGTTAGCTTGCGCCACCGTGCGCTTAGGCCCCACTTGGTGACGTTGAGCATGGCTTCTTGAACAATATTCCCGCTCATCTTGGATGCGCCAAACTCGCGCTCCACGAAGGTGATGGGCACCTCAACAACTTTGAGTCCCTGCTGGCAGACGCGCCACAGCATGTCCACCTGGAAGCCGTAGCCCACTGATTCCACAGAGTCCAAATCAAGGGCTTCCAAGGTGCTGCGGCGAAAGGCCCGGTAGCCACCTGTCACATCGCGGATGGGGATGCCAAGCAAAACGCGTGAATAGAGGCTGCCACAGGTGGAAATGAGTTTGCGGTGCAGCGGCCAGTTGACCACTTTGCCCCCTGGAACCCAACGAGAACCCAATACCAGGTCCGCACCCTGGTCAATCGCGTCAAGAAGCAATGGCAGTTGTTCTGGCTGGTGTGAGCCATCTGCGTCCATCTCAACTAGGACGTCATATCCCGCATCCAGACCCCATGCGAAACCGGCAAGGTACGCCGCCCCCAAACCTTCTTTACCGGCGCGGTGTAGAACGTGGACTTGGTCATCGGTGGCGGCAAATTCTTGGGCCCAGTTACCGGTACCGTCAGGGCTATTGTCATCGGCGATGAGTACGTCAGAGTGAGGCACGGCCGCACGGAGACGAGTGAGAGTTTTGGGCAGTGATTCGATCTCGTTGTACGTGGGGATAATCGTCAGGACACGCAACAATTGGTGCCTTTCAGTGGAGAAAAATTGGTGGGAGGCCGTGCACTGTTTCCGCCGAAGCCAGAAGGAGGATCCTACTCACAGCGGATGGGACAGGCAATGCCGAATCACCAGTATATGTGAGGACCCAACCGTTAGTGGTTCACAATGCTTGCAGACCGGGCGTATACGCCGGTGACAAGACGAGAAGATAAGTCTGCACGCCTTCGGACCAAAGAGGACTCAGCCCAAAGTAAAATGTTGACAAAAATGTACAAACAAAATGCTTAACAGGCTAAGGCCGAATTGTTTTCTAGTGGCGCGCAGACCTATCTCCCTAGTGTCGGTAGGACGGTTTCCCGCTCCGACCGGGTCCCTCCTCATAGGAGGTTCTCCGCTCCCCTAAAACTAATTGCCTGTGCGCTTGGTGTCAACACGGTGCTGACCTGCACCGATGTGCATCGATGCAGGTCAGGCGCGGGATTGGTCAAGGAAGATAGACCCCTCCAGGTCGTTTTTTGCGTGGAATTAAGCCAGCTCAGCCCCGGAGTCCAAGTCTTCGTTGACGTAGAGTTCACGGCCCATGTGCACCGTTTGCAGGCAGCGAGGATCAGTTTTGCTATCAAGGGCGGGAAGCAGCGGGGTTCGGGCGCGTGGATCGGTGGACCACGATTGAACTCTTTCATCGGCAACCTGCACCATCAGCTCCTCCACATCCCACACGGCGAAGCTCGCGGGAGCACCTGGCACTAATTGTCCCTGCAAGGGGTTCGTGGACTTGGCGGCGCGCCAACCGGCACGAGTATGACCTATGAATGCGGCCCGTGCAGAGATTCGAGAACTGGGTTCGTGGTGGTTAAGCGCCGCACGGACGCTAGCCCAAGGGCTCAATGCAGTCACTGGTGAATCGGAGCCGAAGAACACGGGCACACCTGCACTGTAGAAACGGGCCAATGGGTTGAGCTCTCTCGCTCGAGCTGTGCCCAAACGCCGTGCGTACATGCCATCGATACCACCCCAGAGAGCGTCAAAAGCCGGCTGTACCGATACCCCAACAGCATGTCTGGCCAAGGCTGCCATGGCAGCCTCATCAACCATTTCGGCGTGTTCGAGCCGGTGCCCGGCCGCCCGAATCTTATCGAGGCCTACTTCTTGGCTCGCTTGTTTTAGACCGGCCACCACAATGTCCATGGCGCCCTCTCCAATGACATGGAATCCGGCGCTGAGACCAAGCTCTGAGGCGGCTGCGAAATGGCTTCCAACCTGATCAACTGTGAGGTGTGCTACGCCAGTGGTTCCGGGCGCGTCGGTGTATGGGTTTCGCAGAAGTGCTGATCTGGATCCGAGGGAGCCATCGACGTTGATGTCCCCTGCCAGTCCAAGAACATCCACGCCCAGCCCGGATAACTCAGCCAGAACAGCACGAGCCTGATCCACACTTGAAACCAGCTGGCCCCAGTAGGGCAACACCTGCGGGAAGTACTGGCCACTAGTGCTCGAAGAGACACTACCTCCGGAGTAAACGCTCGGTGCCGCTGTGGCACCGGAGTTCTGAGATGTGGAAGGTTGTGTCAACGCCATCAGAGATGCCAAATCCTGGATCGACCCCACGTGGGGGGCGCTCATCTCAGCCAACGCTACATAGCCATTCCGGGCCGCGTGTTGGAGGGCACGTTGTTGGACGTGCACGAGCTGTTCGGGAGTAAGCGCGCGTGCAGCATCCCTAGCCGTGGCATGGGCACGTCCACTAACAAGTCCTTCCCCGTCCCAGCCAGGCATGCTTGCAAGATCACAACGTCGTGCCAACGCCGCAGAAACCAGGCCTGAGTGAACGTCGACTCGTGCCAGGTAAAGTTCACGCCCACCGGCGGCCCGTTCCAGCTGAGCTGCTGTGGGAAGCTCAGGCACTGCCCACAAGGAGTTGTCCCAGCCATGACCAAGCAGCAATCCGGTACTCTGCGCAGCGGCGCCCGCAACCAGGTCTAGAAGCTCCTGCGCTGAACGTGCCCCCGTGAGTGACACAGAGCCAAGTGAAAGACCGGTCTCGGTAATGTGAACATGGGAGTCAACAAAGCCCGGAGCTACCAGTGCTCCACGAAGATTAACTTCCCGCATACGGGTATCAAGCAGTGACGTTGCCGCATGCTCGGAGCCAACCCAAGCCACCGTATCTCCGTCCACTAACATGGCCGTGGCGAAAGGGTCCGCAGCACTGTAAACAGAGCCGTTTCGATACAAAGTTAATGACATGAGAAAGCTGTCCTTTCAAAGAAACAAGAGAAAATATGATTGGTCGGCACCGACAAAAGCTGTTATTCCACCACAGTGGTGTACGCCACTACTCCTCGGCGCACAAGATCCATGGCGGAGCGGCATACGGATGCGAAGCCTGGAGGCATCGAGGTGACTTGTGAGAGTTGCCCCAGTAGGTCAATGACCTGTTTGCACCAGCGCACAAAGTCTCCGGCGGCGAGGTCGGTGCCTTGAAGTGCTTCGTGGAGGCTGCGGCCCTTCGCCCACTTGTACATGGGCCAGAGCAGTCCCAGTTCGGGTTCGCTTGTCAAGGGAAGCCTGTGCGATTCCTCGGCGTCCTGGAGCCCTGCCCACAGCACAATGACGTCTTCAACGGCTTGCTCCATACTGACGCTGGGCATCCTGGGCCGGGCTCCCTCGGCGTCGCGCTTGGATTGGTAAACCAAGGTGGTGACAAAGGCGGCCAACTCAGGCGCGTCCAGGTCCTCAAACGATCCCTGGCGTAGCGCCAGCGCAATCAAAAGATCCTTCTCTCCGTAGACCCGGCGTAGGCGTTGACCATCCCGGCTTGGTTGCAGATTCCCACCAGCATCGGCAACCACAAAGCCATAGCCGGAGAGCAGATCAATGACCCTGTCAAAAGTGCGGGCAATAGTGTTCGTTCGTGCCTGGATGGCCCGGATGATCCCATCCGTTTCTTTGCGCAGTTTCCACCATCGCTCAGACCATCGGGCATGGTCTTCCCTATCGCTACAGGCATGGCAAGGGTGAGCGCGCAACGCCCTTCGCAGTGTTGCAATGCCCTCATTCTCAACACCAACCAGGTCCTGATCTCGGTGCGCAAATTCTGCCGAGCGGTGTGGGCGTTGTCCGGACGTATCCGCCAAGCGGGCCTGAACAGCGGCCAGTAGATTCCTTTTGTCCTTGGGAACCCTGGCATTGAATCCCTTTGCGATCCGCACTTGGGCGAGCGCCTCAAGCGGGGCGTTGAGCTCATGCAGGCTCAGCCGACGGTACTCCTTGTCCACACCAAGTATGCCGGGCCGTGGAGCACGAGAGTTGGCATCAGCATCAAGTACGACCGCGTAACCTGCGTTGCGCCCAACGGGAATCATAATCACGTCTCCGGCGCGCAGATTGGCCACAGATTCCACGATGGCCTCACGGCGCTGCTTGGCTTTCGATTTCGAGGCCCCAGATTCGTGATCGGAGAGTTCACGGCGCAATTTGGCATACTCGGTAAAGTCACCCAGATGGCAGCTCATGGACTTTTCGTAGCCAGCCAGAGACTCTTCACGCGAGCGGACTTGACGGGCCAAATCAACCACGGAACGATCGGCTTGAAACTGAGCAAATGAGGACTCTAAGATCTGGCGTGTTCGAGCGCGACCAAACTGCGCAACGAGGTTAATGCTCATGTTGTACGTGGGACGGAAGCTTGAGTTCAATGGGTAGGTGCGTTTTGAGGCTAAACCGCCCACAGCTGCCGGGTCAGTGCCGGGTTGCCACAGCACAACAGCGTGACCTTCAATATCGATGCCTCGACGTCCGGCCCGGCCCGTTAGCTGGGTGTACTCCCCCGCAGTGATGGCCACATGGGCTTCGCCATTGTATTTTTCCAGCTTTTCCAGAACAACCGTCCGGGCTGGCATATTAATGCCCAGTGCCAAGGTTTCCGTGGCGAAGACAGCTCGCACAAGACCATCTGCAAACAGGTCCTCAACAACTTCTTTGAAACTGGGCAGCATGCCCGCGTGGTGCGCAGCGAGACCGCGCAGTAGGCCGTCGCGCCAACCCCAAAAGCCTAAAACATCTTTGTCTGCATCCGGAAGTTCGGCGCAGGCCGAGTCCACGCGCCGGGCAATTTCGTTTCGCTCTGTCTCAGTTGTCAGCCACAATCCAGCTGCTGCGCATTGTTGCACGGCGGCGTCGCAAGCGGCCCGAGAAAAAATAAAAGTAATGGCCGGGAGTAGATCTTGGCTCTCCAGGGCACGTATCACTTGTGGACGCGATGCCGGTTTGGCCCAACTTTGCCCGTCATTGTGTTGTCCGCGCCCGCGAGAGCCCCCCGAGCCTCGACGGCCGTGGCTGTTGCCCTTACCTGTGCTGACAGATTCCGAGCGTGCAAGTTTTAGCAGCTCAGAGTTGATCTTGGGAGTTTTGGCACCGCTGGTGCTGGTGGTTTCCACCGCGATCTGATCAAAGGGTATGTTCTCCGCGAACAAGTCAACCAAGTCGCGTCGGACCATCACGTGTTGCCAGAGAGGCACAGGGCGGTGTTCTGAGACGACCACTGCCGTGTCTCCACGCACGGTGCCAAGCCAGGCACCAAACTCTTCTGCGTTGGAAACAGTGGCGCTCAGGGAGATGACGGACACTTCACTTGGCAGGTGGATGATTACTTCCTCCCATACAGCCCCCCTGAAGCGGTCTGCTAGGTAGTGAACTTCATCCATCACTACATAGGAAAGCCCCGTCAAAGTGTGGGAATCGGCGTACAACATGTTGCGCAGTACCTCGGTGGTCATAACCACCACCGGAGCTTCGGAGTTCACGCTGGTGTCCCCCGTTAGCAGGCCCACGTTGTCAGCACCGTACTTGGCTGCCAGCTCCTGGAATTTTTGGTTGCTCAGTGCCTTGATGGGGGTTGTATAAAATGCCTTGTTTCCCCGGGTGAGTGCCAGATGAACTGCAAACTCACCCACGATCGTCTTGCCGGCACCTGTGGGTGCGGCAACCAAAACACCGCGGCCAGCCTGGACGGCCCGGCACGCGGTGTCTTGAAAAACGTCTAAGTCAAAGTCCAGCCCTGCCTTAAAGTCTCCGAAATCTGTTCCTTGGTCCTGAACTCGCAGCTTGGCTGCCAGAAAGCGTTCGGAAGGACTGGGCATTTCTGAGCTTGGCATAGTACTAGCCTACGTCAGCTTAAAGGATCTCCAAGTCCTTCGAGGGTGTGGGCAGATCCGCGTTGCCTTCGGACTCCTTGGCCTTTTTAGCGTCGCGTCTATCACGTCGCTTGTCGTTGAGTATGCACAAACCAATGGCACCGAAATATAGTATCAACAGCGGGGCACCCAGGAAAAACATGCTCATGACGTCCGACCCCGGGGCTGCCATCGCCGAGACGATGGTTACGCCCAGAATGGTGAAGCGCCAAGCCTTCAAGTAGGTCCGGCCGCGGACCAAGCCAATAGCGTTGAGCGCAAAAAGTAGAACAGGTACCAGGAAGGCCACGCCCATAAACAGCATGAGTTGCATAGCGAAATGCAGGTACTCAAGCGCCGTAATGATATTTGCGCTTTCACTGCCTGCTGGTGTGAAAGACGTGAGGGCCTTCACAATATTTGGCCAAATAAGCCAACCAGCATAAATCCCAGCAAGGAAAAGTGGCACCGAGGCCAACATATAAGAAAGGGTGTAGCGGCGTTCTTTCTTAGTAAGCCCGGGGGTAATGAAAGCCCACAGCTGGTATATCCATACGGGTGAGGCGATGATCAGCCCAAGAATAAGGGAAATCTGGATCTTCAAGTCAAAGGACGTCGTAACACCCTGAAAGTTCAGGGTTGCAACGATGTTCCGTTCATGGCTGATATCACGCAAAGGCTGCGTCAGAGCAAACAGGAGCGGATCATAGATAATCCAGCCAAGAACAACTCCTGGCAGCATAGCCAAGGCGCTCTTAAAGAGCCTATTTCTGGCTTCAATTAGGTGCGCTTTGAGCGGCATCCGTCCTTCGGGATTCGCTTTACGACCTTTTTTGGCACCCACCGGTTCCGCAATCGTTTCTATGACTGAGCGCCGGTACCGGTTCCGGTGCCCTCGCCCTGTGTATTTCCCTGCGTGGGGTTATTGACAATCTTGCCCTCGAAGGGTGCCTCGGGTGCTGAGGGAGCACTCGATGCATGGGGGGCTGTAGATGCGGCGGGTGGAGCTGACGGGGTGGAGGCATCTTCCTTGCCGTCGTTCTTCATCTCCTTGACCTCAGATTTGATGATCCGCATGGACTGGCCCAGACTACGGGCCATGCCCGGCAGTTTTGGGGCTGCGAAGAGCAAGAGGACAACAATGATGATGATGGTGATAGCCCAGGGGCTCTCAAAAAGTCTTCCCACGGTAAAGCCTTTCCTTTTGGTTCATCCTACGTCTTGTATTGCTTCGATGTCGCGCAAGGATTGGAGCTGTCCGCGTTCTTTCCTGCGGGCGACGCGCCTTTGAAGTCGGAGAAAACGCCGTTCTTCTTTGGTAGCTAGGTAATCATCCTTCATTTTTTCAGGTGAGGCAAAAACAGCACTACCTGGCACAACGCTTCGTGGCTCGATGACCTGAGCAATCGTGGCTTTTTCTATACTTGAATCCCAATAGGCAGCCCGCTCGGCCGAGACTTCGCTAAAAGTGCGGACCGTGGAGGTGGCTCCACGCCACAGTTTAAAGCCCAAAAAGGCGATAAAGAGCAGTGAGAGCGCTACAAGCGCCAACCAAATAAGAATCCAAGACCACCAGAGCATCCTGTGAGTCTATCTGCCCTGGCTGGGAGGTGCCGGAGTGTTTTCGCCCACAGCGTCATAGTTTGCAGCTGCGCCAGCCAACCATGCCGCCGCAGCAAGCCGAACAGTCTCCGGAGCCGCAACTCTGGCGTGTCCCCCGAGCCGAGCCATGAGCGGGGCAAGCATGGCAGTGTCACCCACTAACAGCCGCAGACCGACCAGATCGGAGACCTCATCCGTGTCCTCGCCGGGTCCGCCAGCCGTGCTTACTGCATAGATTGTGGCGTTGTACGCTGGGCTCAGACGTTGGGCGGTGGCAACATCGGTGAGTAAATCTATTGCGATGTCGTTGCTGTTTGGATGATAAATACCGTTACTGGAGTCCCAGCTCACGGTATCGCCGACGGCATGTTCCTGTGCATCGCCCTCTACCAGCTCCTTGATGTGATCAACCCGGAAGCTGCGTAGTTCCTGTGCTTGTCGGCACCAGGCGCGCACATACCAGAGAGAGTCCATAGAGAATAGCCGGCGAGGTTCAATAACGCGTTTACTCACCTCATCTCGGGTGCGCACCAAGTAAGAGATGGTGCAGGCGCGGGAGTTATCGATCGCTCTTTGCAATGTTGCGATGGTTTCGATTTCCGTGCCGGAGACCAGGTGAAGGCCTACAACATTAGCCAGCCAGGCATCCGGGCCAGCAACAGCACTCACTGAATCTATGGCCCGTTTCAGTGCTTGTTCTTCTCCCGTGTTAGCGATGGCAGTGAGGGCTTGCAGACCAACAAGCACAGAGCAGGCTTCCTCTTGAGTTAGCCGCAGGGGGGCTGAGAGTGTTTCAGCATCTCTGATGAATACTTGCCCGGTCTCAGTGCTTACATCCATCAGATCGCCGTGGAAGTAACCTGGTAATCCAGTGACGTTTAGTGTGTCTTGATCCTTAGACCAGTCGCGGGCGCTGATGCCAAATTCGGTGAGCACCTCGGCTTCGGTCACGCCCGGATTGGCTACCAGGTAAGGAACCATGGACAAAAGCCGTATTAGCCTGTCCCGGGAGTCCTTCTTCTTGGCAGGAGACGAGGCCAGGACTGCTTTTGCATCCAGACGCATGGGGGTCACAGCCGCTGCTTTGGCGGCTCCTTGCAACCTGCGAGCAACTGCCTCGCGAAACTCAGGAGGGGCCAAAACCAGACCCTGCGCACCCATGGCCGCGACGTCGTCGGCCATTAGCTCAGGTTCACGGAAGCTGATGTGTAGAACATCCCAGCCGTCCTTCGCCCATGGCGAATCTGAGATAATTTCAGTACCAGCCCGGCTACGTAACCAGTTGGCTGACCCAACCGGGACGGCTACCTCTGCCGTGTGGGTGGTGCCTGTGCCCAGCCGTGCAAGCACATTGGAAATAGAAAAATTGTGGGGACTCTCGAAGTTTTCTTGGATATGAACTTCAACGTCGGAGGTGATCCGTGACAGCCGAAAATTACGCTCTTGGGACTTCTGAACATCGAACGCAGCCAGATACCACTGCCCATACTTATTGCCCAAACCCAACGGTTGGACTGTGCGGTTGGCGCTCTCCGTGGCCCCCGTGCGGCGATAGCTAAAGGTCACAGGATGGTGATTGCGCAACGCGGCCCACAGGGGTTCAAAGGACGGCTCTGCAGTTCGAATACGCGACTGAGAGGTTCTCTGATCCTCATACCAGCTTGTCCCAGCGCGCGTAGCGATTTTGCGCAGTGCAGATTGCGCTGCGGCCCCAAGGGAGGCTTCAGCCCACAGGTTCGCGGCAATCGAGAGCAGTGTCATGGCCGATTCATCCAGACGTACTGCCGGGACACGGTACTCATCTGGATTGATCCGGTACAGCACTTGATCGTAGGTGTCATTGCCTTGGACTTCTGATTGCCTGATCGGGATGCCCAAGTCCAATAAAATCTTCTTGTCTCGCTCAAACATTCGTTCAAAAGAGGCATTAGCTCTGGCCCGCTCTTCGGCGCTGGAGGAAGAATCCACGTACCCGTTAATATTTTCACGCAGGTAGCTCTTGCTGTAGCCGCGGCGGGTCCCCAGCAGGGCAATCACCAAGTTTAATAGCCGTTCAGTGGCATCAATTTTTATGGACACATGGCCCACAGTACTAGCCGGTTCGCCAACTTATCGCCAACGAGCGGGCCCGGCCAGGAAATGGCAGATTATTTGAAGGAATAGATCGCGGAGGTTAAAGGGAAACAATCTGGTCGCCAAGAAATACCTTGGCGACCAGATTGTTTGATATTTTTGTGGATCTCACCGGCGATGCCGGAGTGGGCCGCTTGTGAGAGTGGGCCTTACCGCACGCCCATCAGGTCAACGACAAAGATCAACGCTTCGTTAGGAGCGATCGCTCCGGCCGCGCCACGTGATCCGTAGGCTAATTCGGAGGGAATTTCCAGTCGACGGCGTCCGCCAACTTTCATGCCGAGCAGACCCTGGTCCCAGCCCTGAATAACCTGACCGATGCCGGCCTTGAACTCAAGAGGGGTGCCCCGGTTCCAGGAAGAATCAAATTCCTCACCAGTGGAGAAAGCAACTCCAACATAATGGGCCGAAATTGTATTTCCTGCAACGACTGCTGGGCCTTCGCCCTCGATTAGCTCTTCAATGACCAGTTCGGTGGGGGCACCGTGTTCCGGGAAATCGATTTCGGGCTTGCTGCGGTCAAAGTTAAGGGTTCCAAAAGACATGATGCTCCTCGTTGTGGAAGATATTTCTAGTTACTGGACACCAAGGATATCAACAACAAAGACAAGATCGCCCTTGGCCTTACCCTGGCCGCCGTCGCCGTAAGCCATGTCCTTGGGGATTACGAGCAGTACTCGTGAGCCTACAGTTTTACCCGTTAAGCCCTGAGTCCAACCCTTGATGACTTGGTTCAATCCAAAGGTGGCAGGTTCGCCCTTGCCAAAGCTGGAGTCGAAGACTTCCCCACCCACGAAGTTCACACCTACATAGTTGGCGACAAGCGTGTCGGTGGCCTTTAACGCGGGACCCTTACCAATGATCAGATCCTGTGCAACAAGTTCCGTGGGAGCCTTGGCGTCTCCGATGCTGATCTCCGGAACACCTTTGTCATTGTCCTTCACCGTTGGTAGGCCGGCGGGCGGGGTGACGCTCTCACCTTCTGGCTTGCTCAGCGGCTTGGCAACGTCACTGGCAGCCTCAATCAGGAACACTGTCAGGACTGTGGGCTGTGCGGGCGCTTCCGTGCCGCTCTGTGCGGCTGTGGCCTGGGGGTTGGCGTATGCCACGTATGAGCCGACCTTGGCGCCAACGAAAGTGTCATATACCACGGCGTTTTGTGCTTTGAATGTGTCGTCAAAGACAAGGCGCTGACCCGCTGGTTCGCTGAAGCTGTCTGCGGTGGCTTTCCCATCTTTAGCATTGAGCTCGATAGCCTGAAGGGTCACAGCTTGACCAGCCTTGACAGGCTCGCCTTTGCCCTCGTTGACAACCCGGATTGATTCGGATTGAACGCTCAAGGGTGTGTCAAAAGTGACTTTGGGCGCTTTGCCTTTACCTTGATCCTGAACTTTCACCGATGCCAGGGCCTCGGCGTTGGCTGGTGGAATGGAGACGCTTGGGGCATTCGAGGAAGCAGGATCGGAGGATCCGGGTGAACATGCTGTCGTTAAGAGCAGCAGAGGAAGAAGCAGGGCAAGAAATCGGCGCACAGGCACACTTTCGAAGTTGGGAAAAGGATTATGGGAACAAACGGAGCGTAGTGAACACTTGGGGGCCATGAACAGCCATCAGCCTAGTGGCTAAAGCTGGACGGAACCTGCTTGTTGAGTTGAATGTAGATGTGAAAGAAGAACTCTGGTGTCTATTTTACGTGCTCAACCGGCGCCAAGGGTGGTGCTGCCTGTCAATGCCCGCCCCGCAGAGAAGCGATCATCGCATCCACTCTTTTATCCTGGCTCTTAAACGGATCCTTGCAGAGGATCGTTTGATGGGACCGATCATTGAGCTTCAAGTGCACCCAATCAACCGTGTAGTCGCGGCCGGCATCGCGTGCTGCTGTGACAAATTTTCCGCGCAAATGGGCGCGAGTGGTTGTTGGTGGCGTCTGTGTAGCTATGGCAATCTGGGCAGCCGTACTCACAGTTGCCGCTGCGCCACGCCTCTGAAGCTTGTTGAACAGTCCACGCTCGGGCGAAATATCGTGATAGCGCAAATCCAGCTGGCCAACTTCTGGTGACCCCCATTTTACCTGGTGCCGCTCAGCGTAAGCCCCCAGCAGTTTGGCCTTGATGGCCCAATCAATTTCCGTGTCGATACTTGAATAGTTTTCGGCTTCAACGGCATCCAGCGTACGTTCCCACAAATCCAGAATGCGTGGCACCAGCTCGTGATGAGCCCCGTTCGAGCGGACAAAGCTACTGACCTTCTCAAGATAATGCCGCTGAATTTCTATGGCTGTCAGAGTACGACCGTCAGCCATCTTCACAGGGTGCTTGCCTGTGATGTCGTGGGAGATTTCACGGATGCTGCGGATGGGGTTTTCCAAACGCATGTCACTCATGATCGTTCCGGCCTCAATCATGCGCAGAATTAAGTCCACGCTGCCCACTTTGAGCATCGTGGTGGTTTCAGACATGTTTGAGTCCCCCACAATGACGTGCAAACGGCGGTACAGCTCAGCATCGGCGTGGGGCTCGTCGCGGGTATTAATGATGGGGCGAGAACGGGTCGTGGCGGATGAAAGGCCCTCCCAGATATGGTCTGCTCGTTGGGAGAAAGCGTACTTTCCGCCCTGCTGCGCGGGAAGGACCTTCCCGGCCCCGGACAGTAGCTGACGGGTAACAAGGAAGGGTATGAGGATGTCTGCCAGACGATTAAATTCGCCCCTGCGAGGGATCAAGTAGTTCTCGTGGCTGCCGTAGGAGTTGCCCGCTGAATCCACGTTGTTCTTGAAAAGGAAGATTTGTCCCGGGTAGCCTTCGGTTTCCAGCCGATCCTGCGCCTCTTGAACGAGTTCGTGCAGGATCGTCTCCCCTGCCCTGTCATGGGCAATGAGTGAACCGATACTGTCGCATTCGGCAGTGGCATATTCGGGGTGCGAACCTACATCTAAGTACAGGCGTGAGCCATTGGGTAAGAAAACGTTGGAGGAGCGTCCCCAGCTCACCACTTTACGGAAGAGATACCTGGCAACTTCCTCCGGGGACAATGGACGTGAGCCGGGCGCAGAATATGTCACACCAAACTCAGTTTCTATCCCAAATATCCGCCGGTCCACTAGTGAGGCCTCCTAAGTTGTAGTGCATTAGTTGTTGTGCATAATTGCTTGCTGGGACTCTAACTGATTCTTCTAGCCGGGGTCGGTTCAGGGGGAAGAGTCTTGGCTAAGTTCCCTGGCGATGTCATTGGGTGTGAGTCGTCTGAAGGACCTAAATGAGCCACTTGACTGTGCCGGTGTCCGATCCAGGATGGCTACTTCCAAAGTGTTGGCCAACAAGGGCTGGGCTGTCCCTGCGCCGGCGGCCGGCACTGCGGCCCGCGGCGCTTCCAAGGCGGTGACGGCCCAGCGTAGTGCTTTATCAAGTGTGGCCCCGGTGGACCAGAGATGCTCAAGTTCTGCTTGTACCAAATCGGCTTTTCCCCCCATAGCCAGAAAACCAGATTCGTCAGAGATGGAGCCATCAAAATTCAGGCGAAAAATATGGTCCTCACCCTGCCGCTGCCCCACCTCAGCTACCGCGAGTTCTACTTCGAAGGGTTTTTGCTCTGCCGTGAAAACTGAACCTAGACTTTGTGCGTAAACACTGGCAAGACCACGGGCTGTTACATCAACTCTGTCGTATGAATAACCACGCACATCCGCGTAACGCACACCTGCTTGTCTCAGACTCTCAAACTCGTTGTACTTCCCCACAGCGGCGAACGCAATGCGGTCATAAATTTCACCGATCTTATGCAACGTTGGAGATGGGTTTTCTGCCACCAAGGCCATGCCGTCTCGGTAAATCAGCACTACTACTGACTTACCCCGAGCAATTCCTTTGCGGGCAAAATCGGCCCTATCCTTCATGACCTGTTCGGGGGAAACATAAAATTGTTGTGCCATGTTATGCCTCCCTTCGTTCCAGGGTCCGTTGGGTAACGATGGTCCCCACCACTGAAGCCAACACCTCCTGGGCAACCCTTGTTACGCCGGCGTCCCGCACAACATAAACCACCGGCCACAGCTTGCGCACAAGGTCCGGCCCGCCCGTGGCCGAATCGTCGTCGGCTGCGTCTATGAGGGCTTCCACCCCTACGGCTATGGCTTCATCTTCGGACAGCTCCGGGCGCCAGAGCTTCTTCAGCGCACCGCGGGCAAACACTGAGCCGGAGCCGATGCTGTGGTGTTCAAGCTCCTCATACCGTCCGCCAGTGACATCGTAGGAAAAGAGCCGCCCAACCGCTTGGCCTGCGTCAATGCCGGCAAATAGCGGAACCACGGAGAGGCCCTGTAACGCCATGGGAAGGTTTGCCCGGATCATTGCGCCAAGTCGGTTTGCCTTACCTTCAAGACTGAGCAGTGTGCCTTCAATCTTCTCGTAGTGCTCAAGTTCAACCTGAAATAATCGCACAATATCAATAGCGATGCCGGCAGTTCCAGCGATCCCCAACACGGAGTATCTATCTGCCGGGAACACTTTCTCAATATGCCTATTGGCGATCATGGAGCCCATGGTGGCACGGCGATCCCCTGCCATGAGGACACCACCAGCGAAGGTCAGGGCAACGATGGTTGTGCCATGTGGGGTTAGTGGAACAGTACCCGCGGGGAGGTTTTGGCTGAACGGCAGCAGCCCCGGATTGGTGCGGCTGACATGGTCAAAGAACGACGACGAAGAACCTCCGGTTTCCAGCGCTGGAAAATTGCGGCTGCTGTGGACACTCATGAGTCCCTACTGTCCACCTTTTTGGACAAAGCCGCGGACAAACTCTTCAGCGTTGACTTCAAGGACGCCGTCAATTTCATCGAGTAGATCATCCACGCCGGAGGTAGCCGCCTGGGCGGATCCAGAATCCGGGTTGGGGACCGGCAAGGGCACATCCTCGAGATGTTCCTCTTCGGGGCGGGAGGAGGTGTTCTTTTGTTCCTGCGATGCCATGATGAGTCCTTTTTGCGTGTTTCCCAGATACCGACACCGGCATCTGATCCCATCCTGCCACGGACGTGCAACATTTGTGTGCCGGTATCAACTGCGTCTCTCATGCAGCGGACCTTAAAAGCGGACCCTAAAAGCTGCCTGCTAATGAGTGTCGGATAACAATTGGCCCAGGAAATCCGCCAGCCCGTTGTTCTGATCAAAAAGAGATGCTGTTAATTCTGCAGTCCCACGCAGCGGCTCCTTGGTGGAAACACGCTGAAGTCGTCGCATCTCGGGTAGTTCAAAGATCACTGAATCCCAGCTGGCACCCACCACATGTGAACCAAATTCCTGAATACACCGGCCACGGAAATAGGCCCTGGTATCTGTCGGTGGTTGCTGAACAGCTGCACGAATTGATTCGTCGGTGACCACCCGTTGCATGCGGCCAAGCTGCAGTAGTTTGTAATAAAGTCCCTTTTCGGGACGGATGTCAGACCACTGCAAATCAATGAGCCCCAGCCTGGGATCGTTCCACGCCATGTCATCGCGTGCTTTGTATTGCTGCATGAGGTTGAGTTTGGCCACCCATTCCAGCTGATTGGCAAGACTCATCGGATCACTGCCCAAGGCAGTGAGGACTTCTTCCCACTTGGCCAGTACAGCTGCTGTGTGGCCGTCACCTGTTGCGGGATGGCTTGAACCGTTGGCTTCCGCATGCTTCCTGGCGGCGTTGAGGTACATCCACTGCACATCCAAAGCGCTGACACGCCGCCCATCTGTGAGCTGATGCGTTTGCTTCAGTTCCCAGTCGTGGCTGATGTCCTGCAGCGTAGAGACTGAATCGGAGAATTCCAGTTCCGGGGCATTTCCGTGCTCAATCATGTCAAGCACAAGTGCGCTGGTACCGAATTTAAGGTAGTTGGCAATTTGGCTGAGGTTTGCGTCGCCAATAATCACATGGAGCCGGCGGTACTTCGTAGCCACCGCATGCGGTTCATCCCGGGTGTTGATTATGGGCCGGCGAATGGTTGTTTCCAAACCAACCTCAGCCTCAAAGAAATCGGCTCGTTGGCTAATCTGGAAGCCAACCCCGGAGCCATCCTGGCCTATCCCAACCCTGCCAGCACCACACATAATGGCCCGTGTGACGAAGAAAGGCGTCAATCCTTGGACAATGCTGCTGAAAGGGACAGAGCGCGGCATCAAGTAATTTTCGTGGCTGCCGTAAGAGACCGCTTTGTTATCAGTGTTGTTTTTGTAAAGGTTAATCTCGGGCAACCCCGGCGTGGCGGCAATCCTGCGCACGGCCGCTAGCGCCACAAGGTCCCCGGCGCCATCCCAGCGGACAGCATCCAGAGGATTCGTTACCTCGGGCGAAGAATATTCCGGATGTGCATGGTCCACGTATAGCCGTGCACCGTTACCCAACACCATATTCATCATTAAGGGAGCCGTGATGTCTGCGCACTCGCCACCTTCAAGGGCAATCTGAGCTGCTGTTAATTCCGGTTCCACATCGGTGAGCTGACTGGGATGCGCGGACGCCCTGGGCACGGACCACCCGCGTGCATCAGCTAACGGATCCTCATCCGTGTAGTCCCAGCGTGTTTCACCCCCGGCTGCGGCACGCTGCTTGGTTGACTGTGAATAGGCGTGCACCACCTGGGTTGAAAGCCATGTGGCATTGAAGGTGCCGCCGCTTGGAGCATGAATCCCATATTCGGTTTCGGCACCCATCACCCGCACTACGCTCACAGGTACTGCCCCGTGTTGTGCATTGTTTCAAGGGTCCGCCCCGGCACCTGGCCTTCCTTGCTCTGCACGATCGTGCGAATGTAGGTGATCCGTTCACCCTTCTTACCCGAGATTCTTGCCCAATCATCGGGGTTGGTGGTGTTGGGCATATCTTCATGCTCGCGGAACTCATCAACAACAGCCCTGAGCATGTGTTCGATCCGAATGCCCCGTTCACCACTTGTCAGAAGGTCCTTAATGGCATACTTTTTAGCTCTATCAACAACGTTTTGGATGACAGCACCAGAGTTGAAATCCTTGAAATACAGCATTTCGGTGTCACCATTTGCATAGGTCACTTCTAGGAATTCATTGGCCTTGTCCGTGGCGTACATGGCTTCAACAGTTCGCTGGATCATCGCGTCGACTGTGTCCTGGACGCTACCGTTGTTCGCCACCAAGTCATCCGCGTGGAAAGGCAGCGCCGTTGTGACGTATTTTGCGAAGATATCTGCAGCAGCTTCCGCGTCTGGACGCTGAATCTTCACTTTTACATCAAGCCGGCCCGGGCGCAGGATGGCCGGATCAATCATGTCTTCACGGTTGGAAGCGCCAATAACAATGACATTGTCAAGACGTTCGACGCCGTCAATTTCGCTGAGCAGTTGCGGCACAATAGTTGTTTCCACATCTGATGAGACGCCCGTTCCGCGGGTGCGGAACAACGAGTCCATCTCATCGAAAAATACAACAACCGCACTTCCATCAGAGGCCTTCTCGCGTGCCCGGCTGAAAATGAGTCGTATTTGACGCTCAGTTTCTCCCACATACTTATCCAGAAGTTCGGGGCCCTTGATGTTCAGGAAATAGCTTTTTTGGTCTTTCACGCCCGAGCGTTCCCTGGCACGTTTAGCCAGTGAGTTGGCAACGGCCTTAGCAATGAGAGTCTTTCCACAGCCTGGCGGGCCGTAAAGCAGAATACCCTTGGGAGCCTTCAGACCGTGTTCAATGTACAAATCCGGGTGCAGGAACGGCAGTTCCACTGCGTCGCGAATTTGTTCAATCTGGGATTTTAGTCCACCAATGTCCGAGTAGGAAATATCCGGTACCTCTTCAAGGATGAGGTTCTCCACTTCGGAACGGGGGATCTTTTCCAACGCGTAGCCTGTGCGGCCGTCAATAGTGAGTGCGTCGCCTACCTTGACAACACCACCTTGGAGAACCCCTGCCAAGCGCACAACACGTTCTTCATCGGCGCGGCCAAGAACCAGTACCCGGCTGGTGCCCAGCAGTTCCTTGACAGTGACTAACTCGCCAACCTTCTCGAAACCCAGAGCAGCGATGACTGTAAAAGCCTCATTGAGGAGCACTTCTTGGCCCACGGAAAGTTCGTTCATACGCAACAACGGGCTAAGACCAAGACGCATTTTCCGTCCAGAGGCGTAAACGTCCAAGCTTTCACGAGACTGTGCAGAGCTATTTCCTGAAACAGCCTCAGGCTTGTTAAGCGCCACGATGGTGCCAAAACTATAGGGTGGCTCGCCGTCGTTCTCCAGCGCCGATCGCAATTTCTGAATTTCCGCTTTGGCGGTCTCAAGAACTGCCACAAGTTTGGAGTTATTTGCCGTGGTCGAGGCCAGCTGCCGATCAAGGTTGCGCGCCTTGTCACGGAGCACGTTAAGTTGGCGTTCTAACACTGCTTGTTGGCCGGGCCCCGCTGTATAGCTGGTCCCTTGGGACCCCAGTGTGGGGACACTCGTAGGGGGAACGCCCTGGGCAGGGCTTTCCGGGGTGGAGTGAGTTGATTCGCTCATAACCATCGATCCTTCCGCAGCCGTGGCCGGCCGGTACAGCTGATTTTAGTGCGTTTATGCGTCGGAGACGGTTTCCTGACCGTTTCCTTCGTCTGTGGACTTACTCTTTGTCCGTTTCGTCTGGATCGTTGATGAGGCGTCCCTGGCAGCACGGCGCAGTTTCTTATCAGAAACTGCGCGCTCCCCTACCGCTGCTGGAGTCCATGCATCCAGGTCTTCTTGGGCGAAGTCGGTCTTGGAGGCGCGACGTTTTAGTGTCATGCCGGTTACCCCGTCCGCGAGGCGGCGTGTGACCATCAGGAAACCGGTGTGTGCCACCATTCGATGGTCAGGACGGACAGCAAGCCCCTCCAGATGCCAGCCGCGTACCATCGACTCCCACGCGTCCGGCTCCGTGAAGCGGCCATCGGCCCGTATAGCCTCCGCAGTCCGGGAAAGCTGGGTCACCGTGGCCACATAGTTAATCCACACCCCGCCTGGTGCCAGCACTGTTGCCACAGCATCGAGACATTCCCACGGGGCAAGCATGTCCAGGACCACGCGGTCAATGCTACCTGGGGCTTCCTGTTCTACCACTTGATCTTGGAAATCACCCAGAGAGATCTTCCAGGCCGGGTGGGGACCACCAAAGATTGTCTCGACGTTGCCGCGGGCAATGTCAGCAAATTCTTCTCTGCGTTCAAAGGAATGCAGGTAACCGTTGTCCCCCACGGCGCGCAGTAGCGAGATTGAGAGCGCACCGGAGCCCACACCGGCTTCAACAACACGAGCACCCGGGTAGATATCTCCCATGGTGATGATCTGGCCGGCATCCTTGGGATAGACAACAGCAGCACCACGGGGCATTGACAGGACAAAATCTGAGAGCAGCGGACGGAGGGCTTGGTACTGCTGCCCAACGTTGCTCTCAACCATGGAACCTTCGGGAGCACCGATCAGCAGATCATGATTCAGGAAGCCCTTATGCGTGTGATAAGCGGTCCCCGGTGTCAATGTCACAGTATTCATGCGCCCACGTTCGTCGGTTAGCTGCACACGTTCGCCCGCGCGGAACAAGCCGCGGCGGGCGCCGGCACCATGGGGGGCGCCGGCACCATGCGGGGCTGTGGGTGCTTCGCTGGAGTTAATATGGTTCATAGGAAAGTCCTGTCTTGTGGGTACACGCAAAAATCAACTGTGCCGCTAGATACTGGCTGGTGGCTTCGATGGTGGGGAGGTCAAGAAAGTGGTTTGCCCGTAATGGCTGCAACAACCTTCGCCTGACTCAGTAATCCAGTGACTCTGCCTTCAACGTCGATCACCGCATATTCCATATCGGGAAGTTGGGAAAGGTAGGCCACTAGTTCAGCGCCTGCCGCCAGTTCGGGGACATAGGCGCCGGCGGACAGGCTCCGTGAAACAGCTGTTGCCGGCGTTGTGGCTGCCGCTTGTGGAGGTACATGCGCCAATGCATATTCATCAACCACAGAGGCGGGCCGACCATCTGTGCCAAAAAGAACTATGGGCTCACTAGGGTACTGACCCCGAAGAGTCCACAGTTGTGCCACCGAGCACTGGTTTGAAGCGCTAACAGCCCTTGCAGCCAAGGAACCTGCTGTGATGGCGGGCAAGCGTAAACGCATGGCCGCGCCCTTGATGGAGGCCGATGCCCCCATCCACAAAAATCCGGCCAAGAGGATAACGATAAAGGTGGTTGTTAGCTCGGGCTGAATACCGCGAAGGTATGGCAGCGCCAAAACTACTGCAACAATCACAATCACAATGACGCGCCCGGCCCAACCGGCAGCTATGGTTCCCTTTTCCTGACTGCCAGTCGCTTTCCACACGATCGATTCAACGAGTCGTCCACCGTCGAGAGGCAACCCGGGAAGCACATTGAACAACCCGATGAGTAAATTGGCCCAGATAAAGATGTTCGCCAGCAAGATAGCTATGGCCGTGCCCAAAGAGACACCTTGACTTGAAGCAACCTCGGGCAGGCCCAATTTAACCAGCCAGCCCAGCCCAGCCAGGACAAAGTTAGCAATGGGACCGGCGAAGGCCACTACAAGTGCCTTTCCGGGGGTTGCCTTGGAGAAATCAAACTCTGTATGGCCTCCCCACAGATTCAACACAATCTTGTGCGTGGTCCAGCCATATAGTTTGGCGGTTACAGCGTGGGCCAGTTCGTGGATGAGCACGGAAAACAGCAAGAGCAAAGCGTAGGCAAAGGCAACAAGGTAAGCTCCCGCGCCCAGCGAAGGGTAGATCTGCTGTAATTGGGGGCCAAAAATGATCACGGTGACAGCGGCGATTAGAAACCAGGAGTTCGCCAAAATAATGGGTGTTCCCCGAACCGAGCCAAGGACAAGACCCTCACGCCGGGTCTTAGCTCCATCGATATCACCGCTCACAGAGCAGCTCCAGTAGGTGCTGCATGGGAGAGCAAAACTGCCGTGACGTCGTCGTACGTCCTGTGCGCCAGTGTGGGCCACGTTGTATGGCGGGAATCTTCAGGCAAGGGGACGGCATGCGGGATAGCAATCGTGGCCACACCGGAGGCTACAGCTGATGCCACACCAGGAATGGAGTCTTCCAGGGCCACACAATGGTGTGCCGTCAGCAACGGATCGCTTTGGCGCAGACGCTCAACGGCCATCAGGTATGGCTCAGGGTGGGGTTTGCCGTTGGACACTTCATCCCCGGTGATCAGAAACTCAAAGTATTCCGAGTCGAGGGCACTGACAACCTCGCTGGCCAGATTCCGTTCGCTCATTGTCACCAGGGCACAACGCACGCCACGGCTCGCCAGCTCCGCTAGCAGCTGGCGGGCGCCTGGACGCCACGGAACTTGCCGGCGAATGCCGGCAATCACACGATGGGAGAGGTGATCGATGATCTCGCGAACTGACAGTTGTACACCAGCTTCTTGGAGTATCTTCGCCGAAGTAGCAAGCGCATTGCCCACCAGCGCCATAGCTTTTTCTTCGTCCCAGTGCCCGCCGTGAGCTCTCACAAGCTCAATTTCGGCCGCAATCCAGTAGGGCTCGGTGTCCACAAGGGTTCCATCCATGTCCCAAAGGACGGCCTTGAGGGTGGGTGCAGTGGTAGTCGCCTCGGGTGTGCCGGCGGCAGTCGATAAAAGCATGCTTCCAGTCTACGTGGCGTAGAGGCTGGAACCGTTTTCGTCCGTAGTGTGCGTGGTGTGTGGTGCCATGAACGGGTTGTCGCCGTAGGCTGGAACTGTGAGCAAAATCAATGATGGTGAATCCCCGCAAGTCGGACGGTTGCTGCGACCGGCGCCGGGCGAGGACCGTGTGACGGTGCTATTGGCTGCTTTTGAGGGTTGGAATGACGCCGGTGAGGCCGCTAGCGACGCTTTGAAGTACTTGCACAAATTGTGGGATGCGAAGAAAGTGGCAGTGATCGAGCCGGATGAGTACTACGACTTTCAGTTCACTCGTCCGGAGGTCAGGCTTGCTTCTACTGGTGGGCGCAAAATCAAGTGGCCGGTGACCAAAATTGCTCAGGCCAGCATCCCGGGTACCAACATTGATGTTGTTCTGGTTCACGGCATTGAACCCTCATACCGGTGGCGCGCCTATACAGCGGAACTGCTGGCCAAGGCAGCCCTGCTGAATGTGAATTATGTGGTGCTTGTTGGTGCGTTGCTTGCTGATGTTCCCCATTCTCGGCCTATTCCCGTCACAGCAACCTGTGACGATGAGCAGTTGAGTGAAAGGCTTAACCTTGAGGCGTCCCAATACGAAGGTCCGATCGGCATAGTGGGTGTTTTGAACGAGCTGGCGTTGTTGGCCGGTCTGCCCACCATTTCCCTGTGGGCTGCGGTGCCGCATTATGTTGCCCAAGCACCCTCCCCCAAAGCTGAGTTGGCACTGCTGAACCGCATTGAGGATTTCTTGCACGTTCCGCTTTCCACCGATGAACTGGCCGACGATGCTCAGGCTTGGGAACGAGGTGTGAACGACCTTGCCGCCGACGACGTTGAAATAGCCGCCTACGTTAAGCAGTTGGAAGAGGCCAAGGACACCGCAGAGCTACCCGAGGCTACGGGTGAATCGATCGCCAAAGAGTTTGAACGCTACCTTCGTCGCCGCGGTACAGACCAGCCCTAGAGGCACAGGGCTCGAGACTCAGATACCTATAAAGAGACAGATACAAAAGACAGACACAGAGACAGCACCGTTTGATTCTGCTGCCTCTGTGTCTGTTTGTATCTGTCTGCGAAATCTGTCTGCGAAATTGCTAGAGCTGAATTCCCAGAAGTGCCTCGAGTGTGTCAGAAACCAGGTCGGCGTCCCGTTCGGAAACCACTGGGTTTGCTCCTGCTGCGCCAGCTGTTGCCGCCCAAGCGTCAACGGCTGCCAGTGCACGTGGTGCATCCAGGTCTTGAGAAAGTGCCGCACGCAGCTCTGCCAGTAGAGGCTTGGCGGATCCTTCAGGAGCCAGCTGGACCGCTTTGCGCCAACGCTCTAGACGGTATTGCGCATTTTCCAGCAACTCCTGTGTCCAGAACCAGTCGACGCGGTAGTGGTGGGCAAGGATGGCCAGGCGAATGGCGGCAGGTTCAACGCCTTCCCGACGCAAAACAGAGACAAGAACCAAGTTTCCCAAGGACTTGCTCATTTTTTCGCCATCAAGTCCTACCATGCCTGTGTGGCTGTAGTGCAGCGCCATGGGAGTGCTTTCCAGCGCGTAGGCGTGTCCTGCTCCCATCTCGTGATGGGGGAAGATCAGGTCGCTGCCGCCACCTTGGACAATGAATGGTTTGGGCAGGAAGCGCTGAGCAATAATGGTGCATTCAATATGCCAGCCTGGGCGCCCCTCCCCCAGCGATGCGCCATCCCATAACGGCTCGCCTTCACGGGCTATGCGCCAGAGCAGAGGGTCAAGTGCATGGCGTTTACCTGCACGTTCCGGATCGCCGCCCCGTTCGGCAAAGAAGGTAAGCATCTCATCTGGACTGAGCCCGGAGATCTGTCCCAGCCACCAAGGGGAATCTAGTCCACCAGTTTGTTCCGATGCCGAGGCGGCCTCAACAGAGAAGTAAATATCTCCGTCCGGCTCCCCATTACTTCCCGGTACTGAATAGGCGATTCCAGCAGCGATGAGCTTTTCTACTTCCGGGACAATCCAGCTGATTGCTTCGACTGCGCCGATGTAATGATCAGGGGCCAATACGTTTAACGCTTCCATATCTGCTTGGAAGAGTTCTGTTTGGGAGAGAGCCAGTTCGCGCCAGTCTTGGCCGTCACGGGTGGCCCGTTCAAGCAGAGGGTCGTCAATGTCTGTGACATTCTGCACATAATTCACTGTGCGGTCCTGGTCACGCCATGCGCGGTTGAGCAGATCAAAAGCTACGTAGGTTGCTGCGTGGCCAATATGCGTGGCGTCATAGGGGGTGATGCCGCAGACGTACATACTGGCGGGTTCTGTGTCCGGTAAGGGAACCACCCGCTGAGTGGTGGTTTCATGCAGATGGATGCCGGGCATGAGGCCAGGCAGCTGAGGGAGGGCAAGAGACTTCCAAGTTTTCACAGCCTAAGCCTACCGGCCGAGGGGCCCGGGGCGCGCGAAGCGGGTCTGGGGAGGGTGGAAGGCGCTACCGGCCGAGGGGCCCGGGGCGCGCGAAGCGGGTCTGGGGAGGGTGGAAGGCGCTACCGGCCGAGGGGCCCGGGGCGCGCGAAGCGGGTCTGGGGAGGGTGGAAGTCGCTACTAAGGCGTGATGACGCCAGTGCCGAGCAAGACATAAAGCAGCAAGCCCAACCCGATCCTGTACCAGACGAAAGGCCGGAAGCTCTTGGTGGAGATGAACTTGAGGAACCAGCCAATGATGAAGTAGCCCACGACAAAAGCAATAACAGTGGCTAGTGCTGTTTCGCCAATTCCGAAGGGCCCGTCAGCGCTTTGGTGTCCTGACATGATTTTATAGAGCTCGTAAAAACCGCTGCCAAAAACTGCCGGAATAGCCAGCAGGAACGAGTACCGGGCGGCGGATTCGCGGGTATAGCCCATCAAGAGACCAGCTGTAATGGTGCCTCCTGAACGTGAAACACCCGGTATTAGAGCTAGGGCTTGGGCGAAGCCGTAAATGATGCCGTGCTTGTAGCTGAGGTCTTTGAGTTCCCTGTTTTGGCGGGCCACGGTGTCCGCAACCGCCAGAATCAACCCAAAGACAATTAGTGTCGTGGCAACGAGCCACAGGTTACGCAGAGTTGATTCGATATGACTTTGAAACAGCACACCGAGGATCACGATCGGCAGACTACCCAAGATGACCAACCAGCCCATGCGCACATCCGGGTCAGTTCCAGGGACCCTGCCGCGCAAAGATCCCCACCAGGCTTTGATGATGCGAACAATGTCGCGCCAAAAATAAACCAGCACTGCTGTCTCGGTGCCAAGTTGGCTGACGGCAGTAAAGGCGGCACCGGGGTCAGCGCCCGATGGCAGGAATTTGCCGACAACAAAAAGATGGGCGCTTGAGGAAATCGGGAGGAATTCTGTCAGGCCCTGGATTAGGCCTAAGAAGGCTGCTTCAAACCAGTTCACGGGTTTCAGCCTAAAGCATGTGCGGACATGTAGTGTCCAACCGGGGTATCGACGCGCGTTGTGCGCTCAAAGTTCACCGTAAGCTAGCACGTATGGAACAACGATTCATGGGCACCAGTGGGTTGCGCGTCTCCGCGCTGACCTTGGGCACAATGACCTGGGGCAATGAAACCGACGCAGAGACTGCCCGCACGCAGCTACGTGACTTTGTGGATGGCGGCGGAACAACTTTGGACACCGCGGTGAGCCACGTTGAGGGCCGTAGCGAGGCAATCCTTGGCGAGCTACTGGGGGATGTGGTCCCACGCAGCGATGTTGTTTTGATTTCCAAAGCGGGAATCAGTCATCGCAATGGAAAACGAATGGTTGATACTTCCAAACGGGCCATGTTGGCCGGTCTCGATGCCTCTCTTGCCCGGCTCGGCACCGATCATCTAGACCTGTGGCTGGCAAATATTTGGGATGAAAACGTGCCCTTGGAAGAAACCCTTGGGGCCCTTGAATATGCTGTCAGTAGCGGACGTGTCCGCTACACCGGCGTGTCCAACTACAACGGCTGGCAGCTGGCGCGTGCCGCTACTTTGTCAGATACACCCATTGTGGCCAACCAGGTTGAGTACTCACTGTTGGCACGAGCCGCTGAGCAAGAAGTGATTCCTGCCGCCGAGCACGTAGGTGCCGGACTGTTGTGCTGGGCACCGCTGGGTCGGGGTGTGCTGACAGGCAAGTACCGTGGTCAGATCCCTGCCGATTCAAGGGCTGCCAGCGCCACCATGGGAAGCTACGTGGAGAAATACTTGGAAGGTCGCCCCAGCCGGATTACCGAGGCTCTCATTACCGCCGCAGACGGGCTGGGACGCAAACCGTTGGATGTAGCTCTGAGCTGGCTCCTAGAGAATCACGGTGTGTCTGCTGCGATTGTTGGCCCTCGCACTGGAGAACAATTAAAGGAAATTATGAAGTCGTCGCTGGCTCCGTTGCCGGACCAGATTGTCAAAGTACTCAGCGAGGTTTCACGTCCCCAGCGGTAGTTCTTTGTAAGAAAGTACTCACTTGTGAAGAAATACGGCGGGCCCTCCTTGGAGAGCCCGCCGTATTTTTTATAGTTCATATTCTGGCAGTTCAGTTCTCACAGCTCACCAGGTATCACCCACGGAGCTGTTGGATCACCCCGGCTGATTCTTAGCCGTGTGCATCCCCGCCGTCTGAATCCGCATCGTCTTGGTCATCATCATCGTCATCTTCATCATCGTCCTCGAAGTCAATATCGTCATCGTCGTTCTCACCGTAAATGACAAGTGGCGTCACTTCGTCAAAGGCATCAAAGAGGGCTTCTTCGTAGGCTTCAAAGGCGTCGATGATACCCAGGAAAGTTGCCTCGACAATCGGATCTTCTTCCCCTCGGCGCGCTGATGCGGCCACCAAGTGTTCTTCTAATGCTGTGGTCAAGGCGCTCAGTGCTGCGCGGGGTTCGATGCTCATGCGATTGACGGTACCAGTGTGCTAACAAACTTGAAAGTCCTTTTGCCTATGAGGCATCTAGCATGGACCGCAACAGGTAGCTTTAGTATTGAACGCAAAGAAAATCCACAGGGGGCGGGAAGGACAGTCCATGAGGGAATCGCTGAAACCGGTACGCACAGGCCAAGGTGCGCCAGTGCGTCAATTCGAGTATCTCGTCATTACTGTGGGGTCAAGGGAGTCCGTTCCGGGTGCGTACCAGCGGTTGCGCGAGCATGCCGAATATGGCAAGTGGGAGCTCGAGCGCAGCACCCTGTACTTGGGTGGAGAACGGAAATATCTCATGCGCAGAAAAGTACTCCGAGTCGAGCGGACACTAACCATCTACTAGCGAACTCTTTGCTAGCCCACTTCTTTTCACCCGATTTCTAACGCGACTTCTAACGAGATGAACTGTTCACTGCGCCCGCCACCGAACGTGCAGGTTAGGGCTCAATTGGCCCCAACCACGCGTTGGCAATGGTTGAATGAGCCGACTCGTCATCTGAGGGGTGAAACATGCCCGCCAACACGTCTCGGTAGAGTCGGCCAAGCTCGTTCCCGGTGAAATAGGTCCCACCACCACTGACTCGAATGATGAGATCAACAACGGTTCTGGCCGTCTCGGTTGCCCGCACTTTTAGCCCTACCATTCTTGGGAACCATTGGCTGCCATGGTTCACAAGATTATCCACATCCCTGGCTAGCGACTCCACCTGTGGGTACAGCCCATCCATGGCTAAAGCGGCATCCGCTATGCGCCACCGGATATCCGGATCTTGGGCGTAACTCTTCCCTGTTTTCTTGGATTTGCGTCGGTGAACAGTGGCTACTCCGAGTTCCAGCGCCCGCTCCCCCAAACCCGTATAGACAGCGGCAAGTAGCGTCTCAAAGCACGCAAAAATGGAGAAAATGAGCGGATCCGCTGTGGGGCCCACGGGAAGTTTTCGAAAAACGCGATCCGCCGGTGCAACTGCACCGTTGAGCACGGTTGTATTAGATTGGCTGGCACGCATACCCAGCGTGTTCCAGTCGTCCTTGATGGTGTACCCAGGTGTTTCCCGAGTGATGAATGCGTGCACAAGGCAGGGTTCGTCTCCCGATTCATCCTTGCCGAAAATACCCAGTCGTGTCCACGCTGGGGATAAGGATGTAAAAATCTTGGTGCCGGTAAATGAATAGCTGCCGTCCTCCAATGCAGTGGCCACTGTGTTGGAGTCGAAAAGCACTGAGTCATTACCAGCCTCCGAGTTCCCAAAAGCAAATACTTCCCCGGCTACAGCTTCCTTGAGCACATAGTGCAGGGAGTCATCCCCGCGGCATGCGAGCAAATGTGCGACGCCGGTCCACACCAGATGCATATTGATCGCCAATGCTGTGGCTGGTGCCGCTGTTGCTAACCTGCGTTGCGCGGCGGCGACCTGTTCCAGACCAAAGCCAAGTCCGCCGTCGTCCATTGAGGCAAACATGCCCAAGTATCCTTGCGCCTTCAGCTCGGCTAAGTCTTCATGAAAGAACTCATTGCGCTCGTCATAGCCTTTAGCCCGGTCCCGAAACCGCTCCAACAGCTCATCAGGTCCCGAAACCGCTCCAACAGCTCATCAGGTAGTAATTCTTTCAGTGGAATGCTCATAGGGCGTCGTTTCCTAGTAGTTGGTTAGTAGTTGCTCAGCAGGCGGTCAAGGACACGGACACCGAATTTGAGCGAATCAACCGGGACTCGCTCATCCACGCCGTGGAACATGCCGGTGAAATCCAGTTCAGGAGGTAGCTGAAGCGGCGCGAAACCGTAACCTGTGATGCCCAGACGGCTCAGTGACTTGTTGTCTGTGCCGCCTGAGAGTGTGTAGGGAAGCACCGTGGAGCCGAGGTCCTCGGCATGCAAGGAGTCAATCATGGCGTCAACGAGGTTTCCGGCAAACGGCGTCTCCAAGGACACATCGTTGTGGATGGTTGAGATTTCAACCCCCTCACCCGCCAGTTCACGGATGAGTTCTAGCACCTGTTCGTGCTGGCCGGGCAGTGTCCGGACGTCGATCATGGCTTCAGCGGTGCCTGGGATCACGTTGGCCTTGTAGCCGCCGCTGAGAAAACTCGGGTTGGATGTGTTTTGCAGCGTTGCACCAACAAAACGGGAGACCGTGCCCAGCTGGCTCAGGAGTGTTTCCGGGTTAGACTCATCGAATTCAATACCCGTGAGTTCTGAAACACCTTCCAAAAATGCGCGTGTAGTATCCGTGTACTCAATGGGCCACTGGTAATCGCCGATGCGGGTAACCGCCCGGGCGAGCCGGGTCACGGCGTTGTCTGTATTGATATGGGAACCGTGGCCGGCCCGGCCATGGGCAGTCAGACGCAGCCAAGCAAGCCCTTTCTCCGCCGTCTGCAAAAGGTAGGCGCGTTTTCCATTGATGTCTGTGGAGAATCCACCTACTTCAGAGATTGCCTCGGTTGCCCCTTCAAAGAGCTCGGGACGGTTGTCCACCGCCCAACGCGCCCCATAAGTTCCCCCGGCTTCTTCATCCGCGAAGAATGCAAAAACAATGTCACGCTTAGGTTTCCGGCCCTCCCTGCTCATGGAGCGCATGACGGAGAGGATCATGGCGTCCATATCCTTCATGTCCACCGCGCCTCGACCCCAAATCAAACCGTCGCGTTCTTCTCCGGAGAATGGATCC
The DNA here is from genome assembly GCF_030063205.1 of Arthrobacter antibioticus. Classification (GTDB taxonomy): domain Bacteria; phylum Actinomycetota; class Actinomycetes; order Actinomycetales; family Micrococcaceae; genus Specibacter. The sequence goes on along the minus strand of NZ_JASISQ010000001.1, from coordinate 181,101 downwards.
ACGCTCCAGTCGTGAGCTTGGGCGGGAACAACGTCAAGGTGGCCGTGCACCACTAACGCAGGAAGTGAGGGGTCAGTGCCTTCCATCCGAGTGATGACATTCGCGCGTCCCGGGGATGACTCGAACAGTTCCGCGGACAGTCCCACCTCTGAGATGAGGGCCGCCGTGTGCTCCGCAATGGCCCGCTCACCAGGACCTTCATTGTCGGCAAAGTTGCTTGTGTCGAATCGAATAAGATCGGCGCAGATACCTGCTACTTCGTCCTCGGCCCTGACAGTGTTCACGAGAAGACTCCTTTGTGTGGTGATGTCGTGTCCAGCCTACCTTCGGCCGAATTTGGCGGAGAATTTAATAGTGTTTCAAGGACCAAAAACCGGTACCAGTCAACGATTTTTCTTTCCCCTAAAAGCTGTGCTATTGTTTTCATCGCTGCTGCGGGAGACAACGATTCATCTGAAGAGAAGAATCGATCTCCGGCAATCACCTGCGCGGGTGGCGGAATGGCAGACGCGCTAGCTTGAGGTGCTAGTCCTGGAAACGGGGTGAGGGTTCAAGTCCCTTTCCGCGCACTGACAGACTCCTTGGGAACTTAGGTTCCCAAGGAGTCTTTTTTGTTTCTATACCTGGCGTATGAGTGTCTCGCAGCAGTATCAATGTCCCACAATGGCGGGCCCGAATCCTCGCCTAAGCCCGGGTTGCCAGTGTTGAGGAGTCAGAAGATGATGGAGTCCCACAGCGAAGCCAGCGGAAAGTCAAAAAAGACCCTCACGCTGATCTCCAAACTGTTGGCCAAGGCGGAGAGTACGCCGTTTCCAGCCGAAGCCCAGACCTTCCAAGAGCACGCTGAACGGCTCATGGTTCGCTATGGGATTGAACAGGCCACCATCGATGCAGAAGCGGGTAAGTCAGGCAAGCCACTAGAGCCCATGGTCGAGGAACGCTATGAGTTTCGCGGCCATTACCGGCTTGGCCAGGCCAGGGGTTTGACGGCAGTGGCACTGGCGTTCAATACAGTCCGGGTGTTGCAAGCAACCACCAGGAGCAAGAAGATTGTGTACCTCATTGGGGCTGAATCTGATGTTGGACAAATCCTGCGCCTTTTTGCCTCTCTGCAACAGCAGCTAGAAAGTGCCATGCAGTCTTGGTGGCTTGACTACCCCTACAAGCCATACTTGTCTGCCCATGAGAAGACCCTCGAGCGGCGGCAGTTTCAGTTGGGTTTCCTCGGTACAGTGGCACACCGAATTGCAGCCATCTATAGCGAAGAGGTTGCAGGTGGTGAACCGGGTAACGAGCTAGTTTTGGCCAGCCGATTAGACCGGGCAGATGACCATGTCCAGTTACTTCACCCAGAACTGCGAACAGCACGACGCCAAGCGATCTCCGTGGGATCGCCCGGCGCCCATGCGGCCGGTAGCTTTGCCGGCACTATGGCCATGGTCAATGATGAGGTCAACGCATCAAATCCTCATGTTCTTGCTGCCGGAACCAGCTAGGACGTTGAGTGCCACCCGCGTGCTGTTACGGCGCAGTGGGTGATCCCGGGGATGCACAAGCATAGCTCCGGTTTTCGCTCGTAGGATCTTCTTTCTTCTTATTCTTTTGCTTCAGGGGCAACCGGCAGTCACTGTGCCACTGAAGTACTTCCGGGCGGTGTGCCCGTTCCATGCCGTGAACTCGGAGTTCAGCCACACTCCGTCCTCAGTTCTGTGGTCAAGAACTTCCAGTGACACTGTTGCAGGCAGGAATACGGGCGAATCAAAGGAGATACTCCAGCTGAAAGCATCCGGTTTGGCCTGTGGAACAGTGGCCAAAACGCGGGCAGCCGCGTACATGCCGTGGGCAATTGAGCGATGCAAACCCAGAGCCTTAGCGCTAAGTACGCTCAAATGGATCGGGTTGAAGTCCCCCGAGACAGCCGCATAGGCCCGGCCAGTATCCACCCCAAGTTTCCACTGCGCAGTAGGTACCGGCGGATTGAATTCAATGCGGGCTGGGGCTGCGCTTGGTTTATCCAGCCCAGGCAGGAACACGCCCTTGGCCAAATAAGTTGAGACTCCACGCCACAGCAGCACCGTGCCGTCAGCGTTGTGAAGTTCGGCCACGATCTGGACACTTGTGCCGCTTCTATGCCCGGCCAGCTCCCGTGCCCATGCCCGAACAGAGAGTTCGTCGGTGAACAGAACAGGCGCAAAATGCTCCACTTCATTGCGCAAATGAATCATGCCCAACAGTGGAAGTGGAAAATCTTCCTGGACCATGACGCTCATGGCAACGGGAAAAACGAGAGCATGCAGGTAGCCGGATGGTAGCACATCCCTAGCGGGCTCCCCCATCAAGTGAGCGAATTCAGTCACTTTCGCCAGATCTGCCTGCACCCCACGCACCTCAACTGCTCTGGCTGGCAGTGCAACCACGGGTGCGGAGCGGATGAGCCGGCTTTTAGCTGACATGGCTGCGGCGTTGACGTAGAGCTTGGAAAGTGAGGGCATGTGCGTCAGCATGGTCTCGGATGTCATTGTCCCACCAGATTTTGTCCACAAACACGGAGGATATTGGCCGTAATACCCGCCGCACCGGGTTGGGCAAAGAAGGCGATCGCCTCTGCGACGTCGCTAGGCTTGCCACCTTGCTGAAGGCTATTCAAACGACGCGCAACTTCCCGAGTAGCAAAAGGAATCTTGGCCGTCATTTCGGTTTCAATGAAACCTGGTGCAACAGCGTTTACTGTGCCGCCGCCCTGCGCAAGCAAAGGAGCGGTGGCCCGGACCATACCTATGACTCCTGCTTTCGAGGCAGCATAGTTGGTTTGCCCACGGTTGCCGGCAATACCGCTAGTGGAAGATACAGAGATAATGCGTGAGTTTTGCGCAAAGTCACTGCTGCCCAAAAATACTTCATTCATACGCAGCTGAGAGGCGATGTTCACAGCTATCACCGAGTCCCAGCGGGCAGCATCCATATTCGCCAGCAATTTATCTCGCGTAATACCAGCATTGTGCACAACAACGTCGAGCCTGCCATAGCGAGCGATGGCATGTTCTAAGATGCGTTCTCCAGCATCGTGCGTGGTGACGTCCAGCTGGAGTGCTGTGCCGTGAATTTCATTGGCGACGGCGGCCAAATGATCTCCGGCGCCAGGAACATCCACCACGATTACTCTTGCTCCGTCACGTGCGAGCGTGCGGGCAATTGCGGCACCTATCCCCCGGGCTGCTCCGGTCACCACTGCAACGTTTCCGTTTAATGGCTTTTCCCAGTCAGTCTCGGCGTTCTCACCCCGCGTAGATGCGGTCAGGAACTGACCGTCAACGAAGGCTGAACGTCCGGAGAGGAAGAAGCGCAGGGCTGACATTGCGCTGGGTGAATCTGCCGAGATGTCATTGGCCAGCAAAATCCCATTGGCGCTAGCTCCGGCACGGAGTTCTTTGGCAAGTGAACGAATGATGCCGTCAATACCGTTACGGGCAGCGGCTACAGCAGGAGTGTCTCTAGCAGTAGCAGTTCGTGAGATGCTGACCACGCGAGCGTTCTTGTTCAAATCCCGCAGAGCCGAGCCCAGGGTGAGCATGGCATCCGAGAGCTGGTCTGGGTGCTCTAACTCATCCAAGACAACAACGATGGCACCAAGTTTTTGTTTTGGTGTCGCATGCCTGCGCACATCCTGCTGCCATTTCAGCAGCACCTTGGCAACGGCGTCGGGCCCTGCTCCCTCGCCTATAACCAAGATTGGGCCCTCAACAAGAGGTGCACCTGGATGATACCGGCGGAGGATGGCCGGCTGGGGTAGACCCAAGCGCTTGGCCAGGTCCTTGCCCAATCCGCGGCTGACGAATTCTGTATACTTATCAGCCTTGTCCCGCAGACCGGCTGTGTTCTTCTCTGCACTCATGTTCCTACCGTGCTTCCAAAATAGCCACGACGCCTTGACCGCCTGCAGCGCACACCGAGATCAGCCCACGTGCCGGGCGTCCATTGACTTGACCCCGTTCGTGGAGCATTTTAGCCAAACTTGCTACGAGGCGCCCACCTGTTGCTGCAAAAGGGTGTCCGGCGGCGAGCGAGGATCCATTGACATTGAGTTTGGCCCGGTCCACGGTGCCAAAGGCGCCGGTGAGGCCCAGTCGCTGGATACCGAAGTCTTCATCAGCCCAGGCTGCGAGGGTGCTCAGAACAGTTCCGGCAAAGGCTTCATGAATTTCAAAGTAATCGATGTCATCAAGTGTCAGCCCGTTGCGTGCCAGTAGTCGGGGTACGGCGAAGGCCGGGGCCATAAGAAGTCCATCCTTGCCATGAACAAAGTCAACTGCTGCCGCTTCCCCGTCAACGACGTCGGCCAAAATAGGCAGGTCTCGTGCCGTTGCCCACTCTTCGGAGGCCAGTAGAACTGTGGAGGCGCCGTCGGTCAGGGGGGTGGAGTTGCCTGCTGTCATGGTTGCCGCGTCACCGAGTGATTTACCGAACGCTGGCTTGAGTTTGGCCAACTTCTCCAAGGTGGAGTCGGCGCGGAGGTTCGAATCGCGTGTGAGTCCACGGAAGGGTGTGATTAGGTCATCGAAGAAGTGGTTCTCGTATGCTGCCGCAAGATTCTTGTGACTGGCAAGGGCAAGTTCGTCCTGAGCTTCACGGCTGATTTTCCATTGGGCCGTGGTGAGCGCTTGGTGGTCCCCCATTGACAGTCCAGTGCGTGGCTCACCCGTGGAGGGAGCGTCGGGAGAAAGGTCCTTGGGCCGGATTCGGCTGAGGATCTTCAGCTTCTGGCCCGTTGTTTTGGCTCGGTTGAGATCAAGCAGAATTCCTCGCAGGCCCTCGCTGACAGCAATGGGTGCATCGGATGCAGAGTCCACGCCGCCTGCAATAGCGGAGTCGATCTGGCCCAATTTGATCTTATTGGACAGGCCAATGACTGCTTCCATACCCGTGGCGCACGCCTGCTGCAGGTCGTATGCGGGAGTTGTGGCTGCCAATGCGGAGCCAAGAACTGCTTCGCGAGTGAGATTGAAGTCCCTGGAGTGTTTCAGCACCGCTCCTGCGGCAACTTCTCCGATTTCTTCATCTGCCAAACCGAAACGGGCAATGAGGCCATCGAGCGCGGCCGTCAACATGTCCTGGTTGGACGAATGCGCGTAGGCACCGCCTGACCGTGCGAAGGGGATGCGGTTGCCTCCGACAATGACAGCCTTGCGTGTCACAGGGACTGATGCAGTCTTCCTCGTGGTGGCTGGCTGGCTAGAATCTATCGTCTTGGATTCGTTGCCTGGTGTAGTTGGTGTAGTCATGAAGATCTCTCCTTCGGGAACGCCGTTTGTTACTGATACCCAGCGTACCTGATACGCTGGGTATCGTGAACATGTTGCAGCAAGATCCGGCTACGCCGTCATCTTCCCGAGGGCCCGAGCGGAGCAGCTCCGCACCTGTATCTGCCTCAAGTGAAACTGGAAATAAACGACGTGAGGGGCAAGCAGACACCGCCACGGCTATTGATGGACGCTCGGCGAGATGGGAATCGCACCGTGAGGAACGCCGTCGTGACTTGATCAAAGCGACCCGGCGGGCTATTCACCGTTTGGGACCGGACGCCTCCATGGAAGACATTGCCACTAACGCAGGAACGTCAAAATCGGTTTTTTATCGCTATTTTGGTGACAAGTCCAGACTTAGAAGAGCTGTCGGAACTGTGGTTATTAGGCAAATGCAGGACACCATCTCTGCAGCACGGCAGGGGGCAACTGCGCCAAGGGAAGGCGTGACAGCCATGATCGCCGCCTACTTGAATATGGCGGCAACCTCACCGAACGTTTATTTTTTCGCCACAATCCAAGCCGATGGTGATCCCAACCAGTCGGGTGAATTGAGCGGATTTTTCGACTCCGTAACAGCAATGATCACGGAGCCGCTGCGTCACCTCATGGATGACCCCGACTCGCCATTGCTGGGTTATTGGCCCACAGCCGCTATCGGTCTAATCCGCACTACTGGTGAATTGTGGCTTCAAACTGCAGTTGACCCGAGTAAACCAGATTCACACGCCATGGCTGAGCAGATATCAACGTGGCTTTTCGACGGCGTGGGGCAGTTGGTCTCCCCCACGTCAGCTCCTGCAATAGAAGCAGCTTCAGAGTCCGAACCAGAATCAGCAGCGTCAGTAACAGCAGCGTCAGTAACAACAGCGTCAGTAACAACAGCAGAAGGAAAATCATGAGCAATATAGTGACACCACTTTCTCCCGCCGCCAGCAACCTAGATGCGAGTGTTGACGTTGCCGCGCTTGGCGAAGTCCTCCTTGGCCGATGGGCAGAGGTCAGGTTGGCTGCCCGCGAGCTGGCCGGAAAGCCGGAACTGCATAAAGTTGAAGGAATGACCCACACCGAACACCGGAAACTGGTGTTTGAGCAGATGGGCATTCTGGTGCAGCAGAACGGGGTGCACCGTGCATTTCCCACTCGTTTGGGCGGCAGTGACGACCACGGCGGCAACGTAGCCGGCTTTGAAGAACTCGTCATTGCAGATCCATCCCTTCAGATCAAAGGCGGTGTGCAGTGGGGACTGTTCGGCTCGGCCGTGTTGCACTTGGGGAACGAAGAGCACCAAAATAAATGGCTCCCCGGGATTATGAATCTTCAAATCCCCGGGTGTTTTGCAATGACAGAGATTGGCCACGGCTCCGATGTGGCGTCAATTGCCACCACCGCTACCTACGATGAGGCCTCCGAAGAGTTCGTCATCAACACCCCGTTCCGAGCCGCCTGGAAAGAGTACATTGGCAACGCAGCCGTGGATGGGCTGGCAGCCGTGGTATTCGCTCAACTCATCACCAAGGGCGTGAACCATGGAGTGCATGCACTCTATGTTGAATTGCGAGATCCTGCATCCAAAGAATTCCTCCCCGGGGTACAGGGCCGTGATGACAACATCAAGGGTGGACTCAACGGCATTGATAACGGGCAGCTGGCGTTTAATCACGTTCGGGTCCCCCGCACAAATCTGCTGAACCGATACGGTGATGTAGCTGTCGATGGAACGTACAGTTCACCGATCTCCAGCCCCGGACGTCGATTCTTCACTATGCTTGGCACCCTCGTGCAGGGGCGCGTCTCCTTGAACGGGGCCGCAGTTGCGGCGTCGAAGGTGGCCTTGAAGATTGCTATCCAATACGCCACTGAGCGCCGCCAATTCAACGCCGCCTCAGATACCGAGGAAGTCGTTTTGCTGGACTACCAACGTCACCAGCGCAGGTTGCTTCCGTTGTTGGCTACCACTTATGCAGCCGCCTTCGCCCACGAAGAACTACTGGTGAAGTTCGACGACGTGTTCTCCGGCGCCCACGACACCGACGACGATCGTCAGGATCTGGAAACGCTCGCAGCAGCGTTCAAGTCCCTCACTACTTGGCATGCACTGGATACGTTGCAGGAATGCCGGGAGGCTTGTGGTGGTGCTGGCTTCATGGTGGAGAACCGTTTCACTTCGCTGCGTGCCGACCTTGATGTGTACGCAACTTTCGAAGGTGACAATACTGTCCTGCTCCAGCTAGTAGCCAAGCGTCTACTTGCCGACTATTCCAAGGATTTCCGCAACCTTGATTTTGGTGTCTTGGCACGGTTCGTGGCAGGACATGCCGCCGACCTCACACTGAACAAGACGGGGCTGCGGCAGGTAGGCCAGTTCGTTGCTGACAGTGGCTCAGCGCAGAAGTCTGCAAGAGCTCTGAAGGATGAAGACACTCAACGGCAGTTGCTTGCGGATCGCGTCCAGAGCATGGTTGCCGATATTGCTGGGGCTTTAAAAGAGGCCGCGAAGCTTCCTAAGGCGAAGGGTGCAGCGGTATTCAACGAGAATCAGAATGCCCTGATCGAGGCAGCACGTGCCCATGCCGAGCTTCTGCAGTGGGAGGCGTTCACTACTGCACTGGGCCGTGTTGACGACGCCGGAACCAAGCGGGTCCTGACACGTCTGCGTGATCTATTCGGATTGGGTCTGATCGAGAAACATCTCGACTGGTACCTGATGAACGGGCGTATTTCCATGCAACGTGCACGCACTTTGGCACCATACATCAACCGTATTTTGGCCAAGCTCCGACCTCACGCATTGGATCTGGTAGATGCCTTTGGTTACGGCCCCGAGCATCTGAGAGCAACGATTGCCACGGGCATTGAGCGTGAGCGCCAAGATGAGGCACATGACTACTTCCGCACGCTACGTGCCAGCTCTGATGCACCCATGGATGAGAAGGTGCTCATACAGAGGGCTAAAGCTTCTGCCAAGAAGTAGTTTTTGACGGCAGTACTGCTATTTACCCGACTGCGGGAAATACGACGGCGGTTCCCAAACAAGCTGTTTTGGGAGCCGCCGTCAGTCATTCGCCGGCTTACTGCTTTACTAGCAGCCGATCCCTTGTGGATTTTGGAAGCAATTGTCAGCATAAAGGTTGGTCTCAGCACGCCAGACTATTAGGCCTAACGGAGACGAAAGAATGTTGCCTTGACCCGGGATGGGTAAGACGGGGCCATCGTTAACTGTGTAACTGCCATCGAAATGCGTCGTGAGACCTATGCTAATTTTCCCCGACTCAGTGTAGACATGACTGGTCTGGGTCTGTTCACCGATCCGATCGACGTGCAGCGGCGCACCATGCACAGGTGTAGGACCCCAAACTTCGCCGTCGCCGTAGTCCCATGTGTAGGCAACGGGCGTGGCTGTGATGGTGACCTGCTGGCCGAGAAGTGTGATGGCAAAGGTCTGCGTTGACGCTTCGGCATACACGTTGGTCTCCTTGCCTCGGAGCGTGTGGGGCCCTGGCTGACTGCCAATAGTTGCCCCGGCCACAGGAGTGCGCTGAAACTCATGCGCGATTTGGGCAGCGATTTCCGCGAGGATATCCCGGGGCTTTTCACCGTACACACACTCTGGCCCTGAGTAGTAGTGCCATATAGCTGGACTCATATTCTTTTCGGCGAAGTACCAGTAGATCGCTGTACCCGGTTTTCCCTCAGGATTGCCACTTCCTGTAGAACACGAGGACATGACTGTGGCGCATGCAGGAAAGATACTACTGTCGCCGTCTGCGCAAGCAAGCCTGGCTTCATATGTATACGGGTCCTGGGATCCGACTCCAGGAGATTCGCCGAAAAGATTGTCAGTTCCTGGGATTGAATTCCAAACGTCTGTGTCCACACCGGTGTCATCCCAACTTAGTTCAGAGTCGTGAGAATCAGACGCAAATGCGTAAGAAGGCGTGCCGAGTAAACCGACGGTCAGGATCAAAAGGGTCTGCCACGAGCGTCGCATCGACATGCTCATGAGCCCTTGCTCCCACCAAGGTGTTCCACAGTTAGCGCTATCCACTGTCCCTCTTGATAAAGCCCAACAAGAATATCTCCTTGGGCCCTTGTTACGCCGCGATCGATTGACAGCGATTTGTCCGCGTTGAAGTATTGCACACGCTCTTGACGCGCCAGAGTCGTCGCCTGGTAATTGTCCTTAGGTGTCAGCACAAAGGAAGTGTGCGGCGGATCGATAATTATCTTTCCACCTACAATCCATTTACCCCCTGCATGACCAGCCACAACAGTCTGGCTCATTGCCGCGCAGGTCTTACAGTCCGGTCCGCTCACGGCCATCATGGGGTCCGGATCTCCCGTTTCAAAAGCGTAACCTAGCGTGCTGTACCAGTATTCAGCGAATGCGATGAGCCCGTCTTTGCTGAATTCTTTGGCCTTATCAGGTAGGACGGGGATTGGAACGTTTTGGGCTGGCCCGTCAGCAGTTGCTGGCATATAGGCAGCTTCGACGGTCGGCGGCGGGGCAGCCTTACTGGTCGTAACTCCAGCGCTGGCTTTCCCCGAATTTTCTGTCTCCGTTGGTGCAGGGATGTTGGGTGTAGATGAGCACCCACTAAGAGCTAGCAGCGTAGAAAAGATGATGGCCACGGCACGAGTCGTTAGTCGTCGATGGATACACCAAAATGCCGGATTACCATTCTTATTGTTTGTCGTTTCACTGTGGCGCGCACTCATCGTTGCCCCTACTGGTGGTGCTGAGTGGGCAGTATGTCTCAACGTCGGGACTTCCTGCTCTTGGCTTGCTACCAAAGTACACTCGATGCGGCAGACGTGCCAGAACTTATCCACAGTCTGCGCGAATGTCAGCTTTGAAGTGTTGGCAATACTTCAGCTTCCCCATTTTCTAACTTTTCTTTTCCGAAGTTCGAAGTGCGAGATTCATCCTTTCCTCCACAGGGCTACCAGGCACGTGCTTGTCCACACATCGCGGATTCCCCCTCACAGTGACCGTGCTTTCCTCTAGAATATAGATATGGGAACAACAGCAAGGACTACGATCGATTCGTTGTCCAATTCGGGTCTGAAGCAGGTTGGCGAGCATGTGCACCAACTCCTCGCACTTGCCGGAGCGTTGGTACGTGCCACCACTAATGCCACTACTAGCGAGCCTGAGAGCGCTTCAACTTCAGACCTGTCTTCTCCAGGGTCTACGGAGCCAGCTGCCGCAGAACCGTTCGGTCTGGAACTCAGTCAACTCACTGATAAGGAGTGTGTTAAGTGGGCGCAAGACTTGGAAAAGCTACTTCATTTTGGGCAGGCACTAGTCGTCCAGACCACGGCCGAACTCTCCCAGCGAGTTGACGCCGGCAGATACGCCACCACAGGCGTTCGGGGAGCTGTGGACATGTTGATGCAAACTTTGACGATCAGTGCGTTTGAAGCCCGCCGTCGAATCCGATTGGCTGAGGTCCTCCTACCAGTTATGGATACTGTGACCGCTAAGATCGCACCGACTGAACAACCAAAGCTTGGCGAAGCGTTTTTCAGAGGAGATGTCTCTCAAGAACAGGCGCTATTGATCTCAAAGTATGTCGAAGAAGCCAGCCGACTCGCAGAGAATGGACGTATCAGTCAAGAAAAGTGCGACAACGTTCAGGAGGACTTGGTTCAAACAGCTAAGAATGAGGGCCCGGACTTCCTACGACAGGTAGGCAACCACATGATGAGCCTGTTGGATCCGGACGGCCAGAAACCCAGCCACGCGGATTTAGTGGCTAAACAAGGTATCTACTTCCGTAAGCCTCGGCGTGGACTTATAGCGATTGGTGGTCACCTGACAATCGCGCAGTATGAACAGATCATGGTGATTTTGGATCGCTTTGCCAACCCGAATAAGCACTCTGATATCAACGCCACCGTTCCAGTAGGGCCGCTGAACCCAGTGCAGTTGGACCCAGTGCAGTTGAACCCAGGGCCGCTGGAGCAACTACGGCAATCTGTTCCACCTAGTCCGTCTCGATCCCAAACTTCTCATGATGCAGAGCCGGGAAGTTTCGAAAGTGACACCTTAGGCTCTGATCACGTCAGGGGCGCCTGCCATAAACCCTTTATTCCTGAGTCGGCGACCCCAACAAGCCAAGAGGCCGCGAATTTCACTCGTCTCAAGTTAGCGTGTCAGGTCGGCAAAAATACTGGCGCTCCTGTGGGTACTGACTTTGACGCTCACGCTGGCGGAGATGACGCGGAAGCTGGCGGTGGTGACGCGGAAGCTGACAGACACGAGACTGGCTGTGGCGACCCACCCTGCCAAGATGCTTATTCGGAATCCCCTGATGCATCACAGTGGCGCATGGATGCCGATGATAGTGGTCGGTTGGGTTCGGCAGCAGAGAACTTTGTCCAAAACCATACAGAGGACTCTGTCCAAAACCATTGGGTGGTTAATGGGGTTCGAATACCCTTCCCAGATTCAGGTGAAGAGCTGGAGGGAGGCGACCCAATCGATCCAGAGAGTACTGACCCTGCCGTCAAGGACGATAGAACTCGAGCACAGAAACTTCTTGACGGACTACTGGATTGTTTGAAACTAGCCGCCCGCACGGACAAACTGCCTCTGAACGGTGGGCTGAAGGCACAGTTGATTATTTCCACCCGGCAGGAAGACCTTGACCGACATGACGGAACCGGGACGGCATTCACGCAGTACAGCGGTCCTGTGCCACTGGCGTTATTCGACCAGTCGTTATGTGACCCAGAAATAATCCGTTTGGGCCGGGGAGAGGGTCAAGAGGTTCTCAATGTCGGACGGAATCAGCGCCTATTTACAGCCGCACAGCGCAAAATCCTGTTTGCGCGTGATCTCGGGTGTTGCTTCCCCGATTGCACCATCCCGGCACCTTGGGCGGAAGCGCACCACATCATTCCTTGGCACGATGGAGGCGAAACCAACATTGACAATGCGGCGCTCCTTTGCGGTTATCACCATACCCTTGTCCACCAAAGTGACTGGACTATGAAACTGCTTAACGGCATCCCGCTCTTCACAGCCCCTTACCTGCTCGACCCCATGGGAACGCAGCGCCGCAACCGCTATCACCACGGCATTGAAAGTAGATAAGAACACCACAGGAACAAGAATAGGAACCTGTAGGTAAATCCCTGCCGGTGCGATGATCAGTCTTGCGGAAGCACGCTCTTATAAACTTCCAATGTTTGCTCCACGATCGATTCCCACGAGAAATGTTCCGTTGCGCGCTGGCGACCTCTTTGACCCATTTCTCGTGCACGGTTGGGGTCATTCACCACTTCAATCATGGCTGCGGCAAAGTCGGCGACAAACTTATCCGGATCCAGCGGTGTCCCCGTCCCATCCCCTACCTGCGCCAACGGAACAAGCAGCCCGCTCTCACCATGGGCTACAACCTCAGGGATGCCCCCGGTTGCGCTAGCAACAACTGCGGCGCCGCAAGCCATGGCCTCCAGATTAACAATGCCAAGTGGCTCATAAATTGAAGGGCAGGCAAATACGGTTGCATGACTTAAGACCTGGATTAGTTCAGCGCGAGGCAGCATGCGTTCAATGACAATCACGCCATCGCGCTGTGCCCTCAAACCTGCAATGAGCTCATTCACCTCAGCGCCTAGTGCCGGAGTGTCTGCAGCCCCTGCACAGAGCACCAGCTGAACTTCTGGCGGCAGTGCAGCAGCGGCCTTTAGTAAGTACGGCAATCCCTTTTGGCGCGTAACTCTACCTACCCAAACAACGCTGGGACGTTCGGGATCAATTCCAAGGCCACGAACAAGGTCATCCTTCTCATCACGCTGCCACGCTGCAACGTCGATGCCATTGTGAATGACCCTTACTTTTGCAGGATCCACATCGGGATAACTGCGCAAGATGTCTTGGCGCATGCCATCGGATACGGCAATAATCGCTGCAGCACCCTCGTACGCCGTCTTCTCAACCCACGACGAAATGGCATAGCCGCCACCAAGCTGCTCAGCTTTCCATGGCCGCAGGGGTTCCAAGCTATGGGCGCTGAGTACGTGCGGAATCCCGTGCATCAAGGCAGAAATATGACCAGCCATATTGGCATACCAAGTGTGAGAGTGCACAAGATCGGACCCGTCAATCGCGCCAACGATTTGCAAGTCCACACCAAGTGTTTGGACGGCTGGGTTCGCATCGGCGAGTTCAGGGAGGTTGCCATAGGATGCAACTACTGCCCCATGGAAGTCCGGCTCTCGCAGATGACCAAAAGCATGAATATGCAAATCAACTTTTGCAGCGAGGACCCGGCTGAGCTCAGCAACATGTACACCGGCACCTCCATAGATCTCCGGCGGAAATTCCTTTGTCACAATGTCTATACGCACACTCTCAAGGTAGTCTGTCGGGACACTTTTGTTCTAGTGTGAAGTTGTTGTGACCCTTAACTGGCACAGCGGAGTGCACAATATCGAGCTCTCGGAGGTTGGATCATGTCAGTCAAGAAAGTTCTGGCGATCGTACTAGCAGGCGGTGAGGGTAAACGTCTGATGCCCTTGACAGCAGACCGTGCTAAACCAGCCGTACCCTTTGCGGGTTTTCGATTGGTTGATTTTGCTTTATCAAATCTTGCGAATTCAGGTTATTTCAAGATAGTGGTGTTGACGCAATATAAGTCACACAGTTTGGATCGACACGTCTCTGAAACGTGGCGTATGTCTACGCAGTTGGGCAACTATGTTGCCTCAGTACCGGCGCAACAAAGGCGTGGCAAGAGCTGGTTTCTAGGCAGCGCCAACGCCATTTACCAGTCAATGAACCTCATTGGCGACGCTGAACCCGACATCGTTGTTGTGGTGGGCGCCGATCATGTGTACCGCATGGACTTTGAACAAATGGTTGAAAGCCACATCAATTCAGGTGCCCGGGCCACTGTTGCTGCCGTACGTCAACCCCTGGATATGGCCGATCAATTTGGTGTCATCGAGGTTGATGGCGGTGAAGTTCCTGGCGCCATTGGTGCGCATAAGATTTCGGCGTTTGTGGAGAAACCGGAGTCAACTCCCGGACTTGAGGACGCACCCGATCAGTTCCTGGCTTCCATGGGAAACTACGTTTTTGACACGGACGCGCTTGTCGAAGCATTGGAGCACGACGCCGTCAAAGAAAATACGAAGAACGACATGGGCGGGGACATTATTCCGTACTTCGTAGAACGTGGCGAAGCCTTCGTTTATGACTTCTCCACTAACGACATCCCTGATGCCACGGACAGAGACCGCAACTACTGGCGGGACGTCGGCACCATTGACTCCTACTATGACGCACATATGGACCTGATCTCCCCGTTGCCAATCTTCAACTTGTACAACAGGGCCTGGCCCATCTTCACGCGCAACACGACATCGCCGCCAGCCAAGTTCGTTCGGGGCGCTCATAATTCTGTGGGCACTGCATTAGATTCCATCGTGGCTCCTGGCGTTGTAGTATCCGGCGGAGTGGTTGAGAATTCGGTACTCTCCAACGACGTTTACGTTGCCACGGGCGCCCGTGTCCAAGATTCAGTCCTCATGGACAAAGTCTCTATTGGGGCTGGTGCCGTAGTGCGCCGTGCGATCATTGACAAAAACGTCAAGATTCCTGCTGGAGCGGCTATTGGTCTGGACCATGACCTTGATAGATCCCGCGGATTCGCGGTCACTGAATCGGGGATCACAGTTCTGAGTAAAGGCCAACTTGTCCCGAATCCCGATGCGACGGAGCTCGCGTTATCACGGACTGCGGCTGCGGAACTACCCGAAGCTCTGGTCTTGGCCGTAGGGCTTGATCAGGTGGCACAGGAGACCATGGATCTGGTGGTGGAGAACCAGATATCCGCAATTGGGTCTGCGACATCCGGTGAAGAGGCTAAAATCATTGGGTGACTGCACCTGACTTGAGCCCCGAAGAGATCCAAAATTGTTTGAAAGTTTTGGAGAATATCCATGTCTATGACGAAGAACATCCGGACTATGTACTGGTTCGCCGGGCCACAGGAAAGATGTTCAAGGCAGTCAAACGATACCGCCGCACCGTGAAACGTGATGCTGTCAATGATGCAGACAAGGCAGTTATTGCTAAAACTGCCACGGCAGCACCTGACCGCATAGACGATGAAACTCGGGGCAATAAGCTCAGGCCCTCCACTACAGGAGATACGGCGGGGACACTAAAACGTCCCCGCCCGTGCTACATCTGTAAGCAGCACTACACACAGGTGGACGCGTTCTACCATCAGCTGTGCCCCGATTGTGCTGCATTCAATCATTCCAAACGTGACGCACGTACGGACCTTCGCGGCAAGAGGGCTCTTTTGACAGGCGGCCGTGCCAAAATTGGCATGTACATTGCCCTGCGGCTTCTACGCGATGGCGCCCACACCACGATCACCACACGCTTCCCCAAGGATGCAGCACGTCGTTTTGCGGCCATGGAAGACAGTGGCGAATGGCTCCACCGGCTTCGGATCGTAGGAATTGACCTGCGGGACCCCACTCAGGTGGTGGCTTTGGCGGACTCACTGAACGAGGCAGGCCCCCTAGAAATCATCATCAACAATGCTGCTCAGACAGTACGCCGTTCAGGAAACGCCTACGCTCCCCTAGTCGATGCCGAACTTGAAGACCTCCCGACGGACGCGCCCATGCCAGAACTGGTCACGTTCGGTCACGCACACGACAAACACCCCTTGGCACTGGCCACCCAGATGATGGAACAACCTAAACTTGGTGGCGATGAAATTGCGGCACTAGCACTCTCGATGGGGGCGGCGTCCTTGGAACGTATTGAGGCAGGCACAGCTATTGATGCTGGCGGACTGGTACCGGATAAGGCTGAGATCAACAGCTGGACTCAAGTGATTGACCAAGTTGACCCGCTGGAAATGCTAGAAGTTCAACTCTGTAATGTCACAGCGCCGTTTCTTCTGGTTTCCAGGCTGCGTCCGGCCATGAAAGCCTCCACCGCCCACCGAAAATATATTGTGAATGTTTCGGCGATGGAGGGACAATTCTCCCGCGCCTACAAAGGACCTGGTCACCCCCACACAAACATGGCAAAGGCTGCATTGAACATGCTCACCCGGACTAGTTCCAAGGAGATGCTAGAAGCCGACGGAATCCTCATGACAGCTGTTGATACAGGCTGGATCACCGACGAGAGGCCCCACTACACAAAGGTGCGCCTGGCTGAGGAAGGCTTCCACGCTCCTTTGGACTTGGTTGACGGGGCTGCTCGTGTTTACGACCCCATTGTGATGGGCGAGTCTGGTGAAGACCAATATGGTGTCTTCCTCAAGGATTACAAGGTCAGCCCATGGTAAATCCGGAAGGTAAAAGGAGCGGTTCAAGAGAGCAGATCCTTGTTATTGCACCAGGGCTGGCTGTGGCACTGGCAGCGGTTGCCGTATCTCTGCTGCTGCACAGCCTGGTGCCGATGCTCCCTGCCATGACCATCGCCGTCGTGCTTGGGATTGCCGCCGTGAACCTGCCCGGGACCTCGACGCTGTGCCAAGGACCGTGGCGTGCCGGATTAAACTTCGCGGGCAAGCATTTCATGCGCGCTGGCATTGTCTTCCTAGGCCTCAAGCTCAGTCTCGGAGACATCATGGACCTAGGCTGGCTGAGTGTGGGCCTGGTCGTAGCAGTTGTGTTGCTCAGCTTTGCCGGCACATTGGTCCTGGGGAAGCTGTTCAAGCTAGAAGGCGACACTCCCCTTCTAATTGCAACTGGGTTCTCCATTTGCGGGGCTTCGGCCATCGGAGCCATGGCCGCCGTCAAGGGAACAAAACATGAAGATACTGTGCTGCCAGTGGCATTAGTGACCCTATGCGGCACCCTGGCGATAGGTATTTTGCCACTTCTGATGAATCCGCTAGGACTTTCACCACTGGAATTTGGTCAGTGGGTTGGTGCCGGAGTTCACGATGTGGGTCAGGTAGTGGCCACCGCCCAAACGGCTGGAGCTGTTGCGCTGAGCGCGGCGGTGGTGGTGAAGCTGACTCGCGTTGTGCTGTTGGCACCCATCGTGGGTGTGGCCGGGGCGATCGAGCGCAAACGCCAAGCACGTGCTCTTGAACTCCAACGCGCTGGAAACATGGAGACTGTCACGAGCACCCGTTTTCCTCCGGTCATTCCAATGTTCGTGGTTGGCTTTCTAGTGATGGCAGCTCTGCGCACCACCGGGTGGCTACCTGAATCGGGTATTGAAGCCGGTGCCCTTGCCCAGGACATCGCCTTGGGGGCTGCTCTCTTTGGCCTTGGCTCCAGCGTACGGGTACGTGATCTGCTGAATACAGGAGCCCGTGCAACCGTCATGGCCTTGTGTTCCTGGCTGCTGATTGGCACCCTGGCGTTTGGGGCTGTGCACCTGATGAACATCTGACTTAGAGTCCGTGATTGAATGAAATAGTGTCCAATCATAATCTTCTGCGCAATGAAGCTGCAGACCGCAAATCACTTCTCACCGTCCACTCCTATGATGTGGACCTCGACTTAGGTTTGGCCGGTGACCTGAGTGTCGCCGGGTTCCCAAGCCGCAGCACAATACTGTTCGCTGCCGATCTATCAGCCGGCGACTCTGCCGATGCTGCCAACACCGCTGAAACATTCCTTGACTTCATCGGTTTGAGCGTTGAATCGGTAGTCCTTAACGGTGCGAACCTGAATCTGGCTGACATCGTTGTTGGCTCACGCATTCGTTTGCCGTCGCTCCAGGCTGAGAATGAAGTTGTTGTGTGTGCTACTGCCGCGTATTCGCGCAGTGGCGAAGGCCTGCACCGGTTCGTGGACCCTGCAGATGGCAGGACATACACGTACACACAGTACGAGCCAGCTGATGCGCGGCGTGTTTTTGCAAACTTTGAACAACCAGATTTGAAGGCCCCGTTTACTTTCCATGTGACTGCTCCGGCGGGTTGGGAGGTAGCATCCAACCAATCGGTAAGCCGATATGTGGGCCCGGATGGTGAGAGTGCTCCTGTAGCGGAGAGTAACTTGCTTAATCAGGGACAGGATGCGCCAGTGCTAACGGCACGCTGGGATTTTGCCGCCACCCTTCCCATCTCCACGTACATCACCACGGTGTTGGCGGGGCCGTATTTCAAAGTGGAGGAGCACTTTTCGATGGTCTTTGGTGCAGAAAGTGCACACCAAGGACAGCGGCTGGACATCCCACTTGCCGCATATTGCAGGGCATCCCTCGCGCCGCACTTTGACGCGGCGGAGATTTTCAAGGTCACTAAAGCTGGCTTGTCATACTTCAACGAACTCTTTGACCACCCATACCCGTTCGGTAAATACGATCAGGCGTTTGTGCCTGAGTACAACTTGGGCGCCATGGAAAATCCGGGCCTTGTGACGTTCACGGAAGCGTACGTGCATGAGTCCCGAGCCACCGATACGGCTTACCAACAACGTGCCAACACGATCATGCACGAGATGGCGCATATGTGGTTTGGCGATCTTGTCACGATGACGTGGTGGGCTGACCTGTGGTTGAAGGAATCCTTTGCTGATTACATGGGTCACTTGGCTGTTGCCGAGGCGACACCGTGGGGCGCCAAGTCCTGGACCATGTTTGCCAGCCGTCGTAAGGCGTGGGCCTATGTACAAGACCAGCTCCCCACAACCCACCCCATCGTTGCTGATATCACCGACCTTGAAGCCGCCAAGGCTAACTTTGACGGGATCACGTACGCCAAGGGCGCCTCAGTGCTCAAGCAGCTTGTTGCGTACGTGGGCCATGAGGCCTTCATCGCCGGTTCAAGAGAATATTTCGCTGCCCACGCGTATTCAAACACCACTTTGGCGGACCTCTTGGATCCGCTGAGTACAGCTTCCGGGAGAGATTTGGGGACGTGGGCCAGCCAGTGGCTGCAGACCTCCGGTATGTCCACGCTCACCCCCGTCATTGACACAAACAATGGCAAGGTGACTTCCGTTGGGATCCGACAAGAAGCTATTGATCCGATCACTGGTGCCCAAGCGCTGCGTCCTCACCGGTTGGCGGTTGGCTGCTTTGATTACGACGGCGGATCTCTTGTCCGCACACACTCGGTCACCTTGGATGTGGTTGGCGAGGTGACGGAGGTGCCAGAGTTTATTGGCGTGGCAACACCGGCACTGCTACTGGTCAATGACGAGGATCATAGCTATGCCAAGGTCATGCTCGACGCCGGATCCCTTGCCACCGCGCTTCGTTCAGTTGGAAAAATGATAGACCCGCTAGCTCGCAGCCTTGTGTGGTCTGCACTGTGGAATGAGACACGGGACGGGCTTCTTCCTGCGTCGGTTTACCTTCGCGCAGTGGTGGATCACGCCGGGGGTGAAAACGATGTTAGCCTGCTGCAAACCTTGGCGGACAACGCTGTTTACGCACTGCATTATTACTGTGCCCCAGCTGAGCGCGCGCTGGCTATGGACATGCTGCTCGCTGGCATTGGGCGGCACCTGAACCAGGCGCAGCCAGCAAGCGACGAGCAGTTGGTGTGGGCGCGCACCCTCGCGATTGTGGGTCGCTGCAGTGACGCGGTGGTGCAGATTAGCCGGGACTTGCTGGCAGGAACACACGTGCCGGCCGGACTGGCTGTTGATGGTGGCCTGCGTTGGCTGTTGTGGCAGCAGTTGGCTTCCCGGGGAGCAGCCACCCAAGCCGAACTGGATGAAGAACTGGCGGCAAACACTACCGCCGAACACAGGGCGAGTCATTGTGCCGCTACAGCCGCACTGCCTGAGCTGGCCCTGAAACAACGTCGCTGGAGTGAAGCCGTCGATGAAAATACGCTCAGCAATGAACTCCTCAGCGCTACTATCGCCGGATTCTCGATGGCAGGGCTAATCGCTGGTGAGAGAGAGTTAATTGAATCGTTCGTGGAACCCTATTTTGTGCAGATTGAACGTATCTGGTCTGAGCGCAGTCTGGAAATGGCTGGGCGGGTAGTCCGGGGATTGTTCCCGCTGCAGCAAGATCTTGTCTCTGGGACTTCTCCTGCTGATCACCCGGTGATGGTTCGAACCGATGCCTGGTTGGCAGACCACCCCCATGCATCCACCGGGCTGCGACGCATGGTGCGCGAACAGCGTGACCAGCTACTACGGGCCCTCAACGCCCAAGCGGTTAGCGCCTAGATAATCTGTGCGCCTTTGTCCGGTGCGTGTTTAAGCACCCATCGGGCAAAGGCAAGCAGCATGCCAGCCACAACTATTAGCCATGCTGCGACCGCCACCCACGTGGCAACGTCGCCTACGAAGGTCACAAGCTGCATTTGGTTTTCAGTGCCAAAACGGAATGTTGCTACGGCGAACATTCCTAACGGAAACACAATTGACCACAATGCGGTGCTGTATCGCAAGGGTTGACGCCGCACTATATGGTGCCAGAAGCCGAAAGCCACGAGAAGCGGAACCCACCACAGGCCAAAGGCCCACAGCAGGTAGCTCAGGCCGCCCACAGTTGGACCGGCCAAATGCACAACCGGGATATCCGCCGGCAGATGCAGGATCATTGAACCGGCCAGGACGGTGATGGCGGTGGCCCCCATAAAGATCCAGTTGGTGGGCACTATGCCACCAAGATTTTCACCACCTGTAAGGAGTCGGAGTACAACCATGGTGGTGAGCGTCAGGTACAGCATGATCCCTACGCCCCAGAATGCTACAGCAGCATCGCTGAGAAGCCGCACAGTACTTCCGCCAGTTGCTAGGGAGGCTGCGGCCATGGAGATCGACTGCGTGGAGACAACCCAGAGAAACCAGGTGCCGTCCACAGGGAGCAGCCGGGGACGTAAGCTCTCTCCCATTTCTGTTCGCAGCATCATTGACAGGGGGACTCCGTACGCCAAGAACAGCCAGAGCACAATGCTTATTGCGGCCAGAATCCATGTGGCTTGTGGTGCGACGGGATGAAATCCAATGCCAACAACGTTAATGGCTGCTACCACTGTCAGGTAACCGAAGCCTTTGTGTGGATTGCGAAAGTCAGCCGCGGCATCAGCATTGTGGGTAACAAGGCGACCAATGAGTCCAATAAAGAGCAGCAGCAAAGCAACAGCCGCTATCCATAACAAGATCGTGGCTGCAACGCTCCAGCCAGCGTCGAGAAGTGAGGCAGAAACAATTCCGGTAGCCATGACGAAGGCAAAGGAAGCAGGTGGCTGATTGGGCCACCAAGACAGCGCTCGTGGTGAATCTTGGGAAGGAGCGCTCATGGAATTCTGTGCAGCCACTCCGTAGTGCCAAATTTGCGCTCCACACGGTGTGCCGCCTCGGCAAGTTCGGTATCAGTGAGGAATGCTGCACGGGCACCATAACGATCAATGAATGTCTCTGACATGCGCTCAAGAATGTCTTGGCGGCTTAGCCCACTCTGGCGGCGCAAAGGATCTACACGCTTCTTGGCGGATCGGGTGCCCTTATCTGAGAGCTTCTCTTTCCCGATGCGCAGGACCTGAACCATTTTTTCCGCATCAATGTCATAGCTCATTGTCACGTGATGGAGCATTGCTCCGTTGCTGAGTCGCTTCTGGGCTGCGCCGCCAATTTTACCGGCGCTGGTGGCAATGTCGTTCAGCGGCACATAGAAAGCCTCGATGCCCATCGACTCAAGAGCAGCTAATACCCAGGCATCAAGAAATTTGTAGGAGTCCTCAAAAGTGAGTCCATCAACGAGAGTCTGGGGAAGGTACAACGAATAGGTGATGCAGTTACCTGCTTCCATGAACATGGCACCGCCACCACTGATCCTGCGGACAACGTGAATACCATGCTTCTCCACCCCGATGGGGTCGAGTTCATTGCGGACGGACTGGAAGCTGCCGATAACAACCGAGGGTTCTTCCCAGTCCCAAAAACGGAGGGTTGGGTTTCGTCTACCCGCTCCCACTTCCTCGGTGAGGATCTCATCCAAGGCGACATTGATGGCTGTTGGCAGGACAGTTGGCGCAATAATGTCCCACTCATGGTCAATCCAGCTTGTTGCCTTGGTCAGTGCTCTGCGCACTGCTATGGACACGGCCTGCGCTGAAAATCCAAACAGCACCGCGTCCGCAGGGAGGGCAGCCGTGATGGCGCTGGCGAATTCAATAGCGGGCAGTTCAATAGCTAAACCGTTCAGGGCAGCATTGATGTCATCCAGCGCCTCATCTGGCTCAAGGAAAAAATCACCACTGACCTGGACCTCATCAAGGAGACCATGCTTGACCGTGCAGTCAACCACGACCAATTTGCCGCCATGCACCTTATATTCACCATGAAGTTGCGTTGCCATGCCTCCATCTTCCCCGCTGTCAGCTCTTCTGTGCAAAATTCTTCTGTGCAAAATTGACTCGCTTTAGGTCTTTCGGTCTTTCGGCAGGGCACCAGAGATGACTTCTTGGTGCTGTGATGACATGAAAACAGGGCCCGCACCGTATAGTGCGAACCCTGTCTAAAACAAAAACTGTTGGAAAGAAGTACTACTTCTTGCCGAAGCCTGCGAAGCGGGCGTTGAAGCGCTCCACGCGGCCGGCGCTGTCCATGATGCGCTGCTTGCCCGTGTAGAACGGGTGTGACTCTGAAGAGATTTCCACGTCGATAACGGGGTAGGTGTTGCCATCTTCCCACTCGATGGTCTTCTTGGACGTCGCCGTGGAGCGCGTCAGGAACTTGGTATCTGAAGCCAAGTCATTGAAAACGATGGCTTCATACTTCGGGTGGGTGTTCTGCTTCACTGTAAACCTCAGAGTGTTATCGTCTGGTTTTTGCCAGACTGATGAATGGTATGGGCACTAGGCCCAGCTAGAAACTTTACCGCTTAGAGCCGAATTCACCAAGCTGGAGTCTGCAGCAGCATCCGGGTTGCTGTGTTAGCCCATTGTGGCGAGAGCAGCCAGTGCCTGATCGGCATGTAAATTCATATTTGTTTCACTGGAGACTGCGAAACGCAGAATTCTGTTTGTATCAACAATGAAGGTGGCTCTTTTGGTGGGTAGGGATTTCGCTAATAGGCGACGCCGCACTCCGAACAAGTCGGCTACCTCGCCTTTTGTGTCGCTCAGCAGTGGGTAGCTGAGGTTGTTTTTCGTGGCAAAGTTCAGCTGTTTGGTTTCAGAGTCCGTGCTGATGCCCACAATGGAGGCGCCCGCCTCCGCGAACTCGGCCTGCAAATCCCGGAAATGGCAGGCTTCCTTGGTGCATCCTCCGCTGCCAGCCAACGGGTAAAAGAAAATAACTAAAGGACCATCGGCGCTTAGTTCGGAAAG
Organism: Arthrobacter antibioticus; assembly: GCF_030063205.1. Taxonomy (GTDB): domain Bacteria; phylum Actinomycetota; class Actinomycetes; order Actinomycetales; family Micrococcaceae; genus Specibacter. Next base: position 157,553 of record NZ_JASISQ010000001.1, on the reverse strand, counting down.
AGTCCTGACCATTCCATGTTGATCCGCCAAAGAAAAATCGGGTAATTTCTCATCTAAGTTCATGTTTCTACACTACCCGCGGTGGCGAAAAAGGCTACAGCACACGCTGCTGCCACATTGAGCGAATCAACGCCGGCGCACATGGGGATCATCACGGTGTGATCGGCTCGTGCCAGTGTCTGGGCACTGAGCCCGTCCCCCTCAGTGCCCACCACCAATGCCAGCTTTTGCTCATTGCGGGCAGCAAGTTCGTGAATGGTGAGCGAGTCCTTCACGAGGGCAAGTGCAGCCGTGGTAAATCCTGCTTCATGGAGCATGGCCAAACCTGCCGGCCATTCCGGCAGCCGTGCCCATGGGACTTGAAATACTGCACCCATACTGACCCGGATACTGCGCCGGTAAAGAGGATCCCCACAGCGGGGGCTAATGAGAACTGCATCTATTCCCAATGCGGCAGCAGATCGGAAAATCGCACCAATATTAGTGTGATCCGTAACGTCTTCCAGCACGGCAATCCGCCGGGACCCGGCCAAGAGAGCCGGGACGTTGCGCGCATCTGGACGGTGCATGGCAGCCATAGCGCCGCGGTGAAGGTTGAAGCCGGTAATTTCCGTCAGAATTGCGCTGGACCCTACGAAGGCGGGAACGTCGTGGTACTTTTCTAAAACATCAGCCATCTCCGGTAACCATTTTTCTGCCAGGAAGAAGGATCTGGGCCGGTGACCCGCCTCCAAGGCCCGGCGCAGGACTTTGGGGCTTTCGGCGATATACAGGCCTTCTGCGGGCTCTTTGGTCTTGCGTAATTGGACGTCGGTGAGGGAAACGTAATCACTGACGCGAGGATCGCCGGCATCCTGCAGGACGATGATCATGCAATCACCAATTTTTGTATCATGAAGAACAAAGCAACCAATCCGAGGACGACAATAACCGTGCGCAACACCACGGGCGGCAATCTGCGACCAATCTTTGCGCCAACAAAACCACCAATGAGCGAGCTGACTGCGATCAAACCAACCACGATCCAGATGATCTTCTCGGGGGCGAACAGCAAGTAGGAAATAGCCGCAATGACGTTCACGCTCAGTGAGAGCACGTTCTTGACGGCGTTGGCGTTTTGCAAAGTTCCACTCATAAAGATGCCAAGGATCGCTACCAACAGCACTCCCTGAGCCGCAACAAAATAGCCGCCATAGACTCCCGCCAGAAACACCAAGGCCACCATTAGCGCATCATGAGAGCGGACGGATGTGGCATTGCCGCGACGGGCCTTCACGGCAGCCTGCAGCCGGGGCTGAAAAATTACCAATGCCAGTGCAAAGACAATCAGCACGGGGGCAACAACGTGGAAAACTTCTTCAGGTAGATGCAGCAGGAGGTACGCCCCTGTTATCCCGCCCAGTACCGACGCAGGCATCAGACGGACAAGATTGGGGCCCATCCCTCGCAGCTCGAGACGATAGCCCCACGTGCCGGAAACTCCGCCAGCAATTAAACCCATTGCATTGCTGACCACTGCCATGACGGGAGCGATCCCCAAGGCGATCAAGATGGGGAAGGTAACAAGAGTCCCCGAGCCAACCACTGTGTTGATGGTGCCGGCCCACAGACCGCCTAGCAGGATGAAAAATGACTCAAGCGCGTTCACAGCTCTGGCGGGATCCTATGCGGTTTCGGTGGCCTACTAAAAAACTTATCGCGAAATACTAGTCTGGTGTTCTTACTGGTGTTCTTGCTGGTGTCCGGGTAGAACGATGACGGTTAGTGCCGTGCTGTCGCCGTGTACCTTCCGGCGTTACTTGCGACATTCAGCGGCAGGCCGAACGTAGCGCTGAGTTTCTCTTCCGTCAAGACATCGGCGATGGGCCCTTGGGCAACCACGGCACCGTCGCGCAGCAACAGTGCATGCGTGAAACCTGGTGGAATCTCTTCAAGGTGGTGTGTGACAAGGACGGTGCTGGGGGCCATTGGGTCAGCTGCCAGTTCGCTGAGGCGCTTGACCAGGCCTTCACGTCCGGCTAAATCAAGACCGGCTCCGGGCTCATCGAGCAAAAGAAGCTCCGGATCACTCATGAGTGCGCGGGCAATCTGCACCCGCTTGCGTTCGCCGTCGCTCAATGAACCAAAGGTGCGGTTGAAGAACGTTGAAACACCCCACTCCTCGAGCAGACCAAACGCACGGCGTTCATCATTACGATCGTAAGCTTCGCGCCAGCGACCTGTGACGCCGTAAGAAGCCGTCACAACTACATTGAGCACCTTCTCATGCTCCGGAATCTGGTTTGCGAGACTGGCAGAGGCCAAACCAATACGAGGGCGCAACTCGAAGACGTCAACGGCCCCCAAAACCTCATCTAGAATCCCGGCAACCCCACGCGTGGGGTGCATGCGGGCACCAGCAATTTGCAACAATGTGCTCTTGCCAGCACCGTTGGGTCCAAGAACCACCCAACGTTCGCCTTCTATGACACGCCAGTCGACGTTGTCCAACAATGTTTTAGTGCCGCGGACAACGCTGACACCGGCCAAACCTAAGACTTCACTCATAATCAATGAGCTTATGACACGAGAGGTGGACTGCGCTAACCAGCACGCCGTTCGCTAAGAAGAAGTAGGAGAGGGACCTTGGATGGGATTCGTGGAGGCACAGTCGGGTGCGGGTAGAATTCTTAGCATGCCCTCCACTTTCACAGCAGTTAGCTATGGCCAAACGCTCTCCCCCGCAGCCATGGAGAAAACCAGGACAGTATTGACCGAGCATGGTTACACCATCGCCTCGGAACGACGCGAGAACCATCCTGAATTTGAAGTGATTGTGCTGGAACTGGGATCCCTCACTCCTTCGGGAACAACTCACGCCCAAGCTGCTGCACGACTGACTCGCTTGCGTCGGGCCCTCACTGAGGCCGGTGCCGGAGAAATAAACACTGCCGTTGTTCCCGACTCGCTTCGCTGGGCAAAACGTAAATTCATCATTATGGATGTTGACTCCACACTGATCCAGCAGGAAGTGATTGAACTTTTGGCAGCCCATGCTGGATCGGAGGCCGAAGCCGAGGTCACAAAGGTCACCGAGGCGGCCATGCGCGGAGAGTTGGATTTTGCTCAAAGTCTGCATCATCGGGTGGCCACCCTAGCGGGACTTCCGGAGAGCGTACTGGCGGAGGTTGGCGCGGCGATCCAGCTTTCAGCCGGGGCCGAACGGCTCGTATCCCAGGCAAAGGAAGCAGGACACGTTGTTGCCGCTGTTTCAGGGGGCTTTTCACAGATCCTCACCCCGCTGGCCGAGAAATTGGGCTTAGATTTCGCGATGGCAAACGACCTCGAAATCATTGATGGGCACCTAAGCGGCAAAGTGGTGGGGGCGGTAGTTGATAGAGCCACTAAGGCCGTGCAGTTGCAGAACTGGAGCCAGGAAGTTGGCATCGGTGCTGAAGCCACCATGGCCATTGGTGACGGTGCCAATGACCTCGACATGATGGCTGCTGCCGCACTGGGAGTGGCATTCAACGCAAAACCGGCAGTTCGCGAAGCCGCCGACGCTCAGATCAACCTGCCAAATCTTGATATTGCCCTGGCCCTAGCTAACATCTGGACGCCGTAGCAGCCGCCCAGTAGGCCCGCTGAACTGCTGGTCTCGGGCTGAACTGCTGGTCTTGGGCGAATAAGCCGATTGTAAAAGGATGCGCACTAGGTACAAACACGATCGAGCCCGCTCCGGTCCGCACATACGGATTGGAACGGGCTCGATCAATGTGTGTTTACGCCAAGGTGCAGCCGCCAGGGTGCAGCAGCGGTCTACCTGGCCTATTTGAAGGTGCTGGCTCCGCCCACGTATTCGGTGTGACCATTGGGAACGTCTGCGGTTGCCATGTTGGCAATTTCAGCAGCAAATTCGGATACGGAGTAGAGGCGGCCGGCTTCGGCGCGGCGAGCCTCAATGGCGCCTGGATTTGCACGGTCAAGGAGCGTTGCGGTGACTGTTCCCTCGATCATGTCAGCTGAGACCACCACCAAGGAGATGTGCTCCGCTTCCAGATTCGGGATCAAGGCGCGCAAGGCATCCTCACCGGCACGTTTGCTCTTAGCTACAGGCTCGTACTCCGGCATGGTGGGCACAGTTTCAATAAAGTGCGCCTGGTGGCTTGTGACAAACACCACGCGCGAGCCAGCGGGCAGCAGCGGCATGGCCGCATTGAGTAGGTTGACCTGTGCGTCACGGTTCAACAGCAGCGCGTAGTTCTCGGCCATGCCGCTTTCCATGCCGCCAGAGGCGTTCAGAACCAAGAGATCCAGTGAACCGAAGTTCTCCAGGGCAGCACTGACAAGGCTCTGGACACCCTCCTGAGTTGTGAGGTCGGCACCAACAGCAACTGCGCGGCCGCCGGCCTCAATGATCTGCGCCACAACCTTGTTGGCGCGCGGGGCCTTCTGGCGGTAGTTAACCACTACCGCGGCACCCTCAGCGGCGAGGTACTTCGCTACATCGGCGCCAACTCCACGTGAGGATCCGGTGACAATAGCGGTCTTTCCGTCAAGCTTTCCCATAAAACATCCTTAATTTGAACTGATCAATCTGTGCCGGGCGGTTGGGGTTGCCTTGGGCTTTATATCGAATCTTATCCGTGCTCAAGCAGCCGCCACGTCATAGCTGCCACCGCAGGCCTAGTCAAAACGCCTAGGAAGCGCTTGAAAGCCCCACCAGGCACTGGATGAGGGATCGCTAGCACAAGTCGGGCTGCCCGAGTCATCTGCGTGTTAGTGGCCCATTCCCAAACCGCCGTCAACAGGAATGACGGCGCCAGAGATATAGGCAGCTTCATCGCTTGCCACCCAGCGAACAACGTTGGCAACCTCCTGCGCGGAGGCGAAACGAGCCGCCGGAATGGTGGACAGGTACTGCTTCTGTGTTTCTTCTGGCAACGCCGCTGTCATGTCGGTGCTGATGAATCCCGGAGCCACAACATTGGCTGTAATCCCGCGGGAACCCAGCTCGCGGGTCAGCGAGCGGGCTATACCAACCAGTCCTGCCTTTGACGCGGCGTAGTTGATCTGCCCGGGTGAACCATAGAGACCCACAACGGAAGAGATCAGCACCACACGCCCCTTCCGTAGGCGGATCATTCCCCTGGAGGCGCGTTTGATAACCCGGAAGGCGCCTGTCAAGTTCGTGTCAACCACTGAGGTGAAGTCATCCTCGCTCATGCGCAACAACAAGGTGTCCTTGGTGATGCCGGCATTGGCAATCAAAACCTCTACGGGGCCGTGCGCCACCTCGACCTCAGTAAAAGCTGCGTCAACGGAGGCTGTGTCCGTGACGTCAGCCTTGACACCGAGTATTCCGTCGGGCAGCTCTGAAACGCTTCTGTAGGTCACTGCAACTTTGTCGCCGTTGGCTAGGAAGGCTTGAGCAATGGCAAGTCCTATGCCACGGTTCCCGCCGGTGACCAAAACACTACGAGCCTGGCGTTCGTCGCCTGCCGGTGTACTCATGTATTCCTCCAAAGAAAACAAACATCAAAATGACGGATTGGAGCAGCAAATTGCTTTGGTTATCGAGAAGACTCCTGGACAATCCCCCAAGGTACCCGACGACTACTCTTGAAAGTTAGCTGCAGTTAATGAATCCTACGGTGAAAGGGCTGCGCCCACACACTTGGCTTTTGGTTGTGCCCCCTCTCGGTGAGAGAATAAGGGTGTCCCTGGGAGTGTGATGAAAGACCAATCAGCCATGCCGAAGCCCGGTACGGAACGGCGCAGCAAGTACCGTCACGGTGCGCCCGTTTCTAGCGTCCAAGCCATTACCAATGCGGCCATTGCGCATAGCGAAGACATGCACAGCCGTATGGTGAAATACGCTGTCACGATGGGCATTCGGATGGTCTGCCTTGCGGCAATCTTTGTTTTCGACGGATGGTTCAAGCTCATACCCGTCATCGGGGCCGTGGTTCTGCCGTGGGTTGCTGTGGTGATCGCTAATGGTGGGGCAGACATTGTTCACCAAGAGAGAGTTGAACTGCTTGATAATGCCCCAACCTATGGCATCGAGGGTGGGCAGAACAGTACTGAGGATGACGTAAGTGGTGTTTCCGATGTACTCGCCGGTGAGATTGTCCCGGATGAGATGGATAGCCCAAACATGAAAGACCCAAACATGGATGGCCCAGAAGCAGGAGAGCAAGCATCATGAACATCTTCGATATGTTGCCCGAGGATGGAAAGCCGGTGACGGAGCAACCCCAGACTCCCATCTGCTCACGGAGAGGCTGTCGTGAGAATGCCACTACCGCGCTGCTCTGGAACAATCCTAAGATTCACACAGCTGAGCGGCGCAAGATCTGGTTGGCTTGCTCCGATCACGCAGCGTGGTTGGAAGACTACCTGCAAAGCCGTTCCTTATGGAAGGAAACTCAGCCCTTGAGCCCTAAGGATTCTGTCTAGTTCATGAAGACTTATAAATTTCTGTTCTCCAGCAGGTGGATGGGCTATTTTGCCATGGCACTTGTGTTTGCCATCGCCTGCGTGGCCTTGGGAAACTGGCAAATCAACCGCCGCAATGCCGTGGTTGAGAACATCAGTAAAATTCAGGAGAACTACGCTGGCACGATTTATGACTATGCGGACGTAGCTTCTGATTTTGACGCTCTTGATCCTGCAAAAGAATGGACCCAGGTTCGTTTGAAAGGCACCTATCAGGTGGCGGATGAACGCATTGTGCGTAATCGCCCTCTCAACGGCGCTGCTGGTTATGAAGTGCTTGTCCCGTTGACGTTGGAAAACGGTGACACGGTCATTATCGACCGTGGGTGGCTGCCTATTGGCAACAAGGAAGCAGGGCATCCAGATGCCATCCCGCAGCCGGAGCCCGGTGTTGTCAGCGTCGTTGCAAGACTGAAGCCGCCTGAGCCCAAGCTTGACCGTGGAGCACCCCCGGGTCAGCTGGCCACCATTGAGCTCAATGACTACGCCGCGGAACTGAGCTACCCCATCAAAAACGGTGCTTACGGACAATTGGCCAGTGAAGCACCAGCGGCCGCCATCCGCCCCGTAGCGTTCCCCTCCCCTTCTATCGATGAAGGCTCACATCTCAGTTACGCACTACAGTGGATCGCTTTTGGGATCCTGGCATTCGTCGGATTTGGCTATGCTGCCAGAACACAACGCCGCAATGATGACTTTGACGCACAAGAGGCACAGGCGTCAGGCGTCCCGGTGGAAGAGGTCTACGGCAGAGGATCGGCATTCCATCCCCGCCAGCATCCCAAGCGTCGCCGTCCGGGAGCCAAACCCACCGCCGAGGAAGCAGAGGATGCACTTTTGGATGCGCAGGGTTTTTAGTCAGACTCACCAGCCCGGCAAACTTGCTCGGCCGCTGTGTTTTTTCTCATCTAATCTAAAGGGATGAAAGAGTCGAACACTTCACTGCCCTGTCCTTCTGAAGATGCTGGTGAAGACCCGGTTGTTGAAAATGTACGGGCAGCTTTGCTTAGTGCAGGGCTGGCGGACACAGTGGTAGTTGTGCCGGAATCGGTTGCCACGGCTGCCACCGCAGCTGCTGTGCTTGGTTGCACGGTTGGTGCCATTGCGAACAGCCTGATTTTCGAATGCGACGGTGCTCCCCTGCTGATCCTTGCCAGCGGGGCGGCAAAAGTAGACGTGAAACTCGTTGCCCGGGTACACGGCCTAGGAAAAATCAAGCGAGCGAGTCCGGAATTTGTTCTCCAGCACGCCGGGCAGCCGGTGGGAGGTGTCGCTCCACTGGGGCACCCCCGCCCCATTTACACATTTCTTGACTGCGATCTGGCCCAGTTTCCAGTGCTGTGGGCGGGCGCTGGCAGTCATCAAGCGATGCTCTCCATGAGTTATGGCCAACTCTTGGCCACCACTGGTGCAAAAGAAACTGCCGTCCGCTAAAGATAGCGAACGGCAGTTCTTGCAGAAATTCTTAGTGCTAAGCCAGTGTGATCAGGTCTAGGTAGTCCTGGCTCCAGAGGTCCTCGTCACCGTCAGGTAACAGGACCACGCGTTCAGGATCCAGTGCTGCCACTGCGCCTTCATCGTGGCTAACAAGGACAACAGCGCCCGTGTAGTTCTTCAGTGCACCCAAGATCTCTGCGCGGCTGGCAGGGTCAAGGTTGTTAGTGGGCTCATCAAGCAGCAACACGTTGGCGCTTGAGGCAACGATAGTAGCCAACGCCAAACGGGTTTTTTCACCGCCGGAGAGTACCCCGGCAGGCTTGTTCACATCATCACCGGAGAAAAGGAAGGACCCGAGGATGCCGCGAACTTCGGCGTCGTTCATATCACCAGCTGAGGAACGCATGTTTTCCAAGACGGTGCGGGTTACATCAAGAGTGTCATGCTCCTGGGCGTAGTAGCCCACTTTCAGTCCGTGGCCGGCAATCACTTCACCCGTGTCTGGTTTGGAAACACCTGCAAGCATGCGTAACAAAGTTGTTTTACCCGCACCGTTTAGGCCCAGAATAACGACTTTGGAGCCGCGGTCAATAGCAAGGCTGACATCGGTGAATATTTCCAGCGAGCCGTAGGACTTGCTGAGGCCCTCAGCGGTCAGAGGAGTCTTTCCACAAGGAGCAGGATCGGGGAAGCGCAACGCTGCAACCTTGTCCTGGGCGCGGACTTCTTCGAGCCCGGCCAGCAACCTTTCGGCGCGCTTGGCCATGTTCTGCGCGGCAACAGCCTTGGTGGCCTTGGCACGCATCTTGTTTGCCTGGTCCATGAGGACTCCGGCCTTCTTCTCAGCGTTGGCCCGCTCCCGGCGTCGTGCCCGTTCATCAGTTTCGCGCTGAGCCAAGTATTTCTTCCAGCCCAAGTTGTACTGGTCAATCGTGGCCCGGTTGGCATCCAGGTGGTAAACCTTATTGACAGTGGCTTCAAGGAGTTCGGTGTCGTGACTAATCACAATCAGACCGCCATTGTGGCTTTTGAGGAAGTCGCGCAGCCACGCGATGGAATCGGCGTCCAAGTGGTTTGTCGGCTCGTCCAAGAGCATTGTTTTGGCCCCGGAAAAGAGAATCCGAGCCAACTCCACACGTCGTCGCTGACCACCTGAAAGGGTTTTCAGGGGCTGGTTCAGGATGCGGTCAGGCAGTGCCAAGTTGGAGGAGATGGCTGCTGCTTCCGCCTCGGCGGCGTAACCACCGTTAGCAAGGAACTCCACCTCAATCCTGTCGTAGCGGCGCATTGCCTTGTCCCGAACAGAGTTGTCCTCACTGGCCATGTCGCTTTCAGCCTTGCGCAACTTGGTGATGACCTTATCAAGGTCACGGGCCGAGAGGATACGGTCCTTGGCAAGCTGCTCCATGTCAGGGGTGCGGGGATCCTGCGGTAGGTAGCCGATCTCGCCGGTACGGGTGACCTTGCCACCTGCAGGGAGTCCTTCCCCGGCCAATACACGGGTTAGGGTGGTTTTGCCGGCGCCATTACGGCCCACCAAACCAATTTTGTCACCGGAGTCGATGCGGAAGGATACTTCGTCCATGAGCAGGCGCGCTCCAGCACGTAACTCAAGGTCTTGGACCGATATCAACGTAGTAACCTTTCACGTAAGTGGGTAAGTGCCGCGAAACGTATCTCTCCGGTTCCGGATGAGAGCAGCGTTGAACAACCTACCTAGTCTAACGAGGATCTGAGTTCGTCCAACTCTTACCTTGGCAAAACTTTACCGAAAGCAGCAATAATGAGTTTTTCACGACCTGTGGATGAGACATTGAGTACATCAACTCCACTCTCCGATGCGCCCAACAATAAGGATGGGCTACGCTCCCGGAGAGTCCGATGGGGCGCTATGGACCTCTCGCTGATCGCTGTTTTTGCCGCTCTCTTGGCAGCGTCCATTGCAGTACCGGGCATCAATGTTGGCCCAGCGGGCGTAGCCATCACCTTGCAGACGCTGGTGGTAGTGCTGTGCGGTCTTGTTCTTGGTTTTGCCCGAGGGACTGCAGCCGTAGGGCTGTACGTGCTGTTGGGGCTGATCGGGCTTCCAATTTTTAGCGGTTTCCGGGCAGGCCCGGCAGTGTTGGCGAGCCCATCGGCTGGTTACATCATTGGCTTCATTTTCGGTGCCGCAACTGTGGGCCTTCTGGCCACGTGGGCAGTGCGCAGCCGCTGGCGAGCCGCTGCGCTTTTTGCTGCAGCCATGGCGGGTACAGTAGTTATTCACCTCAGTGGAATTGTGGGATTTGTCATCAAAGGCATGAGCCTGCCAACGGCCATGCTCGCGGATGTTGTTTTTTTGCCGGGCGACATTCTCAAGAATGTTCTAGCCGTGATCATTGCGTTGAGCCTGCACCGGGCGTTCCCGGATCTTTTGCTCCGTCGAAGCAAGTGAACCCTTCTGCTCAAAACACCATTGTCCTGACACAGGCCGGTGTCAGCATCCCCCCGATTGATCCTCGACGCCAGGACGCCAAAAGAATTCTGGCGCCTCTGACCTTGCGGCTGACCGAGTCTCGAATTGCTGTCATTGGCGCAAACGGATCCGGTAAATCGACCTTATTGCGGATGCTGAACGGGCTTGTGCGCCCATCGACCGGCACGGTCGTTGTCAATGGCCGCAATACCATCACTGAGTCATCGGCGGTGCGACGCAGCGTGGGCTTTGTCTTTACGGATCCCATGTCCCAGTTAGTCATGCCAACACCTCAAGAAGACGTAGAGCTGTCTTTGCGCCGGCAGAAACTGGGTAAGCGGGAGCGCAAGAACAAGGCCCTGGCCATCCTTGCGGACTACGGTCTTGAACATTTGGCGGAAAGCAGCATCTATGAACTTTCAGGTGGTGAACGTCAACTGACGGCCCTTGCCACAGTGTTGGCCGTTGTTCCCGAGATATTGGTGCTGGATGAGCCATCAACCCTGCTTGATTTGCGCAACACGAGAATGCTCATGCAACGTCTTGAAACACTTCCTCAGCAGTTGATCATGTCTACTCACGACCTCACGTTGGCCGCAACCTTCCACCGTGTTCTGGTGATTGACCACGGTGATTTAGTGTTCGACGGCGATCCGCAAGAGGCGATCGCCCGGTACCGGGAGTTGGCGCTCTAGTGCGCGGACAGGCCTTTCTAGTAGCCGGATATGTCCCGGGAACCTCGGTGATTCACCGCTTGTCGCTGGGCATTAAAGCTCTCCTGCTTTTTAGTATCGCCGTTCTGTGTTTAGCCTCCCCGTTAGTTTCAACGCGCGTTGGCGTTCGCACAACCACCCTGACCTTGGTTGTGGTTGTGGTGGGGCACTTTTTGGCCGGTCTGAGCTGGCAGCGCATGTGGCGAGCAGTGCGAATGATGCTAATCTTTTTGGTGCTGATCATGGGGTACCAGTGGTGGCAACACGGCCCATGGGTCGCCTGGAGCGTCATTGCCGCGATCCTCGCTACAGTGCTGGCTTCAAACATTTTGACGGCCTCAACACCCGTTGACGAGCTCCTGGATGGTTTGGCTGCGCTTGTGATGCCGTTAAAGCGGTTTGGTGCAGACCCCGAACGGTTCTCTCTCACAGTGGCGCTGATGCTTCGTAGCATCCCCTTTGTCATAGGGGCCTTTGCCGATGTCCGTGACGCAGCCCGCGCCCGAGGCCTTGAAAGAAACCTACTGGCCCGCTCACTGCCGGTGGTCATTGCCACAGTGGGCTATGCCCGCGCCACGGGTGATGCCTTGGCCGCCCGTGGTCTCGGTGAGCCTGAGAGTAGCTAACCCAACCAAGAGTCCGAGCCCCTGAAGAGTTTAGGTCCCTGGAAGACTCCAGAGACGATGGTGGGTAGAAAAGTGCTGAGGCTAACATGATCCCCGGCGGCACCGATGTGCAGCTGTCTATCTGGGGCTACTGAGCTTATAAGTTCTATTAGTTCTACGAGTCATGCATCTGAGTCCACTGGAATTGCGCTGTAATACCCATTCCACCTGCCATGCTGATCATGGCGAGGGCATCTGTGCCTAAATCGGCGCCGCGCCGGGCACGGGCTAGCAGCCTCGTCACAAGGACAGCCCCAGATGCCCCGTACGGATGCCCCAAGGCCAAGGCACCGCCGTCGTGGTTAAAGATGCCGGGATCTACTCCGAGAAGATCTGCAACGGCCAGAACTTGCGCGGCAAAAGCTTCATTGAACTCGACCAGGGCCGCAGCCAACCCGTTGCGGCTAAGGCCCGTGCGGGACATGAGCTTGCGGGTGGAATAAGCGGCTCCAGCTCCGAGCAAGGTAGGCTCATTGCCCAGCACGGCACTATCTATAAATTTCAATCCCCGTGCACTTTCTCCGGTGATTCTTTGCTGACTCGCAATTGCTCGTGCTCGCGTTAGAGACGTAACAAGCAGCAAAGCCGCACCATCACTGTACGGGCATGAATTCCCTGCAGTAACGGTTCCACCGGGTACAAAAGCGGCGGGAAAGCGGGCCATCAGGGATGGCGTAAGGTTCGGTCGTGGCCCCTGATCGGCGAGGAGTCCGGCGAAGGAGATAAGCTCATCTGCAAAGTGCCCTTTCTGCGCCGCCTTGATCGCCCGGTCATGGCTCTCTAAGGCGTAGGCGTCCTGGCGTTGGCGTGTAATGCCATAGTGCGCGGCTACATTCTCCGCCGCTTGACCGGCATCTGGATCACCAATGTCCTCGGGCGCAAACTGTGCCCGCGCAAAAAACTCAAGGCCGCCATCAGCCAGCCTGTGTGCCCGCGCAGGGGCGGTGCTGATACTCTCCACTCCCCCTGCCAGATAGAGGTCCCCCGCACCGGCCTGAACTAGTCTGGCGGCCAGCACCACGGCTTCCAAACCCGAACCACACTGCCTGTCTACAGTAAGTCCTGTGACAGTGTGCGGAAGTCCAGCCGTCAATGCGGCGAGCCGGGCAACGTTGCCACCTCCACCTACAGCATTACCCAGGATGACATCACTAATTTCCGACACTGGAATCCCGGATTGGGCAATCAGGTCTCTAATGACGACAGAGGCAAGTTCATGGGCCCGGTATTTCTTATAGGCACCCCCTGCTTTCGCTGTGGGAAGCCGTCTGCCCGCAATGATGACGGCTGTTGTGTCGGGATCGCTTGTTGTGGTTGGAGTTCCGGAGGTGGAGCTAGGTAATTCGCTGGGCACGGGTGTCCCCTTCGTTGATCCACTGGGAGAGGATGGCCCTGCTAATTTTGCCGCTATTAGTTAGCGGCAGTTCCAACATTTCAAAGTACCTGGTTGGGCGTTGCTGCGCTGTTAATGTTGATGCCACGTGGCGAAGTGCCGCCATGAAGGAAACCGCACCTGCCGTGGTGCTGCCTGTGGCGCTGTGATCTCCATCCAGGCGGCTTGCAGAGCTGTAAATTCCTGCAACAACGCGCTGACCCCTGACGGGATCGGCAATACCTGTGACAACAATTGTGAGCACACCGGCACAGTTATCAGCCATCGCCAGGACTTCCTCAACATGGTGCGGATAAACATTCGTGCCGGCCACGATGATCATGTCACTGGCTCGGCCGGCTACATGCAGGACACCTTGGGAATCAAGATGGCCTTGATCACGGACAGTGCACCACTGCCCGTCATCACCACTGTCCAATGGGGCAGAGGAAAATGGAGCAGGGGACAATGAAGCAGGGGAAACTGTGTGCTTGTCAGCTCTGAGAGTACCGAAGGCCAACCCATCGTCACCCCATGCGTAGCCACAGCAAACATAAGGACTTTTGACGAAAATATAGCCTGACTGCCCCGCTGGTAGGAGGTTGCCAACTTCATCCCGAATGCTGATCTCCACTCTAGGAAATGCTGTGCCAACTCCGGCAGGGGTGTCCTCTCCTGCTTTCCTAACCACCGCACCTTTAGTGACATCTACGAGAGAAGAGTTACCTTGGAGCTCTGGTGCGGACGGCAAGTTCAAATCCTGGGGCCGTGCCAGGATCGAGTTTGTGGGCGCAAATTTTAGTGTGGAAGCGGCAACGAAACCCAGTTCTGCGGCACCATAATACTGCTGTATTTGTGCATTGGGTGCCCATTGATGAGCCAATGCCACAGTGGATGCAGACAGCACAGAACCTGCGCAAAGAATGGAGGAAATTCCGTCCCCGCTTTGTTTTGTTGCTAAACCGCGGGCCGCTAGCAGGTCAAGGATAGTTGGCACCAGCACAACACGGTTAACTTTGTTGCGTGCTATTGCTAATAAAGCAGCATCGGCATTGAAGCTGGGCAGGATGACGAAAGTGGATCCTGCATAGATGGACTCGCCCAGAGCATAGAGATTCATGCTGGCAGCCAGCGGCCCGGGTGCTAGTGTCACCGTCTCAGTTCCCAGCCCGAAGTACTCCGTGCTATTTGCGAAGGAGGTTTCCCACGAGTCGGCGTTGCGAACAAACGCTTTGGGCAGACCGCTGGTCCCGGAAGAAAGACCGAGTAAGAACGGCGGCGATACGTCATTGTTCCGTTCTTCTAGCCAGGCCTCTGCTGCACCTTTCAAGTCTTGGCGCAGGGCAAGCGGCCAGCCGTTTTCCAGTACCATTGCCGTCAGGGAGTGGAAGACAGCACCACAAAATTCGACCACCAGGTCTGCCCCGGAAGCAGCGTCAATGACCACTAGCTGGCCAGCAGTTGAACTATCTGCGCTCACGGAAATCCCCGGGACCAGTCCGTGGACAGTGTCCGGGATCAAGTTCATTGCCGGGTTAGTAGCTGGGTCCTTGTGAACAGTTTGCGCAGCTTGGAGCAGCTGGGCAAAACTATAACGTTGTTCGCCTGCAACCAGCGCGCAATCGCCGCCACGACTACTAGCCCAGTCCTTGAGTTTCTCGATGAAAGGCATCCTCTTCATCGTAGAGGAGATTCGGGTTTCCATGTGGATGCAGTAGCTGTGGCTAGGCCCTGGATACCGGTGGCTGGCCTCTAGACAGTCGTGCCGGGCTAATTCAAAAATGTGCCACAGGCGCTACTCTATTCTCATGACTTTTAATGAAGGTGCTCGCCTTGACCCAACTCAGGCGGAGGATCGCCGTGGCCGTGGCGGAATGGGCCGTGGTGGAATGGGCCGTGGCGGAAAAATCGGGATTGGTTTAGGGGGCGGCATTGTGGTCCTCATTGGGGCACTCCTAGGGATTAATCCTGATCTGCTTGCCTCTGTGCTTGAGGGAACGGAGAATCAACCGGCGATTGAGCAATCCGGCAGCGAAACGCTTGAAAACTGTCAAACCGGAGAGGACGCCAACAACCTCCTCGCCTGCCGCATTCTGGGCACAGCTAACTCACTCAACGCATTCTGGCCAGGGTATCTTGCTCAACAGACTCAGAATATATCCGGCCCAAACCAATCCGGGGTGAAGTATCTCAGGCCCACAACAGTCATCTTTTCTGGAGGAGTTGATACAGCGTGCGGACAGGCGACTACTGCCGTTGGTCCGTTCTACTGCCCTGGAGACACTAAGGCTTATTTCGATCCAGATTTCTTTGTCCAACTTCAAAATCAGTTTGGTTCCTCTGGTGGCCCGCTAGCCCAGGAATATGTTGTGGCACACGAGTTCGGCCACCACATACAAAACCTTATGGGGACTCTTGACCGTGCCGGGCAAGGGGGCACTGGAGCCCAGTCCAACGCCGTGCGTACCGAACTACAAGCTGATTGTTATGCGGGGATTTGGATGCGGCATGCCTCATCAACACCAGCGCCGGGAACCAGTGAGCCGTTCATGAAGCCGCTACTACAGGACGATCTTAACGATGCCTTGTCTGCGGCGTCTTCAGTGGGCGATGACAGGATCCAGCAGGCCGCTACCGGTGGCACGAATCCTGAATCGTGGAGCCACGGTTCCAGTGAACAGCGTCAAAAATGGCTCCACGCCGGCTACCAGAGCGGAGATCTAGCCACCTGTGACACCTTCTCTGTGCCCAAGGTATAGCCCAGAGCGGGGATAGCAAAAAAACTCGCAGCAACCAATGAATTGCATGGAGAACGTGCAATTCATTGGTTGCTGCGAGTTGGTTTTGCTACTTAGATGTTGAAGCCCAAGGCCCGCATCTGATCCCGGCCGTCGTCCGTGATTTTCTCCGGACCCCACGGCGGCATCCACACCCAGTTGATCCGCCATTCATCCACAATGGGGTTCAGTGAGTTTTCAACCTGTTCTTCGATGACGTCCTGCAAGGGGCAGGCCGCTGTGGTGAGCGTCATGTCCAACAGCAAGGCGCCGTCGTCTCCATACCGCAGGCCGTACAGCAGTCCCAAGTCAACGATGTTAACCCCAAGCTCGGGGTCAATGACGTCCTTGAGTGCTTCTTCGACGTCTTCGAGGTCAGTTTGGCCAGCAACAATGGGTGCGCTTGTTTCGCTGATGTCAGTCATGATTCCTTCTTAGCGATGGTTGAGTTGTGCAGCGTTTAGGCCGTTGTTGACTCGGCAACCAAGAAACGGTCGTAGCCTTCATTTTCCAAGCGGTCTGCAAGTTCCGGGCCGCCCTGTTCTGCGATGGTGCCATCGACGAACACGTGGACAAACTGCGGCTTGATGTAACGCAGGATGCGTGTGTAGTGGGTGATGAGCACAGTGCCCAGTCCACCGGCGTCGATTGCACGGTTTACGCCCTCGGCAACAACTTTCAATGCGTCAACGTCAAGACCGGAGTCCGTCTCATCCAGAACTGCGAACTTGGGATGGAGCAGTTCAAGCTGGAGAATCTCATGACGCTTCTTCTCGCCACCGGAGAAACCTTCGTTGACGTTGCGCTCGGCGAACTCCGGCTCGATCCGCAGCTGCGCCATGGCAGCCTTGACGTCCTTGGTCCAGGTACGCAACTTGGGGGCTTCGCCGTCGATCGCGGTCTTTGCGGTACGCAAGAAGTTGGTCATGGTCACGCCGGGGATTTCTACCGGGTACTGCATGGCCAGGAACAAGCCGGCGCGGGCACGCTGATCGACAGTCATTGTCAGAACGTCTTCGCCGTCGAGAGTGATGGATCCACTGTCCACCGTGTAACGCGGGTGACCTGCAATAGTTGCCGCGAGCGTTGACTTACCGGAACCGTTGGGGCCCATGATGGCGTGGGTTTCGCCTGTGTTGATGGTTAAGCTGACACCCTTGAGGATCGACTTGGTGCCTTGCTCAGTGGTGATGCTAACGTGCAGATCCTTGATTTCCAGAGTAGACATACTCTATTTTCTCCTAAAAAGTGTGTTTGCGGGTCGCTACGCTACTGCGTGCTGACACCGTTAAGAATGTTGGTGACGTCCACATAGACGTCGCTGCCGTGAACGGCTAGGGCAAAGACGGGAACAGGTTCGAAGGCTGGCAATGTCAGCGGCTGACCTGATGAAAGATCAAAAGAGCTGCCATGTGCCCAGCATTCGATTGTGCCGTCCTCCACGTCGCCTTCGCTCAAGGAGATCTCTGCGTGTGAGCAGGTATCCCCAATTGCGTGCAGCTCCCCGTAGGAGTCCCTCACAATGGCGATGGGATAATCGTCAATCTCAACAAGCAAGGACGACTTCACCTGAACTTCGTCATCTTGGCAGACAACGACTCCGGCGGGCGTGGAGGAATCACTCATTGTGGTGTCGCCGCCAATTCGCGTTCCACGGACTCGCGCAAACGTTCTTCAAGGGCCGGAACCCGAATGCTCTGGATGACCTCGTTCAAGAAACCACGGACCACCAGACGGCGGGCAACGCTTTCCTCAATGCCGCGAGCCTGGAGATAGAACAACTGTTCGTCGTCGAAACGACCGGTTGCACTTGCGTGTCCAGCCCCTTCAATCAGACCAGTCTCAATTTCCAAGTTGGGCACGGAGTCGGCACGGGCACCCTGGGTAAGAATCAGGTTACGGTTCAGCTCGTAGGTGTCAGTGCCCTCGGCTTCCGCACGAATGAGAACATCGCCAATCCAGACAGCATGTGCACCGTCGCCCTGCAAGGCACCCTTGTACGTGACACGAGACTTGCAGTGCTTCGTGGAGTGATCCACAAAGAGGCGCTGCTCAAGGTGCTGACCAGCATCTGCAAAGTAGAGCCCGTTCATTTCAACGTCACCTCCAGTACCTGTGAAGCGAGCGGCAGGTGTGGTGCGCAGCAAATCGCCACCGAGGTTGATGACTACGTGCTTGACCTTTGCATCGCGGCCAACCTTGATGTGCTGGGCGCTGGCGTGCACAGCGTCGTCGTTCCAGTCCTGGATGCTGACAACCGTGAGGTTTGCACCATCTTCAACAAGGACCTCGACGTTTTCACTGAGAACAGCTGTTCCACGGTGGTCAAGGACAACAACGCCTGTTGCAAATTTCTTCGCCACAACCACTATGTGGGCTGCCGCTGGTGAGTCTCCCTGACCCGTCAGGGTCAAAGTGGTGAGATTATCTGCGGTGCCTGCGAATTCTGCAGGCAGAGTAACAACAGTGGCTTCCTTGAAGTTCTCCCAGGCGGCCGCGGATACGCGATCCTCGGGAATGCCGGCGCAACCGATGCGTGAATCATCGCGCCCAACAGTCTCAACTGTGACTTCGTCGGGGCCGGAGACTACTACCAGAGGGCCTGGGCCGCTAAGCTCTTGGCCCTTGATACCCACGCGGTCAAGGCCACGCAGGCGCTTGAGCGGTGTGAAGCGCCAGTCTTCTTCGCGGCCAGTGATAGCAGGGAAGTCGGCGAGCTTGTATGAGGTCTTGCGGCCTGCACGTGAGCTGTCGGGAATCCCTACCCCACCACCATGGCTGTCGCCGCCGTGGCTGTGTGCTTTGGCAGCACTGCCACCAAGGGGACCGGACTCGGGATTGATCTCGGAAAGGCTTTCGCCCTCCTCGGTCATGCCCTTAATGAAGTCCTGCGACCATACTTTTGACTCTGTTTCGTGTTCTTGCTTGAGCTCGGTCATTTAGCCGACGGCCCCTTCCATCTGCAGTTCAATCAGGCGGTTCAATTCGAGGGCGTATTCCATGGGCAGTTCCTTGGCAATCGGCTCGATGAAGCCACGAACGATCATGGCCATGGCCTCGTCTTCTGGCATACCGCGGGACTGCAGGTAGAACAGCTGCTCCTCACTGACCTTCGAGACTGTTGCCTCGTGCCCCATGGAGACATCGTCTTCACGAACGTCAACGTAGGGGTAAGTATCTGAGCGAGAAATGGTGTCAACTAACAATGCGTCGCAACGAACAGTGTTGGCCGAGTGGTTTGCACCTTCACGGATTTGCACCAAACCACGGTACGCAGAGCGTCCGCCACCTCGGGCAACAGATTTGGAGATGATCGAAGACTGCGTGTTTGGCGCAATGTGGACCATCTTGGATCCGGTGTCCTGATGCTGGCCCGGGCCCGCAAATGCAACCGAGAGGGTCTCACCCTTGGCATGCTCGCCGACCAAATAAACGGCCGGGTACTTCATGGTGACCTTCGAGCCGATATTGCCGTCAACCCACTCCATGGTGGCGCCCTCATGTGCAATGGCGCGCTTTGTCACCAAGTTATACACGTTGTTGGACCAGTTCTGGATGGTGGTGTACCGAACGCGAGCGTTCTTCTTAACCACGATCTCCACGACAGCGGAGTGCAGTGAGTCGGTTGTGTAGACCGGTGCCGTGCAACCCTCAATGTAGTGAACGTAGCTTCCCTCATCAGCGATGATGAGCGTGCGCTCAAACTGGCCCATGTTCTCGGTATTGATGCGGAAGTAGGCCTGAAGAGGTATTTCCACCTGAACGCCCGGGGGAACATACACGAATGAACCGCCAGACCATACTGCTGTATTCAGCGAAGCAAACTTGTTATCACCGATCGGAATCATGGTGGCGAAGTACTCCTGGAAGAGTTCAGGGTAATCACGCAATCCTGTATCGGTGTCAGTGAAGATAACACCCTGCTCTTCCAAATCCTCGCGGATCTGGTGGTAGACAACTTCGGACTCATATTGGGCCGTCACGCCACCGATCAGACGGTTGCGTTCAGCTTCGGGGATGCCCAACTTTTCGTAGGTGTTGCGGATATCTTCCGGCAGCTCCTCCCACGTAGTCGCCTGCTTTTCCGTGGAGCGCACGAAGTACTTGATGTTATCGAAGTCAATGCCGGAGAGGTCAGCACCCCATGTCGGCATGGGCTTACGGTCGAAGTACTTTAGCCCCTTCAACCGCATGTCCAGCATCCACTGTGGCTCGCCCTTTTTGGCCGAGATGTCGCGGACTACTTCCTCGCTGATGCCACGGCGGGCATTGTCGCTGGACTCGTTTTTATCCGACCAGCCGAAGGCGTAGTTTCCCAAGCCTTCCAGTTCCGGGTTTGCCTCGAGGATGTGGGTAATTGTGGTGTCTTCGACAGCAGTCTTCGCGCCTACATCCTGCGCTAATTGATCCGTCATCACGGCCTTTCTTGCTGATGGTTGGAAATTTGGTTCGACGGGCGTTGTTTGCCCGCCGTAACAGTAGTTGCCGGTGCACTTCTCGATTGGACACTGCTTGAACGCATTATCCGGCGTGGTGCAGGGGTGGTTTGGGTTGTGCCCTGGGGCATTGCACCCTGGGGTGCTGTGTAACTGGGCGCCGTGGCCAACTTGCGCACCACGGCTCTGCCAGTGGGAACGTGAGTTGTGCAGACGTGTCCTCCACTAGCCATGGTGGAGAGCCTTCGCACGTCTACGCCGATGAGCCTAGCAAAAACATCGGTCTCAGCATCGCAGAAGTCGGGAAAAGAAGTAGCAAGTTCTTGAATGGGGCAGTGGCCTTGGCACAGCTGCTCGGCAGCCATGGCAGTGCCGGCATTGAGTGAATTGGATGTGGCTACAAACCGGTCGTTGTTCAAGGCAGTAGCGAGCGCCTTGGACCTGGCGGCTACATCTGTTCCGGCAGCGTCAACGATAGGCTGGTATTTTGCTTCCATTTTTGCGAAGCGGCGCCGGGCGAACTCAACAACGCCTATCTCGCCATGTGTGCCAGCAATCTCTTGCAGCGCAAGCTTGGCGATTTCCAAGTAGTCATCACCAATTTCGGTTTGACCACGCCTCGAAACAACATAGCGTCGAGCGGGCCTGCCAGCGCCACTCTTGGCATTGCTGATGAGTTTTACTTCGATGAGTCCCTCACGAGTCAAGGAGTCCAGATGTCTGCGGACCGCAGCCGGGGTCAATCCCAGCAAAGCGCCCAGTTGCGCGGCGCTCACAGGTCCTTGTTCAAGGACGGCAGTTAAGACGCGGTCTCGGGTACGTTCGTCAGGTTCAACGACGGGACTAGTCCCAGGTTCAACGTGCTGACTCATTAACACCTCCACACACTCGCACTAACCGAAATTATTAGACAACACAAGTATGCCGTAATTGACTATGTGGCGCCACTAAGGTGAGCCTACCCACGCGCAGCTCCCGTGGCGGGCAAGTGCTCAAGTCCGTCGCGTACAATAGCCGCGTGAGAAAAACAGATTCCCCCGCTCTGGAAATATCCGGACTCATCAAGGACGTGGGACCCTTACCGGCGCTGGATGGTCGGATGAAACGTATTGTTTCCAACGTTAGCCTCAGAGCCCACTTCGGTTCAGTCACTGCACTTTTGGGGGCTAACGGGGCCGGTAAAACTACAACTATTGAATGCGCGCAGGGCGTGCAGTCCCGCACTGGCGGCAGCATATCTCTACTAGGCCAAGATCCGGAAAATGCCGACGCGCACCTCCGGGCTCGGGTTGGCGTGATGTTGCAGGATGGTGGATTGCCACCCTCTGCCCGGCCCATTTCGCTTCTCCGCCATGTAGCCAGCCTCTACGCGAACCCCCTCAGTGTTGATGCCTTGGTTGACAGACTCGGTATCGCCGAGTTTTCGGACACCAATATTCGGCGTCTTTCTGGTGGACAAAAGCAGCGTGTTGCCTTGGCTGCAAGCCTGTTAGGGAACCCCGAGGTTCTCTTTCTGGATGAGCCCAGCGCTGGCCTTGACCCGCAGTCACGGCTCATGGTTTTTGAACTGATTCGGGAACTGCGAGATGGCGGCAAAGCCATTGTCCTGACCACACATCTGCTAGACGACGCGCAGCGACTGGCAGATTACGTTTACATTGTGGATAAAGGTGCATCGGTGGCCCAGGGAACTGTGCCGGAACTGTTGGAGCAATCTACTGCCGCGCTGAAGCGCCGGGTCATGACTTTCGAGGCAGCTCCTGACTTGGAGCTATCCCCCTTGATGCGCGTCGGCCTTTCCTGCACCGAGACGCGTCCGGGCAGCTACGCTCTCTCCGGCAAGCTGGAACCAGCCGACGTAGGACGATTCGGGCTTTGGTGCGCTGAAAACGCTATAATGCCAACTTCGATTCATCTGGCATCCCAATCTCTGGAGGATGTTTTCTTGGCCATATCTCGGGGAGAGACAGAGGGCCTGGGCGAGATTCCAGCACCCGCAGATCAGTCAGAGCCGTTGAGCCGATCAGGGCAGGATCCGAGCAGAGAGAACCACAAGCTCGGCACCACTTCGGGCACGTATATGGGTGGATCCATGGCTACGAACACGGGAAGCAGGGAGATTTCATGAGTTCCCTCTTTCACAATGCGCCTGTTGGCCGACCTGCCTCATTGGCGAAGCGGATTTCCAGCCAGGGAAAGTACGAGGCTGGCACTATGCTCCGCAATGGGGAGCAGCTTGTGCTCATGGTTGTTATGCCATTGCTGGGGCTGTTTGCACTGGTTGTCACTCCCCTGCTTGACGGTATGGGCCATTCCCGGGTCGCCATTGCGACGCCAGGAATTCTTGCGCTATGTGCGCTTTCAACAGCCTTCACCGGCCAGGGTATTGCGACAGGCTTCGACCGTAGATATGGCGTATTGCGATTCCTCTCAACTACACCGTTGGGTAAGGGCGGGCTGATCGCGGGCAAGGTCATTGCTGTGCTGGTGGCCTTGGGCCTGCAGATAGTGCTGATCTCAACTGTTGCGGCGTTCATTGGCTGGCGTCCGCCGTTGGTCGGAGTTCTATTGGGCATCCCCTTGTTGATATTGGGAGCGGGTGCCTTCACCGCTCTGGGTCTGCTCATTGCAGGTACCGTACGTCCAGAAGCCACCCTCGCCATCACCAACTTGGGCTGGATACTGTTCGCAGCGGTGGGCGGGATAGTGTTACCCGCCGGAAAGTTCTCCAATACCCTTGACGGCTTTGTTCAGTGGCTACCATCTGGTGCGCTGGGAAACCTCATGAGGGCAGCACTGATTGAGAGCCGCTTGGATATCTGGGGGCTCATAGTTTTGATGGCATGGGCTGTGGTTGCAACCATCGCAGCGGTCAAGTGGTTCAAATGGAATTGAAAGGGGACACGCAAGTGACTCAGAGCAGCACAGCATCGCATAAGACGTTGCGGAATTTTACCGACAAGTTGCCCACCACGATCACCCCCGCTATCCAGCGGCTATCCGTGGGCTCACTCATCGGTCAAGGCGTCCTGATTGTTTCAGGCGGTGTCGTACGTGTCACAGGATCGGGACTGGGATGTCCTACATGGCCCAAGTGCACGGCTGAATCACTGACCAATACCCCTGAAATGGGGATCCACGGCATCATCGAATTCGTCAACCGCACATTAACATTTGCACTCGCTGCGGTGGCGCTGGCCCTGCTGGTCATGCTTTGGAATATGCGCAAGGAGCGCAAGGACTTGTTTTGGTTGGCCTTCGGGCTGCTGGCGGTCATTCCAGCGCAAGCGGTCATTGGAGGTGTTACGGTCCTGACGGGACTCAACCCGTATGTGGTGAGCCTGCACTTCCTTGTCTCCGCCGCGCTCGTGGTAGTTTCGATGCTTCTTGTGAATAGGACATACGGGCGGACGGGAGCCACCTCACCACGCGAGGTGTCGCGACCACGCACGATTGTTCGCCATCTCAGCGTGGTTGCCGGCGTAGCAGGTTATCTTGCCGTAGTCCTAGGGACACTAGTTACTGGTTCAGGGCCTCATTCTGGCGACTCCACTTCGCCACGTATGGAGCTAAACGGCTACGTAGTGACTCGGATACACGTAGTTCCTGTGTATGTCTTGGTTGCCGCGGCCCTAGTACTACTCATTCTGATATGGCGCAATGGCAGAGGTGACATGATGCGCAACGCAGCGATCCTCCTCTTTGCGTCAGTGCTTTTCCAGGGCGCCATCGGCTACTGGCAGTACTTCACGGGAATACCTGTCCTGCTGGTTATTGTGCATATGGTGGGTGCCTCTCTGATGCTAGCGGTGGGTACTAACATCATGGACGTTGCCTTGCGACGCGGTCACGACTCCGTCTCCGTCAGCCAGGATCGCTGAGCTGTCAACAGCCGCCTGTTATCAGCCGGGCGAGGCGGGCGCTACGCCGGACTTCCTCCGCTGCCGATGGAATGCGCAAGTTGAAGTTGGAGATCATAACGCGCCTTCTGCAGCTTGACCCCCGTTGAGGATTCGTTGAGTGTCTGGCCATGTCATTTCGGGTGTCATGATCTCCAATCTCAAGCCAAGAGTGCGGTGGAGTATAAAAGTGGACTGCAAGAGCTCAGCGCAGCGGATGCACGCTTGCTCAAACCCGCGCGGGAGCAAAGAAAAGCGACCGGTGAGCTCCAAGGAGAAGTCGCCGGCCGCCGTCGAACAGTTGCGCCTAAACAGTTGCGCCCTAGAGAGTTAGCGCTCTAGGGCATCAGGGTGCTGAAACAATAGTGGAGCAGAACCTTTTAGCCCATGAGAGCAGTGCCCACAAAGGGATCAACTGCCAGGGACAGGAACACCAGCGTCAGATACGTAATGGAAACGTGGAAGACCTGCATAGCGTTCTTCTTGGTCACAAGGTCCTTCTTGGCATTGTTGTACAGCTTGTGAGCCTCGAACAGGAACCAGGCACCAGCGGCAGCTGTTACTACGGTGTAGACAATACCGGCGCCGCCAAGCGGAATCATGAGTAGAGAGCAAACCACCATGGCCCAGGTGTAGAGGACAACCTGCACCGATACGGTGCGGGATCCTGCAATTGCGCCGAGCATGGGTACGTTGGCGGCGTTGTAATCATCGCTGTAGCGCATTGACAGCGGCCAGTAGTGCGGCGGCGTCCACAAAAAGATGATCATGAATAAAATCACGGCGGGCCATTGCACCGTGTTCGTGACAGCGGCCCAGGCAATCAGCACAGGCATGCAGCCAGCAGCGCCGCCCCACACAATGTTTTGTGACGTGCGTCGCTTGAGTATGAGTGAGTAAACCACTACGTACAGGAAGATCGCACCAATGCCGAGCATGCCTGTCAATGGGTTGATGCTCCACAGCAAAACCACGGCTAGAACAGTAAGAACCCAGGAGAAGATGAGTGCTTCACGCGGTGTGATCACGCCGGTCACTAACGGGCGCTTGGACGTGCGATTCATGACTTTGTCGATGTCGCGGTCAATGTAGCAGTTGAACGCACCCGAGGCGCCGGCGGCAAGCGCGCCACCCACCATTGTGGCGACCATCAGCCACAGGCTGGGTACCCCGGTCTTTCCAGCAAAACCATGAGCGTAAAACATGGTGGGCAATGTGGTGACGAGAAGGAGCTCCACAACCCGCGGTTTTGTCAGGGCCAAATAGCCCTTTGCTTTTTCCGAAAAGCCGATGGAAACTTTTGGCGAAGTCTCAGCAGCCGGGGTATGAGTTGCACTCACTTGTTTAAGTCACCATGTTTTCGTTGTTGATTCGGCGCAGGGTGTTCATTCCGCGCTGCCAGCCATGCCGTGGTGGGTTGGCTGTCACAGGATTGACAGGGCCCGGGCAAAGCTCTTAACAGCATACCTGTTTGTGCCGCCGCAGCGCTAAAAACCTTTAAGTCAAGGTGTGGCGTTTGGGTTCTCAACATATGAAAACTAATCACGTTTGTGGCACTAACTCGTGTAACTTTAGAAGTGCCTGACCTTGCGGGAGCATGAAGATGCTTTAACCCGTGGGATCATGCTGAATATTACTGCAGTATCACCTCGGGGCAGGGCCTGAGGAAGAGCCGTTAACGCTAGTTTTTATGTGTCGCGCTTGATTGCCCTGCACTTGCAGAACATATGCCCATAACGAGAGGGACCCGTCAGTGTCACATCTGGAATTACCAACGTTCACCTGGACCGCCAACGATCAGCGCGCAGTGGATACCGCCCGTATATTGGCCGCAGACGCCGTTGAAAAGGTGGGCAACGGTCACCCCGGAACGGCCATGTCATTGGCTCCCGCCGCATACTTGTTGTTCCAGAAAGTCATGCGCTTGGACCCCAAGAACCCTGACTGGATGGGCCGTGACCGCTTCATCCTCTCCCCCGGACACACATCGCTAACACTGTACGTGCAACTGTTCCTTTCCGGATATGGCTTGGAGTTAAAGGACCTTGAAGCGCTGCGCACATGGGGTTCACTGACCCCCGGGCACCCCGAATACAAACACACGGCAGGGGTTGAAATCACCACTGGTCCCTTGGGCCAGGGCCTTGCCTCAGCTGTTGGTTTCGCATACTCACAGCGCCGTATGCGTGGCCTGATGGACCCCGACGCCGAGGCCGGTACTAGCCCGTTCGACCACACTGTCTGGGTTATCGCCTCCGACGGGGACCTCCAGGAAGGTGTCACTAGCGAAGCTTCCAGCTTGGCCGGACATCAGGAGCTGGGCAACTTGGTGGTTATCTATGATTCCAACCACATCTCCATTGAAGATGACACCAATGTTGCCTTCTCCGAGGATGTCCTGAAGCGCTATGAAGCATACGGCTGGCATGTGCAACGGGTTGACTGGACCAAAACCGGTAAGTACGTAGAAGATGTTGCCGAGTTGCACGGTGCCCTCGATGCCGCCAAGTCCCAGACAAGCAAGCCGTCCATCATTTCCTTGCGCACCATCATTGGCTACCCGTCACCGAAGAAGCAAAACACTGGAGCGATCCACGGTTCGGCATTGGGTGGCGACGAGGTTGTTGCGCTCAAGGAAGTCCTTGGCTTCGATCCGGAAAAGCACTTTGAAGTTGAGCCGGAAGTTCTTGAACATGCTCGCCAAGTTCTTGATCGCGGTGCGGCAGCCCACGCCGAATGGAACACCGGGTTTGCGGCTTGGAAGTTGGCCAACCCGGAGAATGCGGCACTTCTTGAGCGGATTGAAAAGAAAGAACTGCCTGCTGGTTGGGAGGAGAACCTGCCGGTCTTTGACAGCGGCAAGGATGTTTCAACCCGGGCAGCCTCCGGTAAGGTCCTGAACGCTATTGGAGCGGTTCTGCCAGAGCTCTGGGGTGGCTCCTGCGACCTGGCCGGATCAAATAACACCACGATTGAGGGCTCGGGCTCATTCATTCCCGCCTCAAGGCAGACAGACACCTGGTCCGGCGGTCCGTACGGGCGTGTACTGCACTTTGGTATCCGTGAACACGCTGCGGCCGCGATTGTCAATGGAATTCATTTGGGGGGCCCCACGCGCGCCTACTCAGGGACGTTCTTGATTTTCAGCGACTACCAGCGCCCAGCGATTCGACTCTCCGCTTTGATGGGTGTGCCGTCTATTTTCGTGTGGACGCACGACTCCATCGGACTGGGTGAGGACGGACCCACCCACCAGCCCGTTGAGCAACTTGCCACTTTGCGCGCCATACCCGGTCTGGACGTAGTCCGCCCCGGGGATCCCAACGAGGTCTCGATCGCGTGGAAGAAGATTCTGGAAACAAAGGACAATCCGGCCGGGATTGTCCTGACGCGCCAGAACATTCCCACCTACGCCCGCGGGACCGGAGCAGCCACGGCTACTGAGTTTGCCTCAGCGGACCTGGTTTCTCGTGGTGGTTACGTTTTGGCGGAGGCAGTGGCCGACGGCGAGATAGTCACCCCTGCGGTGATTTTGATCGCCACGGGATCCGAAGTCCAGCTTGCGGTTGAAGCCCGCGAAGCTCTCGCCACCGAAGGAATTGCTGCACGCGTGGTTTCAATGCCATGTGTCGAGTGGTTCAACAACCAGCCCTCTGAATACCGCGAGGAGGTCCTGCCCGCAGGTGTCAAGGCGCGCGTCTCCGTTGAAGCCGGTTTGGCTTTGGGCTGGCGTGAATTTGTTGGCGATGCAGGACGTTCCATCTCGCTGGAACACTTTGGCGCATCTGCTGACTACAAGGTCCTTTTCAAGGAATTTGGTATTACCACCGAGGCTGTCACGGCCGCTGCCAAGGATTCTGTGGCTGCAGCCAGGGCATAACAGCCCAAGTCCCCGGGGCAGCGCCCTGCGCTGCTGCCCCGGGAATCCTCATACTTTTCTCCCGCTACTCTCGCTACGTGCCAAACACACCGGGCGTGGTGGCAGCAGCGGGAATAGATCACCTCACCTGCAGTGCTGAAATAAGCAGTACTTAAATTAGCGCTATCTAAATAAGCACTATCTGAATAAGCAGTGCTGATCGAGGC
The DNA here is from genome assembly GCF_030063205.1 of Arthrobacter antibioticus. Taxonomy (GTDB): domain Bacteria; phylum Actinomycetota; class Actinomycetes; order Actinomycetales; family Micrococcaceae; genus Specibacter. The sequence goes on along the minus strand of NZ_JASISQ010000001.1, from coordinate 129,233 downwards.
ATTGTTCAGAGCTGCAGGGCCGCAATCCCAAGGAAGTAGCAAAATGACTAATACAACACCCACCGCCGCACTTTCCGCCGCAGGTGTCTCCATCTGGCTTGACGATCTTTCCCGCCTTCGCCTCAACAGTGGCAGCCTGGCTAAGCTCATCGAAGAAAAAAACGTTGTTGGCGTCACCACCAACCCCAGTATTTTCGAAGCAGCCATCACCAAGAGCGATGACTACAAGTCCGAGCTGAAGAAATTTTCTGCCGCCGGCATTACTGCCGAAGACGCTGTCTTTGAAATAACCACCTCAGATGTTGCCGACGGCTGCGATCTCTTCGCGCCAGTTGCCGCCGCCACCAAGGGAGTTGACGGCCGTGTCTCCATTGAAGTTGATCCCCGCAAAGCGTGGGACACGGACGGAACCATCGCTGAAGCTAAGCGCCTGTACGCGAAGGTGAACAAGAAGAACGTCTATATCAAGATTCCGGCCACGCTTGAAGGTCTTGAGGCCATCACGGCTACCCTGGCCGAGGGTATCAGCGTCAATGTCACCTTGATCTTCTCGCTTGAGCGTTACCGCGCCGTAGTCAACGCTTTCATTAGCGGACTTGAGCAGGCTAAGGCCAACGGGCACAACCTGGCTGATATCCACTCAGTTGCGTCCTTCTTCGTTTCACGCGTGGACTCAGAAATTGACAGCAGACTTGATGCCATCGGTACCGATGAGGCCGCAGCCTTGAAGGGCAAAGCCGGCTTGGCCAACGCCCGTCTGGCATACCAAATCTTTGAAGAGGTGTTCACCTCGGAGCGTTGGGCATTGCTCGCCGATGCCGGAGCGCTCCCCCAGCGTCCCTTGTGGGCCTCCACAGGTGTAAAAAACCCCGACTACCCGGACACGCTGTACGTCACTGAACTGGTTGCTGCGAACGTTGTCAACACCATGCCGGAAAAAACCCTGGATGCTACCTACGACCACGGTGTAGTCAGCGGTGACACCATCACCGGAACGTATGGAGAAGCCAACGCACTGCTGAACAAGCTTGATGGGTTGGGCATCTCCTACGCAGAGGTTGTGAACCTGCTGGAGACCGAGGGACTAGAGAAGTTTGTTGCAAGTTGGAAAGACCTACTTCACCACGTCCAGGATGCACTCGATGCAGCAGGCGCGGAAGGCTGAGACCATGACATCACTGGCATTTGCGGCCACAGGAGCCGCACAAGCTGCCGGAGCCGCTCACCTGATGACGCTTGTGGCAGATCAGGTCGCATCACGGATTTTCGAAAAGGATGCGACGTTGTGGGGGCCCGAGGCTGAAGCCGAATCAGCCATCCGCCTTGGTTGGGTAGAGGCAGCAGAAATTTCTCGACCCTTAGTGACCGAGATCATTGCCCTACGTGATGAGCTGCACGCCGAGGGCATCAACCACATTGTTTTGTGCGGCATGGGAGGCTCGTCCTTGGCGCCCGAGGTCATCACAGCGACAGCTGGTGTTGAACTGAGCGTCCTCGACAGTACAAACCCAGAACAGGTCAGGGCAGCTGTTAGTGACCGTCTGGAAACCACAGCTATTGTTGTGTCTTCGAAGTCCGGCTCCACCTTGGAAACGGACTCACAACGGCGGATCTTTGAGCAGCAGTTTAACGAGGCAGGCATTGACGCTAAGTCACGGATCATTATCGTGACAGACCCCGGCTCACCCCTCGATGAATCTGCGCGGAAAGCCGGCTACCGCAAGGTCTTCAACGCAGACCCCCATGTAGGCGGCCGATACTCGGCACTGACAGCGTTCGGACTGGTTCCCTCGGGCCTGGCAGGCGTGGATATTGCTGCGCTGCTTGACTCGGCGGAGGAAGCAGCCGAAATGCTGCGCGATGACGACGTTGACAACGTGGGGCTGCGCCTCGGGGCCGCACTGGGGGGTACCTCGCCGCTACGTAACAAAATAGTCATTGTTGATGAAAATTCGGCCCTGGTTGGATTCCCCGACTGGGCTGAGCAGCTCATCGCCGAGTCCACAGGTAAGCTCGGCACCGGTGTGTTGCCGGTAGTAGCAGAGGTGAACTCCCCTGAGGTCACCTCTGGCGCCGCTGATGTACTCGTTGTGCGTCTGGTATCCGGAGATGCGGATGTAGAGCTTCGCGAGAATGAAGTGAGCATCGCCGGCGATCTTGGTGCACAGATGATGGTGTGGGAGTTTGCCACGGTAGTGGCCGGCCGTCTGCTGGATATCAACCCTTATGATCAGCCTGATGTTGAGGCAGCCAAGACTGCTGCTCGCGGCCTACTGGATTCAACACCGGAAACAACACCGGCTCTGTTCACCGATGGTGCCATTGAGGTGCGCACGGCTAACAGCGACGCCGGCTGGCTTAGTGGGGCAACATCACTGGCAGAAGCACTTACTGCTTTGGTAGGCACACTGTCCACTGACGGATACCTCAGCGTGCAGGTCTACCTTGACAGGCTCTCGCATGCACCGTTGGCACAAGTCCGTAACGAGCTGGCAGAGCTTACCTCCCGTCCCGTCACCTTTGGCTGGGGGCCGAGATTCCTGCACTCCACCGGACAGTTCCACAAGGGTGGCCCGGCAATAGGGGTGTTCCTTCAAGTTACTGGAACTGCAGAGCCGGACCTGGCTATCCCGGAGCGGCCGTTCAGCTTTGGGGAGCTCATCAGCGCCCAGGCTGCTGGCGACGCCGCTGTGCTTGCCGATCAAGGACGCCCCGTACTGCGCCTGCATTTCACGGACACAGCTGCTGGCGTTACTCAACTCAAGGCCGTGGTGGCTACGCTTGCTGGCCGCCACTCCAACGGATAAGGCTGCCGCTCAACAGATGCCGACTTCTGACACAACACAAAATGAAAACCCGCTTCGGGACAGCCGCGATCGGCGGCTGTCCCGGGTAGCGGGCCCATCTTCGCTGGTTCTCTTCGGCGTGACGGGAGATTTGTCACGCAAAAAACTCATGCCCGCAGTGTATGACCTCGCAAACCGCGGGTTACTGCCACCGAGTTTTGCTCTTGTTGGCTTCGCCCGACGAGCATGGAGTGCAGAGGATTTTGCCGCCGAAGTCAAAGAATCGGTTCAAGCAAACTGCCGCACGCCCTTTGATGAAGTGGTTTGGAATCAGCTCAGCGAAGGAATCCGCTTTGTCGAGGGGGAATTTGATGACGACGATGCTTTTGAGCGGTTGAAGACCACCCTGGCTGAACTTGACGAAAAGCGAGGGACGCGCGGCAATCACGCATTCTATCTCTCGATTCCTCCCAAGGCCTTTGAACTTGTGTGCCGTCAGCTCTCAGAGCATGGTTTGGCACAATCAGGGGAGGGAAACTGGCGCCGGGTTGTTATTGAGAAGCCCTTTGGTCACAACTTAGAGTCAGCCAGGGCTCTGAATGACATTGTGGAGTCAGTTTTTCCACCAGACTCCGTATTCAGGATTGACCACTACCTGGGCAAGGAAACCGTTCAAAACATTTTGGCGCTGCGCTTTGCCAACCAGTTCTTTGAGCCGCTATGGAATTCCAACTACGTTGATCACGTGCAGATCACCATGGCCGAGGATATCGGCACAGGTGGACGAGCAGGTTACTACGATGGCGTTGGCGCGGCACGCGACGTCATTCAAAACCACCTCTTACAACTTTTGGCGCTAACAGCCATGGAAGAGCCCATTTCCTTCAACGCCGAGCATTTGCGGGCTGAAAAGGAAAAGGTGCTGGCTGCGGTGAAGTTGCCCCAGGATCTATCTAAGCACTCAGCTCGCGGCCAATTCTCAGGCGGTTGGCAGGGCGGGGAGGAAGTGCTTGGTTACTTGGATGAGGAAGGAATTCCTGCCGATTCCACCACTGAGACATTTGCCGCAATTCGTCTTGATATTCATACTCGCCGTTGGGCGGGGGTGCCTTTCTACTTGCGTACGGGTAAACGCCTGGGTAGGCGTGTGACCGAAATTGCGGTTGTTTTCAAGCGCGCACCCAACCTCCTCTTTACAGATCACGAAGAGGATGACTTCGGACAGAACGCAGTCGTTATCCGGGTCCAGCCTGATGAGGGTGTCACTATTCGCTTCGGCTCGAAAGTTCCTGGGACTCAAATGGAAGTTCGTGATGTCACCATGGATTTCGGTTATGGACACGCATTTACCGAGTCAAGTCCGGAAGCGTATGAACGGTTGATTCTGGATGTACTGCTGGGTGAACCCCCACTGTTTCCGCGACACCAGGAAGTGGAGCTGTCCTGGAAGATCCTTGACCCGTTCGAGGAGTATTGGGCAGCCGAAGGTATGCAACCTGAAAGTTATGAACCCGGCAGCTGGGGCCCTTCTTCAGCTGAAGAGTTGTTAAAGCAAGACGGAAGGACGTGGCGACGACCATGATTGTTGAACTGCCTAACACCACCACTTCCCAAATCACCAAAAAGATAGTTAAGATGCGCGAGCAGGGTGGCGTTGTCACGCTGGGACGTGTTCTAACCCTTGTGGTGATTACCCGAAATGGTTCCGAAGAAGAAGCAATCACAGCAGCCAACCTGGCTAGCCGGGAACACCCCTGCAGAATTATTGTGTTGGCTTCAGGTTCAGACACGGAGGAAACCCGCTTAGACGGCGAGATTCGTGTTGGCGGTGACGCTGGGGCCTCCGAGGTGATAGTGCTGCGAGGGTTCGGAGAGCTGGCTGTAGAGAGCGAATCAGTCATATCTGCGCTTCTGCTCCCCGATGCCCCGATCGTAGCCTGGTGGCCCAATGAGGCCCCCGAGTCACCCAGCACCTCTCCTATTGGCCGGATAGCTCATCGCCGGATCACCGACTCGCGTAATGCACACGATCCCAAGGAAGCACTTATCCGCATTGGCAGCACTTACGCCGCTGGTGACACGGATCTGGCATGGACGCGTTTGACCAACTGGCGTATCCAGCTGGCCGCGGCTTTGGAAGAGTACGACGGCGATGACCCCATCACCGCTCTTAGAGTTGAGGGAGCGAGCGACTCCCCCAGTACTTTGCTGCTGGCAGCATGGCTGCATCGGGCGCTGAACGTGCCCATTACGGTTGTGCACGGCCCACGGGGTACGGGTATCCGCACGGTCGTCATGGAACGAGAAAAGGGCACTGTTACGCTGACTCGCCCCGGCGCCATGGAGGCAACCCTGACTCAGCCGGATCAGCCTGAGCAGCAAATTTCTTTGCCACGACGTTCCCTGCAGGATTGTTTGGCTGAAGAACTGCGCCGACTTGATCCTGATGAAGTATTTGGTGAAGTAGTCACCGAAGGTTTGAAAAAACTGTTGGCAGAAGAAGAGGTTGTTCAGTCATGAGTCCCAATGTCCGCATCACTCCGCACCCGTCCTTTGACGTACTAGCCGCCACAACAGCTGCTCGGCTGATAACCCGCTTGCTGGATGTTCAAAGTGAACGCGGAGAGGCCACGGTTGTGTTGACCGGGGGCAGCGTTGGCATCGCGACCCTGGCCGAGGTTGCGAAATCCCCGGCTCACTTGGCGGTGGATTGGAATAAAGTTAACTTTTGGTTCGGTGATGACAGGTTCGTGGACACAGACTCACCTGATCGCAACTATGTGCAAGCTGCGGAGGCTTTGCTCAACCACATTGCCGTTGATCCGCAACGCGTTCACGTCATGGCGGCCTCAGACACAGTCGCCAGTCTTGAGGACGCCGTTGCGAATTACGCTCGCGAACTAGCGCACGCGGGCCGTACGGAATGGGAGAACGACGACGAGACGTCCGGCACAGAAGCACCGCCGGTTCCACGCTTTGATGTGCTCCTGCTGGGACTTGGCCCGGACGCCCATATCGCGTCGCTCTTCCCCGAGATGGCTGGCATCCGGACAACCGGCGTGCCTGTGGTGGGGGTATTGAACTCACCTAAGCCGCCGCCGTCGCGCGTTTCACTGACACTGGAAACCATCAATTCTGCACAAGAAATCTGGATTGTTGCTGCAGGGGCTGACAAGGCTGCGGCAGTGGGCCTGGGACTTGCAGGTGCCAGTGCGGTCCAAGTGCCGGCCTCCGGCGCGCGGGGCATCAATAAGACAATGTGGCTCCTTGACGAGGCTGCAGCCGCAAAAGTTCCTACAGAGCTCTTGCGTCGGGAACGATAACCACTTTTTACCGAGGTAGAGCCCCACTAAAGAAGTGGCCCACCAAGCGAAAGCTTGACGGGCCACTTCTTTATTCTGGAAACAACGTACTGCTTAGACGCCGATGTTGCCGTATGACATGATCAGGCCCAAGCCGATGATGACAGCACCCCAGACAATGCCTAGAACCACTGTGAATCGGTTCAGGTTCCGTTCTGCCACACCGGATGAGCCAAGGTTGGAGCTCATGCCGCCACCAAACATGTCGGAAAGACCGCCACCACGGCCCTTATGCAGCAAGATCAACAAGGTCAGCAGCAAGCTGGTGACACCCAGAAGGATCTGCAGGGCGATTTGAAGTGTTTCCACGAGTGGCCTTTCAGCATGGTAAATAAGTGTTTGCGTTCGAGACATTGCCGCAGCGTTCAGTTGCAGGCAGGTCCGCAGTCAAGTCTAGTCGGCCACGGCGGTACATGACCAATGGACACGGCCAGAGACTTCAATGAAGCTACTTGGTGACCAGGTGATTTTCGAAACGTGCGATGCTGGCGAATTCGCCCGCGTCCAAGCTAGCGCCACCGACAAGAACACCATCTACGTCGCGTTCGGCCATGATGGCCCCAACGTTGCTTGACTTTACCGAACCACCGTAGAGCAAACGGGTTTTTGCTGCTGTCTCGGTATCAAAGAGTTCAGCCAGCTCAGCCCGAATTGCCGCACACATCTCTTGAGCGTCTTCTGGCCCGGCAACTTCGCCCGTTCCAATGGCCCAGACGGGTTCGTAGGCAATGACGAGAGTGGCTGCCTGCTCGGGCGTTAACCCTGCAACGCCACCACGCACCTGTTCGAGGGTGTGCTCAACATGGGTTCCAGCCTTGCGGATTTCCAGGCCTTCACCTGCACACAGCACAGGTGTCACTTCGTTGCGGTATGCAGCTTTGACCTTGGCGTTGAGCAGCTCATCGCTCTCACCATGAATGCTGCGGCGTTCGCTGTGTCCCACTAAGACGAAAGCACAGCCGAGTTTGTTCAGGAACGCACCAGAGATATCGCCTGTGTAGGCACCTGAATCTTGATCGGAAAGATCCTGGCCACCATAGACCAGCTTGAGCTTGTCGCCCTGGACGAGTGTTTGCACACCACGCAGATCAGTGAAGGGTGGGAAGACAGCAACTTCCACCCGGCCGAAGTCGTGGCGGGCATCGGAGAGTGTCCATGCGAGTTTCTGCAGCAAGGTGATGCCCTGGACATGGTCCATGTTCATCTTCCAGTTTCCTGCAATCAGCGGTGTCCGGTCAAAACTGCCGTTGGTCGATGTTGTCATCGTTCTCTCTTTTCTTGCATCACGTGAGGCAATGCTGTTTCAAATCAAAGCTGAATATCTTTCTGCGGAGAATCCGGCACTGGAAACCCGGCAAAAAGGTGGCGGCAGGATTTCCCTGCCGCCACCTTGGGCACTTAGCGGTCTAGCGCGCTCAAGCCAGGCAGTTCCTTGCCTTCAAGGTACTCAAGACTTGCACCTCCACCGGTTGAAATATGACCAAATGCCTCATCGGCAAAGCCCAGCGATCTTACCGCCGAAGCTGAGTCACCGCCACCAACTACAGTGAAGCCACCGTTGCTGCTGTTTGCACTGAGGGCTCCGGCAACAGTCCGGGTACCTTCGGCAAAAGCGGCGAACTCAAAGACACCCATCGGGCCGTTCCAGAACACTGTTTTTGCTCCTGCTATCGCCTCGGCAAAAGCCGCACCGGAAAGCGGACCAATATCAAGGCCGAGGCCCGTTGCACCAAAACTACTATCTTCCATGACGTCTGCGGCAACAACCTCATGGGCTGCATCGCCAGAAAAACTCGCTGCTACAACAACGTCTGTGGGAAGCACAAAACGGGTACCAGCAGCCTCGGCACGAGCCAAGTAATCCTGTACAACAGGGATCTGATCGCTTTCAAGCAACGATGCGCCTACTTTGTAGCCTTGGGCGGCCAGAAAGGTGAACAACATGCCACCACCGACCAGGATGGAATCCGCCTTACCGATCAAATTATCAATGACGGCTAGTTTGTCCGAGACCTTAGACCCACCCAGAACTACAACATAGGGGCGTTCGGATTCGGTGGTGAGCTTGCGCAACACCTCCAATTCCGTGCGCACCAGGTCACCCTGGTAGGACGGCAACGCTTTGGCAATGTCATAGACGCTTGCATGTTTACGGTGCACAGCGCCAAAAGCATCATCCACGTAGGCGCCGTTCGTACCGGTCAAGGCAGCGAGCTCTGCGGCGAAAGCCGCCCGGTCGGCGTCGTCTTTGGATGTTTCGCGCGCATCAAAGCGCACGTTCTCCAACACCACCACTGAACCGTCCACCAAAGACGCCGCAGCTGCTTTCGCGGCTGGTCCGGTCGTGTCAGCGGCGAGGGTTGCATGCAGCCCGGGTGCCAACTCTGCCAGCCGTGCAACCGCCGGAGCCAGGGAGTACTTGGCTTCAGGGGCTCCCTTGGGACGCCCCAGGTGGGCGGCCACGAGGACACGGGCACCGGCGTCGGCCAGTGCAGTAATGACGGGCAGGGATGCTTTGATGCGTCCATCATCACTGACGTTAGAGCCGTCGAGCGGCACGTTCAGGTCACTTCTGACAAGAACGTACCGCCCGCGGACACCTTCATCGATGAGCTCGCTGAGGGTGTGAAGTGTCATTATTTAGTCCTTAGAGCTTCGAAGCTACGAGCTCGGTCAAGTCGACCAAACGGTTGGAGTAGCCCCACTCGTTGTCGTACCAGGAAACAACCTTGACCTGGTTGCCAATAACCTTGGTGAGGCCCGAATCGAAGATGGACGACGCCGGGTCCCCGACAATGTCAGAGGAAACGATCGGGTCTTCGGTGTAGGTCAGGTAACCAGCCAACTTGCCCTCGGCAGCTGCAGCCTTGTAAGCGGCGTTGACTTCTTCAACAGTGACCTCACGGCTCACTGTGGCGGTCAAATCTGTGGCGGAACCCGTCGGGACCGGAACGCGGATGGCGAAGCCGTCCAGCTTGCCCTTGAGCTCTGGCAGGACAAGACCAATAGCCTTAGCAGCACCGGTTGAGGTGGGGATCATGTTGATCGCTGCAGCACGGGCACGGCGGAGGTCCTTGTGCGGGCCATCTTGCAGGTTCTGATCGGCGGTGTAGGCATGGATGGTGGTCATCAGACCGCGTTCCAGACCGAAGTTATCGTTCAATACCTTAGCTAGCGGGCCCAAGCAGTTCGTGGTGCAGGATGCGTTGGAGATGATGTGGTGCGTCGCCGGGTCATATAGGTCGTCGTTGACGCCCAAAACCACTGTGATGTCCTCATCCGAGGCGGGAGCGGAGATTAGAACCTTCTTGGCGCCGGCATCAATGTGCTTCTGAGCGTCGGCAGCCTTAGTGAAGAAACCTGTGGATTCGATGACAATGTCAACACCCAACTTGCCCCAGGGCAGGTTTGCGGGATCGCGCTCTGCCAAGACAGTGATGGTCTTGCCGTCAACCACAAGGTGGCCATCTACAACTTCAACTGAAACGGACAGCCGTCCGTTCACGGAGTCATACTTGAGCAGGTGTGCCAGTGCCTCAGGGCTGGTGAGGTCGTTGACAGCCACAATCTCAATGTCAGCTCCCTGAGCCAAAGCTGCGCGGAAGTAGTTGCGGCCAATGCGGCCGAACCCGTTAATACCAATACGAGTAGTCACTTAGTTCTCTCCTTTGTGTTCTGACGAACACACGTAGTCAAGTTGAAGGTCACCTTCAACCATTGTTTCCCGCACGACGTTGGGCAGAGATTCTTGCATGGGCGCAGTTCGAGAAGAAAGCGCCGTGATCTATATTACGTTCCAAGGTGCCCGCCCCGGAAATTCCACGGGGCGGGCGTCCATATGCTGGTCAAACAAGTACTCTTGCGAGAACTCTCTTATTTGATCTGCTGGAGCTGCTGGTTAAGGCAGGATCAGCGAGGTAGCGTTTGCCTGGGCCGCGGCGAAGCGCTTGGCGACGTCAGCCCAGTTGACGATGTTCCAAAAAGCCTTGACGTAGTCAGCCTTTACGTTGACGTAGTCAAGGTAGAAAGCGTGCTCCCACATGTCGAGCATGAGCAACGGCGTGGTTGCTACAGGAATGTTGCCCTGCTGATCGAACATCTGCTCAATGATGATATTGCCGCCGAGGCCTTCAAAGGAAAGTAACGCCCAGCCGGAGCCCTGGATACCCATGGCTGCTGCCGTGAAATGTGCACGGAAAGCGTCAAAGGAACCAAAAGCATCGTCAATGGCTGCAGCCAATTCACCTTCTGGCTTGTCGCCGCCTTCGGGGGAAAGGTTGTTCCAGAAGATTGAGTGGTTTGTGTGCCCACCCAAGTTGAATGCCAAGTCCTTGGAGTACTTGGCAACGTTAGCGAAGTTGTTGCTTTCGCGTGCTTCGGCGAGCTGCTCCAGTGCGGTGTTTGCACCAGCAACATAGGCCGCGTGGTGCTTGCCGTGGTGCAATTCCATGATGCGGGCGGAAATATTGGGCTCCAGAGCAGCATAGTCATAGCTGAGTTCTGGAAGTGTGTACTTGGTCACGGTTCCTCCATTGCGATTCTTCTGTGTTGTTGCCGGCAGTGGATATCCGGCAAGGAAAAGCCACCGTTTCTGGCGGTTCTTCTTCTCTATACTTCCATACTAGGCACTTTAGCCATCGAGCATGTCGAAAGTGATACTCGACTCAGTCCCAGGTATGCCCATATCTTTGGCTTTCTTATCTGCCATGGCCAGCAGCCGGCGGATGCGCCCGGCGATAGCGTCCTTGGTGAGGGGTGGATCGGCCAACCGCCCGAGCTCATCCAGACTGGCCTGCTTATGCGCAACGCGTAACGCGCCCGCATATTTGAGGTGGTCTGGCACGTCCTCGCCAAGGATCTCAAGGGCACGCTCCACCCTTGCACCGGCGGCGACAGCCGCCTGTGCCGAACGACGCAGATTTGCGTCATCAAAATTTGCCAGTCGGTTTGCTGTTGCGCGCACTTCCTTGCGCATGCGGCGTTCTTCCCACACAAGGAAAGTGTCGTGGGCTCCCATGCGCACAAGCAGTGCGGCAATGGTGTCACCATCACGGATGACAACTCTGTCAACGCCGCGTACATCACGAGCTTTGGCGGCGATATCCAGACGCCGGGCCGCTCCCACCAGGGCTAGTGCCGCTTCGGGGCCCGGGCAGGTGACCTCCAAAGCTGAGGAACGGCCCGGTTCGGTCAATGAGCCGTGAGCTAAGAAAGCGCCACGCCATACTGCCTCGGCGTCCGCCGTCGAACCGTTGACAACGGCCGAAGGCAGTCCGCGGACAGGACGTCCACGGCCATCTAAGAGTCCACTCTGGCGGGCCAGTGCTTCACCATCGCGAACCACGCGCACAACGTACCGGCTGCCGCGTCGTAAGCCGCCCCCGGAAACAACAACGATCTCACTTTGGTGTCCGTACATTTCAGCGATTGCCGCCCGCAGACGCCTAGCTGTTGCTGCTGCATCGACCTCAGCTTCAATCACAATGCGGCCGGAAATGATGTGCAGCCCTCCGGCAAAACGGAGCAGCGCCGATACCTCAGCCTTACGCACCGAGGACTTCTTGACATCAAGTCTGGACAATTCCTCTTTTACGGCTGCTGTCAGCGCCATGTTTCAGCCTTCACTCTCACGTACGTTAGTGGTCCCCAAAAATATCCCGGTATGCCGCTGCCAGCCGCAGCGGGTCATGGACGGGGGGCCCGCCGGAAGTTCCAACCATACCGAACACCACCTCTGCACCAATCATTGCGGCCGCTTTTGTGAATTCACCAACATCGGCAATCGACTGCGGATCGGCCAACACGACGTCCACTGTGAATTCTGGAGCATAACGGGAAATTACATGTAAGTGATCTGCGGCATTCATGCCAGTCGCCTCCAGATCGTTCACATCTAGGTTCATAGTAAGCAGCCGTTTAGCTTTTGTCGTGCACAGTGCTTCTCGCATTTGTGGCAGGAGCAGGTGAGGCAGCACCGAGGTGTACCACGAGCCTGGTCCAAGGACTACCCAGTCCGCGTTGTGGATGGCTGCAACCGCCTCAGCGCACGCCGGCGCATTTTCAGGAACCAGCCGCACATTTTCAAGTTCCCCAGCCTTGGCCAGTAACGACTGGCCCCTGATCAGCAGACCCGGGGTGCCGTTATTTTTGACATTGCCTTCAATTGTCAGTGGGATGCTCGCCATCGGCAGCACTTCCCCGCGCGCACCGAGCAAAGCCCCGGCCCAGCGCAGACCAGCTACCGTATCGCCGAGTAGCTCCCACAGCGTGACAATGAGGAGATTACCCAGCGCATGATTGTCCAACGAACCTGTGACACCTTCGCGGGAGGTGAAGCGATGTTGCATGACGTCGCGCCAGGTCCTGCCCCAATCGGTGTCATCACACAGTGCTGAGAGGGCCATGCGCAGGTCCCCGGGCGGTAAGACACCCAACTCCTCGCGCAGACGGCCGGATGAGCCGCCGTCGTCCGCAACCGTGACAACGGCTGTGACATTGCCTGTGAGCAGGCGCAGGGCCGAGAGCGAAGCGGCGAGACCGTGCCCTCCACCGAGGGCGGCAACGCGGAGCTCCGCCTCAGGGCTGGTTAGTTTAGAGGCCGTCGGAACGATCGGCAGAATTCCGGTATACACGACTACTCCCGGCCCAAGTCCCGGTGCCGAATGCTGGTGGTGACCCGCGGTAACTGACTCAATCGTTTGGCCAGTTCAATGGCGACGGCAACAGAACGGTGTTTGCCGCCGGTGCAGCCAACAGCAATAGTTGCATAATGCTTGTTTTCCCGACGGTAACCGTCCAAAACCGGTTCCAGGGCATGGACATAGCGGTCAACGAAGTCGGCCGCGCCGTTGTCGTTAAGCACAAAGTTACTGACGGCTTCGTCCTGTCCCGTTAATGGTCTGAGCAGGGGGATCCAGTGCGGGTTGGGAATAAAACGAACGTCTGCCACGTAGTTTGCATCTACTGGCAACCCGTACTTGAAGCCAAAACTCATGATCGTCAGGCTGAGCACTACGGGACCGGATTCTGAGAAGAGTTCGGTTACGGCGGTGCCGAGCTGGTGGACGTTCATGGTTGAAGTGTCAAGGACCATCTCGGCTTGGCTCTTCATTTCAGCCAGCAGCAAGCGTTCGGCGGCGATGCCGTCAAGGATACGCCCGTCCTGTTGCAGCGGGTGCGGACGTCTCCCCTGCTCGAAACGGCGAACAAGAGTGTCATCACTGGCGTCAAGGAAAAGTACCCGGTAGGCCACCCCCGCGGCGGAGAGAGCATTGAGAGACTCACGGATATCGGCAAACAGTGCCTTGCCCCTGACATCAACCACTACAGCCAGCTTGGGCAGTGCAGCCGGCATGCGTGAAACCAGCTCAGCGAGAGTACCGAGCATCTGTGGTGGGAGGTTCTCAATGACATACCAGCCATGGTCTTCCAAGGCGTTAGCGGCCGTGCTGCGGCCCGCCCCAGACATACCGGTGACCACCAGCAGTTCGGCTTCGACCGGCTTGATAGGGGTCAACGCGTCGTTGCTTGAGTTGGTGGGTTCTTGCTGTTCTGTCATTGCGTTTCCCTGTCAGTTGCTGGCTTGGACTCGGGGGCGTCCTTGGCCCCCACAACGTCTACGGTCTAAGCCTAGCGGCCGTGGGGCCCCGAACGCGCGAAGCGGGTTGTGGGGAGGGTGCTGGGCGCTAGCGGCCGTGGGGCCCCGAACGCGCGAAGCGGGTTGTGGGGAGGGTGCTGGGCGCTAGCGGCCGTGGGGCCCCGAACGCGCGAAGCGGGTTGTGGGGAGGGAACTAGTCAAGAATCTCGCCCGTGGTCATATTGATGGCCGGGGCGGCCTCCGAAATGGGCGGGTCCTCGCCGTCTGGGGTCTGGGCCGGACCATGCAGGCTCTCGTAAATAGCCTGGGCCAAAACCGGACCCACACCTTTGGCCTGCTCTAGCTCTGCCACTGTCGCGGCCCGAACCTTCTTGAGAGAACCAAAATGAGCCAGAAGGGTCTTTTGTTTTGCGGCTCCCAGACCAGGGACAGTGTCAAGAACCGAGGCAATCATCGCTTTGCCTCTTTTGGCCCGATGGAAAGTAATAGCAAAACGGTGGGCTTCATCACGGATGCGTTGGAGCAGATACAGCCCTTCCGAGGATCGTGGAAGGATCACCGGGAAGTCACTTTCGGGCACCCATACCTCTTCCAACCGTTTCGCCAGGCCGACTACTGCTACGTCGTCAATGCCAAGATCCGCTAGGGCCCGCGCGGCAGCGTTAACTTGGGGTACACCGCCGTCGACCACTACCAAGTTGGGCGGGTAGGCGAACTTAGATTTCGGCAGTTCGGTGGGCTCAGCATCAACATCAGTGCCAACAACGTCAGTACCAACACCATTGCCCGCAGTGATCAAGGCGGGCCGAGCAACAATTTCACCGCTTAAGCTCACGGTTTGCGCCCGGGCCTCTTTCTCGTTCAAGTAATTCCGGAAGCGTCTAGTGATGACGTCGTACATGGACGCGGTGTCATCTATGGCAGCATCACCGGTGATGGCGAATTTGCGGTATTCGCTTTTCTTCGCCAGCCCATCCTCCACGACAACCATGGAAGCAACCACGTTGGTTCCTTGCACATGCGAAATGTCGTAGCACTCAATGCGCAGTAGCGGCATGGGCAGATCAAGAGCTTCCTGGAGTTCTTGCAGAGCCAATGACCGGGTAGTCAGGTCACCTGCGCGGCGGGACTTATGCAGGATCATGGATTGGCGCGCATTAGCTTGAACTGTATCCATCAGCGCCGCTTTCTCACCGCGTTGGGGCACCTTGATGGAAACACTGCCTTGGCGCAATCCCGCAAGCCACTGGGAGAGATATTCGTGGTTTGCAGGGAGTTCCGGTACCAGGATTTGCCGGGGAATCGCGTCTGATTGCGACTCTTCGCCACCATATACCTGCTGCATAAGGTGCTCCCACAATTCGGCGTCAGAGGCGTCCTCCACCTTCTCCACAACCCAGCCGCGCTGGCCCCGGATCCTGCCGCCACGGACGTGAAACACCTGCACGGCTGCTTCAAGATCATCCTGCTCCACGGCGAAAATGTCAGCGTTGGTGTCTTCTGTCAGTACCACGGCGTTACGCTCGAATACTTTCCGCAAAGCGATGATGTCATCCCGCACCCGGGCCGCCTGCTCATAATCAAGTTCAGCGACTGCGGCGCTCATTCTCTTTTCAAGCGTGACAATAAATCGTTTGGCCTCACCGCCCATGAAGTCGCAAAAATCCTGGGCCAGGTCCTTATGCTCCTCAATACTGATGCGCCCCACACATGGCGCCGCACATTTGTCTATGTAGCCCAGCAGACACGGCCGGCCGCTGCGCTCTGCACGGCGCAGCACACCCACACTGCAACTGCGAACAGGGAATACCCGTAGTAGCGTGTCCATGGTCTCGCGGATGGCCCCGGCGGTGTACGGGCCAAAGTACTTGGTACCTTTGCGGCGTTCCCCGCGCATGACCTGGACCCGGGGGAACTTCTCGCTCATGGACACGGCAAGGTAGGGGTAACTTTTATCGTCCCTGAATGCAAGGTTGTAGCGGGGCGTGAATTCTTTGATCCACGTGTATTCAAGCTGGAGCGCTTCAAGCTCACTGCCAACAATCGTCCATTGCACGCTTGCCGCGTGATGGACCATCGCATACGTTTTGGGCAGGAGCGAGGCAGGATTGGCAAAATAGGAGTTCAGCCGAGATCGGAGATTCTTTGCCTTGCCAACATAGATAATGCGCCCATGTTCGTCACGGAACCTGTAAACGCCGGGGTCCGTGGGAATTTCGCCCGGCTTCGGCCGGTAGCTTGCTGGATCTGCCACAGTTCCATTCTATGGTGATGCGCAACTGCACGGCACAAATGGCTGTGGCCGCTGCGACTGGGAGCTACTCGGTGCTGGGGCTTTGGTTGTATTTGGTGCTACGTTTTTGCCCTGTTAGTTCAGCAATGGCATCCATGATGGTGTCTGTGGCGTGCCGTCTGGCAGGCAGGGAGTGGCTCGGACCGGTCTTCTCGAAGTACAGCGGCTTCCCAAAGCGGAGGGTAAACGTTGCTGGGGTGACGGTTTTCTTGCCAGCAGGCTGCAGCTTCTCCGTACCGATCATGCCAACGGGAACAACCGGTGCTCCCGTTGTGAGTGCCAACCAGCCAACCCCGGTGCGGCCACGGTAAAGCGCACCATCACGGGAACGCGTGCCTTCAGGGTAGATCCCTACCGCTTCGTCGCGGCCAAGGATCTCCAGAAGGGTCTTCAACGCTTGAACGCTGGCGGCCTGTTCTCCACGTTCAACGGGGATAGAGTGCACGGACTCGAAGAACGTTTTCATTAGTTTGCCCTTGATGCCTTTGCCCGTGAAGTATTCGGCTTTGGCGAAGAAGGAGACGGGGCGTGGAGTCAATGCCTGCACAATGACAGAGTCGAAAAATGACAGGTGGTTAGGTGCCACGATGAAGGGCCCCTCTGTGGGGACGTTTTCTATTCCTTCCACAGTTGGACGGCAAAACGCGCCAATAGTACCGCGGGTCAGCACGCGGGTCACGTCATAGAACGCCATGGTTGTCCTCCCCACGTACCGGAGCTCCGGCGAGTACCAGCGCCAGTTCTTTAGCTGAATGGACGACGGCGGCTGCACCAGCCGCTGCCAGCTCACCTTCAGCGGCGAATCCCCACGCCACTCCGATGCAGGTAAGCGCATTGCTTCGCGCCCCCAGAACATCTTGGTGCCTGTCCCCCACCATGATGGCGGTTTCTGAGGTAACGGCCAGCTTCCGCACGGCGGCGGCAATAATCTCGGCCTTGCCAGCGCGGTACTCGGGGTCGCCAGGACTCAGCGTTTCGTCGGCGTGTGAGCCACAGATAGCGTGGAAAAAATCGGCAACCCCGTGGTGAGCCAAAAGAACTTTCGCCAGGGGCTCGGGCTTCTGCGTAGCAACTGCCAATAAAACGCCGTCGGACTTTAGCTGCGCCAGCAGCTCCTTGATCCCGGGATAAAGGACAGACATTGCCATACCCCGCTCCCGGTACCACTGCCTGTACTCCGCTATAACGCCATCAACTCGGTTCGGCGGAACACCGATGATACTGACAAGTCCATCGGCGAGTTTTGGCCCTACCATCCCGCTGAGCGTTTCCTCATCAGGTACTGGCAGGTCCATGACCTCTAAGGCATGTTTAATGCCCCCGGTGATGCCGCCAGCGGGGTCAACGAGAGTCCCGTCCAGATCGAAGAGGACTGCGGTTCGGGGACCGTCATGGTTTATGGCTGGAAGAGCGGTAGTCACGTCCATAGTTTCTCACGACAAGGGTCTAGTCTTCCCCATCCATACCACCATCTGCATATATCAGAGTGCCGTCAGGGGAAATCTTCTTGCCGCGAGTTGCCACATATGGTCACGCATACTCCGCTGTGGACACCATATATGGCAACTCGAGATGACTAAGGGGCTAGTACTTCGCGCAGGAAGTCAGCCGTGTAACTTTCAGTGCTTTTGGCAACCTTTTCGGGGGTGCCTGTGGCGATAACACGCCCACCTCCCGTGCCACCGTCCGGTCCAAGGTCAACAACCCAGTCGGCACTCTTAATGACATCCAGGTTATGTTCAATGACGATGACTGTATTGCCCTTGTCAACCAGTCCTTGGAGAACCAGCAGCAGCTTACGAATATCCTCAAAGTGCAGGCCGGTGGTGGGCTCATCCAGCACATAGATACTGCGCCCATTGGAACGCTTCTGGAGTTCCGCAGCAAGTTTCACGCGCTGCGCTTCGCCACCGGAAAGCGTCGTTGATGCCTGACCCAACCTGACGTAGCCTAGTCCGACATCGACCAGGGTGCGCAGGTGACGGGCAATAGGGGTGAACGCAGCGAAGAATTCAGCGCCCTCCTCGATGGGCATGTTCAACACGTCAGCGATGGATTTGCCCTTGTAGTGCACCTCAAGAGTCTCGCGGTTATAGCGAGCACCGTTGCAGACCTCGCAGGGTACGTAGACGTCTGGCAGGAAATTCATCTCAATCTTCAGTGTGCCGTCGCCGGAGCAAGCTTCGCAACGCCCACCCTTGACGTTGAAGGAGAAGCGTCCGGGCTGGTACCCCCGCATTTTGGACTCGTTGGTCTCAGCGAAGAGCTTCCGGATATTGTCAAAAACACCTGTGTATGTGGCGGGGTTCGAGCGCGGGGTGCGGCCAATGGGGCTCTGGTCCACGTGCACCACCTTGTCGAGATGCTCAAGGCCGTCAACGCGCAGATGACGCCCCGCAACCTGCTTGGCACCGTTGAGCTTGTTTGCCAAGACTTTGTAAAGAATCTCATTGACAAGGGTCGACTTACCCGAACCACTGACGCCTGTCACAGCTGTCAGTACACCGAGAGGGAATTTCACATCAATGTTAAGCAAGTTGTTTTCCCGTGCACCCACCACAGCCAACTCGCGTTTTTTGTCATATTTTCGACGCTTAGCGGGCAGAGCTATGCTTTTGCGTCCGGAGAGGTAATCACCTGTCAAGGATCGGGTATTAGCCAGCAGTCCTTCTAGAGAGCCCGAGTGGACTACTTCGCCACCGTGTTCACCCGCACCTGGACCAATGTCGACAATCCAGTCGGCTTCCTTGATGGTGTCTTCATCATGTTCCACCACAATGAGTGTGTTGCCCAGATCCCGCAATCGTGTCAGGGTACCAATGAGCCGGCGGTTGTCACGCTGATGCAGTCCGATGGATGGTTCGTCCAGGACGTACAGCACACCGACAAGTCCGGAGCCAATCTGAGTGGCAAGACGGATACGCTGAGCCTCTCCACCTGACAGTGTTGCTGAGGCACGCTCAAGGTTGAGGTACTCCAGACCAACGTCCAGAAGGAACTTCAGGCGGGCCTGAATTTCCTTTAGCACCTGGCTGGCAATCGTTGCCTCTCGCTCACTTAATTCCAAGGTTGAGAGGAACTCAAAGCAGTCACGCATTGACATGGCACACACTTGCGCAATGGACTTGCCGTTGATCAGCACCGACAGTGATGCAGGGTTCAAGCGTGCTCCGCCACAGGCAGGGCAGGGAATCTGGCGCATGTACTCTTCGTAGCGATCCCGAGCGGAGTCTGATTCCGTTTCAACATGCTTTCGCTGGATGTACTGGACAGCTCCTTCGAAGCCTGTGCTGTATTTACGTTCACGACCAAAACGGTTTTTGTACTGGACCACAACTTTATGATCTTTGCCGTACAAAATTGCCGTGCGGGAATCGGTGTCCAACTTGTTCCACGGCGTATCCATGGCGAAGTCCAACTCCGCGGAGAGTCCTTCAAGTAACCTGTTCCAGTATTCAGTGGTCGCCGTACCCAATGACCACGGTGCAATGGCGCCTTCACGCAACGACAAGAACGGATTCGGAACAACGAGTTCTTCGTCAACTTCAAGTCTTGTGCCAATGCCGCTGCACGCGGTGCAGGCACCGAAGGGATTGTTGAAGGAGAATGATCGGGGCTCGATTTCATCGATGGCCAGCGGGTGCTCATTGGGGCAGGCGAGGTTCTCCGAGAAAGAACGGATGCGTCCGGAGTCGGTCTCGTCCAAGTCCACTAAATCCGCTAGGACACGGCCATCGGCCAGCCCGAGGGCGGTTTCTACGGAGTCAGTCAAGCGCTGTTGAATGCCGTCCTTGACCACCAGACGGTCAACCACCACCTCGATGGTGTGCTTGTACGTCTTCTTAAGCTTGGGTGGATCGCTGAGCTGGATTTGCTCACCATCGACCCTTGCACGGGAGTAGCCCTTGGCCGTGAGCTCCTTGAACAGGTCAACGAACTCGCCTTTGCGGTCCCGCACCACGGGAGCCAATACCTGAAATCGGGTGCCCTCAGGCATTTCAAGCAGCTGATCAACAATTTGCTGCGGTGTCTGCTTGGCGATGGGCTCCCCGCATACGGGGCAGTGGGGGGTTCCCACCCGAGCCCACAACAAGCGCATGTAATCGTAGATCTCGGTGATAGTTCCCACAGTTGAGCGAGGGTTCTTGGAAGTCGATTTCTGGTCGATAGATACCGCCGGGGAGAGTCCCTCAATGAAATCAACATCGGGTTTATCCACCTGGCCCAGGAACTGCCGCGCATAGGCTGACAACGATTCAACGTAGCGGCGCTGGCCCTCGGCGAAGATGGTGTCGAATGCCAAGGAAGATTTGCCGGAGCCCGACAAGCCTGTGAACACAATCATTGCATCACGGGGCAAGTCTAGATCGACGTTGCGCAGATTATGTTCGCGGGCGCCCTTTACAACAAGACGCGACAAGTCTGGGCGTGGCACATCAAATTCGGGTGATACGTACTGAGCCATTGTTTCCTTCACATCACTTTTTGCTACGTCGACGCCGAGTCAGCAGAACCTGCCCCTTAGTTGACTACGACGTAGCAATTGAGCGCAGCTGGTAAGCCGCGCGCTGCGTTCATTGGTAAGTATAATCGAAAGTTCGTTCGAATATGCGTCCGCATTGCCTTCAAACGATTCCGGGTGTCCGCTGTCAGCTGTTGTCCAACGCTGCGCTGACTATCCGTAGGGCTTGAGCTTGGGGCACGCCTAAATCCCGCACGACGGCGGCGAAGGAGTCTGCGGCTGCAGCCACTTGAGCGGCAATCTTGTCTCCACCGGAAGCTATGGCGGTGCCGCTGCGTCCGGCGGTCACAACAATCCCCGCCTGCTCAAGTTCACGATACGCCCGGGCCACCGTATTTGCCGCTACGCCAAGATCGTTAGCCAACGCCCGCACGGGGGGTAGTTTACTTCCCACGCTTAACTCTCCGGAGGAGGCAAGATCCAGTATTCTCAGCCGGACCTGTTCAAAGGGTGGCACGCTGGACTCCGTATCAAGGTGCCAGCGGCGCATAAGAATTTCCATGGAGCTCATACCTGATTCACCTCTTCCACCAACGGATCGCCGAACTGGCTCATATAGAGATCGTAGTAGAAACCCTTGCTGGCCAACAGTTCTTCGTGGTTGCCTTGCTCAACGATTTCCCCGTGGTCCATGACAAGAATCATGTCTGCATCCCGGATTGTAGAGAGCCTGTGCGCTATAACGAAGCTTGTGCGGTTTGCTCGCAGCCTGTTCATGGCCTGGCGGATCATAACTTCTGTGCGTGTGTCCACGGAGCTTGTAGCCTCATCGAGGATCAATATTCCGGGATTAGAGATCCACGCCCTTGCTATTGTCATCAGCTGGCGCTGCCCCTGGCTGAGCCCACCGCCGTCGTCAGTTAACACCGTGTCATAACCATCGGGAAGGGACCGCACAAAGTGATCAACGTGGGTGGCCTCTGCCGCCTCAATGATCTGTGCCTCGGAAGCATCCAGCTTGCCGTAAGCAAGGTTGTCCCGGATAGTGCCAATAAAGAGCCACGCGTCTTGGAGCACCATCCCGAATTGGCTGCGTAAGTCATCGCGCGTTAGCTCGGCTGTGTTGACGCCATCAACTGTGATGGTGCCGGAATCAATCTCATAGAAACGCATGAGCAGGTTCACCAACGTTGTCTTGCCGGCGCCTGTTGGTCCGACAATTGCCACCGTCTCCCCCGGTTCGGCAATAAAAGTAAGATCCTTAATCAGCGGCTCATCAGCCTTGTAGCCAAAGTTCACATGCTCGAAAACGACCCGCCCCGCAGTAGTTCCCAGGACGGCCGATGGGACATGGTCGGGACGCTGCTCCCGTGCATCCAGCAGTTCAAAGACCCGCTCGGCCGACGCCACCCCGGATTGGAGCAGATTGATCATGCTGGCCAGCTGTGCCATGGGTTGGCTGAACTGCCGCGAGTACTGGATGAACGCCTGCACACTTCCAATGGTGATGACACCTTGAGCCACCTGAATGCCACCAAGGACCGCGATCACTACGTAGTTCAGGTTGGCGACAAAGTTGGTGCTTGGCATGATTATTCCCGAAATGAACTGCGCTTTGGCGCTTGATTCATACAGGTAATCGTTGGAGACTCTGAACTTTTCAATGGCGGCCTCCTGTTGGCCAAACGCCTTCACAATCTCATGGCCAGTGAACATTTCCTCAACATGACCGTTCAAGTCCCCGGTACTCTTCCACTGGGCAGCAAATTGGACCTGTGATTTCCGGGCAATAAGGAAAGTGATCACAGCAACTATGGGCAGTGTCAGCAAGGAGATCACTGCCAGCAGTGGGGAGATGGAGAACATCATGCCCAACACACCAAGGACAGTAAGCACAGCGATGAGGATCTGTGTCAGCGTCTGATTCAGGGTCTGGCCGAAGTTGTCGATGTCGTTCGTCACGCGGGAAAGGACATCGCCGCGGGATTCTTCTTGAAAGTGCGACATGGGCAATCTGTCGAGTTTTTCCTCAATTCCTTTACGCAAACGGTACATGGCACGTTGGACAATGCCTGTTGTCATGTATCCCTGTGACCAGTTGAAGAAGAAGGCTGCAACATACAAGGCAAGAACCATGAGCAAGATGGTGCCCAACGCACTTAGATCTAGGCCCTGCCCGGGCACCACATTCATGGCCGCCAACATGTCAGCTAGTTGGCCCTTGCCGCTGGCTCGCAGTGCTGCCATGGCCTGGTCTTTTGTGGTCCCTGCCGGGAACTGTTGGAGCATCTTGCCCACAACTCCGTCAAAAATGATGTCCGTGGCGTTGCCCAATATTTTTGGTGCCAGCACCGATAGGCTCACCGAAATGGCGGCCATAAGAAGGACAAATGCTATGCGCACTTTATCCGGAGCCATGAGCAGCAGAATCCGCTTAATACTGGGTCCAAAGTTCAGTGCCTTTTTCTGCGGAGGCCCACCGCGTCCCCTCATCATGCTCATGCCGGGCTCTCCTGCTCTTCTGTGGCCTGATCCCCTGTGGCCTGCTCTTCTGTGGCCTGATCCCCTGCGGCACGCGGTTCGTGACCTGTGCTGAGTTGGGAGGTGACAATCTCTTGGTAGGTGGGGCACGAAATGAGCAGTTGCTCGTGCGTGCCTTGCCCCACAAGGCGTCCTTCATCCAGCACTAGGATATTGTCAGCGTCTTGGATTGTGCCCACCCGTTGAGCTACCACCAGCACAGCGGCCTGGCGAGTGATTGGTTTCAGTGCCGCCCGCAGCTTTGCGTCGGTGGCATAGTCAAGGGCGGAAAAACTGTCGTCAAATAAATACACAGAGGGCGCTGCCATGATCGCCCGAGCAATGCAAAGTCGCTGACGCTGACCACCAGAAACGTTGGATCCCCCTTGACCTATGGGGGCGTCCAGTCCCCCCGGCATTGCGCGAACAAATCCGGCTGCCTGTGCGGTGGCCAATGCCGCCCACAATTGCTCATCTGTGGCGTCGGGATTGCCCATCCGCAGGTTGCTGGCAACTGTCCCCGTAAACAGGTATGCCTTCTGGGGTACCAGGCCGATGGATCCGCGCAGCCCAGCCAGAGTAACTTCCCTGATGTTGTACCCGCCCAACTCGATCTCACCATGGGTGGTATCCAGCAGCCTGGGGATCAGGTTCACAAGTGTTGATTTGCCGCTTCCAGTTGACCCGATGATCGCCGTGGTGGTTCCCGGAGCTGCACTAAAGGTGACTCCGGAAAGAACGGGGTCTTTAGCTCCGGGATAACGGAAAGCAGCGTCGCGGACGTGCAGTACGGCGTCGAGCTTGGCCACACTGATGGCGTTGGGTGCGTCAATCACGCTTGAGTCAGTGTCCAGGACTTCACAAATGCGTTCGGCGCTGACGGCAGCGCGGGGGATCATCATGAACATAAACATGGCCATCATTACGGCCATGAGTATTTGCATAATGTAGCTAAGGAACGCTGTCAGCGCACCAATTTGCATCTCACCGGAGTCAATACGCTGCCCACCAAACCACAGCACACCAACGCTAGTGACATTGACAACGAAAAAGATGATGGGAAACATCAATGCCATGAGCCGTCCTGCGCGCAATTGCGAGGCAGTCAGAGCCCCATTAGCCGTGGCGAAACGTGCAGCTTCATAGTCTCTGCGGCCAAAGGCCCGGATGACACTGATGCCCGTGATCTGCTCGCGCAGTACACCATTGATGTCATCGAGCTGTCGTTGGACCCTTCGGAACGTGGGGACAAGAACCCGCACAAGCAACCCTATGGCGACGATCAGCACCGGCAGGATAACAAGCAGCAGAGCCGAGAGGGGGACGTCCTGCGCCATGGCTAGGATCACGCCACCAATGCTCATAATGGGCGCTGTCACCATCAAGGTGAACGACATCAATGTGAGCATCTGGACCTGCTGGACATCGTTGGTGGTGCGAGTGATCAATGAGGGCGCGCCAATGGTGCCAACCTCTTGGGAGGAGAACGTCTCCACCTTGTTGAAGAGGTCACGGCGGATCTGCCGTCCTACTCCCATAGCAAGCCGTGCGCTGAGAAAAGTAGCTGTGATTGCACAAACAATTTGGCCAGCGGTGATCAGCAGCATCCACTGGCCCAAACTCCAGATGACATCGATATTGCCTTTGACCACCCCGTCATCAATGATGTCGGCGTTCAGCGTAGGCAGATACAACGTACCCAGAGTTGAGAGGAACTGCAGCAGCACAATGGCAATTAACGGACCCTTGTGCGGGGCCAGATTGCGGGCAATCAGTTTCAGCAGCACGCATCCTCCTGTGGCTTAGTGCAAATTATCAGTTGGCACTCTGCTCATAACTTACTCCTAGCCCCTGACATTGTCTGCGCCTACATTGTCTGCGGCTACCATTGTCTGCGGCCACGCTCAGCCGCCCTGTAGGTACGCCCTCCCTGTCGGTATTCTTTCCTCTCACAACTGGGGGGGCGTTACTGTCGCCGGAATCGAGGCGTGGAAGCGGGAATCTCCCAGGAGCCCCTAGCCGTACAGCTCAAAGTCCACCGTGCCGCCCTCCGTAACCCTCTCCACCTGTTTCCGGGCTTGATCCACCACGGGATCCGCGCTTAGAGCAACTAAATATTCCTTGTGTTCTGCCAGGGAAGCGACAGCCATCTCGATGCTCTCGGCCGAGACTGTTTGGGCGTGTGTGGGCTGCGGGGAGCTAAGTGCCACCCAACGAGTTTTATGACGGGCTAACCCCTCCTCTAATAACTCGGGGAAGATCCATTCATTGTCAGCATCAGCAACTGCGTCCAGAACGGCCCGCCCAACAGCCCGGTGGTCGGCCGTATTCCAGCGACCAGGGCCCCATTCGTCGCGGTGGTTTAGTGTCAGCACCACGTCAGGACGCACCCGACGGATCTGCCGAGCCAAATCGCGTCTTAGCGCCAGGCCCTCGAGAATTCTCCCGTCGGGATGGTCAAGGATGACCAGATCGCTCACGCCAATGACGGCGCACGCATTCTCTTGTTCACGAGTGCGCAGGGGTCCAGATTTTTCCGGTGCCAGTCCAGCGATCCCAGCTTCGCCTCGTGTGGCAAGCACATAACTAACCTCCTTGCCGGCGGCGAGCCACTGAGCCACTGCAGCTGCCATCCCGTATTCAGGGTCGTCGGGATGGGCAACGATAATCAATGCCCGCTGCCAGTCCTGCGGAAACTCCAGAAGTGCTGTCATTAGTTTCTCTCCCACCATAGAAATGTTGCGATACGAAAATACCATCTACGCATTCCCTCGCCGTATACGTCTCTGCGGGGAGGACGGAATGCTCCTGCTCAAAATCTACCCGCTTATCCGGCTCCAGGGGGCCTCGAGCGGGCCTCTGGCCTACGCCTCGAACCGGGAGAAGTACAGGGTTCTCATGTCTATACCGATCACTCCAGAGTGCCTGACCGCCAGCCCGGCAGAGAGCAATTGCCATGTTGCGGAACCTCATGCAGCGCGTGGCAGACCCGCGCAGTGTGAGGGTGGCGCTTGGAGTGTCACCCACAGCGTTCTCCTGCCGCAGTCCCGAGCGCCTAAGCTGGGAAGACCATGAATCTTCTTGAACAGCTAGCCACCCTGAATCCGCAGACTGCCACCGATGACGACGTTTTGGACGCGTTTTTGGAGTGGACCCTTGAGCGGGGGCTGGAACTGTATCCGGCCCAAGAAGAAGCCGCGCTGGAACTTGTCAGTGGAAACAACGTGATCTTGTCTACACCCACGGGTTCGGGCAAATCATTGGTGGCCATTGCGGCACATTTCAATGCCATGGCCCGTGGCGCAGCGAGCTACTATACGGCTCCTATTAAGGCGCTTGTTTCGGAGAAGTTTTTTGCGCTGTGTGAGATCTTCGGTCCCGAGAATGTTGGCATGATCACAGGCGATTCTTCCGTAAACCAGGATGCACCCATTATTTGCTGCACGGCCGAAATTTTGGCGAACATTGCCCTCCGTGAAGGTGAAAACGCGGATGCCGGTGTGGTTATCATGGATGAATTTCATTACTACTCGGACCCCCAACGAGGTTGGGCTTGGCAGCTTCCACTGTTGGAACTGCCGCAGTCCCAGTTCCTGCTTATGAGCGCCACATTGGGCGATGTCAGCCGGTTCGAGCGTGAACTGACGGAATTGACGAACCGGGTCACCACAACGGTTTCCTCGGCCGAGCGGCCCATCCCACTGCACTACTACTACGTGCAAACAGGCGTGCACGAATCCCTCGAAGAGTTGCTCGCCACCAAGCAGGTCCCTGTTTATGTGGTGCACTTTAGCCAAGCCGAAGCGATCGACCGTGCCCAGAACCTGATGAGCATCAATGTATGCACCCGTGAGGAAAAGGACAAAATTGGTGAGCTCATTGCGGGGTTCCGTTTCTCCGCGGGCTTTGGCAAAACCTTGAACCGTCTTGTTCGGCACGGCATTGGTGTACACCACGCCGGTATGCTCCCGAAGTACCGCCGCCTGGTGGAACAGCTGGCCCAGGCTGGACTGTTAAAGGTTATTTGTGGCACTGACACACTCGGTGTGGGCATCAACGTGCCCATCCGCACCGTGTTGTTGACAGCGTTGAGTAAGTACGACGGCGTTAAAACTCGGGTTTTGCAGGTGCGTGAATTCCAACAAATTGCAGGGCGTGCAGGGCGTGCAGGTTATGACACGGCAGGCACTGTCATTGTGCAGGCCCCCGATCATGTGATTGAAAACGCGAAATCAATGGCCAAGGCCGTGGCGAAGTTTGGTGACGACCAAAAGAAACTCCGCCAGGTGGTCAAGAAGAAGCCCATTTCCGGGTTTGTCAGTTGGGGGGAGCCAACATTCAAGCGGCTGGCGGAGTCAGTACCTGAGCCCCTAACATCAAGTTTCACCGTCACTCACGCGATGTTGTTGAACCTGCTGGAGCGCCCGGGTGATCCGTTTCAGGCGGCCAAGACACTGCTGACAAGAAACCATGAATCGCCCTCGAAGCAGCGAGTGTTGATGCGCAAGGCAATCGGCATGTACAGGGAGCTTCTGGGTGCTGGCGTGGTTGAACGCATCCCTGAGAATGAGTTGGAAGCTGACGGTCGTACAGTGCGGCTCACAGTTCATCTGCAAATGAACTTTGCACTGAATCAACCACTCTCCCCTTTTGCACTTGCAGCTCTTGACTTACTTGATGCTGAGTCGCCCAGTTACGCCCTCGACGTCATCTCAGTGATTGAGTCGACGTTGGAGAAACCACGCCAAATCCTCTCTGCCCAGCTCAAGCGTGAACGCACCGAGAAAGTTGCGGCCATGAAGAGCGAGGGCATTGAGTATGACGAGCGCATGGCCATTCTCGACGAGGTGACGTATCCCATGCCGCTGGCGGAAATGCTTTTCGAAGCCTTCGAGGTCTACGGCAAAGCTGCCCCGTGGATGGGCGACTTTGAGCTCAGCCCGAAATCGATCATCCGCGATATGTATGAACGGGCCATGAACTTTGGTGAGTACGTTCAATACTATTCCCTGGCCCGCTCTGAGGGCATTGTGCTGCGTTACCTCACCGACGCGTACAAGGCCCTGCGTCAGACAGTGCCGCAGGACGCGCTGCGTGAGGACCTTGAGGACATTATCTCGTGGCTCGGTGAACTTGTCCGCCAGGTGGACTCCAGCCTCTTGGATGAGTGGGAGAAAATGACAAGCGGTGACACTGCGGATGCGGTTGAACAAACTTCCCTGCCACCGGCTCCGCCCAGGCTCACCGATAACGCCCGGGCGTTTAAGGTCATGGTGCGCAATGAAATGTTCCGCCGGGTTGAGCTTGCCGCCGATGATGACTTTGATGCTTTGGGAAAGCTCGACGGCGACCACGGCTGGGATGCCGATCGTTGGGCTGATGCGTTGGATAACTACTGGGACGAGCATGAGTATCTTGAGTGCGGTCCTGCGGCACGTGGGCCAGCGCTGCTGCATATCAACCCTTCCTCCGACAGCTGGAGTGTCCGTCAGACGATCGTGGACCCGGAAGGAAATCACGATTGGCATATGCACGCCACAGTGGACCTTGAGGCCTCAAACGAGGCCGGCGCCGCCGTAGTAATATTGCAGGAATTCAGCCGAATGTAAGCGGCGCGATAGGCTTCAGGCATGAGTTTTCCCCGCACTGCCGTGCCCGCTGATGTCCCCGCCATACTTGGCATGATTCACGATCTGGCTGTTTACGAAAAGGAACCGGATGCGGTGGTCAACACCACCGAGATGCTCCACGCGAACCTTTTTGGTGACAACCCGCAGATTTACGCTCACGTGGTTGACTCCCCCGTCGCGGGCGAGCCGATTGTGGGTTTTGCGCTCTGGTTCCTGAACTATTCCACTTGGGAAGGCACCCATGGGATCCACCTTGAAGATCTGTACGTGCGCCCCGACGCTCGCGGGGGTGGATATGGGAAGGCATTGCTGCGCAGATTGGCTCAGATTGCCGTGGAGCGTGGCTATGCCCGAGTGGAATGGAGCGTTCTGGACTGGAATGAACCATCCATCAAGTTCTACCATTCCCTCGGTGCAGCCCCGATGGATGGCTGGCATGTTTTCCGGCTGGACGGTGCCGCATTGGACGGTTTCGGTGCACCCCTAAACAGCGAGGCCCGCTCATGACGCTGGCAAAGTCTGCCGTGCACCGTTCTTTGGCCCCGTTCGAGGTCCGAGGTCTGCGTGCGCAGGACCATTACTTCACTGTTCCCTTGGATCATACCCATCCAGGCGGCCCCTCAATTGAAGTCTTCGCCAGGGAACTAAGCGATCCCAAACACATAGATTTACCGTGGTTGTTGTTCCTTCAGGGAGGTCCCGGAGGGAAGGGTAACCGCCCCGCAGGCATGGCAGGATGGCTCAAAGAAGCCATCAAGAGTTTCCGCGTGCTGATGCTAGACCAGCGTGGAACCGGCCTGTCCACACCAGCCAGCCGGCAGACGCTGCCGCTGGTGGGTGACACGGCCGCGCAAGCAGATTATCTCTCACACTTCCGTGCCACTGACATCGTGGCTGATGCCGAATTGATCAGGCACGCACTTGCTTCTGAACCCTGGAGTATTTTTGGTCAGAGCTTTGGCGGTTTCTGCGCCCTCAGTTACCTCTCTTTTGCCCCCGAGGGTGTCAAGGAGGCACTCGTCACCGGTGGCCTGGGGCCCCTTTCGGGTCCGGCAGATCAGGTATACCAGGCCACTTTTAAACGCCTGCGCAGCCGGAATGCGGAATACTTCGCCAAATATCCACGGGACAGGGATACTCTCACGCGCATCATGCACCACGTTGAACAGGTGCCGGAGCAGCTTCCCACGGGTGAGCGTCTCACCCCCGAACGGTTACAGATGCTGGGTAACTTTCTTGGCGGCAACACCCGCTTCGACGCACTCCACTTCCTTCTTGAGGACGCCTTCATTGACACGGCCGACGGCGCTCGGCTCTCCGACTCGTTCTTGTCCAGCGTGGGAGCGTACGTCAGCCGGAGCGGGAATCCGCTTTATGCGCTCATGCACGAGTCAATTTATGTTCAGGGTGAGGCAACGAATTGGGCCGCTGACCGCGTGCTAGCAAATAACCCGGACTTCCACCCCTACGCCGCCGTTCCGTTGCTCACAGGCGAGGCCATTTATCCTTGGTACTTCGAACAGGACCCAGCCCTGGTGCCTCTCAAAGAACTGGCCGATGTGCTGGCCGCACGGACGGCGGGTTGGGGACCACTTTATGATCGTGAACAGTTGGGCCGGAACACCGTTCCGGCTGCCGCAGCCGTGTACACGGACGATATTTTTGTTGACAGGGACATCTCCCTGGCCACCGCGGCAGCCGTAAACGGCCTACAGGTGTGGGAAACCGCTGACTTTCACCACGACGGCATAGCTGACGATGGCGAGGGTATCTTCGCCCGACTGCTGGCCATGGTGCGCGCCTAAGCACCTGTGGTCTGTGTTCTCCTCAGGCGTGACCTGCCTCGCGCATCTGGCGCAGCTCCTTCTTCAGATCCCCTACTTCATCG
The DNA here is from genome assembly GCF_030063205.1 of Arthrobacter antibioticus. GTDB lineage: Bacteria > Actinomycetota > Actinomycetes > Actinomycetales > Micrococcaceae > Specibacter. The sequence continues at coordinate 98,695 of NZ_JASISQ010000001.1, read as the reverse complement.
CGCAAACGTGCTGCCAATTCAAAGTGCAAATCAGCTGCGGCTCCGTGCATTTGTGCCGTGAGCTCCTCAATCAAGCTAATAAGTTCAGCTGCAGGACGTGCAGCTAGACCGTCGTTTCGGATAGGCTTTTTCTTGCTAGAGCCTTCTCGCTTGCTCCGGGCCTCTTCAAGCAGTGCAGCGGTGTCGGCGTCTTCTCGTGCCAGCTGGTCGGTGATGTCGGCGATCTTCTTACGCAGCGGCTGCGGGTCTATCCCGTGTGCCAAGTTGTAATTGACCTGAATCTCACGACGCCGGTTTGTTTCGTCAATGGCAAATTCCATTGACGCCGTGATCCTGTCCGCGTACATGTGCACCTCACCGGAGACGTTACGGGCGGCACGGCCGATGGTTTGGATCAGGGATGTTGAGGAGCGTAGGAACCCCTCCTTATCGGCGTCAAGGATACTAACAAGTGAGACCTCGGGTAAGTCCAAACCCTCGCGCAGCAGATTAATGCCGACCAGGACGTCAAAAACACCCATGCGCAGCTCGCGCAGCAGCTCAACTCGTCGCAGCGTGTCAACGTCCGAGTGAAGGTACTGAACCTTAATACCGTTACCCAGCAAATAATCGGTCAGGTCTTCAGACATCCGCTTCGTCAAAGTCGTGACAAGGACACGCTCATTTTTCGCGGTCCGTTTACGGATTTCACCCAGCAAGTCATTGATCTGATCTTGGGATGGTTTCACAACAATCTGCGGGTCGATCAAACCGGTTGGCCGAATGATCTGTTGGACGTAGCCATCGGACATGCCCAGCTCGTATTTACCTGGCGTCGCCGAGAGGTAGACCGTCTGGCCAACTCGTTCTAAGAATTCATCCCACTTCAGCGGCCTGTTATCCATGGCGGAGGGTAGCCGGAAACCATGGTCCACCAAGGTTCGTTTGCGGGACATATCGCCCTCATACATTGCACCAATTTGTGGAACTGTCACATGGGATTCGTCGATGACAAGCAAGAAGTCATCCGGGAAGTAATCGATCAGACAGTGTGGGGCGCTGCCTTGGGGCCTCCCGTCGATGTGCCGGGAGTAGTTTTCGATGCCGTTGCAGAAGCCCATCTGCTCCATCATCTCCAAGTCATAGGTGGTGCGCATGCGCAACCGCTGTGCCTCGAGAAGTTTGTTTTGGCTTTCCAGCTCTTGGGTGCGGATCGCTAATTCGTCTTCGATTTGTTTGACGGCGCGCGCCATCCGTTCCGGTCCCGCTACGTAATGGGAGGCAGGGAAAACATACATTTCATTTTCTTCCCGGATGATCTCTCCGGTTAGCGGGTGCAGCGTATGGATGTTCTCAATTTCATCACCGAAGAACTCAATCCTGATGGCCTGCTCTTCGTACATGGGGATGATCTCAACTGTGTCCCCACGGACCCGGAACGTTCCACGGTGGAAGTCAATGTCGTTGCGGGCATACTGCATGCTCACAAATTTTCGCAGTAGATCATCGCGGTTCATTTGATCGCCGCGTGTCAGGGTTACCATCCCCGCCACGTACTCTTCTGGAGTGCCCAGACCGTAGATGCAGGAAACGGTGGCAACAACTATCACGTCTCGACGAGTCAGCAGAGCATTGGTGGCCGAGTGTCTGAGCCGTTCAACTTCTTCGTTGACGGAAGAGTCTTTTTCAATGAAGGTGTCAGACTGGGGCACATAAGCTTCAGGCTGGTAGTAGTCGTAATAAGACACGAAGTACTCAACCGCATTGTTGGGCAATAGTTCACGGAATTCGTTGGCAAGCTGAGCTGCCAGTGTTTTGTTTTGAACCATGACAAGGGTGGGTCGTTGAACTTGTTCGATCAGCCATGCTGTTGTTGCCGACTTACCTGTTCCAGTGGCACCCAAGAGCACCACGTCTTTTTCACCGTTGTTAATGCGCTCAGTAAGTTCTTTAATGGCAGCCGGCTGATCACCGGCAGGCTTAAAATCACTGATGACTTCAAATGGTGCAACTATACGATTGATCTCTTGCGCAAGGCTCATGAGCTTAACGCTACCCCTGGTTGCCATAGTTGGTACACAACTTTTACATCAGTGGGTAGCACTCCCCATGCAACAATGGCGCAAACACGGCCGAGGCATGGCAAACTGTTACGGATAGATCATCACAAAGAACCAACAGAGGAACACATGTCTTCGAATACACCCGAAAAACCCATTCAACCATCAGCTGCACAGCAGAGTCCTGTTGCACCTCCCGCTTACGGCCAGGCACCCTACGGTCAGCCTGCACCGTACGGTCAGGCACCCGCCCAGGACCCGGGCAAGACAATGGCCATCATCTCCATTATTCTTCCCTTTGTTGGCTTCAGCCTTGTTGGTTTGATCTTGGCAATTGTGGCCAAGGTGAAGTCCAAAAAAGCTGGTCACAAGAACACGTTGGCTTTCGTCTCCATCATTGTCAATGCCTTGATCATGGTCTTGACAATTATCGGCATCATCGTAGCCGTAACCTACTTCGCTGGTTTGGCTAACGAAATCACACAGGCCTGCCAGGATGGCGCGCAGTCTGTCACGATCAACGGGGAAACCATTCCTTGCCCAACCAACAGTTCGTACTAATTTTCTCAACACAAAATGTAGTTCGCTGTTAAACCGTGTTGGCCCGTACCAGGTGGTGCGGGCCAACACTGTTTAATGGGCAACTACTCGCTTGAGTGTCTTTTACCCGAACGTTTTATGCCTGACCAACCACGCAGCCATGTCAGGCACCACTTCAGCAAAGTAGGGCTCCTTTGCCGTAGCGTAGGCGGCACTTGAAGTATCTTCGGAGTGCTTTCTGGCAAGAGCGCGCTTGAGGGACTCATACTGGCTCGTGGCCTCGGGTGAAGCGCGGAGCCAGTCACGAAATGTCACAGCAAAGACCGCAGCCGGTGAGCCGTCAACCCGAATATGCAGGTTTACCGGGCGGCCAGGGTCGGCCGAGTTGTGGAACCGCTTCTCCCACCGCTGGCCTTTACTCCCCCCAGCAAAGTCATGGCCCGTATCCCACCATTCACCGTTCCGAGACGGATAGCCCGCCTCCGCTAGTGGTTGGGCCAAGGCGTCAGCAACATCGAGACTGCGGACCCTAATTTGTAGGTCTAGAACATCTTTGGCGGCCAGTCCGGGCACGGCCGTGGAACCAATATGGTCTATACCCACGGCATTCTCCCCCGTAGCCTTGGCCAGCCGTGCCATGATCCTTGCCCCCTGGTACGCCCAGTTCGGATCGCTCGGTACAATCATTGCCGAGCCGGGACCAGGTGCGCTGACTCCGCTAGCCAGGTTGGCGGCGAAGGGAAGCAGGCGAAGATGCCACAGTGCATCCAGTTCAGCTAAGGCCTGCTCTGGTGCGCCTTCATTGACTATCACCACATCTGCTGCGGCAGCCCGCTGATCGTCAGTGGCTTGAGCCGCGATTCTGGCCAGTGCGTCTTCGGGGGACATGCCGCGCTCACGCACCATCCGTGCCACCCGAACATCCGTGGCCGCCTGCGCCACCACCACGAGGTGAAAGTTGGCACCCTGCCCTGTCTCCACGAGCAGTGGAATGTCCTGAACCACAATGGTGCCGGCTCCCGCCGCACGCTTGAGCGACTCCGCTTCTGCTCGCACAAGAGGATGAATGATGGAGTTAAGCGATTCCCGGGCTGCTTTGTCGGAAAACACAAGAGAACCAAGTTGTGCGCGATCAAGTGAACCGTCGGCAAGGCGCAGCGAAGGCCCAAACTGATTCACCACGGCGTCAAGGCCTGGAGTCCCGGGCGCCACTACTTCGCGGGCCAATTTATCAGCATCTATGACGTGGGCGCCCAGCTCACGGAACCGGGCGCTGAGCAGTGATTTGCCGGCGGCGATGCCGCCGGTGAGACCTAAGGAGAGCATGAGTCCAGACTAGACTGAAATGGTGAGCCAGACACCCGAATCTCAGCGTGCCACGCCCGGCCGCAACACTTACACCACCTTGGCGGCCGGTCCCGATTTCCGCCACGAGCTCAGCATCAAACGTTCCCGTTTCATCACTGTCCTGCGCCGGGTGGAGGATGAGTCCGCAGCGCGTGACCTCGTAGCTGAGCTGCGGCGTGAATTTCATGATGCGAGGCATCACTGTTCAGCGTTTGTGATTGGCGCAGAGCGTGGGGTGCAACGATCAAATGACGATGGTGAGCCCTCTGGGACAGCGGGCATGCCAATGTTGGAGGCATTGCTTAAGCGCCAGACGCGTCCCGGCGGCACCCCGGCGGGAGCCGCCGCTGATCTAAGCGATGTGTGCGCCGTCGTCGTACGTTATTTTGGCGGGATCCTGTTGGGCGCAGGGGGCTTAGTGAGGGCCTACTCAGAATCTGTCAGCTCGGCAGTTAGCAAAGCCCCGCTTGTACGGCGCGAACGGCTGAGCCTGTTCCAAATTGCCCTGCCGCATGCGGAGGCTGGTCGGTTGGAGAACGAGTTGCGCAGTGCGGGTTATACGATGACTGGTAATGAGTACCATGCCGTTGCCACTCATGTGGGCCTGGCGATGCCCGACGATGCCGCAGTGATAGCTTCTGCCACCGCGCGTTTGGCATCGTTAACTGCCGGTCGCTATAATTTAGCCGCTGCTGGTACGCAGTGGGTGGATACCTCAGTTAGCCCTCACCGCTAGGTCAGCCGAGTTACACCCACAATATTCTTGGTTCCCAACACTGTGGTTTTATCAGCTGTTAACAAGTGTGGGTCCCCCACCCGAAGGTGGAGGACCCGCACAACGCCACTGCGTTAGCTAAAGCTCTAGCGCAACTAGTTTGAGCAAATTACTGTACCGAAATTAGTTTCCGGTCAGCTTTTCGCGCAGCGCAGCAAGTGCCTCATCGGATGCCAAGGTGCCGGCACCTGATTCGGTAACAACAGGCTCGGAGGAGTAGCTGGTCCCTGCGGACTCGCCACCTTCACCGGCGCCGTCAGCAGCTGCATCTTCTGCGGCGTGCTCGGCGACCTGCTTCTTGTGTGCTTCCCAGCGAGTCTGAGCGTCAGCGTACTGCTGCTCCCATACTGCGCGCTGGTCTTCGTAGCCTTCAAGCCACTCGTTGGTTTCGGAATCGAAGCCAGCCGGGTACTTGTAGTTGCCTTCTTCGTCGTACTCAGCAACCATGCCGTAGAGCGCTGGATCGAACTCGGTGGAGTCGACGTCAACACCCTCATTGGCCTGCTTGAGGGACAGCGAGATGCGGCGACGTTCCAGATCGATGTCGATGACCTTGACGAACAGTTCATCACCAACGGAGACAACCTGCTCGGCCAACTCCACGTGGCGTACTGCCAACTCGGAGATGTGGACGAGGCCTTCGATGCCGTCTTCAACGCGAACGAACGCGCCGAACGGAACCAGCTTGGTGACCTTACCCGGTACAACCTGCCCGAGGGCGTGGGTGCGGGCGAAGGTCTGCCACGGATCTTCCTGCGTAGCCTTGAGCGAGAGCGATACACGCTCGCGGTCCAGATCCACTTCGAGAACCTCGACGGTGACTTCCTGGCCAACTTCGACAACCTCGGACGGGTGGTCGATGTGCTTCCAGGACAGCTCGGAAACGTGCACGAGGCCGTCTACGCCGCCAAGGTCCACGAATGCACCGAAGTTGACGATGGAGGAGACAACGCCGGGACGAACCTGGCCCTTTTCCAGCTTGTTAAGGAACGTGGAACGTACCTCGGACTGGGTCTGCTCAAGCCAGGCACGGCGAGACAGAACCACGTTGTTGCGGTTCTTGTCCAGCTCGATGATTTTGGCTTCGATCTGCTGACCGATGTAGGGCGCGAGGTCGCGCACACGGCGCATCTCGACCAGTGATGCGGGCAGGAAGCCGCGCAAACCGATGTCGAGGATAAGTCCACCCTTGACCACTTCGATGACGGTACCGGTAACGACACCATCTTCTTCCTTGACCTTCTCGATGTCGCCCCAGGCGCGCTCGTACTGTGCGCGCTTCTTGGAGAGAATCAGGCGGCCTTCTTTATCTTCCTTCGTGAGGACCAAAGCTTCGACCTGATCGCCAACGGAGACAACGTCTCCGGGATCAACGTCATGCTTGATGGACAGCTCACGGGAGGGGATGACACCTTCGGTCTTGTAACCGATGTCGAGCAGAACTTCGTCGCGATCAACCTTGACAACTACTCCTTCGACGAGGTCTCCGTCGTTGAAGTACTTGATGGTTGCGTCTACTGCGGCGAGGAATTCTTCAGCAGTACCAATGTCGTTGATGGCAACAACGGGAGTGGTACTAGTCTTCTCGGGGGTCGTGATGGTCATGTAGTAGGGGCTCCGATGTGGATAGTTGGTTTCGCCGAACCCGGCAGCAAGGCCGCGAGGTATCGCGTTCTCACCGAAAATGGGTCCGGAATTATTATGGTTGCAGGGGTTCCTGCGGATAGTTCATGCACATAGTTCATGCAAGGTGCGTAGGTGGCCAAGCCAGCATTGCTGACCAAGTAACCCACATATTGCACGACATGCCCATTTAGTCTAGTTGCTTGTGGGTGGGAGCGCAAAAGTGCAGCAAATTGGCCGGTCATCTCCCCCGACCCAACAGTCTTACCAGTCCCAGCAGGCTTCCCCTACCCAGCAGAAGGACCCGAGGAAAGAACTAGAAGCTTGTCAGGCAATGCGGGGAGGCTGCCGGTGCGAACAAAGCGTCGAAGGTAGTTGCAGCCCCTGGAATACGTTCATGTATCCGACCTGCAGCACTGAGAGTCTGAGCTGAGACTGCCCCCAGATAGAGGCTAGATAATTCTGCCACACCCATATCCAGTGCCGGCTCTGAAACATTTGCGTGAGCGGCCTGCTGCGCACGAGTGCCAGGGGCGTGGGGTGGCTCTGTGCTCTCTGCCATTGAATGTACTTCTGCCATTGAATAGTCCTCGTTCAGACGCTTCACTGTTGCCCTGCCGTGAACCACGTCGATACGAAATATGCCCGAGGCGTGCCCCAGCGGGTCACCAACATGAATGGTGATGCTCCCGTCACGCTGGTAATCACGCGCGGCCAGGGCTGCTGGCACGTCCAGAATTCGCAGCCATAAGTGGTCCTCGGTCTTGGTTCGCTTGTAGTCACGTTTTGACTCCATGGCCCACTCCAGCGGATCAATGAGCGGGGCCTCACGCCATCTAATGACATCGATTAGGTCAAGTGAGCCTAAGAAATGCCATAAGCCCAGGTACGCGTCCTGGTTGGTGGCTAGCAGGTCAACCACCTCAACCATGGACGGGGAGCGGTCCTCCAGAGGTTTGTAAGTGACGTATCCATCAACAGTGCCTGCTGCGTTGTAGTGCAGGGCCGCCCGAATGTTCTTCGTTGACTCCATCGATTCGTAGCTGCCTTGACCGGAAACCATCAGCCGGTACATGTCATGCCGGCCGATTGAGCCATAAGTGCCGCTGTGCACTTGGGCAAAGATTTCGTTGTGTAGATCCCTGACTACGCAGGCCTCAGCGACTTCCACGTAGCCTTGTGCCGCCGCAGCAGGATTGTGGAACGCTATGCCACCCTTAACAGATACCTCCACTTCGCATTCATGCGTTGCCACACCGAAACCGAAACGTCCATAAATGGTGGCTTCTGACGCCGTCAACGCCGCAATCGGTATCCCTGCTGCTTTGGCTTGGGCCAGGTCGGAGCCCATCATGGCCCGCAGTAACCCACGACGACGATGGCTGGGCCGCACTGTCACGGCAGTTATCTGGTGGACAGGAAGTAACGTACCGGCACCAACGTTCAACGTTTTGCGGTGATATGCATAAGTAGCAACAGGGTATTCCACACCCCAGGCCCCGGCAGGAGCGGAGGAGTTACAGAGGTAGGCGCCGATTGCCATGCGTTCATCAACCTGTTCGCATGCTACATATTTCTTTTCTAATTCTGAGGTAGGCGCGTTTCCGTAGAAGCCCATGGCTACCGCCTGAATCCACGAAGAGATCTCATTTGAGACCTCCTCATCCTCGAACCGGATGGGGAATGAGCGCAGCTCGTAGGGAAACGATCGGCTCTGGCGGGTGTTGGCCGGCTCATAATTCTGCGGCTTATAATTCTGCGGCTCAAAACTCTGCGGCATTGACTTACCTTTCATAAACGTTCCAAGTATCAACTTGTGGCGCGCAAAATTTAGTGTCCGGCGTCATTCCAACTGGCGCCAAGGCCCACTTGGACTTCCAAGGGGACAGTTAGTTCCGCGGCTGCGCCCATCTGCTTGATGACGAGTGCTTTCACCGATTCAAGCTCTCCTGGCCAAACCTCAAGAATCAATTCATCATGAACCTGCAACAGCATCCGTGATTTGAGTCCCTGCGATGTGAGTTCTTTGCTGACACCCAGCATGGCGTGCTTGATGATGTCCGCAGCCGAGCCCTGGATGGGCGAGTTCAACGCAATCCGTTCAGCTAGCTCACGCAGCTGCCTGTCGGTGCTTGAGAGATCAGGCAGGTAGCGGCGCCGGCCCTCAATGGTTGAGGTGTACCCATCGACGCGTGCTTGTTCAACAACACCGCGCAAATAATCGCGTACACCACCGAACCTGTCAAAGTAGTCCTTGATTAGCGTGCGAGCCTCGTCTACCGAAATTTCAAGCTGTTTGGAAAGTCCGAAGCTGGTTAGACCATAGGCCAAACCGTAGGACATGGCCTTGACTTTGGAGCGCATGGCGGAGGTTACTTCCTCGGGTGCCACTTCAAACACGTGCGAGCCAACGTACCTGTGCAGATCCTCACCTTCGGCGTAGGCCTGAATCAGTCCGGCATCACCTGAGAGGTGCGCCATGATACGCATTTCAATTTGTGAGTAATCGGCGGCAAGCAGGCATTCGTAGCCCTCGCTGACAACAAAGATATCCCGGACCCGCCGACCTTCCTCAGTGCGGATCGGGATGTTCTGCAGGTTCGGGTTATTTGATGACAAGCGCCCGGTGGCAGCCACGTTTTGCGCGTAGGTCGTGTGAATGCGCCCGTCCTCGGCTACAGATTTTTTCAGGGTCTCAACCATCTGCTTTAGTTTCGACGCTTCACGGTGTGCCATGAGTTGGGCTAAAAATTCATGCCCAGTTTTTTCCAAGAGCGTCTTCAGCGAGGCGGCGTCGGTGGTAAACCCTGTTTTGATCTTCTTGGTTTTGGGCAAACCGAGCTCTTCAAACAGCACTTCTTGAAGCTGCTTGGGCGAGCCGAGGTTAACCTCGTGACCAATCGCGGCAAAGGCACCTTGCTGTGCTGAGTTCATGGCGGCTGTGAAGTCTGCCAGCAGCGTAGCAAGCCGTTCTTGTGAGACATCGATTCCTGTCAGCTCCATCTGAGCCAACACGGCGGCCAGCGGCAACTCCATGTCCCGCAGCAGTTTGGCAGCGCCGCGTTCTTGGAGAATCGGCGCAAAGTGCGCGCTCAGCAGCAGGGCCACGTATCCGCGTTGGACCGCGTCGACAAATTTGGTGTCCTCTTCAAGACCCAGATCAAGTTGACCTGACTCGGTGCTGTTGCCGGTGTTAAACCCGGTTTTCAAGTGGACCTGGCTCAATTCAGCCAGTTCGTAGCTGCGCCGATCAGGCTGGATCAGATACCCGGACAGCGCCGTGTCATCAACCACACCAGTTAGCCACAGGCCACGCAGGGACAGCGCCTTCAGTGCATCCTTGTATTCGTGCGCCACCTTGGGGGCATCGGAGACAAGCCATGCGGCGAGAACACACTCAAGCTCATCATCGGCCCCGCTAAGATCAACCACAACAGCTGAATCAGCTCGCACAAGGGCAACTGCTGTGGCTTCCTGAGCCAATCCTGCCTTGTGACTGAGAACTTCCACGGCAACGTTTTCTTTGGCCGGTGTTGCAGCAAGCCAAGATTCCAGGGCACTGGCCTCAGCCAGCACTTCATGAGCAGGGATTTGGTGAGCCTCGCCGGCGTCGACCGTCTCCTCCTCACCAAACGTATCGAACAGACGCTTACGCAGCTGGTTAAATTCCAGCGAGTCAAACAATTCCTCTACTGCTTCCCGATCCGGTGACTGCAGGAGCGTATCTTCGATCGCCACGGGCAAGTCCATATCACGCAGGAGATGGTTCAGCCGGCGGTTGCGCTTGACGTCATCAACGTGGGCGCGCAGGGACTCACCCACCTTGCCGCCAATGGCATCCAGGTTCTCAAAAATGCCTTCAAGTCCGCCATACAGGTTGATCCACTTGGCTGCTGTTTTGGGTCCGACGCCGGGTACGCCAGGTAAGTTGTCGGCGGTTTCACCCACCAGAGCGGCAAGGTCAGAATAGCGCTCAGGGGACACGAAATATTTGGCTTCGACGGCCGCAGCATCCATCGGCGGGATATCTGAGATGCCTTTTTTGGGGTAGAGAACCGAAACTTTTTCGGTGATGAGCTGGAACGCGTCGCGGTCCCCCGAAACAACCACAACGTCCCACCCGGCGGCTTCACCCTGGGTGGAGAGGGTGGCGATGATGTCATCCGCTTCAAACCCGTCCACCGAGATGGTGGGAATCTTCATCGCTTCCATGACCTTGATGATCAGGTCGATCTGGCCGTGGAACTCCTCGGGGGTCTTGTTGCGCCCACCCTTGTATTCGGTGTATTCAAGGGATCTGAACGTTGGAGTGTCAAGGTCAAAGGCCACCACCACGTGCGTTGGCTTTTGCTGACGGATCATTGTCAGCAACATGGCGGTAAACCCATGGACGGCGTTGGTGTATTGGCCAGATTGCGTCACAAACTTATCCACCGGCATGGCGTAGAAAGCCCGGAAAGCCATGGAATGGCCATCGAGAACCAACAAGCGCGGCGTTTGGCCTGCATCTAGTCCGGATTTGGACGTGGCAGAGGCTTTGGACAGGGGGGCCGTTTTGGCAGAATCACTCACAAGTGCCAGCCTAGTCATCATGAGCGATAAATCCACACCGCATCCACTGTCCGCCGAACTCCTCGCAGCAGGGGTCCCCGAGAAATACCATCCGATGTTGGGTGGGCATGGCGTGGGAACGCTGGTCGCCAAGATGGGCATTGTGTTCACGCAGATGAGCGTCGAGTCCATGGTTGCCACCATGCCGGTGGAGGGAAACACTCAGGTGACAGGGCTGCTGCACGGAGGTGCACATGTGGTGCTGGCCGAGACGCTGGGATCCTTCGCTGCTGCTTTTCATGCCGGAGTGGGCGGCCGCGTCGTCGGGATTGAGATCAATGCCACACATCATCGCGGGATCGAAACCGGGCTTGTCACAGGATCGGCGACCCCCATCCACCTCGGACGGACACTCACCACGCATGAAGTGGTGATGAGAGATGCACAAGGTCGCCGTCTCTCTACGTGCCGCATCACCAACATGATCTTGGATAGCAAAGGAAAGTAGCCCCTAGCTACTTCGTTAAAGTCCGACGCCGGGCACTCACCTTCCGCAGCTGCGTAACGGTGAGTGCCCGGCGTCGTTGCTTAACAAATTTCTAGAAGAGGTTGCCCAGAATCTTTTCTGCCCCCGCGCTGAATGCGGGCACGATGAGGATAATTCCGGCGGTGACCGCAAGTAAACAAAACCCGAAACACACGTAGGCACCCCACTTGGCTGCGTGGTTGACGCGCCCATGATCGTCCCCGCTGACAGCCGTGAAGCGCACACCCAACGAGTACATGGCCACCACGAATCCGGCGCCAAGCAGTGTTGTCAGTCCGACAATGACAAATCCGAACCAATCAATCATTTCTGCTCCCTAGTGCCAGTACCTGTGCCGGCGTCTTCGGTTGTGCCCAGTCCATCTCCAGGCTCATCACCCTTGGGTCCCTCGGTGTTGGCTACCTTTGCCTTGGGGACACCAGCGGCGGCTAACTTAGCCTTCACTTTAGGTACCACTGCGTTGGCGGACTTGGTTTTGCTCTTGGGCGCTCCAGCACTTGCTGCTGCCTTCGTCATGGCCTTGAGTACGGCCGTGTCCGCCCTGTCCAATGCCACCTGAGCGGCGGCCCTTACAGCATCGGTCTCAGCTGCACGTCGGGCCGCCTTCTCAGCAGCTTTCCGAGCTGCACGAGCCTTGCCAGCCAAACGGTCACGTTCTTTCTTGCTGGGGATGTGCATCGCTTCACCCACTGCGTCAACATCGCTGATCGCGTTGCTGTGATCAACCGTTTCCTGCTGAGAACGATAAAACATAAACAAAATGGAGCCGAGCCCCAGAACGGACACAATAACAATGCCGACGGTCCCCGTACGGATTAGGAGTGCGGCGAGGCCACCCACGATCGCCGCGGCGGGAAGGGTCAGCAGCCATGCGACACCAATCTTGCCGATGGCGCGCCAGCGGACTGTTGAGCCCTTGCGGCCAAGACCCGAACCAATCACGGAACCTGAAGCAACATGGGTGGTTGAGAGCGCGAATCCTAAGTGGCTGGATGCCAGAATAGCGGCGGCGGTGCTTGTCTCTGCGGCGAACCCCTGTGCGGGCTTTACATCGGTTAGTCCCGAGCCGAGGGTGCGGATAATGCGCCAACCACCAGCGTAGGTGCCACCTGCGATGGCAAGCGCACATGCTGTGATAACCCAGATGTGCGGACCGGTTCCAGCGCTCTGCAGTCCTGATGCGACCAGAACAAGTGTGATCACACCCATTGTCTTCTGGGCATCATTGGTGCCGTGAGCCAGGGCAACCAGAGAAGAGCTGAACACTTGACCGCGGCGGAAACCACCACGTTTCTGCGTGAGCTTGTCGCCAGAGTCTGGATCTGAGCGGCGGGTGATGCTGTACGCCATCTTGGTGCATAAAAAGGCCACCAGCCCGGCAATAGTGGGCGCCAACAACGCGGGCAGCAAGACCTTGGAGACGACGACCATAAAGTTCACGGCACCAAAGGACCACGTGCCAACAATGGCAGCACCGATCAGGCCACCAAAAAGTGCATGAGAGGAGCTTGACGGTAGCCCCAGCAACCAGGTGAACAGGTTCCACAGCACGGCCCCCATCAAACCGGCAAAGATCATCTCCGGAGTGATGGATACCCCGTTGGGACCACCTTCATTGATGATGCCCCCGGAGATAGTTTTTGCCACCTCGGTGGAAAGAAAAGCACCTACCAAGTTCAAGATCGCGGCGAGAGCCACGGCAGTCTTGGGCTTAATGGCACCTGTAGCAATGGGAGTTGCCATGGCATTGGCCGTGTCGTGAAAGCCATTTGTGAAGTCAAAGAAGAGGGCCAGCGCTATAACTAGCACGACCATGAAGGTGAGATCCACCCGCGATCCAATCTTGAGGGGGCAATAAGCGAGACTGCGAAAACGTCTGGTTGGCTACGCGCTGACGGCACACTCTGCACCAAAGGCATCGGTGTACCGGCGAAACCCAACCGCTACGATACTACGACGAAAAGTCACACGTTGTTTGCTCAAAGTTTGCTTTCCTGTTGCCTCATCCTCGAGAAGGCTGAACACGGCGCGGGGCGGAGAGCGTGCTAAGGACAGCAAAGACGTTTGAAACCGTCCAGCGGCGAAGCCCTCAACAGAACAAATACCTCATCAGCTCGGCATTAACGGAGCTGCCAGGTGGCATTTCCGAGCCAGCGAGCTTTCTCTTCGCTAGCACAGAAAAGTTCAGCCTAGGCGGCGTGCCGGAAATCACGCCACAGTCCAGCTCTTAACAACCAACTATTAGCGAGGGCCTACTTTGAGATGAGTGCGGATTTACGCCGATACAGCGCCAAGAAGGACGAGATGCGGCGTATGGCCTCCTCAATGTCATCGATAGAAGGCAGAATCACGAACCTAAAGTGGTCTGGAGTTGGCCAGTGAAATGCTGTGCCGTGCGAGACGAGGATCTTTTGGTCCTGTAGTAGATCAATGACAAACTTTTCATCTGATTCGATCGGGTACATCTGCGCATCAAGTTTCACAAATAAGTACATTGCTCCGGCAGCTGGGACGCAGGAAACACCCGGCAGTGCGTTGAGCAGCTCCGCGGCCCTGTCTCGTTGCTCTCGCAGCCGTCCGCCAGGTTTCGTCAGGTCATTGATGCTTTGGTAGCCACCTAGCGAGGTTTGGATGGCATGTTGGGCCGGCACATTTGAGCACAGGCGCAACGATGCAATCAGCTCAAGGGCTTCCTTGAAGCCGGCCATGGCAGCCCGCGGCCCCGTCAAGGCGACCCAACCGGCACGGTATCCGGGCATCCGGTAGGCCTTTGAGAGACCGCTAAAGGTCAGGACACAAACATCATCGGCAAGGGCTGCCATGTGGATGTGGGAACTACCGTCGTAGATTATTTTCTCGTAGATTTCATCCGAAAAAATAACCAGATCATGTTTTCGCGCCAAATCAATAAACTCATCCAAGATGGCCCGAGGGTAGACGGCCCCGGTGGGGTTGTTTGGGTTAATGATGACAATGGCCCGTGTTTGCGGCGTAATTTTTGCTTCCACATCGGCCATGTTCGGCCACCAATGATTGTCTTCATCGCACAGGTAATGGACGGGAGCACCGCCAGTGAGGGTTACCGATGCTGTCCAAAGTGGATAGTCGGGTGCCGGGATGAGGACTTCATCCCCGTTTTCCAGAAAAGCCTGAAGCGTCATGGAGATCAGTTCGCTGACACCGTTCCCGACGAAAATATCGTCCACGCCGATCGTCATCAGCCCTTTGGTCTGGTAATACTGCGAAATCGCGGTTCTGGCTGAGAAGATCCCCTTTGAATCGCTGTATCCCTGCGCGTCACGTAAGTGGTGAATCATATCTGCCACAATGGACTCCGGCGTTTCCAAACCAAACGGGGCTGTGTCGCCTAAATTCATGCGCAAAATCCGGTGGCCTGCGGCCTCCATTTTTTGGGCCGCATGCAAGATGGGTCCACGAAGTTCGTAGCGTACATTGGCTAATTTACTTGAGTGTTGCATGGGGCGCATACCTCCCATCTTCACATAATCAGCCCGCCTTGTTTCCCTTCGTGCTCAATTCAAGAAGGATTCTTGGGCTCAAAATAGGGCGCAAAGTAGGGCAAAGAGAGCTCCTTGACTTGTTTGCGGAGAATCTTGCCAAGCATCGACCGTGGCATGTCCGGGATCGCAATAATGCGGACGGGGACTTTGTATCGCGCCAAAAGTTGTTTGCAGTGGTCGCGGAGCTGGGTCTCATTCAGCAGGGCCCCTGGTTCCAGCTGAACGGCAGCAACAACCATCTCGCCGCCCCGGTCAGAAACTGTGCCAAAAACGGCTGCCTCAACAACGTCTTCGTGCTGACGCAGGACGCTCTCCACCTCTGACGGGGAGACATTGAAACCACCCGTGATGACAAGCTCCTTCACCCTGTCCACGATCGTGGTGAACCCGTCGGCACTGACTGTGACAATATCCCCCGTGTGTAGCCAGCCGTCTTCGGTGAGCGTCTTTGCGGTTTCTTCCGGGTTGTTCCAGTAGCCGCTGAACACCTGCGGGCCTTTGAGCAGCAGTTCACCGCGCTCCCCCGGTGCCACAACTGTGACGGAATTTTCCATGTCAACAACTTTCATCTGTGTTGAGGGGAAGGGCACACCTATGGTGCCGTTTTTCCGGCTCGGGTCAAAGGGATTGCCGAGGGCCACAGGCGAGGATTCAGTCATTCCGTAGCCCTCTACCAACAGTCCGCCGGCCACAGATTCCCACAGTTCAACGATGCTCTCTGGCAGGTTCATGGCCCCTGAGATACAAAACTTACAAGAGCGCAGCGAGACACCCTTTTCTTTGGCGGCAAGGGCCGTACGTTCATAAATTGGAGGTACGGCACAGTAGACAGTGGCCGGTGACTTCTTCATCGCGGTCAGGACCAGATCGACGTCGAACTTCGGGAACAACACCAGCAAGCCCTGCTTACGGATGCCGAAGGTGAGGTAAAGGGTCATGCCGAAAGCATGGAACATGGGTAGCACGGCGTACAGAATTTCCTTGCCGACTTGTGCCCCATGCATCCAGGCCTCCCCTTGGAGGGCGTTGGAGTACAAATTGAAGTGACTGAGCATTGCGCCCTTGGGGGCTCCGGTGGTGCCGGAGGTGTAACCAATGACAGCAAGGTCTTGCACATCCGGCCTTGGGTGGGTTGGGTCGATGCTTCCGGTAGACAAGAGTTCCCTCCACGGTGTGGAACCCAGGGCTGGAGCGCTGAGAGCAGCACGACTCTCGCGCATTTTTTTAACCGGAAGTCTGAGCGCAAACCCTTTGAGCATGGGGAATGCACTGAGAATATCTACTGCAATTATGTGCTCAATGGCTACGTCGGCAGGGAATTCGCGGATAGCGCCAACGGCTTTGTCCCAAGCGATCACTACCCGTGCCTGATGATCCTGGAATTGGTGCGCCAACTCCCGGGATGTATACAACGGATTGTGTTCAACCACAACCGCACCCAGCCGCAGGACCGCGTAGAACGCTACGACATGTTGCGGACAGTTGGGCAGGATCAAGGCAACACGGTCCCCGGCCCTCACGCCGCGTCGGCGCAGCCCCTCAGCCGCCCGAGAAACCTGTTCGCCCAGATCGCGATAGCTTGTTTGGCGACCAAAGAACTCCATGGCAGGTTTCTCACCTGCTTCTTTCACCGAGCGTTCGAACATGGCGACCAACGACTCCGTGGGTAGCTCGATCTCTGCTGGAACACCCGGCTGGTACTTCTTTACCCATGGCTGCTGGAGCGGCCCACCGGCTTGACCCTGCTCGCAGGCCTGAGTCGGTGCGGGTTTCTTGAAGTTATCGTTTTCGGAAACTATTTTCGACATGCCCTAATTCTGGTCCCAGGGTTGTCCGGCTGTCGAATGGCCCGCCAGCACCGTCTGGGGAGCCTCCAATGTCTGGGAAGCCTCTAAAGAGGACACGATTCGAACAAGATGCCCCGAAGTCTGGACCTGTTGATCGGATATGAGTACGGTTGATGCATCGGCTCGCACGTGCTTGCGTGGGTCGTCTACAAAAAGAACATGCCAAGTTCATTAACTAGGAGGAACCATGGGTTTCATCGGTTGGATTGTTTTGGGACTTATTGTCGGTGCGATCGTCAAGGCGGTCATGCCCGGAAGTGTGGGCGGCGGCTGGGTGACCAGTTTGATTCTTGGTGTCGTAGGAGCAGTAGTTGGCGGCTGGATCGGTGACCTGTTGTTCAACAAGGGTGAAATGAGTTTCTGGAGCCTTGGCTCTTGGATCTTAGCCATTGTTGGTGGGCTCGTTGTCGCCGGTATCTACGGGGCAATCACCGGACGCAATAAGACGGCGGCCTGATCGCTGTGAGCCGCGGCTGCCAACGGAAAGCAACGGACAGGAATATCTGTGCCTGATACGGTCCCATCCGTTCCAGCAGCGCGCGGAACTGCAGCAAACAAAGCTGGCGCGCCGGCACCAGATGACGGGCGGAAGCCCCAAAATCTGTCCGGCGTGCCGGCCATGTCCTGGAAGTATGTACTCAAGCGCGCCGTAAACAAGTTCAGCGCCGACGGTTCAACCGATTTGGCTGCATCACTGACTTATTACGGTGTGTTGTCCTTATTCCCGGCCATTCTTGCACTTGTTTCGATTTTGGGGATAGTGGGTCAGGCAGAGCAGACATCCAAACTGCTGCTGGACATGGTTGCAAACATGACGGACGCGAAGGTGGCTGAAGCCATCAGCGGCCCGGTTCAGCAGCTGACAATGTCCAGGGCAGCCGGCTGGACACTGGCGTTCGGACTTGTAACAGCGTTGTGGTCGGCATCGGGCTATGTTGGTGCTTTTAGCCGGGCGATGAACCGAATCTACGGCATCGATGAGGGGCGCCCAGTCTGGAAGTTGCGCCCGGCACTGCTGCTTGTCACGTTGGCCTCAGTGTTAATGGTTGCCACCATGTCACTGCTACTAGTCCTCTCCGGACCGGTTGCCCGGGCGGTTGGGGAAGCCGTTGGCGTTGGCGATCAAGCGATTACCATCTGGAACCTTGCCAAGTGGCCTGTTGTTGGGATCCTTGCGATAGTGTTGATTGCTGTTCTGTACTACTTCACGCCCAACGTCCGCCAACCAAAGTTTCGCTGGATCAGTGTGGGTGCGGCATTCGCCTTGATCGCCTGCATTCTCGCATCAGCGGGTTTCGGTGTGTATGTGGCCAACTTCTCCAAATATGAGAAGACTTACGGGACCATTGCCGGCGTCATAGTTCTGCTCCTCTGGATTTGGATCATGAACCTCGTGTTGCTCTTTGGTGCCCAAATCGACGCAGAGTTGGAGCGTGCCCGGCAACTGCAGGCCGGAATCAAGGCGGAAGCTCAACTGCAGCTGCCACCGCGTGAAACGGCGGCTAGCGTGAAGAAGCGTGACAAAGAGCTGGAACTGATCGCCGAGGGACGACGGCTCCGGGGGGAACTGCAGGAGGATGACGGGCATCCTGTCATGGGCTCACCCGAAGCAAAAGTGTTTTTGTGGCTTGCCGGGATCGGGGCGACTGTGGCCGCTGCTGCCGCTTTCCGCAACCGTCGCGGACCCCGGCGCTAAGGCCCGCAGCTCTCACTTCAACATCAAACTTGTGCCAATATAACTGTTGATTTCTGTTGGATTTCTCACAACAACCATCAGAGTGCTCACGTAGCACATACATGAGCGGCCCAGAGACTCGGGAAGATTGCTATGCTGGAAATTCGGACATACCCCTGCTCGGGAAGCTGCCGCATACACTCTCATCCCTCTAAGGAGATATAAACCTCAATGACATCCGTGGCCACTGAATCACCGCGTGAACAGCTTTGGAATCGCCGTTACGACGAGAACATTGCTCCCATCACCGAACTGTGCGACACCTTGGCGGAAGCCCGGCCGGAGCAACAAGTGGCCTACGTGGATCCGGCTCACGATGTTGATGAGTGCAAGATCATCAGCCTTTTCTCAAACGTTGGTGAGTTGGATGAGTCTGGCTTCATTACAGCTGGCGACGAGCAGGCAGCTACGCGTCTCCTAGGGATTCACTGGCAGATTGGTCTCCGCCCCAGCTATGTCATGCCTTGGAACGTTCACCCGTGGTTCACCCCCGGCCAGCCAAACGGTCGCCTAACGGCACCACAGATTGAGCAAGGGTTGCGCCCCCTGGTTAAGTTCCTGACCCTGGTTCCGCGCGCATCGGCCCTGATTGCCCACGGCACAGAAGCACATCGTTTGGCTGATCAGCTCCTGAAGGCGCAAGGTCCCATGTTGTACAAACGCGGTTTCGGCATCTACAAGGTCCGTTCACTGTCCGGGCGCAGCTTTGCCGGTTCCGCAGAACGCCAAGAGCAGTGGCTTCTGGAATCAGCTAATGCCTACTCCGAATCAATGACTCGCAGCGGCATCCTCGTCAAGAGCAACTAACTTCTAACATTCCGCGCCACGCGGGCCAGTTCAAAGTAGAGCCTAAACACCTGGCTGAGAACATCAGCCGCCGTTGCATCCTTTTGATAACTCGAGGTTGAAGGGTGCAACGGCGGTTTTATGTTCTCCTGTCCCGCACGTCACGGAGATGCTGCCAACTAGGGTGCATTCTTGGGAGCCTCGACAGCCCATCCTTCCTGGGTCAGGCTTGACGGACGCTTGAGAACCAGCCACAGGAAATGATTCCATGCGCCGTCTTCTAGCATTGACCGTTTGCCTGCTACTGCCTTTGAGTGGGTGCGCACAAGTGTCCAACGAGCCCAACGCTGCGAGTACTGCCTCAATCGCACCACAAAGCTCGCCCTCGGAAGCGCCCAACGAATCCACCAGCTCCGGCCCCACAGAGACGGCGAGCAGCCCGCCGTCGGACGCAGGAGTTCTTTCCACCGTTCGAGTTGTTGCAGGTCGCGAAGGTCAAGCACCCGAGGTCACTTTTGACACTCCACTAGAGATCCAGGAACAAACTATGGCACTGCTTACCCACGGTGACGGTGCACAGGTCGCCCCCGGGCAAGAGGTCTCGTTCCGTCACATAGTCATAGACGCTCTCACCGGCAAGACACTCATTCAGACATTCTCCGAGGTAGCCGGTGGAGGGTATGTCCTCAACGATACTTTCAGGCTCCGGTTCCCGAAGATCTTCGACGTTTTTACCAGTGCAAAGGTTGGCGCATACATTGCTGAAGCAAGTCCCGGCAGAGGCCGACCGGCTGCCGTCACAGTTTATGAGATCGAGTCAGTCAAGGACCTGCCGGACGTGCCCCGGCTCCTGACCACTGAAGAGGTTGCTGCCCTGGTGAATGATGGCCAACTGCCAGTAACCACTTTTGCTGCAAACGGTGCGCCCAGTATCACGATTCCACCCAATAATGCCCCGCGTGACCTTGCCGTGCAGGTCTTGAGCGAGGGCACAGGGGAAATCATCGGCCCCAATGACACGATGACTGCTTTATATACCGGCTGGACATGGGCCGGGGCCCAACAATTTGATTCGGCCTACGACCGTGGCCAGGCCGCTGACGTTGACCGCCCTGCGGGGCCCCTGGTCTACGTCATCAAAATTGTCTCTAAAGTATAGAAACATCCTCATCGTCATTGGCATAGGGTGCCACCAGTTCCCTGTATCGGTCTTTGACACACTCCACCACTTCAGCATGCGGTTGCGCCCATATCTCCTCGTTGAAGATTTCAACTTCAATAACCCCGCTGTAGCCGGCCTCAGCAACCCAGCGTCCAATCGTGGGGAAGTCGATCACGCCGTCGCCCATGAAACCGCGGGACAACAGTGAGTCAGAAGCGATGGGTAGGTTGAAATCGCACACCTGATAGGACGCGATCCGGCCTTCTTGCCCGGCCCGCGCGATCTGTTCTTGAAGGGATGGGTCCCACCACACGTGAAAAGTGTCAATCACCACGCCCACGGCCTCGGCCGGGTACGGCGCGGCCAAATCAAGTGCCTGGCCCAACGTCGAAAGCACGGCGCGGTCCGCTGCGAACATTGGGTGCAGTGGTTCAAGGGCCAACCTGACTCCGTGTTCGATGGCAAAAGGGACAAGCTCACCGAGACGTTCCCCGACACGCTCGCGCGCTGACACCACGTCTTTTCCACCAGCTATTGAACCAGTGGCACCGCCGCCATCAACGGCACCGGGAGCAACGCTGAAGTCAGGTAACCCGCCCACCACCATGATGATTTCTGGCGCCCCAAGGGCTTCCGCCTCCAATATGGCCGCCTTATTATCTGCCAACGCAGCAGCTTGGCCCTGCTCATCTGCAGCTGTCAAGAATCCGCCACGGCACAGGCTTGAGACCTGCAAACCCGACTCACGCACCATTTTTAGTGCGTGTTCTAAACCAACCTCGGCTACTTTGTCCCGCCATAGCCCAATGTGGGACAGTCCAGCGGCTGCAGTGACCTCAAGAGCTTCGGCGAGGGATGCCTTCTTCATAGTTCCTGTGTTGATTGACAGCTTTTCGAAAGTCCTCATTCGCTAACCCCTTCTGAGATCATCGGGGAGCGAGAGAGCTCCGAAGCAACACCCGCAGCGTTTAAGTAACATGCCATTCTGGCGGCGGCTAGTTCAGGTTTGAGAAGGAGGGCTGCCGTGTTGGCCAGTCGGAACAACTTCACCAAGTGGTTCAGGTTGCGTCCGGCATGTAGACCTCCCACCATCTGGAAGCCGGCCTGGTGCCCGTTGAGCCAGGCTAGAAACGCGATGCCCGTCTTGTAGTAATAGGTGGGTGCTTCAAAGATGTGCAAGCCCAAATTTCTTGTGGAATCAAGGATGGCGCGTGCTTCTTTGGGACGCCCTGCATCATATTCCTGTAGAGCGGTTGAGGCGGCAGGGGCAATAGCTGCAAAAATACCCAGCAGTGCGTCCGAGTGGCGAGTGCCATCTCCGTCGATGAGTTCCGGGTAGTTGAAATCATCACCGGTGTACAGACGCACACCCTCTGGAAGGCTCGCCCGCAACGCTACTTCGTGCCCGGCGTCGAGCAATGAAACCTTCACACCATCAACCTTTGTGCTGTGAGCATCGATGAGGGTCTGGAACGTGGCAGTCGCGGAGTCAACATCGCTGCTCCCCCAGTAGCCGGCCAAAGCCGGATCAAACATAGTCCCGAGCCAGTGCAGCACAACAGGTTCCTTCACCTCGCTCAGCAAGGTGCCGTAAAGGTCTAGGTAATCTTGCGGGCTTGCGGCTACCTTGGCCAGGGCGCGTGAGGCCATAATGATGACCTTGGCCCCTGACGCTTCAACCACTGCGATCTGCTCCCGGTAAGCAGCAAGCACGGCGGCTAACCCTTCTTCACCGGGTTCAACGGCGGCCGGATCCAGCTGATCTGTCCCGGCCCCACAGGCAAGAAGATCGCGCACTGTGCGCTCCGGCGTGGCAATGAAAGCGGCCTCAGCAGCACTGCGATTGATCAGTTCCTGCGTTGCAGCCCAGTCCAGGCCCATGCCACGCTGGGCCGTGTCCATGGCGTCGGCAATCCCCACGCCCCAGCTCCATAGCTCACGCCGGAACGCCATGGTGGCGTCCCAATCAATATCTGCGCGGGCTCCGGGAACGTTGTTTCCAAGCACCTTTGGTGTGACATGCGCAGCCGCATAAACTTTGCGGGAGCGCAGTAACTGCGTGGGCTTGCGCCACGGGCCCGGCGCTTCCAGAGTTAATGCTTCGAGCTGGCCGTTGGCCAGTGGCAACGTGATGGTGATGTTCTCACTGGATTTAGCAGCCATGACTAAAGCTCAATTTCCGGGACGTCGAAGGTGCGGCGTTCAGCGGATGACTGTAGACCAAGCTCGGCCAACTGCACACCGCGTGCGGCCGAAAGGAGCCCGAAGCGGTGTTCACGACCGGCAACAACATCACGCAGGAACTCTTCCCACTGCAGCTTGAAGCCGTTATCCAACTCTGCGTTCGCGGGAACTTCCTGCCACTGGTCGCGGAACGATTCCGTGACGGGCAGATCCGGGTTCCACACAGGTTTTGGGGTGTGGGCTCGCTGCTGGGCAACACACTTATTCAGACCGGCAACTGCTGAACCAAGGGTGCCGTCAATCTGGAACTCAACTAGTTCATCGCGGTACACGCGCACAGCCCAAGAGGAGTTGATCTGGCCAATGACGGCGTCTCCCTCTGGGGTTTCCAGCTCAAAGATGCCGTACGCTGCGTCGTCGGCTGTTGCCTTGTACTCGTTGCCGGTCTCGTCCCAACGGGCCGGGATGTGAGTGGCTGTCTTGGCATTGACGGACTTAACTTTACCGATAATGCCTTCAAGCACGTAGTTCCAGTGGCAGAACATATCTGTTGTCATGCCACCACCATCTTCCTTGCGGTAGTTCCATGAGGGACGCTGCGCACTCTGGTGGTCCCCTTCGAACACCCAGTAACCGAATTCTCCGCGAATGGAAAGGATACGGCCAAAGAACCCTTCCTCAACTAGGCGGCGCAGTTTTACCAAGCCCGGCAGGTACAACTTGTCATGGACAACCCCTGCGGTGATGCCGGCATCCTTGCCGATCTGTGCCAGTTCAATAGCTTCTTCAAGGGTTTCCGCGGTGGGCTTCTCCGTGTAAATATGTTTGCCATTGGCCATAGCCTTCTTCAGGGTGGCTGCGCGCAGACTTGTCATGGAAGCGTCGAAGACAACATCGACCGTGGGGTCGGCAATGACAGCATCCAGATCAGTTGTCCAGTGCTGAACATTGTGCAGTTCAGCTAGCTCGCGCACCTTCGCTTCGTTACGGCCCACGAGGATGGGCTCAATGGCTACCTTGGTTCCGTCTTCGAGTAGGAGACCAGAATCCCGCAGGGGCAGGATGGAGCGCAATAGGTGCTGACGGTAGCCCATACGTCCGGTTATGCCGTTCATGGCGATACGTATCACCCGCCGGGTGGCCTCGGCATGTGCGCCGGTTTGTTCCGTCGTTGCAGTGGGCTGGTCATTGGCGGTGGTAAGAGTCACTGATTTCTCCTGAATGTTGTGCTCAAGTGTTGTTCTCTGGTGTTGGCACGTACCAGTAAACCCGGCGTGGCCTGGACTTTGGAAAGCGCTTTCCAATATATGCTGAAGTTAGCTCCGGGTCAAGAGATAGCTGTTGACTCATGCATTATTCTTAGAAAAGGACGCCTCTGTGCCGGTAAAACTCACTGAAGTGGCGCGCCAAGCTGGCGTGTCACTGGCCACTGCCTCGCGGGTACTGAACGGCTCAAGTAGGACTCCTGCGCCCGATATTGCTGAGCGAGTCAAGGCTGCGGCCGAGGAACTGGGATATGTGGCCAACGCGCAGGCTCAAGCGCTGGCCAGATCAACCACAGGCTTAGTGGGGCTCGTGGTACATGACATAGCCGACCCCTATTTTTCCGCCATTGCCCACGGAGTGCAGCAGGCGGCCCTTGATACCAACCACCAAGTGTTATTGGCCGGAACTGACATAGAACGCGACGGCGACTCCCCCGGCGGTGCCGAACTAGCAGCCGTGAATGCGTTCATTTCATACCGCACTGACGCTATTATTCTAGCCGCATCCCGGCTTTTGGACGAAGATCCACGGCTGATAATGGCCCTGTCTCGATACGTTAGGAACGGCGGGCGTGTTGTGACCTTGGGAGCTTCTGCTATCCACGAAGCCCAGGTGGTGCACGTTGAAAACCACGATGGCGCCGCAGCGCTTGCAGGTGCGTTGCTTGATCAAGGAATACGACGCTTTGTCATCTTGGCCGGCCCACACGACCGCAATACTGCACGGATTCGTGTTGAAGGTCTTTCGGATCGTCTGGCACAAGCAAAGCTCCAGCCGCTCGCCGTGGTGCATGGGGCATTTACCAGCCAGGGTGGCTACGACTCCACGTTAGAGTATCTGGATTCTCTGGGTCCGCTAAGTGTTGCCCAAGAATTGAACGCTGCGGTGGAGTTCGGCGATGGCTCCCCGCTGTGCATTATGGCCGCCAACGACGTCATGGCTTTGGGTGCCATGACCGCGTTGAGGTCTAGGGGTTTACGCATTCCCGAAGATGTTCAGGTAACCGGATTTGATGACATCCCTACTTTGCGGGACCATTTTCCCGGCCTTACCACCTACCGTCTACCGCTTGAAAACATAGGGCGCCTTGCCGCGCAAATGGCGCTTGCTCCGCTGGCAAAGCAGCCTCCCAGTGTTACAGGTGCTGTTGTTCTGCGTGAGAGTGCTGGTTCTTTACCTGATTTTGGCACTCAGTCTGTTCCATCTAGTTGAGCCAGTAATCCGCCACGCGGCTTGTCCCATGCCATAGCCATAGCGGCCGCCATGAACTGTGGGGCATAATCACAGCATGACTATTGAAGAGCGTCCCGGCGTGAATATGTCCAACGACGATGCATGGCAGTTTCTTGAACACACCCGTTTCGGTCGCCTCGCACTCAGCGTTGCCAATGAGCCTGACATATTTCCCATCAACTATCTTGCGCACGACGGCAAGCTCCTCATTCGAACAAACCCCGGGACAAAACTGGCAGAACTGACTATCAATGATTCAGTGGCTTTCGAAATAGATGGTCTCACCGAGAATGAAGCGTGGAGCATCGTGGTGAAAGGGAAGGCACGCGTCCTTGAATCCCAGTCGGAGATCGATGTAGTGAGCCAGTTGCCGCTCTTCCCCTGGCTACAAACGCTCAAATACACATTCGTGGAGATCGTCCCAAACAGTGTTCGTGGAATTCGCTTTGAGCTGGGTTCTGAACCTGAACGCTACTAGGATTTCATGACCCTGAATGCTGCGATTTCATGACCCCGCATTCTGCTTAGTCGAGGCCGTGTTTAGGTTGTGTTGTGGTGGGCGAGGTAGTGGTTGAGTGTTTGTTCGTTGAGGGTTTCTTCGTCTTCGGCGCAGGGATATGTTCCTGGTGGTGGTGTTGGTAGGGGTGTGGAGTAGGGGTTTGCTTGGTCCATGTTCTGGATGCGTGCTTCTTCGTGGTCCTCTAGGGCGTTGCGGTCTTCGGTCTCGAGGTGTTTTTTCAACCATTTCGGGTAGCTCGGTGCGTGGTCCTCGTGGGTGGCGGGTGGGTAGTACCGTCCACTCGGTGAGGTCCAGGCAATACGGCCCTGTATGTTCGTGGGTGTCCAGCCGCGAAGTTTCATCGCTTTCCGTTGGGGTGATTGATCGGTGCGGCAAGCACCATTGCGGGTCCGATCGTCCTTGAAGTGTTTCAGGAGATGATGGTGATGACAGAGGGTCTCTAAGTTATTGAAGATAGATCTGCCACCGTGAGCAAATTTCTTGATGTGGTCAATCTGGCAGTTACTTGCTCTGGCTAAACAACCCGGAAATTGGCAGTATTCATCCCTGATCGCCAGCATAGTCCGCATCGTTTTACTGATTCGGTAGCGCTGCGGGGCAGCGTCTAAGGGCTCGTTACTGACCGGGTCTACCAGAACCCGTAACAGGGATTTCGATCCCTGCGTTAGTCGCCGGGCGACTTCCATACTGATAGGACCAGCCCCTTCAAGCCACGCAGGATCCTGTGTAGCGCCCAGCAACGACAACACAGGTATCAGTAACACCGGTGTCACCTGCGGCAACGGCGGCCATACCTCCTCCATAACAACCCCACCACCCACGCCGGCAGCGCCGCTGTGATGGCCCCGACGATGCCCCCGATGACGACCATCGGTAGTCTGTGATGATGAGCCAGATGATGAGCCAGATGGTGGGTCTGGTGGTGGGTCTGGTGGTGGGGTAAGGGTTGGTGGTCGGGCTGTGGGGTCCCACTGTGGATCATTGCGGATATCAGGGTCTTTGAATCCTGGATCGGTGTAGTGCGGATCATCAAAGACCGGGATTAGCTGAGGATCTACCCGCCATGTTCCTTCATCAGCTGTAAGGTCTTCCTGGTCCCTGCCTTCCTGTTCCCTGTCCTCCTGGTCCCTGTGCGGTTCGGAGTCGAGGGTTGAAAACCACGACTCACCACAGCCGGATATTTGACCACAGCCGGATATTTCATCACACCCTGGCATTGCCCCATGCTCGGGCATTTCAGCACTATCTTCACTCGCATCGGGTTGCATGGGTGGGGCGGGGCTGTGGATGTGGTTTTGGGCCATGCTTTGATTCAGTAGCAGGGACGCTGCAATATCGGCACGGAGTTGGGTCAGGGTCCGGGTTTCATGGGGGCCTTGGGCGCTTTGAGCAGTGAGGGTGCATTGACTCCAGATTCCTTCCAGAGTTGGTGCTGGGCCATACAGGCTGAGCCAGGACATTCCGTCGTGGCCACGATTGACTCGTAAATACCTATCGCTCAAGGCGCGTCTGGTGCGGGCAGTGATCGTTTCAGGATAGAGACGTTCACGTTGCCGTCTGGCTTTTTCACGGAAGCTAGAGACCGTGCAGTCTTCGGCTTTGCCGAGTAAGACCTGCTCTAGAGAGTCAACCGCAGCCGCAGGGACACCACTTTGACGGACCAAGGCTGTTTCCTGGGCAATAATGACCGCATAGTCCCAGCCTAAAGCGCCCGTAATCATGCATGAGAGAGTGCCTGGCAACTCCCGCACGAGCGTGCGCGAATGAGTCATTAACTCCCCAGCCACATCCTCAGGGATCTGTAAAACCCCGGCTACCTCAGCGCGGAGCCCGGACATGGACCCTTCACGCTGGAACGCATCAAAGGCAAGGATGCTACCTTCAAGGCCGCCAGCACAAGAAAGACGCTCCATTAAAACGGCCGCAAGAGCCGCACATTGATTTTGATGCACGCGTAGGGCTTCGATAGCCGCGGTGCACTCATCCATTAACGCCCGCACACACCCTAAACGCGAAGTCGGCAGCGCTCCACCCACCACAACACCATCAGCAACCCCAGCCTCAGAAGCAGTAATCCCGAGATCACCGTTAGGACCCGGGAAGTCTGGCAGTGACACCATCGCAGCAATATCATTAGCCAGCGGCCCGATCACGGGAAGAACTAGCCCAGCAATGAAATCCGCCACACCCATTGTGGTGGAGGAAACATCCCGACCAGCCGGGAAATTCACTGAACTACCCATACCACAATTATAGTCCCAAGTTACGGGTATTGCTAGTGATTCTTCAAACTGAAGAATATGTATTCTATATTCTCTATGAATCAGGTCTAGAAAGTTGCTTCGGCGCCACCATCAGAACCTGGATCCCAAACGGATGCCCGAGAGGGAAAAGAAGGAGAGGACGAACCAACCAATTGTTGGCATCCGCCCACACGAGATTGTTCCTTTGCCAGCTAGTCAGTTGACCACTAAAAGCTTGTCCCACTACCGTTTGATCCTGCTCTCGTTAGTCCGCTGAAGATGCCGCCGGAGGATACTCTTGAGATAGTCACTTTTCGTTTTGGAGCTCCTCATGACCACCCGTAGTTCATCAAGGCCCGCCCATCAAGGCACTCCGTCCACCAACACTGAAGCAGCTTGCAAAAAGAGCATAGTTGGAGATATTGGAGAAGCTGTTGGTCCCGGAACTGATGGCAAGGACAGCGCACTTGCAGCAAGAGCCACTGGTACCTCTTGGCGCGCCAGAGCTCTTCGTTACTACTCTCTTGCAAAACCCAGAGTCCTCTATGGCAACGTCCTAACCGCGGCGGCAGGTTTTCTTTTCGCCAGTGAGGGCCGTATCAACTGGGTAGTCTTTCTGGCAGTCTGCCTGGGTACCACCCTGGTCATTGCGTCAGCATGCGTGCTCAACAACATCCTTGACCGAGACATCGACACCCTTATGGATCGAACCAAGAAACGGGCATCCGTGACAGGTGGTGTAGGCGTGCGCAACGCCAGCATTTACGCTGCCGTACTTGGCATGCTCGGTATGGCCATCCTTATCCTCTGGACCAACCCCCTCGTCGTAGGAGTGGGACTGGCTGGCTTCCTCATCTACGTGGTCTTTTACGGTATGTTCTCCAAAAGAATGTCACTCCACGGCACGGTAGTAGGGAGCATCTCCGGTGCGGCGCCAATTCTTGGCGGCTACGTTGGTGCCAGCAATTCATTTGATATGGGCGCGGCCGTTGCCTTCCTCATGCTTTTCCTTTGGCAGTTCCCTGCGTTCTATTCGATCGCTATCTACCGCAGGGCTGAGTACGCCCGAGCCGGCGTACCTGTGATCTCAGTAGTTCGGGGTAATGCTCACACCAAAGTTCAAATTCTTTTTTACACGGTGCTCTTCGTCGCAGTTTCACTCCTCCCCCAACTTTTCGGCTATACCGGATGGATGTATACGGCCGTCATGGCGGTTCTTGGAGTTGGCTGGCTCGTTGCCGCATTGCGCGGTTTCACTGCCCCTGACGACGACGCATGGGCCCACCTAATGTTTCGCTACGCCCTGATAATGATGTGCGCTATTTCCGTCATGCTTGCCATCGGGCCACGGCTGCTCTAACGGCTCCTGTGAATACGGCTCCAGTGAATACGGCTCCTGTGAATGTGCCCCCGAAGCTAGTGTGATGACGGGTTGCTCTTGACCTTCCCCGAATTTAGGCCTGCAATGGAGTATGGCCACGAATAGTGTTGGCCCGCTCATTGTCTGCGGCCATCACCGGCCCGACCTTGTGCTAGGAGGTACTGGAAATGGTTGTTATTGTTCTTCTTTTGCTAGTCACCGTGACGGCTGCGGGCACTGTGTGGCTGATCCATACGCGCACGCAACCGGAGAACGATCCCGATTCCACCTTTTGGTATGCGTTCACCGGGCTCTGCGTGTTACTGCCGATGATTATCATTCCGGCCCTAACAAGCAATCTCACATCCATTCTGTTGCTGGTCTTCGCCATGGCAGCGGCTATTACTACTCACAAAATTCTGCAGCGTCAGCAGGCCACTGCCAACCAAGAGAAGCGGCGCACCCAGCTCAGTGTGGCTCTGCTTGCGATCACTGCCCAGCACGATGTTTTGATCGCTCAATGGAGCCGGTACGAGCTCGATCCAGGCGCCGCCATCGAATTTCCCAGCATGAGCGATGTCCGAGTTCCGGAAACCTCCGCATTGATCCGCGCCGTAGCCGCAGCTGCTCGCCTCAGACCCAGTGATTTGCTCGCGTGTGGTTTTGGCCCGGTTCGTTTGAACCGACGCGAAATACGCTCCGATGAGCCCCAGTCATCCCAGACGGACCGGTCCCAGACGGCTTTGGGGCAGATAGACAAGGACGACGGCGTTGGCCCCTACCAGCGGGCAGTTACCGATCTGGCGTGGGCTTTGCAAACGGCAGAGGACGCAGCGCGGCGAAGCCACGCTAGCTGCCTCGAAAAACCGGCTTAGTTCAGGTACCAACTAGTTAGGTAGCAACTAGTCGAGAACCATCTAGCACGGGATGCCACGGGTGGTCCTACGGAACCACCAGTACCGGAACAGTTGCTTGGTTGACTAACGCGCCACTGACCGAGCCAAGGAGCAGGCTCATCAGTCCGCCTTGGCCGCGCCTACCAATTACCAGCATGCGAGCACCCTCTGAGAATGTTGTCAGAGCACCTGCAGCTTGTCCCTTGATTAAGTGTGCAGAAATCGTTGTCGGGACCTGTTCACCAAACGCTTGAAAAAGCGCGTCGCTGAGAACCTTTTGGGCGCCTTCCTCGAAGCTACCAATACCAAGTGCGGCGTAACTTGAATGCTTTGTGGGCATTTCCCACACCGCCACAGCTTCTACAACCCCGCCCAACTCGTCAGCCAATCTGGCGCCTTCCTTGAGCGCGCTGACAGATGCAGTTGAACCATCGACGCCAACAACAATTCGGATCTCTGATGCAGCCTTGACCACGTTATGCTCCTTCGTACAGCGGGCGGTTCCCGTAGGTCTCCATTCTCGCCCAAAGCGGCGCAAAGGAGGAATAGGTGCTCCTTGAGGCTATGAAACTGCGGCAGGTCTAGGGAGCTGCAGGTGGTGCCGTTGGAATCTGCTGAGACGGCGTCGGTGCCGGAGCGGGTTCTACCGGCGCCGGCGGCTGTGGCGCCGGTTTTGGCGCAGGGGCTGGCGCTTGGGTAGGTTGCTCCTGCGGCTTTGCTGGCTCTTCTGTTGCGGGGGGTTGTGCTGGGAGTTGGGCGAAGGCAGGTCTGTCGCCCGGCTTCGGATCAGTTACCCCTGCAATCAGGGGTGCTGTTGGTGCCAACATGTCGGCTGGGGGCTGGGCAAAAGGCACGGGAGCGTAGGACGGGTTTCCGGCCGCTGCGTTCATGATGGCGGCCCATTGGCCACCAGCGAGGTCTGCGCCATCAACACCGGTGAAGTACCTGCCGTTAATGACTATGTCTTGATTTACCCATTCTGGTCCGTTGCCTTGGTAGCTGCCAAACCATGACGCAGTAGCGATGCCTGAGGTTGCTCCGATGGTCCATGTGTCAATATTTCCATCAGTTGTGCCGGTTTTAGCGAAAGCCATCGATTTATCATTCAGTGGGATGTTGTAGCCCGATCCACGAACCAGCACGCTCTGCAGTGCATAGCTCACTCCGGCTGCTACCTCGGGGGTGATGGCGCGCTGGCAGTCGGGTGCCGGCACCGGAAGTGGTGAACCTGCCGCGTCAGTGATTGATGTCAACGCTATGGGTGTGCAACGAATACCCCCACTGGCAAAGGTGGCAAAAGCCGTCGCCATATCCAGGGGAGCCACATTCTGTGTGCCGATCAAACTGGAAATTTGGGAAACATCATAGGGCTTATTTGTGCGCCCGTCCTTGACTCCGGCAGCCGTTGCAATCTTCTGTATATTACAAAAATCCAGGGTGGTGGCCGTCTGGAAAGTGATGGTATTGATAGAGCTGTAGAGGCCTTGATAAGCGCTCATCGGGTAGTAGTGGTCTGGATCGTCGTTGGGCAAGAGGAACGAGCCCGGAGCGGCTGGATCGTACTCGCCCGCGATGGGTCCACAGCTGTTCTTCCATGGGTAACCGGTTGGATATTTCCGGACCGCACCATTGATCGTTGTCATCATCGAGTGTCCGCTGTTGAGCCACTCCGCGAAAACGAAGGGCTTGAATGTTGACCCAATTTGGAATCCGCCAGCACCGTGCAGCGGCTGTCCGTTCTCATCGTTGACTGGTAAAGCAAAGTTGCCCATATAATTGCCCGGCGCGGCAGCCGGGTCAAAAACGGTGTTCTGGGCCATGGCGAGTACCTTGCCGGTTCCTGGCTGGACACTAACGATGGCGGCGCCTCGTTGGAGTGGGTCTGTGGCGCTCATCGTGGCACTGGCTTGTTCTTGAGCGACTTTTTGAAGAGCCGGATCAAGGGTTGTTTTAATCGTCAGCCCGCCTTGATACAGGACTTTGGTCCGCTCTTCGGGCGTTGCCCCGAACGCTTTGCTATTGAGGATCAACTGCTGAACGTAGTCGCAGAAGTATGGGGCGGAAGCAGCCGCGGCACAACCCTGCGCTGATTTGGTCACTTGCAGTTCAAGGGGGGTCTTTAGCGCAACGTCGTATTCCTCTTTGCTGATTTTCTTATGTGCCAGCATCTTTGCCAACACATCATCCCGACGTTGCGTAGCATGCTGCGGCTCAGTGATGGGGTCGTAGTAACTGGGCCTATTAACAACGCCGGCCAACACGGCCGCCTGCGCCAGAGTGAGATCTTTTGCGCTGGTATTGAAGTAAAGTTTTGACGCGGCTTCTATACCGTAGGCTCCATTGCCAAAGTAGATAATATTCAGGTAGCCGGCCAGGATGTCATCCTTGGACATTTTCTTTTCCAGCCCGATAGCCAGCTGGATTTCCTTGACCTTATCTACCACCGTCTTTTCCGCACCCAGTTTGGCCTCGTCGGTTTTTCCGTTGGATACCAACTGCTCGATCAGCATGTTGTTGACATACTGCTGGGTGATGGTGGACGCGCCCTGGCGGCCGCCGTTGATGGTCGCCAGCAGGGCTCGGGCAATTCCCGTGGGATCCACTCCCCCGTGTTCGTAGAATCTGGCATCCTCTATGGAGATGACGCCGTTCTTGATGAACGGGGACATGTCGGTGAGGTCAACAATTTTCCGGTCTTGGGCGTACAGGGTGGCAATTGTTGACCCGTCGGCTGCCAAAACAGTGGTGGCTTGGGAAGGTGCTTCGAAGTTTAAGGACTCTGGAACAACAGAAATGAAGTCATCGGCTCCGCCAACGGCAGCTGTGGCTAGTGCCCCTGCAGGAACAAACAATGCTGCAACTAGGACACCAACTACACCGCAAACAAGAAAAAACCGGCCAAGATTGGCCCACGTGCCATCCGCACCAAGTAAACCAGCCCAAGGGCCGGAGTTCTTTGATCCTGATTGTTTCACTGATTCATTGGCCATTGTGCCGACTTTCCTGTTTCTAGCGTGTGGTGCTGTTCCTGTGTGACCTGCTGCAGCTTTCACGTTTGCGACACAAGTATTTTCAATACTCCTCCTAAAAAATGGGAATTTACTGAAAATGGGGTAACTGAAAGGAAACAAAAGATGTTTCTCCTGCACACATCCCGCGCAAATCTAGGGATAGCGTGCGCAGTAGTCGTATGCTCAGGTCATGGCTAAATTCTTCGACATTCATCCGGACGACCCACAGGCACGCACAGTTGGCCAAGTCGTGGACATCCTCCGCTCCGGTGGCTTGATAGCGTACCCCACCGATTCTTGCTACGCACTTGGGGCTCAGCTTGGCAATCGGGAAGCGCTGGACCGTATCCGTGCCATCAGGGCGCTGGATAGCAAGCACCATTTCACACTTGTGTGCAAGGACTTTGCACAGCTGGGACAGCTTGTCATGGTAGATAATGACATCTTCCGCAGTATCAAGGCAGTCACTCCGGGTCCTTATACCTTTATTCTTCCTGCCACCAAAGAGGTTCCCAAGCGACTCTCGCATCCTAAGAAGAAGACCGTTGGAGTGCGTATTCCAGACAGCCGCCTCATTCAGGCAATCCTTGAGGAACTGGGTGAGCCAATGCTCTCCAGTACGCTACTGCTCCCCAACGAGGAGGAACCACTCACTCAAGGATGGGAGATCAAAGAAGTACTGGATCACGTGGTTGATGCCGTCATAGACTCCGGCGATGTTGGTGCCGAGCCCACAACTGTTGTGGATTTTTCCAGCGGTTACGCTGAGGTTGTCCGTCGCGGGATGGGCGATCCCACCCGTTTCGAGTAGGCGAAGAAATATCTCCCCATTCCCGTGTACGCTCTAGAACTTCTGTCTCAATATGGCTAGCGTGAGAGCACACGTGGATCTGATGCACTGTGCACAGCGTCCACACCGATAACCTGCAATCGCAGCTGACTCGAAGGGGTTCCCATGGCAGTCAAAATACCAGCACAGCCAGGATACACAGTGCCTGGATTGTCAATGAAGGACGGGCACAAAGTGGCCCATCTTTTGCAATCAAGACTCCACGCCTTAAACGATTTGCAGCTCACATTGAAACACGCTCACTGGAATGTTGTGGGCCGAGATTTCATTGGTGTGCATGAAATGCTTGATCCACAGATTGATCTGGTTCGAGCCATGGTGGATGAGACTGCGGAGCGGATGGCCACCCTCGGTGTTTCACCCAATGGTTTGCCCGGCGATCTGGTAGCGAAACGCTCTTGGAATGATTATTCCATTGGCCGCGCCCACACTTCGGCGCATCTTGCGGCCCTGGACATTGTTTATGTTGGTTTCCTCTCCAGCCACCGCAAGACCCTTGAGCAGGTGGGCCAGTTGGATCCCATCACCGAAGACATGATCATTGCTCAATGCGCGCAGCTCGAATTGTTCCAGTGGTTCATGCGCGCTCATCTGGAGCACGACGGCGGAGACCTCGCCAATGCCGGTTCAAAGACAGAGCGTTCAGCAGCTAAAAAAGCCAAGTAACGAAAATGGTTGTCAGGACAAGAGCTACAAGAAAGTATCCATCAACCGCGATCGTGACAGGAGCTGATACTGGGATCGGAAAGGCCACTGCTATTGCTTTGGCCCAGAACGGTTACGATGTTGGCTTTACCTGGCACGACGATGAGGCTGGGGCGGATGATACAACCGCCATAATCCAGAATTTGGGTCAACGGGCCTCATCGTTGTGGCTGGACACTACCGACCTGCACAGCTGCGCGCCAGCCGTGAATACGCTTGCGAAGCAACTGGGATCACTGGGTGTGTTTGTCAATAACGTGGGCGTTGGTTTGCTTAGTTCGGTGATTGATACCACCTATGCCGATTGGCAGCGTATTCTCGACACCAATCTTAACGGGGCGTTCCTGTGCCTGAAAGCCGCAGCGAAACTTTTGGTGGCCGGTGAGTCAGGGGGCCGAATAGTGGTTGTCACCAGCATCCACGCACATCAGCCACGCTTTGGCTTTGGTGCGTATTGCGCATCTAAGTTTGGCCTTGACGGACTCACCAAAACGCTGGCCGTTGAACTCTCTGAGCATGGAATTACTGTCAACGCCGTGGCTCCGGGCGAAATTGCCACCCATTTGGATGCAACCGAAACGAGGCATCCGCATGAGATTGCACGTCCCGGGATTCCCTTGGGACATGCAGGAACCGCTAAGGAAGTTGCCAGTGTCATCGCCTTCTTAGCCTCGCCTGCGGCCAGTTACGTCACAGGCGCCAGTTGGGAGGTCGACGGCGGAATGGCAGAAGTAGGTGCCCAGGCAAGTTCACATCTGACAAATAATCAGTGGCGTGAGGCAACGCGGGTCGGGACAAGCCACCCTTCGCAGTAAGCACAAGCAGTAAGCACAAGCTGTTCCGCACTAAGGTTCTCTCACATCCGGCTCTTCAGTTTTGAAGTCGCGGGCGCGCTCCACGGGTCTTCCGGCCATGGGTGTTTGGGATAGCGCCCACGCATCTCAGCGCGCACGTGAGCATAAGGTCCACTCCAAAAGGAGGCAAGGTCGCCGGTGACAGCTAATGGCCGCCTTGCCGGTGAAAGCAAATGAAAAAGTACTGGCACGCGGCCGGCCACCAGATGAGGGGTACTTACCAGGCCAAAGCACTCCTGCAGCTTCACAGCAACAACGGGAGGGCCGCCGTCGGACACGGGCGGGTAGTCAATCATAATCCGTGAACCACTGGGCACAACCAAGGATTCCGGAACCAACTCGCCAAGCTTGGCCGCTTCGGGCCACGGTAGCAGGCGTCGCAAAGGCTCTATCAGAGACAGCGAAGACAAAGACCTACCTGCCGCAACGGATTCAAGTTCGGGCCCCAACCATTCCGGCAGCCGCGCCAGCAGTGCTTCATCACCAACATCAGGCCACGGCTCCCCCAGCTCACGGCGAAGTAGGGCAAGCCTACTTCGCAAAGAACTGGCAGCACGGCTCCACGAAAGCACACATAAGCCCTGCTTAGATATGGCGGCCGCAACCGCGTTCCGTCCCTGGGCAACAGTCGCTTTGATTGGTGTGGAGGAGAGCAGCACAGCACCCAGCCGCCGTTCCCGACGCCCCGCGAGCTTACCGTTGATGAACTCCACAATGACCTCATCGGTATGCATACGAGAGGCGACTTCCACAGCATTTTTCTCACTCAAAGGACCGGCGGAACGGATAACCGCTCCCGTTCCTGCAGCGTCCCGGCCTTCCGTCCGGGAAACTTCTGCCACCGCCACCCACTCGCGCCCTGCCAGTGAGCTGCCGGCGGGTAGACCCGCACGGGTACCTGAGGAGAATAGGTACTGGTTTCCAGCAGCACCAACAACCAGCCGTGCAACCCTGTCCGGGAAGGCCAGCCCAACAACGTAGCCCACAGCGTCTGCTGCATCCACGCCAATCCGCACCGAATGCTTGAGATTGGCGCTGTCATTAGCGCTCTCACGAGTCTTGCGCACTATTCGTTGAAGGCGCCGCACTTCCTGGGCCCAGCGCTGCGCTGCGGGATCGCGTCCGGAGCGCAGCGAAGACAAAGCTGATGTGAGATCGGCTCCGGGGGCCCTAATATCACCGGATACCAGGGCCACAATTTCTGCTGCAGACTTGGAGCCCACCACCTTGGCACCGTCTAGTAGAGCCCGAGCCAAGCGGGGACTGGCGGGTATGAGGGCCAAAGTCTTACCTAGAGCGGTTGCGTGTCCGCCTGAATCCAATGCCCCAAGTTCAGCCAGGACAGTCAACGCCGCTTTCATGGATTGCGCAGGAGGAGTATCGGGCAGCAGGAGGCCCTTGCCGCCCGGCGAACCCCAGCAGGCAAGTGTCAGTGCAGCCGCACTAAGCTCGGCCACGGCTATCTCTGGGGTGGGGTGGGCAGGAGCTGCAGCAAAAGTTTTCTGGTCATAACAGCGCACTACTGTGCCCGGGCCCAATCGTGCCGCGCGTCCTGCCCGTTGGTCAGCGGAGGCACGCGAGGTGGTGACAGTGACCAAGCCTGTCATCTCACGGGTGGCGTCGCGGCGAGGTTCACGCGAGAGGCCGGAATCAATGACCAACCGTACGCCAGGAACTGTCAATGACGATTCGGCCAACGATGTTGACACGATGATGCGGGGCAAGCCGCCGCTTTCACGGGCTGAGACCGCTTTGTCCTGCTCGCGGGCTGGCACTTGCCCGTGCAGTTCAAGTACGTCTGTGCCTTTCACAATCGTGCGCAGACGCGCGGCGATATACCCCACCTCCCATGCGCCCGGGGCAAACACCAGTGCGTCCGTGTCAGCGTTCTGGGCCACGGCATTGGCGTGGGCTGTCGCTGCCGTATCGGCCACATGATTAAGGAACGCTCGGGTTATACCTCGTTGGTCAATCCGAGGTTGCGCTGACGGTGCCCAGAGTGTTTCAAGGGGGTACAGCGCAGACGGGCAGTCAACGATGGGGGCCGGCGGTCCGCCGTCGGCCGCCCCCAAAAGATAGGCAAAGCCTCGTGCGTCCAACGTTGCCGACATAGCCAGCACGGAGAGATCACCGCGTAATGCCCGAACCTCCCCCAGCATGCCCAGGAGCAGGTCAGTGTCAAGACCGCGTTCATGGACTTCATCGAGTACAACGGCGACTACACCTTCCAGCCCAGGATCGCTTAACAAGCGCCGCACGAGGATACCGGGGGTAAGGAACTCGATTAAAGTACCTGCACGGGTGTGACTTTCTCCGCGCACCGTATAGCCAACTTTGGTACCAAGCGCTGTCCCATCCAGCGCGGCCAGACGGCGTGCTGCCGCCCGCACTGTCACCCGGCGGGGCGAGGTGACAAGAATCCTCCTGTGCCCTCCGCCGCTCGCGTTGAGTATGTTAACCAGTAGCGGCGGTACGAGAGTGGTTTTACCAGTGCCCGGAGGTGCCTGGATAACGGCTGCCGTCCCCTCAGGGGGCTGCGCGCCGGACTGGGTGAATACTCTTGCCAGCTCGGGCAGTGACGTGGCGAAAACCAGTCCCTGTCCGAGCGTGGCTAGAGTAAATGGGCCGTCGGGAAGTTCCTTGGCAACGGTGTTTGGCAGGTGAATCAGCTGATCTGCAATTCGCCCATGGTGTCCCAGTCGCTGCCGTCAACTTTGCGTGAGACAATCTTCGGAGTCGCCACAAGGACTGGACGCATGGTTTCAAGACCAGCTTTGAAGTGTGCACTGGAGACGTGGCTGCTTGCCGCGTCGTCGTCGCGAAAGGCCTCAATGAGGACAAACTCGTTGGGGTCCTCGACGCTGCGGGACCAATCAAACCATAAGTTCCCCGGCTCAGCGCGCGTGGATTCCGTGTAGTCACCCACCAAACCCATGAATTGTTCGGCAGATTCGGGCAAAACCTGAAATTTCACAACAATAAAGTACATGGACTAAGCGTAGCCGCCGAGGGGCCCCAAGCGTGCGTAGCGGGTTTAGGGAGGTGGGTGCGCGGTAGCCGCCGAGGGGCCCCAAGCGTGCGTAGCGGGTTTGGGGAGGTGGGTGCGCGGTAGCCGCCGAGGGGCCCCAAGCGTGCGTAGCGGGTTTGGGGAGGTGGGTGCGCGGTAGCCGCCGAGGGGCCCCAAGCGTGTGTAGCCCACCTGCTACCAGCCGCGCTCACGCCATTGTGGCAGGGCTGCCCGCTCGTTGCCAAGGGTGGTCGCATTTCCGTGACCGGGCAAGACGATGGCGTCATCCGGGTACTTGTTGAAGAGGCGATCCTGAACATCGTCTAGCAATTGGGTGAAGCGTGCCTTGTCTTCGCCGGTGTTGCCCACACCGCCGGGAAACAGAGAGTCTCCGCTAAAAATTAGCGTGTCAGAGCGCTCCGAGCCACCGCTTTGTAGGATGAAGGCCATCGATCCTGGTGTGTGTCCACGCAGGTGCACCGTAGTCAGCTCAATACCGTCTACCGCCAGTGTTCCACCGTTGTGCAAAGAGACATCCGTTGAGACGCCCGCTTGAGTCTTGATCCCTGCAATATCGTCCGTACCAGCCGCTGTTGGGGCACTACTTTGGGCGACAAGGGACGGCAAGGCACGGAGGTGGTCCCAATGTTGGTGTGTGGTTGCAATCATCTTCAAGGACGCCTTAGCGCCGGTATTAACATCGGCGGACGCCTCTTTTAGTAAGGCGTTGATCGCTGGCAAGTCGTCAGCTGCATCAATGAGGATCTGGGCACCGCTGCTCTTAGCCGTGATTAGGTAAACGTTATTTTGCATCTGCGAGACGATTGAACGTCGGACGGTATGCATTGGAAGGTCATGGATGATAGTGGTTTCAACAGTCATACTCCCAGACTAGCCATGACGAGAGAGCAATGGCCCCCAAATCACTGAAATGGGGGCCCTTCCTCTCTAGCCATGCGGGTATAGCTCTAAGTTCCAAGCACTAGGCTATTAGCACTGTTAGCAGCACTCCACAGAGGCGCTTAGTGCGCGTCGATTTCGAATTCGCTCCCAGCTGTTTCGGCGGCGCTGTCACTGACGCCATCGGGTTCATTCGAGGAGTCCTTGCCTACAACACTCTGCAACAAGCCTATGATGTCAAGACCAGTGGAGTCCTTGATCAATTGGGTTGTCTGATGCACACCGTTGGAGACGTTCTTGCTCAACTGGCTTGCACCATCGTTGGAGACCACCGTCATGTTCTTGATAGCAGACATGGGCGCAGCAACTTCGCGAGCCATGGCAGGCAAGACTTCTAGGACCTTGCTGAGGATTGCTGCCTCATTGAACTTCTCATAAGCTTCAGCCTGAGCAGAAATACCAGCAGCCTCCGCCACTCCCTTTGCCTTGATTGATTCGGCATCTGCTTGCCCACGAGACTTGATGACGTTGGCATCGGCCCGGCCGCGTGCCTCAATCACAGCAGCATCGGCGTTACCTCGCGCCGTGTTTGCAGCAGCATCAGCTTCTGCTGCCACTCGGTCACCCTCCGCCGTGAGCTTGCGCTTGGCGAGTTCAACGGTGGCTTCGATTTCAGCGGCTTCGGAAGCTCGACGTCGTTCTTCCAATTTCGCGTCAGCTTGCTGGATGAGCCTGTACTTCTCGGCATCTGCTGGCTTACGAACCTCAGTGTCGAGTTCTTTTTCACGCAGTTCAGCACGCCGCAAGGCAACTTGCTGATCGCGGATGATGACCTGCTCATTTTGTTCAGCCGCGGCAAGTGGTCCAGCCGCGTCGGCACGGGCCTGACGGGCATCTGCCACTTCTTTGAGCTCTGCACGCTTGATGATCAGCTGCTGCTGCGCGAGGGCAACCTGCTCATCCGCAATGGCCTTAGCCTGCTCCGCTTCCTGCACGGACTGGGCTTCTGCGATCTTGGCGTTTTTCTCGGCCAAGGCAGCCTCGGGACGCCCAAGGTTACGCAAGTAGCCTGTTTCATCATCCACTGACTGAATCTGGAATGTATCGATCTCCAGGCCCTGGTTGTGCATGGAGTGCTCGGCTTCTTCCTTCACACTCTTAGCAAAGGTGGCGCGGTCCTTGATGATTGACTCCACCGTCAACGTACCCACGATTGAGCGCAAAGAACCAGACAGCGTTTCCTGCGTGTAGTGGTCGATGGCGTCCTGCTGATTCAAAAAACGCTGCGCGGCCTTCCGCACGGAATCAGCGTCTCCACCAACTTTCACCTGAGCAACACCGGTGAGGTGAAGTTTGATGCCGTTCTTTGAAATGCCTTCAATCTTCAACGACACCTGACGCGAGGCAAGCGAAAGTGGGTAGGCTCGCTGTGTAAACGGATTGATGAAAATACGTCCAAAAACAACACGCTGGCTGTTCGGATCGGGCTGGTTCTTATTGTCCTTAGAGGAGATAACCAGGGCCTCGTCAGGGCTGGCAATATGCAATGCCATCCGTGAGATGACCGCGGCGATGATAATGAGCACCACCAGCGCAGCAAGACCGATAAATACAGGAATGAGGTTCAGTAACATGAGACCTTTCGAATTTCACGGCGGCCCTCTCGGACTTCACGGTCCGCCTTCTGGGT
Organism: Arthrobacter antibioticus; assembly: GCF_030063205.1. Lineage (GTDB taxonomy): Bacteria > Actinomycetota > Actinomycetes > Actinomycetales > Micrococcaceae > Specibacter. Next base: position 57,503 of record NZ_JASISQ010000001.1, on the reverse strand, counting down.
CCAATCCTACGGACAATAGGATTATTCTCCACATGATGGAGTAATGTTCGCGCAATTTCCCGAATCTATGCGCGAATATCTCACACCAACCCGCTCATCCGCAGTTGAACAACCCGTAAGCACACTTATCGTCTTTACACGGGTGGGCCACTACAACACCCTGTCCCTATCCCTATCCCTGTCCCTATCCCTGTCCCTATCCCTGTCCCTATCCCTGTCCCTATCCCTATCCCTAGGGCATCATTCCCGACTGCACCGGCACGTAGTCAACGGCGTTGCGGCGATGTATATTCCTGGCCAGTCGGTCAAACCCCTTGGCATCAAGGTTGTTCCCCAACCTGTACGCTGCCAATGCCTCATCATAAATTTCATTCATCCGGCGGCCGCTGAATTCTGCCTGCGTGCCATCTGAAAATGTGATCGAAATTGTTGTCTTGGCGGGGAAATGCCTACTCATGCGAACATATCCGTCGCTGTCCTGTTTCAGTTGGATCATGGTGGTTCCGCCTTGGAATGTGAACGCCTCATGGAGCTAGAAACGTAACTGTTGTCCCCTGCTTCAGGCAAGGGTGAAAAACAAGACTCTCATAGACTCAGCGCTGTGCTGTTCTTTTAGTGCACAGGCATGCTCAGCTTAAGCTCTCCACTTGCGCCTAACACAGCTGCGCGGCCTTGATGGCTTGTGCGGACTGCGCAGCCGCATCGGCGAGTTGCGCACTGACCAGCGAGAGCGCCGTTTCAAAGGCTTCCGCTCGCTGGGCAGCTTTTGCATTCAGGGGTCTGGGCGTACTCCGGACACCTTCATCGGCTACTCGTTCAGCAGCCTTTCGCCGGTAATTAGTTGTGTATTTGTTGCGTGCCCGGCGCACCCGTTTGTGCAAAGCCAATAATTGGTCTTCGTCCAGCAAAGCCAACCGTTCAGACTCAACCTCACGAAGAAGCGAGGCTTCTTCAATTTTAAGTACACCCAACAAATTTTCCACGAGCGCCACTCCTCAACTAACCAATAAACAGGTATGAATCAGTTGCATATAAGCTAGCACGAGCTTTCATTGCAGGCGCTTACGCACCATTTCAGATATCATTTTGCCGTCAAAACGCCCAGCGATTTCGGTAGTGATCGGTTTCATGGCTGAGCCCATTTGCCGCATAGAGAACTTGCCTTGCTCAGCTTCTAGTCCCGTGATGATCCGCTCAACGATTCCAGCCGCTTCATCGGCGCTCAGAGGAAGGGGAAGGTAGGCTTCAATCACCTCCGCCTCTGCTATTTCTGCCGCGGCCCGATCCTGCTCTTGAGCCTGAATATAGATCTCTGCCGTATCTCGGCGTTTGGCAGCCTCTTTTTGCAACAGCGTGATGACCTGCGTGTTGTTGAACTCAATGGGAGTTTTTCCGCCCTTTTCGCGTGTTTCAATTTCACCCAAAACGTTGCGAACGGTGGTTAGCGCGATCTTATTGCCGGCTTTCATGTGCGCGACGACATCAGACTTGAGTTGTTGTTTAAGCGTTGACATGAGCTCCCTTATGATTCTGGTAATCAGCAGTTAGGCTGCCGTTATAAGTAATTATCCTCCCTCATGCCAGTGAACTGGCACCTCACCGGGATCCGGAACTATCAGACTGATGAAATCCTCCACCATCGAGTGGTGTTTGGGGCCGTTTGGTCCATTCTGGGCATGACCTTCGACGTGTTCTTTGCTCAGGACCCAAAGATAAGCTGCAGGCCTTGGCCCCGGAAGCCCCAAGTGACCCCAGAGAAGAAAACGGATACGCGCCAGCGTTGGGTCCATAATGTCGGTACCTACGCATAGGCTTGAAGCAGCAGGTTTTGTCCACGTGTTGCGGGATCAGAACAAAGAACCCGATAGTGCAAGGACGTGCCCTCATGATGGGAGCCCATCACGCTGCCAGCGGTGCCGCGCTCTGGCTGGCCCTGACAACACACTTTGAGGTGAGGCTCAGCGGCCTCTCACAATTACTGCCAGCCGTTCCAGAGCATCTTTCCATCGGGATGGGTATCCTTGATCCGACTCCTGCGGGTGTGGTTGTAGGAGCGTTGGTAACCGCAGGTGCTGGCCTGGTACCCGACGCCGACCACCGAAACGCAACCATTGCCAAGTCCCTCCCACCCCTGTCAAATATTGTGTGTCGAAAGATTGGCACGATATCTGGTGGGCACCGGCACGGAACTCACTCCATTTTGGGTCTCGCCTTCTTTATCAGCATCGCTGCCCTAGCCGGAATGTGGACGATTGAGCTGGCAAACTTCGGCACCATCTATCCGGGAGCGGGTTTGCTAGCTGTTCTGTTGGCATCCTTTGCTGCAAAAGCACTGAAGATCATTCCCGACACCATGCGAAAGTTCCCTTGGGTGCTGGGTATTGCTGTTGGCGTTTTCGTCATGATGTTTGCACCCCAAGAACCTTACTGGTTGCCTTTGACCATGGCGCTGGGCGTTGGTATCCACATAATTGGAGACATGCTCACGACAGGTGGCTGTAATCTTATCTGGCCCTTGCGAATCAGGCCCCCGAGTGCTTTGCGCGGGGTTGCTTTAGTAAATATTTTCTGGCGCCCTGGCGGCAGTTTTGCCGTGCCGATCCTCGGGAATGCTGGTTCAATACGCGAATGGCTGGTCCTTGTTCCTGTCAGTGGTTACGTCATCTGGGCAATTGCGGCAACTATTTTCCTTTGAGCGCCTGCGCTCACTAGACCATCTCCGAGCTTGGACCCATAGGAGCCAAAGGGCGGTTCCTGCTGTTAACATGGCAGTTATCTCCCTCGCGAAATTCATACCCGAGTGGCCCCTTTGAACCAGTCAGGACAGTGTCAGCCTTGTATATAAAGATTTGCGGATTGCAGACGCCCGAAACTGTTGCAGCGGCTGTGGACACAGGCGCCAATGCCATTGGTTTTATTTTTGCCCCTGGAAGCCCACGGACAATCACGGCAGCGCTCGCCGCCGAGCTTGGACGCGGCGTAGAAACGGGGTGCGGCGTCGAAACGGTGGGGGTGTTCCGCAACCAGCCCATCGATGAGGTACTCAGGACTGCACAGGGCGCCGCCGTAACAACTGTGCAATTACACGGGGATGAGTCCTTGAAAGACATGCATCGGCTTCGTGAGGAGGGTTTTCGCACCTTGCGGGCATTCTCGGCGCACGCGTACAGCTCTCTAAGCCCCAGCGAACGGCAGTTGTGGGAATCCGAACGCGTCTTGCTGGACGCCGTCGAGCCTGGTGCAGGGGTGAGTTTTGATACAAACATGCTCGCGAACGGTGTGCCGCCAGGTTTTTGGCTGCTGGCTGGGGGGCTGACCCCTGCCAATGTGGCAGGATATGCCAACGCGCTGCGCCCCAGCGGGGTGGATGTCTCTAGCGGTGTGGAATCCAGCCGCGGAGTCAAGGATGCCGGGCTTATTAGAGAATTTATAGAAGCGGCCAGGGCCGCTTAGCTGCAAACATGCGCTAAAGATGATCGAAGCCGGACGTCAATTCGAGGAGTATTTCTTGATGAGACGTTCGAGGGTACCCATGGTGCGGGAAGTTACGGGCACCCCAAGAACCCGTTCCAGCAGCACTGTTGCATCGCCTACCGTTCTCCTCTTTATCCAGCAGGCACTAATGGCATATTGCTGCGTCAGACGCCGTGTTTCAACGAGACCGTTCGTACTTTGAAACGGGACTTCTCTGGGTAGTTCAGTGTGGCAGTAGTCAAAGAACGAGACCATGATTTTGTGAAGTGTCTCCTCAGCTGGCACTACTGATTGCTCTGCAACGATGCGCACTAGATCTCCAAGGGGTCTAACAATCACTTCCTGCGAGAACCCGGAGGCTCGGAGTTTAGCCACGGCGGCTCGTGTGAGCGCTTTAGGCGTATCGGAGTGGAAGATAATAGTGCCGTTTGTCTGGTGATTCCTCGCCATATCTGGTCCGCCGAAAGCATCCACCAAATCCTTACTTGTGGGACTGCCCAATTTGCCGAAGTTAACGTAACGGAAGAAGGCAACATGTTTACTCATCGCTCACCAGCCTGTCCACGACTTGTTTCCTGTAGACCAGCATCAACTGTGGCTATGTTAGCGGCAACACGTAGGCGGTGAGCAGATTCATTCATTTTCTTCCGCATTTCTTCTGGTGAGCGAATAAAAAATGGCAGATTCGCGGACAGAAGGTAGACGGCAACAGTTTCGTAGGTGTCCGCACCGGTATGAACAACGCACGAGTTCTCATCCAGTGGCTCGATAAAGACCGCGTCAATCGGGAAAAGTGTGGCAACCTCTGACGCTGGTGCATGGAACACAGCCTCAACACGGAATGCATACGGAGCAGTGGCAATCGAATTGGCCGTGTATTGGGCCATGTCTGATCCCGGGGGCTGGCGAGGCACAAAATGGTGCTTACCAGGTAGGTAGGCAGCAATACGATCAATGCGCAGCGTTCGCCACTCGCCCTCGTGTGGATTCCAAGCAACCAGATACCAAAGGTAGTCATTTTGGATGACCTGGTGTGGCTCGTAAAGCTGTGCAGGCTGCGACAGTCCACGGGCATTGTAGGTAACTTCCAGTTGTAGACGAAGCCGACAATATTTGGCCAGTTCCCTTATGGTCGTCGCTGAAGTGCCGGGTACGGCGGCCTGGTATGAGGCAACATATCTGTTAATATCATCTACAGCCCGTTTATGCTTAGCAGGCAACAGGCGGGACAGCTTAGTGATGAGCAAGTCTCTATCAATGGCAGATGGCTGCAACGACATCGCTGCCGACGACGACAACCCTGCCAAAAGTGCCACGACTTCAGTCTCAGTAGGCAGCAAGGGAGCAACTCTGCGGCCCGGACCAAGTTGATACCCACCATGCGGACCGGGAACAGAGTCGATCCCGAATCCGACCTCTTTTAACGCTGAAATATGTCTGCGAATACTGCGTTCATTGACACCGAGAAGTTCCGCAATATTGCGCGCGGGTACGGGCACAGCAGCAGATTGCAGGACCTCAAGTAGCTCAAAACTTCGCCTCAAATATTCAGTCACGAACATCACTCTAATAACAAACCAGGACGGTTCAGCGCCGCATCTGTTGTTAACGTGGCAATACGGCTACTCCAAGCCCTACACCAGCCAGCAAAGAGGAACCATGAAGACGACACAAATCAGTCTTGCCAACCGTCCGAACCAGCAAATCAGGCCTGAAGACTTCGCCCTCGAAGTGGTGGAGTTACCTGAGCTCTCTGATGGAACGATATTAGTTAGAAACACTGCCATGGCGTTGACATCGGTCATGGCAGATCTGATGCGAGGAAATGACCTCCCCATGCCTCCTTACTGTCTTGGTGAGCCCCTATGGGGAGGTGCCGTAGGCGTTGTAGAGCAAAGTAAAAGTCAACGCTTCGTCCCAGGTGACATAGTCCAAAGCATGGCCGGGTGGAGAACACGTTTTGTGGCTGATCAGGATACGCTTTTTCCAGTTTCAAGCGCTCAGTTTCCCAATCCAGAAGTTTTGCTCAGTCAGGGGCCCACGGCCTATCACGGCATGGTGAATATTGCAGAAGTCGGAAACAATGACACCGTATTCATTACCGGGGCTGCTGGTGGTGTCGGATCACTTGCGGGCCAGATTGCACGGAAACGTGGAGCCCAGCGCGTGGTTGGCACAGCTGGTTCTGACGAAAAAGTAACTTGGCTCGTGGACGAACTTGGTTTTGATTCGGCCTTCAACTATAAAAATGCCGGAATTGAGGAATGGCTCGGCGAGCAGTTCCCCCAAGGCTTCAGTGTCTTCTTTGACACCGTTGGTGGCGCACAGTTTGAGATGGCGATCAGACATGCCGGCCAAAACGCTCGCTTCGCGCTGTGCGGGACTCTCTCCGAACAATTCTCCAAGGATGGGACGGATCAGCGCCCACGCTTCGACATCATGACGGGGATTCGCAAACAGTTGCATATTCGTCCGTTCAGCACCTACCACACACCGGAACAGATTCATGCTTGGACCACGCACTACGCCCAGTGGCTCGCCGACGGTGACTTTAGTTTTCCCCACACAAGAATTTCAGGCGGTCTAGCTGCCGGTCCGGAAGGCCTCATGACACTTATGCGCAGTGCCCATCGCGGCAATGTGATTCTTGATCTCAGCGAGATCATCCCCGAGTCGATTGCGAGATAAACAAAGCCCAAATCCCTGGGTTCCACGGGCAGTCTGCGCCAGGTTCTGACGCTGGGCCAGTATCTGCCAGTTAGTGACTTGTGAGAGACTTCAGCTCAAGGGCGCACCTTGACGTTAGATACTCCCATTGTGGGTATATTAGCTGATATGACTGAAGTAATGTTTTGGATTCTCGCAGCCCTTGCTGGTGGCAGACAACACGGATATGGCATCCTGCGCGATGTTGAAGCGCTAACGGCGGGAACCGTCTCGTTACGAGTGACCACGCTCTATGCCACGCTCGAACGGTTGGAGCGAGATGGACGCCTTCGTCGCGCAGGTGAAGAAACTGTTGACGGCCGCGCACGCCGCTACTACGAATTGACCGAAGATGGGCATCAAGCACTCATTCTAGAAACCGAGCGGCTCGCAGCAAGGGTTCTGGCCGCACAAAGTCGTCTACTAACGCCACGCCCTGCTCCGGGCAGACCCGCGGTGGCGACAATGTCATGGGCGCATCTCTGATGAGCAACCGCGGCAAGAGTCCTTACGGTCAACTGTTGCGCTGGTATTCAAGAGCGTGGCGGAAAGATCACGGGCATATTATGCTCGATACCCTAGAACAGCACGCAAGTGAACGTGGCAGTGCACGTCCCTCGATTTCCGAGGCTTGGTCCATCAGGGCTCACGGATTGAGTACAAGAGCCACACGACGTTGGGCGGCAATTAGCGCAGGCGCAGCGTTATTCGTCTATTTGATTGCAGGTTGGCTCCTACTCAGCAACGCGATAGTGCTCACAGGCGCAGAGAGTACTTACTACGCGCTAGCTTTTTTTGCTGCCCCGCTGGCACTTGCTCTCTCCGCCGTCGTACTCCTGCACCGGAGTGGGCAACTCTCCGCCCCGGCTGCCCTGTTAACTGCTGTCAGTGCCATACCTGCCTGTGCGTTTACGGCTTTTTCGGCAGCGAGCTTCTCAGTAGGGTTTGATGAAGCGGATGCCGGCCTGGGTTCTGGCTGGTTTGGATCCTCGACACTGATCTTTTTGGGACTGGCATGGATCGCTGGAACGTTCGCTCTTGTTGCACCGGCCAGTTCGGTACTGCCAAAAATTCGCATAGCAGCAATCCGTGTGCTGTTGCCCAGCCTTTTGGCGGCGATAGCTGTTCCTGTCGTGGGAATACTCATACACGCGGGCCAAATAATCGGAGTTATGAGTGCCACCACTCTCCTTGTCATGGCCCTGCGAGGTGACCCGTCCGTTCGGACGGCAGAAAAGCGTCAGTACAGTCCGATACTGGGCAAAGATCAAGCAACGATTTTGAACCCGAGGCTGACTCGTCGTGGGTACCTAACAATTAGTGTATGGGCAGGTGTGTCGCTAATTCTTGGAGCAGGCTGCGTTGTGTTCGCGCTCACAGGCAGTCTCATCTCCCCTGTTGCCCGCGATTCCACACATGCCATGAATCTAGGTTTGGCGGCAGGGGCCTTGGCGGCGATTCCAATTGTTATTGCTTACGGATTGACTCTTTTCCAGCGTTATGGCGCGCCTTTCCTAGCCGCCACACTGACCTGTTGTGGGAGCCTGGTCCTAGAATCGGCGGCCCAGGCGCTGGGGGCGGACCATTTGATGCAATGGCCCTTGACCCTCGCTTCGGCGCTACTCTTGGGCACTGCGCTTGCGCTACCTAGTGGACGCCTGCTCCCGGGCCGGGGCTCATTCCGGTTTGGTGTGACAGTAGCACTGGCTTTAGCTGCTTCAGCCATTGGAATCTTCATCGTGACGATGGCAGCCTTCATCGCCCCACTGGGAGCTGCGGCCCTGTTTATCTGGTCATTGGATAAACTCTCAAAACTAATGCAGCAACCAAACTTACCTATGGTCTATCCATCCTGAAACATCTCAAGCTCTTGGCGGGATTTCGGCTCTAAAGTTTGCGTGTAAGACTTAGGGAATGGCTGCGTTCAACGTCTTGACCTCTGCAGAAGTGTCAAACCACGAAATTCTCTCTTTATATGACTCTGTGGGGTGGATTGCGTATACAAATGATCCAGACCTGCTTTTTAGGGCCATCAGCAACTCATCATTCGTTGTTACAGCGCACAACGGCACGGGTCAATTGATAGGTCTTGCTCGGGCAATTTCTGACGACTCAACAATCTGCTATCTGCAAGATATTTTGGTTCGCCCGGAGTTCCAAAATACCGGCGTTGGCCGTGCGCTGATAGACCACGTCCAACAGAGATACCACCACGTACGGCAAACGGTGCTGATCACCGACGATGAGCCGAAGCAACGTGCTTTCTACCAATCACTCGGAATGGTTGAAGGCTCAAATGTCATTCCGAACGCAGTGCACGTTTTTGTTCATTTTAGATAGTTCAACCAGCAACTCAGGAGGATGTCTTGATGACCCTGCAGACAAAGCGTCTTGTCCTTGAACGCCTGGGGAACGAGGACGCCGAAGGAGAGCACTTAATCCGTAGTGACCCTTAGACTCTGGACACATGTTTGCGAGCATTCGGCACAGTGCAGCCCGGCAGATGACACACAATGCTGAATCGCCAGCTCAGATCGTGGGATCGAGACGAACTTGGGGCATGGATAGGCAGGAAACCCGGAGACTTCCAGATCATTGGGTAGGGCGGTTACTCGATTAGCCTTGGGGCGTATTGTAATCTCGGATATCGCTTCGCGTACGAAGCGCAAGGTCAAGTTTTTGACCACTGAACTCTCGCTTCTCGCCATGGAACAGGCGAGATAAAATCGATTGGCCTCCCGATCGTGGCGTATTTGCTTGAACGAATCGTCTCCTCAGCCCTGGTGGCGCAGAAAGCAGGTCTCTCGCTAGTGCACCGCTGCCTTGATGCTGGCAACCCCGAACCAACAGCTATAAGACTTGGTTATTTAGATCGGGATTTATCTCAGGTAGAACTGACCCAGACTACTGATTTTCGTCTCTAGGACACCGATGGTCGCACCCACGTGTTGACTGGTAACGAAGGAAGGACGTCGAGGATGACCGCATACAGTCAATTCGTTTTGACTCCAGGATCACTCCTAGGATGCGTATCTGGGATTAGCAAGAGCTGCCAGTCTTCCAGGGTCAAGGTTTGGAGCGTCGAGTCCTGAACGCCCTTGGGGGGAATGGAGATAGCCTGCAAGAATCAAGTGAAAGTGACTGATGTACTTATGAACCTTGAAACGGATCCGGAAGCTGCCACCCAACTCTGCCTCGACGCACAGGCAAGATTGGCATCCCGTGTGGCACACCTAACCGAAAAAGACATTCGTTCAGCGAGTCTCCTCCCGGATTGGAGCGTGGGCCATGTACTAACCCATCTGGCCCGCAATGCCGACGCACATGCCCGCCGTTTAGCAGGTGCATTGGCGGGAGAAGATGTACCGAAGTACCAGGACGGTGAACAGCAACGCCGTCACGAAATAGAACAAGGGGCCACGCGTTCCGCTGTTGAGATCATCACCGACCTTCATGCCAGCATGTCCGCACTCGAGCAGACCCTTGCCAAATGCAGCCTGGCGGGGTGGCCAAACGACAATTTTCTGGGTGGAGGAGACTACGGCGTTGCTGGATGTCCCGCGCACAGGTTGCGCGAAGTGGAGATGCACCATGTTGACCTCGGGCTTGGCTATTCACCTCTGGACTGGCCCGAGGAATACGTAGCTTGGGACCTGCCAGTGTTGCTTACAACTGTTCCGGATCGGTTGGAATCTTCCTCTGAGCGCCACTCCTTAATGGCATGGCTAGCCGGCCGTGGCCCACTAAGCACCACAACCAAACTTGAGTCCTGGTGAGCAAGAGTCCCCACCTAAGCCACGAGGACGAGAAGTCCACCAGCGCCCTGATAAGAGTTTGCGATTCTCTGGAACTGATTGTTTGTACCGGGTTGCTCCGACCTCACCAGTCCCCCGGAAAAGTCTTAAGGATCCGTAGTGTGGCTCCCAGTGAGCTGACCAACTACCCTCACAACCGTGTCCACTACCGCGTCCGGGCCATCCCTACCCGTTTGCACTAACTTCTGTCGGCGTGAGTAGCCCTATGCTGTCCTCATACCGCAGGCAGGAAGATGGAGAACTTCTGACCCAATTCTCGGATGGCGTGAACGCACGAACTAGTCTGCAGCTTGCTCATAAGCCAACTGCACTTCAACCCAGCTTGATGCCATCATGATTGAAAGTGTAGAACACCACCAACGATCGGCTGAGAACCTGGAGTATCACTAAAGGCACAGATTGCGAACGAGTCAAACTTATAGGACATCCGGACTGTCCGGAGCATTCTTTAAGGCACCAAAAAATGAAAGTGATCTCGTTAATAAAATGCGAGGGCATGAGGATTATTCTTCGCAAACACCGGCGCCGATAGCCGGTCCGGCAAATGCAAACCCAACAATTTCTCCATCAGTTTAATCGAGTCAAAGCTTACGGCTGGGACGTTCACTGGAGAGGATTTATGTCCCCCAATGCTCCCTCTGCGCTAGGGCGTCACTACCGAATCTGTCCCGGGGAGACAATGCGCCACAGGTTCCCGCCATGCTTCGCTGTGGACTGTGGACTGTGGAATGTGGAATGTGGACTGTCGACTGCGGCCAGAGCGTTGGCTGCGTTCACAGCTAGAGGTCGTATGAGCGTTCCTGTCTTGGTCACAGACCAGCCCTTCCACATTGGGTCACTTGGACCGCCGTGTCGATGCCAAATGGTTGACTAGCGGGGCTGGCCCAAACAGTTTCACTTCCTGGGTCTTACGCCCAGGCCGTGACGCGGCCACCACTTCCAGATCCAGCATCTTGAGGTTTGATGGACACCGGATGGGTGTGAGGACTACTCTTTATCCGCCAGCCCTGTACCCTCTGAATTCACTGAGTTCCCTGAATTCACTGGATTTGCGGCGGCCTGAGATGTGGGCGCAGTCCGCACCACCAAAACAGGGCTTTGCGCATGCGCGGTGCAGGCAGTGCTGACAGAACCCAGCAGCAATCCCTTGAACCCGCCCCGTCCTCGTGAGCCAAGGATCAGCATCACCGCAGACTTGCTTCGTTCCATCAAGACCTTTGCTGGTTGTCCACGAAAACACTCTGCGCTAAGTTCTTCGGGCACACTCTCGCCGAAAGCCTTGGATAAGGTCTCCGTGAGTATTTCTTGGGCGATCGCTTTGGGATGCCAGTCAGCTGCTGCGTAGGGACCGTAAACGGGCTCTAGTTGCCATGCGCTCACAGCTACGATCGTAGCGCCCAAAGCGGGCGCCAGTGTTGTTGCCCAGTGCAATGCAAGAATCGATTCCGGTGAACCATCAACACCGACCACAATTTCCGGAATACCAGCTGTTGTTGGAACTTTGGGAACTTGTTGCATAGTGTCTGCCGCCTTTTCATGAACCATAGGGCAGATCTCCGCCAGCCCGGTATCTACCATCATTGGCCTCTGGGGCTGATTTGGAAAGGCTTGACCCTCAATTGCCGAATTCCGCACAGTACCTCGCCGGTGGATTCAGAGAAACCAATGATGTCAATGCTGGAACGTACACCACAAATAATTTAAGTCAACAGGCTTTACAAAAGTACCCATGCTAGCTACATAATGGTCAGTGAGGGCCCTTTGAAAACATTGGCAGCCCCATATTTTAACAACTGAAAGAGGGCCCGTGCTCACATCCGATGACGATGTTTTGCAGGCAGTTCGCCGTAGACACGAGCTGCGCGTTCTGGACGCACTGGCAATTCATGGTACCCGCACCCGTCGTCAGCTGGAAACTGACACAAACCTCTCCCGCACAACCCTCTCGGCCATCGTTGGCGACCTGCGCCAGAACGGTGTGCTTGCTGAACATGACCAACTTATCCACGCCCCTGGACGGAGCGGCCGGCCCACCAAAGTACTCTCGCTTAACCCTAAAACATGCGCCGCAGTGGGCATCGAACTAGGCCGACGCCGTATCAGCATCACCGTCACAGGCTTTGACGGTTCACGCGTCACCCACGAAAGTGCGCAGATCCCCGGAACGCTCGCACTACAGGAAAAAGTCCAACACGCCGCCACCATGCTTCGCGAGCTTATTAGCTCTGGGGCCATCACCGCCGAAACCGTGATTGGCATGGGGGTTGGCATTGCCAGCAGGCACGCCAACCCCCACTCACTCTCAGACGGAGTGCAGCAACAAAGCGACCCTGAGGGCGCTTCCCTCCAACCACTCCGAGATGAATTAGCAGTCCCGTTGTTGTGGGATAACAACATTCGTCTGGCGGCAATGTCATATGTTAAATCCAACGACAACCTCCTCTATGCCGCACTCTCCGCCGGAGTGAGTTGCGCCGTCGTCAGCAATGGCAGGCTTCTGCGCGGCGCCAACGGAACTGCGGGAGAGCTAGGACATGTGAGTGTTGATTTCGCTGGTCCCGTGTGCTGGTGTGGACGTCGCGGTTGCTTGGAGAGTTACATCAATGAATCCAATGTCCTGCTTGAATCTGCACGTCGAGGCCAGACCTTTGATTCTATTGCCGCCATGGCCAAAGCGGCCGCAGACGGCAACAGTATTGCAAGGAGTGTAGTGGACTGGGCTGCTGAACTGCTGGCCCGAGCCATCAGTGGTGCCTGCGTGCTGCTGGATCCGAGCCGTGTGGTCATTGCCGGGGAACTTTCACAGTTTGGCGAACAGCTTTTAGTGCCCATCCGAAATGCTCTGGCAGAACAGTCCTTGGATATTGGTCCACGCTCCACCGATATCAGCACCGCTGTATTCGCGGTCGCCGCCGGAAGCGACGGAGCCGCACAGATGGTCCTCAAACACTGGGCCACGTCGAACCAAAGCTAGCCAAAGTCTCCCTAGAAGCGTTCCTGTGGCTCCAACGGTCAAGGAGGGAAATATGTCCGGACAATTTGGCGTCAACCCTACTTATGTAAATAGTCTTGACAGCATGTGATCTATGCCATAAATTTAAGCCATGGCACCAAAAGACACCGTCAGTCCGGTCTATGACGCACCCGCATCCACCGGCAGCCCAACCTCCGAAGAGGACCAGGGAATAAAAGCATCGAGTCCAAAGAAGTCGAGTCCACAAAAAACGCGAGGATCTGGCACTCGTAAGCTGAGCCGTCAGTCCATGATTGTGATCAATATAGTTTCTGTGGCGGCTGGCTTGGCAGCGTGGACGATTTTCTCAGCTTCAGGGCTGGTCACCTTGCCCGGCCCGTTAGAAGTAGGTGTTCGGGCCGGTGAGGTCATCGCTGACGGAACCTTGGCGGGAGACACTTGGGCCTCACTCTCCCGAGTCTTAAGTGGTTTCTTCCTAGGCAGCCTCTTGGCAATTCCGGTTGGTTTCATCATGGGTTGGTATGGCATAGGACGCGCAATTATTGAGCCCTATGTACAGTTTTTCCGCACCATTCCCCCACTGGCGCTGCTGCCTTTGGTCATGGTCACAATGGGGATTGGCGAGACACCAAAGATCTTTGTTATTTTCCTGGCTGCATTCCTCTCCTGCGTTATCTCCACTTATCAGGGAGTGGTGAGCGTTGACAACACACTCATTAATGCAGCCCGCGTACTCGGCGCGAACAGCTTTGTGATCTTCCGCCGCGTTGTAGTACCTGCATCGTCTCCATTCATCCTGGTCGGCATGCGCATCGGTCTTGGAGCTGGCTGGGCCACAGTGGTTGCCGCCGAATTGCTCGGTGCCGTCAACGGGCTCGGTGCCCGCATGCAGGCAGCCATGCAGTTTTATGACATGCCAACCATCCTCGTGAACGTGATCGCCATTGGAATTCTGGGTCTGGTCATGGACCGTCTACTACTCATGGTCGAAGCTCATTTGACCCGCTGGCAAGAACGCCGCTAAGGAATCTCAATGCCCACTCTTACCAATAACGCGATGATCCGTTTTGAGGACCTTCGCCAAGAATTCACCCTTACTGGAACCACGTTCACGGCGCTCGATGGCGTGAACCTGAACATAGCCGACGGCGAATTTGTCACCGTTGTGGGCCCGTCCGGCTGCGGGAAATCCACCATGCTGAATGCGGCGGCTGGGCTGCTGGATCCTACCAGTGGCCGTGTGGTGGTCGATGATCGTGAAGTGAACGGTCCCAGCACACGAACGGGTGTCATTTTCCAGCAATACGCACTCTTTCCGTGGCTGACAGTGCGCAAGAACGTGGAATTTGGTCTGGAGCTAAAGAAGGTACCGGCGAAGGAACGCAAGGCGATCGTGGACCACTACCTTGACCTGGTTGGCCTGACCCGCTTTGCCGAGGCCCTCCCCAAAGAACTCTCCGGCGGCATGAAGCAACGGTGTGCCATTGCCCGCGCCTACGCTGTCAACCCGGAGATTTTGCTCATGGACGAACCATTTGGAGCCCTTGATGCCCTGACCCGAGTGCATATGCAGGAGCAGCTACTTCACACGTGGACCAAGGAACGCCGCACAGTTATGTTCATTACCCACGACGTCGATGAGTCAGTCTTCTTGGCCTCCCGGGTCATCGTCATGGCGGCTCGTCCGGGCCGCATCTACAAAGAGATCCACATTGACCTCCCCTACCCACGAACGGAGCAAATGCGTCTCTCCGATGAGTTCGCAAGACTTCGGGCACAGGTATGGGAAGCCGTCTATCACCAGCCAGATGCCAAGGGCGCTGACGAATAAGCTACCGTCGCTTACCTCCGCCCGGCTCCATCCAGAACTGCACTCGCTAAACCAACTATCGAACTTACCCGGCCAACGAGGGCCAGCAACTACACCCAGGAGACACCATGACTTCATCTCTTTCACGCCGTAATGTTCTCCAGCTCTCCATCGGAGCAGCCGCCATTTCACTGCTGGCGGCCTGCGGAGGCAACACCGATTCCAAACCTGCCGGCACCGGTGCCGCAGCGAAAGATCCCGTGGAGATCAAGGTCGGTTACATCGCCGACTTTAACGGTGCCGCCTTGATGGCCGTTTCCGACCAAGAGGGCTACTGGGCCACCGCCGGTCTGAAGCCGAAGTACATTCCCTTCACTAACGGCCCCCTTGCTATCCAGGCACTGGGCACGGACAACGTGGACGTGGCGTACATCGGATCCGGCGCCCTCTGGCTGCCGGCCTCCGGCAAAGCCGAGATTTGGGCCGTCAACTCAGTTTCCAATGCGGACCGTATCATTGCCCAGTCTGAGTTCAAGACACTGGCTGATCTCAAGGGTAAGAAGATCGGCATCGCTACCGGCACCTCCGGCGATCAGTTGTTCTCCTTGGCGCTGGCCAAGGAAGGCCTTGACCGGGCCGACTTTGAAATCACACCCATGGACCCGCCCACGATCGTAGCCGCTTTTGCTTCGGGACAGATCGATGGGGCAGCGTTGTGGTACCCGCTGATCGACAGTGCCAAAAAGGGCAAGCCTGACATGGTTGAACTCTTTGGCAACGAGGACTTCATTGACCAGCTCACCTTCCCCTCCACGTTCGTGGCTGGGGCGGGACGTGCGGCAAAGGACAAGGAATTGGCCATTGCGTTCATTTCAGTGGTCAAGAGTGCCAATGACTACCGCAAGGAAAATCTTGACACCACTATTGCGGTGACCGCCAAGTTCCTCAAACTCAAGGAAGAAGACATGAAGGCCCAGGCCAGTGTGGCCAAGCTCTTCACTTCCAAGGAACTGGAAGATCTTTCCTCCAAGGGCACTATTGACACTTGGCTGAACGCCTTGCAGGAACAGTTCAAGGCCGCGGATAAGATCCCTGCTGTTGTGGACCCCAAGACGTTCTACGACTCGGAGCTGTATGCCTCCACAAAGAAGGCCTAACCGTCCATGACTGACAGTTCTCCTAACACAGGCGGCTCCCGCCGGAACATGCTGTTCCTGATGACGGACCAGCAACGTATCGACACCCTTGGCTGCTATGGCAACACTTCGCAACACACACCCAACCTCGACAGGCTGGCCGGGCGAGGGACCACCTTTGACCGCGCCTACACCCCCACAGCCATCTGCACCCCCGCCCGGGCCAGCCTGCTCACCGGGTTACAACCGTTTGAACACGGATTATTGGCAAACTACGAATGGAACTCAGGCCATCGTGAGGAGCTTCCTGATGGGCTGCCTACGTTCTCGGCGGCCTTGATTGAGCAAGGATATCGGCTCGGACACGTGGGCAAGTGGCATGTGGGCAAGGACCGTGGCCCCGAACATTACGGCTTTGAAGGAATCCACCTGCCCGGGGCGCTAAACGTCTTTGATGACCCAGGGTACGAAGGGTGGCTGAAGGCAAACGACTTCCCTGACTTCCGTATCTCCAGCCCGGTCTACACCACTCGTGCGGACGGCAGCCAGGGGCATTTGATTGCCGGGGTGACTGACCAACCAACAGAAGCTACCTTTGAGGCTTTCTTGGCGGACCAAACCATCGCGAAATTGCGTGAATTTGCTGCTGGAGCTTTGCAGGAAGGCGGAGATCGCACACCATTTTTCCTGTCCTGCCACATCTTCGGTCCACACCTGCCCTACCTGATTCCGCAAAAATGGTATGACATGGTTGATCCGGCCACAGTGGAACTACCGGGTTCCTTCGCTGAAACTTTCCATGGGAAACCCATGGTGCAGCAGGCCTACGCAGAGTACTGGTCCACTGACTGCTTCACGGTCGATGAATGGAAGAAGCTCACAGCTGTCTACTGGGGCTACGTAGCCATGATCGACCATGAAATAGGTCGCATCTTGGACGTCATGGACGAGCTGGGCCTCAGTGATACAACCGCAGTCATGTTCACCGCAGACCACGGCGAATTCACGGGCGCACACAGGCTCAATGACAAGGGCCCGGCCATGTATGAAGACATTTACCGCATTCCCGCCATCCTTGCCCTACCAGGGGAGCACGAGCGGCGGGAGGACCGTTTCATCAGTCTGCTGGATTTCACGGCCACCTTTCATGAGATCGCCGGGGCAGATGCCTCCGGGGTACGCGGCCGCAGTCTACTGCCCTTGGCTCATGGTGAAGAGGTCTCGGGCTGGCGCGAGAATATCCTGTGCGAATTCCACGGCCACCACTTCCCCTATGCTCAGCGAATGATCCGCAATAAAGAAGTGAAGTACATTGCCAATCCTGAAGGCATCGACGAGTTCTATGACATGGTGGCTGATCCTGATGAGCTGATCAATGTCGTTGATGTACCCGTTTATCGCGAGCGGGTGCGCACCATGCGTCTTGCCATGTACCGCCAGTTGGTGGAGCGTGGGGATAAGTTTGCCCAATGGCTAGCCTTTGCCGGTGATATACCGGCCAGTGAGCGAGTCCGCCCGGTCACTGCTGTGGAACGTTTCATCACCCAGTAACCAGCTATCCGGCAATACCAGTTTCACAGTCAGGCCTGCCGCAATAAGGCACCTGCCACGAAAGCCGGGCACCTACGGGTGCCCGGCTTTGTTGCTAGTTGGCTTCCTAGCATTGAGGTGCGCTAGTCGTTAGGGCTTACGGGCACTCCATGCCCAGGCAACCAGGGGTACCTGCAGGGGCAGTCGGACCGAGTGGATCTTCTTAGCTGTTGAATTTCCGTCCGGCCCCCAGGCCCGCCGCAAGGCCGTCACGTGCCCCGCGGTGAAAGCGATGAACATCAAAGCGGAGGCTGTCGCCGCGGCCTTGCGTGTCCGGGGAATCAAGAGTCCTACCGCAGCGAGTGCTTCCGGCACGGCCGAGGCAATCACCCACTGATGACGTGTCATTAGCGCAAATTTTCCGCCTTTATCGCTGCACAGTGACGGTGGAACAACGGCGTAATAAAACTTGGGGTCCTTGATGTGGTTGATGGCACTTGTACCCAGCAGAGCAGCCAGGGCCCACGCTTTGAGGTTGATTGAGGTCATTGACCCATCCTTGCATGCCTAACCCCGGGCGAAACTGAGAACTCAGGCGGCAACCAGCTTCCGGCGTCGCGCCGCATTCATCCGGGTAGAGATCAAACCATGGCGTGGGCTAAACAAATAGACCAGCGTAAAGGCAGCACCCTGTGCCAAAACCACCATGCCACCTGAGGCGGCGTCAAGGTAATAGCTGGCGTAGAGGCCCACGACTGCACAGACCGCTGAGATGGTTGGTGCCAAAAATAGCATCCGGCCAAAACGATCTGTGAGCAAATAGGCCGTGGCCCCAGGAATGATGAGCATCGCAACCACCAACACCACCCCCACCGCTTGCAAGGCAACTACGGAAGTCAGGGCCAAGAGACCCAGCAGGAATGCACCGAGCACGCGCGGGTTCAAACCGATGGCGTGGGCATGCGTGGGATCGAAGGCAAAGAGCGTGAAGTCACGCCGCTTGATGAGCAGGATCGCCAGGGTGAAAGCACCAAGAATCAGCACCTGCTTGAGATCAGAATGGCTCAACCCCAGCAAGTTTCCGAAAATAATGTGGGTGAGATCCGTTTGGCTTGGTGTCACCGAAATCAGCACCAGACCCAAGGCGAACAGGGTGGTGAAGACGATCCCAATCGCGGCATCTTCCTTGACCCGGCTGGTGTCACGAACCGCACCGATCAAAGCCACCGCGAGAAAGCCGAAGAGCACAGCGCCAACGGCGAAGGGGGCACCAACAATGTAGGCCAGGGCTACCCCGGGCAGAACGGCGTGTGAGACTGCGTCCCCCATCAGCGACCAGCCAATGAGAACAAGCCAGCACGAGAGCACGGCACACACCACCGCGGCAATTAACGTGACAGCAAGTGCGCGCTGCATGAAAACAAAATCGAACGGTTCAATCAAGAATTCAAGGATGCTCATGCCGAAACCCCGCTGCGGTGTGCCCCGCTCATGCCGGCAGCCGCCATATTTGCGGCAGCTGCATGTGTGCTGTCCAAACCAAAAGCCAAAGCAAGGTTCTCAGGCGCCAATACTTCCCCAGGAGTGCCGTGCATCAGTACCCGACGCATCAACAGCACCGCCTCGTCTGCCAGATCCGGGAGCGCATGCAAGTCATGGGTGGAAACTAAAATGGTGGCACCTTCCTGGGCAAGACCACGCAACAGGGCGGCGATAGTGGCCTCAGAGCGCTTGTCTACACCAGCAAAAGGCTCATCCAGCAGCAACGTTGTGGCGCCCTGCGCGATTCCACGAGCAACAAAAGTACGCTTTTTCTGGCCACCTGAAAGCTGACCAATCTGACGCTGCGCGTACTCCCCCAGTTCCACGCGTTCCAAAGCTTCCGCCACCACCAGCCTGTCGGCCTTGCGCGGACGACGGGTCAGTCCCATATGTCCGTAGCGGCCCATCATCACCACATCTTGTACCGAGAGCGGAAATTGCCAGTCCACGTCTTCACTTTGCGGGACATAACTAACGACGCCGGACCGCCTGGCTTTAGCAGGGGTGTCGCCATTAATCGTGAGCGTTCCCGCGTCCGGTTTCACCAAACCCATAATGGCTTTAAACAGGGTTGACTTCCCCGAACCGTTCATACCCACGAGCCCACAAATTCTTCCCTTTTCCAGCTTTAGGGTGGCCCCGTCGAGGGCAAGGACTTCCCCGTAATGGACTGTTACGGCATTGACATCAATAGCGGCATTCATGATTTTTCTCCCTGCTGCGCACTATCGGTGCCGCCCGTCAGTGCATCGACAATCACCTTGGCGTCATAACGAATGAGATCCAAATAAGTGGGGACGGGTCCATCGGGTTCGGAAAGCGAATCGACATACAAGGTTCCGCCAAAGACAGCATCCGTAGCCTCAACAACCCGGTCCATGGGTGCTGCCGAGACGGTGGACTCGCAAAAGACTGCCGGTACCTTGTTGGTCCGGACAAATTCGATGGCGCCGGTTATCTGTTGGGGTGTGGCCTGCTGTTCTGCGTTGACTGCCCAAATGTACTTCTCAGTCAGACCGGCGTCGCGGGCCAGATAGGAAAACGCGCCCTCGCAGCTCACGAGGGCGCGCTGGCTAACTGGGAGGACAGAGAGTTTCTCAACCAGGTCATCCTGGACCTCCTGTAGCGTTGCGTTGTAGGAGGCAGCGTTGCTTTCATAAAATGCGGAGTTATCCGGATCAAGTTTTTGAAACGCAGTCACCATGTTCTTGACATAGATCTGAACATTCTTAGGTGACATCCAAGCATGTGGATTCGGCATGTCCTTATAGACATCCTCAGCGATGCTGATGGCTTCCACACCCTCCGTTACAACGGCGTGAGGGGCCTTAACATCTTGCACAAACTGTTCAAACCACGCTTCAAGTCCCATACCGTTGTCAAGGATCAAATCAGCCTTGCCGGCCTTGCGGATATCCCCCGGAGTTGGTTCATAACCATGAATCTCGGCTCCAACTTTGGTGATCGATTCCACCTGTAACTTATCCCCCGCAATGTTCTGGGCAATATCAGCCAGCACAGTGAACGTTGTCAGAACTACCGGAGGTCCATCGCTAACTTCGGCGTCAAGTGCGGCATCTCCCGCGGTGCAGGAGGTCAGTGCAAGCGCCAGCGCAGCTAGGCCTGCAATCATGGCGCGGCGGTGGGTCTTCTGGGACCGGGGGTGGGCCGTGGACCGGGCAAGAGAAAATGACATGCAATGACCATAGTTTAGGCTTACCGAAATTACTAATTACTACTACACGTAAAATGCCGCTTGGACACCGTACTATTACTTTTGTGCCTTGGCACTAGCCCCGCAAAAAAAGTCTCTTTCCCTGCATGCGCATCGAGCTCCATGGCTCCAGATGGGCAGGCGACTACCTTTGCTGCGTGTGACCTGTGGCCCATAGGCCTGCTGAGGAAAAGAAATCTCCTGGCACCGCCTCCGTGAATACCCGCCAGCACCAGCTCCGGGATTTACCCCCGACCCTCGCCCCGGGGAGAAAACGCACCATGAGAATCAAGGACACTCCGCTGTTATCTAGCTCGGGATCGGTACAGGAATGGCTAGCCCACGCCGTCGTCCATCAAACAAGCCACATAAGAAATGGGAATAGATCCGAGAGTAGCTGCGCTTGCAAACGTGAGACAAAAGACTCCCCTAACGCCCACCCCACCAACGCGCCATTTCATCCATCAGCATTCAGGACCTCACATGACTATCGCCACCCAGAAAGCGCCTGAACGGCTCTCCTCTAAAGACCGCACCACCATCGCAGTATTGTTGGTTTCAACGTTTGTGGTGATCTTGAACGAAACCATCATGAACGTGGCGCTGCCCCGTTTGATGCATCAGTTCGACGTCTCATCCTCAACCATCCAGTGGCTGGCCACGGCCTTTTTGCTGACCATGTCAGTTGTCATCCCGGCCACGGGATATCTGCTGAGCCGGCTCTCCATACGTACCGTATTCATCCTGGCGATGGGTCTGTTTTCCACGGGTACCCTGCTGGCGGGACTGGCACCGGGCTTCGAGGTCCTCCTCCTGGCGCGGGTGGTCCAGGCATCCGGAACAGCGATCATGTTGCCGTTGCTCATGACCACTATCTTGGACCTAGTTCCATCACACCGCCGCGGTGCGATTATGGGTAATGTTTCCATCGTGATCTCGGTTGCACCCGCCATCGGCCCCACTCTCTCCGGCATCATTTTGAACTCACTCTCATGGCGGTTCATGTTCCTTTTGGTACTTCCGGTGGCCGTGATCGCATTGATCGTGGGAGCGCGCCTGCTCACCACTAAGAATCAACGGGCAAGTAGCAAACTCTCTATTCCGTCGGTACTGATATCCATCCCAGCCTTCGGCGGTCTTGTGTATGGCCTCAGCGGCATTGGCTCCCAGGACAATACGACGCAACAGATCGCTTTGCTCTCTCTTGTGATTTCATTGCTGTTCATGGCAGCGTTTGTTCTCCTGCAATTACGATTGCAGCGCAAGGACAGCGCACTGTTGGATCTGCGTCCATTCTTGATCCCACAATTCACACTTGCGCTTGCACTGATGGTCCTGGCAATGGTGGCGCTTTTCGGTGTCATTATTCTCTTGCCCATGTACCTTCAAAACGTCCGAGGGCTCGATGTTCTCACCACTGGGCTGATGCTCCTGCCTGGTGGGCTGCTCATGGGGCTGCTGGCACCCTGGGTTGGAAAGCTGTTTGACAGGGTTGGTGCACGCCCCCTGCTGATGCCCGGCGGAGCTCTATTGTCGCTTGCTTTATTCAGCTACACAAGGCTGGATGGAAACACGCCTCTGCTGATGATTATTGGCCTGCACTTGCTCATGTCCCTTGCGCTGGCATTCATCTTTACCCCTGCCTTTACGGCCGGGCTGAACCCCCTGCCA
This sequence comes from Arthrobacter antibioticus, assembly GCF_030063205.1. GTDB lineage: Bacteria > Actinomycetota > Actinomycetes > Actinomycetales > Micrococcaceae > Specibacter. The sequence goes on along the minus strand of NZ_JASISQ010000001.1, from coordinate 35,131 downwards.
CATTCCCTGCACTCACACGGATCGGCTGTGCTATCGACTCTCCAGCAGCTAGGCGCGGCGGCCGGCACGGCACTGCTTGTAGGTGTCATGGCGGCCGGTACAGTGGCTGCCGGCGCAGCCGGTAAGGATGAGATCGCCGCCCAAGTTAGTGGTTTAAGCAATGCGTTCACAGTTGCCGCCTGTGTTTCTGTGGGCATCGTTGTCATTGCCGCTTTTATGCGCAAGGTTGACTTTCCCGAGGATAACGATGCCGCCGCGGAGGTAGCTGCTGTAGCCAGCTAGCTGGCTTTGTGGCCTTTCCGTGGTGCCTGCAGCCACGGACGGAGCAATCTTGTGCTTAGCGGCAGGAAAAAGTAGGTCATGACAGGGGTCAAAACACAAACATTCAGCAGCACAGCGAGCACTAGGGGCCAATCTTCGGTGAGGGGGCGCAAAAAAATATTAGCCAGCAGACTTAATGGGAAGAACGGCAGGAAGATCCCTACTGCCTGCTTCCAGCGCGGGGGCACCACTGTCTCCGGTACCGTGACCGAGACGTCCCCGGGCTGGTCAAACCAGCCCTCAATGCCTGTGCGGTGCTCCACACGGGTCATTTTCATCAGGTCACCGCAACTGTCAATCCACCATTTACGCTCGTGGGAGTGGTCCCACTCCTTGAGTGTGTCAATGTTGGAGAAACGGTACATGACATGCCATTCATCGGACTCAGGGCTGGTCCGTACCCATCCTGAACCCAGGTAACCTGGCCATTCTCTGGCTAGTTCTTGGCCAGCATGAGCCCATGCGGCGAATTGGCGGTGGTAGCCGGGCTGGACACTGCGGGCGATGGATACTGTAACGGGATGCAATTTTGACACTGAAGAAGTCTACGTGCTTTTAGCAGTAGCTACAGCGAGCAGCAGCCAGCCCCCTATGGCGCGTGAGTCTACTTAGCGGTTTGGTTTTTCATAGGTGCCGTGGGTAGCGATCAAACCCATGATCACTGTGAGAATTACAATAACTGCTATGACAATAACAAGTCCCATCATGCTCATGACGTGTCAGCTCCTTAGTCCGAGGCCAGGGGTGATGGCGGCCTACGCTTGGCTTCTTTGCTGAATTCAGCTATCTCCATCATGCACCTAGTAGCGTGATGTCTCTAGAGGCTACACAGGTCCATCAGGGGTGGTCTCAGCCGGCGGCGCCTCTGAGTGCACAGGCTTGCCTCCAAGTGCACAGGCTTGCCTCTAAGTGCACAGCCGGGTTCAGAAACGCAGCTACCGGGTTGATCGTCCTCAGTCAGCCTGCATTGACAGCCAACCACCCGCGCTGCCAAGGATATGACCCGGTCACGCTCGGTGGGCCCGCCAGATCCTTCCGGATTCAGTTCCGCCATGACCTCCGCTAAGCACCCATCGTGACGTCACGGCAACCACGGCTCTACCATCTCCTCACTGCGTTGCCAGAGCTGCTGGGCCACGTCAGGATCGTTGGCTTGCCGGCTGATGCGAGCAGGCCTGCTTCTGGCGTAGTAACCGCCGGAAAACCAGTCAATGCCTGGCTCACCCAAAGCGAGCCACACAAGAGTGTGTGCTCCTTGTGCGGGGGTGAGCATGTATGTTCGCAACCCGCTGCCGTAGAGGAAACGCAAATAGCTTTTAGAACCGGCAGAAAAATTGGTGGCCACCCCGCCTGGATGAAAAGCGGCTGCGTTCAGGCCTTCAGCGGTGAAGCGGCGGTGAAGTTCCTTCGTGAAAAGGATGTTGGCTAGTTTGGCGTTCCCATAGGCCAGGTTGGAGGAGTACTTTTTCGTCGATGAAAGGTCGTTCAAATCCAATTGACCAAACAGTCTGTGGGCAACACTGGAAGTACTAATGACTTTGGCTTTGCTGGCCAGCAGCACGTTCTCAAGCGTTCTTGTCAGCAGGTACGGGGCCAGATGATTGACTTGAAACGTGCTCTCGTAGCCATCCTGGGTCAGCTCGCGTCTGCCCATAATACTTCCGGCATTATTGGCCAACAAGTCAATCCTGGGGTAGCTCTTTTTGAGGGTAATAGCTAACTCGCGCACCTGATCGAGACTGGAGAAATCGGCGACAAAATGTTCGGCACCAATGTCCTCCGCAACAGCTTGTGTCCGCTTGGGTGAGCGTCCAATAATGACAATTCTGTCCCCCGTCTGAGCCAGCGTGCGGGCAGCAGCTTCACCAATTCCACTACTGGCACCGGTAATGATGATGGTTTTCTGATCCATGGGTTGTCCTTAGCGGAAGGCCGGAATTCCGGTGATGTGGCTACCCAAAATCAAGGTGTGAACCTCATCGGTTCCTTCATAGGTTCGGACAGATTCAAGGTTATTGGCATGCCTCAGTGGCGAATATTCTAAAGTGATGCCGTTGCCGCCTAGGATTGCCCGGGCGTCACGACATATTTGAATGGCTTCCCTACAGTTGTTTAGTTTGCCCACAGAAATCTGAACCGGCTCTAGGGTGCCGGCTTCTTTCATGCGCCCGGTGTGGATAGCCAGCAAAGTGCCTTTCTGAATCTCAAGACACATATTCACGAGTTTTTGCTGCGTAATTTGATAGGCAGCCAGCGGCTTGTCGAACTGCAACCTTTCCAGCGAGTAAGCCAAGGCCGCCTCATAGCTGTCACGAGCAGCACCCATGGCGCCCCAGATGATCCCGTAGCGGGCCTCGTTCAAGCAGGAAAAGGGGCCGCGCAATCCCCTGGCCCCGGGAAGCAGCGCGTCATTGGGTAAGTGGACGTCCTCGAAGGTGAGATCGCATTGGATCGAAGCCCGCATGGACAGCTTTTCTTCGATGGGGGTAGCGGTAAATCCTGGCGTGCCGGTCGGCAACAAAAATCCGCGGACCCCGTCATCCGTCATGGCCCACACCACAGCGATATGGGCAATCGAGGCAAGCCCAATCCACCGTTTAGCCCCGTTGAGGACCCAGCCGTCACCGTCGCGGCGCGCAAAGGTTGCCATGGCGGAGGGATCAGAGCCCGCGGTGGGTTCGGTCAATGCGAAACAACCAATGATCTCGCCCGTCGCCATACCCGGAAGATACTGGTTTTTTTGCTCTTCGGAGCCCCAATGATGGATGGCAGTCATGGCCAACGAGCCTTGTACGCTGACAAATGTCCGCAGACCCGAATCGCCGGCCTCAAGTTCCATGGCGGCCAACCCGTATTCAACGGCGGAGCGCCCCGGGCAGCCATACCCTTTTAGCGTCATTCCCAGTAAACCCAGCGACCCCATTTCCTTCACAAGCTCTACGGGGAACAAGGCCCCGTCATACCAGCGGGCAATATTTGGGCGGATGCGCTCATCCACAAAGCTGCGCACTGTGCCGCGTAGTTCAAGCTCCTGCGCACTGAACAAAGCGTCGAGGTTGAGCACATCCGAACGTTGGCCCAGCTCTGTGTTGGTGGCAGGAGTGCTCATAATGATTCCTTCTGATCTGGCTGTTGCATGGACACCACTGAGACGATTGAGCCCGTTTTGAACTTCTTGGTGTCTATCGCCCAGCTGTTATGGGTTACTCACTCTGAGTCTAGGTTCATTCATCGCCAATATGCGTTAGCCGGTGAGTACGTTCATCTACACTGGCGACATGAACCAGTCACAAACCCTGGCCATCGTGGACCTAGCTTCGGGCCCAGCCCGATGGTGGGAGGTACTGGCCGCATTGGGCCCCCTCGCTGTTCTCATAGGCGCCATTGTTGCCGCAGTCGTTGGCGGGTTTACGCTCAGGCAGCGGGCTATAGCTGATGCACTCCAGTTGGCTCAAAAAGGGGAATCGGATAAGAAAGTACTTGACCAACAGCGCCTTGCCGATGACCGCAGTGAATGGTGGCGTCGCGCCCAATGGGCCCTTGACCGAGCGCTTTCTAGCAGTGAGGGTACCAAAGCCCTCGGACTAGCCACTTTGGAGGTCCTCGCGCACAGCTCGTTGGCTCGTACCGAGGAATTGGAGCTGTTTGACGTTGCCTGGGTCTCCGTTAGTAATCCACTGGGTGAGAGCTCAAACAAACACATTGCTCTTGCTCCGGAGCCACGGAGCGAAACCAGGAGCACCTTACCCCATCGGGTTCAGGTGGCTGCAGCCAGGCTGCAAGTTACACTTGATGCACGCCTGGCGCGCCCAACCCCAGAAGAAGTTAGCATCTTGGCCGGACAGCATTTATAGAGACTTTTGTGAGTTGATCCGGTTCCGGGATGACTGGCGCATGGTTGCCCTTCACATCACGCGTGCAAGACTTGGCACATGGACCTGGAGGTATTACCCACGCTCACGATTCCAGCCGCGGAGCTTGGCTGGCGTTTTTCACGCTCGTCGGGTCCAGGCGGACAGCACGTCAACACTTCGGATAGCCGGGTAGAACTGTTTTGGAATGTCTTGGGCTCGGCCACCCTGGATGATGAGCAGCGGGCCCAATTGGCAACACACTTGGGGCCCAGGCTCAACTCTGGGGTTATCACGGTGGCCGCATCGGAACAACGTTCGCAGCTACGGAACCGTGAAACTGCCTTGGCCAAGCTCGCCCAGATTATTGCCACCGGCCTAGCCCCGGAGGCTCCCTCACGGCGTCCAACCAAGCCCACACGCGGTTCTAAACGTCGGCACCAAGCAGCCAAATCCCAGCGTTCAGCCACCAAGTCACTGCGAAAACGGCCCACAGGCGAGTGATGCCACCCACGGCAGGCCCCTGAATGCACCAGCCTGCAGCGGGTCAGCCAGCACGCCCACTTCACTCCATAGCGGGAGTGTGTGCTGGATCAACTTCCTTGGCCGATGAGCTAAGTAGCGTCCTGGCCCGCCCCGCTGACCGGTAGCCTTGGGAGAGAATTCGGCACGTCCATTCTCAGTCAATGAAAGCAGGAGTATGCCTCACTTCGATTTAGTCATCATCGGCACCGGTTCAGGAAACTCGATCCCCGGTCCGGAATTTGATCATTGGAATATTGCCATTATTGAGGATGGCTCCTTCGGCGGGACGTGTTTGAATGTGGGCTGTATTCCCACCAAAATGTTTGTCCACCCGGCCGAGCTTGCTGACGCCACCCGGCACGGTAGCCTGCTAGGGATCGATGCACAGCTGAATTCAGTTGATTGGCCGGGCATCAGGGATCGAATCTTTGGCCGTATCGACGCCATAGAAGCCGGTGGACGGGAGTATCGAGAGGGCCCCGAGTGCCCAAACATCACGGTGTTTGCCGGGCGGGGAAAGTTCACCGGGCATAAGTCTTTGCGTGTTGACCTGCACGACGGCGGTACAACAGAGGTAACGGCTGAGAGGTTTGTGCTGGCCGCAGGTTCGCATGCGGTGGTCCCTCAGCTGCCGGGCCTTGCCACTGTTCCGGGCTCTTCCGGTCCCGGCACTGCGTTCCATACTTCTGACACAATCATGCGACTAGCCCAATTGCCGGCCAGCATCGCGATTTTGGGTGGCGGGTATATCGCGGCCGAGTTTGCGCATGTTTTTTCTTCCTTTGGCGTCCGCGTCACACAGATCGCACGCGGTTCTCGGCTGCTCAAGTCCCAAGACGCGGACGTATCTGCACAGTTCACCAAGGAAGCTTCAGCCCGCTACAAAGTCCTGCTCAACACAACGGTGCACAGCGTGGAGAACTCAGCCGACGGCGTCGAACTTCAGGTAGAGGACCCGAATGGGTTGGCTACTGTTCACTGCGAACTCTTCCTCGTCGCTATTGGCCGGGACCCCAACGGGGCAAATCTGGATGTGGGAAAAACCGGGGTGGATTTGGATGACCATGGCCGTGTGGTGGTTGATGAATTCCAGCGCACAGGCGTAGAGGGAATCTACGCGCTTGGCGACATATCTTCGCACTACCAACTCAAGCATGTGGCCAACCACGAAGCCAAGGTGGTCAAGCACAACTTGGCCAACCCAGAGAAGCGAATCCGCTCTGACCATCGCTTTGTGCCGGCCGCGGTGTTCTCCGATCCGCAAATCGCATCCGTGGGGATGACCCAGGCCCACGCCGTCAAGGCTGGCATTCCCCATGCGGTGAAGGTGCAAAAATATGCCGATATCGCTGCCGGTTGGGCACGCGAGGACACTGGCCACTTCTTGAAAGTGTTAGCCGATCCTGCCACCGGCAAACTCCTGGGCGCACAAATGATCGGCCCCGAGGCCGCCACCATCATCCAGCCACTGATCCAGGCCATGCATTTTGGTCAAACCGCGCATGAGGTGGCCAGCAAGCAGTACTGGATCCATCCAGCATTGTCCGAACTGGTTGAAAATGCGCTCCTGGGCTTGCCCGAACCCACAGGACTGTAGCTGTAAAAAGTAGGGTAGCTGCCAACAGTCCTATAGCAGCGTGGCCACGAGCCGGACACCTTCCTGAATCTGCGCAATTGACGCGGCGCTATAAGAAAGTCGAAGGTGCGCGGCAGGTGGTTCGTCAACATAAAACTGTTTGCCGTCACCGATTAGCACGCCAGCTGTATGCGCCCTTGCCGTGAGCGCCGTTGAGTCAGTTCCAGCCGGCAATTTCACCCACAGGTGGATGCCGCCGGTGGGGACGTGCTCCACCCGCGCTCCCATCATTGAGGAGTGTACCTGTGCCATCATGGCGTCGCGGCGCTCGCGCAAGCCTGCTCGCAGGCGCTTAAGATGACGAGGCCAGGCGCTAGAAGCCAGCAACCCCAGCGCGATCTCCTGTGTCAGGGCCGGAACACACATATCGTCGGCAATGCGAGCCGTGCGCAGACGCTCACCAGCAGGCCCACGTGCCGCTATGGCACCAACGCGGAGACCTGGGGCCGCCGGCTTGCTGAGAGTGGCAATCGAAACAACGTGTCCATCCGAATCTTGCGTAAACAGCGGCAGCGGCGCTGACCCTTCAAGGGAAAGGTGCCTAGCCCAGTCATCCTCAATGATGAACGCACCGTGTTTTTTAGCTAGGGCAAGAACCTCTACACGCCGTTCAGGACTCAAGATCGATCCTGTGGGGTTGGCGTAGCTTGGTTGCAGGTAAATGAGCTTGCCCTGAGTCCGCTCAAGTGTCTCAGCGAGCTTGTCAGGCCGTATCCCGTGCGAATCTGCTGGTACTGGTGCCAGCTGCAGACCAGCTGCCTGCGCGGCGATGGTGGCTCCGGGATAGCTAGGGCTTTCGGTGATGAGCGTGGAACCGGGATCGGCAAGTGTGCGCATGGCAAAGACCAGCGACTGCTGGCCGCCGGGCATGATCAGCATGTCTTCTGGGCTTGCCCGCAGTTCTGCGGCGAAAGCACTGCGCAACTCTGGAAGTCCCATGGGGGGCGCCATGGTCCAAGCCCGATGGCTTTTGGCACAGCGGGCCGCCAAAGTGCGAAGTTCATCGAAAGGCTGTAGCTCTGGTGCCAAGTAGCCCCATGAGAGCTGAACATGACCAGCGGTTCCTTTGACTCCTGGCCTGCCTGCCCGGTTCGGATCGGCACGGCTAGCATCAACGCGCGAGCGGCCAAGGGTTGATGACTGCCATGCATAGTCCGCTTCGATAAATTTGTCCCGCTCGGCCACAAACGTGCCACGTCCCGGTTCAGCACGCACCACACCTAGACCTGTGAGTGAGCTAATGGCGGCCGTGATTGTCACCGGACTCGCCCCAAACGCTTTCGACAGTGCTCTCACCGAGGGCATCTTGTCCCCCACCTGCATGCTGTCTGCTTGCAGGTGCAACCGGCTGGCTATCTCAGTGGCTCTGCAATCGATGGACACGAGTTCATTAGATAGCGTTACTGTATTTAGGTCAATATTTGCTCGAGATTGTTACTCCCCATGGCGTGCCCTGGTTGCTGCCGTGGGCGCGGGTCATCCGCAGACGTTCAGGTGCTGTCTTCTTCAGGTGCTGTCTTGTTCAGGTGCTGTCTTGTTCAGGTGCTGAAACTTTGATAGTCAGGAATCCCTTAGTGCTTCTATCAATTCTCCCTTGCGCTTACGCGAATACCCGGTCAAATTGATTTCTTTTGCTTTGGTACGCAGCTGTTCCACAGTCCACTCCTCATAAGAGTTGGCTTTACCGCCTTTGCGCCCGACTGAGCTGCGGCCCTTCTTAGCGGCTGCATTGGAGATGCGGGCGGCTTTTTGCTGGGACGCGCCGTCGTCTCGGAGCGCCTGATACATGTCAGGATCTTTGATGCTGGTGTTTTCTTTTTCTGGCATGTCATACTCTTTCTCTTCATAGTCCGTCTCTTCATGCGCCGTCTCTAGTCTCGGCCGCCACGGCGGTGCTGGCACTGCCGCTCTGGCACTGCCGCTCTCCCACTGCCGCTCTCCCACCGGCGTCATATCAGTGCAGCGCTATATCAGTGCAGCGTTATATCACTGCCCCTGACTAGCAACGTTGGAGATGGCCCAGAACAGAAGCAAGAACTCTGCTGCGGGTCTTTGGACCCTACCCACGCCACTGGAACACACTTAGAATCTATGCCATGACGGATACCCCAGCCCACGCCCATACGGAAGAGCTCCCTGCCCACGAGTGCTGGGATTTGCTCCGCGGAGTCTCTGTCGGCAGACTGGGCCTTTGGGTAGAAGATCATCCGGATATCTTTCCCATAAATTTTGCAGTGGACCACGGCACACTGGTCTTTCGCACGGCGCCAGGAACCAAGCTCTCCGCCGCCTTGGGGGACACTGCCGTGGCTCTGGAAGCTGACGGGGTTGATGCCATCAGCGGCGTTGCGTGGAGTGTTGTCATTAAAGGTATGTGTACTTTGATCAGTTCAACCGAGGAGGTTCTTGACAGCTTTTCAATCATGCTTTTTCCTTGGCATTCCGGCAGTAAGAATGCTTTCCTCCGAATTACTCCGAGCTCTATCACCGGCCGACGGTTCACTGTGGCTGCCCCGGGCGAGTGGTGGACTACCCAAGCTAAGGATCCCCATACTTCCGCTGAGTGAAACCCGGCGTTCGAATATGGCAATTTGGTTCCGGGCGACTTCACTGCCACAGCGGCAAGGCCGTTATTTCAGCCACCATCCTCACAGTACGCGGTGGCATGTTCCCTGGGTCATCGGCAACGCCAGGACAATCCAGCAGGACCGGTCAGTCCGGGCGTAGAGTCTTCACTCCTGCCATTAACAATTTTCCCTACGTAGTTAATTTCTCCTAGTGCCCCGGTTGCAGGAAACCAGTATTGGCGAAACAGTCCCTAAGCTTCAGCGAATGTGCTTCGCATCACCTTGACCCAACATACCCCTAGGGGGTATGTTGGGTCTGTTGTCAATGAAGTAGTTTGTCTCGACCGAGGATTATTCCGGCCGCCACTGCCGTTCAACCCCAACGCACCCTCCATCCTCATTCAAAGGAAATAACTGACATGTGCGCAAGTAACACCCCTAATGATCTCACCCTGACACCCGTTTCCGGCAGCGGCTGCGGGTGCTGCTCCACCGACTCAACGTCCATGAACTCATCTCCCGCAGTTGCGTCCAAAGCAGTTCTGGCCGAAGCAGTTCCCACCGAAACTGCAGACACGAGCTACGCGTTGGAAGGACTGACGTGCGGGCATTGCGTGAAAAGCGTAGAAACGGCCGTAGCAGCGTTATCGGGAGTGGATTCGGCCACAGTTGAACTGATATCCGGCGCAGTCTCAACGCTTTCCGTCACAGGCGATGCCAGCCGCGATACCGTGCAAGCCGCTGTTGAAAAAGCTGGCTATTCCCTCACCGCAGAATAAACAGCACCCAACTTTTTCTGCCCCACTGAGCCAGGAGTGACATGGACAAGCGCCACCATCCCATCGAACGACCATCCGCCAATCCAGGACCACCTCGGGACCCGCATCAGGACCTGCCTGAAGAACACCACATTGCCGGTGAAACGATGCCGGATCACTCCTCGCTCAGTCATGGCGGCATGACTGATGATGACCATGCTGTGCATAGCGGAGGTCAGCATGCCGGGCACAGTACTGCCATGTTCAAGAACCGTTTCTGGCTCACCTTGATCCTGTCCCTCCCCGTCGTGTTCTTCAGCCCCATGCTCGGGCATCTCCTGAACTACACCGTGCCGCAGTTCCCTGGTTCAAACTGGATTCCACCCGTACTGGGTACTGTGATCTTCTTCTATGGCGGCCAACCATTCCTTAAGGGTGGGTGGCAGGAAATTAAGTCCCGCCAACCGGCCATGATGTTGCTGATCTCCATGGCCATCACGGTTGCGTTTATTGCTTCGTGGGTGACGAGCCTGGGCCTTGGCGGTTTTGACCTGGATTTCTGGTGGGAACTGGCCTTGCTGGTAGCCATCATGTTGCTGGGCCACTGGATCGAAATGCGGGCGCTGGGCTCTGCCAGAGGAGCCCTTGACGCCTTGGCCGCGCTATTACCAGATGAGGCCGAGCGGGTAACCGACGATGGCACAGAGACCATTAGCATCGCAGAATTAAACCCCGGAGACATTGTTCTGGTTCGTCCCGGCGCTCGGTTACCGGCCGACGGCGAGATCACCGACGGTTCCGCGGAAGTGGACGAGTCCATGATCACCGGCGAGTCCAAAACTATTTCTCGTTCGGTCGGAGACCCTGTGGTGGCAGGAACCGTGGCCACCGATAATTCCCTACGGGTGAAGGTGACAGCTGTTGGCGATGACACTGCGCTGGCCGGAATTCAGCGGCTGGTGGCTGAGGCTCAGTCCTCCACGTCCCGGGCACAGGCACTAGCTGACCGTGCCGCCGCGTTCCTGTTTTACTTCGCCGCTGGCTCCGGCGTCATCACTTTCATTGTTTGGTCACTGCTGGGCAGCATTCCCGACGCCGTCACCCGCACCGTAACAGTGCTCGTCATCGCCTGCCCCCATGCTCTGGGTCTAGCCATTCCATTGGTCATTGCCATCTCCACCGAGCGTGCGGCCAAGGCAGGAGTCTTGATCAAGGACAGGATGGCGTTGGAGCGGATGCGCACCATCGACGTCGTCCTCTTCGATAAGACCGGAACCCTGACCAAGGGCGAACCAGCTCTCACCGACGTCGCTGCCGTTCCGGCACTGAGCACTGATGAGCTACTGGCACTGGCCGCTGCTGTGGAATCAGACAGCGAACACCCCGTGGCCCGCGCCATCATTGCCGCCGCCAGCAAGACCGAGACTCCAGCGCTCGCAGCCACTGCGTTCCAGTCAATGACCGGTCGCGGAGTTCAAGCCACCATTGACGGTGCCACCGTGGCCGTCGGCGGCCCAGCACTGCTGAAAGAACTCGGACTCACCGAACCGGAACAGATCGCAGCCGCGACTACTGGGTGGATGGACCGAGGCGCTTCGGTGCTTCACGTCATCAAAGATGGTGCCGTGATCGGCGCCGTCGCACTAGAAGATGAAGTCCGGACCGAATCCTTGCAGGCAGTCCACGCCCTGCAGGGACGTGGCATCAAGGTTGCCATGATCACCGGTGACGCGCAGCAAGTTGCCGATACTGTCGCCGCTAAACTGGGCATCGACGAGGTCTTCGCCCAGGTGCTGCCACAGGATAAGGACCAAAAAGTTGCCGAGCTACAAGGCCGCGGGATGAAAGTTGCCATGGTCGGTGACGGCGTCAATGACGCACCGGCCCTGGCCAGGGCGGAAGTTGGCATCGCGATCGGAGCCGGAACGGACGTCGCCATGGAATCAGCGGGAGTGGTCCTGGCGGGCAACGACCCCCGCGCTGTGCTCTCCACCGTGGATCTCTCCCAAGCCAGCTACCGCAAAATGTGGCAAAACCTGATCTGGGCTACTGGCTACAACATCATCTCCGTCCCGCTGGCTGCCGGGGTACTGGCCGGCATCGGTTTTGTACTCTCCCCCGCGGCAGGAGCAGTGCTCATGTCGCTATCCACCATCGTGGTGGCACTGAATGCCCAGCTGCTGCGCCGCCTCAAGCTCAATCCCGCGGATGTGAGCTAGTACAAGACTCACCGGAATCACCCAGTACGCTCCGGTACACTACACAACGACTGGAGTGTACAAACCATCAGGAAGGATCCCGTCATGACTTCGTCAGCCACGCTGCCTCTGCCGGGGTCCTTGCTGCGCTTGGGCGGGGCCCTCACCCTGATCCTGCTTCTTGTGGCCGGTATTCTGGGAATGCACATGATTGCTGGCGCCCAAGCGTCACCGATGGCAACGGCACACGCCGGCACATCAGCAACCATGTCGATCGCCGACCATGGCGAAGTTCCGAATACATCCAACCATCTGGGCGACGCCACGGTGTGCGGATGTTCTCCCTTAGGCTGCGAAATGCCCATGGCCGGCCACGGATCCTGTATCCCCGCTCCTGGTACCGGAACGCCAACGGCCCCGCAGCCCGGTCTCGTTCCCGACCCCTCCGCCGGTCCCACCGCATCGGATCAGGCTGGATACAAAATCTCGGGCCGACTTCTGGATCCGCCTTCTTTGACTCAACTTTCTATCAGCCGGACGTAAAACGTCCGATACTGACCTGTCACCAAGTGACGGGCCCACGTTAACGCACTCCACTAAAGGGTTGCGTCCATCTGTAATGAAAAATTGAGTTGAGGACTGTTTACCGTGAAAAAACTTCTGCCCCTTACTGCCACCGCATTTGCCGCCCTCATTGCCCTGGGTGGCTGTTCCACAGCCGCCGACCCCGGCTCGATGGAGGGCATGGACCACGGCGGTTCGGCCATGTCCACCGCCCAGCCAACCGAAGTCGGTACTGACACCGGGGCCGCGCATAACGCCGCGGATACGATGTTCGCCCAGATGATGCTGCCCCACCACTCCCAAGCGGTGGAGATGAGCGAGATCATGCTGGCAAAACCCGGCATGGACACAAAAATCGCAGCTTTGGCCAAAGACATCAAGGCCGCCCAAGCCCCGGAGATCACCACCATGACGAACTTTCTCAAGTCTTGGGGTGAACCCACCACCATGACCGAAGATCACGCCATGGCCGGCATGATGACCAGCACCGACTTGGACAAACTCAAGGCAGCCGAAGGCACTGAGGCAGCCAAATTGTTTCTTGTCCAGATGACAGCTCATCATGAAGGCGCCCTTGAAATGGCCAAGACTGAAGTAGCCGAGGGAAAGAACACTGACGCCGTCACCTTGGCCACATCAATTGTTTCCAGCCAAGAAACTGAAATCAATGACATGAAAAAACTGCTGGCCGCTCTGTAGAGACCGCCCGCTCTACACGCCGGTGGCGACCCTGATGGGCCGCCACCGGCCACAGCCCTCCCCTCTTCCTTTGGAGACCTCCTTGAAATTTCTAACCCTCTTCTCGCGCACTCGCCTTCCACTGCTCAGCGCAGCCTTGCTTCTGCCACTGACTCTGATTGGCTGCACACCACCGACAACCACTGCGGCTGCCCCCGAACCCGTCTCAGCTGATGACGGGCATGTCCACGGAATCGTTGTGGATCCTGTATCCAAGCAGATTCTCCTCGCCACCCACGACGGTCTCTACGACGCCACCAACAAAACCCCCGTCAAAATCGGAGCGCAGACGATTGACCTAATGGGCTTCACCGCAACAGCGGATCCTTTGGTGTTTTACGCCTCCGGGCACCCCGGCCCCGGCTCCACACTGCCAAACCCCGTGGGCCTGATCCGTTCCTTAGATGCCGGCAAAACGTGGGAACCTCTCTCGCGCGGTGGCCAATCAGACTTCCACGCTCTCAGCAGCACTGACCACGGACTCGTCGCCTTTGACGGAGAATTGCGCACCAGCGTCGATGGCGTCACATGGGCAACATCCACGGCGAGCTTTACCCCGGCAGTATTGGCCGGAAATCCGGCCACCTCAATAGTCTTGGCCACCACCGAAGATGGCTTGCAACGCTCCACCGACAGCGGGAAAACCTGGAAAGCAGTTCCAGACGCCCCGCTCATGCAGTTCGTGTCCTTCGCCAACGAATCTGCTGGAGCGGGGGCCGCACCCACACAGGCTGTCGGCATCACCCCCGACGGCAACGTCAATACCTCCAGTGATGCCGGACTGACCTGGACTCAAGCCGGGAAGGTTGAAGGGCAGGTTCAGGCCGTAACCGCTGTGGCCGGCACAGCCGGTAAACCCAGAATCTGGGCGGCCACTGCTGAAGGCGTGCAAAGCTCCTCCGACGGCGGAGCCACCTTCTCCCTGGCCACACCCTGACACGGTGAACGCTGGGGACTTCTTCGCCACCAACGCCACCGACGGTCCAACCGGACACCCGCAAAGGAATTCATTATGAACAACACCCCCACCCGGCGCTCCTTCCTAGGACTGTCCGTGGCCGCTACCGCCATAGCTGCACTCAGCGCCTGCACTCCCGCCACCACAGCAAGCCAGCAAAACCGGATCCTGCCCACGGATCCATTGATTGCTAAGATCGAAGCTGCCCGGGCCGCCACCGGAACAACCATCACCAAAACGCTGAGCCCGGCACCGCTGACCACCACCTTGGCTGGCAAGCCCATCACTACCGCCGGCTACAACGGTACCCTCGTGGCACCAACCCTGCGCGGCACCGTGGGCGACCAACTCACGATCACTATTGCCAACAAACTCAGTGCCGGCACCAGCGTGCACTGGCACGGCCTAGCCCTAAGCAACAACAACGACGGCGTCCCCGGTCTCACGCAGGACGCCTTCGCCCCCGGGTCCCAGAACGGCTACAACTTCAAACTTCCCCACCCTGGCACCTACTGGTACCACTCACACGTGGAAATGCAGCGCGAACAAGCTCTCTACGGGGCGCTCATCATCGAGGACCCGAACGAGACGCTCGTCTATGACAAGGAGTGGGTGATCGTCCTGGACGACTGGCTCGACGGCATCAGCGGAACCCCCACCGATGTTCTGAAGGAACTCTCCCAAGGCATGGGCGGGGGCATGTCAGGGGGCGGCATGGATGGCATGGGCCACGGCAACCCGGACCAGGAAAAGACAGACCAGGGAAAAACAAGCCAAGGGAACACTGGCCCGGGCGGCATGTCGATGGGCCACATGCTCATGGGCGCCTCCAGTGACTTTTTAGGTGGAGACGCCGGTGATGTTGCCTACCCCTTACATCTCTTCAACGGCAAAGACCCGGAGAATCCGGAAACGTTCACGGCCACACCGGGTGAGAAGATCCGTCTGCGCATCATCAACGCCGCCGGAGACACCGCCTACCGGGTAGGGGTTCCCGGTCAGCAGCTCACCCTGACTCACACCGACGGGTTACCCATCAAGCACACCGAGGTTGACGCCGTCGTGCTGGGCATGGGTGAGCGCATCGACGCTCTCCTGACCGCTAAGGACGGAATCACCCCCGTATTGGCGCTGGCCGAAGGGAAAGGGCAGATGACTTACGGGCTCATTGCCACCGGGACCGGGACCGTGCCGGCCAGGGAGTCCCTGCCCAGCACCCTGACCGGAACAGTTCTCCACGGCGGTCAACTCACCGCGGACCCCTCCGTGACGCTGCCCGCCAAGAAACCCGACCGGGTCCATGAACTGCGCCTGACCGGCGGAATGATGAAGTACGACTGGGGCATTAACGGACACCGCTTCGACCCGGCCCACCCCTTCGAGAACGCCTTTGACCTCAAAGCCGGGGAACGCGTGGAAGTGAAATTCATCAACGACACCATGATGTGGCACCCCATGCACATCCACGGCCACACGTTCCAAATCGGAACCGCTGGGGCCCGGAAAGACACCGTCATTGTCCGGCCCATGGAAACCGTGAGCGTCCAGTTCGATGCCGATAATCCGGGCCAATGGCTCTTTCACTGCCACAACGCCTATCATGCCGAACGCGGCATGATGGGTGTCTTCTCCTACCTCGCCTAAAGCCCAACGACCCTGGTTACAGCTGCGCAATACCGGATGGCAGATTCGAGACCCTCACTCTTGCCGTGAACTTTTGCATCTGCCTTCCCAAGGCACCTAGATATCTTTAATTTTTTGCTTCCACAGCGAGTCATTGTAGAGCGTCTTTGCCTCTGCTGCGGGCTCGTTAGGGACATTTATGACGTCGAAAACGGTGCTCCTGTTCTATTGGCTAGTTCAGGACCTAGGGCCCTATAAAGTCCGGCGCACAAGGCATAGGGTTGCTTTCATGACAAGTGAAAAGGCGCCGGCAGCGACTTCGTCGAAAGCACACCCCATAGAACACCTGACAAAGCCCGAGTGTTGGGATTTACTTAAAGAACAAGTGCTTGGCCGTCTAGCTGTTGTTGTTGATGATCATCCGGATATATTTCCGGTCAACTACGTGGTGGACGCTGAAACCCTCGTGTTCCGAACGGCAGAAGGCACCAAACTCTACGGCTCAACGAGCAATACGCCTGTAGCCTTTGAAATCGATGGCTACCTGCCCGAGACAGCGAAGGCGTGGAGCATTGTCCTTCGCGGTACTGTCATGCAAATCAAGGAACCCGCTCAAATCCAGACTGTGGAGAACCTTATGCTTCAGCCGTGGCAGGGCGGTATTAAAAACCACTTCATGCGTGTGCGTCCGTTAAATCTCAGCGGGAGACGGTTTCAGGTTGTAAACCCTGATATGTGGAGAACACCCTTGAGCGATGCAAGGCGTGCATCCTTTGAATAACTCACTAGACGGGACCAAAAACATGCCTTCTCAGGATCATCGCTCGCCCCTGGAACCTGGTGAAATCAAGCTATTGAACCGGTATTGGGATGCTGCCAACTACCTCACAGTTGCCCAGATCTACCTGCAGGAAAATGCTCTATTGCGTACGCCTCTACTTCCTGAGCAGATAAAGCCTCGTCTGCTTGGCCATTGGGGCACCAGTCCCGGCCTGTCATTAATCTATGTTCATTTGAATCGGCTAATTCGTAAAACTGGCGCCAAAATCTTATACATGGCGGGACCTGGACACGGTGGACCTGCCGTGATCGCGAACCTCTATTTAGAGGGAACGTATTCGCAAATTTATCCCGAAGTCAGTCAAGACAACGCTGGACTCCGACGGCTAATCCGTCAGTTTTCCACCCCGGGTGGCATTCCTAGCCATGTTGGCCCACCAACACCGGGATCCATTCATGAAGGCGGCGAGCTGGGCTACTCTTTGGCCCATGCCACCGGCGCTGTCATGGACAACCCAGAGCTGATAGTGGCCTGCATCATTGGCGACGGCGAAGCAGAAACAGCTCCGTTGGAGGGTGCTTGGAAAGCACCGTCATTCCTGAACCCCCAGCGGGACGGAGCCGTACTGCCCATACTTCACCTCAACGGCTACAAGATTTCCGGGCCCACAGTTCTCGGCCGGCAATCAGATGAGCAAGTCATTGCACTGCTGCGCGCCCACGGCTGGGATCCCGTGATCGTCTCAGGTGAGGATCCCGCCGTGGTACATCCTCAGCTCGCGCAAGCGTTAGAAAATGCCCACACACAAATTCTCCGTATCCAGGACCAGTCGCGCCGGCAAACAGTTGCCCACTGCGCGCCCTGGCCTGCGATCATCTTGCGCACGCCTAAGGGGTGGACCGGGCCAGATACTGTGGACGGCATTCAAATTGAAGGTACCTTTCGGGCCCATCAGGTCCCCCTGGCAGCAGTAAGAGAAAATCCTGCCCATCTGGCCCAGCTGGAGGCGTGGTTGCATTCCTACCAGCCGGACACCCTCTTTGACGCACAGGGTACTCTGGTACCGGAACTCGCTGCCTTGGCTCCTTCCGGTCAGCTGCGTATGGGAGCTAATCCTTGGGCTAACGGCGGCCCCGAGATAGCCCCGCTGCCGTTGCGCCCGCTGGAAAATTACGCGCTTGAAGTGGGGGTCCCGGGCTCCACGAAACATGAAACCACTAGAGTGTTGGGTGAATTTTTACGCGATATCTACACTGATACTTCCGAAGACCCCCGCTTCAGACTGTTCAGCCCGGATGAGACTAATAGCAACCGTTTGGGTGCTGTTTTCGAAGTCACGGACAGATGTCTGATGGAACCGCTGCAAGGCGGTGATGACCACCTCTCCCCGGATGGTCGGGTTATGGAAGTCCTCTCCGAGCATCTATGCCAAGGCTGGCTTGAAGGCTACGTACTCACGGGCCGTTACGGACTCTTCGCCACCTATGAGGCGTTTGCCATGGTCAGTGCTTCCATGACCATCCAACACACCAAGTGGCTCCAGCATGCACGCGAATTGCCGTGGAGAGTTCCTGTGCCAAGTCTGAACATTTTGCTCACCTCCACGTGCTGGCGCAACGATCACAATGGTTTCAGTCATCAAGGACCTGGCCTCATTGATACCGTCTTGTCCCTATCCGGTTCAGTCATCCGCATCTACCTTCCACCAGATTCAAACACCTTGTTGGCCGCCGCTGAGCATGTCTTACTCAGTAAGGACTACGTCAATCTCGTGGTGGTGGACAAGCAAGCGCACCCCCAGTATCTGAACTTAGAGGATGCACGCAAGCATGCAGCTGCCGGTGCCTCCATTTGGCATTGGGCCGGAAATGAGAACTCCTCCGAAACAGCAATTGCCATGCCCGACATCGTTATGGCTTGCGCCGGAGATGTGCCCACGGAAGAAACGTTGGCAGCGGCCTGGCTCATCCAGCGTTATATCCCCGCGCTGAGGGTGCGGGTCGTGAACGTCATGGACCTGCTGGTACTACCCCCTACTGACACGCACCCGCACGGTCTCTCCGACCCAGACTTCGAACTGCTCTTCACAGCAAATCGGGAAGTTATTGTCGCATTCCACGGATATGCCAGGGCCTTCCACCAGCTGCTTCACGGCCGGGCCAACCCAGGACGATTCCATGTTCGTGGTTACAACGAACAAGGCACCACCACTACACCCTTTGACATGGTGGTTCTTAATAAAATGAGCAGATATCACCTGACGTTGGAAGCTCTGCACAGAGTCAGTGGAGAATTTGAGGGCGCACAGGAACTGGCGGAGCACTGCAAACACATGCTGGCTCGCCATGAAGCCTACATCCACGAGCATCTGGAGGACATGCCGGAAATTCGTGACTGGCTGTGGTCACCACCGGAACTGTGAAAACCCCTGGTATGAACAAAATAGAAAGTTTCCATGAGAATGAACCACACACGGCTAACCTCGCAGGGCGGCTGAACTGGCTTCGAGCTGGGGTTCTTGGTGCTAATGACGGAATAGTCTCAGTTGCTGCAACCGTTGTTGGGGTGGCTGGTGTGACAAATTCGCCGGCTCCGATCCTCGTGGCCGGGATCGCTGCAGTTGTTGGCGGTGCAGTCTCGATGGCTCTTGGCGAGTACGTTTCGGTCAGTAGCCAGCGAGATAGCCAAAGGGCGTTGATCGAGAAGGAACGCCGCGAATTGGAGGAGGACCCTGAGACCGAATTGGCTGAACTCGCTGGTCTCTACCAAGCCAAAGGGCTCAGCGTCACAACAGCTGCGCAAGTGGCACTGGAACTGTCCGCACATGACGCTCTAGCCGCACATCTCTCGGTTGAACTAAACATCAATGAGCACGATGAAGTTAATCCTTGGCAAGCTGCATACGCTTCAGCGGCAGCGTTTACCATTGGTGCAGTCCTGCCAATGCTCGCCATCTTGCTTCCGCCAACTGAGCTGGCAATTCCCGTGACCTTCGTTGCTGTTTTGCTTGCCTTGGCCCTTACCGGTACCCTTAGCGCAACCATCGGAGGCAGCTCCAGAACCGTCTCAGCCACACGACTAGTTATTGGTGGCGCACTGGCATTGGCCGCCACATACGGCATCGGAAGTGCGCTCGGGGCAAGTGGCTTCATCCAGTGAGGCACTCGCTTTCCAACGTGCGTGTAGTCCAGATTTGGGCATCCTCTTTTCCGTCAAGGACGCGGATTCTGCCGGTCTCGGGAACTCGAGTGAATTTTCTTGTAGATCATTAATGGTCTAGTGTCGGGAAAATGTTAGATTCTCATGTTCCCACGCCACAGTTTCAAGCTTCTGATGAGCCGTTGGAGGGGTATGTACGCGTTCGAGGTGCTCGCGAGAACAACCTTAAAAATGTTGACGTTGATGTTCCGCGGGACGCGATTGTTGCCTTTACCGGCATCTCCGGTAGCGGCAAATCGTCCTTGGCGTTTGGAACCATTTTTGCTGAGGCCCAGCGCCGCTACTTCGAGTCAGTTGCACCCTACGCCCGGCGGCTGATCCAGCAGGGCAACACCCCGTTGGTGGAGGAAATTACTGGGCTGCCTCCTGCAGTGGCGTTGCAGCAGCGACGGGGAACACCAAGCACACGCTCGTCAGTAGGAACGCTCACAACCTTGTCGAACTCACTACGCATGCTCTTCTCCCGTGCCGGGGAGTATCCGGACGGCGCGGGGATACTGTATTCGGATTCTTTCTCTCCCAACACGGTGGCCGGAGCCTGCCACGTGTGCCATGGACTGGGTATTGCCCACACTGTCAGTGAAGAGCTCCTGGTCCCGGATCCCTCACTTACCATTCGCGAGGGTGCAGTGGCTGCTTGGCCGGGCGCGTGGCAGGGCAAAAATCTGCGGGATATCCTCGCCCACCTCGGCTATAACATCGACGTCCCGTTCAACCAGTTGCCACGGACGCAGCAAGAATGGATCCTGTATACGGACGAGCAGCCCGTCGTGGAGGTCACCCCACAGCGTGATCGTGTGGCAAAACCTTACAAGGGCAGGTTCTGGAGCGCACGTAGCCACGTTCTGCATACCCTTTCCGACTCCAAGAGTGCGTCCATGCGCGAACGTTCTCTGGCCTTCATGCATTCAGGTCCCTGCCCTAGCTGCGAGGGAAGTGGTTTGCAGGCAGCTGCCTTGGCAGTGACGGTGCAGGGGCGCAATATCGCCGCGATGAACACTCTTTCCTTGACGGATCTCACCTCAGTGCTGCAAGAGCTCGAAACCTGCGACCAGGGAGGGGACGGCACTAGCACGGCCGTTGCCGCGGCCATTGCTAAAGACCTGCTCCAACGCGTACGAGTTCTTTTGGATCTTGGGCTTGGGTACCTGAGCCTGGGCCGGGCCACGCCCACCCTCTCCCCCGGTGAAATGCAGCGACTGCGGATCGCCACACAGCTGCGGTCAGGTCTATTCGGTGTCATTTATGTCCTTGATGAGCCATCAGCGGGACTGCACCCAGCAGATGCCGAACCTTTGCTGGAGGTACTGGAGCAGCTGAAATCATCGGGCAACTCCGTCTTCGTGGTTGAGCACAATATGGACCTTGTGCGGCGCGCGGACTGGCTGGTCGATGTGGGTCCCCAAGCGGGAGAAGCCGGCGGACGAATACTCTACAGCGGACCTGTTGCCGGCCTCGCGCAGGTAGAGGACTCGGTGACCAGGCCCTTCCTCTTCGGCACGGCCTCACCTGCCGCGCCGATCAAAGCTGGTGTGGGTGCCCAAGCCAAAAAAACAGGTGAGGGAGAGAGCGCGCTCACTCATCGGGGCAACGCTAAGAACTGGGTTCAGATGGACGGCATCACGTTGCATAACCTGGTGGGTGTCGATGCGGCTATCCCCTTGGGCGTACTCACAGCTGTCACTGGTGTGTCCGGCTCCGGCAAGTCAAGCCTGCTTCAGGTCATGTCCAGGGCCGCGGGAGTTCACGTGCACACTGTAGATCAAGATCCCCTGCCAGCCGCGGCTGAGGGTGGCGAGCAGCAACCTCACGAGGGTGCGGATCAACCCATTGAGCTTGTGCGCAAAATGACCGGGCTGGATCCCGTGGATCGACTGGTTCAAGTTGACCAACGACCCATCGGCCGTACACCGCGTTCCAACCTGGCTACATACACTGGACTTTTTGACGCCGTTCGGCGCGAGTTTGCAGCCACAGAGGGGGCCCGCACTCGAGGATTCGGTCCAGGACGCTTCTCCTTCAACGTTGCTGGCGGGCGGTGTGAAACCTGTCTTGGAGAGGGCTCAGTAGCAGTAGAGCTCCTGTTTCTACCCGGCAGTTACGGACCCTGCCCTACTTGCCACGGATCTCGATTCAATGAAGAAACCCTTGCCGTGGAATACCACGGCAAGAACATTGCACAAGTGCTGGCCTTGAGTGTGGACGCGGCAGCTGCCTTCCTCTGCGATATTCCGGCGGCAGCACGCAGCTTGGCTACTCTCCTTGAAGTGGGCCTTGGCTACCTTCGCCTTGGCCAACCTGCAACCGAACTCTCCGGTGGTGAGGCCCAGCGCATCAAATTAGCCACCGAACTTCAGCGCGCCCGCCGCGGCCACACACTTTACCTTCTGGATGAACCAACTACCGGCCTTCACCCGGCGGATGTTCGTCTTTTGTTGCACCAGCTCAACCGGCTTGTGGACGCCGGTAATACGGTGGTGGTGGTTGAACATGACATGGACGTCATTGCAGCGGCCGACTGGGTCATTGATCTGGGTCCTTCCGGTGGAACCGATGGGGGGCGGATTATGGCAGCAGGCACGCCCGAATACGTCTCGACGGTTGAGGACAGCCGAACCGCTCCCTATCTCGCCAAAGCGCTGGAGCGCTCCTAAGCTGGAGCTCCCTTAAACATGCGCTGCCTAGTGGGCAGGGGTGCCTGCGGCCGCTGGCTCGAGCCGGACCACCAGATGTTTGGATACGGGAGTGTTGCTCTCCTCGGCCACCGCTTCCAGCGGAACAAGTACGTTAGCTTCCGGATAATATGCAGCTGCACAACCGATGGCACTGGGATAGGCCACCACACGGTAGTTGCGCAATACACGTTCCACGTCGTCTGCATATTCGCCGTAAATATCAACGTACTGGCCATCCGCAAGACCCAGGGTCGCGAGATCCGCCGGGTTGACAAAGACCACTTCACGACCTTTTTTGATCCCTCGGTAGCGGTCGTCATGACCGTAGATAGTGGTGTTGAACTGGTCGTGTGAGCGCATGGTCTGCAAGATCAGGCGCCCCGGCGGGCACTGCACGTGTTCAAGATCATTCACAGTAAACATGGCTCTACCAGTGGCAGTGTGAAAAGTCCTGGAGTCACGTGGGCCGTTGGCCATGACAAACCCGCCCTCCTGCCGGATTCGTTGGTTGTAGTTCTCACAGCCATCCACCACCCGCGAAATATGATCGCGGATCAGGTCATAGTTCCCCTCAAAACCAGCCCAGTCCACCTTTACTTTCTCTGACAAAGTTGCCTGGGCCAGCCGGGACACGATTGCCACCTCGGAGAGTAGATTTGGTGCCACTGCCTCCACCTTTCCCCACGATGGATGGACGGCACACACTGTGTCCTCCACTGAAACGAATTGTTCACCGCTTGCCTGACGGTCAATTTCAGTGCGGCCCATGGTGGGCAGAATCAGTGCCTCCTGACCGAGAACCGTGTGGGATCTATTTAATTTTGTGGAAATCTGAACGCTCATCTCCAAGTTCTCCATAGCCGCCTCCGCAGCGTGCGTATCAGAAATTGCGGCCACAAGGTTCCCGCCCATCGCCACGAAAACTTTCATGTCGCCGTCGCGCATTTTCACAATGGTCTGCACAGCGTCAGTTCCATGTCCGCGAGGCGGCTCAAAGCCAAACTCCTTTTCAAGTGCATCTAGAAATGCTGGCGGCATCTGCTCCCAGATGCCCATGGTTCGGTCACCTTGGACGTTGCTGTGTCCGCGGATAGGAGAGGCCCCGGCACCGGGTTTTCCGATGTTGCCACGCAGCAGCAGGAGGTTGATGATCTCCTTGATGGCAGCGACCCCCTTTTTCTGTTGAGTCAAACCCATGGCCCAGGTGATGATGACTCGTTCAGCTTTGAGATAACGCCCTGCCAGTTCATCAATCTCAGCCAAAGTCAGCCCGGTGGATTCCATGACGGCCTGTTCATCAAGTTGGTTCAGATGAGTTTTTAGCTCCTCCAGCCCCTCGCAATGGTCCTGGATGAACTCTCGGTCAAGGACAGTACCCGGATTAGCTTCTTCGGCGTCCAGTACCCGTTTGGATACAGCCTGCAGCAGGGCCATATCTCCGCCCAGGCGTATCTGCATAAACTGGTCGGCAATATCAGTGCCACGTCCTACGATGCCTTTAACTTCTTGCGGATTTTTATAACGTCGCAGCCCTGCCTCAGGCAGTGGATTGACGGCAACAATCTGGGCCCCGTTATTTTTTGCCTCTTCCAGGGCGGTGAGCATTCGGGGGTGGTTAGTGCCAGGGTTTTGTCCCATGATAATGATGAGATCTGATTTACCGAAGTCGTCGTAGGAGATAGTGCTTTTACCGATCCCCAGAGTTTCTCCCATAGCCCAACCGGTGGATTCATGGCACATATTGGAGCAGTCCGGCAGATTATTGGTGCCGAAAGCGCGTACAAAGAGCTGGTATGCAAATGCTGCCTCGTTGGAGGTGCGGCCACTGGTGTAGAAAACAGCCTGATCAGGTGACGCCAGGCTGTTCAACTTCTCCCCCAGGATCTTGAATGCCTCATCCCAGCTGACAGGACGGTAGTGGTCCTCCCCCGCTGGCTTGTACACCGGCTCGGTAAGTCGGCCCTGCTGGCCGAGCCAATACTCAGATTTCTGACGAAGTTCGCTGACAGAATGCTCTGCCCAGAAGCCCGAACTGACGGTGATGGGTGTGGCTTCCCACGTAACGGCTTTAGCTCCGTTCTCACAGAACTCGAAGGTCTTACGGTGATCGGGGTCAGGCCAGGCACAACTCATGCAGTCAAAGCCGTCCTTGTGGTTCATCGCCAGCAACGTTTTACGGCTCCGCTCCACACCCATGTCACGAAGTGCCGGCCCCATCGAATGTAAGACACCTGGTACTCCAGCCGCCCACTCCTTTGGGCTGCTAACCTCAATATTTTCCTGGCTTGGTTCTTCCAGGCGAGGAGATTTGTTCCGTGCCATGCCGCACTTCCCTTCAGCCACCCCGGCCGGTGATTGAAAAGGTGTGCCACCGGGGTCATCGCGCACCTACCCTAGGCCTAACAGCTATTCGGGAGAGCTGCAAGGCAAAACGCACTTTTCTCTACCCGGAGCCCTCACCAGTGAACACAATTTGGCGTTGACTACACCTGCGCACCCTGGCTGTACAGCGGGTGCCATAGGCCCCTAGCCGATACCCGCCTGTGGGGCTACGCTCAATTTTATGGATACTGAACGCATGTCAACCCAGGAGACATTCGTCATCGTTGGTGCTGGAATGGCGGGCGCAAAAGCCGCCGAGGCGCTGCGTGCGGAAGGGTTCCTTGGCCGTATTGTGCTCATCGGGGAAGAACCAGAGCGCCCCTATGAACGGCCACCGCTTTCCAAAGGGTTCCTACAAGGCACAGTGGAGCGGGAAAAGATCTTCGTCCACTCCAAATCTTGGTACACAAAAAACAAGATCGAACTTCGAAGTAGTACCAAGGCCACTGGGATCGATACGTCAGCGCACCGGGTGGATTGCGCTCGGGGAGGCTCTGTCTACTATGACAAGCTGCTACTGACCACGGGCGCGTCCCCACGCCCGCTGACCATATCCGGCAGTGACAGACACCGGGTTTACTATCTCCGTCGTATTGAAGACAGCCAGCAGCTGAAGTTTGCACTCTCAGTGAGCTCCCGCGTGGCCATCATAGGCGCTGGTTGGATTGGGCTGGAAGTTGCCGCCGCCGCACGGGATGCCGGCTTAGACGTTACTTTGCTAGAACGCGGGGAAATTCCTCTCCAACACATCCTGGGAGCTGAGGTAGCCGGGATCTTTGCCACCTTGCATACAGACCACGGAGTGGATCTACGCTGCAACACCCAAGTAAGACGTATCACAGGAGATAATCCCCGCCAGGGCACCGGCGTGGAATTATCTGATGGAACCGTGATCGATGCTGATCTCATTGTTGCTGGGATCGGAGCCGTGCCCAATACTGCCCTGGCGCAGGCAGCCGGTCTGGAGTTGGAGAACGGCATCAAGGTCAATGAACACCTGTGCACCTCCGACCCTGACATATATGCCGCCGGTGACGTTGCTAACGCTTTTCACCCGCTGTTGGGTCTACACATTCGTAGCGAGCACTGGTTCAATGCGCTGAGCCAGCCAGCAGTGGCGGCCCGGTCCATGCTGGGTCAAAACGCGGAGTATTCAGAGGTACCCTATTTTTTCACCGACCAGTTCGGGCTAAGCATGGAGTACTGCGGTTATGTGGCACCAGCCGGCTACGAGGAAGTTCTCTTCCGAGGAGATAAAGAAACCTTGGAATTCATGGTTTTTTGGCTCAAAGAGCACCGCGTAATCGCCGGGATGAACGTAAACATCTGGGATCAAACGGAACATATCAAGGCACTTATTCGCTCGGCTCTACCCGTCGATACCGAACAGCTGGCCAATATTGATGTCTCTTTGGAGACCATCCTTATGAACGCCCAGGCCTCCACCAAATAGTGCCCTCCTACGGATTCGTACAGCGCTCTAGCGTGTTGTCAGGTCGCGATCTAAGGTGTCCACATGAGAGCTTTGTTATGCAGGTGAAGACGAACAATGTGACCGGTGCACCATCAAGAAGTGCGCGCTCCACAGCGGCTCGATCCTCTGTGCTGCTCCACGCGGCAATGGCCGTCACCGGGCTGATCATGATCCTGTTCCTCCTGGCGCACATGTACGGGAACTTGAAGGTTTTCGAGGGTCAACAGGGCTTCGATGGATACGCGGGCTACCTACGTGAGATCGGGGAGCCACTTCTGCCCCATGCCGGAGTGTTGTGGATCTTGCGCGTAATTCTGTTGGCAAGTGTCCTGCTCCACATTTTCTCTGCCCTCACCTTGTGGCACCGCTCCCGGCACGCCACAGCAGGCAAAGGCGGATGGAGATACGAGAGTCGCAAGAACCGCCGTGGTGTCCAGCGAAGTTACGCCTCATTCACGATGCGTTGGGGCGGAGTCGTCATTGGTCTCTTCGTGATTTACCACCTTTTACACCTGTCAGCTGATGTCATTGCTCCTGGTGGGGCCTCGGCGAGCCCCTACCAAAGAATGGTTAACGGTTTCGCAATTTGGTGGGTTTTGTGTTCTTACGTGATAGCCCTGATAGCTCTTGGTTTTCATTTGCGCCACGGCATCTGGAGCGCGTTCGCGTCCCTTGGTGCCAATAAATCGTTATCCGGACGCCGTTTCCTCAACCAGTTGGCAATGGTGATTACGCTGGTGATCTTGGTGGGCTTTTTAGTTCCACCAGTGGCTATCTTTGCAGGATGGGTGAACTGATGGAACAGTTTTTCACAATCGGAGAACCCATTCAAGACACCAAGACTCCCGCGGGGCCTCTGGCCGATCAGTGGGAGTCTCGTCGCTTTGGCGCCAAACTGATCAACCCTGCCAACCGGCGCAAGCTCTCCGTCATCATGATCGGTACTGGATTGGCGGGCGCTTCGGCCGCGGCAACTCTGGGGGAGGCCGGTTATCACGTCAAGAGTTTCTGCTATCAAGACAGCCCTCGGCGCGCCCACAGCATCGCCGCACAGGGTGGGATTAATGCAGCTAAAAACTATCGCAACGACGGGGACAGCGTTCGCCGCCTGTTTTACGACACCGTCAAGGGCGGGGACTACCGTTCCCGGGAGTCAAACGTCTACCGCCTTGCGGAAGTCAGTTCTTCCATCATCGATCAGTGCGTTGCCCAGGGCGTTCCGTTCGCTCGGGACTACGGCGGACTATTGGACACTCGCTCCTTTGGCGGCGTGCAGGTTTCTCGAACTTTCTACGCTCGCGGCCAGACGGGCCAGCAATTGTTGTTGGGCGCTTACCAAGCACTTGAGCGCCAAGTCGCTGCGGGCACCGTGGAAGTCAACACACGCCACGAGATGCTTGACCTCATCGTCATCGATGGGAAGGCCAGGGGCGTTGTGGTCCGGGATTTGGTCTCCGGGGCCTTGGAGACTCACCTGGCCGACGCCGTCGTTCTCGCCTCAGGTGGTTATGGCAACGTCTATTATCTCTCCACGAATGCCATGGGCTGCAATACAACGGCCACCTGGCGGGCGCACCGCAAAGGCGCACTGTTCGCTAACCCGTGCTTCACACAAATCCATCCAACCTGTATTCCTGTCAGTGGAGAGCATCAATCAAAACTGACGCTGATGAGCGAATCATTGCGCAACGACGGGCGTATTTGGGTTCCGAAGAAAGCTGGTGATACCCGGTCCCCAGCGCAGATTCCACTCAACGAGCGGGACTACTACCTCGAACGTGCCTACCCCGCGTTCGGCAACCTCGTTCCCCGGGATGTGGCCTCCCGGGCAGCCAAGAGTCAATGCGATGCCGGGCATGGGGTGGGACCGGGCGGACGCGGAGTCTACCTGGATTTTGCCGACGCAATAGCCCGGCTGGGTCGGGCTGCCATCGAGGAAAAATACGGCAACCTTTTTGACATGTATCAAAAAATCACCGATGAAGATCCCTACCAGGTGCCGATGCGGATCTATCCTGCGGTGCATTACACCATGGGTGGGCTCTGGGTGGACTACGATCTGGAGAGCTCCATTCCCGGATTGTTCGTCATTGGCGAAGCGAACTTCTCAGACCACGGTGCTAATAGGCTCGGTGCCAGCGCACTAATGCAGGGTTTGGCCGACGGCTACTTCATTCTGCCTAACACCATCAATGACTATTTCGCCAGAAATCCTGTCACGGCCTTCGATTCATCCCACCCGGAGGCAGTGAAAGCGCTTGAGACGGTCCGAACTCGCCTGAAGTACTTCCTTGCCATCGACGGCAACCGGAGCGTTGATTCATTCCATAAGGAACTAGGCAGCATTCTCTGGGAATATTGTGGAATGGAGCGCAGCGCCCAGGGACTTGCCCAGGGGCTTGAGCTGATCCGTGCACTCAAACACGAGTTTTGGACAAATGTTAAAGTCACTGGCGTGAACGAGGAACTAAACCAGACACTGGAACGGGCCGGCCGTGTTGGTGATTTCTTCGAGCTAGCCGAGCTCATGTGCATTGATGCGTTGCACCGGGAAGAGTCCTGTGGCAGCCATTTTAGGACTGAGAGCCAGACGGCCGACGGCGAAGCGTTGCGCAATGATGGTGCGTTCACCTATGTTGCGGCGTGGGAATTCACGGACGAGGACTCCCCGCCGCGGTTGCGTAAGGAAATCTTAGAATACTCCAACGTTGAGCTGGCCCAGAGGAGCTACAAATGAACATCACGGTACGCATCTGGCGTCAACATGACCATACTGCCCCCGGCCAGATGGTTAACTACGCCGTGGATGGTATCTCTGCCGATATGTCTTTTTTGGAAATGCTCGACGTGCTTAATGATCAACTCACCACTGCCGGGGACGACCCTGTGGCCTTTGACCACGACTGCCGCGAAGGTATCTGCGGCATGTGTAGTCTTGTTATCAACGGCATCGCCCACGGTCCCGAAGCCTTGACCACCACCTGTCAGCTGTATATGCGCCACTTCAACGATGGCGACACGATCGACGTCGAACCTTGGCGTTCACAATCTTTCCCGATCCTGCGAGATCTCATCGTGGACCGAAGCGCCATGGACAGAATCATTCAGGCAGGCGGCTTCATCAGCGCCCCCACAGGATCTGCACCTGACGCTGCGGCGGCTCTGGTGTCCAAGAACGACGCCGACAGGGCATTCGACGCCGCTGTCTGCATTGGTTGCGGTGCCTGTATCGCCGCATGCCCCAACGGATCGGGAATGCTGTTCACAGGTGCCAAAGCGAATCATTTGGGAATACTTCCCCAGGGGCAGCCAGAGCGCCAGTCACGGGCATTGGCCATGGTTAATCAACATGATGCTGAGGGATTAGGCGGCTGCACACAGATTGGCGAATGCACGGCCGTGTGCCCTGTTGGCATCCCACTTGACATGATTTCCTTCCTGAACGCAGATGTACTCTCGGCGTTGGCCCACGAAAAAGACTGACCCGCTGGCTACTGTCAGCTTTCGTGAGGCGCAGTGAGAATGGCGTGGCATGTCAGCGCCGTCAGCGTGGGGGCTTTCGCAACCGTGCGTGGGTAGATACAGTAAAAACAGCACTTCTCCTTCGGGGCACAAACGCAATGCCAACGGGTTTCATCTGCCGCAGCGGCCCCGCAGGCACACCTTTTTGAAGTATGAAAACGTTCGGACAAGGAGACTCCATGAAAGCAAAATTGACCTTCCTAGCAGGTCTGGCCGTTGGCTACGTAGTAGGCACCCGAGTGGGACGCCGCGGCTACGAGAGCCTAAAGAAGAATGCCAAGAGTGTCTGGGAAACAGATATCGTGCAGGAAACTGTCACGACGGTGGAAGACACCGTAAAGGACCAGGCAAAGGATCTCGGCGCCCGTCTCGTGGGCAAAGTGGCCGGAACCGAATCGGGACGCCGAGTTGCCCGCGAAAAAGACTCTTCGGAAGTCGAACAACCAGCCCTCTCGGATGTGGATTCAGATCCCGCCTTGAACAATGATGTTGGGCAGGATTGGGCAGATGAAGGCGGAGCCCTCCCGTCAGGACCGGCACGCTAGTGCGCACGGAACGCTCCTGACCTTCAGAACTTGCAAATCAATTAAGCAGCACGCAAGGAGAACCTCATGAATAGTGATAAGAAAAACATGAATCCGCTCCACAACCAGTCTCCCGGGTCTGCATCAGTTGGATCGCAGGAGAGCACCCGAGCACTGGAGGAGGAGCTACCTGCTGGCAATACTGCCAATCCAGGCTCGCCTGACCCGACTATTCTGGGGCAGCAAACTGATGCCGAAGCCTTAGGTGCCGACCCCAGTTTGGGGGCGCCCGATCCAAGTTTCTTCCAAGACGAAGACTCTGGCAGCGATGGTGAGCCCGACGCGGGTCCTTTGGGCGGAACCCAGGATCAGTTCCATGCCGAAATGGACCGCAGCGACGCAGACGCGGCTCGCGTTGACCCAGCTGATGAATCTCCACGAGAGACCTGATAGGCCAGGACACAGTTGAGCGTGGAGCTTTACGCTGGATGTAGGCACTTTAGGGTCTAAGCATTTTTGGGCTGGTATTTTTGACCCACTGCTTCCCAGAAAGCTGCCACAAGGTCGGCTGGAGCATCTTCTGCTGATAGGCCGATTAGCTGTCGAGACAAAGCAATTTGGGGCACCTGTATCACCGTGATCCCGGCCGGACGTTCCAGCATTGCCAGCGACGGCACCATGGCAATCCCATGCCCCGCTGCCACTAATCTCAAAGTGGCTTGAAAGTCGTCACTGAAAGCGACAACACGTGGGTGAATTCCTGCATTGGCCAACACGGAATCAATGACGCTTGAATCACTAGAACCGCGCAGATGTAGAATCCATGGCATCCCCGCCACGTCATTCGCTCCAACCACTGCTGCTGAATCCATGCGCCAGCGCGCAGGCACAATGATCTGAAAGGGGTCCTCCCCCAGCCACGTCTTAGTGACCCCCTGCGGCAAGACCAGACCTGATTCCCCGAGCTGATACACGAGACAAACATCCAGTTCACCGCCCGCACGTAAACCAGGCACGGTAGCGCTTGGCTCACCAATAGTGACCAACAAGCCCACACCGCGTGACTGCCAAACTTGCGAATCCAACAGCATGGGAACAATGAACGTGGCCGCTGAAGGAAACGCGCCCACCCGTAAAGTCGCTTCATGACTGCCCCCGGCACTATTTCCTGCGGCAATTAGCAGTTCTGCCTCACGCATAAGTTTCACGCCGTGCAAACTCATAGCTTGGGCTGCTGGTGTGGGCTGGATACTCCGCGCGCTTCTAACGAACAATTGAATACCAGTCTCACGTTCCAAAGATGCCATTTGCTGGGAGACGGCCGAGGCTGTATAGCCCAGTCGATTTCCCGCCGCAGTGAACGAGCCCAGCCTCACCACTTCAGTCAGGGTACGGATGTGCACAATATTGAGCATTAGCTTTCCTTGAAGTCAGTACAGCGTATTCTCGGCGTTCATCAGCTCATATCCTGCCACAAAGTGTCCTAGAGTAGACAAAGTAGTTATTTGTGACTCATCCCACACTTTGTTTTCATCAATACAGCGGCCTGATGCCGCTCGAAGGATTAGGAATGCTTGAACAACGCTTATTTGTCAATGGACGCTTCTTAACTGAGCCGTCCAATCAGACTCCCGGATCATCCCCCACAGCTTTATTGAGCCACGGCGAAGAAATCATCGCGCTAGGTACTTCAGAGGAACTACGTGCGCACACTGTCGGCGCCATAGAAACGATTGATTTAGCGGGCGCTACCGTTATTCCAGGGCTAACTGATGCCCACATCCACACGGCGAACTTGGCCCGGGAGCTGGCTGCCGTTGACCTGCGTGGGGCCAAAGATCTAGAAGAGGCGCTAGAGAGAATCCGCACCTTCGCCCAGCCT
Source organism: Arthrobacter antibioticus (assembly GCF_030063205.1). GTDB lineage: Bacteria > Actinomycetota > Actinomycetes > Actinomycetales > Micrococcaceae > Specibacter. The sequence goes on along the minus strand of NZ_JASISQ010000001.1, from coordinate 2,933 downwards.
CTGCCCCATGATGCTTGGATATTCGGCGGACGCTGGGATTTCAACGCATGGACTGTACCAATCCAACCCACCCGGCAAGCCTTGGATTCCGTCACAGGAGGACGCCCCGCCGCTCTGCCCAGTGTTGACGGGCATACCGTGTGGGCCAACACAGCAGCACTTCGCGCGGTTGGAATTACAGCTGCGAGCTGTGATCCCGTAGGGGGAGAAATTGAGCGGGACGCTTCTGGTGAGCCAACCGGAATCCTTCGCGAAGCAGCCCATGGACCCCTAGAAGCCATCATGCACAGCTCGGCAGCTGGAGACCTTACGCAGCAGCTCAAAACGGCACAGGATTTCCTACTCTCAGTTGGCCTCACGGGGATCCATGATTTTGATGGCGAAGACTGCTTGGCGGCCTACCGAACTCTTGAAGCTGCCGGAGATTTGCAACTTCGTGTACACAAAGCAATCCCTGCAGTTGCCCTTGATCTGGCCATCGCAGAGCGCCGATTCACTGGTGCTGGAACCCCTTGGCTACGCACTGGTCCTGTGAAATTGTTCTCCGACGGGGCACTTGGTTCACACACCTGCCATGTCTCGGAACCATTCCCGGGTGAGGACGGCAATGTTGGCATCGCGGTCACACCCTTTGAGGAACTGCTTCGCCTGGTCCGCCGTGCTGCCAGTGCTGGCATTGCAGTGGCAACACATGCCATTGGAGACCGAGCAAACCACTTGGTTCTCAACGCTTATGAAGACCTGACCAATCACCCGGTTTCCGCAACACGGCAGGGAGCTGGTGCACAGCCGTTACGTCATCGTATAGAACACACACAGCATCTTCTGCCCGGGGATGTTTCAAGACTCGCGCGTCTGGGTGTGATCCCTTCAATGCAACCCACACATTGCACCAGTGATTACAGACTGGTAACCAACCTTTTAGCGGATCGAAAATTGGCCTCCTACGCGTGGCGCTCACTGATCGATGCAGGGGCCATTCCCGCCTTTGGCTCCGATTCTCCAGTGGAACAGCCCCACCCACTGCACGGAATCCACGCCGCGGTGACCCGCCAAGACAGCAACCACCTGCCACAAGGCGGCTGGCAACCCTCCGAACGCGTCACTGTGCAAGAGGCGATAGCCGGATTCACCAGTGGGGCTGCCCACGCTTCCGGTGAAGAGCGGCTTAAGGGCCGGCTCAAAGCCGGCATGTTGGCCGATTTTACTGTCCTAGGTGAAGACCCCTGCCGAGTCTCGAGCTCGGATATCCGCGATATTCCTGTGGAAGCCACAGTGGTGGGCGGTCGTGTTCGCTACCGCAAGTCTGCTTAACTTTCTTAGCTAACAAACAACTATCAACACAACAATCGACAGGGAAGTACTATGCACCGTTTAGCCAGTAGCTCAAAGAAGAGTTTCTCCCCATGGGTCTTAGCATCCATTGCTGTCAGCGCAGCCCTCCTGACCTCAGCATGTGGTGGCCAGTCGCTCTCAGGTGTGGGAGCCGAACCTACACTTTCCAACAGTGCCTTTACCGCTGTCCCGGCACCCAGTGAAGACTTGGCCAAGGATGTCATCGATGCCGTCAAACCAGACGCTGAGCTGACATCCATGCTGCCCGCAACGATGGTGTCAGAGGGACTTCGTATGACCACCTCCGAGGGTTACCCGCCCATGGAAATGTTCGCCACTGATGGTGAAACGTTGGTGGGAGTTGATCCGTCGTTAGGCCGTGCCATTGCCAATAAGCTTGGCCTGGCCATCTCCATCAAGAATGAAGACTTCAACGCGCAGATACCCGGGATAACCACCGGACGGTATGACATCATCATGTCCTCCATGACGGACAATGAAGAACGCCGCAAAACCGTTTCCTTTGTGGACTATGTCCAATCGGGGTCCGGCTGGGTGGTGAAAAAAGGGAATCCAGCCAGTATGGGCGCTCCGGAGACTGCCTGTGGCAAGACTGTCTCGGTAGTTGACAATGGCTCTTCACTATCTCTTTTGGAAGACTTCGACAAAGAGTGCAAGTCATCCGGCAAAGCAAGCATCAACATTCTAAAATTTGCGGGCGATCAGGAAGCTATCCTGCAGGTTCGCAATGGGCGTGCTGACGCAGCTGTCAATGACTATCCGGTAGCCGCATACCGTGCTCAGACCTCAGAAAGCATTCTTGATGCCGTCATCATTGATGGTCCCACCAGCCCTTGGGGTATAGCTATCAGCCAGAAGGATCCAAAGGTCATCCAAGCGGTCCAGAAGGCTCTGCAGTCACTGATCGAGGAGGGCAGCTACGAAAAGATCCTGCAGGCCTGGAACGTTGAGAAGATGGCCGTTCCCTCCGCCATCGTCAATGACGGCAAGTAGCACGTGGCCATCCAACGCGGTGCACGCCCGACCAGCTTAAAGAGCCCTGACGGAACATTGGTTCCAGTTGTCAGACTCAAGCACACGGATCGATGGATTATCGGAACCTTGGCCCTCGCCGTGTTCGCGTGGTTGGCGTGGACTTTGGCATCCAACCAGAACATCCGCTGGAACGAGGTAGCAGCGTACCTTTTCTTCCCCAAGATCATCAGCGGCATCTGGATCACAATTATGATCTCGGTGGTAGCTACTGTGCTTGGACTGTTACTGGGTGTCCTTCTAGCCGTTATGAGGTTGGCGCATAACCCAGTGTTGAACTGGCTTGCCACTCTTTATATCTGGTTCTTTAGGGGCACTCCTGTGCTTGTGCAATTGATTTTCTGGTACAACTTAGCGTTCTTGTTTCCACTGCTGATCATCAAGATTCCTTTTACCACCATCGGTTATGCGTGGAACACGGGTTAGCGGCCAAAATGTGTGTACAGCCCGGGCGTGTCAGTGGCTTCTTCCGCCCCATCCTTGTTGAATTCCGTTGCCGTCTTCTGGGCTGAAGGCTGTGTCGTAGAGGGCAGGGCCGATGGGCT
>NZ_JASISQ010000019.1 GCF_030063205.1 Arthrobacter antibioticus | reverse complement strand
TAGTTTTGGTGGTCGGGGCGTCGTAGAGGGCACCGTCGCGGAGCATCGCGAAGAGCACGTCGCAGCGGCGCCGGGCGAGGGCGATTAGGGCTTGGTTGTGTCGTTTGCCCTCGGCTCGTTTCCTGTCGTAGTAGGCCCGGGAGAGTGGGTCTTTCAGGGCTGCGAACGCGGAGAGGAAGAACGCCCGCTTCAGGGACTTGTTGCCCTTCTTGGAGGGGTGGTCGCTGCGGATCGAGGTGCCCGATCGCCACGTTACCGGGGCCAGTCCGGCGTAGGAGGCGAGGTGGCCGGCAGTCTTGAATTCCTTGCCAGCAACCTCGGTGATGATGCGTGCTTCCGTCCTGACCCCGACCGCCGGCATTGAGGACTGGACGCTGGTGTTGAGGGTGGGCCTCCACGAGCGCTTCAACTTGGGTCAGGAGCTCATCGCGGGCGGTGCGCAGTTGCTTGAGCATTGCGGCGAGTTGGGGCAGAACAATGCCTGCGGCACCGGTTCCGGCGACGACGACGGTCTGCTCGCCCAGAGCGGCAAACACATCGGCAGCCCACCCCTTCCCTGCCCGTGGCGCGTACT
>NZ_JASISQ010000018.1 GCF_030063205.1 Arthrobacter antibioticus | reverse complement strand
GTTTCTTCTTTTTTGGTTGCCAGTGGTGGGCCTTCACTAGGTCCCAGGGATCTTTAGGGGCCTCGGTGTGGTGGTAGAGGTACCAGTCCACGGCTCGTTTGGCATGATCATCGCTAAGGCCTCGATGGTCCCGAAGAAGGTGCTTCAAGCCAGCATTGATCCCACCCTCGAGCGGGCTCGTTGTCCTAGGGAGTTTCTGGTCTTCGGTGGCGTGGGTGAGCCAAGTAAACAGATGCTCGTTCTGCAGGACTGTGGCTAGTGTTCCACGGGCTTGGCGCAGACGAAGATGCGTGAACCACCAGTTCTGGTTTGCCCGCACGTGTGAGGGCCTTTCACCGTTCTTCTTCGCGTAGGTGCGGTCCTTCAAGAACTTCTCCCAGCGTGCTTCCCAGGACGCGAACTCACCGACCCACACAGCGGCTTGATCCAGGGACTGGATCGGTGTTAAAGCCTTCGCTAGGGCCAGTAATTCCTTGCCAGCATCGAGTTTCGGACGCATCGTGAGGTGGGTACGGATGTTCTGTTGAATATGAAACAAACACCGCTGCACTCTTGTTTCTGGCCAGTGCTGACCCAACGCACTCTCGAGGCCTTTGTGCCCGTCGGTGACGACCATGGCAGGGGCCGGGAGTTGCTTGAGTAACGCTGACCAGGAAGCATGTTTTTCCCGATCGCACCACTGCCAGCCAACAACGTGATCACCGGTGTAAGCAATGAGCACGCACCAGCCGTTGAAGTACGTTCCATCGAGCATGAGCACCGGGTGAATTTCCCCGGTCACAGGGGCTTGTGGGGCCACGTTCCAACACCAAGCACTCTGCCTCCGAAAGGTCCGTGATGAGCTGGCATGGGCGTCCTGACGGGTCTTACCAGTGATCCATGACTGGAAAGCGGCGAACTCTGCTTTCTTGCTGATATCAACCCTGGATTGAGTACTGGAAGCACCACAGGATTTACACCGCCACCGGGTTTTACCTGCACTGGTCGAACCGTTCTTCACAAGCTTCTGAGCACATACACCACAACGGGGGTGGTTCTTGGGAACTGTCACCATACATGCTTTCAAAGCATGTACAAGGCCCTGCATCCCATATGATTACTGGTCAAAAGCCACTTTGCATACACACATTATGGCCGCTAACCC
>NZ_JASISQ010000017.1 GCF_030063205.1 Arthrobacter antibioticus | reverse complement strand
TTCAATATAAATAAATTGGTATCAATAAAACTTGGCACACTATTGAGTTCTCAAACAACAACCACACCCAGCCAACACACCACAAACAAAACAACTTATTCACGATGATCAGCGCCGAGGCAACTTTCCAACCTTACCCATAAAGCCTCAACAATGCAAATCCCTCAACCAGCAGACCACACCACCAAAACACAGGAAAAGAACCAACAAAACCAGTCCCAAACCCAGGCAAACCATTCCCCCAACAAGCAGGGCAACTCGAAAAACAATACACACAAAAACACCCACACGCAAATCCACGAAGCCTGCCCTCCACAGTCTTTTTCCAAGGGGGGCGTGGGTGAACTCAGGCTGTGCCGTGGCAGCAGCCCAACGCATCCCTACGGTTGTTCAGATCTACGAGATCACCGGAGATACCGAGATAGTTACATGGAGGCTTTATAGCCCTCATATACTGCAAGGCCAAAGAGCGGAGAACCAGTCGAGGCTGGGCGTATACTTTCCAGCGTGTTCTCTTATATGAAATTTCCTGCGCCCTCCGGGTGTCTGGGGGTCGTCGGCGTTGACTTCGCCGGCACTAGATAGCCCTGTTCTCCACCAACGATTGACCTTCCGCGCATTGAGTGCTCCTGCCACACCATTCTGGTGCAGGCAAGCGCACCATTTCCCGGGAACCCATTCATCGGGTTCGGACCCCTTTCCGCACGACTCAATGGTCCGGCAGAACAGATTAGGCAACAACTTCATGCTTCCTTTTACAGAAGAACAAATTCGCACCTCCCTTATAAACGCGTCCCTCAGGGAGCGCAAAAACCTCAACCTGCCGGAGAGCTTCAGCTCCCTTGACTGGAAGAACCTCGATTTTTTGGGCTGGCGAGATCGCAAGTACCCCAGGCTCGGCTACTTAATTGCTTGGGTAGATGGGAATCCGACCGGGCTGATTCTTCGTCATATTGAAGGCCGGCTCAGTAGTCGTGCTCAGTGCGCGTGGTGCGAGGACGTGACTCTACCTAACGACGTTGTCTTCTTTAACGCCAAGAGGGGAGGGTCAGCCGGACGAAATGGCGACACCGTGGCGACACTGATGTGCGCCAAATTTGAGTGCTCCGCCAACGTACGAAGGCCGGCGCCACCGGCGTACGTGGGGTTTGATGTTCAGGCTGCACGCCAAGAACGGATCGTCATGCTCCAATCCAACACCCAGGCTTTCTTACGCAACATGGCTGCTGGTGTTGACTAGCGCATCATTCACCGGCCACTCTGAACCGGGGTTAGCGGCCATAATGTGTGTATGCAAAGTGGCTTTTGACCAGTAATCATATGGGATGCAGGGCCTTGTACATGCTTTGAAAGCATGTATGGTGACAGTTCCCAAGAACCACCCCCGTTGTGG
>NZ_JASISQ010000016.1 GCF_030063205.1 Arthrobacter antibioticus | reverse complement strand
CGGTGATGGGTATTTCTTGGTTGTTGGCGTCGAGGAGTTTGCCGTTGTCCCAGTGGTCTCCGTGTTGGAGGCAGTGGGCTATTTCGGCGGGGATGAGTCGGTCTGTTCCGGCGGCGAAGACGGAGGGGTTTTCTGGGTTGCCGAGGGTGAAGTGGTTGAAGAGGAGGTTTAGGAGGATGGCGACTACGGCGGCGGAGCTGATGCCGGAGTGGAAGATGGTGGCGAACCATTCGGGGAATTTGTCGTAGAAGGTGGGTGCGGCGATGGGGATGATGCCGGCGCCGATGGCGGTGGCGACGATGATCATGTTCATGTTGTTTTTGTAGCTGACGGTGGAGAGTGTGCGGATGCCGCTGGCTGCGACGGTGCCGAAGAGGACGATTCCTGCTCCGCCGAGGACGGGTAGTGGTACTGCTGCTACGACGCGGCCCATGACGGGTAGGATGCCCAGGATGACGAGGATGACCCCTCCTGCTGCGACGACGAAGCGGCTTTTGATGCCGGTGACGGCGACGAGGCCGACGTTTTGGGCGAAGGCGCTTTGGGTGAAGGAGCCGAAGACGGGGGCGATGACGCTGGCGGCCATGTCGGCGCGGAGGCCGTCGCCGAGGCGGCGGGAGTCGACTTTGGTTTCGACGATGTCTGCTACTGCCAGGATGTCCGCGGAGGTTTCTACCATGATGACCAGGACCACGATGAACATGGAGATGATCGCGGCGAGGTGGAAGGTGGGCATGCCGAGGTGGAAGGGTGTGGGGAAGGCGATGAGGGGGCCGGTGGTGACTTTGGAGAAGTTGGCCATTCCTAGGGCGAGGGCGATGAGTGTGCCGATGACGATTGCTAGCAGGATGGAGAGTCGTGAGATGGTGCTGTTTCCTAGTTTGCTGAGTAGGAGCACGATCACGAGGGTTCCGGCGGCGAGGGCGATGTTGGTTACGTCGCCGTAGTTTTCTGCTTTTTTGTTTCCGCCCATGGCCCAGTTCGCTGCTACGGGCATGAGGGAGAGGCCGATGACGGTGATCACGGTGCCGGTGACTACGGGTGGGAAGAATTTGATGATTTTGGAGAAGATGGGGGAGATGAGTAGGCCTAGTGCTGAGGAGACGATCACGGCGCCGAAGACGCTTTGGATTCCGCCGCCGCCGTTGACGATGGCGACCATGGTGGCTACTCCGGCGAATGAGACGCCTTGTACTAGGGGTAGTTGAGAGCCGAAGAAGGGTAGGCCTAGGGTTTGGAGCAGGGTGGCTAGGCCGCCCATGAAGAGGCATGCTGCGATGAGTAGGCCGATGTCTGCTGGTTTTAGTCCTGCTGCTTGGCCCACGATTAGGGGTACGGCGATGATGCCGCCGTACATGGTGAGGACGTGTTGGAATCCGTACGCGAAGCTGGCGCCGATTCCTAGTTTTTCATCTTCTGGTCTGGCTTTTTTCGTGGTGGCTATGGTGGTGGTGCGTGTTTTCTTGGTCATAGCGGACCTCCTTGTCTGCTTACCTAACATCTTTGACGACAACGCGCTGTGGGGGTTGCCGTGTTGGTGAGGCGGGGGGCCGTGGCCCCCCGCCTCACTCTTTACTCAGTACAACTCACTCTTTACTCAGTACAACTCACTCTTTACTCACTCTTTACTCAGTACTGCTGGTTGGTGCTGGTTGGTGTTGGGTGGTGTGGTGTTTAGCAGAAGCCTGCGACGCCGTCCCAGATGTTGCCTGCATTGGAGGCGTTTTCGCGTAGGACGGTTCCTTCGATGAGGCCGTAGGGGCGGTCTGCTGCGAAGAAGACTTCGTTGGGGTTGTCTTGGCCGAAGGGGGTGAGGTCAACGACGAAGTGGTGTTTGTTGGGCATGGAGAATTTGATTTCATCGATTTCTGGGTGGGCGTTGAGTACTTTTTTGCCCATTTCGAACAGGGTGTTTTGGAGTGCGTGGGAGAAGCCTTCGGTGAAGCCTTCTAGCAGGAGGGCTTTGATGGATTCGTAGGAGGTGTTGAAGTCGAAGTTTTTATTGATGGCTTCGGGGTTGAAGCGCCAGCGGGCGGCGACGTCGGTGGCGAGGATCCGGTCGCTGGTCTGGGCTAGGGTGGTGTATTTATCCACGGGGAAGCCTGTGAAGCCGGATTGGGTGGTTTTGAGAACGGTGAGGTCTTTGAGGCCGGCGAGTACGTGGGTGGTGTCGCCGTTTTTAACGACGACGGAGGTGCGGATTTCTTGGTTGCTTTTCACGAAGGAGTGATCGTGGGCTGTGCCGTTGGCTTGGATGCGGTTCCAGGCGTATTGTTCAGCTGACCAGCGTCCGCCATTGATCCAGGCGAATTCTTTAGTGAAGTGTTCGCTTAGGCGTAGCAGGAAGGCTTCGGGGGAGCCGATGCCATCGCGGGCGAAGGAGTAGATGGTGTTCTTTTGTGTGTCGGTGGGGACGACGTGGGCGTTATCGCCATCGATGTGGGCTGCGTTGAAGTCGCCGCGGACTTCTGAGGTGACGTTGAGGTCTTCGATCTCGTGGCGGTCGGTATCGCGGGTGATTTTTACCACGCGTACTTCGGCTTTGCCGAATTGGTTGGCGCCGAGGATGATGTTGTTCTCAGTCATGGTCTAGTTTCCTCTGTATGTTGAATAGGCGAAGGGGCTTAGCAGCAGGGGTACGTGGTAGTGGTCCTGGCTGTGCTGGAGGGTGAAGGTCAGGGAGATTTCTGGGAAGAAAGTCTCGGTGTTGATGCTGGCGAAGTAGGCGCCGGTATTGAACCGTAGTTGGTAGGTGCCGGTGGGTAGTTTTTCCGGGCCGAGGTCTTTCACCCGCCCGTTTGTATCGGTGGTGGCGGTAGCGATTTGGGACCATGTGTGGCCCTCGCGGGTGTGGAGTTCAACGGCGACGGATGTGGCCGGTGTTCCTGTTGCGGTGTTCAGGATGTGGGTGGTTATGTGGGAAACGCTCATGCGTTGATCACTCCTTGGAGTCGTAACACTGCGATTTCTCGTAGTTGCGCAGCAACTATGAGGTTTTCCTCTTCGGCGGTGTTCTTGAGGCGTTGGTGGAGGGTGTTGATGATTTCCTGTGGGGACCGGCCAGCGGCTCGTATCAAAAAGACTTGGTTGAAACGGGCTTCGTAGGCCCGGTTTCCCTCGGTCAGGGCGGTGGTGATGGCCGGATCGGTGGGATCTACCCCTGCTTGCTCGGAACGAGAAAGCGTAGCTTCGGTACTGGTGCCGGGGGCGCGTTGACCGATTCGGGGATGATGAGCCATCGCTGAGGCTATTTCTTCGGTAGTGAAGGGATTACTAGCGTTACCAGCGCAGGAAAGAAGATCATTGATGGTAGCGAAGGGCCGGGCAGTAATGATCTCATCGATCCATCGCTGGATATCGATACAGGGACGCAAAACAGGTTCGAGTTCTGTTCGCGCGGCGTGATTGAAGTCCTCAAGCAGCATTGCTTGTATTCCTTCTAGGTCATTGCTGGCATCCACGGTGTCGGCTATACGAACAACACAAATAGTTTCGTATCGTGGAACTGTTATTTCAGCATATGAATAGTGAACCGCATCACAGCCGAGATGTCAATCACAACAA
>NZ_JASISQ010000015.1 GCF_030063205.1 Arthrobacter antibioticus | reverse complement strand
TATTTCTATTTTATTATACATGTAATTACCATTCCTATAAACCTTTGTTTAGGGGTTTATAGGTTTTGGTGGTGTCATGTTTTTTTTGTTTCCTGTCCGAACAAACGGGTGGGTTTGTTGGTTGGGAACCACATAGTGAACGCGAGCATACTTGTTTTTATAAAGTGTGTGTGGTGTAAGTTATCGGCCTATTAGTACCGGTCAGCTTCACGAGTCTTTAGTCCTCGCTTCCACGTCCGGCCTATCAACCCAGTAGTCTAGCTGGGGGCCTCTCACACTTTTACGTGTAGGGAAATCTCATCTTGAAGCGGGCTTCCCGCTTAGATGCTTTCAGCGGTTATCCCATCCGAACGTAGCTAATCAGCGATGCACTTGGCAGTACAACTGACACACCAGAGGTTCGTCCGTCCCGGTCCTCTCGTACTAAGGACAGCCCTTCTCAAATTTCCTGCGCGCGCAGCGGATAGGGACCGAACTGTCTCACGACGTTCTAAACCCAGCTCGCGTACCGCTTTAATGGGCGAACAGCCCAACCCTTGGGACCTACTCCAGCCCCAGGATGCGACGAGCCGACATCGAGGTGCCAAACCATGCCGTCGATATGGACTCTTGGGCAAGATCAGCCTGTTATCCCCGAGGTACCTTTTATCCGTTGAGCGACGGCCATTCCACAATGTGCCGCCGGATCACTAGTCCCGACTTTCGTCCCTGCTCGAGGTGTCCCTCTCACAGTCAAGCTCCCTTGTGCACTTACACTCGAAACCTGATTGCCAACCAGGCTGAGGGAACCTTTGGGCGCCTCCGTTACTCTTTAGGAGGCAACCGCCCCAGTTAAACTACCCATCAGGCACTGTCCCTGACCCGGATTACGGGCCGAAGTTAGATGTCCAAAGTGACCAGAGTGGTATTTCAACGATGACTCCATAACAACTAGCGTTGCTACTTCACAGTCTCCCACCTATCCTACACAAGCCACTCCGAACACCAATACCAAACTATAGTAAAGGTCTCGGGGTCTTTCCGTCCTGCTGCGCGTAACGAGCATCTTTACTCGTACTGCAATTTCGCCGAGTTTATGGTTGAGACAGCGGGGAAGTCGTTACTCCATTCGTGCAGGTCGGAACTTACCCGACAAGGAATTTCGCTACCTTAGGATGGTTATAGTTACCACCGCCGTTTACTGGGGCTTAAATTCTCAGCTTCGCACACAAGTGTGCTAACCGGTCCTCTTAACCTTCCAGCACCGGGCAGGAGTCAGTCCGTATACATCGTCTTGCGACTTCGCACGGACCTGTGTTTTTAGTAAACAGTCGCTTCCCCCTGGTCTCTGCGGCCCACACACGCTCACGGACAGCTAGTGTCCTTCACGTGGCAGGCCCCCCTTCTCCCGAAGTTACGGGGGCATTTTGCCGAGTTCCTTAACCATAATTCTCTCGATCGCCTTAGTATTCTCTACCTGATCACCTGTGTCGGTTTGGGGTACGGGCAGTTAGAACCTCACGTCGATGCTTTTCTAGGCAGCATAGGATCACCGAATTCCCCCCTACGGGGGTCCCATCAGATCTCAGAATCGTCATTGAAGACAACACAACGGATTTGCCTATCGTGTTTCCTACGTCCTTAGACCGGGACTACCATCGCCCGGCTCGGCTACCTTCCTGCGTCACACCTGTTAATACGTTTACCTCCCCGGTTCAGTTCCCACGCTCCCCACACATCCTGGTCCCGAAGGACACTCAATGATGGTTTGGGTGGTTAGTATCACCGGTTCAATATTGGCGGTTCTTCACCGGTACGGGAATATCAACCCGTTGTCCATCGACTACGCCTGTCGGCCTCGCCTTAGGTCCCGACTTACCCAGGGCAGATTAGCTTGACCCTGGAACCCTTGATCATTCGGCGGACGGGTTTCTCACCCGTCTTTCGCTACTCATGCCTGCATTCTCACTCGTGTAGGCTCCACCGCTAGTTCACACTGCGACTTCAATGCCCACACGACGCTCCCCTACCACTCCAAACCCCTGAAAAACACTCACGAGGAACATTTTTAGGGTCATGTTTGAAATCCACAACTTCGGCGGTGTACTTGAGCCCCGCTACATTGTCGGCGCGGGATCACTTGACCAGTGAGCTATTACGCACTCTTTTAAGGATGGCTGCTTCTAAGCCAACCTCCTGGTTGTCTAAGCAATCCCACATCCTTTCCCACTTAGCACACGCTTAGGGGCCTTAGTTGGTGGTCTGGGCTGTTTCCCTCTCGACTATGAAGCTTATCCCCCACAGTCTCACTGCTGCGCTCTGACTTACCGGCATTCGGAGTTTGGCTGACGTCAGTAACCTTGTAGGGCCCATTAGCCATCCAGTAGCTCTACCTCCAGTAAGAAACACGCAACGCTGCACCTAAATGCATTTCGGGGAGAACCAGCTATCACGAAGTTTGATTGGCCTTTCACCCCTACCCACAGCTCATCCCCTCCATTTTCAACTGAAGTGGGTTCGGTCCTCCACGCGCTCTTACACGCGCTTCAACCTGGCCATGGGTAGATCACTTCGCTTCGGGTCTAGATCACGCCACTAAACTCGCCCTATTCAGACTCGCTTTCGCTACGGCTTCCCCACACGGGTTAACCTCGCGACGTAACACTAACTCGCAGGCTCATTCTTCAAAAGGCACGCCATCACAAGAACAACTACCCACAAGGGGCACGCTTGCTCTGACGGATTGTAAGCACACGGTTTCAGGTACTATTTCACTCCCCTCCCGGGGTACTTTTCACCTTTCCCTCACGGTACTTGTCCGCTATCGGTCATTAGGTAGTATTTAGGCTTATCAGGTGGTCCTGACAGATTCACACGGGATTTCTCGGGCCCCGTGCTACTTGGGATACTCACCCAAGGGAGTGCACTGCATTTCAGTTACGGGACTCTCACCCTCTACGGTCGGCCATTCAAAACCGTTCACCTATACATGCACCATTCCCCTTCCTGAACCGGCAGATCCAGATCGGTAAGTCCCACAACCCCGCACCATGCAACGCCCGCCGGCTATCACACATGACACGGTTTAGCCTGTTCCGCTTTCGCTCGCCACTACTAACGGAATCACTTTTGTTTTCTCTTCCTGTGGGTACTGAGATGTTTCACTTCCCCACGTTCCCTCCACACATCCTATATATTCAGATGCAGGTCACTACCTCGTCTTGCAACGGGTAGCGGGGTTCCCCCATTCGGACACCCTCGGATCAAAGTTTGGTTATCAACTCCCCGAGGCTTATCGCAGATTCCTACGTCCTTCTTCGGCTCCTAATGCCAAGGCATCCACCGTGCGCCCTTAAAAACTTGACCACACACTCTGGTCACTCTTACTTATCGAGAGAACCATGAAAACCAACACCACCACCCCAAAAGGGTCGTGACATCAGATCCAGGTTCAATTATCTCAAAGAAATTGCTTCTTTATAAAGATGCTCGCGTTCACTATGTAGTTCTCAAACAACAACCCCACCACACACCCCACCAACCACAGCAACACACAAAAGTGTGTCACCGAACAGGCCAGAGAAGTCATGTGCGGGAAACCAGGCACAACACAACCACCAACACCACACCCCCCACCACGTAAACACCCAACAAACAGGCACTCACCCACAGGAAACACGATAATCAGCGGTCCTTGTTATTCCAGGACCCAACAGTGTGCCAAACACAACAACAACTACCAACAACCCCTAACAGCTCTTTCCTCACACCCACCAAAGGATGCGGTACTCAAACCAAGGCCGCGATACTCATCATCAGCTATCTTATTGATATTCCACCCTTGAGCAACTCACCCAGAAACAGACGTCCTGGCAATGAGTCTTTACTCCTCCTACCACCAACACAACCCATGCGGGCCATACCGTGATACTCGGTGCTCCTTAGAAAGGAGGTGATCCAGCCGCACCTTCCGGTACGGCTACCTTGTTACGACTTAGTCCCAATCGCCAGTCCCACCTTCGACAGCTCCCTCCCCACAAGGGGGTTAGGCCACCGGCTTCGGGTGTTACCAACTTTCGTGACTTGACGGGCGGTGTGTACAAGGCCCGGGAACGTATTCACCGCAGCGTTGCTGATCTGCGATTACTAGCGACTCCGACTTCATGGGGTCGAGTTGCAGACCCCAATCCGAACTGAGACCGGCTTTTTGGGATTAGCTCCACCTCACAGTATCGCAACCCATTGTACCGGCCATTGTAGCATGCGTGAAGCCCAAGACATAAGGGGCATGATGATTTGACGTCGTCCTCACCTTCCTCCGAGTTGACCCCGGCAGTCTCCTATGAGTCCCCACCACTACGTGCTGGCAACATAGAACGAGGGTTGCGCTCGTTGCGGGACTTAACCCAACATCTCACGACACGAGCTGACGACAACCATGCACCACCTGTAAACCGACCGCAAGCGGGGCACTTGTTTCCAAGTGTTTCCAGTTCATGTCAAGCCTTGGTAAGGTTCTTCGCGTTGCATCGAATTAATCCGCATGCTCCGCCGCTTGTGCGGGCCCCCGTCAATTCCTTTGAGTTTTAGCCTTGCGGCCGTACTCCCCAGGCGGGGCACTTAATGCGTTAGCTACGGCGCGGAAAACGTGGAATGTCCCCCACACCTAGTGCCCAACGTTTACGGCATGGACTACCAGGGTATCTAATCCTGTTCGCTCCCCATGCTTTCGCTCCTCAGCGTCAGTTAATGCCCAGAGACCTGCCTTCGCCATCGGTGTTCCTCCTGATATCTGCGCATTTCACCGCTACACCAGGAATTCCAGTCTCCCCTACATCACTCTAGTCTGCCCGTACCCACCGCAGATCCGGGGTTGAGCCCCGGACTTTCACGGCAGACGCGACAAACCGCCTACGAGCTCTTTACGCCCAATAATTCCGGATAACGCTTGCGCCCTACGTATTACCGCGGCTGCTGGCACGTAGTTAGCCGGCGCTTCTTCTGCAAGTACCCTCAACCAGCTAAACACTGGCCTTGTTCCCTACTGAAAGAGGTTTACAACCCGAAGGCCGTCATCCCTCACGCGGCGTCGCTGCATCAGGCTTTCGCCCATTGTGCAATATTCCCCACTGCTGCCTCCCGTAGGAGTCTGGGCCGTGTCTCAGTCCCAGTGTGGCCGGTCACCCTCTCAGGCCGGCTACCCGTCGTCGCCTTGGTGAGCCATTACCTCACCAACAAGCTGATAGGCCGCGAGTCCATCCAAAACCAATAAATCTTTCAACCAAACCCCATGCGAGGTAAAGTCAATATCCAGTATTAGACCCCGTTTCCAAGGCTTATCCCAGAGTTAAGGGCAGGTTACTCACGTGTTACTCACCCGTTCGCCACTAATCCCCCCACAAGTGAGGTTCATCGTTCGACTTGCATGTGTTAAGCACGCCGCCAGCGTTCATCCTGAGCCAGGATCAAACTCTCCGTTAATAACTAAACAGACACACACAAACACACCGGAAAAAGGTCATGAATGCATGCACTAAATTCGAAACCAGCTAAACAACCATTCATCACCACAGGGGCGGCAACAAACAGTCAAATAACCAATTCAATATAAATAAATTGGTATCAATAAAACTTGGCACACTATTGAGTTCTCAAACAACAA
>NZ_JASISQ010000014.1 GCF_030063205.1 Arthrobacter antibioticus | reverse complement strand
AAATTCGAAACCAGCTAAACAACCATTCATCACCACAGGGGCGGCAACAAACAGTCAAATAACCAATTCAATATAAATAAATTGGTATCAATAAAACTTGGCACACTATTGAGTTCTCAAACAACAATTACATTCGAGTAGTTACTAATTAATACTAAATAATTAGTTTTCGTCGTTGCGATATTCATACTTTATTTCATTGGAATTCACTTTGTCCAATCCACAGCATGTGTGGCTCGTCACTTGGTGTTTTCCATAAACCCATTCTTACTTGAATATTTTCGAATCGAAGAGACGTTGATATTCGGTAGTTTGTATGGTTTGTGGTTTCTTGCGAGGTGGTGATCTCTGCTCCGCAAGCGGAGTGGGTCAGCGTTGCGCAAGCAACAGATAGAACAATACACCGATGCCCGTCCCCGATGCAAATCGGGGACGGGCATCATCAAAACCGCAAAACAAGGCCTGTTCTAAAACTAGTTGGCCAGCTCCACCATGGACAGGGTGCGTTTTCCTCGACGGACCAGCAGGTACTTCCCATGCAATGCATCGGCAGCACCCAAAATAGTGTCCGGATCACTGATCTTGACGTTGTTTACGTAGGCTCCGCCTTCGCTCACCGTCCGGCGAGCGGCAGAGTTGCTGTTGGATAGCCCCGAAGCAACTAGGAGTTCAATAATGTTCAATCCGTCGTACGGGGCGCTTGTACGTGGCAATTCACTGGTCGCCGAGGCCAGGGTCCCCTCATCAAGTTTGGCTAGATCTCCTTGGCCAAAAAGCGCGGCAGAGGCTGCGATGACCTTCAAGGTGGTATCCACTCCATGAACAAGAGCAGTCACTTGGAATGCTAGAGTGCGCTGGCCTTCACGAGCCTGCGGCTTTGATGTCACTGACTCCGAAATCTCAACGATCTGTTCACGCGATAGAAACGTGAAGACCTTCAGGCGATCAACCACATCGTCATCGGCAGTGTTTAGCCAGAACTGATACATGTCAAAGGGGCTGCACATGCCGGCGTCGAGCCAGATGGCGTTGCCTTCGCTCTTGCCAAATTTGGTGCCGTCTGAGTTGGTGATCAGCGGTGTACCCAGCGCATGAACGGTGGCTCCCTCAACTTTGCGAATCAAGTCCGTGCCGCTGGTCAGGTTCCCCCACTGGTCGGAGCCACCTTGCTGCAGAACACATCCGTATTGGCGGAAAAGCTCAAGGTAATCCATACCCTGGAGGATTTGGTAACTGAATTCAGCGTAGCTAATGCCGTCGTCGGAATTCAGCCGCGAAGCAACAATGTCTTTTTTGATCATCGTGCCCACACGGAAGTACTTACCTACGTCGCGCAGGAAGTCCAGCACTGACATGGGCTCGGTCCAGTCGAGATTGTTGACCATCCGCGCAGCGTTCTCACCTTCAAAGGACAAGAAGCGCTGCACCTGTCCTTGGAGGAACCCTACCCACTCGGTAACGGTTTCCTTGGTGTTCATGGTGCGTTCCGCTGTTGGACGCGGGTCCCCCACCAAACCAGTTGATCCGCCCACCAGCCCCAACGGTTTGTGACCAGCTAGCTGCATACGCCGCATGGTGAGGAGCTGCACTAGATTGCCTAGGTGCAGGCTAGGCGCGGTGGGGTCAAAACCGCAATAGTACGTGATCGGCGCACCGGCGAGTAGCTCCTCAAGGGCTGCCTCGTCAGTGGAGACCTGAACGAGGCCTCTCCACTTGAGCTCCTGCCACACATTGGCGAAACTGGGATCATTCTCGGGGACGCGAAGGTTAGTTTGCAAAGACACGGTTCAAAATTACCAGCACGACGGCGTTTCCACGACATTCCTTCCCGCCGCAGTGTTGCGCTGAAGCCGCCAATGCAGTGTGCAGCCTGACCTGCGAATTACTTTTGGATACCGGCGGGGAGAGGTTCCGATGTGATCAACCGCAGGCGACGGGTTGGACGGGTCATTGAAACGTAGAGATCCCCGACCCGACCGCTTGCACCTGCAAGTAGAGCGGCCGGCTCAACGATGATGACGCCGTCGAACTCCAGTCCCTTTGCCTCGTGAGGATCGATCACCACGATATTTTGCTCCAGCGAGCCAGCCCCATGACCAATACGATTCCCATAGACGCTCCGCAAGGCCGCGGCAGTGGCGCGCACCATGGAGGCGGGGGTAATTACTGCCAATAACCCATCACCCACGGCGGCTGTTTCCTCCGGCACCACGGCAACTACCTGGTTGATAACTTCCGAAGCGTCTACGAAGTCAACGATGGGCTCCCACTCACCGTCGCGCACCGCCTTCGGTGCAGAGACCACTTGGCCGGCAGCATTAGCCATGCGCACTGCTGCCTCCGCGATTTGCGTGGGCGTGCGGTAATTGACAGTCAACTCCTCAATGTTCCATCGGTCCCCCAACAAGGGAGTCAACGCCCGATCCCATGACATGGCTCCAGCCGCGGAACTTGTTTGAGCAATATCACCAACAATTGTGAATGACTTCACTGGACAGCGGCGCACCAACAGACGCCACTGCATGGGCGAAAGTTCCTGGGCCTCATCAACCACCACATGGCCGTACGCCCAAGACCTGTCAGTCAGGGCACGCTCGGCACTGGTCTGCGATTCGGCTTCAACAATGTTGTAATCAGCCAGCTGCTCAGCCGTAAGGATGCCGTCCACGCCGGAGTCTTCCAACTGTTGGTTCATGTTGGAGATAGCCTTTTCGGCGTTAGCTAGGTCGCGCTTCCTCTGTGACTGCGCACTTGCTTGAGCGCGCCCGCCGCTGGCATCCATGTCACCGAGAAGTTCGGCTGCCTCATCGAGCAGGGGTATATCAGACTCGCTCCAGGGCGAGCCCGGACTGCGCAGCAGTAAATCCCGTTCTGCTTGGCTAAATTCCGGTGTGACTGCAGCAAGGATCTCGGGTTTGCTGAACATGTCATTGATAAGCTGCTGAGCGCTCATGGGCATCCAGCACAGGTTGAGTATCACGCGAACGTCGCGTGCAGAGCGGACATCCTCGCCCAGATATGACCTGTCTGCGTTGTTGCCAGCACCCGCAGATTCAATGTGTTCACGCAGTTGCTCGGTAAGTTCGCGCAGCAGAGTTTTCACGAAAGTTACCCGTGCTTCGTTGTGCGGCAGACCCGTGGCCCGAGCCTTGTCTCTGGCACGGCGTACTTGACGAACGGTAAGAATCAAACGTGTGCCTTCGACGTCGACCCTGACATCTTCACGAGGGGTTCGTTGACGGTTCGCGACGGCGTTTGCCACAACCTGGGCCATACCGATGCGGCCCTTCAGTTCTGCCATTTCAGGGGATTCGGCTGCAGTTGCTTGTACGCCGGGGAAAAGATTGCCGACGCTTGCCATGACTACACCTGTCTCACCCAGCGAAGGCAAAACCCGCTCAATGTATTTCATAAACGCATTTGAAGGTCCTACCAGCAGTACACCGGCAGCCTGAAGTCGCTCGCGGTGGGTATAGAGCAGATATGCTGCCCGGTGGAGCGCCACGGCAGTTTTTCCTGTGCCGGGCCCGCCTTGGACCACTAATGCGCCACTCAAAGGTGAGCGAATGATCCTGTCCTGCTCCGCCTGAATGGTACCGACGATGTCATTCATGCGGCCCGTGCGCTTGGAATTTAGTGCAGCCAGCAGCGCACCTTCGCCCTGTAAGTGTTCACCGTCAACAAGCATTGTGTGGTCAAGAACGTCATCCTCTATGGCTTTGACATTGCGCCCGTTTAACAACAAATGACGACGGCGACGCACCCCCAACCGCTCAAAGGCGGTGGCCTGATAGAAAGTACCGGCTTCGGGGGCGCGCCAGTCAACCATCAGCTGACGCAAATCCTTGGTGGAAAGGCCTATGCGGCCAATATATCTGGCTTGCCCGTCATCTAGGTCCAGCCGGCCAAACACGAGTTTGTCATCAACTGCGTTCAGCTGTGCCAGACGGTTCTCGTATAACGTTGCAAAAGCGTCTCGTTCGGAACGGTTCTGATGTGTGCCCATGGATTTAGTCCGGCGCACATCACCGAGTTGCTCGACCTTTTCAGCGCGAAGTTCATCTAAGCGTGAATAAAGACCGTCAACATAGCTGCGTTCTTGGGCCAACTCGTCGTCATACATGCAAGGCTCCTGATACGTAAGGCATACCGCCAAAAGGCAGACCGTCTATTCTATCCCTCTATGTGCGTGGGTGCTTTCACTTGTGATTGCCGAGACATGAAGGCCGCTAAGCACGTGCCATCGGGAGGTCCCACATCCTGCACACTTCTTTGCTTCTCAGCTGATCACCGCCTACGTCGCTTCAATCCGAAAGTGCCTGTGTCACGGGTTGGGCAGGTGAGAGGCACTGTGGCTTCCCAGGCAGGAACAGCTACACGTGAAGCAGGGAAACCACGTCATGGCTGTTAAGAGTCTCGCGTCCCGAGAGTGTGTCAATTTCCAGCACCACCCCGATGCCTGCCACGAGGGCGCCTGTACGTTCAAGCAGTGCAGCAGCGGCACTGAGCGTTCCACCCGTGGCCAGGACGTCGTCGAGTATTAATACACGCGTGCCAGCAGGGACATCTTCCTGATGCAGTTCCAGGGTTGCATGACCATACTCAAGCTCATAGCTCTGGGCATAAACTTCGCGCGGCAGTTTTCCGGCCTTGCGGATAGTGATTACACCGGTTCCAGTGGCGTAGGCGGCGGCAGCCGCTAGGAGAAAACCACGAGCCTCCACTCCGGCCACGGCATCAAACTCTCCACTGAAGGCCGCAGTGATGGAATCGACCACCAGTTTCAGAGCCGGCCCGTCGGCAAAAACAGGGGTGAGATCTTTAAACACGATCCCGGGCGAGGGGTAGTCCTGAACGGTTGCGCATAAATTCTCAATGACGGTGGACACTTGGGGACATTGCTCCACGTGTGTAGTGACTGAAAATTGTGTTCCGGGGGCGTCTAATCTCTCGTTCACTCTTCAACCGTACAGCCTGAACAGTGCTGGCACTCCCCTCCACTTGAAAAGGTGCTCCGTACCTCTCGACACCGGCACGGCGCCCAAAAAATATTGGTGCGTAATGCCATTTGCTAGCCCACATCTAACGATCAGTACTTACCTAAGTCCTGGACCTGCTTTTACGCCCCGACGTGGTGCACGAATCACTCCGGGTTTGAATCTCGAGACTGTTGGATCCCCACCGATCCAAAATCGCCAAGGGTACTCGGCTGTGCCACCAGACCCACTGATACCGACTCGCGGTCCCGTCATGACCCCACTCACTGGTGTTTCCGGAAGTGTCACTGTCACTTCACCGGCAAGGGCGGGGATTCCATTGTGTTCCCCAGAAATTCCCATCGCCTTAGTAAGTCTCGCCGGCCCCTGCGCAAGTTCAGAGTCACGCTTGGAAGTTGGACGGCGCAAGCGCGCTAACTCTAGACCTTCTACGACTTCTCCGGCTCTCATCAGACAACCTGACGAGGTCCCTTCCGGCCTGCACACGAGGTTGGCACAGAAGTGCAGACCATAGGTGAAGTACACATAGAGGTGACCGGGCGGACCGAACATTACAGCGTTACGGTTAGTCTTGCCTCGATAGCTGTGCGCGCCGGGATCCGGAGCATCAGAATCGGCTGGTCCTAGGTATGCTTCCACCTCGGTCAGGCGGACGGCCACCGGACCTTCCGGACTTTCATGGCGCACCAGTGCACCCAGCAGGTATGGTGCCACCTCGATGGCAGGCCTCTGAAGAAGTTCAAGGATGTTAACTTGTTCGCCCATATTCTCAATTTAGCAGGGGTTACCAAGCACGCTCTGCACGAGCTGAACCACACGGGTACCATGCCCAGGTCTGCGGCTACGCAGTGATCGGAGCCACTTTTTAATACGGATGTCCCAATACCCCGAGGAGGATTCCTGTCGGGTTGGCAATTTCGCTAGAACTATCACTTGCTGACTAAAACATGCCCGGCTCACACAGGACATGGGCTGTTCGAGAGCCTGAGCCGGATAATGTGTTGCTGTTTACTGCTGCACTGCTTGACCAGTTGGGATGGGAAGATCAACTATGAGCATTAAACTCGATTTCACTCCCCCGTTTGATCCGGGAATCTTTGACTTCCTCGCTGCCCGTGCAGTGACCGGGGTCGAGGAGGCTGATTCGCTATGTTATGCCCGGACGGTGTTGCTCGATGGCGGGCATGGATGGCTCCGCGTTAGCTGGGACGGGCAAGCGTTATGGTTGGAGCAAGATTTGGAGGACCCAGCCGACGCTGCCCAACTATTGGGCAAAGTCCGCCATCTCTTTAATCTGGATCACGACCCCGCACTAGCCGACGATAAGTTGAGAACATTGCCATTGCTAGCTGAGCGTGTGAATTTGATTCCTGGAATCAGGCTGCCAGGCTGCGTGAATAAAGCAGAAATACTGATCAGGGCCATGGTTGGCCAGCAAATAACGGTAGCTGCTGCCAGAACGGCACTTAACCAACTGGTGGCGACAAGCACGCCCAGTCGCCTTCCTCACGGGACCATGAGTCATTTTTTTCCAAGTTCACAGGAGATTGCCGTCAATGGCCGTCAGATTCTTCGGGGCCCCCAACGCCGGATTGACTCCATTGTGGCTGTCGCTGGAATGCTGTCCGAGGGGTCCTTGAGGCTCGAGCCAGATGACACCCAGGAAACGCTCGTCCAGAAGCTACTCCCTATCCCAGGCATAGGCCCCTGGACTGTCGGGTACTTAGCCATGCGAATACTCGGCAGCAGCGACATCTTCCTGCCCAGCGACGCAGCGGTGCGAAACGGCTATGGCCTCCTTCGAGGAGATTCGCTCGCCCAAGCTCGCACTATCAAGGCCACAGAGCTGGGTCGCATGGCCGAACCGTTCCAACCATGGCGCTCCTACCTGACACTGCACCTGTGGCGGGTGTCGGGGGAAAAATAGTTTCAGTTCCTAAAAACTATTCAACAAACCAGACGAGTCATAGCACCTACCGGAAATGTTAGCAGTCGACGCCGAGGCTACGCTTTCCGGAGCGCTCATTTTCTGGAGTGGCCGTTCTGGGTTGGAGGTTCGGCGGGACCCGCTCTGACGACATTCCTTGCGGCAGTAACTGCTGTAACGGGAGTAGCCGGAGCAACTGGAGTAGCCGGAGCAACTGGAGTAGCTGGAGCAGCTATGGATTGTGGCGTTTTTTGTGGTGTTTGGTGGTGTTTTCTTTTGGTGGGTTGAGGGTGTGGTTGATGTGTTTTTTGAGCCAGGTGGGGTATTGGGTGCGTTGGGGTTCTTG
>NZ_JASISQ010000013.1 GCF_030063205.1 Arthrobacter antibioticus | reverse complement strand
TTCTAGGTCATTGCTGGCATCCACGGTGTCGGCTATACGAACAACACAAATAGTTTCGTATCGTGGAACTGTTATTTCAGCATATGAATAGTGAACCGCATCACAGCCGAGATGTCAATCACAACAACTGTGTGTAATGCTGGCGGCAAAGAAGCTCCTGTTTACTGGCGGGTGGCTGCGTACAATCATTGCTGCAACAAGGCGGGCAGGCAGGTGGGCGGGTCCGTGGCCGGTAGGGGCCAGGGCTGAGGCTGAAAGTCTTCACTGCCCGTGCCGGGCTCGTGCAGCGCAACCGAGGCCCAGGTTTTGAGGGCCGTTTTGAGGGCTGCTTTGAAGGTATGGGTTCAAGGCATGGCAAAGCAGCACACCGCGGCAGAATGCCGCTGGTGCGCTGCTCGAGGGTGTGGGCTTAGAGTCCTAGTTCCGTGCGCAAGCGGGCTACGTGACCCTCCGCGTTGACGTTGTATTCTGCACTGCGCACCGTTCCATCGGCATTGACCACTACCGTGGAGCGCAAGGTGCCGATCATGGTGTTGCCGTTGATTACCTTTTCACCCCATGCTCCCCAGGCTTCAGCCACCTCGTGATTGGCGTCAGAGAGGAGGGGGAAGTTCAAGCTGAACTCCTCGGCGAAAGTGGTTAACGCTTCCTGCGGGTCAGTTGAGATGCCCACAACGTCAACTCCGGCGCCCTGAAGTGCAGTGAGGCTGTCGCGGAAATCGCAAGCCTCGGTGGTGCAGCCGGGGGTGGCGGCCTTCGGGTAGAAGTAAACGATGACCTGGCGCCCGGCGTAGTCGGTTAGTGAAACGGTTTTACCGTTGGCATTCGGAAGGCTGAAGCCAGGGGCTGTTTGAGCGGCGCTGAGTTGCTTTGACATTTTTGCTCCAATGTTTTCATTATACGGAATAATTATTTTGCTGTATGGAACAGCGTAATGACACCGGCATGCAACGTCAACGTCGTGTCCGGCATGCGGGCGCTACCTTAGTGTCTCGCATTGCCGGATCGGAGCGCGTGGCGGCTGGCAATACTGCTATTTAGTGTCGCAACGACAGTAAAAGTGTTATGCTGTCTGTACGACATAAAATTTGCCGGGATACCAACCCCAAGGAGAAATCATGCTCTTCGATCAGCAAACCGCACTCGTCACCGCCTCAGGAGCCGGAATTGGCCGCGCCATTGCCCAGCGGCTTGCCGCAGAAGGTGCGGCGGTGGTTGTTTCCGATGTCAATGACGCCGCCGGTGGCGAAACCGTGGCCCTGATCACTGCAGCTGGGGGACGGGCCGCCTACAAGCATGCCGATGTCAGCAAATCCGAAGACATTAGCGCACTGGTAACTTTCGCCGTTGAAACCTTTGGTTCCTTGGACTTGGCGGTCAACAACGCGGGCTTGGGCGCCATGCCCAAGGATATCCAAGACGTCACCATCGATGACTGGGACCGCACCATCAACGTCACCTTGCGCGGGACCTTCTTGTCCATGCAGGCTGAAGTTGCCCACTTCCGTGCAAACAATGGTGGTGCCATAGTTAATGTGGCTTCAATTGCGGGTATCTCAGCAACGCCGAAACTAACTCCCTATGGCGCATCCAAGCATGGCGTTGTCAGCCTCACCCGCAGCGTGGCATTGGAGAACGCAGCGCATGGAATCCGTGTCAATGCGGTGGCCCCTGGAGCCATTGAAACCGCAGCATTGGCGGCCCTGCCAGCGGATGCCAAGGCCGGCTACGCTGCTGAAGTTCCAATGAACCGGCTGGGCCGTTCGGAAGAAATTGCCAATGCCGTGGCATGGCTGCTCTCCAAGGAAGCCAGCTTTGTTACCGGTGTCATACTGCCGGTTGACGGTGGCACCAATGCCTAAGCTCTCCGAAGCTCAAGAGCGCCAAACCGTGGGCGGTGGCGATGGCCAACGAGCCGCGCTGATTAGCTCCCTGACGCGGATCATCAGCGAATGGTCGGCACCGGACTTCCTCACAGCGGTGGTCGCGCGGGAAGGAGTGGACCTTGATCCCGGGGCAATCACCATGATCACCATCCTCTCCGATCAGGGCCCGCAACGGCCATCGGTGCTGGCCAGGCATATGGTGACGGGAGCATCAAACATCTCCAAGATCGTTGCCCGGCTGACGGCGGCAAAATTGTCCGCGCGGATTGCAGATCCTCGTGACGCACGTGCTCACCTGGTAGCACTCACCGCGGATGGTCAACGTGTTGCAGACACGTTTGTGCGTGCCGGTGACGGGCTTGTGGAAGAACTATTACACGGCTGGAGCCCTCAAGAACGAGATGACCTACTCGTCTCGTTGGAAAAACTTGAATCTGCCACAGTGAAACTGGCCAAGAGCATTACAGCAAAAGTCCCCACCGAAGGACGCGATCCTTCACCTACCCCTCAAACACTTCAAGGAGACCCGCAATGAGTGCTTCATCCAACCCCACAGAGAACTCCAGCAACAATCAGCAGCAACGTACCTACGTCATCACCGGTGCCGGCTCAGGCATTGGACTTGCAACAACCAATCTCCTGCGCGAACGTGGCGCCCGCGTAGTGGGAGTTGACCTCCGCGGTGCCGATGTTGAAGCAGATCTCAGCACAGCGGCCGGACGAAAAGAAGCCGCAGAGTTGGCCCTCACGGCAGCTGACGGGAAAATCGACGCCGTCATTGCCTGCGCCGGGATCTCCGCACCCATCCCGCTGACAGTAAGCGTCAATTTTTTCGGTGTCACGGAGTTTCTTCAGCACCTGGCACCTGCCCTGGCAAAAAGCGCAAGCCCGCGTGCCGTCGTCGTCAGTTCCATGGCTTCTTTGCAGCCCAACTCCCCGGAACTGGTGGAAGCACAGCTCGCCGGTGATGAAGAAAAAGCGGTGGCTATTGGCGCCACGCTGGCTGCCTCGGGCCCGGAGGCCGGCTACCTGAACTATCCCTCGAGTAAGCGGGCACTGAGCCGCTGGGTGCGGCGGGAATCCATCACACCCACCTGGGCCGGGGCTGGCATTCCGTTGAACGCGGTAGCACCAGGGACTGTCATCTCGCCCATGACGGAACAGCTCCTCGCTACTGAAGAAGGCCGGACAATGGTGGACTCCCATGTTCCCATGCCGCTGAACTACCATTCAGAAGCCATTGTCATCTCCAAGCTGCTGGCCTGGCTGACAAGCGAAGAAAACACCCACACAACAGGACAAACCATCTACACCGATGGCGGAGCAGATGCTTCACTGCGCGGGGACAACATCTGGGACTAGCTCCCGGCACGTGCGAGGAAAACAAAATCTAAATACAAACAGGGAGCCGCAGCTCAACGCTGCGGCTCCCTGGTTTATCTCTGGATCATGGCGAATGTATTACAAGCCCAGATCGTCCTGGAAAGCGGCCCCCTCAAGACGCATCCGGACCGTTTGAAGGAAGCGGCCCGCATCGGCCCCGTCCACGAGCCTGTGGTCGTAGGTCAGGCACAGGTACATCATGTGGCGGATAGCCAGAAGATCATCCCCGTCCGGGCCCGTGACCACCACGGCACGTTTAACAATGGCACCAACACCTAAGATTCCCACCTGCGGGGCGTTGATGATGGGGGTATCAAAGAGTGCACCCACCGAACCAATGTTCGTGATGGAGAACGTTCCACCGCTGAGCTCATCGGCCGTGATGGAACCATCGCGTGTACGGGCGGCAACATCGGCAATACCAGCTGCCAAACCGGCCAAATTCAACGTTCCAGCGTTGCGAACCACCGGTACCAGCAGACCCTTAGGCGCATCCACGGCGAAGGCGAGGTGCTCACCATCGTGGTAGGTGATGTTTCCAGCGGCCTCGTCAAAGGAAGCGTTGAGCATGGGATGAACCTTCAGCGCCTCCGCCACTGCCTGAGCAATGAACGGCAAATACGTCAGATTCACCCCATTGGCAGCAGCGAATGACTCCTTTGCCCGCGCCCGCAATCGCACAATGGCGCTGACATCCACCTCGTGCACCTGTGTGAGCTGCGTGGAGGTGTCCAGGGATTCGCGCATGCGCTTGGCGATCACAGAACGAATCCGTGGCGCCTTCACTACCGTTCCACGCAGATTTGCGGACGCGGGAGCCCCAGCTACTGGTGCATTTTTAGGTACTTGTGTTGGCGCAGGAGGCACGACGGCGGCACTTGGCTCAGGCGGTGAAGCGGCAGCGGCAGCGGCTGTAACGTCACTGCGACGAATGCGAGAACCAACGCCGGTACCGCTCACCGTGGCAAGGTCAACTCCGTGCTGGCGTGCCAGCTTGCGCACCAGCGGAGTGACATAGGTGGCTGATCCGGCCAACGCCGGGGGAGCCTGGGTTTCCGCAGGCGGCGTCAGGGAGGCCGAGGCCGTCCGCGGCCGATTGGCCGGAAAGCCGCCGAGGGAATCCCGGTCCGCCGGGGGCCCCGCCGCCGGGGTTGCAACTGGCGCAGCCGCCGGGGTTGCAACTGGCTCAGCCGCCGGTGCTGTCCCGGAGTCGGTCGACAGGGTTGAATCCGCGGAGCCGATGATGGCAAGGACGGATCCGACTTCGGCAACCTCGTCCTCGGCCACCACGATGCTCTGCAGGATTCCTTCGAACGGTGAAGGAATTTCGGTATCCACTTTGTCGGTGGAGACTTCCACGAGCGGGTCATCAATGCTGACGGTGTCGCCCACGACTTTAAGCCAACGGGTAACAGTTCCTTCGGTGACGCTTTCGCCCAGAGCGGGCAGCAGCACTGACTCAGTCATTTACCGTCCGTTCCACTGTGATTTCGCCGCGGCGCAGCAGCCGGCCGGTGGGGGTGATGCCGTCGAGTTCATGACCGCGCAGGAATGTGCGCCTGACAACACCGGAGAGCGCACGCCCGTCGTAAGGGGTGATGGGGTTTTTGTGCTTGAGCTTCTTCACATCGACCACAAACGCGTCATCGGCGGCGAAAATGGAGAAGTCGGCGTCGTATCCCGGTGCCAGTTTGCCCTTGCGGTGCAGTTGGACAAGCTCCGCCGGAGCGGTGGACATCCAATGGATGACCTGCTCCAACTCAATACCGCGTTGGCGGGCCTCGGTCCAGATCAGCGACAGACCCAACTGGAGGGAGGAGACTCCGCCCCAGGCCACGGCAAAGTCACCGTTTTCCAGGTCCTTAAGATCCAGGGTGCTGGGGGAGTGGTCTGAGACGATGCAATCGATGACGCCGTCACGCAGTCCCTGCCACAGCTTTTCCCGGTTAGAGGCTTCCCGGATGGGCGGGCAGCACTTATAAGCGGTGCCCCCGTCGGGGATTTCCTCTGCCATGAGTGTCAGGTAATGCGGGCACGTTTCCACGGTCAGCTTCACACCGTCGCGGCGGGCACTGGCAATCATGGGCAAGGCATCTGAGGAGCTCAAGTGCAAGATGTGCGCCTTGGCGCCCGTCCAGCGGGCACGTTCAATGACCTCGGCAATGGCCAGGTTCTCGGCGCCGCGCGGACGCGAAGCCAGGAACTTGGAGTATTGATCGCCCTGGGCTGTGGGTGCACGGTCAATGGTGCGTGAGTCTTCGGCATGGACAAGCATAAGGGCGTCGTACCCCGTTAGCTCCCGCATGTCCGCTTCCATCTCATCAGGATCCAGCGGCGGGAATTCATCCACCCCAGAGTGCAGTAGGAAGCACTTGAAACCAAACACGCCGTCGTCGTGCAAACCGCGCAAGTCTGAGATATTGCCGGGGATGGCGCCACCCCAGAATCCAACGTCAACAAACGCCTGGTCTTGCGCTACGCTGCGTTTGAGTTCCAGGGCGTCCACGTTGGTGGTGGCCGGAATGGAGTTCAGGGGCATATCGATGATGGTTGTCACCCCGCCTGCCGCGGCGGCACGAGTGGCTGAGGCAAAGCCTTCCCAGTCGGTGCGTCCGGGTTCATTGACGTGCACATGGCTGTCGACCAAGCCGGGAATCAACGTTTCATCATCAGCTAGCTCAATGACTTCCCTGCCCTGGAGGTTGTTCCCCAACGGCTCCAAAGCAATGACAACACCGTCACGGACGCCCACTTCACGCGGGGCAATGCCGGCGGTGGTCAGTACCCGGTTGCCGCGAATAACGAGGTCATAGCCGCCGTCGTTCGTGTCGCTTCCTGCAATATTAGACATACGAGTTCTCCTCTTCCTTACCTGTTTGGGCAAGTCGGGTGCCAATCAAGGCACCAATTTCAGTCAGCAGGGCCCCTGCGTTTTTCATGCAAACGTCCGTGTCGGCTTCAATGTCCGTCAGCGCGTAGCTGTGGGCAAAGCCGGCATTGGCCAAAATCTCCGGCGACAAGGTGGTGCGCCCGCACACGGCAACAACGGGAACGCCCGCGGCGCGGGCCGCGGTTGCTACGCCCATGGGCGCCTTGCCAAAGAGGCTTTGTTCATCAAGGCTACCCTCGCCTGTAATGACAAGATCGGCGCTGCCCATTTTTTCGGCTAATCCGGTCAAACCCAGAATCACCTCTATGCCAGGGCGGCGTTTGGCGCAGAGTACCGCAAGTGCGGCGTAGCCAGTGCCACCAGCTGCACCTGAGCCGGGTGCGTCGATGGCGTCTACAGCCGCTGTGCCAAGGGCATTGGCCATGATACGGAAGTAGCGCTCTAAGGACTTTTCCAAATGTTCCACATGGGCGGTGGTGGCTCCCTTTTGCGGACCAAAAATTGTTGCCGCACCGTCTGGTCCCAGCAGTGGGTTGTCCACGTCGCTGGCTAATGTGAAAGTAACGGCTCCCATGCGTGGGTCAAGTCCGGTGAGATCAATGTTGGTGACCTGGGACAGGGCCCCGCCGCCGGGCGGCAAATGCTGCCCGGCGGCGTCCTTAAATGTTGCTCCCAGCGCCGCAAGCATCCCTGAGCCGCCGTCAGTTGACGCGCTTCCACCGACACCGAGCACAATCTCCGTACAGCCATGATCCATGGCGGAGGAGACCAACTGGCCGGTGCCATAGGTAGTTGCGGCCAACGGGGAGAGTTGGCCATTGTGCAAAACAGCGAGCCCGGAAGCTGCCGCCATTTCAATCACAGCCACTTTGCCGTCAACGGCGTAGTCGGCCGTGACCGGTTGGCCCGTGGGCCCTTGCACCAGAGCGCTGACCCGGGTAAAGCCGGAGACAACCACGGCGTCGATGGTACCCTCGCCGCCGTCGGCTACGGGCATGAGATCAATCTCCAGCCCGGCGTGCGCGCTGCGCAGGCCGGCCGCCAAATACTTGGCAACCTCCGGGGCTGAAAGGGAACCCTTGAACTTGTCGGGGGCGAGGATGATGCGCATGGTTCGTCCCTAGTCCTGCAGGGCCAAGATGGCGGTGGGGGCGTCAGCTGCGTACTGGGCGATGTCTTCGATTTCATTGACATTGTCCAGTTCGGTGCCCATGGAAATGTTGGTGACACGCTCCAGGATGGCCTCAACAACCACAGGAACCTTGAACTCCTCCATGAGACGCTTTGCCTCGGCGAACGCGGCAGCCATATCCTCGGGGCGCTCTACACGGATGGCCTTGCAGCCCAAGCCTTCGGCAACCTTGAGGTGGTCAACACCGTAGCCGTTGGTCTCCGGTGAGTTGATGTTATCGAACGCCAGGGACACGTGGTAATCCATCTTGAAGCCGCGCTGGGACTGACGAATCAAGCCCAGGTAGGAGTTGTTCACAACCACGTGGATGTAGGGGAGGTTGAACTGTGCGCCCACGGCCAGCTCTTCAATCATGAACTGGAAGTCGTAGTCGCCGGACAGGGCAACAACGGTCTGGCCCGGCTTGCCGCGGACAACGCCCAAGGCTGCCGGCAGGGTCCAGCCCAAGGGGCCGGCCTGTCCGGCGTTGATCCACTGGCGGGGTCCAAAGACGTGCAGCATCTGGGCGCCGGCGATCTGCGAGAGACCAATGGTGGAAACGTAGGTGGTGTCCGGACCAAACGCGGCATTCATTTCTTCGTAGACGCGCTGTGGCTTCATGGGCACGTTATCGAAGTGAGTCTTGCGCTGCAGTGAACCCTTGCGAGCCTGGCAGTCCTTTGACCAGGTGCCGTAGTCCGGTACACCGAAATCGGCCTTGCGCTCACGAGCAACTTCCAGGAGTATCTCCAAGGCTGCTCCGGCGTCGGAAACGATGCCCAGATCCGGTGCGAATACGCGGCCGATCTGGGTGGGCTCAATGTCCACGTGCACAAACTTGCGGTTTCCGCGGTAGGTGTCAAGGCCGCCAGTGTGGCGGTTGGCCCAGCGGTTGCCGATGCCGATGACGGTATCTGATTCCAGGAACGTGGCGTTGCCGTAGCGGTGCGAAGTCTGCAGGCCAACCATGCCGGCGCTCAGTGGGTGGTCATCGGCGATGGTGCCCCAGCCCATGAGTGTGGAGATGACCGGGATGTTCAGAAGTTCGGCCAGCTCCACCAGCTGTGCTGAGGCGTTGGCGTTGATGATGCCGCCACCAGCAACGATAAGCGGCTTCTCGCCAGCGAGCAAGATATCTAGTGCCTTTTCAGCCTGCTTGCGTGTCGCGGCGGGCTTGTTCGGAACCAACGGCTCGTAAGCGTCGATGTCGAATTCGATCTCTGCCATCTGCACGTCGATGGGCAGGTCCAACAGAACCGGGCCGGGACGCCCTGAACGCATCAGGTAGAACGCCTTCTGGAAAGCGCCGGGAACCTGGCCAGGCTCCTTGACGGTCATGGAAAGTTTAGTCAAGGGAGCCGCGATGGACTCGATGTCCACAGCCTGGAAATCTTCCTTGTGCAACTTGGCAACGGGGGCCTGGCCGGTGATGCACAGCATCGGGATGGAATCAGCCTGGGCTGCGTACAATCCTGTGATCATGTCAGTACCTGCGGGGCCGGAGGTACCGGTGCAAACGCCAATGTTGCCTTCGGCGGCACGTGAGTAACCGTCCGCCATGTGTGAGGCACCTTCCATGTGGCGGGCCAGGGTGTGGTTTAAGCCGCCATGCTCACGCATGGCTGAGTAGAACGGGTTGATGGCTGCTCCGGGGAGACCGAAGATCTCCGTGGCGCCTTCTTTTTCCAAAATCAAAACGGCTGCGTCAACGCTGCGCATCTTAGCCATGGTGTTGCTCCTTTAAAAATTTGTGGTTGCCCGGTATGGGCAAAGTAGAACGGTGCGGCGGTGGTGTTTCTAAGGTGGGATTCCCGCCGTCGAACGTCTCGAAGATCATTCGACGGCGGGAAGATTGAGGGCGAACCCCGGAGTAGTTTTTTTACTTGTTTCCGGAGGAAGCCAGGACCTGCTTGAACAGGGCCGAGTGGTCCAAGCCGCCGTCGCCCTGGGCAACGATGGCGGTGACCAGCTGGGCAACAGCGCCACCCAAGGGAACCGAGATGCCGGCTTCACGGGCTGCTGCTGTGACAATGCCGAGGTCCTTATTGTGCAGGGCCAGACGGAAGCCGGGATCGAAGTTGCGATCAAGCATCTTCTGGCCCTTCTGCTCCAAGACCTTGGAGCCGGCCAGACCGCCGCCAAGAACCTTAAGGGCGGCGTTGGTGTCCACTCCGTAGGCCTCAAGGAAAGCAATAGCTTCGGCAAGTGCCTGGATGTTCACGGCCACGATCAGCTGGTTAGCTGCCTTGACTGTCTGGCCTGAGCCGGAGGGACCCACGTGGACTATGGTCTTGCCCACGGCGTTAAGAACATCAGCGGCATCGGCGAAGTCCTTGGCGTCACCGCCAACCATGATGGAAAGTACGCCGTCAATGGCACCCTGCTCGCCGCCGGAAACCGGTGCGTCCAAGGGACGAATACCAGCTGCTACGGCTGCTTCGGAGAGACGCTTGGAAACGTCCGGGCGGATGGAGCTGGCGTCTACCCAGATGGCACCCTTGCGGGCGTTGGCAAAGACGCCCTCTTCACCGTTGACTACTCCTTCTACATCCGGGGAGTCAGGAACCATGGTGACGATGACATCGGCGTCCTTGACGACGTCGGCAATGGAAGTTCCGCCGCGGCCCCCTGCTGTGACGAGCTTGTCAATGGCGCCTTGGCTGCGGTTGAAGCCTGCAACTGTGTAGCCTGCTTTGATGAGGTTGACGGCCATGGGCAGGCCCATGATGCCGAGTCCGATTACTGCAACGTTGCTCATAATGTGTCCTTTGCGTGAAATGTGAGGAGGAGTTTTAGTTGGCCGGCTGGCGGATGGCCCAGCTGAAGGCATCTGCTGCAGCGGCCTTGTATTCCAGGCCGATGGGGCCGTTGTAGCCAAGTTCGCGGCTGCGGGTGATCCATTCGCCCAAGGGTAGAGTGCCGGTGCCGGGGGCGCCGCGGCCGGGGTTGTCGGCGATCTGAATGTGGCCAAAGTCCTTGGCGTAGTTTTCAATCACGGCGGGGACGTCGTCACCGTTGACGGCGAGGTGGTAGAAATCTGCAAGTAGCTTGACGTTGTTTACCCCTGCTGCTTCGGTCCGGGCGATGATGCCCATGACATCCGCGGCGGTCTTCAACGGGTAAGCGGGTGTGCCTGAGACTGGTTCCAGGAGTACTGTGCCTCCAATGGCAGCAACCCCCTGGGCAGCTGCGACCAGGTTCTTCACACCAAGTTCATCTTGCTCCTGTGCAGTGAATTCTTCTTGGCGGTTGCCGTAGAGGGCGTTGAAGTGCTTGCACCCCAGGCGTTCGCCAATACCTGCCACGACAGCAATATTGTCCTTGAACTCGGAGCAGCGACCCTTCCAGGAAACCAAGCCACGGTCTCCGCCAGGCATGTTCCCGGCGTTGAAGTTCAATCCAGTCAGCTGCACGCCAGCATCGGTGATGGCGCGCTCAAAAGCTGCAACGTCGGCGTCGGCCGGGACGGAGGAGTCAAAGGGCCACCAAAATTCCACTGCATCAAAACCGGCGGCCTTCGCTGCTGCGGGGCGTTCCAGCAGGGGAAGCTCCGTCAGGAGGATGGAGCAGTTCACTGTGTACGACATTTTAGGTCCTTCCAAGGAATCGACGATTCCTGAGTTCTCATATTGTGGAAATTAGTTTCTGCCTAATGAAAAGTCTAGAGAAGGTCTCTCCCGTAGTCAAGGTGGCAGGAGGACTTAGTTGTGTTCCACGCCATAATCGTTGCCGTGCTAGTCTGGCGCGCATGAATTCTGCCGGTGAACAAGACAGTCAGGGGCGCTCATGGGGCTCACGGATGAGAGCTACCGTAGTGCCGGTTCTAGCCCTGGTGGCGGTGATAACCGGAATCCTGTTGGCGATGGGGGCTAGTGGAAGCGCCGAATTTGGCTGGTTTGCGTATGCGCCGCTATCGAATGAGATGGTTTCATCGAACGCTCTTTTCTTCATCGGGCCACGGGCCAAAGTTGGACTGGCGAGCATGGCGCTGGGGTTGATGTTGCTCGCGTTCTGGTCCGGGTACCGCACAGCCCTGCGGCGAAAGTCGGCGCATTTCTGAGCCGTGACATAAAAAGCCCCCGGTTGCGTGATAAGCCCCCCGTCAACGGGGGGCTTATCACGCAACCGGGGGCCGAAGCCACGCTGTGGTGCTTATGTCAGTTTGATCTGACGGTTCATGTCCTTGTACAGCAGGTAACGGAACTCGCCCGGGCCACCGGCGTAGCAAGCCTGCGGGCAGAAGGCACGCAGCCACATGAAGTCTCCTGCTTCCACCTCAACCCAGTCGTTGTTGAGCAGGTACATGGCTTTGCCCTCCAACACGTAAATGCCGTGTTCCATGACGTGGGTTTCCGGGAACGGAATAACCCCGCCTGGCTGGAACGTAACAATATTCACTTGCATGTCATGCGCCAAGTCGGAAGAATCCGTAAACCGGCTGGTCTTCCACGCGCCGTCGGTGTCCGGCATGGCCGTGGGCTCAACTTCGCTGTCACTGGTAACAAACGACTTTGCCTCATAGCCTTCGAGGCGCTCGTAGGCCTTGCGGATCCACTGGAAAGTCACGACGTCGTTGGAGACATTCTCCAGACCCCAGGCGTCACCGGCGGCGAGGTAAGCGTAACCACCCTCGTCGAGCTGGTGGAGTTCACCTTCCAACGTCAGGTTGACCTTGCCTTTGGTGACGAAGATGACGCCTTCCACGCCGGACTCGAACTCAGCGCGCGGGGCACCACCGCCGGCGCCAATCTCAACGATCAACTGAGAGAAAGTGGTGGCGAAACCGGAGATCGGGCGGGCCAGGATCCAAGAGCGGGTGTTGGAGAAGCCCGGCAGGGTGCTGGTGACAATGTCTGTCATGACGCCCTTGGGGATGACCGTGTAGGCCTCCTTGACAATGGCACGCTCGGTGGTGAGATGTGTTTGCGGCGGTAGGCCGCCTTCGGGGGAGTAATACTTGCCCATAGGGGAGTCCTTTAGCTAGAAACTGTGGCGAGCCGGGGGTGAGCCAGCGCCGTGAGTTGTGATTGGTCAAGAGTTGTCAGCGAGAGCACTTCACCGGCGTTGGAGGCACCGCACACCAAACCGCGCAAAATGAAGTTCGCCAAGGCGCGGGCCGTTGCCGGCTCATCCATGACAGCGCCTGGTGTCTGCAGGACGTAGTTGCGCAACCGCACGGCCGCTCTGGGCAGCCCCTGGCGGTAGAAGGCATACGTTGCACTGAAACGGCTCGGCAGCTGGGCCGGATGCAAATCCCAGCCCTGGTAATAGCCGCGTTCCAAAGAGCGGCGCACCAAGCGCCCGTGCAAAGCCCAAGCCGACTCGGCGCCGTCGCCCACTGGCATGATGTTGGTTGAGCCGTCGGAGAGGCGGATACCTGTTCCGGCAACTCCCAACTGCATGATTTCTTTGGCCAGGTCGGCAACGGGGTGTTCCATTGACTGGTACTCGGCGGAAATTTCCAGCGAGGCACTGTAGTCGTAGGTGCCGTAGTGCAGACCGCTGATGCGGCCGGGGACAGCATGGGCCAGTTGGGCCACTGGAGAATTTCCGGCAGGACCCAAAATGAGCTGTGGGGTTTCCACCTGCACCTCAAAGCGCAGGCGTCCGGGGGTCAAACCGTGGATTTCCTCTAGGCGGCTCACCGCGAAGTCCATGGCCTTGACCTGATCCACTGTGGTGACTTTAGGGAGCGTCAGTACCAGGCCCTCTGGCAGTTCGCCGGCCGTGGCCAGTGTTGAGACGAACAAATCCAGAGTCCGTACGCCGCGGGCACGCGTGGGGGCTTCGAAGCATTTGAAGCGGATACCAATGAACGGAGGTGCCGTGCCGGCGTCCACTGCGGCACTAACAGCCTTACCGGCTGCCACTGCTGCAGCATCCTCTGCCTCGTCACCACGATCACCAAAGCCGTCTTCGAAATCAAGACGCAGGTCTTCAATGGGCTCGCTGGCTAACTTGTTAGCTACGCGAGTTGCAATGGCTGTTGCCAACTCCGCGTCCTGGCCCAGCAGTGCGCCGAGCTTTTCCAGTCCACCGTAAGCGTCAATGGCGGCTAAACCTTGTGCGCCCCAATCTGCGGCAAACGTGGGAGTGAACTTATCTGCTGGTACGTAGACCGTGTGGACCGGCTGGCGGGTGCCGTCATCTCCTGGGTAGTTCTTTTCAAGAAGCTGATCCGTTGCTGCACACTCTGATTCAATATGCGCCAAATCTGCCGCATTCAGTGAGGGTTTCGCGGCCATTCTTAGCCCACCAGTTCGTAGGCGGGAATGGTAAGGAAGTCGGTGTAATCCTCGGAGAGGCAAATATCACTGATTAGTGCGCTGGCGTCCTTGTAGTACTTCTGGAACGTTTCCTCGCCCACTTCACCGCGCAGCTTTTCCGTCTCTTCGGAAAGGATGCCGGTGACGAGCTCACGGGTGACAACGTTGCCGGAGTCCGCAAGCTTGGTTTTGTTGCGGATCTGCTGCCAAACCTGTGAACGGGAGATTTCGGCAGTGGCGGCATCTTCCATGAGGTTGTGGATGGCTACTGCACCGTTACCTGAAATCCAGACTGCTGTGTAGGCAACAGCCACATAAAGGTTAAGCCGTAAGCCTGCTTCAGTTGCCTCGCCCTGGGCAGAAGAGATGTCCAAGAGCTGGTCTGCCGTGACATTGACCTCGGGACGGAGCTTGTCCAACTGGTTCGGGCGGTCACCAAGAACCGCGTCAAAGACTTCCTGGCAAACAGGAACCAGATCCGGGTGGGCCACCCATGAACCATCAAAACCGTCATTGGCTTCGCGGGTTTTGTCATTACGAACCTTTTCAAACGCTGCTGCCGTCACTTCCGGCTCGCGGCGATTGGGGATCACAGCGGCCATGCCGCCCATGGCAAACGCGCCGCGAGCGTGGCAGGTTTTTACCAGCAGTTCGGTGTAGGCGCGCATGAACGGAGCCGTCATTGCGACCTGAGCGCGGTCCGGCAAGGTGAAGGCTTCACCGGCGTCACGGAAGTACTTGATGATGGAGAACAAGTAGTCCCAGCGCCCGGCGTTCAAGCCCGAGGCGTGATTGCGCAATTCGTAAAGGATTTCATCCATCTCAAAGGCGGCCGGGATGGTTTCAATCAGCACAGTGGCGCGGATGGTGCCCTGGGGGATGGCCAGGTAATCCTGGGCAAACACGAAGACGTCATTCCAAAGCCGTGCTTCACGGTACGTTTCCAGTTTCGGCAGGTAATAGTAAGGCCCCTGCCCGTTGGCAATAAGTGTTTTAGCCGTGTGGAAGAACAGAAGACCAAAGTCTGCCAACGCAC
Organism: Arthrobacter antibioticus; assembly: GCF_030063205.1. Taxonomy (GTDB): domain Bacteria; phylum Actinomycetota; class Actinomycetes; order Actinomycetales; family Micrococcaceae; genus Specibacter. The sequence continues at coordinate 7,307 of NZ_JASISQ010000013.1, read as the reverse complement.
CTGATGACTGCTCGCCGTCGACCAGAATGTGGCTTTCGCTCAGGTGCAAGCCGCGGGGGCGGGCAACAACCACTGCCAGCGGAGCATCGGTGCGCAAACTGTACTCCTTGCCTTCGGGCGAGGTGTAAGCAAGGGTGCCTTCAGCGGCGTCCTTGAGGTTCAATACGGCGTCAACCACATTGGACCAGAGCGGGGTGGAGGCATCTTCAAGATCTGCCAGCCATACTTTGGCGCCGGAGTTCAGCGCATTGATGGCCATCTTTGCCGGTGAAGCGGGGCCGGTCATTTCTACGCGACGGTCCTCCAAGGCGGCAGGTGCGGGGGCAACCTTCCAGTCGCCTTCGCGGATTGATTTGGTCTCCGGCAAAAAATCCAACTTGCCGGTTTCGGCAACAGCTTCGCGCTTGGTGCCGCGGGCAGCCAGCAGTTCCTGACGAACAGGGTTGAAACGGCGGTTGAGCTCGGCCACAAAAGCCAAGGCCTCAGGGGTGAGGATCTCTTCGGCGCGCGGGATCGGTGTTGGATCGGTGACTGTTACTGACTGGTTGCTCATGCGTTGGTCCTTTCGGAAAGTGTTGAAGCTGCTGCGGAAGCCACGGCTGCTGCAACGTCGCCGGCCACATGCGGGTCGAAGACACTGGGAATGATAAAGCTTGCATTGAGTTCGGATTCATCGACGCGCTCAGCGATGGCGGTAGCAGCTGCTACCAGCATCTCATCTGTGATGTCGGAAACGCCCGCATCCAGCAACCCGCGGAAGAAGCCCGGGAAAGCCAAAACGTTGTTGATCTGGTTTGGGAAGTCGCTGCGTCCGGTGGCCACCACTGCGGCGTACTTGGAGGCAATGACCGGGTCAACTTCTGGAGTGGGGTTTGCCATGGCGAAGACGATTGCCTTCGGTGCCATGGCGGCAACCTGTTCCTCGCCCAGGACATTGGGCCCGCTGACTCCGATGAAGACATCGGCTCCAACCACGGCGTCGTGGAGTATGCCGTTGAAGTTCTCCGGGTTGGTGTTGTTGGCCAGCCAGGTGCGGTGGGCATCCGTGTAGGTCTCGTCGCGGTTGACTGCGCCATTGCGGCCGCAGGCCACAATGTTGTTGGCGCCCTGTGCCAGAAGCAACTGGATGATGGCGTTGCCAGCAGCGCCAACACCCGCCACCACAATCTTGACGTCTTCGATTTTCTTTTCAACAACCTTCAAGGCGTTGGTTAGGGCTGCGAGGGTAACAATGGCTGTTCCGTGCTGATCGTCGTGGAAGACCGGAATGTCCAGTTCTTCCTTGAGGCGACGCTCAATTTCAAAGCAGCGAGGAGCGGCGATGTCTTCAAGGTTGATGCCCCCGTATACCGGAGCCATGGCCTTGACGATCATGATGATCTCTTCTGTGTCCTTGGTGTCAAGGCAAACCGGCCAGGCATCGACGTTGGCGAACTGCTTGAACAGTGCTGCTTTACCCTCCATGACGGGGAGTGCGGCAGCCGGACCAATGTCGCCCAGGCCCAGAACGGCGGTGCCGTCGGTGACAACTGCGATGGTGTTGCGCTTGATGGTGAGGTTGCGGGCCGCGGCAGGATCCTCGTGGATAGCCATGCAGACACGGGCGACGCCGGGAGTGTAGGCCCGTGATAGGTCATCGCGGTTGCGAATGACGAATTTGGAGTTGACCTCGAGCTTGCCGCCCAGGTGCATCAGGAACGTGCGGTCTGAAACGTGCATCACGTGAACGCCGTCAAGGGCCTCGAGGGCGTCCTTGATACGGTCTGCGTGGGCGTCGTCTGTGGTGTTTGCGGTGATGTCTACAACGACGCTCTCGTGCTGGGATTCAACAATGTCCAACGCTGTGACGGCGGCACCGGCCGAAGCGGCTGCAGCAGCGAGTTCGCTGGTGACGGTGAAATTTGAAGGAGCAGTCACGCGAAGGGTGATGGAGTTGCCGGGGCTAGGATTCGCCATTGAGATTCCTTGAGATTGGGCCCGTATGGGCGAGTCGACACTTACGATTGTTTTCGTATAATGGATATTATTATCTATCTGGTGGAATTTCAAGCTCTGTAGGATATTTCTACGACGGGATGCAGAGTGAGGTATGTTGGGTATTTGGAATATACATGCCACCATGTGGATTTATTGGTGTCGTAGGACTATGTAGGAGACAGACCATGGCAGCAAAAGCAAGCGGTGGAGTGCAGTCCGTAGAGCGCATTTTCGAACTGCTCGAACTCATCACCGATGCCGGTGGCAACGTCACGCTCAGCGAACTATCCGCATCCACTGAGCTGCCCTTGCCCACCATTCACAGGCTGCTACGCACATTGGTTGCCCTTGGCTACATTCGCCAGCTCCCCAGCCGCCGCTACGCGTTGGGGCCCAGACTGATCCGCTTGGGAGACGGTGCCACCAAGCAGCTTGGCGCCATGGCTATGCCTCAGCTGGATACGCTGGTGCGTGAGCTAGGGGAAACGGCCAATATGGCGGTACTTGACACCGACATGGTGATTTACATAGCCCAGGTCCCATCCCCGCACTCCATGCGCATGTTCACGGAAGTTGGACGTAGGGCGCACACTCATGACACCGGAGTGGGCAAGGCGTTGTTGGCCCAGCTGGACAATGAGACTGTGCGCAGCATTGTTGATCGCAAGGGAATGCCCACGCCAACGATCAAGAGTCACGGGACTATAGAGACCCTGCTGGCAGACTTGGAAGTTATCAGGGAACGCGGCTATGCCATCGATGAGGAAGAGCAAGAGATCGGTGTTCGTTGCTTTGCCATGGCTGTCCCCGATGCTCCCACCCCGACGGCGATTTCCGTTTCCGGACCGGTGCAGCGCGTCGATGAACTCTTTGCCAATCGTGCAATCCCGATGCTGCAGCAAGCAGCGTTGGTCATCTCCAAGGAACTCAACCGCAACTAGCGCACTTAGCCGGATGGGCGGGTTCGAGGATGCCGTTCGCACCCCGTTGAGGTTGGAGCTAATGACACCGCGGAGGGGATGAAGGGGCGTCATTAGCTCCAACCTCAACGGGAGGGCTGAGCCTCGGGGGTCGCCACGCCCTCCGGGGCTGCGCTGATACAACAGCCAAGAACACGAAATAGCTAAGGGACGTCATCTTCTGATGGCGTCCCTTAGCTATTTTCTTACTCTTGTTGGTTAGCTGTCGCCGCCGGTGTTGCCGGTGGTTCCTGCGTTGATGTTGAGGAGGTCGTATTTTTGGGCTGCTTGTTGTGGTGTGTTGGTGTCGATGTCACCGTTTTTAGCGAGCATTTGCAGGGTGCGTACCACTATGGAGTGAGAGTCGATTTTGAAGTAGCGTCGTGCTGCTGCGCGGGTATCGGAGAAACCGAAGCCGTCTGCGCCGAGGGTCGCGAAGTCATTAGGCAGGAATTGACGGATTTGATCCGGGACTGCTTTCATGAAGTCACTCACGGCGATGATGGGTCCGTGCGCGTCAGCCATTTTCGCTGTGATGTACGGGGTGCGTGGGTCTTTTTCCGGGTGTAGGAACGCGTCTTCTTCAGCCGCGAGGCCATCGCGACGGAGCTCGGTCCAGGATGTTACTGACCAGACATCGGCTGCGACCCCCCATTCATCGGCAAGGATTTGCTGTGCTTCTAGGGCCCAGGGCACGGAGACTCCTGAAGCCAGGAGCTGGGTACGGGGCCCGTCATGCTCGCTTTTCTTGAGCAGATAGATCCCGCGGGTGATCCCTTCAACATCGATATCTTCGGGTGCTTTAGGTTGAATGATCGGCTCGTTATAAACAGTGATGTAGTACATTACGTTAGGATCCGTGGAGTCTTTACCGTACATCCGCTCTAGACCGGTGCGGATAATCACCCCGATCTCATACCCGTAGGCGGGATCGTAGGTGATCACTGCCGTATTGGTAGAGGCCAGGAGGGGGGAGTGCCCATCAGCGTGTTGGAGGCCTTCACCGGTGAGGGTAGTCCGCCCGGCGGTGGCACCAATAATGAACCCGCGCGTCATTTGATCCCCGGCAGCCCAGAACTGATCCCCGGTGCGTTGGAAACCAAACATGGAGTAAAACACGTAGACCGGGATCAATGGTTCCCCGTGGGTGGCGTACGCGGTACCGGCGGCGGTAAACGCCGCGACGGAGCCTGCTTCGTTAATACCGGCATGAACGATCTGCCCGGAAATGGACTCTTTATACGCTAAGACCAGATCACGGTCCACGGAGAGGTAGTTCTGCCCGTTGGGGTTGTAGATCTTCGCGGTCGGGAAGAACGCATCGATACCGAAGGTCCGTGCTTCATCCGGGATGATCGGGACAATACGCTGACCAATACCCTTATCGCGCATGAGGTCTTTAAGTAAACGCACGAACGCCATCGTGGTCGCGGCATGTTGCTTACCCGAGCCACGATTAGCGACTTCGTAGGTTTTATCCCCGGGGAGTTCTAACGCGGTGTGTTCAGAGCGGCGCTCGGGCACGAACCCGCCCAGGGCCCGGCGGCGTTCCATCATGTACTGAATTTCCGGGGTATCCATCCCGGGATGGTAATACGGGGGACGGTACGGGTCCGCTTCAAGGACTTCATCAGAGATCGGCAGACGCAGGTGAGTACGGAAATCTTTCAAGTCCGAGAGCGTGAGCTTCTTCATCTGGTGCGTGGAGTTACGTGCCTCGAAGTGTGTCCCGAGTCCGTAACCCTTCACGGTGTGGGCCAGGATCACGGTGGGCTTGCCCTTGAACTCGCTTGCAGCTTTATACGCGGCGTAGACCTTGTGGTAATCATGGCCGCCACGCTTGAGGTTCCAAACCTCGTCATCAGAAAGATGCGCGGCGAGTTCTTTAGTCTGGGGTGTTTGCCCGAAGAAATGCTCCCGAACGAACCCGCCAGATTCTGCCTTGTACGTTTGGTAGTCACCATCAACAGTGTCATTCATGACCTTGACCAAGGAACCATCTTCATCACGGGCAAGGAGGTCATCCCACTCACGACCCCACAAAACCTTGATCACGTTCCAGCCAGCACCACGGAAGAACGCTTCGAGTTCTTGAACGATCTTCCCGTTTCCACGAACCGGACCGTCCAAGCGCTGTAAGTTGCAGTTAATAACAAACGTTAAGTTATCCAACTTGTCATTAGCGGCCAGTTGCAGCAGCCCACGCGATTCAGGCTCGTCCATTTCACCATCACCTAAAAACGCCCAGACCTGCTGCTCAGAGGTGTCTTTAATGCCACGGTTATGTAAATACCGGTTCGATTGCGCCTGATAAATAGCGTGCATCGGCCCGATACCCATCGAGACCGTAGGGAATTCCCAGAACTCCGGCATTAACCGTGGGTGGGGGTAAGACGACAGTGCATGGCCTTCCTTGGATTTCTCCTGACGGAAACCATCCATGTCTTCCTCGCTCAAACGCCCCTCAAGGAAAGCACGAGCGTACATACCAGGCGAGGCATGACCCTGGAAGAAAATCTGGTCTCCACCACCAGCGTGATCCTTGCCACGGAAGAAGTGATTGAAACCCACCTCGTACAACGTCGCAGCACCAGCATAAGTGGAAATATGCCCGCCCACACCAATCTCAGGAGCCTGCGCACGATGCACCATCACAGCAGCATTCCACCGCAACCACGCACGATATTTACGCTCGATCTCCTCATTACCAGGAAAAACAGGCTCCTGATCAGCAGGAATCGTATTAACATAATCAGTCGTAGTCACCATCGGCACACCAACACTCTGCGCACCAGCACGCTGGAGCAAACTACGCATAATGTACTGGGCACGCTCAGTGCCACGCTCCTGAATCAACGAATCCAAAGACTCAAGCCATTCAGCAGTCTCTTCCGGATCACGATCAGGGAGCTGATTAGTCAACCCGCTAAGGATATGGGAGTTGTTCTCGGGATGGAGCATTGGTACCTCTTTCCACGTTGTGTTCGTACACCCCCGCGATGGAGAGGCGCCGGAGTCTGGCCCGCCATTCGTTCTTCGTCGAACGTGGCCGGGACGTGGGGCGGACTGGTCAAGTGCCCCATTATGTAATTATCACTATATGAAAACAAAATCTTGTATGTTGAGATTACTGCGCTCAGATCAGAGATGCAAGACGCACCATTTCGGGACGTCTTTGTGGCCTGAGGTTTGACGGGTAGTGAGGCGAATCCTATAATTCTCTCCAATATCAGGCCCCAGTAAGGAGCAGGCATGAACAGCGAAGACGAACTACCGGTACCAGCCAGCGATACCCAGGATGAAAGCACCCAGAACGCCAGCACTCACTATGCAGGTGCCTGGAACGGAAGTGATGCCAAGGTGCTGGTGGTCACCGGCGCAGGCTCCGGTATTGGCCGAGCAGTTGCCCAAGCAGGTCTTGCTGCCGGCTTTCGTGTGGTCTTGGCCGGCCGGCGTGAACCCGAACTGGCATCCGCTGCGGGTAGCCATCCACAAGCGCTGGTTGTTCAAACAGATGTGTGCGACCCAGATCAGGTGGAGGCCTTGTTCGCCCAGACAGTGGAACGATTCCGGCGGGTTGACGTATTGTTCAACAATGCTGGCATTTTTGGTCCCGCCGGGTCTGTGGATGAAATCTCCCTCAGCGACTGGAACGCCACTATGGTGGTGAACCTTACCGGTGCCATGCTCTGCGCCGCGGCAGCCATCCGGACGATGAAAACCCAGCAACCGCAAGGTGGGCGGATCATCAACAACGGCTCAATCTCCGCCCATTCACCGCGCCCGCGCTCGGTTGCCTACACCGTGAGCAAACACGCCATCAGCGGCTTGACTAAGTCGATCGAGTTGGACGGACGAGCTTTCGGTATTAGCGCCGGACAAATAGATATTGGGAATACCGCCACTGACATCATGGCCACCCTGGACGTAGCAACCGGTGCCCTGCAAGCCAACGGCACACTGATGGTGGAACCGATGTTCCCAGTTCAGGAAGCCGCCCGCACCGTGCTGTTCATGGCGAGCCTGCCCGCCAGCACCAATATTGGCCACTTGGTAGTTACAGCCGCAGGTATGCCTTTTATTGGTCGAGGCTGAGCATAGGTGGTGAGGAGCTGTTGAGCTCCTCACCACCTATGAGCACGTTACACAGATCGCCGACGGCGGCCACCCGGTTTTTGTGGGGTGGCCACTGTCGGTTTTTTGTTGGAGGTGTCAGGGGGTGGTGGGGGTGATGGGAATGCTGGCGGTGATGGGTATTTCTTGGTTGTTGGCGTCGAGGAGTTTGCCGTTGTCCCAGTGGTCTCCGTGTTGGAGGCAGTGGGCTATTTCGGCGGGGATGAGTCGGTCTGTTCCGGCGGCGAAGACGGAGGG
>NZ_JASISQ010000012.1 GCF_030063205.1 Arthrobacter antibioticus | reverse complement strand
AGCTGCAAGGCTGAAATTGAGCGCATCCTCCACGACCAGGGGACACCTCAGCAACCGGTGCCCCAGCCCCAGCAACTAGACAAAACAAAGTTTCTACAATTCCTGAAAGGCAACAAGAGCAATCCATAGCGGAAAGGAAAGGAGCGCCAGTAACACCGGCGCGAAGCGACCCGAATAGCGATTGTTCTAGACACTGTTAGAAAGGTGGCGTGATGACACGGTACACAGTGACAGCAGAAGAGAGCGGCCCCTGGTGGTCCCTGCAATGCGTGGAAGTTCCCGGCGCGATCAGCCAGGTAAAACACTTGGCAGACGCGCACATCATCACCGAGGCAATCGCCCATGTCGGTGCAGTAGACGAAGATGACATCGTGCTCACCATTCAGCCCGTTCTTCCGTTCAACATCACACCAGCGCAGTGCCCACCATCACGAGCTATCAAGGAGTAACCATGGACCAGGAAACACCCGAAGTCATCCAGAAGGCAGATGACGCCTACGAAGCCATCCGCGCCATCTGCCACATGAGCCAAACCCACCCGGCACCCACCGTCTACGGAGTGCTGGGCAATCTGAAAGGTGCCATCGGTCCCATGCTCGCCCAAACGCTGCGGCAGCTCGCTAAAGGCTTGGAGCGATCCCTGAACGAGTATGACGTATACGAAGATGACGGCAGCGACCCGGCAGGTTCCATCGCCTTGGCCGGTAAGCATTTATACGAGGCTGCCATTCTCGCTGATCTGTTGGGGGAGAGCCTGACAAAGGCGCAGAACGCCATTTCCCGCCAGGGCTACCGCGAACGCTAAACCCGTAGCCTGTCCACATGCGGCCGCCCAATAACGGACGTATACGGGCATGCCGACGACCGCTGGCGACACGCCCGATAATTGGTGCTCAGAACCTGCGCACGAAACCGGCAGGCGTTCGGAACGCGGCTAGTAGGTTTGTGGGCGGAAGGGAGAAAGCAATGGCCACCATCGCATACGCAAGAGTTTCCACGGGGGAGCAGAACCCGGAATATCAGGTGCAGCAGCTCCGCGACGCGGGCGCCGAAAAGGTCTTCGTCGATCACGGGGAATCGAGTACGACCCGGAACCGTCCGCAATGGGTTGCCTGCCAGGACTACTTGCGGCAGGGCGATGTCCTCCTAGTTCACCGGCTGGACCGATTGAGCGGATCCTGGCACCTGTTCCAGTTACTCCTTGATTTGGGGGAGCGGGGGATCGATGTCCGCTCCTTGACTGAACCGGACATCGACACGACAACGCCGATGGGCAAAGCCATGTACGGCATTGTTGCCGTCTTCGCGCAGCTGCGCATCGACACCATTCGAGAGAACACCAGGGCCGGGCTAGCTCACGCCCGCGCCCAAGGCAGAGTCGGGGGACGGCCGAGCGTGATCACGCCAGAAAAGTTCGACGCCGCTGTTCGGCTCCGCGACGCAGGCCAGAACCACAGCCAGATTGCCGCCGCCCTCGACGTCAGCCGCATGTCAGTTTCACGGGCCCTATCCAAGGTCGAACGAGGGCAGCTGGCATGAACACATTGATTGGCCTAGTCATCGCCCTCTGTGGTTGGGGCATGGGCATTTTCTTCGCCGGAGTCTCCCTGTACGCAATGGGCGGGGCAGTCATCCGCATGGACATAAAGCTGTTCCTGGGCGGGCTTATCTGCCTGATAACTGGGTTCGTCATTTGGTGGGTGCTGGTGACTTTCGCTAGCACGTACGGGATCCCGAAACCACGACTCTCAAGAAGAAGGAAGCAACGATGAGCACCATGGAAACCGTCTATGCCGTCAGTGATCCGAAGCCGACCGTTGCAGCCGCCATCGGCCAGCTCGCAAGTCGGATCGATGAAAACGTGCGCGGCATCCAACAAGTATTCGAGGCAAGTGGAGACCAACTGTGGAGCGCCGAGTCGGCCTCCCATACGGTCACCCCCGTAACCAGCACTGAGCGCATGTCTAGGGGCATGGTTGGTCACGATGATGTGTTGGTGACCCAATATGTTGCCTCCGCTATTTTGCTGGTGACGTTCCAGAAGAAGCTCGACTGACCATGACCCCGGAGGAGCGTTTTTGGGCCAAGGTCATCAAAGGTCCGGGCTCGGACGCGCATTGGCTGTGGAGCGCGGCCGTTTCTGACGATGGCTACGGGAGATACACGCTTAACGCCAATAGAAGCACCGTGGCGGTGCGTCCCCACCGCTACGCGTTTCATTTGGCAACAGGTCGTCCGATGGACGGTTTCGGGATACTGATGCACGAGTGCGACGTGCCCATTTGTGTCCGTGCCACGTCCGGCCCAGACACACACCTAGTGGAGGGATCCACGAGGGAGAACATGCTTGACCGGCGCCGGAAAGGACGCGACACCAACGGCACAGGATTTGCCTGGCGCGGCCTGGCCCGCGAACACTTCGCTGCCCGATCCCGTGCGCTGCGTGATGAAGTCCGTGACCATGGGTGGACTCGTCCGGAACGAATTTCTGCACTTCTCGCTGGCACCGACCCGGACGCTCCCACACTCTTCTAAGTAGCCGGTGTTTCTTCCTGGTCCGGTGTAGGGGAGTCGCCAACAGCCTCTAGGGCAGCGGGGGACACTAGGGTATCGGTCAGCCGCTTTAGCTCTGCCCCGCTGAGTCCCAGCCGGGCCGCCACGGAGGACTTACTTTCACCCGTGTCCAACATTTCCTGAACCATCCTCGCCGCATCCAGCCGGGCACCTTCGGCGTCACGTTCGGCCTGGGCAAGGATGGCCTCCACTTTGGTCTGTGCATCTCGGAGGACTTGATCGGCTTGGTCCTGGTTAACGAAGAATTCCACGGCCTGGCCGATTAGCTTCTCGTGCCGCTCAGTCATGGCCTGGGCCTTAAGTAGCGCCTTTTCCCGTGCCGCGAGCTGTACCGATGATTTCCGTGGTGCTGCCATTCTTGACTCCTTGAGTTTCGTACGGAATGAGAACCTAACGGCTAGCACGGACCCCCCGGTGGGGGAGCGGCTCCGCCGCAAAAGAAGGTCCTCGCTGGCGCTCGGGCTGGTTAGGCCCGAGTTATCCACACGTGGACAGCTCCGAGAGAAAAGGAGTCTCTCCGCTGCCCACCCGTGGATAGCTCGGGCCGACGGTTCTACACAATCGAACGGACCGTGGATAACGAAAAGCATGTTACCCACCGCCCATTCTCATGTGCAGAACCGCATCAAGAACTTGATGGCCCAATCCTATCGTTTTTTGCGCGCTTCCATCGAGTTTGCTCCTCCGTCACATCCACCGATTCCAACACCCAAAAACCAATACTATCTGTCACACCTCATGCATCATCGATAAGTGAGGTGGTTGGGCGGTATGCTGAGTCTCATGATGACCGTGCACAAGCTCAGTGCTGGCGACGGATACACGTATTACACACGTGAAGTCGCCAGTGCTGATGAGCTGCGCGCGGGGGACCGTGAACTCGGTGATTATTACACCGTGGACGGCAACCCTCCGGGCCAATGGGCCGGGGGAGGGATCGCTCATCTGGGTGTTTCGGGTGATGTCACCGAGGCGCAGATGGCGGCGCTGTATGGGATGGGTTTACATCCTGACGCCGAAGCTATGAAGGCTGAGGACCCGTCCGCAGATGTCCTTCTGGGGGCGCGGTACCCACGCTATTCGCAGAAGGACAAGGAGCTTGGATCGCGCATCGAGACGGCTATGACCGACTACAAGCGCATAAACCATAAAGACCCTGACGCCGACAACCGGCGTTTGATTCGTATGAAGGAAGGTGCGAAGTACTTCCGCGAACTCAACGGCCGCAATGCCTCTGATAAGGAAGAGCTGGGTCGCTTCGTCACCGCCCAGACCAAGCCAGGATCGCAGGCAGTGGCCGGTTATGATCTCGTTTTCGCGCCCGCCAAATCCGCCTCAGTTTTGTGGGCGATCGGCGGCGAAGAGGCCCGCAGCCAGATCGAGACAGCACACAATGAAGCTATCGAGGAAACCATGGGCTACCTCGAAAAGGAAGCCACCTTCACCCGGCGTGGCCGCAACGGCGTCCGTCAGGAGGATGTGGATGGCGGCCTGATCTACACCAAGTTCCGACACTATGACTCCCGCAACGGAGATCCCCAGCTGCACGAACATGTGGTGGTCTCCAACAAGGTTCGTGGCGCTGACGGTAAGTGGTCAAGCCTGGATGGACGGCTGTTGTACCAGTTCAACGTTGCCGCCTCTGAGATGTACAACCGGTTGGTCATGGAGAAGATCAGCGCCCGGCTAGGTGTGGGATTGATTGAACGAAAAGTAAACGGAGACCGCCCCGTGATCGAAATTGCGGGGGTGGATATTGCCGCCATCGATGCGGCCTCCTCACGCCGCGAAGCGATCAAACCCGTCCTCGATGAACTCACCGAGGAGTTCATCGATAAGCACGGTTACGCCCCCAATAAGAAGCAACTGATTGCCCTGGCACAGCAAGCAACCTTGGACACCCGCCCCGCCAAAAAGGAAGCCCGGCAGTTGTCCGTCCTGGTTGATGAATGGACCCAAGACCTGGGCGGTATTGATGGTGTTACGGTTGGTCCGGACGCCCTTGAACAGGCGCGTGCACATCGACATGATGCGCGCGAGCTGGACAGCAAAGAGGCTACGCCGTGGATGGTCGCGCACGCCGACGAGCTCGATCCAGCCGTGGAAGCCCAGGGCATCATTGAACGACTTGAGCGCTCACGTGGAGTCTGGGGAGAACACCACATCGAGGCCGAAGCGTTGCGCCGACTCGGGTCACGCCTGGGTGAAATGCCCATCCCGCCGGCCCTCCTGGAACAGGTCAAGGCCCGTGCTATCGACCAGTTCTCACTGCGCATCACCCCAGACGCGCCAACTCCGAACGTTGACGCGCTTCTCCTGGCGAACGGGACAAGTAAGTACGGCCGGCCCCACTGCAATCTCTACACGTCCTCCGGGATCCTGCACAGTGAAGACCGTCTACTCACGGCCGCGCAGCGAGTTGTTATCCCGGCGGCCACCGTCGATTCCTTCGATGTCGCACTGACTCAACAGAGCAAAACATTTGATGCTGGACAGCTGCGCATGGCGAAAGAATTTGCATGCAGCGACCGTCTATTGCTGGTTGGTGTCGGCCCAGCCGGGGCCGGTAAAACGACGGCTCTGCGGTTGGCCGCCGATACCGTCCGTGAAGCCGGCGGGCAGGTGATTGGCCTCGCGCCGACGGCCGTGGCCGCCGCCGTCATGGGTACCGAATTGGGCGCCAAGGCCACCACGATCGACTCCTTCGTTCTGAGTCACCAGGTGGAGGATCCGCGGCGTGTTATCCCGAAACCGGGCGATGTCATCATCATCGATGAGGCTGGCATGGTGGGTACCGGATTGTTTGCTGCGGCCGTGACGATCGCTGACCAATATGGGGCCGTGGTCCGCGCCCTGGGCGATGATCAGCAGCTCTCTGCTGTCGGTTCAGGTGGTGCGCTGCGGTTGTTGAAGAACGCCGTCGGTGCCGTTCACCTAGAAGATTTGCACCGCTTCCGCAACCCCGATGGAACCCCGAACGAAGCCGAAGCGGCAGCAACCCTGGCGTTGCGGGAACCGCCGGCGGCCGGTGAGGATGACCCGTGGTCCTTCTACCGGGAGAACCGGCGCGTAGTCGGCGGCGACGCCGAAACCATGACTTCACAGGTGTTCACTGCCTGGCAGGAAGACACCAATGCTGGCAAGCATTCGGTCATGATGGCCTTTGACAATGCCACCGTCACCGAACTGAATGCCCGCGCCCAGACCTATCGGATCGCCACCGGCGAGCTGGACGCGCACGGTCCTTCCGCGACGCTGCGTGACGGGCTGAGCGCCCGCTCCGGTGATGTCATTGTGACACGGAAAAACAACCGACGGTTGAGTGTGAACCGTGGGAAAGACTTCGTCAAAAACAACGATGTCTGGCATGTCCGCGAGGCCCACGACGACGGCTCTTTGAGTGTCCGCCACGACCAGCACGGCGGGATGATCACCCTGCCCGCTCAGTACGTCCGTCAGAAAGCGATGCTCGGCTACGCCGCGACCATCCACCGCACCCAGGGCATGACCTGCGACACCGTGCACGCACTGATTACTTCGTCTCTCTCGCGTGCCCTGGCCTATGTGGCGGCTTCCCGGGGGCGCGAATCAAACCGCCTCTATGGGGTAGTGGGGGAGGGGGAAACCCTGGCGGATGTACTGACGGCCGTCGCCGCCAATCATGACGGAAACCTCACCGCGCACGAACAGATGGACGCCGCCCGCGCCCAGACCCGTTCCCTTCCGGAAATGTCCGAGGTCTACCAAGACATTGACGCCCAGGCGAACGAACTACGCATGGCCAACTTCGCCGCCCGTGTCCTGGGAGAAGGAGTAGCCGGCAAGTACACGGCCTCCGATGCGTGGGGAGCTATGGCCACCCACCTACGGGCCGCTGAATCCGAAGGGTTCAACCTGGCGAACCTGCTCACCGAATCTTTCGCTGAACGCGAGCTCGGCACGGCCGATGATGAAAACGCCGTCATGGCCTGGCGGATAGAGAACCGCCTCGAGCACTGGCGCGCCCAAGCCGGACAGCAACAGCCCCGCCCCCTCGAAGCAGTCAGTGACACGGCCCTGGACAGGCTGGAACGACGCGCCGCCGGGGAGCTGATGCGAGCCAAAGCCGACACCACACGGGGAACTGATACCGAGGTGCCGTCTCGGACAGCGCTGACACGCGGCTGGCGTTCAGAGAGCAAGGAGACGCCCTGGCAACAACGCCTCCATGGGCACCTCAGCGACGACGAGCTCAACACCAGGGCTGGTGCCGCGGATCAGAAAACCCGCACTGACATGACCCTCAACGATCCTGCCGCCCTAGCCAAGGCCCGCTGGCTGTCTGCCTCCTTGAACAAGGAAAAGGCGGTACGCGATTTGATGAACCCCGAGGCCCGGGCCGATGAGGCCTACCAGCGTGGCGCCGTGTCCAACTACCGGAGGGAAGGGAACGCGCCCCGCCTCCAGGCAGCGGCACAGATCCACCAGCGGATCCGCACCGAAATGGAACTCCGTCGGCACCTGCCAACACCGGTGGCCACGGCGCCAGCCACCGACGGATTGCCAGCCTGGATGGCCCCTAATGATGTTCTGACCCACCCGGACACGCCCGCGCTGTGGCGTCAGGAACTCCAGGCCCGGCGTGAGCTGATGGCCGCCGAAGCAACAAGGCTCGGCGCCCAGCTCGCAGCTGAGCCACCGGCGTGGGCCACAACCCTAGGCCCGGTTCCTTCGGAGACCGAGCACCAGCAGCAGTGGCGTGAGCTCGCTGTGGAGATATCCACTTACCGGGACAGCTACAGGATCCCGGTCAACGAGCTCGCACCCATTCCCGCCAACCACCAAGGCAAGGGGATCGGCGCCCAATTGGCTGCCCGAATCACTGCCATGCACAAGTACAGCGCCCAAACCCGCAAGGAACCCCTAGATGCAGACGACGCCGAGTTGATGGCCGAAGCCGCCCATGTCGAAGCCTTGGTGAAGGAAACACCCACCCCGGCCGAACAGGTTGTGGACCAGCTGCGCCAAGCACGCGGCACCGAGACGGGGGCGCAGCTGAGCCCGGCCCAGGAACGCACCGAAAGAGCAGCCGCCCTAGCTCGAAAGGTGCGCGCGAACCGACGCCCCACCGGCCAGAACGACATGGGTAAGCAAGAGAGCACCGAAGCGGTCAAGGAAGCCATGGATAACATTCGGGCCCGCCGGGCCGAGGAAGACGCCCGCCGCGAACAATCCCGGCCAGAGGACGATCCGGCACCGCGCCAGGACCGTGGACCTGGCCACAGCAGGTAAGCTCTCCAGAGCTCTTGGCTACCCAAAAATGAGGAGACCGGCATGGTCGGCATGAAAGGCTTTGGTCTCACAGACCCGGCCCTGGAACGTCTCTACGGTGACGTTAAGGGGCCGGTGGCGTTCATTGATGAGTCCTACCGTGAGCCGCTGCGCAGCAACGAACGCCCCTTCTACACAATGTCGGCAGTCATTGTTGGCCCCACTCAGGGCGAACTAATCCGGGACGTACTCATGGACATCCCGGGGAGCCGGTACTGGCACACCACCGAGTCCTACCGCACGGAACCGGGAAAACGGGTTATCGCTGAGATGATCGACTACTTATCCGAAGCCGTCGATTACAACATCATCACTGTGCAAACAGAGATCAGCCGCGAGGACCCGGGCATGCACCAGGCACGTGAGGAGTCATTGAGTGCCCTGGCGAAAGAAGTCACCCGGGGGCAAGGCGACGGGGCTGTACGTCTTCTTGTCGCAGAATCCCGCAATAAGAAGTTCCACCCAGACGGTGACAATGCCGATGCACGGAACATCAAAAGGATGCGTTCGGCTGGAACCTTGGATCGTTCGGTGCACATCCACCACACATCCCCAGGGAAGGAACCTCTGCTGTGGGCCGCGGATTTGTCTGTGTGGGCCTACCGGCGTCAAATCGCCGTGGGGGACAAAAAGTGGTTTGCACCGTTGGAAGATATTTCAACGGTCCTTCATGTTAACGGCGCTGATGTGTCCGTTAAAAGAAGCAACCCCCATCTGCCGCAGCCAAGTCCGGGGGTCCAACCAACTGTCGGACACGAACACCTGAATAATCAGAGAATTCGTGCTGGAGGGCCGGTCGTTGCTTCACGTTCCAGTCTAGTGTTTGGCGGGGCAGAAAGCGAGCCATTGGCCCGCATCCGGGCCATCGCCGCCCAGACCGGCCGCACCGTCGAACAGGAAATCGTGCTAGCTGTGGGAGCGAACGACCCCAAGCGCCTCATAGCTGCCGCGAACGTCTACTTGCACCAATCAACGACCGACCCGAAACGGGTGAAACCAAAGGTGGAAGAGTCTCTTGTTAGTGCTGCCGCAACGATTCTCCCCGTGGTCAGCGCTGACAGAGTCAAGGCCGCGCTGGAAACTATGCGCCAGCGACGCGCCACAGATTCCAGCCCTCGCCCGGAGCCGGCCGAGCAAAAGAAAGACCCCGGGCAGTCCTACCGCCGCTAGCCGGGAGTCTCATTTGCGACGAACGTTCCGCAGATTGCGAAAGTGTTCCGGACCCGGGGGCGGGGACCATTGGTTGATGTTACCTGGCCCAGAGGCTAGAGGACAACCAGTCTTCCGGTGCACCCAAATGGGCCATGGGCACGGGCTTGACGGTGGGATAGCTGGACAGAACTGCCGACAGCACACGTGATCGCTCAAGACCCAGCATCACACGCATATGCTGGATCAGTGTGAGCTGGCCAAAGATCTTGGTCATATAAGGCCCCGCATGGTCGAGATCTGGGAACCTATTAACGTCGGGAAGTCTGGGAGTTTTGCCATACACGCGATTAAATAGACGGCCGTGGTGGGCACAGGCGTTCCGGACAATCTCAAGACAGCGCATCCATGATTCCAACTGCGGGACGCTTAGACCAAAATTCTGAGCAACACTGTTTTGAACCGCACTGGGTGCGAATCCGTAGAGGTACCTGAGCGATCCCAAGTCCAGAATTTCTACCGCGGCCCACACAGGAAGCGTACCGCCATAGTTATCGAAATGGTGGGAGACAAAATCCTCATGGGAGCTATCAAGCCCCGTCTCGTACTTCGTGAGCCATTTCAGGTACGGATCGCTACCAACTTTTTTGCCGCTGGTGTCACGGCGCATTCCGCGGGGTCCCAGAAGCTCAGGTTTAAGGTGGGCACATTCATCGATTCTTCCCAGTTCGTGACCAAGCAAAGCCCGCAGGCTAAGTTCGACAGGTGCCAGCGCATCCAGGGTGGCGGTTCTGAGTCTGGCATCGAAGTCATAGAGGTTGATGACCTGGTCAAGAGTGGTCCCCGGGAAAAAATCACTAGTGCGCTTACCGTTAGCGATGACGCGGAAGGGGTACCAATACCCGCTAAGACGGTAATAGTTCACTCGACGAAGCTGTGTGATCGCAGAATCATGGTCGTCAATGACCATTCTTCGGGAGAGGAGCAATTGAACCTGCTCCTCATAAGTTCGAAACTGCTTCACAGAAGTCGACACATTTGCCCCCAAAAAAGTGAAGACCGGCCCTGTACCTACCGAGGTAGGCGGAACCGGTCATGTTACACCTAGCATAACCTCCTGGAATCACACACACCAAATCAGCAATCAGTAATTAGCAAAACGGGCAGATTCCACCATTGATTTTTGTAGCGTGCAGACATGTCACCGCCGACGAATATTGAAACAGCCCCCGGGCAAAATAAAGACCGTCGGCAGGGCTACGAATGGTAGCTTTGCCGACGGTCTCGCCCGATGCAGGGGACCGGAGCGAACACGGGAAGGTGGGTGGTTGACCATGCCCGCCCCGGAACTTTTAGCGTCTTTGGGAGAAGACGATTAAACAGCCGGCGACGAGAAGGCCAAGGATCCCCAATGGGGCTATGCCGGTGGCGAGGCCAACTCTCATGACGAGTTCACTCAGGCCCCCGTACACCGTCCAGGCACCAAGAAGACCTACCGCGATCCAGCCGAGGCGTGGTTGCCCACCGGCAGCCATGGCTCCAGCGATTCCGGTCACGCCAGCAATGACAAGGAAAACCACAAGGATGAGCAGAACGTTCTTCCCCTCAGCGGTATGCCTGAACATTTGTGCAACAGCTACGAACAGGAAAACGTAGCCGGCTATCGCCATAACGAACCCGATCCCGCTGGGGATACGACTGGAGTAGGCAGAAATGGAGTTGGCGCCGACCAAGTACATGGCAAGAGCAACACCGGTCAGCGCCCACCAAATGACCCAGGCAGTGGTATTCCAATCCGTGGCGTGATCGATTACTGGCGTCCCTAGGACGGTGGGAAGGAGAGAGCTGAGCAAGGTGATGTCCTCTTTACTTGTTGCCGGGAAGCGGGGGGATAATCGAGTTCGCCAACCAGAACGCTGTTTGGGTTGACCTGAGCATTGTCACTTTGTACACGCCGTCATCGGTAGGCACAGAGATGAGGACCTGAAAAGGATTGTCCTTCTCTGTGGTTGCTGTGGCCGTGCCGGTCATTTTTGAAACCGTCAGATAGGACGGATTGAATTTGCCCAGCTCGATCGCGAACTGATCCGTGATCCGAGGACGAATTCCCTCGAACCAGATCTTGTGGTCTGTGCCGGGCTTGATATAGGCGTCCATGGCGGCCGTGGCCGCCTCCAATGCTGCTTCCTTGTCTCCTGGAACCCAGGAAGGGGCCGGAAGATTCGCAGGGCCGTTGTATTGAGGATTGTCCCCGCAGGAGACCTGGCATGGCTGGGCCCCCGACGCGACAGGTGCAGGTTTAGCGGGACTAGCTGTCCCCGCCGGTGAGGTGGCCGCCGATGCTGCTGTCTGCGGAGCCGTCGTCTGGGAGGCTGATGGTTCCGTTGTTGCCGTGGACGCTGTGGTGGTGGGTGAGGAACTTGGTGTTGGCTGGGTTGCACACCCGGCCAACAGCAAGGCAGCCCCTAGGGCCAGTGCTGTCACTGCTTTTCTCATGATTGCCTAATTCCTTTTCTAACCGGTCACGCCGAAGGCCGCTGCTTGTTCTTTCGTGGGAACGCCCAGGTAACCGGAGGGGTAGCCTGGATCGATCGTGCGGGTGTAGTACTCCCCTGTAGGGGGCAGGCCGAAGTTATAGCCTTCTTCCACCACAGTCCCGTCGGGGTTGATGGCTTTCACGATGGCCACATGCCCGTACTCCCCAACACCGTTGGCGTTGGGGGCGTACCAAATCACGGCCCCCACCTTTGGAGTCATGGACACTTCCCATCCAACCCGCTTCCAAGCCGCCCCCCATTGACCACCATGACCGGGGCCGAGGCGGGTCGCGTTCATGGTTGATTGATTGGTAAAGCCCAGCTGGCCCATGATTCGGTGCCAGGCAAAGTCGGTGCAGTTGCGATAAGCGAATCCGGTGATCGTGTTATTGGCGTTGTGTTCGGTGTTTTTCCACGGGTAGTCATCCCCAGCCTCGGAGACCGAGTCGTTGGACCCGGACACACCGCTGCAGCTGGATGGTGGCTCCACAGTGGTTCCGGGGGTGTCACCGTTCTGGGCGTATTTCTGTGCCAGGGAAAGGATTTTGACCACATAGTTTTGGGTTTCTTCATACGGGGGGATGCCGCCGAATTGAAAGATCCTGCCTACACCTGCGTTGTACCCGGCCAAGGCCAGAGATAAGGCTGGCTGGCCCGAGCTGGTGGCCACGGGGCCGACCTGGCCCAAAAGGTCTTTCATGTAGGCGCCCTGGGCGGTGATCGCGGCTGCCGGGTCGAAGGGGTCTTTGCCACCACCGTAGCTGGCCCAGGTACCGGGAATGAACTGGGAAAGTCCTTGGGCACCAGCAGGTGAGACAGCCCGCGGGTTCCATCCCGATTCGGTCTCCAACTGAGCAGCGAGAACGGATGAGGGCACGCCGGAATCGGCGGCCGCCTTCTCCACCAGGGGCGCCCACCCATTGGGGATGGTGCCGGCCTTGACCGGTTCAGCGTTGTACGCGGTGGTAACGCAGGCGGCGGCCGAGGACCCGCCAGCACCCATCAGCACTACCGCAAACAGAGAGACTAAAAGCAAGACCGGTAGTGAGACAACGGCAAGTCCTAGCAGACCCTTACGCATCCGTATCTCCTTCTCTGGACTGAGAGGGGACCGCAGCCGCGGCCGGCGCGGTGGTGGCCTCTGTGATGAAGTCCCGGAACGCTGTGCTGGCTCCGTCCAGCACGATCCCCCCGGAAGAGGGGCGGTGTTCACGCTCACTCAAACAGTTCTTGAACGTTGACCGACGGGCCAACGCCTCTAAGGTGGGCCACAGGGCCCGGGTGAACCATTCCGTGAGCTCGAAGCTGGGCTTCTTCGACTTCGCACGGTAGGCGGCCTTATGAGCGACCATCAAAGCTGTCAACAACTCCACAGCGTCAGGGTGCAAGTACCAGCACGGGGCGATCGAGCCCTCCGTGTTGGACCAGTGGCACAGGATCCTATTCTGCAACCAGGTCACGAACTCCCCGAGTTCGACCCACAATTCCCGGCGTTTCTCCAGGTTCAGCTCTTTCCAGAACCATGGACCGCCGGCGGGGTAGTTAGTCAGTTCCTCGTAGGAGTACGCGGCGATCTCTTCGACATTCCCTAGACGTTCCAAGATGTCCGCAATGGCCTCTGCCCCGCCAAACTCCTCCGTGGCATCCGGGGTAGAGGCTGGTTCTGCCGGGCCAGTGGGGGCCTGATGGCCTTCCGAAGGAATCCATCCATCCTCGGGCGGTGGTTCTTCTTCCGGTGGCGGTTCGAAACTCATGCGCTCACCGCCTGAGTTGCTTCTGCTGCGCTCTCAGAGGCCGCCGCCTGGGCTGCTCCTTCGGCACTGATCCCTTCCTTTTTCAAGCACCAGATGCGGGAGTTCTTGAACTTCTCATGGTCCGGGCGCTCCCACCAAGGAACGACATCCACGACAGCTTCGAGTTCCCGATACATCAGCAACACCTTGCCCTGGGGAAGTTTGCGGAGCTCGTCAACACGAATCTTCGTATCGAGCTGCATCGACTTGGAAACATTCACCGTCGGAACCCCGTCCTGCCCAGTGGAGGACGAAGAAGAAGTGTGTTCGACCCAGTGTTTGCCGATCAGCTCAGAAATCTTCGTCAAGAACTTCACATCTGAGATACCACCGAACACAGTCTTGGCCGCGGCAGAATCAAAAATAGTTTCTGCACCTTCCTCACCCCACCGGTTCACGAGCTGCGAATATGTCTGCACGAATACGGACGTGTGGATCCCGTTACCGCCGCCCTCACTCATCAGTGAGGGCAGAGAAGGAAGGGCGCACGTGTTGGCTGCCTCATCCAGGATCAGAGACATGTGCGTCTCCAACTTCCCTGAGGGCGTGCTGCCAGATCTACGGATCGCAGCCTGCACCAAAGACTCGACCAAGGCGGTGACAATGGGAGCAGTGGAGGCGTTCATCGACACGCGGGTGAGGCAATACAGGGTGTTGGGTGCGTCGGTGAAGGAATTGATGTCAATTCCCGGATCCCCCTCCACCGGGCACAGCATCGAGAGAACGTTCTCGTTCTTCATCGGCCCGGTGATCTTGCCCAGGGTGGTTTTGGTGTTACCGATCGTGTCCGGGTTGTTTGTCCGGCACCACTCATCCAAGTTCCCGGCCCAGGTCTTTACCGTCGGGGACTCGGCACGCAAAACGTTCGCTGGCTCGTGCTCTTCAAAGTTCTGGGACCACCGCAACACATCGCGCATCGACCCGTTCTTCTTCAATGCAGCGGCGTGGAGCAGGGCCTCAATGATCATCACGCAACCGGCATCGAAATAGCGGTCAGCAGAGGACGGCGCCCCAGTGCGTGGCATCGCATTGACCATGGCCGAGGCCCGTTCCGAGGCGATCTGTGGATCCTTACACCCTGCCACCATGTCCCAACGGACTTTGTGCGGGTACTGGCTTAGACCATCAAAGTCGGCCACATACACCGTCCCCATATCCTTGCGGACCCCCACCGTCAGACGCAGCACATCAGGGCGGGTACTCGTTGTGATGACAGACCCGGGCGCGTCCACGACCTGCCCGGCCACCATGAACGTCGTCTTGCCCCACTTCGGCGGGGCCACCGTGCACGCCGTGTCCTCGGTACGGATCCCAATCCGTTGTCCATCGAGCACATAAACATCCGGGGCCAATGAGGAGCCTTCCGGCCCTGAAATGCGCTTCTTGAGGTCCTTAGCCGTGCTCAAACCCTTCTCCCCCGTCTTAGCCCGGGCGCGTTTGGCACGCCACCTCTTCAACGCGAACAGTGCACCAATGTAGGCGGCCAGAACGGCGACGATCAATGCCACCCACACCACCACCGGCCACATCCACGCATCGTCAGGGTTGCTACCCACCCCCACTGGGGAGCCGTAAGGGGCGCCCCCGGTAGCGCTCTTGATCCCGGACAGGAAACCCTTCCACGTTGCACCAATATCGCCCAGCGCGATCCCTGTGGTCAGCACCAGGGACAGGTGCCACAACACGGCAGCGAGGCCGAGGGAGATCCCGATCTGCCACTTTGCCCAGGTCACCGCCGACCCTGCCGGCGAATGCCTCGTTACTGATGTGATTTCATTGCTCATGGTTCCCCCTTTTACCGTCCACGGCTAAGGCCGCGGTTCCTGGCTTGTTCAAGACCACGGGCCGAATCGGCAATGTCCTGACCTAGATCGTTCTTCTTTTCTGACACGCGGATCCGCTGCAAAAACGTCTTCACACGCACTGCACTCCCCCGGCCAACACCCGTGGAGATCTGCTCCTGACGAGCCTTCAATGCGCTGTCAAAGACCGGCGTGGCCGGAACAGTCCTTCGGTCCTCATCGACGTGCCTAGAGGCCCCCGTATCAGCAGCAATATCCGCTGCCCGGGTGAGCTGATTGTTCCTCTGCTGCGAACGTTTGAGAGCCTCAGTGGCGGCAGTGGTGGCCCCCTCTTCGCTCTGTTCATACTGTGCTTTGAGTTCGGGCGTGCGGTGGGTTTCATATTGTGCGGCGATGTTTCGGAAATCCCCCATGGCAGTTACCAGCTCAGGGCTTAGTTCCGCCCCGCGCAGATCCTCGACACCAAAAAAAGAAATTTCATCGGCCAGCTCCGGGCGTGCAATGGAAGCCGCAGCTTCAACCGGTTGGCGGTGGTAGTGGCCTTCGTAGTCGAAGTCATCATCGCCATCACGGAAAGGATCAACCATCTCTGGTGTTGCTTGGTCCATCGCTTTGGGCACCTCATCCAACGACTCTGGAGCTGCGTAATCATTGCTCATGATGCCTTCCCAAGGTTCTCGACCTCGGCGAAGCCGGCATCGGGGCGCTCACTCAGGGCGCCATCTGTGTTGGTCATCGCCACTTCCCAGGAGGAACGAACATGCTCAATTTCAATCTCGGAAGTGTCCGCACCGGTTTTGAGGAAGTGGTGCCCGTTTTCCAGGCGCATAATGTCGGCCGCGGTGTCTGGGTTCAACCCGAATGTCTCCACGCACCACTGAGCCGCTTGGGGGCGTGACTGGCGGAAGATGTGGACTGTTTGGGCTTCCTCGATTACGGCCATGCCCGGTGAACCCGGCAAAACATCCGTAGCGCCCTTGTGGATGTTATAAATATTGGACAATCCAAGTCCTCGGGAAAGCTTGATGTTGGAGCGTTGCTGGACGGCCATCGGACCCGAGAGGATGTGTCCGGCTTCCTCCACCAGCACGTTGGTCCTAATGCCCCGATCCCGGCGAACGGTGCCCAACAGCCAAAGATTCGCCAACCCCATCACCATAGGGATAGAAGGGCCAGTGTCGGGGAGCTGGGAAATATCGAAGGAGGTCAGCAACTTATTCAGCTGCACGCTTGTGGAGGTTTCCCCATCAAAAATTGCCCCGTAGGTTTCCAGTAGCTCGTTGAAGCAGTACCGCATCTCCATGCCGGCCTGGTGGAGCTGTTCCAACTCCCCGGCAGAAATACCCGCAAGGCTGGCAACCTTCGGGTCAATGATGCCCAAGCGGTCGTGTAAGTCCGCCGTTGTTGGTGTCCTAACGCTCTCGATCTCGTTCATCATGGACCGGTACGCCAAGCGGATCGCTTTGCGTTCCCTGGCATTCGTGGGCTGCCCGTCACGCATCAGTGCCGGCACCGTATCCAGGTACACGAGCTGGTTGTTCATCCCATCATCGTTGACCCCGGAAATGGCCGGATCCAAAATATTGAACCGCACCCCGGACCCATCCAGAGCGAACCGGACCGGCTCATTGACCCGGCCTGCCTTCATATCAGCTGGGTCAGTGTGGAATCGGGAAATTTCGGCGTATTCGCCCTCCCCGTCCTCGTTCTTCTTATCGAAAACCACCGCCCGGCGATTACGCAGGATCAACGGCCGCAAAACGTACACCGTCTTGGTGTACGAGGACTTCCCGGAACCCACATCACCAATCACCAAAACGTTCGTGGAGGTGACCAGGCGTGGAGTGGAGTTGTAATCGGTGATCGGATCCTTGCTGATCGCCGTCTGCGAGAGCACGTCCCTACCTGCTGCGACACCAGCAACCCCTGTCGGGGCAGCAATCAAGGCAGTGTTCAGAATCTCGGCCTGTCGCGTCGTTGACGGGGAGCCGGGCATGGAAGGGGCATAGAACCCGGAGGTGGCTTTGCGTTTCTTCACCCGCAATACTGAGCCCTGCTCCTCAAAGGGGGCCCACTCCCCTAGCCCGACCCCGGCATCCTTGGCCGCTGCGACTTCCGTTGCGGCAGGGGCAGCGAACACTTTCAGCAACGGCATCCGCATGATCCAGGATCCCTTAGCCCCTGGAGCATCAACGGTGACGTGGCCTTCGATTTCTTCCATCAATGGGATGACCGGGGTGTTCTGCTCAGCGACACCCTTTTTCGCTACTTTCTCCAACACACCCATCAGGCGACCTTCTCTTCCTTATCGACCTTGCCGGCAAGACGGTTCATTAGTTTGGCTCCGGTCGTTGGCTTCGCCGGTTTCAGGCCACGAAATATGGGCCACGTGGTTCCCGACGCCGCAGCCTGGTACGTGTCCAGCCACTCCAACTTCTGAATCCCGGCAGCATTCGCGGCCGTCTCCGTCAACCGGCGGGAAGCTTTCGTCATGTCCTTCTGTGTTTTGGCTGAAATGGTGATGAAACCTACCCAGTTCACCCCATGCTGACCACTGCCTGGCAACAAATCCATGCCTCGGGCCTGGGCCGAGCGGAGATTAACATCTGTTCCTGGATCCACCAGCTGCCCCTTGTTCCGCTTCGCGATCACCGCTGCCATATCCCTCACCACGTCCTTGGAATTGAGCAATCTAGCCTGCTCCGCCGGGACGAACTCCAACTGGAACGAGAGGGTTCGGGCCCCGGATCCGGCATTATGGAGCAAGGCCAGCAACCAGTACGGGCTCCGCTCCCCCGTCTCCATCTGGGAGGAGGTAATCATCGCTGTCCGATGACCCCACACCACTTCTTCACCAGTGAACGGATCCGTTCCCTTAACCCAGTGAGCATTCCAATCATCATGTGAAGGCAACCCCATCCGGCGCGGAGAAACCCCGGCCACCATCAACGGCGGACGAGACGGGTTTTGCTGATGCAACATCATCGCGACCACACCGCGGGCGCTCATCGGCTTCACCACACCGAGCTGCGCGGACCGCAACGCCCGAACCATCGAGTCAATTTCTTGGGCCATTAACGCCCGCCAACCATCCCGGCCCTCACCGTACTGTTCGGCGGCCGCGAGGAAATCCCCACTCAACGGCCACCGCAGCACCTCAATATGGCGTTGAACAAAAGTGTTATTCCCCGTCCTGCTCAACACCTCCTCGTAAGAAGCGACAGCGGCTTCCAACGCATCGGGGGAAAGATTCTCCTGCACCCATGCCTCGTTTAACGCCAAATCCGGCGGCAATACCCGCGTCATCGACTGAACACCGCGCACCAACGACGAGGGAGAAGCATGATTAGCCAACAGCGTCCCGAACCCGGCCTGTGCCTGTTCCTGGTACTGGCCAGACTCAGCCCCGCGCAGCTGCCCAGAAACCTCGAATGCGACCGACAGGTATGCCTCTTCCCCTGACGGGGTATGCCATGCGATACCAGGGACGTTCCGGGCCGCTTGCAACCAGCCCATCCCGTCGGCACCATCTGGACGAGAACGAACCGCCGCTAACAGCTTCGCCCGCTCCCTCTTGGAACGAGTACCAGCCGCCGCCGCGTGAGCGTCCTCCCACGCCTGCGCCGAGTAGGGAACAAACTGATCCGTACCCAGGGACACCCGATTCTTCCACCGCTGGCGACGCTCACGACGTTCTAACCACGACCCGTTATGAGTGTTCACCGTCGCAGCGAACACAACCAAAGCCAGCACGACCGCGACCACTAAGCCAGGCCAGCCGAACTGCATCACCCCAAACCAACCCAGAAGTGCGCACGCCATCAATCCGATGATCTGTGGCTTGGAACGGATACCGCCAAAGAAGCTCCGGTGGGCCGATTCCCCACCAATGAATCGGTTACCCATCAGCCCTGCTCCTTCTCATCATTCATACCGTCAACGGCGTACTGCCCGCCGGCCTCAGCCGCACGCGTCGCAGCTTTACCGACCTCGACCGCTTTCTGCCCCGCAGCCAAAGCGCCAGCCGCCAAAATCGTGGGAATACCGATTGCAGCACCAACACCTGTTGATGACTCGGCGGCTCCAGCAGCAGCCATACCCTCAGCAGCACCCGCGCCAGCTCCGGCACCTGCACCTGCGCCAGCTCCGGCTTCCGCGCCAGCGCCGAGCCCGGGCTTCGCACCAACACCAGCACCAGGTTTGCCGATACCGCCAGGAGCGCCGGCACCTGCAGTGTCCGCGCCTGCGTCAGCAGAACCGGCTTGACCCTTCAAGGACCGCAGCTTCTTCATCAACGAACCCCCCTCCGGATCAGCAGACTTCCCGCCCTGGCCGCCTTGCCCTTCTCCTCCAGCGTCACCAGAGCCAGAACTGCTGTCCTCTGACGAAGCCGACTTGTTTGCCTTCCGCACTGAGGAAAGATCCTTAGGCCCATATTCCTTGGCTTGGGGGGCACTCATTGACGGGCCGCCCTGTCCTCCAACACCAGAGGGAAGGACCGGGGCGAACTTCATCAACAGCAACGGCGACAGACCAGCTATCACCATGGCAATAAACATAGAGAGGAGATTCATCAACGTCCGCAGTCCCTCGGACCACTGCATCCAGTTACTCGTAGACGCAATCATGTTGTACGTGACACCCAGCAGGAAGAACAACAGTGGGTGGCAGGCCAAGATCCCAAGCCACAACAACGGGATCTTACGGGCTGTGGACCCATGCTTCGCCGAAGCAATCCAGACAATCCCCAGAGGAAGAAGCACTCCGGAAAAGTACAGGGTGACGAGCATGACTACGAGCATGACCATGACCAGGATCAGACCCAGAATCATGCAGATCATCAACAAGATACCGACGATGACCCCGCCCGGAATCGCGGCCGCATCCGTCGCGAGCATCTCGTTCATCGAGGCCAACATTCGGTCCGAGGAGGAAACAATGCCCCAAGTAATCAACGAATCCGTCAACGCACCCAACGTCTTGACCAACATCACCCCCAGCAAGGGCCCAAACAAGGCACCGCCAAAGAAGACCGCCGACCGGGCCAATACCACTTCAAGAAAGTCCTGGCCCGCCATCGTTCC
Source organism: Arthrobacter antibioticus (assembly GCF_030063205.1). Classification (GTDB taxonomy): domain Bacteria; phylum Actinomycetota; class Actinomycetes; order Actinomycetales; family Micrococcaceae; genus Specibacter. The sequence continues at coordinate 10,659 of NZ_JASISQ010000012.1, read as the reverse complement.
ACGCGCCACCGAGATGAACTGGAACAACAACAAGAAACCCCAGACAACAATTGCCAGGGCGAAACTGATCGCGTACGCCTGGATAAACCAATCCGCACTCAAATCCGGTTCAGTCGCGTGAGAAAGTGCCGGCAGTAGATCCTTTGCCAACCCCTGAGCGCCATCACGTGTCGCCTGAAAAACCGCCCCCAACGGATCCGCTGCAAACGAAATAGCACCACCAACACCATCAGTAATTGGCTTGATTATGTTGCCAATGCCCCCGGTGATTCCATCGATGATTCCTGAACCAGCACCGTCATCTTTTGGAGGGTCAACAGCCGGCAACGGCCCAAGACTCAGCATTGAATTAATCATGATCAGCAACCCCCAGCTAACGCCGCACCATTAGTAAACAAATCCTCAAGAGTCCGTACAGGTTTGATTTCCTGGACCTTCCAGGCCTCGCTCTCCCAAACCAGCGTGACGGTTGTCAGACTCTTGGTGTTCGGTACACGAAGCCCATTCTTGATTTGGTCCCCTCCAACAGTGACTTTCACCCTGTCCTGGGTGCTGTCTTCAACGAGGTAACGCCCCTCAGCAAAAGAAAGTCCACCCGACGCCCAACCATCTTTCGGCTTAGCAGCAGTGATTTTTGCCGACAGATCCTTGAACGACGGGCCAGCATCTGTACTCGCCAGAGACTCAACGACTATTTGGCCGTCGGAAAGGGACGGATAGGGGTATTGCCATCCCCAGCGCATGAAGGCGGCTGCGAGGCCGACTGCTCCGGCTTCCGTGTGGGGAGCCTTTTTCTGTGCACCAATCAAAGCCGTCACAGACGTGTCCTTGCCCGCCAAGCACCCGTTCGGAATATCCCCACCCACTGGCGCGATCGAAGCACTAGGTGATGGTGCCGCGACAGTCGCGGACGGGTTTTTTTGGTACCAGATACTCACTCCCACGACAATGGCCAGCACCACGACGACAATGAGCGTAACGATGGCCCAGCGCGGGAATCCGCGCCGGGCCGTACCTTCAGCTTTTCGGGAAACCATTACTCAGCCAGGAACAAGATCGCGCCCAGAATCACACCAAGGCCAGCCAAGCAGATTAGACCGATACCGGCACCTGCTGCCTTTTTCTTTCCCTCAGCATGGGCGTGCGGGTTGTTCGCATCAGCTTTCGCCATCGCCACCAAACCCACGATCAGGTAGAACCCTGCAATCACAATCCCGATCGCCCACGCCGCAGCGAACAGCTTCTGCCACCACTCGGTAAAGCTTGCACCGAACACTGTAAAGTTCGGCACTCCCGGGAACGGGTTAGCGATCATCGGACGCGGCCCGCCAATCGCTTCAACCCCCGCCTGCATAGCAACCGAAGCCTTCACTGCTGTCAAAAGAGCAACACTCATCGTTTCTTCCCTTCACTCATCTTTTTCTGTTGGTCTTTCTCAAACACGTTCGCGTTCAACTGCGCCACTACCCCAGCACCCGCGGCCGTCAATGCCTGGCGCGTGCCCTGGGCGATCTTCTCCAGGGTCAGTGACCCACGCTCGGCGATGTGAGCGTCAAAGGGGACGGTATAGATGTGGTCTTCCTCGACACCCTTCTCCATGAACTGTTTCTTCAAACGAGAAGCCTTGAACTCAGGGCGGCCATCGGTCATCATCACGACAATCGCCGTCCGGGCAAGGCGGGCTGCCTCAGGCCCTTGGGTTTCGAGATACTCCAGTAGCTCCAACGCATCCGATACAGCGTCTTGGGCAAGCATCGTCGGGATCACTAAGACATCTGTGACGGTCAGCGCGGCAGTGAAAGGGCCGGAGCTGTACTGATTGCCTGTGTCCATCACTCGCATCGTGAAGTGCTCATCCACGATCGATGAAACGTCCAGAACGTTCTCCCGCGTCAGCGGTGGCCGCCACTGCGCCGTGGATCCAAACACGGACGCGAAACTTGTCTGCGTCACGCTGTAACCTCGCAGTTGCGACTGCGTACGCACAGAAGCGATGTCGGCCACCAATTCACCGATACCCAGTTGAGGCTCACCCTCAGACCGGTACGCCAGCTGACCCTTCTCATCAGCAAATTCCAGAATCGCGACAGAACCGCCTCGAATTGCAGCGAGCACGCCGGCCATCAGAATCGACAACGGCGTCTTGCCCGCCGTGCCCTTCTTGTTCGCAACCAGGATCCCCACACCACGCGTCCAGGTGGACTGGCGGATCAACGCCTCGAAACCTTCCTGCGAAACGACCATTGCCCGCTTCTGCGACTCCTGGGCGGACGGGGCTAGCTTCAACACGCCGCCCGTGGCACGGTTCAAGAAACCACGGAACCCCTCCACCGCCGGTGTAAGCGGTTCACGGTCCTCCTCAGCCACTACAGGTGCCGGAACGACCGCCACTCCGGACCGAGGGGGTGAAGAAGGCACAGCAGGGCCTTCACTAACGGGTGCTGCAACATGCGCCACCGCTGCGGGAACTTCCGTAATCGGTTCCCAATTGGGCTCACTAATTGCCTCATCGGCGGCCGCAACTACATCTTCTGCCGGGTCCGGCGGTGTGGGCAACGTATCGGGGACATCCTCTGTCTCCACATACGCACCCGCACGCCTCGCGCCCGGAAAATTCACCATTTCACTCATTGAAAGTACCCACCTTCATTTCACTCATTTGAACGGACCAAACCTCGCTAAACAGGCCAACTAGCCTCCTGCTCTCAGGAACTTTAATATTCCAATCGATGGATAAGCCACCCAGGATTAAGTGTGTGCTAGAGGTCTGACACGCCTCGAATCCACCGGCGGTGGACGACTTACTAGCTACGGCATGGCCACTGGCCTGCAATGGGGCGAGAATCGGTGAAGAACCGCCAATTATCGCGCAAGGGACGCCCCCTTTATGCATAGTCGCTACAGCCTCACCCGTGATGCCGAACCCGAAAAGTCTGTCCAAACGGACAGGGGTGAACGGCGGGCGCATTATTTGATGATTCACCAAGACCTCACACTCCCTATCAATGGACTACCCCTCTCATTCAATGGTAGTCTATCGTCAACAGATTCGCATATGGAGAGTTTTCAAGTGAAAATAGCAATATGGTTTCCCCGATACGCATCGTTCAGACGTGGCCCCAAGAGGTCGACATGGCTCTGAGCGCGTTCGGCAACCCTGCTCGTTTGGAAGTTCTCTGTTTCCTCCACGACCACGGGCCGTCCTACTTCGGAAACATTCTTGAGGGCGTTGGTTCCTCACCGTCAAGCCTCGCCCGGACCCTCAAGTTTCTCGAACAGGATTTGGGTGTCATTACAGGTGATGTACCACTTGGGGAGCGAAAGGGCAGAGCGCCCCGCTATTCCCTCAATGAAGACAAGGTACGCAAGGCAATCAACGGACTACGGACACGCCTTCTGGACTAAGCGCGCAAACATCATTTCTCGACACGCCGCACGAGACACCCTGACTTGAACCGGGTTCTAGTTATATTGGGCCTAGACCCGAACCACCACGGGCAAATTTTCTGATCGAGGGATTGAGGGAGAACCATGCCGATGCCACACAAAGGGGAACGTCGTTACGTACCCACAAGGCTCCCGGTAGCTGATGCCAATAAGCTGATGGCTTTTGCAGAAGCAACCGGAGACAACCGTGGCGATATTATTGCCCGCGCCGTCAATGAGTTCTTGCAAAAAATTGACCTTGACGCCATCACAGGACAGGAGGCTCTGCCTATCGCGCAGGCTTCTTAAAGCAGAAGGCCCGCACTAGGCGGGCCTTGACTGAAAAAACTCTCTAGCTCGAAACCTACGAAACTTCCCGGAATCAGAGTTTCTAGCTAGTTCAACACACGTAGCTTTTTCATGCCCTCGTGCATCATCATAACGATAGGTATCATCATACACGCGAACCCAATTGCGGCTACCCAGCTTCCGGTAGACGCGGCCGACAAAGGCCCCACGCAACTCCACTTGACCGTCGAGAACGTCACGACGCTTGGGTCCGGGCTGGACACCCATGCCAAAGCCCAGGCCATGGCCGATGCGGCCAAAGGTGCGTCCGCGAAACAGGACGCGTACAAGAGCGGCAGGAAGGTCCGCCGTGTCCGCAAGGAACACGAACGCGGCTTCAACGCAGTGGCTGTCGTGGTCCCCGAGGGGCACAGGCCGGCACGTCACATCATCCGGTGGCTGCGGGGCATTGAAGCGCTTCCCCAATTCCAACTGGCCCGCAAGGACCTCAAAGCCAACATCTGGCGGTTCGCTAACGCCCTGGCACAGATGCCCGGCTTTGACCCCAAGAGCATGACCATCATGCCCGTATGGGAACGCCTGGTAAACCGCTACGGCTTCCCATCCAAAAGCATCGCCAATTACTTCCGGCGCCTGCGCGATTGGAATGTCCTGGCAGTGGTGGCCACCGGCCGATCAGCGGCCAAAACACCCAAGTCCACCGGCCGCACAGAGAATGAAGCGGCCATCTACGTCCTTCTGGAAACTACCCCAAAGAAGAGTGTGGAAAAAAGTAGCGCACCGGTTCCCCTTGGGGAAGTATTTAACCCCCCGCACGCAACGCGCAAGGCAGATTCCAAAATTCAAATGGAATCGGCTCCGCCGATAACTTCTCCCAAGCGAGCCGCTGCGCGTCTCGGCGTCAATCGCCTCATACGGACTCGGAAAGAACACTTCTGGGCACCGAACGCCACTCAAAAGCAGCCAATGACCAAGCGTGCGCGCCGGGAGGCTGAGCGTCTAGCCGCAGCTGAGTGCCAATTCAAGTTTTTTCCGCTGCAAAACATCTCCACTGCCCACGTCGCCGCCCTGATCCGCCCATTGCTACGGGCCGGGGCTACGGTGAACGACATTTTGCACATGATCGACAACCGCCCCACCACAGATGCCCGATACCCCCACGATGGGGCCAGCGGCGTGGGAAACATGGGCGCATGGCTGCGCCACCGCCTCAACGCCTGGCTACGCGCCGATGGCACTTTCCACCGCTTCCCAAGCCAGAAAGCCGAGTCTGAGCGCATCCAGCGCGATGCCGAGCGCACGGCCTTCCTGGCCCGCCGCAAAGCCGCCGAAGCAGAGGCCCAGAGCCGGAACGGTGCCGAATCACCCACCCGCCCCAGCTGGCGGATACGATGCGCCAGCGACTACGAAGCCGGAAAACGCTCACGCGCCCAATCGGTAACCGGTTAGGCGGCTATGGCGTCCATGGACCGCACAGACCAGGTACGCCGGTCCTGGCCCAAAACCAGGTGAAAAGTGACGAGGGGGGATCTGGAATTATGCCCGATCCGGGCCTGTACCTGCCACACCATCACATCCATGCGAACGCACTCCCCCTTAGGCATCCGGGCAGCTGTTTCCCACCAAGAAACCCGCTCAAACCAACGCACCGGGTCGGCTCCCACATGCCAGGTCCGGCCGTCGAGCAGGAAGGAAACGGGCAGACCGTGCGCTGTGGTGGCCACCGAAATTTCATCCATGATCTAAGACCCTAGAGAAAGGCACTGACAAAGCTATGGAAAGGTTGGGGATATGACCGATTCACTAACGCCCATCACTATTATTTCCGCCACTGACGCGCAGCTGTCGGGTGAAGATCCGCTGCGGATTGAGTCCTACCGCCGCTACTGGGCCGTTGAAGGATGGAATCCTCATAAGGAAAAAATCGTTTGGGCGGAAACTTTGCAGGAGATTGTGAAAACGCCAGGGATCACGGGCGGCAAAATGGGTGCGCTTGCGGCCAAGCACCCCGTTTTGATTGAGGACATAGCGTGCCCGGACTGCGGCGGCCAGGTGTACATCACAAAGCGCCAGGAAGCCCAACAGGCACTGTGGGGAGACATTCCGAAGTGCGAGCCCTGCCTGGAAGCCCAAGCGCAGGCGCAGGCAGCCAAAAGGAAGCAGGAAGCTAAGGAATTTGCGATCCTTCAAAAGAAAACGCAGAAAGCTTTTGATGACATCCTCTGTGATGACCACCGCCCGGAGGACTGTGTAAGCAACCTTAACCACCCGCAAGTCCGCCTGTATCTGGACATGCTCAAAATGCGTAAGGAACGCGGCCGTGAATACATAGGTGATGACATCAACGGCAACCCCCAATATAGTGAACCGGCAGTGACCCTCTGGGGCTGTTGGGTGCATCATTTTGGAGACAAATACAAGAAGGCCGGCCCTGATCTTTACGAGCTCGCCCGGCACCGCATCATCAAGCCGCGTCGGCCCCTTGCAGAATCCGTGGCCCTGACCCGCCACGGACTTATCAACCCTTCGGGCTATCCCGCTGTGATGTGGGAAGTGGAAGAGGAATTAGATGGGTGGCCACTGGTGGGCATCATGGGCCGGCAGCTGCAGCTATTGGGAGACAGTGCCGAGGAAGAATGACGCGCTGCCGCTGCGGGCCGGACACGAGGCGCTTAAGAAGTTGCTCGGGATCTTGTGTAGCTTTTTGTGTGCGCCTCACCTGGTGCTGTGGGTTTGATGTGAGATATTTTCCTGAGCGGGTGCATGGCCGAGTTGCAACGAGTGTCAGACGGTCAGGGCACCTATGCCGTGGGTAACCTGGCTATGGCAGGGACAGTGGCAGCAGATCAAATGTCAGAGCCTCTAAGTAATATTTTGCACGTAATGGCCGCTCCCCCTCATTGGTGCGGCCATTGCTTTTTAACCCGCCTGCGCTGCACACAACGGCCGGACAGCTTCCCCATGGTCCAAGACTGAGCGCCGCCGGCCCACCGTCCGCTGTGGTCATGTTCTTTTCAGCCAATGACGACATAGCCAGGGAGCAGGACCCCCGGACGTGGGCACGTCACCACCGAGCGGCTTGGAGCTTTCACGCGCAAGGGGATTTAGGCGGAGGTGCTTAGCGCCCTGCCCCACATCCACCAACCAGCGCGCACGCCAGACGTAAACAAAATCTATTTGACCAACGCGAACACTAAGAACAGCCTTGACCTGCTAAAACATTCTAAAACGACTTGCAAACATATAGCATGATATGAACAGTAAGACTATAATAAGAGTATGGAAAAGAACCCAGTGCAGCTAACCATCTACACCAAACCGGCCGGATGCTTTCAATGCTCCAAGACCAAAGACCTATTCGCGGCCCAGGGCGTGCCCTTTCTTGAGGTGGACATCACCACTAATGCCGCAGCCCTTGAATATGTCACTGCCGAACTTGGGTATGCCCAGGCGCCGGTAGTCCTGTTTACCAATGGGTCTACGGTCACGCACTGGTCAGGGCTGGACCCCAATAGAATTACGGACACCATCACCCTGTATGGTGCCAAACGCCAGTAACTCCGGTACGCACTGTAAGGCCCGTAAAAACAGAGCTGACTAGGAAATATAGTAAAAAATAGGCCGTTTTGACTAGCATTATATGAACAGTAAGACTAGAATAGTTATATCAACACAAACGGTTACCACACCAAACCAACACCAGGAGAACATCATGGGAACACGAGCAATCCTCATCATCGACAACGACCAGGCCACAGGGGGCAACACCTTTTACGCCCAGTACGCCAGCCCGCACTACAAGATCACTGCCCTGGCCCGCTATGCCAGCGAAATCGCCAAGGCCGAAAACGTGCTCTCAGCTGACAGCTACGAAGCCCACGCCGCCGCGAGTGAAGACGACAATTTCACCGAACGCCTGGACGAGCGCTTGACCATGGCGGAGGCCATCGCCAAGTACGAGGATAGCGATTTGGAATATATTTACTGGATTGGGTCCATCGACACGGGAAAATCCGTTATGGGGCACCTGGCCATCTTCCACAAGGAAATCGGCGGCCGCGAGTTCAGCGTCTCGGAGGGCGTCACCTGGACCTACTGGCGTGGCCTGCATCACGTGGAAGCGAAGGAGCTGCACCACCTGGCCATCAAGTATCTTAAGACGTTCGATTCATACGTGAGCGACAGGGAAGATTCCCGTTCCAAGGAAACCCACGCGGGAATCGTGGAGCGCATCGAATGGCACGCCGAACGGATGGGCGAAGAAGCCGCCCGGGCGCTCACCACCAGCTAGAGGCCAAGCAGCAGCGGCCCCGCAACACCCGGCGGGGCCGCTGCTGCAAGCCCTGCCAAATGCCGATAGCCGGCCCATCTTGGGGGACAGGGCCGGCTATCTATCAACACTAGGCCGGTTACCACGCCAGCCAAGCCATATCAGCCTAACCCAAAGAGACGGCCAGGACGGCGGGGGAGTGGAGCCCCCAGGGGAGGGTCACGAAAATCGTGACCTTAGCCCGGAGGGTCACGAAAATCGTGACCTTAGCCCGGAGGGTCACGAAAATCGTGACCTTAGCCCGGAGGGTCACGAAAATCGTGACCTTAGCATATAACAACAGCAACACCTTAAACGCCAGCAAGACATATAAAAACAGTGTCTGATCTGCGCAAATATATTAATTTGTTGCTCAAATAACTAGCATTACATGAACAGTTCGACTAGACTAGATATATCAACACAACCGGTTACCACGCCAAACCAACACAAGGAGCACACCATGAGCAACCCGACACCGGCGGCAGTTACCCACCCTGACTACCAGGCATTTACTACCACCCATCTTGTCCAGACTCTCAAGGAGTTCATTTTCCCTGAGCTGCACCGTCTGATGCTTCCCCAGGTGGTCACGGCGGCCGAAGAGCTGACCGGCATCACAGGAGAAGTCATTACTTACAGTGATGACCACTACCGGTTCATTGATGCCGCATACGAGCTGCTGGCCGGCGATCCGCGCCGGTGGAACATCACCGGCCCCAGCGGAGCCAAATGGTGGACGACCGCCGCCGCACGCTAAAGATTTACCGAAACCACCGAAGGCGAGAGGAAAGAGGGACCATGACGATATACACCGTGGCGCTACCCAAGGGAGGGACCGCCAAAACGGCGACCGCCGCCGAGCTGGTGCTGGCACTGAATCGGCGCGGCCGGCGCGTGCTGGTGATTGACCTTGACCAGCAGGGCAACCTGTCAACGCGCATGGGCATTACCAGGGAAACCATCATTGACGCGGGGTCCGCGCAGGTCCTCACCGCCGAAGCTGACGCCCTGGACGCGGCCGTACCGGCGCAGACGATCAAGACCGAGCCCGTGCCGGGGGTGCTGGTGGGAACCCACGAGCTGGCGAACGTGGAAGCGGCACCGCCAGCGGATCTAATCATCAGCCTGCGGGATCACCTGCACACTGTTGCCGAGGTATACGACGATGTAGTCATTGATACCCCGCCATCGGCCACCGGCTTGGCCCTGGCTGGTCTAGCCGCCGCGGATGTGGTCATTGCCCCGGTGTCCACCGCCACCGAATCCTACGATCAGCTGGCCCGCCTGGAAGCAATCATTAATGAACGCCTAGCCAAGCGAATCCGCCCAGGTCTAAAAATTGATTGGATCATCCCCACCAGGTACGACCACCGCCGCACGCTGGACCGCGAAATTGTGGAGCTGCTGCACGCGAACCATCCCGGTCAAGTCACGGGAACCGTCCGCGAGGCCGTAACCGTCAAAGACGCTTACACGTCAGGGATGACCATTGGCGTCTACCGCCCCGGCGCCGGTGTCTCGGAAGACTACGCCGATGCAATGACCCAAATTCTTAGCCAGAAAGCAGGACAGTAACCATGGCAGTCAAAAGGCAGTCAATAGGGGAGCGGAACGCCGCCGCCGTCGCCCAGGGCAATGACGTGCCGGCGGCCGCCCCGACACCGGCCCGCACGGCTCCCAAGTCTGCGACCGCCGGAACCAAAACAAGGGTGGGCACGTACTGGCAACACGGCACATTCCAGGAAGCTAAAAGCGCGTACATGGTGGATCTGGATCTATCCCCGGATTCCCTCAACGTTTTCGCTGCCTGGATTGGGCACACCATCGAAAAGCACGCCCAGCACAGCCCGGAGCGCCGCGCCAAAATCGTTGCAGCTCTGCCGGCCGAACCCAAGGAGGGTGTGGGAGTCTCGCGCAGTTTCGAACTGTACGACTCAATTATTGCCAAGATGGATGCCGCCATTGTTGAGGACCGGCGCACACTGTCCATCATGGAAAACCGCACCGGCTTTGTCAGCGCGGCCGTCCGTGCAGCGATAGCTGACGTGAAGAAACGCAGCGGCCTAACGACCCTGCCACCGGCCCCGGCCCGGCTACCGAAAAACCCGCCGCGCTAACACCTGTGTATGTAACCCAAAATTCAGCAGCACCTAACTATGAAGGAATGAACATGACCTGGCTTTCAACTGGAACCAAGACTCTCACCGAGGGATGGGGCGAGTACCTGCAAGACAAAATCAAGTCTGAAGACAGGACAGACGCCGAATGGGTCAACCTGAACACAGGTGCCTCCTTGGTCATGGTGGCGGATGGCGGATGGCGCGGCGCGCACCATGGCGAATATAAGAGCCGCTACAGGGTCTTTCTTCGGGCCGCCGGAGCCAACCCAATGGAAATGACCTTCGCGTTTCTCCAAAACGCCCGGAACGGGGGAGCCTTTGAAGAGAGCAAATCTGCAGCCGAAACCTACAGTGCGGTTCAACGCAGCTGCAAGGCTGAAATTGAGCGCATCCTCCACGACCAGGGGACACCTCAGCAACCGGTGCCCCAGCCCCAGCAACTAGACAAAACAAAGTTTCTACAATTCCTGAAAGGCAACAAGAGCAATCCAT
>NZ_JASISQ010000011.1 GCF_030063205.1 Arthrobacter antibioticus | reverse complement strand
CACCACAACGGGGGTGGTTCTTGGGAACTGTCACCATACATGCTTTCAAAGCATGTACAAGGCCCTGCATCCCATATGATTACTGGTCAAAAGCCACTTTGCATACACACATTATGGCCGCTAACCCCGCTTCAACCCCCGCTTCCGCGCCAGCGTTGTTCGGCACGTGCGCCCCACCAAGTTGCAGCCAAGAGCACCGCCGCCCCCATATATCCAAGTGCACCAATTCTGTCCCCGGCCAGGAACACCCCAACAAGGAGTGCCCAGCCTGGCTCTGTACCCAAAAGCATCCCCGCACGCGACGCCGAGGTGTGCTTCGTTGCCCAGAGCTGCCCAAGAAATGCAAAGATTGTGCAGCCTAGGCAAAGATAGGCCAAGGTGAACCAATTAGAGACACTAAAATTGGGAACATGCTCCAGCAATGAGTTCCCGCCCCAGGCCGCGAATATGACCGCACCAAAAACGATCTCGAGCGTGGTCAAGCTCAGAACGTCAGCTTTCCTACCGACGGTGAATCGTGCCTCCGAAACACCGAGGAGGGCCCGCGTCGCCGCCGCCAAGAGCATGAGTCCATCACCTAGATTGATCCCGGAAAAGTCTTGCCCTCCCACCAGTAAGGATATGCCTGTGAGGGCGAGCAGAATGCTTCCTATCAAGGGGAGGGGGAGTCGTCTCTTGGTGAGCGCGGATTCAAGTATAGGAGTGAGGAGAATGGATAGGGCGATGATGAGTCCGGCGTTTGTGGCACTTGTGAGCGTTACGCCGATCGTCTCCATCGCGATGGTAGCCGTGCGAAGTGTTCCCAGCAGGATGCCGGGAAATGATGAATCACGGAGACGGACTTTTCGGCGAGCGAGATTCACAGATAACAAGAGGATTGCTGCAGGGACGAAACGGGCGCACATAACCGCGGCCGCAGATGAAGCCGCAGCTAGCTCTTGAGTCGCCAGATAGCTGCCACCCCAGATTATCGCGACGATCAAGAGCACTAGATCCGGCAGTAGGCGCGAAATGGAGCTGGAAGGAAAGGACATTCTTTTACCGTAATTAACTCACTCCTTACAGAACAACGGCCACTATCTTCAATAACCTGTAAGCTTAGCTTCATGGAAGTGCATCATCTTCGAACTTTGCGTGAGCTCAGAGACCGTGGCTCGGTCACAGCAGTGGCACAAGCACTGCTACTTTCTCCATCTGCGGTCTCCCAACAAATCGCATCATTGCAGCGAAGCGTGCCAACCCCCCTCACGGAGCAAAGAGGCCGAGTCTTGGTGCTTACACCTGCCGGTGAACTGCTGGCCGATGCTGGTGGGGATGTGCTGGAGTCTCTTGCCCGTGCGGAAAATTCAGTCAACGAGTATCTTGTTGCACGTCAACAACCCGTTTCAGTCACTGCTTTTCACAGTGCCGGTCTGGCCTGGTTTCCGGCACTTATCGCGGGCAGCCTCAGGGACCCTGACGGACCAAAGGTGCGTTGCCGGGACGAAGACGTATCGATCAACAAATTCGTAGACTTGGTTAGTGACCACGACATCGTGATCGCGCACCGGCCGCTGACATCAGATCCCTGGCCCACCCGCAGAGTGCATGTCACTCCTGTGCTGCAAGAACCGATCGACTTAGCGATCCATCGTGAACACCCATTGGCGAAACACGAGACGGTATCCCTAGCTGATCTAGTGGACGAAACTTGGGTGGCAGCCCATGAAGGATTTGCGCTGGAGCCACTCCTGATCCAAGCAATGTTTGCCAGCGCTGGCACACCCATCCAGATTACGCACCGAGTTAATGAGTTCAATATGGTGGCAGCGATCATCGCTGAGAGCGGCACCGTGGGCTTGCTGCCCCGATACACCGGACTGACTCCATACTTTCGTGAGCACGTGGTTCTTCGCCCGATCCAAGGACTCACCCTTGGTCGAAACATCGATATTCTAACCAGACCTGAAGCCCAAAATCGTGTAAGCACACGCACCGTGATCGACCGGATCATCAAGATAGCCGAACAGAAGCGCCTGCTCGCAGGCGAAGGAGTCCATCAGCACCTCCTGAACTAGGCTGCTTTTCCACTAGGTTTCTAGCCAAACGCTCTGTAAAAGAGCCTCACCTGATAGCAGTCAGCGATCAGTGGTCTCCACGCCCCTTTTGTGGTGATGGCGAATACATTTTTCAGCTGAGCATCCGTGCGTGCGAAATCGGGCCGCTAGCAGCTTTGCACCACCAAAAGCGATTGAGCGTTGGAGCCACTGAACTCAAAATGGTGGTTTTGAAGCTAGGCAGTGTGGGCTTTCCGATTCTTGCTCTTTCTCCTTGTCTGCCTTTTGTGCTGGGACCCTTAGGCTGTTTTCGATAAAAGGCTCGTTTGAGAAAAACTTGCATCCGCACTGGCTCCGTTTGCTCAGGACGGGTTCGAAGCCCGCCACGGGTATAGTTCAACGAATACCCCTAGGCGACGGGAAGTGTTCCAGTCAGCGCTGATGAACCAAGGGTATTTGGCCGCAGTAAACCTATTTTGTGTAGGGGACCTCCGGGGAAGTCGGGTGGTTGACGGCCCTATGCGCCGCGCAGAAAGGCCGCTATTAAAAGGTGGCCAACTGGGCAGAAAACGACATAAGTATCGGCGGAAGACCAAATCCTACGTGCTGATCGGAGACTTCCTACCAGCCGTGGCCCTCAGTGTCACAAGGGCGCAACAGGCCAACCACCGAACATCAGATTGATCGTCCCAGATCCTTGACCCGCCTCAAGTTGGTGGTGTGGACTCGCCGCAACACTTGGGCATCGATTTTTGGGGCAGAGTTGAGTGGTTTAATGCCGATTATTGTTTCCTTTTACCTGCTCGGTGGGCTAAGCGTTCGGCCGACTTCTGGGCCCGTGCGGCTGACAAGTTATCAGTCGAGGTAAATCCGAGTGTCGTTACCGAGCGTATCCAAGCGTAGGTCTGAGCCGACGAGGAATGGTCACCGAGGCGGGTGAAGCATTCGGCCAGGGAGAATGCTGAGAGCCGGGCACGCTGGCACAGTTCAGGATCGGGATTGCCGGAGGCTATATCCAAGATCTGACGGTGGGCACTTGCAGCGTCCGGGAGTCGGTTCAAATCGTTCAGAAGTAGGGCCTTGTTCCGCAGCGCCTTGATACGCCGGAGCCGGCGTGCCTGTGAATCGCGGCTGGCCGAGTGCACGGCCAGAACATGCTCGTAGGCTTCAATGGCCCCCTCAGCATCACCAAGGTCGTCAATCATGACGGCGCGATTGTAGATTGCCTGTTGCCGGGTCGTCATGATCTCGTCGTCCCCTGTGTTGGCGGCCAATGCATCAAGTGCTTCGAAAGCGGCGATAGCCGACAACGGATCTCCGACTCGTCCTTGTGCAATGCCGAAGCGGAGGTAGGCGCAGGTGCGCATTCGTTCAGCCCGGAAGTCCAGGTTTTCCCGTGCGACCATCGCCCGGCGGGCTACGGCGCTGAGAGCCACCCATTGTTGACTGTCGTTGAGGTAAGCTCCCCACATGTCCAGTGCTGCGAGACCAATGATGGCGATGTTTGGGTCGTTGCTGCCATGCGCAGAGTCGGCCAGCACCTGCCACTGCCGTGCAGCTTCCTCCGTAAGGCCGGAGGCGTAGATACCATCAGCCGCATGGAGTCGGCTGCTCAGGTCCCGGTATTGTTCCTCAGATTCGGTTCCGGGGGTTTTTGCCTCCTTGGCGGAAAGGGTCAAAACGGTGAGGTTCTGCTGTGCGAGCCGCACCGTGTCGATAATCTCAGCATCGGTATCCGTGTTGTACCGGGCGACTAAGTCCTTGAGTAGCTGGGCAGCCCGGTTGGTGGCTCCTTGTTCGTGTGCGTGTACGGCTTGGTTCAAGCGCCGGTGGGCATCGTGCTGGCGGATGCGTGGGTCCTCGTCGTCGCTGAAGGCTTCGGCGAATCTGTCGAGGATGGCATCGACGTCGGAGGGGTTCAGCTCTGGGTCGCGGCTTGCGGAGTGGAGCGCGTTCGCAGCCCATACCCGTACGTCGGGATCGGGGTCATGGGCGAATTCGGTAACCATGGCATCTACGGCGGTGCTGGCTTGGTGGCGTTGTCCTGCTTCCCTTTGGAGGCGACCCCTCCAATAATCGGACTGCGCAAGGATGTGGCGTAAGTGGTTGACGGGTGCGTTGGCGACCTTCGAACGGACTTCAGCCAAGACGGACAGCGCCTGTTCGCGGCGACCGATTTCAGATAAACGCAGGGCCCGTTCGAGCAGCATCCGGGCCATGGTTGGTGCTAGTTCCGGAGTTGACGCGGCGTGGGAGAAACGCTGTTCTAGCTCTTCAGAAAGGCGTACCGCCAGTGATGGATCCCGGTGGGGCTCCGTGTGGGATGGTACTATTCCAAGGTTAGGGCGCCCGATGACTTCCACGATTCTGCAGGCCACCTGAAACCGTGCTCCCACAGTCCCCTGGTGTGTGTCACGGAGCGCTGCAGTATCGGCATGCTGGAGGATGTGCAGGTCCGTTGCCGTGAGGCCGTCGAGGTTGGTTCTTCGAAACCTGACATGGTCAAGCACAGTTGCACGTACCTGCGGATCGCGGCTGGCCGTGAGGCGGTTGATCAGCCGCACCCATTCCATGGCGGCCATCTTTTCACGGTCGTCTGCGGGAATCCGGGCTAGCATCCGATCTAGGTGCTGGCAGCGTAAAGCAGCATCCTGCACATCGTCGGCGTAGTCACTGTGAAGTGCGGTGGTGGCCTCGGTGAGCGCCTCCGCCGGCGACGCAGCAGCATCCAAGGACAGGTCAGCTAGATGGAGGGTGGCTGAATAGTAGAACCGCCGCGCCGAAGCGAGCTCGCCTGCTTCCTTGAATACCGTATGTAGAAGGTAATGGGCGGCGGGTGCGTCGTTGGTGTGCTCGATGCGCAGCCGCGCGGCCGTGTACAGTGCATCGATGCGGATGTGGCGCATGCGAGAGTCGGACTCGGAGGTCAGACTCAGTGCTAACGACTCGAGCGCCACGGCGATTGACGTGGCGTCTTGGCTGAGCCATTCACGGATTATCTGGGCTGTTAAGGCTGCCTCGGCGGCAGCCCGCCGCACGCCCTCGTGCTCCGAGTCGTGCGCCCGCGCGGTGAATTCACGTGCACCACGGAGCACGTCTACCAGGACGATTGGATCTGCATCGCTACTGGAGTGGACCCATTCGAAGCGGCTCAACTCGGCTTCAGCAGATGCTGTGGCTGTTGTCTCGCAGTGAAACGGCGCGATCAACCGGCGCATCCGCTCTACATGGGCATCGATTGCACCCTCCGGCAGCAGTCCAACATCCAAATTGATGAGTAGCCTGGTGGCTTTTGCTATGGCGAGGGCCTCCCTGTCATTGGCTGCAAGGGAGCACATTAGCAGGGCCTGTGTGAGTAGCGCCTGAGCATCTCCCTGGTCACCCTGATCGATCAGGGTTTCCGCGGTGCCCACAGCTTCAATAATGGTGCGTTCGAGCATGTGATTCTGACCCTTCAGATACGCGATAGAGCCGGGGTGGGCCTACGTGCCAGCCTAACAAGTGCATTACACCACCAGCGTGGTGTGCCTGTCCATCTTGGGCGTATAGCTCCCGCAAGCGGTGTGGCCACCGGTCGGCTCCACCACTGACCTAGACAGATTCCCAGAGACGCCTCCAGGCCTACTACGTGGCTAGAGGGATCGGTTTTGCGAAGCTGTTCTTTCAGACCATCAGCTCACTCTATGAACAAGGCTTCATGAGTGCGCGCACCAACCTCGAGTTCGCGCCCTGGGGCGAACAACCCGTGATGGGAATCATTGCCACGGTCACCATCGACATACGCATCCATCACAGCGAAGTCATTGCTCTCAGGAGTCAGCCCCTGCACCCGCCAGCTCACCAAATGTACGCCGGCAGGGTACTCACTGGCATGGTACTCATTGACAGGACCAAGTGGACCTCGGCGGTAGATTGCTGCATTGGAAATACTGGCCGACTTTCTACCCATCGTCAACGCACGGATCAAAGATCACAAATTAGATGTCATCCAAACCTCGATCTGCACACTCTCGGTTGGCCTATCCGGCCTTGACGAAGCCATCGATGATTTTCCACACTAAAAGCCCTATCACTATTACGCTGATGATGATGTAAAAACTGGGCGTCTGAACATGAAGTGCCGTTGCCTGCTGGACCATTGTGTGGAAGTCGGGGTTGAGTAGCCGCTTCATGTTAAGGAGCCACAGCGACCATAGTCCGGGCGCTAAGAGAGGGATTGGCGTGCCGGTGCTGTCCTGAAATAGTGAAGAAAGCTGCTGCCAAACAATGGCACCGGCGAATACTAGGAGCCCGGCCGCATCGATCACCGAGTCGATCACGGTGATCTGTGCCCCAGAAAGGGTTCTGGGCAATCGATCAGGTGTCCACGCAGTGAGCGTCCTGTCACTCATGCTTGTGTGATCGATGACTGCGAACACTACGGTGACCCAGAATGCAACTTGAAAGGCGACGTTGACTGCACCGACGACTGCGGCAGCGATGGATTCACCAAGTCCACTTCCGGAGAGTAGAACTCCTAAGAATACTGCGACCGCGGCGAGAGGCACCGTGATGCCCATCAATAGCTTGAGCAACCTTAGGTAATCAAAATAATGCCTCGGGCCGATCAAGTGCAATGCCGGTGCGCTTGGTTTGCGGCACGACGATCGGGGTCGCCGAGTTCCAGGACGGCTTCCCGTTCGGGGGCTGGGGCAGCGTCCGCACCACCGCCCAAATGTAGCGTTCGCTCAGTGGGGTGTTCAAGAGCGTTAGTGGAGCATTTGGTCGGGGAAAGTTCATACCGGCGCGAACGTTACGCTGGTCCGGGTCCTCCGGTCCCTGATCTAGTCTGAACGGCGGGTATTCATCACTTGGCAGCAGGGTGTAACCGGCAACCCGGTAGTTCCACGGGTTTATCCCCATGACCAAGTCGAGCAGTGGACGCAGGTAGCGGCCGGTGAACGGGAGCATGAGGGCAGCAACAAGCACACGCAGTCCAGCGGCGAGAGGCCGACATTGCGCCCAGTATCCGGAGGCGATGAGTCAATGGGTGATAGCCAGCGGTCACCATTTGATAAGGACGAGTCCATGGGAGAGTTGTTCGGGGTTGTCCACCTCGGAGTTGGCAGGGTAGTCGGTGAGAATGGCAGCAAAGTGGAACAGGGGTTCAGGTAGTGGCCTGTGAACAAGATGGCGAACCAGAAAACGACTGTGGTGAGAAGAACGGCGACCCAAGGAAGAACAGAATAAAGTAGTGGGGTACTGCCAACAGCCATTTGCCCACCCACAGCCCGCTAGATGGAGGCGTATTCAGCTGTCCTGTATGGCGAGCGGGATAGGACCTAGTAGTAGTATGCATTTCTGTGGGCAGACCACCGAACAAGAGTGCAGATCTCTGGACGCCAGTAAACTGTTGGCCCCCGGGTACCGTGGTGGTGGCGTTTAGCCCTAGACGACCAAGATCAAATGCCACTTTCTCGCCTCCTATCTGGGCGGGGGAAGAGGAGAGTGCGTATGAAGTTGTTAAGAAAAGGACGCGTTGGCGTGGTGAAATAACCGTCGGATCCTTGCTGGGACGCAGCAGTAGCTGAGGGCAATGCACCGACGTTTCCGCCAATCCCGTGAATATCCTACGTCTTGCCCAGCACCAGCGCCACGATGTGACCTGCCGTTCCCCTTCCGAATAATGCTGGAAGCGGGATTCGATCTATCAACCACAGAATCGTTGGTGACATCCCTGCACTGTCCTCGATATCTATCACGGCACACGATCCTCATCTCATCGATGCCCGTCATCTGCCATCCCTGAGACCATGAGCGCCAAAGTAGTCTCAGCCGCGCTGACAACAACACAGTGGGCTGAAAAACCTTCGCATTCTAAACATGAGTAGCTCAGACCCACGAGCCCGGCAACACCGCATGAGCAGGGGGCAACAGACTCCATGAGCAGGAATTCATCAGTTCCACAATGCGTGCACCACGGACGAGCGACTGGACCACAAATGTTCGATGATCGCTGGGTACGAGCCATTCCGAGCATCAACCTTTCCTGACAGCGGGGTCAGAACACGCGAAACGCCGTGGCAACTACCGCCTATTAGTGTTCATTTCATCCTGACAGCCCCTAGCCCGCTGTAACAGTGCCTTTGGTCCCCTCCTCATGGCCCAGCACCTCCGCCAGGATAATGACCGCCATTGCTGCCGCTGTACTCTGGGAGGGCGGGGCTACAGACCGCTTAAAACTGAGGACGTGGATTGATATTTCCGGAACGGTGAGAACAACGCGGGCGCAAGAGTACCTCTACTTTGCGCTTTACGCTTTCGCACTCTTGGGTCTAGAGCTCGTGCTCGTAGCTTTTGAGTCACTAATCGGTCTGCCCGCGGGGGGTTCTCTTGGATCGATTGTTCACTGGGGGGTCACGATCTTCCTTTGGGTAGGTGGTGGGGTTGGCTTGGTAGCCTGTGCTCGTCGGCGAACCGATTTCAGACTGTGCGGTGAAGCCGATGTACGTTTGGGTGTTATGCGGTGGTTGGCGGTCGCCGCGCTCATTGTTCTCACTTTGTTGGGCCAGTGGCTGGTTCGAGGTGGTGTTCTTCCTCCAGTAGCGGAGCATGATGCGTTCTTGGAACTCTATGGCGACGCAGGAACTATTGTCTGGCTTGTTCAGGTTCTCTACTACTTCTCCGAAGCGATCATCATTGCCTTGATCATTGGATTTGGGCAGGCGGCAGGAGAACGGTGGTTCGTTGCTAGATGGATGCCATGGGGAGGGATCATGCTGGCACTTACTTGGGGTCTTGTTCACTTCCTTACTCAGGATATTTCTACCGGGATCTACGGCATCGCCCTTTCGTTGGTCATGGGAACCGCCCATGTCCTGATTGGCAAGAATCTCCTCCTCACCTACCCCATCCTGCTCGTGCTCTTCATCGTGTGAACGCGCCCGGACCGAGGGTGGAGGAGCAGAGCCTTCTTCTTAGGCCATTGCTGAGCAGTCCAGCCGCCCAACCGCCTATCGAGATTGTGGAGGCAATGAACAAGACGTACGCCATGATCTCGTAGACCGCGGAGCTGCCAACGGTGCTCAGTGAAGGCGGCATCCGTTCCGGCAGGGGGATTGGGAAGGAGTTGGTACCTACCGTTATGGCAAGCACAGCTGCCAGCAGTAAGACGCTTACATAGCCCAAAGAGTCGCAGCCATTCTAACCAACCGCTGCCTCCCGCCAAGCCCGCCCCAGCGAGTGCCTGTGCTCCTGTGTGACTCCTTGGACCTTGTGCAACGTCGGAGGTGCGCCTCTTCTGATCAGTCTAGTGTCGAGAGTATTCAGCAGGGTGAACCACAGCTTAAGAACTGCGATAGCGCAAAATACTGCGCTGTGACCAGGAACCAGTGCACTGTGATCTGAGGACCAGTACCGTTGAAAGTGCGGCTAGAGGTACTAATCGAGAAACGGCCATAGTTGTTCAGCCTCTGGATAGCCGTTTTGTTCGGTGTGGTTAATCTAGTGTTCGCCATTTTTAATCTGCGTTTCCTGGACTGCCACAACCTTTGATGGAGTCCTTGGGACAAGTAGTCCTGGACGTGGTGGCTATGGTTCTTCTGCACACTTTGGGATTTTGGGGTGCGGGCTTAACAATGACTTTGCCAAGTTTACTATCTCTAACGAGAGAACTTCGGTACGCATCTCAACCACGGACATCCTCGTTGACCTGACCTACATCCTGATGCTTATTGCCCATGGACTATTCGCGATGAGACTGGCTAAACAGAGCTGAAATAGAACCCGGGGGAGTGGCCTAAATCAGAGTGAGCCCGCCGTGTCAGGACTGGTGAAACCACATCCACACGATCGAACCCGCTATCAGGCCCACCCCTGCACCTATGGCGAGACCTGGCGCGCCAGCAAACACGAGCCCCAACCCTGCGCCCATGGAGAGCCCAATGCCGGGCATGGATTCGAATAGGCTCCGGTAGTCTGCTGTTGTTTTTTCTCCCACAGTCATCATGAGCTGACCATACCTCTACCAGTGGTGCTTAGCGAGAGGTGGGGCCGTGCACTCTCACATAGGCCGAGGAGCTGGTTCGAGAACACGATAGGCCAGCAGTTTAATGCGGTCGCCCACTAGTGCCCAGATGATGGCGTAGCCCCAAACGAAAGCGGCCCACCCCCATCCCAGCGGTGTCATGAACAATCCGTACACGGCGATGAGTGTGGCAATCACCTGTGTACCTAAAACTGCCACCAAAAGGATACGGGCGGGACGGATAGACCAAAACGGGCCACGAGTTCGGGTGAGAAATATGGTTAGGTGCCCCGCTACGGAGAGCATCAGATACATCATGGTTTGTAGCTGGGGACGGCCCAGACCAAAGACCATCTCACCAAGGTAGAAGAGACCAAATGCCGCGATGGGACCTACAACGCCCAGAACGGTGGCGATCCCCAAGACTAGGCGCATGTTCCAAGCCTCGGGTTTCATCTTGAAATGGACGTTGTCATAGGCGATGGCGAGAATTGCGCCGTCGTTCAGCAGCGCCAGCATAACTATCATGATCGCGGTGACCGGAAAGAAGTTGAAGAACAGGATCGCCCCGGTAACGAACAACAGCACACGAAGTGTCTCCGCTATGCGGTACATGGCGTAGGAATTCATCCGCTGAAAAATCTTGCGGCTCTCTTTGATCGCATCAATGATCACTGCCAGTCCGGGAGTGAGCAGTATGATGGCCGCGGCCGCACGGGCGGCATCGGTGGCACCGGAAACGGCAATCCCACAGTCCGCCTTTTTCAAGGCTGGGGCATCGTTGACACCATCTCCTGTCATCCCAACAATATGACCGCGCTTCTGCAGTACGTCAATGATGTGGTATTTGTGCTCTGGGAAGACTTGAGCAAAGCCGTCTGCCGTCTCAATTGAGCGCATACTTGCAGGGCTTTCTTCTTTCTTTACATCACCAAGTCCGGATGCGTCGAGAATATTGGTGCCGAGCCCGACTTTCCCCGCGGTCTCTGTGGCAATCGCCAGGGCATCACCGGTGACCATTTTTACGCTGATGCCCATTGACCGCGCTGTGCTGATTGTTGACTTGGCGTCTTCTCTGGGTGGATCGAACAGCGGTAGCACCCCCAGAAATTGCCACTGGTTGTTCTCGTTGGTTTTAGCGACGCCCAACGAGCGGTAGCCGTGTGCAGCAAACGCATTGACGGCGGCCACAACTGTGGCGGTGACCTTGGCACCACCACCGGCAAGAGCAAGAATCACCTGCGGGGCGCCCTTGGTAACTTTGAAAAGATGTCCGTCGGCACTTGTGATGGCGGCCTCGGTGCGTTTATCTACTGGGTTGAACGGCTCGAAGTGAGTCACCGTGCATGAGTTCAATGCCGTTGTATCTTCTAGTCCGCCAAAGACGGCAAGGTCGATCGGATCCTCGTCATCAACTCGGGAAGCCAGTGCACCTGCCAAAATGACCTCTGCTGCGGTGACTGTGTCAACACTGAAAGTCTCGCCCAGAGTTAGAGAGTTTTGGGTGAGGGTGCCAGTTTTATCGGTGCAGAGCACGTCCACGCCGGCTAGTTCCTCAATGGCAACCAATCGGCTAACAATGGCCTTCTGTTTGGCCAGTAACCGGGCGCCTACAGCCATGGTCACCGACAACACCGTGGGCATCGCAACAGGAATTGCGGCGACAGTGAGTACAAGAGCGAACTGCAACGTGGTGAGAACGGCGTCGCCGCGCAGCAGGGATACAAATATTATTATTGCCACGAAAACGGCAGCGAGAAGGATCAGATAGTTGCCTATCTTCAGGACGGCCCTTTGGAAGTGGCTGACGGTGTGTGCCTCGGCAACAAGTTCGGCGGTTTTGCCGAAGTAGGTATGCGCTCCGGTGGCGTAGACCAGCGCACCGATCTCGCCCCGGCGGATGATAGAACCTGAAAATACTGCGTCCCCTGGTCCGCGAGTTGCAGGCAGGGATTCACCCGTGAGAGCAGACTGATCGACCTCAATCGGATCCCCGTCCAGTAGCCGGGCGTCAGCTGGGACAATGTCACCGAGTCGCAGACGAATCACATCACCAGGGACCAGATCCCGAGCCGCCGGGGTGATCCATGCGCCGTCGCGTCGAACACGGGCCGTGATAGCAAGCTTCGCCCGCAAGGCATCTATTGCACTTCCGGCTTGATGCTCTTCGGTGAAACCAACCAACGCGTTGGCAAGCAGAAGAATCAAGATGATGAAAAAGTCTGGCCAGTGCCCCACCACTGCTGATAGGAGCACCGCGATTTCAATCATCCACGGGATTGGTCCCCAAAAATAGGACAGGAACTTCAGCAGCGGATTCGTGTGGTGCTCGGCGATCTCGTTTGGTCCATATTTCAGCAATCGCTTCGCAGCCTCAGCCTGGCTCAGCCCGGCAGCCGTTGTTTCCAGCTGCCGGAATACCTCCTGCATGGGTAATGACTTATCAGCCATGACCCACCACCTCTGAGTTCCACGCCCAGTTGCAGATTTCGGGCAGGTCTTGGCTGTGCTGGTTGATATACAGGTTGTGTTCAGAGAGCTTGTGAGTCATGGCTTGTTTGAGATACTCCGCGGGGGCACCCAGTTGCGGAAGCCTGTCAATGAGGTGCTGAACCAGGTGAAAGCGGTCCAGCCGGTTCCGCACTGGCATATCGACTGCTGTGGTGATAGTGCCCACTTGGCTGTAGCCGCGCACGTATGTGTTTCGATTGCTGCGACGGTGAATCAGGCGGTGGATCAGACTCGGATATTCGTGAAAGGCGAGCACGATGCGTTTGTTTTTGCTGAACAGCGTGTCATAGTCCGGATCAGAGAGGCCAGGTGGATGCTCGTTTGCCGATTGCAGCTTCAACAAATCAACAACGTTGACAACCCGAACTTTCAGTTCTTTCACGTGTTCGCCCACGATTGAAACCGCTGCTAGTACCTCAAGAGTGGGTGGGTCACAGCAGCAGGGAAGGTCGACGTCGGCCATGGAGAACCACTGTGGCATGTCACGCTCACCGGCTACTAGGACTGCGATGTAATGGCGGCTGCGCAAACAATGGTCGGCAACAGTGAGCAGGGAGTTGGTGTCCGGAGAGAGGTGAATCCTGAAGATGTCTGCCTTCTTGTTCACCACATGATCCACATGATCCACATGATCCACAAAGCAAGGATCTTGGTCGGGGAAGCCGTTGTGGTCCTGCCGCCACAGGTGAGAAGCCAGCAAATAGTCTAGCGATGAGGTGTCTTGTCGCCACGGCAATGCCCTAATCTTGAGCTTGGCGCACTCATCGAAAAGCTCCTCGGGTCTGTAAGTACGTAGCCACTGTTCGAGCCGTTCACCGTGCTCGGGATGGGCATCCTCCACCAGTAGTGGAACTTGATGTGAGCGGAACGTGCCCTCAACCGGTAGCCCGTCCACCGTCTTGGGTCCTGTCCACTCTTTGGGGGAGCGCAAAACGAGCACGGGCCAGCGCGGCCAGCGCGTGCAACCATCGACCCGTGCAGCGGAGTGGACGGACAGGATGTCTTCTATGGCTTCTTCCAAGACAGCGGCCATTAGCTGATGCGGCGCGGCCGGGTCCTCACCTTCAACGTAGCGAGGATCATTTCCGCACCCAGGCAGAAGCGCATCCACTTCTGGTGGCTCGATGCGGGCCAACACCGTTGGATTGCTGATGTTATAGCCGTTCAAGTGCACGGAAATGAAATTCTGACCCGGAGTGGTGCCCCAATGCCCCACCGCCAAGGGCTTTACCTCCGTCAGTGGCAAGGGAGATTTGTCGAGGGTCCAGGTAGGGTCTTGACGCCCCATCCTGGTCCCTTCTGGCGCACCAGGCAAAGGAAT
Organism: Arthrobacter antibioticus; assembly: GCF_030063205.1. Lineage (GTDB taxonomy): Bacteria > Actinomycetota > Actinomycetes > Actinomycetales > Micrococcaceae > Specibacter. The sequence goes on along the minus strand of NZ_JASISQ010000011.1, from coordinate 53,556 downwards.
CGCTACGCTGACGGAGTTTTTTAGCCAACTCATATTCCTGCTCCTTGTGAAATCCGTATCTCCGCGCGTTAATACGAGCAGACTGGTTGTCCCCGTCGGCTCAGTGGTGGATGAACTGTTCCATGGCTTTGCCCACGGAGATGCCCCACGCTAAGGCCCGATCCAGCTCGTCATTTGCCAGACCGTTGTCCGCAGTCACCAAGAAGCTCTCTGGCGTAATCGCTGAGCGCGACCCCCTTTTCGTGAGCGCGTGTTCAATGTGTCCTGACGCTGCACTGGTAATTATGTGGGCTTTGTCCACCCGGGTGTCGAACGCTGCACTCAGTGCTGGAACGAGGTCAAGGTCCCTGATCCATTCACGGACGCCGATCCCTGGCGCCGAGGGTTTAAGGATCAGATGTTTGGTGGAGTCTTTGGACCACCTTGCTGCTTCTTCCCGTGAAGCGGGGCGTGTCATGCCATGGACATGGGTTGGTCCACCGAGAACCAGCAACTCGGCGCAACGAGTGGCGCCAGTGGATCGTGGATCGTTGACGTTTGCAGTGACAACTACGCCAAAAGGGGCCAGGCCCTCAGCGATGGCAAAGGCTATTGTGCGGGTGTTGCCAAACATGGATTCATAGACGACGGCGATGCTCATCTTGATTGCCTTTCCAACGAATGAGGGGTGCGGTGTTTTGTTTCAAGACGTACTGCTCGCGGTCAAGAGCGCCGGTGCCGCACGCCCCACGGCACTGGTTCAGCCAACCCGGGAAATGATGACTTTAAGTGCCTTGGTCGTGGCTGCATTTGAGAATGTCTCGTAGGCCTCCAGCATCTGGTCAAGGTTGAAGAAGTGCGTGGCAAATCGCTCGGCGGCGAGTTTGTGTGAAGCAACGAGCTTGAGCAGCATCGGCGTCGTATTTGCATTGACAAGGCCCATAGTGATGGTGATGTTTCGAATCCACAGTTCTTCCAGATGTAGCGTGACAGCTTCGCCATGGACACCGACGTTGGCGACGTGGCCACCGGGGCGAACAATGTTTAGGGCTACCGCAAATGTCTCCGGCACACCAACGGCTTCAATGGCGACATCCACTCCTGCACCATCGGTGAGCGCCAGGACCTGTTCCTTCCAGTCGGCAGTGTCCGAGACAACCGTGTCGGTGGCACCAAAAGACTTGGCTTGCTCCAACCGTCCACGATCAAGGTCCAGGGCAATGATCGTTGCAGCCCCGCAGAGCCCGGCTGTCATCATCGAGGCCAGGCCCACTGGTCCGGCGCCGATGACCGCCACCACATCACCTGGCCTAACATGGCCGGCTAGAACGCCGATTTCAAATCCCGTGGGGAGAATGTCGGATAGCATAACCGCCGCAATGTCAGTAACACCTTCAGGGAGTTTATGCAGGGAGTTATCCGCGTATGGCACGCGCACATACTCGGCCTGTGTTCCATCGATCAGGTGGCCAAACACCCAGCCGATCCCGGATGCCCCTTCTTCTCCGAGGCAGTGCGAGTACAGCCCCGCGCGGCAATTAACACAGTGTCCACATGACTTGATGCAGGAGATAATGACGCGGTCGCCAACACTGAAGTCTTTGACCCCGGATCCAACTTCTGAGATGGTACCCACACCCTCATGACCCAAAATACGGCCGATACTGACGGCGGGAACATCTCCTTTGAGGATATGCAGATCGGTTCCACAAATTGTTGTGGTGTCGACGCGCACCACGACATCACTGTCATTGAGCAGTTGCGGTGCGGGTACCTCCATCCACTGCTTTTTCCCTGGACCTTGATAAACGAGTGCCTTCATATTTTGTTCCTTAGATGAGATGCCGTGACGTCCCCAGCGACGCGCTTACCTGAGGCTTGTGCGATGCCGCTACCGGATGTATTGGCCCACAGCACCTATTGGCCCACAGCAAAAACGTTACGTCTGCGGCCGCACCAGAAATAGGGCCAGAAGGCCCCTGTGGAGGAGATATTTTGTACGGCGTTGATGCTGTTGGCATTTCCAAGTGGACCAGGACATGAAGCCGTAAGCCGCCGGTAGCGGTGTTGGATTACATGGAACAGGCGGTTCGGGACCTTGTGCCCTGTGCAGGGCAGCGAAGCTGCGGGAATCATAGTAATTGCTGACGCTTTCAGGTGCACGAGGCAAGCTAGATGCAGGGAAGTGGCAGCGGTGCTCAAGCACGCAAGCAAGAAAAGGAACCCAGGCAAACAGGGGAAATCAACTTCAATGAAACTGCACAACGTTTCGCGGACGCTAGGCAGAACGGCTGAGACCGGTGGCTATGGTGCTGTCATTTTTGACATGGACGGGGTTGTCACTGACACAGCCCGGTTGCATGCCACCGCCTGGAAGGCGCTCTTTGACGAAGTATTGCCACGGTTAGGCGAATCGGAAACGGATGCTTTTGATACTGAACAGGACTATCGCCTGTACGTTGACGGCCGCAGTCGCGAAGACGGAATCCGGACTTTTCTAAATCATCGAGGCATCCACGCGCCAGACGGCGGTGCAGAGGATGATTCGGGCACCTTGAGCGTCACAGGCATGGCGGCCCGAAAGCAGGAGATCTTCGCTCAGCTCCTGAAGGATTCGGGGGTGGTTGTCTTTCCCGATGCCTTGGCTTTGTTGCGGCGACTTTTGGGGGCAATGGTGCCAACGGCTTTGGTCACCGCAAGCCGCAACAGCCGGGAAATTCTGGCTGCGGCGTCAATATCGGACCTATTTACGGTTTTGGTGGACGGCACGGATGCCCTAGAACTGGCACTGCCCGGGAAGCCGGACCCGGCCATGTTTCTTGAGGCAGCACACCGCCTAAAAATTCAACCATCGGACATCGTGGTTCTAGAAGACGCCACTGCAGGAGTCAAGGCCGGGGTGTCGGGTGGCTTTGCACTAGTTGTGGGGGTTGAGAGGGGAACCGGCGGGAGCGCCTTGCTGGCATCAGGGGCAAATCTGACGGTCACCGATCTCAATGCGTTATCCCTTGTACGCCCTCTCACTGATGCCACCCAGGGATCAGCCGTAGCTGTGGGTGACCACTACCCTTGGCCGAGTGAGGAGGTGAAGGATGAATGGTCGCTGGAGTACAACCAGTTTGACCCTGCCTTGGAAGGCCGTCGAGAGGCATTGTGCACTCTGGGCAACGGCTATTGGGCAACGCGCGGATCCATTCCCGGCAGTGTTGCGGATTCAGCCCACTATCCGGGGACGTACTTTGCCGGAGTCTACAACCGTGCCGTAACTGAGCTGGCCGGGCGCATTGATGAAACTGAGCACATGGTCAACGCTCCGGATTGGACTTTCCTTTCGCTCCAGCTCCCCGGTGGCTCCACGTTACGTCCAGGGGGCCCGGAGACGCTCAGCCACCATCAGAAGATTGATCTCAAGCATGGGATATTGACGCGGAAAAACCGCTACCTAGACTCGAATGGGCGGACCACCTGGATCACCTCCAGACAGTTTCAGTCAATGGATCAGAAGCACCTCGCCGTACTTGAGATGACAGTTGAAGCTGAAGATTGGGCGGGGGACGTCGACGTCGTTTCGGCTATCAATGGTGCCGTGGAGAATCGTAATTCACCGGCCGATAGTCAGCTGGAAGGTGATCACCTTGTAGCTGTTGGCGGCAGCGAAATAGGAGATGAAAGTGTCCTGTGGGAATCCCGGACCAAACAATCAGGGATCACTATTGCTATGGCCCTTCGCACAAGCCTTCGCAGTGCAAGCGGCGAACCGATCACCAGAGAGCGCGAACTTGTGCTTGACGATGCACGGGCAGGTCATCTCCTAAACTTTTCCTTGAAGCCCGGCGAACCTGTCACGATTATAAAGACGGTGGCCGCAGTAACGTCACGAGATCCGGCGATTTCAACTGCCGGATTGTCAGCCAGCGCGAAGATTCGAGGGGCATCAACGAGTGAGGTGCTCTTGGTGGAGCACACACGCGCTTGGGATGAACTATGGGACAGCTTCGGGGTTGAGCTGGGAGCCGGGCAATCACACTCTCAGGCTCTAAACCTCAACATCTTCCATGTGTTGCAAACCGTGGCGACCGCAGATCCAGACCTTGACGCTGGTGTCCCGGCCAGAGGTCTGCATGGCGAGGGCTACCGAGGACACATATTCTGGGATGAGCTTTTCGTTTATCCCATGGTGACCCTGAGGCGCCCAGATATCACCAGATCTTTTCTGATGTACAGATACCGGCGCTTGGGCGCGGCACGAGCAGCCGCGCGGGCTATAGGACACAAAGGAGCTATGTTTCCTTGGCAAAGTGGCAGTGATGGGCAAGAAGAGACACCATCTACTCTCTTCAATGTCCGCGGGCAACAGTGGATGCCTGACAACTCTCATCTCCAGCGCCACAGTGGTCTGGCCGTCGCCTACAATGTTTGGCAGTACTTTCAAGCCAGCAATGACTGGGTATTTCTAGCTCGTTACGGTGCAGAAATTCTTGTTGAAGTCTCACGTTTCTTCGCCGATCTGGCAGTACTTGACCCTGCCGACGGGCGGTATTGCATTACTGGGGTGATGGGACCTGATGAGTTTCACGACGGCTACCCCGGCCAAGCCGGTGCGGGGCTGCGCAATAACGCTTATACGAATGTGCTTGCATCGTGGGTTCTTTCCAAGGCTGGGGAAGCCGTCGGGGTTGTTTCTGCTGGTGATGGAGGTTTGTTGCGCGCTCGCCTGCTGGTGGATGGGCAGGAACTCGCCGAATGGGAGAAAATAAGCCGTCGGCTGCGTGTAGCCTTCCACGCAGATGGGGTGATCAGCCAGTTTGAGGGTTATGAGGACCTGCTGGAATTTGATTGGGGCAGTTACCGGGCTACTTATGGTGATATTGGCCGCTTGGATCTAATTCTTCAGGCAGAAGGGGATTCGACCAACTGTTACAAATTATCAAAACAGGCAGATGTGCTGATGCTGTTCTACCTGCTGTCTGCTGAAGAGCTGCGTACGGTATTTGAGCGGCTAGGTTACCCGCTGCCGCCAGAAGTTGTACCCCAAACCATCCGTTACTATTTGGCACGGACAAGTCATGGATCCACCCTAAGCCGGCTGGCTCACAGTTGGGTTCTGGCGCGCACCGATAGAGAACAGTCCTGGGCCCTGTTCACCCACGCACTTCAATGCGATATCGAGGACACCCAGGGTGGGAGCACTAGGGAGGGGGTCCACCTCGGGGCGATGGCTGGTACCTCGGACATGGTCCTTCGCTGTTATGGCGGGGTGGAAACCCGCGACAACACCTTACGATTGCATCCTCTTCTGCCGCGGGAGCTCTCGCGGGTGAGCTTTCAACTTTCATTTCACGGTCAATCAATCACCGTCAAGCTCACCCAGGACTCGCTTTCTTTGCACCTAGCTGAGGGCTTGGCCGCGCCTATCCGTGTCTGCATTGAGGAGAACCAAAAAATACTTGTTGCTGGAGATAGTCTGCACTTCTCTCATAAGAGTCAGAAATGCACCATCCGGCACAGCAAGGGCAGTGTGCATAGCTGAAACTCAGTGGATCCATTCCAACAGCTCAAGGAGAACAACTCGGCGTCCCACATTCTAAGGCTCCGCAGACGCTTCCGGAGCTGAGCCCGAAGGCGGATCAGGTGGTGGGTTTACGATCATGACCGGGCAGTGGGCGTGGGCGGTGCAGGCCGAACTGACGGATCCCATCAGCAAACCCTTGAATCCACCAAAGCCACGCCGTCCCAGAACGAGGATCATGGCATCTTCGCTAGCATCAATTAAAACTGACCGGGCAGAGCCTTGTACCAAGTGGGCGCTGAGCTGCCGGGGCCAGTCCAGCCCGAAGGCTCTTTCGACGGCGGAATCGAGCACCTCTTGTGCCGCCCCTTCAAAGTCAAAGTTTCCCAGAGCATATGGAACTACATAGGCATTGGGATAGTTCCAACAGGCCAAGGCTTTCACTTGCGCATCGAGGTGTTTCGCCAACCAAACAGCCTTACGCAGAGCTTCAACGGATGAGTCTGATCCGTCAACTCCCACTACAATGACGGCTGGTTCTTGTGGAGCTTTCATCACGAGGGTGTTCCTTATCTTTGCTGGTATCCCTGATCATGGCACGAAGCTAACCGCAAAGTTAGGGACCTATGACCCTGTGCAGTTTCTCCTGTGGGACTCGATCATTAAAGTGTGCAGACATAGCTGGCGCGCGTGAGAGACCGGAAGCGGCTCACTTCTTTTGCCGCTGGAAGTTGAAGTGAAAGAAACGGATGTGAAAGAGAAGAAGGATGGCTGGGACCATGGAAGAACAGGGAACCCCGAGAACTTCGCGCATTGTGGTTGGTGTTGATGGGTCTGCCGAGTCCGTGCTTGCCCTGAAGTGGGGGCAAAAAATGGCACAGTCCCTTAACACCAGAATTATTGCTGTTACTGCGTGGCACATGGAGACCGTCTTTGGCTCGTACATAATCCCTGACTGGGATCCGGACCAGGATGCGCAGCAGCTCCTTAAAGATGCCGCGCAGGAGGCATTTGGAGATGGGATGCCAGAAGGATTTACTGGGGTGTGTGTCCGAGGCAGGCCTGCCAAGGTGTTGATCGATGCCGCTGAATCCGCCCACATGCTTATAGTCGGCTCACGTGGGCGTGGCGGCTTCAAAGGAATGCTCTTGGGATCGGTTAGTTCGGCATGCGTAGAACATGCACCTTGTCCTGTGTTGGTAGTGCCTCTTTCCTTAGACACGGTCCCGGGGCCTGAGACGGTGGGCGCAAACAACGAGGATACCGATGAGCCCGTCTCTACCAGCTGAGAAGACAAATTTAGGGTGGCCTTCACTCGCCACCACCGCCCACACTAGCGTTGAACAGGTTCTTCTTGACTGTCACTGGAGCGTGATTGGTTTGTGTTCTGAGGAGGCGTGGCGTCGGTTGGCAGAAGTTTGTCCCAACGCTTTGCGCAGCCATCAGGTACGACCATGGTTGGTGTCGGTTTGGGGTTCCCAATGAATTTAGGGCCGAACAAGCTGCGCAGGCTCTTCATTCTCGCGTTACGCACATGGTTGTGCGGGACGGTGCAGACTGGCAAATTAGCGTCGTGGACTTAGTACCGGGTGACGTGGGTTCGCTGGATGGGATGACGTGCTGTCGTTTTATGGGGACCGTAGTGAACGCTGGCAATTGCGTGGGAGTTGTCGTAGCCACGGGTGGTCGTGCCGAGTTTGGCAAGATCGCCTTGGGCGTGGGGGAGCATCAACCACAGACGGAATTTCAACACGGTCTCAAGAGGTTCTCTTTCCTACTTCTACAAGTGGCGCTTGCCCTCACAGCTCTTATTTTCCTTACCAACCTGCTCGGTCGCCCTTTTCTGGTGTCGCTGCTCTTTTCCCCTCATAATAGCTGCGGGCATCACGCCGCAGCTGCTACCCGCCGTCGTCAGGACTTGCTTGGCGGCTGGAAGCCGGACGTTGGCCAAAAGAAAAGTACTGGTTAAACGGCTGGTTTGTATTGGGGATCTAGGTGATATGGATGTTCTTGTCACCGATAAAACCGGCACTCTGACAGAGTGGCATACCAGTTTTACTTCGGCATTCGCCATTGGTGCGGATATTACCGAGGCAGAACATTTTGTCCTGGGACTGGTGTCAACGGAAGTCGACCTGGCTCATGGCGAGGTCTCAATAGTGGGTCAAAATCGGTTGGATGCGGCTGTCTGGGAGGCCCTGCAAGCGCATGATTTTTCTCCTGGCAGCGACGTGCGTGTGGACATTATTCCCTTCGACCATCAGCGTCGTATGACAAGTGTTTTGGTGGTTGATCCGAGTGGGGCGCAACAAATTGTTACGAAGGGTTCGGTTGAGGACGTCATGCCGCTGTGTCTTGACGTGCCGCCACAAGCGCTGCTCCGATTAAATGAACAGTACGACGCCGGAGCACGGGTTATCGCTGTGGCTTCACGTCAGGTGGTGGGAATGAGTGCCATAGTCCCGGCTGAGGAAGTGAGGCTGACATTGGCTGGGTTTCTGGTCTTTGTGGACAAGCCAAAAGCCAACGTTAGGGAGTCCCTAATAGGGCTGGCGGAGCTTGGAATTACGGTCAAACTAGCCACAGGAGACAACGCCAGGGTTACAGAGAGAAACAGGGTTGCAGAGAAAGTGTGCAGGTATCTTGGACTAGCATTAGCCGGAACAAAAAGCCAGAATTATCAGGCTTATGCGGCAGTGGGGTTGGGCTGTGGCTTTTCTTGGCGACGGCGCCAATGATGCCCTGGCGTTACACCAGGGGGATGTTGGAATTTCGGTTGAGAGTGCAGCTGATGTTGCAAAGGACGCAGCGCACATCGTGCTGGCCGGCACGCAAGTAATTTCGGAAATATGCTCAGTGCTGCAACAGCCTGCGTGGTCCTTAGATTTCTGCCGATGCTGCCAGGACAAATCCTAGTCAACAACCTGCTGTATGACACAGGTCAACTCGCTATTCAAGGAGACCGCGTCGATAGGGAACACCCATTAGCCCCCTCCTATGGGGACATCGCCGTCATCCTCCGCTGCTTGTTCTTGTTCGGGCCAATCAGTTCACTGTTCGATTTCACCACGTTCTGCTAAGACGGTTGTGTATTTGGTGTTGGTGGAGCTAGCCAAACTATGGTTTTCCTCCCGGCCAGCCCAACAAAGCACTACAGTTCGCCACCGCGGAACCTCCCTCCATGTACACCGCCGAGCGGCGCGATTCAGCGTTCCAGAGCCACTAATCTGGTCAAGACCGTGGGTCATGAATCCATGAATTCAGCCAGCCTTGGGGGTCCAATGCTCGTTAATCTTCTCAGGTTGTAGAGGGGGTGGCTTGTGAAAAAGTGAAATATCCGACGCTAAGGTTTTGTCGAGCGCCGTAGTGGTCTGTATTTGCCGCGTTTGATCTGGTTGTTGCGGGGCCAGGTGTAGTCGCCGGTGAGGTTGATGTGTTCCCATCCCAGGGGTGAGAGGAACCGCAGCAGGTCGGGGTCCGTGGCGTTGCCCTCCTGGTTCAAGGTGGTGATGGTGCGGTCGAGGTAGACCGTGTTCCAGAGAACGATGGCCGCGGTGAGAAGATTCAGCCCCGAGGCCCGGTAGCGCTGTTGCTCGAAGGATCGATCGCGGATCTCTCCCAGACGATTGAAGAAAACGGCACGGGCCAGGGTGTTCCGTGCTTCTCCCTTGTTCAGCCCGGCTGTGACCTTGCGCCGCAGGTCGGGATCTTGGAGCCAGTCCAGCAGGAAGAGAGTTCGTTCCAGTTTGCCCAGTTCCCTCAGTGCGGTAGCGAGGCCATTTTGGCGTGGGTAGGCGCCGAGTTTGCGCATCATTAGGGAGGCGGTCACGGTGCCGGTTTTGATGGATGTGGCCAGGCGAAGGATTTCGTCCCAGTGTGCGGTGATGGTTTTGGTGTTGATGGTGCCGCCGATCAACGGAGTTAACGTCGACAGTCCCGGATCGTTGGTGGGTGTGTAGAGGCGGGTGTCGCCGATGTTGCGGATCCGGGGTGCGAACCGGTATCCGAGCAGGTGCATGAGGGCGAAGAGATGGTCGGTGAACCCGGCAGTGTCGGTGTAGTGCTCCTGGATCGCCAGATCGGACTCGTGATACAGCAGCCCATCCAAGACGTAGGTCGCGTCGCGGTCCCCGACATTGATCAGTTTGCTGTGGAAGGGCGAATATTTGTCAGAGACATGCGTGTAGATCATCCGTCCGGGCTCGGACCCGTATTTCGGGTTCACATGCCCGGTGGATTCGGCATGGCTACCGGCGCGGAAGCGCTGCCCGTCCGAGGAAGAGGTGGTGCCATCGCCCCAGTGCGCGCCGAATGGGTGTGCGTGCTGGGTATTGACCAGCTCGGCCAGGGCGGCACTGTAGGTTTCATCCCGGATATGGGAAGCCTGCTGGCGGTCGAGCTGGGCGTAGGTGACGCCGGTGCATGACTCTGACATCTTGGTCAGGCCCAGGTTGATTCCGTCGGCCAGGATTGCGGTGAGCAGGAGCTGCTTGTCCTTGGAGGGTTGGCCGGACTTGAGGTTGGTGAAGTGGCGGGTGAAGCCCGTCCAGCCATCGACTTCCATCAAAAGGTCGGTGATTCGTATTCGCGGGAACATGGCGCTGGCCTGATCGATCAGGGGTTGGGCGTGTGGTGGCACGATCGTCTCGAGCGGGGTGATCTTCACGCCGCTGGCCGTGATCAGCACCCCGTGCAGCTCATCACGGGACGCCAGGGCGTTGACTTGGTGCAGCCGTTCACTAAGCAGGGCAAGACGGTTCTTGAGATATTCTTCGCCGCCATTGGCTGTGACCAGGGGAAGGTCCCCGGCGTTCTTCATGGCCGTGTAGTCGGAGCCGGCCAGCAGGTAGTCATTGAAGTCACGGAATTGCCGGGAGCCGGTGACCCACATGTCTCCTGAGCGCAGCGCATTCTTGAGTTCCGCCAGGGCGCAGAACTCGTAGAATCCACGGTCTGTGCCGTTCTCGGTAAACACCAGTGGCTTCCACCTGGCCCGGATGAACGACGTGGGTGCATCCTCCGGGATCTTTCGGGCTCCGGTGGTATTCATTGTGCGGATGACCGTGATTGCGGCCACCAGGTCTTGGGCGGCGGGGGCTGCTTGGAGGTCGAGGACGGCAAGAAATGCCGGGGTGTAGCGGCGCAGCGTGGTGAAGTGGGCGCTGACGAGCGCGAGGTGGTCCTCGAGGGCTGGCCGGGTCAGGTCCTTGGCTTGGGCGATGCTTTCAGCCAAGGATTCCCAACCGATCGCAGTTTCGATCGCGGCGAAGGGATCTTCACCGTTCTCCTTGGCTGCGATCAGGGTATCGCCGAGCTTGGAGTGCAGGCGCATCATGGCTGCGACGGTTGCACGGGAGGCCAAGGTGTTCTGGTTTTGTTTGTTCCGGGCGGTGCGAATGATCCGGCCAATAATTCGGTCATGTAGATCGATGATTTCATCGGTGACGGTTGCCATACTTTCCACGGACATGGCGAACAGAGTCGCGTACCGGCGTCCGGGCTCGAACTTGGCTAGATCTGCCGCGGTCATCGAGGCGCCCTCGCGGGCCAACTTCAGCAACCTGTTCCGGTGCACCAGTTTGCCGGCGTCCCAGGGCAGGTCAAGTGCACGCCAGGTCGTGAGTCGGTCGATGTGCTCGTTCATCGACCGTGCGTTGGGTCGCAGTGGTGCCTGCCGCAGCCAGCCGATTTCGGTCAAGGAACTATCGGTGCGGCGAAGCAACAAACCATCCAGACGCCCTCGGTGCTCCTGGGAGAGTTGGTCGCATAAGATGGCGTAGATTCGCCGGTTCGCCCGGGTCAGGGCCTGCGCGCAGGCCCTTTCAATGACCCCCACCCCGGGCGAGGCAACCTTCCTTGAGCGCAGGAAGTCCTGCGCGCCTTCGACCAAGACGAGGCCCTTGTCTGTTTGTGCGGCCACCTCGTCGACGTGTTCCACGATCTGACGGAAGTCCTTGATACCGAATGCGGACATGCCCAGGTACGCGCCAATCTCCCGTCCATGTTCTTGCCGCGTTTCCCCACGTGTCCCATATTCATCCCAGGCCTCGGCCGGGATGGCCAGGCGGGCCGCGACCCAATCGATCATTTCAGGGGGCACTTCGGTGTCGTCGGCCAACGCGATACCCGGGTGCCGAAGCAGACACAGCTGGATGGCAAAGCCCAACCGGTTGGCATCCGCACGTCGTTGGCGAATCAACGACATGTCTGCTTCGCTGAGTGTGTAGTGGGCAGCGAGGACCCCGGCACCGGTGGGGATTTCAAGGACTTGGCCGCGTTCGGCAGTCGTGAGCAAGGAACGAAGGGCCATGTTAGAAATCCTTAGTTAGTTGGAAGGCCACGAAGTACGGTCTTGTCCTCGCGCTGCTGCGGAGAGCCATGCCCGCGAGTCATGGTTTGGCCAGGTGCCGGTAGATGGTGGGACGGCTGACGCTGAATTCCTGGGCGATGTGCTCGACGGTATGGGCACGTTTCCCGTCGGCATCCTTTTCCTCATACATTTCCCTTGCCAGCTTGACCTGGCGGGGACCGAGTTTTGGTTTCTGCCCACCGGTGCGCCCTCGTGCCCGGGCGGCGGCTAGCCCGTCGCGGGTCCGTTCGGACATCAGCGCGTGTTCGAACTCGGCTATTGAGCCGAGGATCTGGAAAAACATACGTCCGGCGGGTGATGACGTGTCGATGCCCTGGTCCAGGACCACCAGGTCCACGCCGCGCTCCTGCAGCGTATTGGACAGGTCTATGAGGTTTTCCAACGACCGCCCAAGACGGTCCAGCTTGGTGACAACAAGCTGGTCGCCGGACCGGTTGGCCGAGAGCAGCGCCTTGTCGAGTTCGGGCCTGCGGGCGAGTTTTCCCGAGGCGGTGTCGAGGAACACCTGCTCGCAGCTCGCCGCGCGCAGGGCGTCGTGTTGGGCCTCGGGGTGCTGATCGCGTGTTGAGACACGCCCATATCCGATTCGCATCACCAAAATGTATCACCAACCCGGTTGAGCGTTACATTGACGCGTACACGGCAAACGTTACAAAATCGGCTGCGGCAATCCGCGGGCCACGAAACCGAAGACAGAATGTCTCGCGAACGTTCGTTACCGGACATCGTGGAGGCTTGGCTTGGCCCGGATACTCGACGAATTCACAAGCCACCCCAACCACAACATGTACGCCCGGCAGTGCGCTTGTGATGGCTACTTTGTCTATCTGGTTCTTCCTGCTCAGTCTGCTGTTTTTCCTGTCACGCGAGACCCGAACTTCCGGGGACGTGGCCATGCACATCCAAGCCGGCTCCCAGCCCTACTCGGAGTCGCTACCAGTAGGCGACCCCAACAAATGCCCCGCCGGGACCAGCCCGGCGGGGCATTTCACTGACCAACCTTCGTCAAAAGCCGTCACGGCACCATCGTGAAACAACGGGACGGTCAACACCTAAGTTGTCCTGTTAGGAGACGAGAACCCCCCGTTTGGACAGTCGAGATCTCGTCAGTTGTCACCACCATCGTTCTTTGCTGCCAATTCCTCGCTGGCTGGGTCTATGGGACTAGTGCGCGGGATTCAAGGACAAGACTGGTGTCGCATCGTGATTCGACGTGATCGTTATGGGTGGCGATGAGGATGCTTGCTCCCTTTTCGGCCAGATAGCGAAGGGTACTTATGACCATGTCTGCGTTGTCGTCATCGAGGGCTCCGGTGGGTTCATCGGCCAGGATAAATACGGGCTTTTTTACGAGCAACCGAGCGAGGGCCACTCGCTGTTGCTCGCCACCACTGAGTTCGTAAACTAGGTCCCTGGAACGTCCAGTGAGTCCAACATGTTCCAGCGCTTCTTCGTAGACCTTGTGCTTCTCAGTGCGGCTTAGTTTGCGATTCTCTCCGCCGGCCACGGTGAGGTTGTCGTGAATGCTCGTGTTTTCAATTAAGGCGTAATTTTGGAATAGGTAGCCGAGGGTATCGCGGCGAAAGATGCGCTGTTGACGCTGGTTGTAAGAGGTGGTATTGGCACCTTGTATCAGCACGTGGCCAGCGGTGAGGGGCTCGAGGAGACCAAGGCAGTTTAGTAACGTGGATTTACCCGACCCACTGGGTCCGCGGACGGCCATCATTTCACCGCTATTGACGGTGACATCGAGTTCTTCCCAGAGAGTGCGTTGGCCGATCGTCTTTGTGAGTCCGTGTGCAGAAATCATCGAATCCTTCCTTTCTATGCGTCCGCCGAGTGTGAACGGATCAGTGAAGTTTTATAGCCCCGCAGCGCGAGTAGGGTGAGTGTGACGCTGAGGAGTGCAATGGCTAGGGCGATGGTAGGCGCCCATTGTACGAGTGGTTGTGATTCTCGAAGGATAGGTGAGGTGGCTCCCGTAGATCCGGCGGCTGTCGCTGCTGCGTCCTTTGCTGCCAGAGCGATCCCATAACCGATCAGTGCAATTGCTGCGGCGGACTCTACGGCTAGCAGCCACGCGTTGACTTGCCAAGACTGCCAACCGTGGATGAAGCTAACAAAGATTCTTTGGGCGTTCTTGCGGGTGTAGACGAGAGCGGCGCCCAGGGAGGTGACCAGCAAGACCAAGAGTGCTGCGCCGATGCTGAAGAGGTGGTTGCGGAAGGCTGCCGCATCCTTTTGGAAAGTGGCACTTGCGTCTAGAGCTGCTGGGCGGAATCCTGTGACAAACCCTGAGGCTCCCGCCTGATCGGTTCTGGCGATCATGTCTTCCGGATCAGTGAACAGGAGCCCTCCACTGGTTGCGTACGCGTAGTAGTCGCCATCGGGCATCCATGTACCGCCGGAGGGCACCGCAAGGACGACTGCATTGGGAAAAGATGTGCCCGCTTGAATGCCGTCGAAAGAGGAGAAGGCATTGATGCGCTGGTCGTCTGCAATGAGGACGGTCTCTTTTACGGGGCGATCCACGCCAATCGAGAACGAAACCGTTTCGGAGATCTTTTCCAGCTCTGGTTTCAATGAATTCGGTACCAAAAGCCGGACAGTGTCTGATGGAAGGATTCGTTGGCCCTGAGCGTCAAGCACAGTTTCGCGTTTGAGATAGGTCGAATTGACATACACCACCGGCGGTCCCGACACGGGGGCGACCGTCCCATTCGGGTCATAGGACTGGAGCGCCTCAAAGGGGAACATTTGGGCGAAAACCACGGTCCCGTCTCGGTCGGCCTTCCTTGCAGCTTGACCAAAGAGCTGACCGTGCTGCATGAATTCTTCCTGCGACAGGTTGGTTTTGAACTGAAGCATGGAGAGGTCGCTGTTGGCGGCCCAAACAGCCTTGCTTTCTTGCTGCCCCAGGACCTGTCCGCCCAAGACCAGAGTCGCCGAAACGATACCAAAGGCAAGGAAGGAAGCGACGATCTTGACTACGTAGACGGCGCCGAGGGTGCTCTTCGCAGGGATTTGTCCCTTTACGGCAGCTATGAGGGGAACCCTCCAAGCAAGCAGCAACACCCCACCATGAGTCAATAGGGCTGCTGTCGACAAGCTGGCAGCCACCAGGGCAGCGAACCAAGCGAATCCAGCAACCTGATGGAGTGAGTTATAGAAGTACAGTGCGACTAATGTGATCACAGCGAGTCCAGCGTAAATCGGTGTTGTGAACCGTGCCAAAGCAATTAGATCCCGACCGAGGGATGTCCAGTGCGAGCCACCCTGGAGCCGCTGAATAGCGTAGCTTCTAGCATTGAGGATCACCCCGGCTCCGGCGCTAACAATGACTATTAGGGCCAGGACCATGTAACTGTTTCCGAGCCCCGATGTGGATAGGAACCATTTGAAAGTCTCCAATGGACTAACGGACGCTGTACTAACTTCCAGTCCCATGCCCTGAAGCCCGGT
The DNA here is from genome assembly GCF_030063205.1 of Arthrobacter antibioticus. Lineage (GTDB taxonomy): Bacteria > Actinomycetota > Actinomycetes > Actinomycetales > Micrococcaceae > Specibacter. The sequence continues at coordinate 38,236 of NZ_JASISQ010000011.1, read as the reverse complement.
GATTACTGCTTGTTCCAAGGAACTAGATCCAAAAACAACATATTGACCGCGGACATCCAAGGATGAGATCTTCGCGAAGGGCTGCACCGTTGTGGTCATAGATCGCGTAAAATCCGGATATCCTTTCTCAATCCATGAAGCAGAACTGGCCGAACTAGCTCCCACAGCCAGATATAGATTGCGGTGAGAGGTGGGGTTGCGCAGATCAGGAACAAGCCTGGCAATATTTCCCTGATGTTCCAATGCTGCGGACTGGATGAATGCCGAGGCAGCGCGCATATCAACATTCTGGACGTCACCCCCAACGGTGAGATTCATATCCGCACCTTGGAGCACGATCTCGTCCGAAGCCGACATGAAACCTAAGGCAAGTAATACTGAAAAGACTGCAATTACAAAGTGAACAAACCCAATAATCTTGTGAACCATCAATGCTTCTATCGTTCGGAAGAGGAATCTACGCAAAATATACGATGACAACAAAAATAGCCCTTGCCACCCGATGTCAGCGCGGCTACGGGGGGCGAGGGCTATTTTAGAGTTATTTAGCAGAAATTGTAGAAGTACTGGTAGCTGACGCCCGGGATTTGGGTAACGGACTTGAACGACCAAGCATTGGCCACAGTGCAGCCTGAACTATAGTTCGCCCCGTTGGCCTGAACGGTCGAGTAGTGGTTCATTCGTGCATGGAAGTAGTTAGAATAAGCCACTGAACCGTTGGTTCCATACTCCAACACACCCCCTCCAACGTTCATGGATGCCGCCATGGCGGGCGCAAGAGCACCAGCCGACAAGGCCGCCGTGAGACCAAGAATTGCAAATTTCTTCTAAAAGGACATTTCTCCCCCTTGGGAACATCGCTTGAGTAGTAACTTGAGTAGTAAAGAGCTGGCGCGGATAGAAGTAGGCAGAGTCACAGACCTGGCTCAAAACTCGGACGATCGAAGACCTACCTCTTGAGATTTGCCGTCAGTTCACCTTGACTATAACAACTCACAGCAGGCTAGTCGGAATTGAGTGAGATATTTCTTGGAAATTTCTTTTACTTAATTTCAAGTTCCGGTATCTCTGATTGTTTATCGTGCACAACAGCCACGAATCTCCCCGTGGGCCTGTCCACCATTCGCCTAGATTGTTGATTTCCCGCCATATAGCAGCCATGCACAACTAAGATACACCCGCAATGGTTTTGACGGATTACCAATTTCACGCGGCAAGGCGCGGTCGGTGTCGTACCCTCGAAGCAACAAGTTGGCGGAGTAGTGGAGTTGCTGGCGGGAAGCAGGGGTTGTCGTTTTCGGATCGGGCGGACATCGCTGTAGGCATCCTGGCTGGCAAGTCGGATCGGCAGATCGGTGTTGATCTCGGCCGGGACCACACCACTATTTGGCGCGAACGTCGATGGAACTCGACGAAGACCCGTGGCTACCGGCCCGTGAGTGCTGCCTGCTCTGCCGGGCGGTAGCGCAGGCGCCCGGAGACACGGAAAACCGAGACGAACCAGATCCTTGCCGCGCGGCTGAGGGAGGATCTGGGGAGGTCCAGGACGCCGCGGCAGATTGTGGGCCGTTTGCGTTTGGCTATACATCTGCTAAATCGCCATGTCGGGAGTCCTGAGCCCTGGAGATGCTCTCACCCCTGGGATGGGAACACATCAACCTCACCGGCGACTACACCTGGCCACGCAACAACCAGATCAAACCCGGCAAATGCAGACCACTACGGCGCTCGACAGAACCTTAGCGTCGGATATTTCACTTTTTCACAAGCCAACCCTAGAGGGAGACTATAACTTATCCGGCATCTGCGGGCCGCTTCCAGAGAAGGAGGGTAGCCTGTGGGGAGTAAGCCGTTTTTGAGGCTCGTAACACAATGACTGATGGGCCATCAAAGGTGGGTAAGGTGAAATATTCCGATGCAAATAATTCCACACCATTGTTGCCAGCGGCGGCAGGAACGCGCATTGAGGACCTACTCCGGGAGTTCGTAGACAGAGCGGGTGAACTGCTCTCCACACAGGAAAGAATGCGCGGCCTGCTTGAGGCTGTGGTTTCCGTAGCAGAAGACCTGAGTCTGGATGCGGTTCTGGAGAGAGTTGTTAGATCTGCTTGCACACTCCTTGACGCTCGCTATGCTGCTCTTGGCGTTATCGCGGAAGACCAATCCCTGAGTCATTTCATCACTGTTGGAATAGATGAAGAGCTCATCCGCAAGATTGGCCCATTGCCCACCGGTCACGGTGTTTTAGGGCTGTTGACAAGTGACCCACATCCGATGCGGTTACGTGATCTGCACGATCACCCCGCCTCCTACGGGTTCCCTGAACACCATCCGTCAATGGTCTCTTTTCTGGGAGTTCCTGTGCGGGTTAGAGGGAGAGTTTTCGGAAACCTTTACCTCACAGAGAAGTCAGATGGGGCGGACTTCACGGCGGAGGATGAGGAGTTGGCTGTTGCTTTGGCGGCAGCTGCGGGCGTTGCCATTGAAAATGCTCGTTTGTTTGAGGATGCCAGACGCCGCTCGAGCTGGTTGGAAGCGAGCATGAGTGTCACTGGCCGGATGATGGATGATGATAGAAACATCACTGGAAGTAGTTTGGATATGATTGCGGCCACCGCGTTGGCCGAGTCTGACTCCGCACTGGCCATGATTGGTGTTTCCTCTGACAAGGGACCTGACTTATTCGTTGCTGCTGCTGCCGGAGAGCGGGCATCACTGCTTGTTGGCCGCTCGCTTGTCCTGGATTCCCCGGAAATCGTGGAGGTCTTGAGAACAGGTGTCCCAACAGTGTTCAATGACGCCACTGGCCTACTGGGTAAAGCGGAAGGCACCACTCTTGGGCCAACGATCGTCATTCCGTTGGGCCCTCAGGGCACCAACCAAGGCTTGCTAATACTTGCAAAGAACCAAGATTCTGAAAGTTACTCCAAGATCGTAGTGGAGATGAGTGCAGTGTTTGGCTCTCACGTTGCTTTGGCTTTGGAATTAGCCAGGACACACCGTTTGCGTGAACAGATTATGGTCTTTACCGACCGGGATCGCATTGCCAGGGACTTGCACGACGTCGTCATTCAGCGCCTCTTTGCTGCAGGGCTGAGCATGCAGAGTATGCAGCGTCTCATTACGGATAAAACAGCGTTGGAACGGATCAAAAATGTCACCACTGAACTGGATGAGACCATTCGGGATCTACGTAACACTATTTATTCATTGCAGGTCAGCTCCAACGAAACGGAGCTTCTCAGTGACTTGATCTTGCGAGCTGTCCGAAACGCTGCGAAGCCTCTCGCGTTTGCACCGCGCCTGAATCTTGCAGGACCCATCGATTCCACGGTATCCGAGGAGACGGCGAAACATCTGCTGGCGGTTTTATCTGAAGGATTGAGCAATGCCGTACGTCATTCCAAGGCTGGGGTCATCGAGGTTTGCGTGGACGTGACAGCGGATAAAGTTACTGTGACTATTGTTGACGACGGCATTGGAGTGGGTGAGCCGGGCCGCCGTAGTGGGCTGCTAAACATGGAAAAAAGGGCCAAACTTCTGAACGGGACTTTTGAGATTGAGAGTACTGAAACTACTGGAACTCGCATGACCTGGGAAGTTCCTAGTGAAGATGCTCAGTGATTCGGTGGTGGGATCATCCAGCTTTTGTTGGTGATAAAAACTGCCGCCTGTGTGCGTCGGACGAATCCCAGCTTTGCCAAGAGTGAAGAGACGTAGTTCTTAACAGTCTTTTCTGCCAGAAACATCTCACGGCCAATGTCCCGGTTGGTCAAGCCGGCGCCAATGAGGTTTAGAACACGGCTTTCCTGCGGTGTTAGGGCAGCGATCCGCGGATCTGTTCGTTCTGGTTCTGCCAGTCCTTGAATCACTTTGGCCACGACGTCGGGGGAGAAGAGTGTTTCGCCCTTGGCGGTGCGGCGCAGCGAGGTCAGCAGATCTGTTCCATCGATTTCTTTCAGCACGTAACCGCATGCACCGGCAAGAACCGCGCCGCGAAGGGCTTGTGCGTCGTCGTAACTGGTGAGTATAAGGCATTGCAAGGAGGGGTCCACAGACCGCACGTTGCGGCAAACTTCAATGCCGGTTCCATCCGGGAGCCTTGCATCCAACACGCAAACATCCGGATGCAAAGCCGGAATAAGTCTTGTCGCCTCCAGAGCGGAGCCACTGGAGCCGATGACGCTGAAGCCTTCGCCCTCAAGGAGTTCTTTGAGTCCGCGTCTGACTAGTTCGTGATCGTCCAGTATAAAGACCGTGATAGGCGCCAACGCTGGAGTTGCTGTGTCTTTCGCCGTCGCATCCAGCTGAACCATTAGTCTTCCCTCCGTTCGTAATGCGGATCATTCCAGCCAGTCTCTCCTATGCGCCAGTGACCAACAAGGGCCGAAAGGCCCTGAGCAGCAGAATGGGTAGTGGAGGTTCTCCGCTATGAAATATCCTTGAAGTTCGGACCTGAATATACACCGCTGCGCGTGTTTGCTGCGAAGCTCTCGCTGCGGCACTCCTGTAGGGTTCAGGCATGGTGTACTTCCGGTCTGATTCATTGTGAGCAGGAAAGTCAAGATGGGCCACGATAGGCCGCATAAACCGCATCGTCGGGGACTTTCCAATGAAGAAGTAGCTAACCGGAATTCGGCAGGGCTGACAAACCGGGTATTGCAATCCTCCAGTCGAAGTCTGTGGAGCATTGTGCAAGCGAACGTGCTCACATTGTTCAATGCGATCGTGGCAGGGAGTTTTATCCTTCTGCTGATGCTGGGCCAATGGCGAGATGCGCTGTTTGGATTTGCTGCCGTGGGTAACGCGGTGATCGGCGTGGTACAGGAGTACCGTGCCAAGAGGGCACTTGACCGGCTCGCCGTCATCAATACCCCGGATGCACGGGTCCTTCGGGAAGGCGCCGTGCAGGACATCGCGGTCGAGGCCGTGGTGCGCGATGACATCCTTGTCTTTAGAGCCGGGGACCAGGTGTGCGCTGATGCCACGATGCTCGACAGCGAGGGCCTGGAAATTGACGAATCTCTCCTTACCGGTGAGGCAGAACCAGTAGTAAAGTCTCCGGGAGATCGAGTCCTCTCCGGCTCAAGTGTGGTGGGCGGAAACGGGAGGGCAAAGGTCACCCATGTGGGGGCAGAATCCTTTGCCAGCAAACTAAGCGCTGAGGCCAAGCAATTTTCGCTTGTTAATTCTGAAATTCGCAATGGGCTCAATAGGGTGCTGCGATGGATCACGTGGGCGCTTCTTCCCATTATGGCGATCGTTGTCAACGGCCAGATGCAGGCCGCGGGCGGCTGGGAAGCAGCCATCAGCACCGGAACCTGGAAAACTGCTGCAGTGGGAGCAGTAGCGAGTATCATCGCCATGGTTCCATTGGGTCTGGTCCTACTGACAAGCGTCGCCTTTGCCGTCAGTGGTGTGCGGTTGGCCCAACAGAAGGTGCTGATCCAAGAACTTGCCGCTGTTGAAGTGCTGGCGCGGGTGGACATTATTTGTTTGGACAAAACTGGAACCCTCACCGAGGGTGCCATCATGTTCGACGCCGTTCACTCCCTTGCCACGTTATCCTCACGGAGCCTGGACCAAGGTTCCGGATGGCGGCAAAGCCTGGGTTGGTTTGGCACGGAACCAAATGCGAATGCGACGGCGCGGTGTCTGGCGAAGGAGTTCCCGGCTCAGAGGGGACTCAATCCCGTGGCCACGACGCCCTTCTCATCCGAGCGCAAGTGGAGCGCAGTTTCGTTCTCTAATACTGACACCGCTGCCGGTACTTGGCTGCTGGGCGCCCCAGAGATGGTCTTGGACCCCGGCGTGAGTACTGAAACAGGTCACGGTCTGTCGACGCTGGAACCATCCGGTTCTGTTGTCGCAGTGCTGGCCGAAGCTAAAAGACTCGCGTCGGCTGGCATGCGAACACTTGTGCTCGCCCACAGTACCGAGTTGATCTCAGACGGTACCCGGTTGCCATCGGGGATATCGCCGGTGGTGCTGCTGACTTTTCGCGAGAAGGTGCGCGCTGACGCGGCTCGCACAATCTCGTTTTTCCACGAACAAGGTGTTGGAGTGCGCGTCATCTCCGGTGACGATCCTGCGACGGTGGCAGCTGTTGCCCGTGAGGTGGGTGTGCATGTCGAGAAAGGCTACGACGCTCGTCAACTGCCCGAGGATCCCGACAAACTAGGTGATGTTATGGACAGACACTTTGTTTTTGGTCGGGTCACCCCGGTCCAAAAGAAACAGATGGTCAAGGCGCTCCAGCAGCGCGGACACGTAGTCGCGATGACGGGGGACGGGGTCAACGATGCCCTCGCACTGAAAAATGCTGACATTGGCATCGCCATGAATTCGGCTGCGGCAGCTACCAAAGCGGTCTCCAAGCTGGTGTTGCTGGACGGCCGGTTCGACCGTTTGCCGAGCGTCGTGGCGGAGGGCCGGCAAGTGATCGCTAACATTGAGCGGGTTTCCATGCTGTATTTGAGCAAGACAGCATACGCCGTTGCAATGTCGGTGATCTTTGGGGCACTTATCTGGGGTTTCCCTTTCCTTCCCCGCCAACTCTCCGCTACTGATGGTCTCACGATCGGTATCCCGTCCTTCTTCCTCGCTTTGATGGCAAACAATCGCCGGTACCGTCGAGGATTCTTGAAACGTTCCCTCTCCTTCGCGATACCTGCCGGGCTTATCGTTACCGCCAGCATTCTGGGCGTGAAGATGTACGCGACACTGCACGGAGAATTCTCCACGGTAGAGGTTCAGAGCGCATCAGTGATCACGCTTTCGCTCATCGGCCTGTGGGTTCTCGTGATAGTCGCCCGACCGCTGAACTTGAAGCGCATCGCCGTCGCTCTCGCCATGTACGCCGTGCTTGGTGGGCTGCTGTTGATTCCGCTCCCCAGAGACTTCTTCAACGTGGTGGTACCTCCGGCGCAGCTGCTACAAGTCACAGTGATAGCCTCACTGATTGGGTGCGTGGCGGTCGAGATTCTAGGACGGGTCCGGGCACGGATCAACTCACATGCCGACCACCAGGCCATCCCCGGCTAGAGCTGGCAGAAAGCCGCATTTACAGTGTCAGTGACGGATTTATAGGTTTCCAGAAGGAGCACTTCGTCCTTGATATTGATGAAGGCCCAGAGGAAGTCACCGCGACGCTGAAAGAAGTGTCATCGCTGGGCACTGTCTTTTTCATCTCTGCCAGCATCTCTGGACCGAGTAGACGGCCATCAAGCACTGCTCGGGTGAACTCATTGAGTTCGCTGGGGTGGAGATGACTTTTCCGGCTGCCCATCCCCACGAGGGATCGAGGCGGCTCACGTTGGTCGGTGTGCCCTTTGCCTCCGGGTGAAAGCCTGAGGGGTGTGCACCTCTGAAGTCCTGTTCGCCAACCTCTGGAAAATAGGTATGTTTAAAATTCAGTGGTTCTGGCTGGTTACTTCTACCGGACAGTGGTTTGCGTGGCACCGTTGAGACTGAATACAGCCGGTGGACATCATCATGGCTCGGGCAGCATGGGTGGAGTCGGCGCCGATCCGGATCCGGTCATGAAGTCAGGAGTGAGATCTTCAGGAAAACATGGCTTTGCATATTGCTAAAACATCTGTCCGTGATCCCACACAGAGTTTGAGCCCCACGGGTTCCCCCGGAGAGAGTTCGCGCATAGTTGACATGAACTGGATGAGTTCCCGTGGTGTTGAAAAAACTTTGTGCGCTGCCGAACTCACACATTGCACTCCCTCTTGCATATTACGAGCCTTGGCAATTTCGGCGGTCACCTCGCCGACGGGAAGGACACCGCCAATGCTCGGCTTGGCGCCTGGACTTAGCTTCAGTGAGAGGCATTTAACGGATGGGTGGGCAGCCGTCTCGGCGAACATCCGCGGATCAAAATCACCGTCCTTGGTGCGGGTCCCGAAGTAACCGCTGACGATCTCCCACATAAGATAATCCCCATCTCGTAGGGCTGAGAGCAGTCCGGGCCGCCGGTACGGACAGTTGGTGCGTGCTCGGTTGGTTCCAACGGTGCCGTGGAATGCACAAGATCTTCGTAACCAACTTCCCCAGCAGCGCGTTCAGTACCAAAAGCTTGTTTTTAGTTTGGCGACTTTGGCCCGTTCGCAGATTAAGGATCGAGGGCTTCTTCTGCCCGGTACCGGTGATGGCCAAAATAAGTAACGCCACAAGAAGCACTGGAACCAGAGTCACGAGAAACAACATGGAAACCATCAGGATCCTGAGCATGAGATCAGAACAAACTTGGCAAGCCCATCCATGAGCTGATTTGACCAAGAATATTACGGACAGTCATAGAACTAGAAAACCGCTGCCTTTAGCGGATTATCCGATACCAGCAGCCGCACGCAGGCCATGTTCGACGGCGTGAGTAGCTTGGCCGCCGTCGGACGTGAAAGAGAGCCGGGTCTTAGAAGATCGACTAATTTAGCGGGTCTTGGCACGGTGTGCTGAGGCTCGGCTGGTCCGCAAAGATGGTGTCAGAGGAGGGGGCGCAGGGGGATGAGGACGGTTTCACTAAACCTGGAAAGCAGAGACCGGTCCTGCCATTCATCCACTGTCAGCACCTTGGCGTTGCGGCTGTCGATTTCGAAGATCTTCTGCATATCAGAGGCGAAATCTTCATCATGGATTTCAAGGTTGATCTCGTAATTCCCTGTCAGACTCAACCTGTCGATATTGGCGCTGCCCACGGTGGACCAGCTACCATCAATCGTTGCCGTTTTTGCATGGATCATCGCGTTCCGATAGAGCAGGATCGTGACTCCATCGTTAAGCAGGGACCGGTAGAACCCGCGGGACAACCAGTCCGAGAGAACGTGGTTGGAATCCTCGGGAAGAATAATCCTAACGTCAACCCCGCGCCGACTGGCAGCAAGTAACGCCCTGAGGATCTGCTGGTCAGGGATAAAATAGGCCATGGTGACGTAAATATGTTTTTGTGCCCGCGTGATCGCATCCAGATAAACCCCGCGGATCGGAAAAACAAGATCCGAGGGGATATTGTTGACCGCTCGGATCCGAGGTTCCCACACCTCGGGACGCGTGTGCGGAATTTCTGGGGTTGTGCCGGAAGCGTTCTCATTCCAAACGTTGACAAACGCTTGACGCAAATCCCACACGGAGGGCCCCACGAGGCGTAGATGAGTATCTCGCCACTCGGTGGCGTAGAGGGAACCAATATTATAGCCACCCACGAAGCCAATCTCACCATCAACGATAAGCAGTTTGCGGTGATCCAGCCCCGTGCTGCGGATGGTTTTGGTGAGCATTGAGGTGCGCAGCACAGGGAATCGATGCACATGGACATCTGGGTGGAACCGGAAAAAAGAGGTTGGCACTACCAAGTTGGCGAAACCATCATAGATGAGAAAAACCTCAACGCCACGACTGGCTGCTTCATTAATCGCGTTCTTGAACTGCTTCCCGGTCTCGTCGTCTTTCCAGATAAAAGTTTCTATCAGGATGGATTCTTTTGCTTCCCGGATCGCTTGGAGCATGTCGCTATACAGGTCAGCACCGTAGGTGTAGGTGGTGACAAGCGTATCGGCGATGGTCTTCTCGAATACTCCCGGGTGTGGGAAGCCTTTGCGTTTAGTGCGGTCTCGTTTTTTAACTATGTCTACAACAACAAGCCCTGTGATCACGACTGCTTGTACGGCTGCGAAGGCTAATAGTGAGCGACCTACGGTCTTTCGTGCGATCTCAGCTGCCGGTTCCCGGAGTAATTCATCCATTGGTAGAGTCTATCGGTTGGGAAGTCCCTCACTAGCACCGTCCCACGGCGATAGACTCAGATCGGCCGGAAGAATTGCAGATACACGGCGTACATACTGGCCTAGCAACAAATCTATTGGTACTGCTCGCTCCAGTATTGTTCAGTGTTGGAGTAATCCGCAGTTTGGCAGAGAACTTTAGCAGGCAATTTCGGTAGGTATTGGAGAAGACCCTGTGCGGGTGTCAGCTGGTAGACGCGGCCACGATGCACTTCCCCACCCCCGCTCGCGCTGAAGCTGGAGCGAGGGTTCTGTTTTTGGTACTTTCACTTGCCAACTTAGGAGTATTCATGACCGTCACCGCTTTTTTTACTATTCGCATCCATGGCGACCACTCACTAGCCCGGGTGGCTGGGGCATGAGGGCTGGTAAAGAAACTCGCAAGGTGGCAAGCCGCGCCGGTAACAGTCAAACACTGACCATGATCGCCCGGATCGGCTTTGCCGCCAATGGGCTGATTCACGTGCTGATGGGATATCTAGCTCTTCAGATTGCTTTCCACCATGGAGGGGAATCAGACCAGTCAGGTGCGTTCGCGCAACTGATGAAGCTGCCCGGGGGTGTGATTGTTTTGTGGGTCACCGTTGTAGGCCTGGCAGCTTTATCTCTATGGTTTCTGCTTCAGGCAGGACTGGGGATCGGTTCATCATCAAAAAAACGTTGGACACGCAGTTTGTCTGCTCTGGGCAATGCCATCGCCTACATCGCGGTAGCATCGACGGCTCTCTCCTTTGCGCTGCGGCGCCCCAGCGACTCCTCAACGTCAACGAGCCAGACCAGCGCAGATATTCTCTCCTTTCCCGGCGGCCAGTTCTTGCTAATTACTATTGGACTCGCCACGGTTGGCATTGGTTGCTACTTCATCTATAAGGGTGCCCGGCAAAAGTTCCGTAACGATATCCGCATACCCTCCGGCAGTGCCAAAAAGGTTGTTGTTGCGGTGGCCATTACAGGACATATTGCTAAAGGAATAGCTATCCTCACGCTTGGTATTCTGTTCATTGTTGCAGCCGTCAAAGTTGATCCAGGAAATGCAACAGGTCTTGACGGTGCCCTGAAAGCCTTGACAGCGCTACCCTTTGGGGAAGCAGTTCTGGCCGTGGTTGGCGTCGGACTTATTGCGTATGGACTCTATAGCTTCGCCAGGGCCCGTTTGGCTCTGCTCTGAGGCCAGGGATGGTGTGCAACTCTCAGCCTGGACTATCTGGCAGAAAAAAAGATGAGGACTTAAGAAGTTACGCAGGTATCTCCGCAGGCAAAGTTAACTTGCCACGTTCGAGGTTTTTTCAAGACGTACTAGGAGGCTCGGATTCCGGACCGCGGACCTCAGAGTCTGCTATCTGGTGCTGCTGCCACTAATGTACGCGTGTACTCATGTTTGGGGTTGGTAAAAACTGATTCAGTGGCACCGGATTCAACAACTTCCCCAGCCCGCATGACCAGCACAGAGTCGCTCATGTGTCTGACAACTGCAAGATCGTGGGAAATAAGCAGGTAGCTCAGCCCAAGCCGCTGCTGCAGATCATCAAGCAAGTCAAGCACCTGAGCCTGAATGGAGACATCTAACGCGGAGACAGGTTCATCGCAGATCAAAACCCGCGGGTTCGGTGCCAGAGCCCGTGCGATTGCCACTCGTTGCCGTTGCCCACCAGAGAGCGTGGCTGGATTACGGGCTGCCACTTCGGGATCCAGTCCCACCATCTCAAGCAGTTCCTGGATCCTCACCGCGTGGCAGCGGGGGTTGCGTGTTGCGCCGGAGCTTATCGCGTCGGCAAGCAACGAAGCCGTGGAAAGACGGGGATCGAAGGAAGAAAGCGGGTCTTGATAAATTGCACCTAGGGAGGAGCGGAGAGCACGGCGTCGAGACTCCGGGACCCCGCTCCACCGTTCACCGAAGAGCTCAACAGATCCAGAATCGGGGCTCAACAGCCCTAAGACCATACGTGCGGTTGTGGTCTTTCCTGATCCGGATTCGCCCACCACTCCTAGGGTACGGCCAGCGAATAGTTCGAAGTCAACGTTACGTACAGCGCTAAAACTCGACGACTTGGCTAGAGGGAAGCTCTTGGAGAGACCGCGGGCACTGAGTAACGGTGGAGACTTGGCGTCAGCTTTGATTTGGTTCGCAGCATGCGCTCTGGGCTGAGGCATTGGCGTTGCTGGGCCATCGCTGGGCGGGGATAGCCGGCTAAAGCGGGGTTTATCCTCAGGAGCTGCGGCTAGAAGTGCACGTGTATACGGGTGTTGTGGGTTTTCGAATATCTGTTCGCGGGTGCCACGCTCGACTATTTTTCCGGCCTGCATAACGGCAATGGAATCGGCCACCCGTGCCACGGCCGCTAGATCGTGGCTGATTAGGAGCATTCCCGAGCCTTCTGGGCGCAAATCACTGAGAAGACGCAGCACCGATGCGGCGATTGTCGCATCCAGTGCAGTGGTAGGTTCATCTGCGATGATTAGTGCCGGCTCTAACGCGATTGCAGAAGCGATCAACGCCCTCTGACGCATACCCCCAGAGAGCTCTCCTGAGCGTTGGGAGGCACAACGTATTGGGTCATCCAAGCCAGCTGCCGTTAGCAGTTCAATGACGCGTGAGGCGCGTTGTGCCCCGGAACCTGTTGAGTGCAGACGCAGTGTGTCGTCGATTTCCTTGCCGACGGTTCGCAGCGGATCCAGCGAGGTTAGAGCATCTTGCAAGATCAGGCCCACCCGCTTGCCACGGATGGCCCGCCAGCTTCTTTGGGAGAGATTCCTAGCGTCACGGCCCCCTATGTCTAGTGTTTCGGCGTGCACAAGTGAGCCGGGGCCAGCCAGGCCAATCAGCGATCTGGCAGTCACTGACTTACCCGATCCTGACTCGCCTACTAGGGCCAGGCACTCCCCGGCGTCCACCGTGAAGGAGACGTCATGCACTACGTTCTTCCCGGCAAAGGAGACGTTGAGGTCCATGACCTGCAAAAGGGGCTCAATTCCACTCATTTGGGACCACGCGCCTTCAAGGATCGAGAGAGCACTGTGGCGGCGGCAGCAACGAGCACAATGGCAAGGCCTGGGAAGAGCGTCATCCACCAGGCGAGGGCAAGGTATGTACGGCCGGCTGAAAGCATGGTTCCCCACTCGGGTGCTGGGGGAGGTGAGCCGAGTCCCAGAAAGCTCAGCGACGCCGACCATAGAATGGCCTGTCCAAGCCCCAGAGTGGCAAGTACAACAATAGGTGAGAGAGCGTTAGGAAGAATGTGGACAGTGAGGATTCTGGCCCGGCTACGCCCGAGTACCGTGGCGGCCTCGACCATGGGGGAGGTGCGTAGTGCAAGGATTTGGGCGCGAATAAGCCGGGCATATCCGGGAGCAGTAGTCAGCCCTACCGCTATGACTGTTGTGCTCACGCCGGGGCCAGCAAATGCAATGAAAACTAGCGCCAGCAACAGTCCGGGTAGTGAAAATAGCACCTCCAAGATTCGGCCAACACCAAAGTCCAGCCACCGTCCACCGAAGCCTGCAAGGATGCCGAGCACTAATGCCAGAACAAGTCCTATTGCGGTTGCCGCAGCACCAATAAGCAGCGATGCACGTGAGCCGTGGATGATGCGCGAATAGATGTCCCGGCCCGATTCGTCAGTACCAAGGAAGTGCCCGGCACCGGGCGCGGAGAATGCTTCGACAGGGTTGATGGCCAGCGGATCAACCGGAGCCAGGAGATTCGGTGCGGTCGCCGCAAGGATGAAAAAGAGCAGCACAGCGGTGGAGAGGCAAAGGGGGACCTGAGTTGCAAATTGTCTTACCAAGCTGGCGCTACGAAGCAGCGGCGGCCTCCTCGACATTGCCACCAAGGGATCTTTTGTTGGTTGGCTAAATTCTTGGCCTGTCATTGTGTTGCTATCCGTGGGTCCGCGATTCGTTCGGCAATATCGGATAGGGCCATAATGACGATATAGGCGGCGGATGAGAGCAGAGCAACGCCTGTGACCAAGGGGATATCCCTAGAAGTGACGGCAGAAAGAAGTGAGCGTCCCAGACCTGGACGGGCAAAGATGGACTCAACCACAACTGCGCCCGAGAGAAGCGATCCCAGGGCCCACCCGGAGAGGGCAATGCCTGGAAGTGCTGCGTGCCGCAATGAATGGCGCAGCAGTACCCCTATCTCCGATTCCCCTCGGGCCCGCGCGGAAAGAGCAAAAGCCGAGCGTTGGGCTTCTCCCATGGTGTCCCGCATAACCTGACCTAAAAAACCTGCCAGCGGAAGAGCCAGTGTGGCTACGGGCAAAACAAGACCAGCCGGTGTGCTGGTACTCACCGGTGGGAGCCAACCCAGCAGGGTGGAAAAAACCATGATCAGCACACTGGCCAGCCAAAAGTGGGGTACTGCAGCCGAGACGATCTCCAATCCCGAAGCCACGCTCGAACCCACTGCACCACTGCGAGTCGAAACCACAGCAAGCAGAAGCGCCATGGTCCAGGCCACCAACAGTGCTAGTACGGCGAGAGTCAGTGTAGAAGGAACCAACTCAACCAGCACTTCCGAGACTGGACTCTTCAACGAATATGACGTGCCCATGTCTCCCGTGGCAAGTCTGCGCAGTTGAGAGAAATACTGCACGTGCAGCGGTAAATCCAAACCATATTGGGCTCGAGCTGCTGCAAGGGCTTCGGGGGAAGCTTGGGAGCCTGGACCACCCATGATGGCTTCGGCCGGGTCCCCTGGGATCATCCGAATTGCAAAGAAGATGGCCGTGGCAACCGTCCAGAGCACAAAGACGGCGCCACCGACTTTGCGCAGGAGCCATCGCAGGCACGCCACGAAAACATCCGATTTATTAGGGAACGCTGCAGGAGATGTAAGCACGGGCGGCGGTGTTTTCTTCTCAGTGCCTAGTTAGCCAACCAGGCATCGACGAAGAGCGGTGTTGCGACTGCAGTGGTGGAACCCACGTTTTTCAGTTTATCCGAGTAAAGAAAATGGTTCTGCTGGTCATAGAGAGGCAGAACGTAGTAGCCCTCAAGAACCTGCTTTTGCACCTGGGCATACAGCTCTTTGCGCTGCTCTTCGTCCTTTGTAGTCCCGGCGGCGTCAAGCAAGGCATCAAGGTTTTCGTTTTTGACCTGGGAGAGATTGGCAAAGTAACCCGAGGGGGCGGGAATGGTTGAATCAGAATGGAAAAGGATGGCTAAGACGCTCGGACCAACCTTGGTGTACGGAGCGGAGACGAGGTTGTAGTTGTTTTTGGCCAAGTCGCCATACCAGCTGGAGACATCCAAGAGGTTGATCTTGATCTCGATGCCAGATTCTTTGGCAGTGGCCTGCATCTGTTCGAAGAGTGATTGTTCAGCTGGGATGGACTGGCTGGTACTTACCGGAAAATTAAGGGAAAGCCTGGCCCCGTCCTTAACCCGGTATCCCTCAGCGTCGCGTCGTTTCCAGCCAGCGGCATCGAGTAACTCGCCAGCCTTTGCCGGGTCGTAGTTGAAGAGTTTTTCCTCAGAGTATGCCAGCGGTTCAACGCTGGAGAGGGGTGAATAGGAACGCGGTGCCGTGTCGAAGAAGAGAGAATCAATACTTGCATTGACGTTCACCGCGTGGATGAAGGCTTCCCGGACGTTGACGTCGTTGAACGGGGCTTTAGAAGAGTTCAGCTCAATACGATTCGCGGCTCCGGGGCGCGGTGCATCCAGGTGCTTGATACTGGCAATCTTGCCGGCTGCGGCAATGGCGTCAGGCTGGGCGTTGTCGATGACCTGCACTTCACCGGATTGCAGGGCAGCATAGCGGGTTGCCGCCTCGGGGATGAAGCGCCAAGTGATGGAATCCAGGTGCGCTTTCCCTGCGTTTGCAGCGCTCGGATCAGGGGAGATGTACGCGTCGTTGCGCACAAGGTTTACGGATTCCTGCTTTTTCCAGGATTCAACCTTGAAAGGTCCAGTGCCCACAGGGGATGCACAGTTCTCGGCTTGGGGACGCTTAAGCGCAGTAGGGGACTCAATGGATACCCAGGGCATGGAGAACGATTCCAGCAGTGAGTTATCCGGGGTCTTGAGGCGTAATTCAAGGGTGTTGGTATCGGTAACCTTCATGGAATCGATTTTTCCAAGGGCTAGGTAGCCAGTGGATGAAGCGGTGCTGGGATCTAACAGGTGCTCAAAGTTGCTCTTGACTGCTTCAGCGTCCAGTGCGGTGCCATCGGTGAAGCTTATGCCAGCACGAATCTTCACTGTTCGGGTGAGCCCATCATCTGAGACAGTAGAGTCTTCGGCGAGCCAAGGAACCAACAAGCCTTCGGCGTTTTTGGTATAGAGCGTCTCCAAATATTGCGAGGAGACAAGCGCTTGTGGGTAGTTGCCCCCAACATGGGGATCTAGGCAACTGGGTTCGGCGTCGCCGGAAGCGTAAACCAGGGTTCCGCCAGCAACTGGTGTGCCGGCATCGTCGCCAGCACCCGCCGTGGGGCTTACGGGTGAGCAGCCTGTCAGAATAAGTGCTGCGGCTAGGGCCGTAGCTGCCGGAAATAAACTGTTGGCTAAGGGGCGAGCGAGAGTCATGAACATCTTCCTGCGGACCAGTAAAGTGAAACATTGTGGGGGTGCTCACCATCCGTTCTCTCGGCCATGGGCCGGCTGTGGATTGGTGGGCGCCGCGTTCAACCCTAGCCGGGCGACCGAGTCGCCGCGGTGCCATGTGGCGCAGATCATAGTTCCTCTGGGCAGGGGCGTGATGAGTGTCCGGACCCTGAGAAGCCTTAAAACACTTTGGAGAGGAACATTTTGGTTCGTTCGTGCTGGGGTTTGGAAAGGACTTGCTCAGGATTCCCGGATTCCACCACGACACCACCGTCCATGAACACCAGCGAGTCAGCCACTTCACGGGCGAATCCCATTTCATGGGTCACCACAATCATCGTCATGCCACTGCTGGCCAGTTCCTTCATCACATCCAGAACCTCGCCCACAAGCTCGGGATCCAGGGCGCTTGTTGGTTCATCAAAGAGCATCAGTTTCGGATCCATGGCTAAAGCCCTGGCAATGGCAACGCGCTGCTGCTGACCTCCGGAAAGATGAGCCGGGTAATAATCGGACTTATCGCCCAAACCAACCCGTTCCATCAGTTCTTTTGCTCTCGCTGCTGCCTTGGTTTTTGAAAGTCCCTTTACCCGCATCGGGGCCTGGATTATATTTTCAAGCGCCGTCAGGTGTGGGAACAAATTGAAGCGCTGAAAAACCATCCCAATCTCTCGGCGCTGAAAAGCAGCCTCTTTGGGCCGGAGTTCGTATAGTTTCTCGCCCCTCTGCCGGTAGCCCACCAGCTGACCATCCACGGAGAGCCGTCCGGCGTCGACCCGTTCCAAATGGTTGATGCAGCGTAGGAACGTCGATTTCCCGGAACCGCTGGGACCCACTATGCAGAGGACTTCACCGGCATCAACTTTCAGACTGATGCTTTTCAGGACCACGTTGGAACCAAAACTCTTGGATACGCGGTCCGCATGCACCATCGGAATATTGCTCATCCCTTGCCGCCTATCTCGTTGCCAAGGGGTTCGGTGGTGAGCCCTATAGCTGCTGGGGGCGTTCCGGGACCGGAAGCCTTCTCGCTTTTGCGCTGACCGGAGCCGCGGGAGAATCGCTTCTCGATGAAGTGCTGGCCGACCATGAGGATGGAGGTGAACAAGAGATACCAGATAGAGGCGACAATTAGCAGCGGGACCGGTGTAAACGTGACCGCCGAGATGCCGCGAGAGACGCCATACAGGTCAATACTTAGTGGGATAGCCGCCACCAGGGACGTGGTCTTGAGCATTGAGATGACCTCGTTGCCCGTCGGTGGAATGATGATGCGCATTGCCTGAGGGACCACAATGTAACGCATGGTCTGACTCCAGGACATTGCCAGAGCGCGTGATGCTTCCTCCTGTCCTTCATCCACTGAGAGCAACCCCGCTCTGACAATCTCTGACATGTACGCGGCCTCGTTCAAAGCCAGACCGATGATTGCAGTGACAAACAGGTTAGTGAAAATGCCATTCTGAAAGGTAATCCAAGGAGTCATGAACGGCACTCCAACGGTTAGCACCGGGTAAATTAGGGCGACAATGCCCCAGAAAACCAGCTGAACATAAACAGGAGTTCCACGAAAAATCCAAATGTAGAGCCAGGCAATACTTTTCACAACAGGGTTAGGGGAGAGCCGCATAATTGCCAACAGCAAGCCCAATGCTATGGCCAGGACCATGGCATACACCGTGAGTTGCAACGTCACCAGGGCTGCCTGGCTGATTCGTTTGTCGAAAATAAACTTTCCTACGTTCGACCAGCCATAGGCTTCACGTTGAAAAGCGTCGATGATAAAGACAGCCAGTAGAGCCACCAAAATCACGGCCACAATAATGCGCCATGGATGGCGCAGTGGGATTGCCTTGACTACTTCGCCATCCTGCTCAACATGCAGTGGAAGCGAAGGCGCCACGGGGGTTTCGCTGCTCTCCGGTGTCCTCATGGCTTGTTAGCTTTTCGCGCCTACGTTGATGGTGGCGGTGGAAACTGAGCCACTTTCTACACCCCATTTGGTGAGGATCTTGGTGTAGGAGCCGTCGTCGATCAGGGCCTGTAGCGCGTTCTGAAGAACGGGCTTGAATTCTCCGTCCTTGATGACAGGCATCCCATAAGGGGCAACTTCGAAAGCGTCGCCGGAAGTGTGGAGCTTTCCATCGGTTTTAGAGATCGCAAAGAGGGTGACAGGTGAATCGGCACTCATGGCATCCACCTGTCCAATGACGAGTGCATTGGTTGCCTGGTCTTGAGAGTCGAATTTGAAGATCTCGATGGCTGCTTTGCCGGCGTCGGTGCAGGCCTTGGATTTGGCTGGAACCTCATGAGTGTCCTCATAGGTGGTGGCCTGCACGGCAACTTTTAGTCCACAGGCGTTGTTGGGATCAACCGTTTTATCCACGGGGGAGGCCCATTGGATTCCTGCCATGTAGTAGTTCACGAAGTCGACCTGCTTTTCGCGTTCTGCCGTGTCCGTGAAGGAAGACATGCCCATGTCATTTTTCCCGGCGTTGATGGCTGGCAGGATGTTATCGAAGGTACCGATGTCGAAGTTAACTTTTAGCCCCATCACCTCACCAAGGGCGTTTGCGAGGTCTACCGACCAGCCAGCGGGCTTGCCGTTGGCGTCCTTGAACTCATTGGGTGGGTAATTATTAGCCATTCCCACATTTAGCACACCGGCACTCTTGATCTTTTCCGGCACAGAGGCCGCGATTGCATCATTTTTCTTGACCACAATGGCATCGCCTGAGGCAGAGGAGCTGGCACCTGGTGCGGTAGCGCTGTTGTCCACGCAACCGGTTAGCATCATTGCTACGGCGGCAGTCAGTGCGGGAATTGCATACTTTGCGCGCATTGGGTGTCCTTAGTGGGTGATCGAAAGTGATGTACCTTACTGCGTGTCATCGTAGTCGAGGCCATAGCTAAAAAATGCAGTTTCGGTGGCCGACTCACCTTGCTTGCTCTTTGTGGAGGTGCTGAGCACTATCTTCTTCTTGTAGATCTCCGCAGAATCTTGCTGGTGCTTGTTTGCGCTGCGTCCATACCGGCTGTGCGGATCAATGGCGGATTTGTTGATGCCCGGCAGGCGAGCCCCGTTGCGAAGTGGGAGCCACGAGCCCCACTCACCCTGGCAGCGTGGATCGAAGGAGAACGCAAACAAGCTTTTGCACCAATACTCCCCAAGGGCACCGGCCTTGCAGGTTACACCTAAGCCGACCTGGACAATGTCGCTACAGCCCTAAACAATGGGACCCGGGAACGCCACGGCTACGGCAGCAAAACCCCAGATGGTGAACTAGCTACTGATGAAGACTTGCGGGGAGCAGAATTTGCCGCTATCTACCGTGCACCTTACGTAGATGCCTGCAAAATATCCTTGAATGGCGTCCGGACGCGGTCATCACTTGTAGCGAAAGCTACAAACACGCGGAGCTCATCCCGCGGTCGGTCCCAGGCAGGGCACATATCCTCTGCGAAAAACCACTGGCCCCCTACCTGGCCCATGCGAAGGACGGTATTACGGTTAAGGCGCCTGCGAAGGTCATTTCATTAACGGCCATTGCTGTCAGATCTTCTGCTGTATATCAAGAACTCAGGGCCTTCGTGCGAGCAGGGCTGCTTGGTCAAGTTCTCTCCATAGTGGGAATAACCAATGGGTGGCTACCTAGCGATCGAGCATGGTTAACTGATCCGGTTCTAGTTGGTGGTGCCTAAAGCCTCAAACACTTACTGACCGTCAGGGGAGCATGTGGTGCCATGAAGATTGATCCAATTGCATCCCCTGTGGGTTGGTTCGATGCTGGCGGTTGTGAAGGCGGCCCAGCGATCCGTAGTTATAGGGCCTCACGTGCAATGCTGAGCGTTGCCCTTTGATGCTGAGAATCAAACCAACAAGTCAGCTATGAATCCAGTGCCGAAGTCCCGTGACGTGCAACTAACCTCAGGAATCCCAGATGGGGCCGAATGCTGGTACGCCACGTGGTTCAAATTCGCCAACGACCCGTCCGGTGACCGATTTATTTGAAACACAGATCACTGCGTCGGCGCCGGAGGCAACAAAGGCGTTGTAGGCAAGTTCAAATACATCAGGTTTGCCCTGCTCCGAGGTGTTCCAGATGACGGTTTCGGGCTGCGCCGAGGTGACTTCACCAACGAGCTCATCGCCGTAAGTGGCATGTGGGGTTTTGGTCACCCAATCGAGCCGAGCCCCCTGTGTATCGGTAAGTAGGTGGCCAAGCACTGGACCAATGCCGCTTCCTGTGACAACGTAAACCACACGATTTAAAAGTCACTTGGCGTTTGCCACGCCGACGGTGGGAATGCCGCGAATTCATACATGCGCTGGCGGCTTCTCGATGAATTCTGATGTCCACCCGCCAGCCCGCGAGACCACCATGCGGTATCCAGATTCACCTGATGTAGCCGTGATTGAGCTTGACAATTACTACGTGGGGCGAAGGACGCTCAACTGTGATCGGCACACGCCGCAGCAACAACCAGGGCCATACTGCTAGTGCACTGGAGGCCACGAGCATCCAGAAGATTGGTGAGGTCAAAAGAGCCTGCTCGAACGTTCGGGCCGGCGTCTGTAACTGGGCCAGAAGCATTGCATTCACCCACGCACAACCTATGACGGCCCGAGTCCCGAAGCGATGCGACGCCTCAAAGACATCGTGGCGACGGGTACGAAACTTTGGCCCCGCTAGGGCGCAGATGGTGAGTAACAATGTTGCCACGATGAGCGCCATGGCTACGGATACGTCGTCGTAGCCCGCTTCTCCATCAGCCCATGCTGGAGCAAGAAGTGCAACGTAAACGATGTACCAGGCCGTGCCGGCCAGAGCGCCGCCAACATGCTAACCACCCACATGGTAGTACTGGGCAAGGCGCCATCGTAGCTTCTGTGGCCAAGAGGATGGCGCACGTGTAGCTGGCCAGGAGATGAAGTTCACCATCCGGCCATCATTCCCCAGAGGAACACCAGCGCATTAGCGCTGAGCACTCCCAGGAAGAGAACTACGTAGAGGACAACTCGTGCACGGCCGCGAGGCGGCATTTGATCAGGCTGCACCTATTCAGTCAGTGGGGGATCGGCTAGAGAGTCGCCAGTTGCAAGCACGAGAACATTTTTTAGTCTCATGTGTACTCTCAGCAAATTTTCAAGCTTTACCCAGTTCATGTTATTGAAATGTTCAGCCCCGAGCGTCGTATGGACTTTTCACGCTGTAGTGCGCCCGCATTTAATTTCCTGCTGAGTATGCATCGGCTCCGGATCCGGTGAGCCACTACTGTCTGTGGGCACGTCCTCCACGGCGTCGTGAGGTCCAGGCAAGATATCCGCCAAAAGCCGTCACTACCCCAACACCACCGGCCACCAGCGGATTCTGCCAGATGCGCAGTCTCTCCCGATCTGCCGCCGTGAGCTCACCAATACCTCGAATGAATGCCGCAACAATCATCCCGGCCACAAGTCGGTTACCTATCTGTTCGGCTCGGGTCATTAACGGGTCTAATTCTGCGGCTCGAAGGTGAACTTCAACGCCGTCGTCCAAGTGGTCAATTAATTTTCTCACTCGATCAGGAAGTTCAGCGGCGAGAACGGCAGCATCTAATCCCCATCGGGAGAAGTTGCGAAGGAAATCCTGCGGAATTGCCCGTTCGAAGGCAAATCTGCTGGCGTAGGGCTTGACGACTGTACCTAGGTTGAAGTCTGGATTCAATCGAGCACCCATGCCTTCTGTCATGAAGACCATTTTTGTCAGCATCGCGATCTCGCTAGGCAACTGAAGATGATGATTACGCAAAATAGCGAGTATTTCTCCTATGAGCGGTGAAATTTCGATTTCACCCAAAGCCCTTCCCTGATATTGCTTCATAAAACGAAGTACATCCTGACGAAAAACACTGCGATCCGTAGATGGGCGGTTGATTGAAAGTTCCAGCAATGACCGGCAGATGCGGTCTGCGTCATTGAGGCTAAGCGCCAGTAAAAGGTTTCCGAGGTGTCCTCGAAGTTCTTTGTCGACCTCTCCGACCATGCCAAAATCAATTAAGGCTATGCGAGTATTAGTTTCGACAAACAAATTGCCCGGGTGCGGGTCCGCATGGAAAAAACCGTCCTCAAAGATCATTTTGACCGCAGCCTTGGCTGCTAGCTCAGCCAAAAAGTTCTTCTCGGCGGCAGGCATGGCAAGGACTTCTTCGTCGTCGATCTTTAGTCCAAAGATGCGTTCGATCGTCAGAACTCGGGAAGTTGTACTATTCCAATAGATTTTTGGAATATGGATGCTGGGATCGTCAGCAAAATTTTTAGCGAAACGTTCCGCATTGTGTCCCTCTTGCAAGTAATCGAGCTCCGCCCGAAGGGTTGTGGCGAAATTGGCGGAAATTGCCTCAAGGTTGTAATCCGCTACGAGCGTCCAATTGCGGCTTAGATGTTGGGCCAGGTTTTGCAGGATCTCCAGATCCTCCTGCACTTGGGCGACTACTCCTGGGCGGCGGACTTTAATGACGACGGCTGTGCCGTCATGCAGTGTTGCTGCGTGGGCTTGCCCAATCGAAGCGCTTGCCAACGGAGAATCGCTAAAGGCCTTAAAGAGCTCTTCAGGACTTGCTCCCAATTCCTGCTCGATGAGGGACCTGATGGTTCCGGCAGGCACTTCTGGGGCACTGCTTTGAAGTTTGGATAATGCAGTGAGGTAGCCCGGCGGCAGAATATCGGGACGTGTGGAAAGCACCTGGCCGAGTTTAATGAAAGTTGGGCCAAGTTCTTCCAACGCACGCCGCAACCGCTCGGGATCGGAAAGATCCTCAGACCCCTGCGATCCCGAGCCAGGTAAAAACCGACCCAATCCCAATCTTGTAGTCAGAGAGCCAAAACCATGGCGTGCCAAAATCTCTGCAACCTCGGCGTACCGTTCAAAATGGTTACCCACTGAATTGCTCCCATCATTGCTGACCCGAAACGCTGATACGAAGCTAACCGCGTACCAAACACTAACGTGAGCCTACTGCTTGATGCGAAAACACTACATGCGCTAAGAAGAGCAGAAGGTTCTCCCGGGCGTTTGCGGCCCGGGAGAACCTTCTGCTCTTCACGGCAGCTTCATTGGTGAAACGATATTCTCAAAGTGAACGGGCGACGAGTTCCTTCATGATCTCGTTGGTGCCACCGTAGATCTTCTGGACGCGTGCCGCGGCGAACCTGCGGGCAATGGGGTACTCGGCCATGTAGCCATAACCACCGAAGATCTGTAGGCACCGATCCACGACCTTGTTCTGCATATCAGTGCACCAGAACTTTGCCAAGGAAGCAGTCGGGGCATCGAGTTCACCTTTCACATGCTCTGTGATGCAGTGATCGACAAGCGTCCTTGCAGCAAGGCTATCCGCCAGGCACTCTGCAAGCACGAACCGAGTGTTTTGGAAACCCAACAGGTTCTGTCCAAAAGCATCACGGTCTTTGGCGTACGCGGTGGCCTCCCGCACCGCGAACTCACACTCTGCCGCCGCCGCGACAGCGATCCCAAGGCGTTCTTGGGGGAGTTGCTCCATCAGCTGCACAAAACCCTTGCCCTCAACGCCACCGAGCACATTCTCAACTGGTACCTGCATATCCACGAAGGAAAGTTCGCGGGTGTCCTGTCCGTGCATGCCGATTTTCTGAAGGACCCGGCCACGCTCAAACCCGGCAAGATCTGAGGTTTCGGCAACAATGAGCGACAAAGCACGTCCACCCTTTTCATCGCTTGTGCGGGCTACGATGACCAAAATATCGCAATGGGTGCCGTTGGTGATAAACGTCTTTGAACCGTTGAGTACGTAATTTTCTCCTTCACGCTTGGCGCGGGTACGCACGCTTTGGAGGTCGGAACCAGTTGACGGTTCGGTCATAGCGATGGCGCCAACCAGCTCTCCGGATGCCATGCCTGGGAGCCAGCGGTGTTTCTGTTCTTCAGTGCCAAAGGCTGAGATGTAGTGCGCAACGATTGCACTGTGAACAACATTTGCCCATGCCGTGTCGGCAATGCGTGCCTGTTCTTCCATAATGACCGCTTCGTGGGCGAAAGTGCCGCCACCTCCACCGTATTCCTCCGGGATGCTGATGCACAGAAGTCCGGCTTCTCCGGCCAGTTTCCAGAAATTGCGGTCCACGGCATGCTGCTCCGCCCAGCGCGCGTGATGCGGCGCTGATTCCTTCTCCAAGAAGATGCGTGTCATAGCCCTGAGGTCATCGAGTTCTTCCGTGCGCCACGGCGAACGGTAATCGTCCATCATCATGTTTGTTCTCCTAATTCCTGATTAATTGCTGCTCGCGACATCTGCCGCTCGGTGACTGCCTGGACACATTCATATTCGCTGGTTGCGGACCCCGCGTAAACGCTGGCATGTTGACTGCGAATGGTCTTCTTATCAAACTTACCGACGCTCGTCCGTGGGATTTCCGTGACGATCGTCATCGCCTCGGGTAATTGCCACGCCGCGAATGCGGAGGAGAGGTGCGAACGAATGTCGGCTATGTCCACTGTCGCGTTTGATCTAGGAACAACCAGTACAAATGGGCGTTCCTGCCATTTGGGGTGAGGAAGCCCCACAACGGCAGCCTCCGCAATGTTTGGATGGTTCAGCAACAGGTTCTCCATATCGATGGAGGAGATCCACTCGCCACCACTCTTTATGACGTCCTTGATCCTGTCGGTGACCTTCAGGTAGCCGTCGGGGTCGATGGTCCCGACGTCACCACTGCGCCAATACCCATCGACGAAGCGGTCCTTTGCATCTTCGGCAAGCATATTGTGATAGCCGCGAGTGACCCACGGCCCCCGGACGCAAATCTCGCCCTGGGTGACTCCATCCCACTGCACGTCCTGGTCAGAACCGTCGACTAAGCGAATCTCGACGCCGGATACTGGCAGCCCTTGCTTGCGCTTGAGATCAAGAAGTTCCGCCGGGGTGAGGCGTGCGCGGACACTGGCCTTATAACGGTTCATGGTCACAAGGGGTGTTGTTTCGGTGGCACCGTAAGCATGAACGGTTTCGGCTCCAGTAAGATTTTCGAAGCCGCGCATCAGCGTGAGCGGTGGTTCGGTGGCGCCGGATAGCATGCGCAAATTACTGAGATCCGGTTTGACCTCCAGCGTCTCAATGTATTGAAGCATCGGAATGAAGATAACGGGCGCCCCGTTGGTAATGGTCACACCTTCGTCGATGAGTGCATCAGTCAATGGACCTGTATCTTCGGCCATGTAACGCCCCGGCAGAACTATTTTATTGGCCATGAGTGCCGCAGCCTGAGGCAGGCCCCAAGCCTGCCCATGGAACATGGGGGTGATGAGCATGGTGCAGTCATCCAAGGTCATACCAACGTTCGCGGCAATGGCATAGGAATGCAGGTAGATGGCTCTGTGTGAATAAAACACGCCTTTGGGCCGTCCGGTCGTTCCAGTGGTGTAGCAAGCACTGTAGGCGGAATGCTCATCTATCTCAGGCCAGTGAATATCAGCTTCGCTTGCTGCGAGGAGTTCTTCGTAGTGATGGGCGTTGGGCAATGTTGTTGTTATCTCGGACATGGGCTTATCACTCATGATGATCCATGTGGTGACACTGGGCATTGAAGGTGCTACAGCTTCTGCCAAAGGAAGCAACGATTCATCGACGCAGATCAGAGATGTATCGCTGTCTTTGATCACGTAGCTGAGATCCTCGGGCCCAAGCCGCAGGTTTAATTGCACCATGACGGCAGCCAGACCTGGGATAGCCCAGTAGAGCTCAAAGTGACGGCGGCTGTTCCAATCGATGATGCCGACTCGTGTAGCCGGGCCCACACCGAGAGAACGTAGTGCGTTGGCGCCACGCTTGATCCGGTCGTAGGCCTCTGCATAGTTGTATCGGTCCCAGCCACCACCGGCGGTGCGATAAACAATCTCGCGCTCCCCGTGGGTTCGCGCAGCATGGCGGATGAGTGTAGTGGTGTTGAGCTGAACGTCATCTCCCATAGTGGAAGGATGACCTGAAACAATCTCTTTGGTGTTCATAGTCACGGCGTTTCCTTATCGAGCTGCCATGCGCAGTGCTCCGTCAAGACGGATTACCTCGCCGTTGATCATTTGGTTCTCAACTATGTGGGCCGCCAGTGCAGCGAATTCGGTGGGGTCGCCAAGCCGCGAGGGGAACGGCACCTGCGCTCCCAGTGAGTCGCGGGCCGCTTCAGGGAGGGAACCCATCATTGGGGTGAGGAACAACCCCGGGGCTATGGTGGCAACCCGGATTCCATACCGGGCAAGCTCCCGAGCAATGGGCAGTGTCATGGCGCTCACGCCACCTTTGGATGCGGCGTACGCTGCCTGCCCAATCTGTCCGTCAAACGCTGCTGCCGAGGCGGTGTTAATAATGACCCCACGTTCGCCACTGGCTCCGGGCTCATTGGTACTCATTGCCTCAGCGGCTAGCCTGATGACGTTAAACGTACCGGCTAAGTTGATGGTGAGCACGCGCAGGAAGGCATCCATAGGATGGGGCCCCTCTTTGCCCAGCACCTTAGTGGCGATCCCGATGCCTGCGCAGTTCACGATTCCTGACAAGGGGCCAGGCTGCGATGTTGCCACAGAGATGGCGTGGGCTACTTGTTCAGGATTGGTGACATCGGTTTCCACGAAGATGGCCCCCTCCGGTGCTGGACCCTTCAAGTCGGCTGCGATGACGTGAGCGCCGCGTTCAAGGAGCGCATTGACCGTCGCCTCGCCAAGGCCCGAGGCCCCACCGGTCACGATGAAAGTTCGGTTCTTAATTTCCATGGTTTCCTCTAGATTCTTTCGATGATGGTGCAGTTGGCCATGCCGCCGCCCTCACAAATGGTGAGTAGTCCGTATCGTCCTTCACGCCGCTCAAGTTCGTTCAACAACTGGGCAAGCAGACGGGCGCCGGTTGATCCAAGGGGATGGCCAATAGCAATTGATCCGCCGTTGACGTTGAGTTGATCCTGTGGGTAGCCATATTCGGCGGCCCAGAGGAGCGGAACCGGTGCGAAAGCTTCGTTGACTTCTACGAGGTCAATCTCGCCAATACTCAAACCTGCCTGATCAAGTGCACGCTGTGTTGCCGGCAGGACCGCAGTGAACTGCAGGACGGGATCATCAGCGGCCACGGCCATGGAGACAATTCGCGCCCGGGGACGCAATCCGGCAGACTCAGCCTGAGAGCGTTCGGCGATGAGTAATGCGGCTGCGCCGTCGCTCATCTGGGAAGAGTTTGCGGCGGTGATGACGCCATCGGGGGAGAACACAGGGGCCAGTGCAGCCATCTTTGCTGGGTCCAGGACTGCCCGAATACCTTCATCTCGAGTCATAGCCGCCACTGTGCCGTCTTTAGAGGTTCCGTCCACTGGAACAAGCTGTGAAGTGAAGTACCCGGCCTCCGTTGCTGCTGCTGCACGTCGGTGACTACGAATGCTGAATTCATCGAGTTGTTCGCGGGTGAACCCCCACTTGCTAACGATCAACTCTGCGGATGGACCCTGGGCTGGGATAGTTCCGCCGAACCGAGCCAGGGATCGCTTTCCATACCACTGACCTTGAGGTCCACCGGGGATGAACAATGGCCCCAAATCTACCCGTGACATTGATTCCACACCCGCGCCGATCGCGAAATCATATTCGCCGGACTTGATGCCTTGTGCGGCAAAGTGGACTGCCTGCTGGCCAGAACCACACTGGCGGTCAAGAGTTGTTCCAGGAAGCCCGATAGGGAAGCCAGCGCCGAGGATAGCGTTACGGGCAACGTTCCCTGCCTGTTCGCCGCTCTGGATTCCGCACCCAACGATCACATCAGCTAGGCGGTTCTGATCTATCCCTGTACGTTCTGCCAGGGTTGAGAGTGTTTGAGCCAAAAGGTCCACTGGGTGCCACTGGCTCAGCTGACCGCCACGCTTGCCTACTGGTGTCCTGACGGCGTCAACAATTACTGCTTCGCGCTTCATAAAGGTTCTCCTAGCTGTAAGTGTTCAAGAGTAGATTCAAGACCGAATGTCGTCGCGTAGGCGATGTTTGAGGATTTTCCCTGAGGGGTTGCGTGGAATCTCGGCAATGACGAGTTCGCGTGGCAGCTTGTAGTCGGCAATTTGTTCTCGTCCGTACTCGCGCAGTTCATCCAGTGTCAGCTGCTGACCGGGCAACAGAGTCACCACAGCAACAACGGTCTCGCCGTAGTCTTCGTGAGTACGTCCAACAACCGCGATGTCGGCAACCGCTGGGTGCCCGGCCATGGCACTTTCAACCTCGGCGGAGTAAACATTGCGTCCCCCCGTGATGATCATGTCTTTCATTCGGTCCACAAGGGTGATGTAACCCTCCTGGTCCTCTTGTGCGAGGTCACCGGTATGGACCCACCCATCCCGGATTGTTGCTGCGGTAGCTTCAGGATTGCGCCAGTAGCCTTTCATCATCGTTTCCCCGCGCATGATCATCTCGCCCACTTCGCCAGTGAGGACCTCATTGCCCTCGGGGTCAACGATGCGGACCTCAGTATTGGCGATGGCGAACCGGCCACTGGCCGAGGGGCGCTCCAGTACTTCATCGTGAGTGAGCAGGATACCGCCCGGGCCACCCTCCGTCTGCCCACATGCTTGAACGATCCACGCGTTCGGCAGGGCCGCCACCATTTGTTGGGCCAAGCCCGCAGGCATAGGTGCCGCGCCATACATGCAGATGCGAAGACTGGAGAGGTCGCGTGTGGACAAGCTCGGCGAGCGCATCAGGAATGTATACATGGTAGGGACGCCAAAAAAGAAGCCAATACGTTCGGATTCAATAGCTGAAAGTACCGTTTCCGGTTCGAAAGCCGGCAGGATCACGTGTGTCGCGCCGAGCATCATGCCCGGGATGAGGACTAGGTTCAGATCGGCTGAATGATAAAGCGGTGCAACATGTAAAAGTCGCTCTGCCATACGTAAACCAAAGCCCACACAGGAATTGATGCCCACCCAAATGATGCGATGGTGGTCAAACAATGCCCCCTTGGGCCGGCCAGTAGTTCCTGAGGTGTAGATGATCAACGCGTCGTCGTCTTCGGCAATGTCGACGTCGGGGGCTTGGATTGGTTGTTCTGCGGCGAGGGTGAGCACATCCTCGTAGCCCGGAACGGATCCGAGCGCTAGGGCGGGGACATCAGCTTGGCGTTTGCTTGCGTCTCGCCATCCGGAGATGGCTCCGGCAACCTCCGGGCCAAAAACGAGCAGTTTTGCTTCGGTGTCCGTCAGGAAGTAATCGATCTCCAGTGGTGCCGACCGCGGGTTGACAGGGACAACGATTGCACCTGCGCGCAGTCCGGCGTACAAGGCGATCACAAATGCGTCGCTGTTCCCTGAGAGGAGGACGAGTCTGTCGCCTTTGACAAGACCGCGTGCCTTGAACTCGTTGGCGAGTTGGCTGACTCGCCGGTCAAGCTCAGCGTAGGTGTGAGTGAGCCCACAATAACTTAAGGCGATTCGATTCGGACAGCCCGCGGCTGTCCGGGCGAGGATTCCTGCTAGGTCGGGCATGATTACTCCTATTCTGCGGTGCTGGTGGAATTGCTACGCTGGGAACTGGTGGCAGCCACATATTCTGTGGCTGCATCCCCAGGGAGGAGAACGGGGACAAGAGGCAGATCGTGGGCTTGCCCTAGGGCCGCCCAATGAGAGTTCGGCTGGCTAGCGAATTCTCGGGTTATCTCCTCCCGTGTGCTGCCAATATGAGTCTGGAGACGAGCAGCGAAGTGTGGCTCGAGCGCCCCCACAGCAATGTAGCCATCTGCACTCTGGTAGATACCGTACGTTGGCACCGCCCCACCAAGGATGGCCCCGGGGGAGGTGAGCCCGTGCCGGACTCCAGCCGCAGCGGCATGTGCTGCCACATCAAGAACCACCTTCTCGTGGATTTCTTTCACGCCTTGATCCTTCTGGCGAAGAGCCATGAGGGTGGCCACCACTGCCCGCTCGGAGCCGAGCAGATCCGCGACTGGGATGAGGGGAAGGTCCGGGGGGAGCAAGGTTCCGTGTGCGGCTTGGTACGTCAAGTCATGACCGGGCTGCTCAGAAAGTGGACCATCGTGGCCAACAATTTCAACCAGCGCTATACCGTGATTCCTGAGTGTTTCTCCGAGATTAAGTCGGTTCAGTGCGGAAGGCCGCATGGAGGTGAGAAGAACGTCGGCCTGAGCGAGTAGCTCTTCAAACGAGGAGCGGCTGGAGGGGTCTTTCAGATCAAGTGAGATGACTTCTTGTCCTGCAACAAGTTCGTCATACCATCCAGGGGCAACACTACGCAGGGGGTCACCCTGGAGCGGTTCCACCTTGATGACTCTGGCACCTAACTCTGCCAACCGTGAGGCAGCAAGCGGTCCTGGGAGATTGATGGCGACTGTGACTATGACAATGCCTGCCAGCGGGTTGGTCAATGCAGCTCCTGACGTCAGTGTTCAAAAATGCTCTTTGTACAGTTGTACAGTATCCAATACGGTAGTACAAGAGGTTGTAGTCTAATATTGAGCTGTGAACAGAGATAGCAGCAAAGAAAAGATTTCCCAGCCGGAGGTTCCTTCAACTCCCTGGTCACCCAAGGATCTGACCTCCAAGGCACGTATCCGCAATGCGGCGCTGAGCCTTTTTGCCAGACTTGGTGAAGATGGCACGTCCATGCGTTTGATTGCTGCCGAGGCGGAGGTGACAGTTGGACTGGTGGCCCACCACTACGGCACCAAAGAGGGGCTACGCGAGGCGGTGGACTCACTGGTCGTTAATCTTTTCGCGGATACCCTTACCTCGGTGCCGATGACGGGCTCATCCCGGGCAATAGTGGCGCTTCGAGACGCTGCTGTGGCTGCGATGTTGGAGAGTAATCCGGTCATTGTCGACTATCTTCGCCGCTCACTGTTGACAGGACCTGGACAGGCCGGTGATGTCCTGAGCAGGCTTGCTGTTTTGACGGCGGAACAGGTACGCTCGCTGCGTGGCACCGGATTGGCTTCAACGGAACGCAGCGTGACAGAGCAAACGGTTACGATGATTGTCCGCCAGTTTGGCCGACTTTTCCTACAGCCTTTGGTCAACCGAATTGTAGATGAGTGTGGAGAGCCAGGTGAGGTAAGCCCTGAACTCGTCGTCGGCATCAGGGCGTGATCCTAAAAAATCGGTGAGTTGGATTCGGCTGTTCCGCGATGCATGCCCTCGGCGCGCAGTAGATTCAACTAGTTTCACGTTGTGTAGCATGACGCATTTTTCATCTCTGGGAGAACCAGCACCGCAGGTGCAATGATGTGAACAAGTAGTCAATAGAATCAGAACCATATTTCTCTTACTCCTGAAGAGGTCGTTGCATGAGGGTTCAAAACTGTCTTGATGCATTGAAGCAGGCCAGTCGGCTTGTCGATGCCTTGCGACTTGCCGATGATTTAGCCGTGCAAGCTGGTCGCAACGGGGGCGTGCGAAACCTGCGTATTCTTCGACGTGCCATTGGATCCACAGACCAGATTGTGGCGATTGCAGCGATTCACGCTGTGGCTCAAATGGATGGTGAAGAAGTTGACGTGGTGCTCTCTGACCTCCTCTCGAGTCAACAAAGATTCATCCGTGAGCACGCAGCCTGGGCGCACAGATCCCGTGTGCCCCGGCCCGGATCCGTTGGACGGTTGATAGGGCTCGTGGTTTCTGGCGGATTTGCTTCGATGCTGGCCCAGCGAACTTTAGAAGTGTGGGCCACCTCATCGCCTGACCTTGTCGCCATTGGCCTCGAAAGCGCGCTGCTAGGTGTAAAAGAACCGACGAGTCGTTACCGCTTGGTAGAGACACTTGGTTTGGTACAGCAGCCGGTTGCCACCACTCCGTTATTGGAAGTGGCACAGGACGGGAGCGAAGAAATAAGTGTCCGTGTTGCGGCTGTTGCGGCACTAGGTCAACGCCAGAGAGAAGCAGAAACAGTTGAACTACTTGAAAGACTCGTTACTTGCGGAGGAAATATTGGGGAAGTAGCCGAACTTTCCTTGGTGGATCTTGCTGCTCAGGAAGCTCCCGACAGCGTGGAGATGGTAGTTGCTCCTGAGACAGGGCTGACGGTGGCCCAGCTGTTCCTCCACGCTGATATAGATGCGACTCTGAGCCGAGCCGGAAGCGGGGACAACGGCGGGATTGCGACCTTGTTGGTGCGTCTCGGTGATGCACTCGTAGCTGATCAGGCCCCGGTAAACGATGAAGCTGAAAAAACTGAGAAAGCTGAGAAAAGTCCAACAGCAGAAGAGGTAAGCGTCCGCAGTCTGCCAATCGGTCGAGTGCTGACACTCTCTAGGGGCGACGTCATTGATGCGGCGCAGAGCATTGTGGAATTAGAGAGAGTCAAACAGGGACATATATATGCTCGTATCCCGCTGCTCCAGCCCGCACCGGCGTCGGCGAAAGCGTGGACATTACTGGTGGCAGCCCGGCGAGGCATCAGCCGGATGCTCAGGGCTGCCGGAGACGTTCACGTCATTCATTTGAGGATGGCAGATGTGGGCAGTTTAGCTGCGTTCGACGTGGCCCGTGCCCTTGAAATTCCTGTTGTCTTCACCGTGGCGCCGGATCCCCATGCTGTTATTGATTCGATGGATCGTGCGGGGACTTTAACAAGGGAAAACTTTGGAACTATTGATGAGATAGAACATTTTTGGTTCCGCGCCAGGCTTGTGCAGCGGCTAGCGACCAACTCGGCTCATAGCGTTTTCTTCCCCCGCCCAAACTTACGCCGAGACATCATTAATTTGGTCGGAATCGACGTAGCGAAAGAACCTCTTCGGCATACTATTGTCCCTGAAGGTGTTGACCTGAAAGTCATTGACCAAGCAGTGCGTGAAGCTGAAGAACATGCTGGCGGTAAACCAGCAACAGCAGCACTACTTGAGTTAGAAGACCTTCTTCGCGGACTTCCGCCTGCGCGACGTGGGTTGCCACTAGTGATTAGTGTCGGCCGTTTCCACAGGATTAAGGGTATGGCAACTGTTGTTGAAGCCTGGGCAGGGAGCGAGCTGCGTGATAAGACCAACCTTCTACTGATCGGGGGGAACCTCAAGAACCCCTCTGCGGATGAGCGTGAGCAACTAGGGCTAATCGACGCCATAGTTCAACCGGCTGACAGGCTAAAGGCGGGCTTGCTACTTCCCGGCCACCAGCCCAACAATACGGTGGCCAGATGGGTTGCCGCTGCACGCACTGGAGTACCCGGCTATGCTGCGCCGCTTGGTGTTTACGTGTGTGGGAGTCTCAAAGAAGAATTCGGCATTGCGCTGCTAGAGGCTATGGCATCGGGCTTGCTGGTAGTTGCTCCCGACAGCGGCGGCCCAGCAACTTACGTGGAACAAGGCCGCACAGGATTTCTCACGACAACGTGGGATACCACCATGCTCGGTGACGCCATAGTTTTAGCACTGGAACAATCGGTCAATGAATCTACAGACGATCGAGCTGCTTACGCACGCAGTGTTGTTCAAGAACAGTTTACGATCGAAGCCATGGCACATACTTTGAACCACGTTTATACCTCCGTACATTCTGACGATATCGAA
Source organism: Arthrobacter antibioticus (assembly GCF_030063205.1). Classification (GTDB taxonomy): domain Bacteria; phylum Actinomycetota; class Actinomycetes; order Actinomycetales; family Micrococcaceae; genus Specibacter. Next base: position 4,346 of record NZ_JASISQ010000011.1, on the reverse strand, counting down.
ATGCGAAGAGAGTTGATTACTTACCCATGACAGTCCTGATCATCAGTCCGGATTACGCTTCACACCTTTACCCACTTGCTGCCATGGGAACCAGCTGGCAAGACGCGGGTGAGAGGGTGGTGGTTGCGACCGGGCCCGCAACCTCTTCCATAGTTGAGTCCTTTGGCTTCGACTATGTTCCACTCCAGCTAAGTAGAGGGTCCAACCCAGGTGTGATCCGTGCTGCGGAACAGCCCAAAGGGGAAGATGCGGCCTTGCTTGGTTTTTTTTCAGCCACTCGCAGGGGCATGATTGAAACCCTTTCATTCCAAGCCGAAGCGCGCCTGAACGACCTCATGTGGGAGCCGGTAAGGACCGCTCGTTCTGTGCAAGCAATCATTGCGGAACTCAACCCCCATACGATCATCGTTGATCATTTAGCCTTCAGTGCCCGCCTTGCCATGGTGGCGGCAGGAATTCACCACATCGACGTCGTCCTGGGCCATCCCACAGCTCTGCCGCTCCCCGGCGCCTCAGAGGTTTACGGGCTTCCACCGCACTGGCCTATCGCATTCTCACCCAGTGAGCAAGAGCTCGATGAACTGAAAAACCTATGCGTGAAAGTTGCCGAATCTTTCACCTCCGAGTGGAATCATGCGTTGGCCGAGTTGAACCCTGCGTTGGATCCCTCTCCAGATGCATTCGCCGAGCATGGCGACCTGCTAGTTTTTAATTACCCCGCAGAGCTGATGAGCAAAGAACGCGCACAATTGCTGCCAGAACACGTTTTCATGGGCTCCTCTGTACGTTCAGAACGGACAGAACCGAAGGTGGAACGATGGCTAGCCTCAAGCAACGAACGCTTCGTTTATGTCAGCTTTGGTAGTTTCCTTTCAGTACGTGATGATGTTCTCGGCAAGGTAGTTAGAGCGTTGCGGGAATCGGGGATCCGAGCAGCAGTTGCCTATGGGTCATCAGATCTGACGGCACTGGGGGAGATTCCTGATCATTGGCTGGTAGGTGAATTTCTGCCACAGGTGACGTTGCTGGAGTCGGCGGCAGCCGCTGTGACTCACGGAGGCAACAACAGTGTCACAGAATCTATGACTTTTGGGGTCCCGTTAGTGGTCATGCCGTTCTCTACAGACCAGTTTGCCGGTGCTGCGGCACTTGAATCGGCTGGTTTCGGGGCGGCGCTGGCCCCAAATACCAGCACGGTAGAGGACATCCGCACTGCGCTGGGTACCGTGCTGGAATTGCCTGACGAAAAGCGAGCGGCTCTGCATGCGCTCGGCCACAACCTGCGTCAAAAAACCGGGCATGCCAAGGTTTGGTCCGCCCTAACAGGTGGGTGAACAACTTTAACTTTCAACACGATGGGCACCTAATCGTGGCCTCTGTTGTTGGGGCGTGCGAGTTGCTATCATGTCCCCATGACTGAACTACGTGATGCTCATCTGTTGGTTGTGGGGGCTACTGGCGGGATCGGTTCCGCAGTCTGTCGCCGGTTACGTGATGCAGGAGCGCGACTAACGCTGGCGGGAAGAAATGAGTCCAGCCTTGAGGCCCTAGCGCAGGAACTTGGTGCAGCCGTGATCACCACTGTGTCTGCTGATCTAAGTCTGCCAGATGGACCAGCAACGCTTGCCGCGGCGGTAGCGAAAGAGGGGCGCATCGATGGTGTGGTTTATGCTGCAGGGGTTGTGGCGTTCGGACCCTTGGCAGAACTCGATGATGACACTTTTGATGAGTTAATGCTGTTGAACTTTGTCGCTCCAGTCAGACTATTGCGCAGCTTGCTTCCCTATTTGAGCCCGGGAGCAGTGGTGGTCCACCTAAGTGCGGTCGTTGCTGAGCAGCCGATGAAGGGAATGGCTGCTTATTCTGCTGTGAAGGCTGCTCTGACTGGATTTAGTACTGCTATGAGTGCCGAGCTGCGTCGACAAAAAATACGGGTCCTTGATGTTCGTCCTCCCCACACTGAGACGGGTCTGCACACCCGACCAATTTCTGGTGTCTCACCGAGGCTAGGTGATGGACTGGATCCAGTCGAGGTTGCCAGCCGGATAGTGCTAGCAATTGCCGACGATGAGTCTGACTTACCAGCCTCAGCCTTTAGATAATATAGTTCCCCCGAGAGTGTTTTCCAGGTTGTCCACGAGATCCAGGACGATTTCGTTTCGACGCATAAATGATGGCTTCATCGGAGGATCAAATTTGGCGAACCGTGGCGAGCCTACGGTTCTCAGACCTGCGTCAGCCACAGCCTGTCTCAACCTCTTGAGATGGCGATCATAGTTTGCCTCTGTCCACCGGCCACTAAAATCAATCACGGCCGAAAGGCTTTCCGGAACTGCACGAATTCTCACGAGTGAGTTGTTGGGCTTGGGTACGTTTTCCAGTGTGCTTCCTTCTGGCAGAACAAATGCTACTCGGAACCCGGCAGGCTGGGAAAGATCGGTCTCCACATCAAATCCCTGCTGAAGGACAGGTGCTGTCATCTCAAGCGTTTCCGCTGCCGAGTCCTGAACCACCGGTGATGTCATTGAGAGTTTCTGGCTTGAGTGGTTTTCCCCAGTGATATAAGAAAAAAGATAGCGAAACGCCTTCTTGCCAGCTTGGTCGAAAGTGCCTTGTGTAATCACCTCAGCCAGCAAGTGTTTGGGATAACGGCGCACTTGGAAAACCTCGTGGCTTTGAACAATCTGGTACGGCTGCTGATCAGTCATGCCATCACACTACTCCGCTACGGCAGCAGTGTTTCTAAACAAATGAGTAGTTTTAGAATAGAAAGACCGCGTTCGATGAAAAAATGTGTTTCGATCGAACGCGGCCAGCTTCTTTTCTGCGATTGCTCAGGTACTGAGCCGTGTCGGTTGAGACCGTCACTGGCGCTGAACTGCAAGTCGTGTTTCTGCTTACAGAACTTTGGCTAGAAAAGCCTTAGTGCGGTCCATTTTCGGGTTCAACAGCACCTCCGCCGGTTTACCGGATTCCACAATGGCTCCGTTGTCGAAGAAATTCACAGTGTCGCCAACTTCTCTGGCGAACCCCATCTCATGAGTGACCACAATCATTGTCATCCCCTCTCGGGTCAGCTCCTTCATTGCTTCTAGGACCTCCTCAACCAGCTCAGGGTCTAGTGCTGAGGTTGGTTCATCGAACAACATTATTTCTGGATCCATAGCAAGGGCCCGTGCGATCGCCACTCTTTGCTGTTGCCCGCCCGAGAGCTGGTGGGGGCGTTTGTGGCGATGACTATCGAGTCCCACTTTGCGTAGTTCTTCCACTGCACGCTTTCGGGCAATGGATTTATTCATACGCCGGACTTCTACTAGGGCGCACACCACGTTTTCCTCAGCAGTCAGGTGTCCAAACAGGTTGAATCGCTGAAACAGCATGCCCAGATTGGATCGGAACGCAGCGTATTCCTTCGTTGACCATTCGTAGTACTTACCTTCCCTGTACTCGTAGCCAACGTGTCTACCGTCTACGGTAAGGGTTCCAGAGTCGTAGCTCTCTAACGCATTGAGACAGCGCAAAAAGGTTGACTTGCCAGAACCTGAGGGACCAATGATACAACTTACCTCACCAGGTTTTACGGTGAAATTGACTCCGGTGAGGACCTGATGATTTCCGAATGACTTGGTCACGCCCTCTGCTTGAACGTGCAACTGCGCTGTCATGACATCTCCTTGCCTGTGGCAGAAACTTCGTCCCCAATAGTGAGCGGCAAAGAACCGGGCGTAGCGCTTTCTCGTGTCTGACGAGAGCCAAGAAATATTCTCTGCAGCATACTTGGCCTGCGGACCAGCCTGACAGCCTCTGAACCGAAGCGTTTTTCCAACTTTGACTGGAAGAACGTCGCTATTGCTGTCATGACCATGTACCAGATGGATGCAACGATGAGCAGCTCCATAATCAGGTTGTTCTGCTTATAAATCTGGGAAGCGTTGGTCATCAGATCGTTTCCCGCCACGACATAGACCAGCGACGTGGTCTTCAACATGGAAATGAACTCATTCCCTGTGGGAGGGATAATGATGCGCAGGGCTTGGGGAAGCACAATTTTGCGCATGCGCTTACCCGGGGTCATCCCCAAGGCAAGTGCCGCCTCGGATTGCCCAGCATCAATGGCTTGAATCCCGGCCCTGACAGTTTCGGCAAAGTACGCGGCAAGGTTTAATCCCAGGCCCAGCAGCGCCGAAGTGAATCCTGTCATGACGTCGTTGGTGTTCCAGGGTTAGCGGCCATAATGTGTGTATGCAAAGTGGCTTTTGACCAGTAATCATATGGGATGCAGGGCCTTGTACATGCTTTGAAAGCATGTATGGTGACAGTTCCCAAGAACCACCCCCGTTGTGGTG
>NZ_JASISQ010000010.1:51562-99992 GCF_030063205.1 Arthrobacter antibioticus | reverse complement strand
GGATTGTCAGTGCCGAAGGGTTCAATAGAAGGAAGAGCGGCTATCGCACCAAGGAGTGCGGCCACATCCTGTGTGGCTTCCTCGCCCCGTTCCCCGGGGGCCATCACCGGAATACTCATACCACAAGCCTACGCCCGTCGTGACCGAAACGCTATAGTTCCTAGAAGAAACATTCTAAGCAATATCTACTCAGACCCCACCACGCCTCAGCTACACAAACCGAAACACAAGCCGAAACCCGACCCGTACCCACCCCCACAACGCAAGAACCGCCGTCGTCCGCCAACCAACAGCACCAACTCCTCCAGCGGATCCGACGCTAGGCCCCATGAACTGCAATCCCGCCCGGCGCCTCCGCGTTGAACACTAGGCGGCGATTGGCGATCTTGTCAGTGAAGAACCTGTCGTGGCTCACAACCAAAACCGCCCCGGGAAAATGCAGCAACGCTCGCTCCATGACCTGAGTGCTGGACATGTCCAGGTGGTTGGTGGGCTCATCAAGGACCAGTACGGACGCGCCAGAAAGCAGACATTGGGCCATGGCGACGCGGGCACGCTGGCCACCTGAGAGATTCCCGATGCGCTGCTTCAAATCAGCCTCGGAGAACTGGAACATGGCCAGAAACCTGTTGACGGATTTTTTAGTAGCGGTCAGGGCAAGGCTGTCGGGCATGGCGTTGACCGCATGGGTAACGGTGTCCTCCGGGTCAAGCTCGTCAAGAACCTGGTTGTAGGAGACCAGCCCGCCGCCCTTCGCCCAAGTGACGTAACCGGAATCGGCAGGCTCCTCCCCCGTCAAAGCCCGCAACAGCGTTGACTTGCCCGAACCGTTGGAGCCCAGCACCACGATCCTGTTTCCCCTGCGAATCTCAAAACTAAGGTCGCTAAACAGGGTGCGCTCCCCGTAAGACTTCGTCAGTGACTCCACCCGGCACAGCACATCCTTGACGTGCAGACCACCGTAAATTTCGGTAATGATCTTATCCACTGGCCGCGGCGCACGCGATTTCTTGATCTTTGAAAGCTTGGAATCGAGCCCCTTTGTGGCACCCTTAGCGGCCTCACGCCGATCAGAAATCCCCTCGGCTTCGAAGGCGAGCAGCTCGGATTCATGCATAAACTGGCTCTCAAGGCTCTTAAGCCGGAATTGCTTGGCTACCACGTACTGGGCAAAATTGCCGGGGTACTCATGCAAGTGGTAATTCTCCAGTTCGATGATGCGGGTGACCACTGAGTCAAGGAATTTCCTATCATGGGAGACGATGATCGCCGCACCCTTGAAGTTCTTAAACCAGGCTTCCAGCCATTCAACTCCCGCCACATCTAGGTAGTTTGTGGGCTCGTCGAGCAGTAGTACCTCGGGGGCCTCCAACAGAATCTTGGCCAAGGCCGCACGGTTGCGCCAACCGCCCGAAAGATCGTCAATGGGGCACACCCGGTGCGCTTCATTGAAGCCAAGTGTAGTCAGCACCTTGTCGATGGAACGCTGATAATCCCAGCCATCTAGCCGGTCCATATCAGCAAAAAGCTCGGACTGCCGGTGGATCAGCCGGTCCATTTCCGCCTCAGCCTGATTGAGCGCAAGCGCAGCATCGATCTCCGCAAGCTCAGCCTCAATTTCAAGGACGTGCGCAAACACGTCTTCTAGCACCTCTAGAATGGTTGACTTTCCATTGAGCTCGGAAAACTGGGAAAAGTAACCGATCTTTGTACCCAGCTCAATGCTGACTGTGCCGGTGTCCGGCTCCACCTGATCCATGACGAGCTTGAGCAGCGTGGACTTTCCCGAGCCATTACGCCCGATCAAACCCACCCGATCCCCTGCTTCCAACTTGAAAAACGTCTCGCGAAGCACCTGAACCTTGTCAAAGCGGACGCTAACATCGTTCAAACGGATCAAGCTCATGGGTGTGTTCCTTTTATTGCAGATGTAGGTAGATGGCGGGGCCGGGAAAACACCCACCATCATTTTACCGCTGAACCGTGACGCGATCTCCGCATGGAGAACGACGCCGGGGGAGACAAGGCGGGCCACGCACGTAGGCGACGCGAACGTTCATAGGAGAGCAGTCCGCCTAGGCCTGGCTACGCTGCAGCCTGTACGGTTATTTCTAATGACGCGGCCGCCAAAGAGGGCGACCCAATCGATGAATGGAGATTAGATGAGCGCGCCAATTCGTATTGGAATTGCTGGTTACGGAAACTTGGGTCGTGGCGTTGAGGCTGCGATCGCCAAAAACGCGGATATGAACCTGGCTGGTATCTACACCCGCCGCAATCCGGCCGATCTGTTACCGCTCAATGCTGGGGCAGCCGTGTACTCCATGGATGATTTGGCCAGTCACGCAAATGACATTGACGTGCTGATCCTGTGCGGAGGATCCAAGTCAGACCTGCCCGAGCAGGGCCCGGTATTGGCTGCGTTGTTTAATACTGTGGACAGTTTTGATACGCACGCGCGAATCCCAGAGTACTTCGCTTCCGTGGATACCCCAGCGCTGGCCAACTCCAAGACTGCCTTGATCTCTGCGGGCTGGGATCCGGGCATGTTTTCCATTAACCGTGTGTACGGTGAGGCATTGTTGCCCGACGGCGAAACTTACACTTTTTGGGGCCGCGGGCTGAGCCAGGGGCACTCGGACGCTATCCGTCGCGTTTCGGGGGTGGCTGGCGGAGTGCAGTACACCCTGCCATCGGAAGCGGCTATTGAGGAAGTACGCAGCGGCTCGCGGCCGGAGCTCACAACGCGTCAGAAGCACACCCGCGAATGTTTTGTAGTGTTGGCAGAGGGAGCATCCGAAGACGCCGTCCGTGCCGAGATTGTGGGGATGGAACACTATTTTGACCAGTATGACACCACAGTGAACTTCATTTCCGCCGAAGAATTGGCACGCGATCATGCAGCCATGCCCCATGGAGGGTTCGTTATTCGTAGCGGAAACACTACCGCCGGGCACTCCCAGGTGATCGAGTACTCGCTGGCGTTAGAAAGCAACCCGGAGTTCACCTCCAGCGTGTTGGTTGCCTATGCTCGCGCCGTGCACCGCATGAATCAGTCCGGTCAGTTTGGTGCTAAAACCGTTTTCGACGTGGCCCCCGGACTACTCTCACCTAAATCCGCGGAGCAACTGCGCGCCCAACAGCTCTAGGGGAAATCCATGGCGGAGGTGAATAGTTTTGCCTTCCTTTTCTTCAGCGCCATGACTTTCTCCTCGATCGTGTCCTTGGCCACCAACCGGTAGACCACGATATTTTTAGTCTGTTCCATCCGGTGGGTGCGGTCTGCGGCCTGATTTTCCGCGGCAGGATCCCACCAAGGATCCAGCAGAAAGCAGTAGTCGGTTTCTGCGAGGTTTAGGCCAAAGCCAACCGATTTTAAACTGTTCAGAAACATCGGTGCGGTTCCTGGCTTGAACTTCTCGTTGGCCTCGCCATGCTTGCTGGTTTAGCCGGCCAAATAGGCGTACGCAATGACAGCTGCGATCAGACGTTCCCAGGTTTTGCCCAGAAAGATTGTGAACTGGCCAAAAATAGTGCCCGGCGTCCCTCGCCACCATATCTTCAAGCTGTTCACATAAGATCTCGAGCTTGCTGGACGCAGCAATGGCGTACTTCGGGTCAACTAAGGAGGCGTCCAAGCTTAACATCAGCAGCGTAGTGAGGGAGTGAAAAATGGCAAATTGCTTCTTTTCCATGTCGTCTACCAAGCCAACCAATTTTGGCGTTCACGCTGCCGATGACGATGATATACGGTGCGGTGTCGCGGAGCGAGTTCCAGGATTTGCTCCTGCTTGGGCGGCAGTTCCTTAGCTACTGTGTCCTTGATACGTCTCGTTGCCAGCGCCCGGATCCGCCGGCACAATTGTTTTTGCTTGTCCACATCCCCTTCCTTCTCACCAGGCTGGCAGTAATAGCCCTATGAACTACGTCGACAGCGGGAGCGGTTCCGTGGCGGTAGTGGCAAAAAGCCACCACAGCTCCATCGGGTTGCTTTGCATGCGTGTGCCAGTGCTGACCAACTTGAATGGGGCAGGGAATGACCTCAAAAGCTGGCTGGAATCAGTGAGATGCTTCTTCAAAAAGTCGGCCTCGTCCAGGATCAATCCCGCACATTTCCGGCTTTCATAGGCTTCATTTTCTGGGCGGAAAAAATGCAGGAGGTACTGACGACGTCGGCCCCGCTCACCGCTGAGACCCCATGGGTTCTACTTTTTGCGCAGCTGGTCGGTAATTGCCCTGGTGTTCAGGGCTGGCGCAGAGCAGCTGGGCTCGGCCGCCCTGTTGGATATCACCGAGGTGGGTGCAACCACAGGGTTGACAGACACCACCTTGAACACCGGGGACCATAACAACCGCGATGACCCAACAAGTCCGTGACGCTTGCCAAAGGAGCTGACCAACCATGGCAACAAGTCTTCGTCGGGACCACTTCAAAGCCTGCTTCCGCCGTCGTCGTACATCATGACCACAGTTAGTTCGCACCAGATTGCATTCACTCATGAGTGCAGTGCGGGCACCTTCCATGGCAAAAAGTCCACCATATTATTTGCGGCTGCCGACCGTGCAACTTTCCGGGCTTTCCCTCCGATTCATGGACGAACACCCCGCGTTGTACAAGTTAAGCCAGCAAACCGAGTTCACCTTCGTTGGGACACTGCGCTTGCATTACACCCGGATCGATGGAGGTAGCGTTGACGGTCTCGACGCCGGTTAGCTGACCAGAAAAGTGGAACTCCTAGCCCTTGCGGTGGGGGTCTGAGGGCTGATAAGTATCGGTGAGAACCTCGGCATGCAGTGGGCACTCCGGCAGGAAGGCGATATGGAAACCACAGGCGACTGACGACTAGCTATACCTGAGTAAGTTTTCAAGTGAATAATGGATTAGCTTGGACCCGCACTGGTACCCGAGCCTGCACCACCGGCAGCAATTAATGACAGGAGAACCAACCATGAACCAAAATGAGTACAAGCAAGCACCTCACGAGGGGCGCCTTTTGGGGCGAACTGCCCTGGTAACTGGAGGGGCCAGCGGCATCGGCGAGGCTTGCGCACGGGCCTTTGCCGCCGAGGGCGCCGTAGTTACTGTCGCAGATGTGAACAAAGCGGCAGCCACTGAACTTGCAGACCAAATTGGCGGCGATGTGTGGGCCGTTGATTTAAGCGACACGAAAGCACTTGAAACGTTGGTATTGACCACCGATATTTTGGTGAACAACGCCGGCATCCAGAGCATCGCACCGATCGAAGAGTTCGTACCTGACACGTGGCGACTGATTCACAAAATCATGCTTGAAGCCCCCTTTCTCCTAATCCGCGCCGCACTGCCAGGCATGTACGCACGCGGGTTTGGACGCATCATCAACGTCTCCTCAGTGCACGGACTACGTGCCAGCGCCTTCAAAAGTGCGTATGTGGCAGCAAAACACGGCATGGAGGGCCTCTCAAAGGTCACAGCATTGGAAGGCGGAGCACACGGGGTCACCAGCAACTGCATCAATCCCGGCTACGTCCGCACACCGCTTGTGGAGAAACAGATCACCGAGCAGGCGAAAGTGCATGGCATCCCCGAGTCCGAGGTCATTGCCAAAATCATGCTCACAGAAAGTGCCATCAAACGGCTCGTTGAACCAAACGAGGTGGCTTCATTGGCCACCTGGTTGGCAACAGCAGAGGCCGGCATGGTTACGGGCGCCTCATACACAATGGACGGCGGCTGGAGCGCGCGATGACCCAACCGATGCTCTGGAGCGGTGCAGTTAAATCAATCACAGGTAGTGAGACACGCTCGAGTGCCGTCTCGTCGCGTTGGTGCTGATCCACCGCCGTCCTAAGCCGGTCTCTTTCTCAACCGAATTACCTTGACTATTCACGTCTCCATTCTGCCCTCACCTGGCATTGACCCCCCTGTAGTGATATTTACATGGCGCACGATTCGCAAGGGCAAGCCCACCCTTGGGACCCTCCGCCAGCTAGAGGCATTGGCTCATGCCACGGCCACTTGCCCCGTGGCATGATACATGCTGCAGCATTTGCGGAGCTTTTTTTGCGCAGCTTTGTTCCTGTAGGCCCGAACGGCTCATTCGAAGAGGTGCCGGACTCTACCAAGATGACTATGTTGGTCGCTGCGCAGAAACAGTAGCTCGGTTCACGGTCTTTCAGGTTCCTGAGGCTGACCCTTGCACGATCGTGATGGACTCTGCCGGAGCCGGAGCCGCCGCCACCGGGGTGGCCGGATCGATTACTGCCCTATTGCCAGCAGCTTCCGGTTCGCAGTCCACGCGGACTTGCCACCACGCCGGATGCCAGTACGTCTCCGAAAAACGCCTCGAGCATGAATATAACGTACAAGAGAAGAATCACCTCAGTGGCCAATGCCCCAGACGGGCGCCCCTTTGGCCGTTGGCGGGTTGTGGCTGTCTGAGAACCCTATGCAGCTGATCAATGCGGGGCGGCCCCAGCGCACAACCGGGCCCTGTGTGGTCTCCACTAATTATCGTGTAGATCACGGGCTCGATTGGAGCTCTTGACTGCCGCGCTTAGGCATACGTACTTTCTCGCATGGGAGTGGGTCCCCTATCAAGTTGAGTCCGACGTCGACCTTGATCTCATCAACGCAGGGAAAGAAACAATCACGATACCCCCTGGCGATACCTTCCTAGACTCTGTCATAAGATTCGGCACGATCCGTGGTGGACAGGATCGTCACCGGCCAAGCCGTTCTGGATATAACTGACAATGGACTTGCCCTTGTTGAAACTGCGCCGGGGGTCAATATTGAGAGCATTCGCGCTGCCACGGGCGCCCATTTCAGCGTTTCTGAAGATCTGCTGGAATCAAGCGCCAACTAGCCTGCCCAAACAAAATTAACTTCCACTAAGAAGTAGTTAGATTTTTTAACTAGGTCTATTATTCTGCATTCCCAAGCACTATGGTTACAGCAAGTGCAAGATCTAGTTCACAGGCAACAATGCCCGCGAACTCATCCCCGGCACCCCTGCTGAGCGTTCCGCTCGGGCAGCATTGCTACTTGGAGGAACTGCCATGACTGACAACCAAGCATTAGCCGATGATTTCCGTTCCGTCCCGGTCAGCGACTGGTCCGACCTAGGCCAACAACTCTGGTCGTACCTAACCGGTCGAGGTGCCGTGGTCAACTACACTTTCGTGGATATGAGCGTTGAGGTGCCACGCGATATCGGTCCCGACGCCCCACGAGCCACGTGGAAGTTCAATGGGACGCTGCGAGTGACAACCAGCGACAATGAAAGCGCCCCCGTTGCAGGCCCTAAGTCCTAGGTGATGTGCCATGCGCTTCGACATTGACCTTGAATTTTCCGCAGAACTTCCCGCTGAAGCCGGCAAGGAAGCCGCCGCAGTCAACGGCACTATCAAGGCTGCGGGACAGGAAATTAACATTCACACTGACAACACTTCCCTGTTCCGGCTCGGTTCCCGGAGGAATTTGGCCGTCATTAAAGAGTTGGCGCAGTCCTTGGCCAAACGTGGCATTGTTGTGAACGTTTCGGTTCCCGAGGGAACCATTGTCAGCGTGGGTGCTGTGGATGTCTCACCCCTACAGCGCCTTCTGACCACCTCAGCCCACATCAAACCGGGCAAGTCGAACACGTGGGCAACTGTTGTCAAAGCGCAAACTACCGGCGGACTGAAAGGGCGCCTGATGCCCCCGTCAACCCCCTTCCCCTTGGTGCCTACTTTTCAGAAGTCGTACCGCATGAAAGCCACCACCACGCACTATGCACGCGGCGGCGGACGGCCCAGGCTTATTTTCGTTCGGGATAGTGAAACCTGGGATGGGCGTCCACCGAAGGAGTACAACCTCACTGAGGATTCAACTGTTATTGGCAGCGGTGCCGATGCTAATTTCATACTGCCGGAGCTGGCCCAGAAGCACGGCCGCGTAGATCATACGGACCAGGACGAATACGTCTACTTCGATGAACATGACACGTCCATCAATCCGGGTGGGCGGATTCTGCGAACAGGGGCGAGATTACTCTTGGGACCGTGGCGGATGGTGTTCTTCCGTGAAGAATATGCGGATCATGGGCGCCCTTTCGGCGGGCGGACCGGAGGCGAGTTCTCCAGAATGCAGCGCCCACAATTTGATCCCCGAACAGGACAAATTGAGTACGACGCCGTTTCCGGGCTAGGTGATCCGCGCCGCCAAGAATATCCAGACCCTTCGTAACGGCAGTCAATAACGGCCACAGAAACAACGGCTACCCGTAACCAACCATAAGACTTGGCAGCTGTGCAGATCCCCCATCTGCGCAGCTGCCAACTTTTTAGCTTGTTGCCAACTTATCCTCAACGGTGTCCTCATCCAGCCCCCGAGCGGGATCGGAGCCCCCTTCACCCTTCCCCAGTGACAGCGTGGCAAAAAGGCCCAAGGTAAGAAACCCTGCGGCGAAGTATGCGGAGTATTTTGTTCCATTGGAAAAGGCTGTCCGTGCCGCGTCCGCAACGCCTTGGGTGGCAGGATCTTTAGCAAAGCCTGTAATAGCGGCGCCGGAACTTTCCACGACTGCGGTGACGATCTTTGACTTGGCAGCTTCAGGAATATTTTGCTCATCCAGCGCATGTGACAGCTGGAGCGTGGCCGTTGAGAATAAAACAGTTCCCAGGATAGCTATGCCGAGTGCAGAACCAACTTGTCTGGCGGTGCTTTGGGTTCCAGAGGCTTGGCCGCTTTTGAGCTGCGGGACGTCTTTGAGCACCACGCCAGTCAATTGTGCCGTTGCCAGCCCAACGCCAAGTCCGTAGACGAAAAGGAATGGCACAAGGGCTCCCCACGGAGTGGTGGAGCTGATCACCAGGCCAAGGAATGCCACCCCGAGAATCTCCATAGCAATACCCACCCGGACAATTGTCACTGCCTGGATCTTGTTCCCAAAGGCGCCCGCAAATCCGCTGGCAGCAAACGATCCTGCGGCCAGAGGTAGTAAGAGCAGCCCGGTCTGTAGTGCCGAGTAGCCCAACACGTTCTGTAACCAAATGGGCAGTGACAAGATGATTCCAAACTCGCCCAAGCTCACAATCATGGCCGCAATGTTGCCATTGCGAAACGAAGGGATGGAAAACAGGCTGAAGTCCAGCATGGTGCTTGCCCCGCGCCGTGCACGGGCGCGACCCAAAGTGATAAAAAGAGCAACCGAGAGGATGCTAACGGTGAAGGCCACAGGCACGGCAGAGAGCCGAAATGGCCAATCCCATGCACCCAGCTTGAAAGGCTTGTTCACCAACCACCAACCATAGTTGCGACCCTCAATGAGTCCGAATACTAGGGTTGCGCTGGCCAACACTGAGAGCACTGCACCGCTGAAGTCGAGGCGCTTGGCAGAATCCGTGTCCCGTGACTCATCGACGGCCAGCAGAGTGCCTACAACAATGATGATGCCCAGGGGAATATTGATACCAAATGCCCATCGCCATGAATATGACGTGGTCAGCCAGCCTCCTAAGAGCGGTCCAACGGCTGACATGCCACCTATCGTGGATCCCCAGACCGCAAAAGCCAACGCTCGTTCCTTGCCACGAAACGTGGAGTTGATGATTGAGAGTGTGGTGGGAAGAACCATAGCCCCACCTATGCCCTGCAAAATCCTGGACCCAATGAGTAAATCGGCGCTTTGACTGGTAGCAGCCAGGACTGATGCCACCGCAAAGATGCTCACTCCGAGCAGAAGCAGCCGCCGGCGGCCGAACCGGTCCGCAAGAACACCAAAAACCAACAAGAGTGCGGCGAAAACGAGGGTGTACGACTCTTGAATCCATTGAACCTGAGTGGAGGAGGCGCCAAGATCCTCCACGATCGAGGGAATGGCAACGTTGACAATGGTGGAATCAACAATGATCAAGGAGACGGCGAGACTGATGAAGATCAGACCAAGCCATTTTCTTTTAGCACTATGGCGCATCTAAGTCACCGATTCCTTATTCTGATCACCGAAATTACTTAGATAATCATATTACTAACTCATGGAATCAACAATGCCGGCGTAGTCTCCCGCCAAGCCTCGAGGCGACGAAGCGCGTGGGCCGAGGAGCTGCCCGGCTCTGCCGTGTAAACGAACATGGAAAGTGCCCCTTCTCCCGGCAGGGAGAGTGTCTCGTAGATAAGATCCATGTCCCCGACAATCTCGTGATGAATCTTCTTCACCCCGGACTGGTGCTCGTGAAGATCATGGGCAGCCCAACGGAGGCGGAAGTCTTCCGAGGCAGTAGCCAGCTCACCGATCAGCCCGGTCAGGTCCTTATCGTGCGGATTGCGCCCGGCCGCAACATGCAGCATGGCAACGCTGTAGCTGGCCATCTGGTCCCAGTCCACATAAAACCGTTGCGATTCCGGGTCAAGGTGGATGTAGCGAGCGTGATTTAGCGTGCCCTTGGAACCCGCGATGAGCCCGGTATACAGCGCCCTGCCCAGCGCGTTCATGGCAACAATGTCTCCTCTGCCATTCTGGACGACGGCGGGCATTTGCGTCATCTGGTCCATGACCAGTTGGAGGGTGGCGCGGACAGCAAGTGCCGGCAAGCGCCGTCGTACTGGTTTTGGTGCTCCACTGTGGGCCCCGCGGGTGAGGAGAAAAAGGTGCCGACGTTCCATCTCGTCCAAGCGCAGGGTGCGCGCAATCGCATCTAGGACCGCGTCTGAGGCCCCCACGGCATTTCCGCGTTCCAACCGGGTGTACCAACTGAGGCTAACTCCCGCCAGGGCAGCGAGTTCTTCTCGGCGCAGCCCAGTTACACGGCGCTTACCACCTGCTGGCAGCCCGTAATCCTCTGGTTGGATCTTCGCGCGGCGAGAGGTCAAAAACTCACGCAGCTCAGTTTTGTTATCCATGGATATGACTCTACGGCCAGCACCGCTCAAGAGGCAGTCATTGCCAATGCCCCCATCAAGGCGAACTCCGCCGCAGCCAAAAAACCGCTCAAATTACCGCCCTGCCACGGTAGCGTCGAGAACACAACGCGCCTTGGGGCGCCACTAATACACAACACTTCGGAGATGTTATGACTACCGGACGCGCTTACGCTGCTACCTCCCCCACCGAGCAGCTTGTTGCCACGAGCATTGAACGCCGTGACGTGGGACCGCACGATGTCCTGATCGACATTGCCTACGCAGGAGTCTGCCACTCCGACATCCACACAGTGCGAGGCGACTGGGGTCCCATCGCTTACCCGCAGGTAGTGGGCCATGAAATTGTTGGCACCGTCTCCGCTATAGGCTCAGATGTCAGCCGCCACGCGATGGGAGATCGGGTGGGCGTGGGCTGCATGGTCAACTCCTGCCGCGAATGTGTCAACTGCTTGGCGGGCATGGAGAACTACTGCCTCAAGGGCAACACAGGCACCTATGCCGCCACTGACCGCGATGGCACCATCACACAGGGCGGCTATGCCACCAATATTGTGGTTAACGAGGACTTCGTGCTCAGCGTCCCGGAGAGCATCCCGTACCAAGCAGCAGCTCCCTTGCTCTGCGCCGGCATCACTACCTACTCACCCCTGGCCCACTGGAATGCTGGCCCGGGCAAGAAAGTTGCTGTGGTTGGCATGGGCGGGCTTGGACATATGGCCGTCAAGATCGCCCACGCCATGGGCGCTGAAGTCACCGTGCTGTCCCAGTCGCTGAGCAAGCGAGAAGATGGACTCCGCTTCGGTGCTGACCACTACTACGCAACCAGCGAAAAAGGCACCTTTGCGGAACTCAAGAGCACCTTTGACCTCATCATCAATACCGTCAGTGCCCCGGTAGACCTGGGTGCTTATGTGTCCCTGCTCCGCCTTGACGGCACTATGGTGAACGTTGGCGCACCGGCAGAGCCGCTGCCGATCTCTGTCTTCTCCCTTATGGGTAACCGCCGCTCCTTCGCCGCGTCAGGGATTGGTAGCGTGGCCGAGACGCAGGAAATGTTGGATTTCTGTGCCGCACACAACATCGCTCCTGAGATTGAACTAATCGACGCCTCCAAGATCAACGAAGCCTACGAGCGGATTCTTCGCTCAGATGTTCGCTACCGATTCGTCATCGACGCCGCAACTATCTAAGCAACGCTGAAGCGCCGCACCCGGAAGTTCAAGCGGGCGCGTCGGCAACGGTACAAAGTGGCCTCCCTCTTTGTACCGTTGCCGACTGAAGCCTCAATTGGAACACTACCGGGCTTGGACTGCTACCGGGCTGGGGCGTCCTCCTTAGTGCAAAGCCAGACCCAGATTATTCTCTTAGCTGCAGCCACTCATCCGACCCACAGAGTGGGTCATGCTGTCCGCCGGCAGTTTCTTCCACACCACATCGTTGCAGGTTCATCGCAGTCAAAGACGTAGAGCGGCAGTGCACGAATTTCAACGCGACAGTCAGCCGGGAAGAGCTCCATCGCCTTGAGCGCGATTTTGCGAGCAAAGGAGAGCCTCAGCCCTATCCACGATGGACAGCGGTAACAGCAAGGCAACAATGGCGCACGGGAACCAAGCCCGCGATGGAGCATGGAGCCATGGCCCTCTTCCAAACGGTGCGCGACGACGACCAGCAAACAGGAACTTCAATGAGCCCTAAGGACAAGCCCCAGCGCTCCTGGTGTCTGGAAGCACGCAAAGTCTCCATCGGCGTCGAGCTCGGCGCCTCTGCCGGTACGTTTACATACTCCTAGTCTCCGAAACTAAGTGCTGTACCGCGCGGCGCCGCCTCCATAGGCTTAGTCTTCCATTTCAGCAAGTAGCTCCGTGCAGCTAATGACGGTGCCGTTCATATCCAGCGTGGCGCTCTGGTCTTCGACGAGGAATTCGCGGATCACTCGGCATTCGGTGAGACCCCCGAGGGCAGAGATGGCTTCATTCTTAAGTTTCACGTGCAAAATACTGCCCTGCCAATTTGCGTCACCGTCCAGAGCGGCTCCGATCGCGGTGGCAATGCCATCCTTGGTGTTGCCGTTACTCGCCAATTTATCCTCTGCCGCCGCATTGGCAGTGTTGCCAGGGTTGCCAGGGTTGCCAGGGTTGGCAGGCTTGGTGGGAACTAAGGGCGGCGCCACACTCGTGAGGTCTTCTTGTTGCGGCTCTGAATCGGATGCGCTGCTGCATCCAACTGCGCTGCTGGTCAGGAGCAGAACACAGCCAAGCGCCATCAAGTACTTAACAAAGACCTTCATCGCTGCTCCCAAGGTAGTCATCACCAAACAAGCGTGGACCGTTGCGCCCGTATCACCCTGACCATAGCAGGGCTGCTGGAACTAAAGTTGAGCGATTCTGCCATGACCAAACAACTCACCTCGGCGCGGGCTGGTCCCCCACTCCTTCGGCACAGGTTACATAGGTGCCCTGAGTCCCGGAAGGAGCCGCGTTGGTTGTGACATATGAACCAGCACGGCTTGGTTGTGGTGCTGCTGTGCTCACATAGGTGCCCGTCACTTGATCCGTGCGAGGCGCACTGGTAGTCACATACCCTCCCCGATGACTGCGCATGGTCATTTTTGAATTTTTATCAGCGGCAAATGACTCTGTTGTGTCGGCCTGGTCGGCCACCAGGAAACGAATGAGTGGGTGACGCAATGAAATGAAAGAAGTCTTCAAGAAAGTTCCTTTGGAAATGATGGGATGAGGACGCAACAAAGCACGCCGCGTTGGGTGGTGGAGCCAAGGCAGCATGAAGTAACTACTGCCAGGAAAGATTCGTCGCTAGGGCGACGGTCTATGGGGCGTCGATGCCCAGTTGGCACTTGGAGCACAGGCCCCAAAAAGTGATCTCCGCCGACTGGATGGCGAAGCCATTCACGTGCGACGGCGTGAGGCACGGACTTGCGCCAATGACACAATCCACATCCTCTACGCTCTTGCAGTTCAGGCAAACCACGTGATGGTGGTTGTCCCCTACCCGTGCCTCGTAGAGTGCTGATGAGCCCGCCGGTTCGATCTTTCGGACTAAACCGGCCGTAACTAGTGCCGCTAAAACGCCGTAAACAGCCTGCACGGAAGTTTTAGGCAATGAAGTGACAATGTTCGAAAAAACCGAATCTGCATCCAGGTGCCCCCGACCGGTGAGAACAGCAAGAACAGCAACCCGGGGGGCTGTCACTTTCAGTTGAGCTGACCTAAGCCTGCCTTCCAGAATTTCTTGTGTTTCATGTTTGGCCATAACCCAATACTAGCAGTTGTTTTGAATTACTCAAAACAACTGCATGTATCTTTAGCGAATCCCTAATCCTGTCCTCCAGATGGCGACCAGGCGGCGCAGACAGAATTCTGGCATATACGCTGGCACCATGACAGCCATCTTTGATGAAAATTACTGGAACGATCGGTACTCCAAGCATGAAAGGGTTTGGAGCGGGAACCCCAACCCGCAACTACTGGCAGAAACTTCAGGCTTAGCGCCAAGGACTGCGCTTGATGCGGGCTGCGGCGAAGGTGCAGACTCTATCTGGCTTGCCGAGCATGGCTGGCACGTCACAGGTGTGGATATTTCCACTGTGGCCTTGGAGAAGGCTGCTGCGCACGCAGCAACTCACTTACTTTCTGGTTCCATTACGTGGGAGCACCATGACTTTTTTACGTGGTCGCCTACATCAGCTGCCTTCGACTTGGTGTCGGCGCAGTTCATGCACCTACCCAAAGCCAGCCGGGATCCCATATTTTCCCGGCTGGCCGACGCCGTCACAACTGGCGGGACGCTGCTGATCGTGGGGCACTCGCCGTCGGACGCTGACGCCGGCTTCCACCAACACTTTGGGACAGACTTATTTTTCACGGCCGAGCAGTTAGCCGCCGCTTTGGATCCAGAGGCTTGGGAAATTGTGACCACAGATTCCCGTCCCAGAAAGACCTCGGGGCGCGATGGTGAGTCCATCATCATCCACGATGAGGTTCTGCGGGCTCGCAGGAATAGCTGAACAGTCAGCGTTTCCGCCGTCGAGCTATCTCACCTAATGTCGACGACCCACCCACAAGCCGTGCAGTAACGGCAGTACCGAGACGATCATCAACACATTGCCGAACACCATATCTCCGCCTCGCACAACAGCGCCCGCTATGAGAACGGCACCAAATATGGCCACCGATACTGCCCTGCGTGCCGTGCGGTTAAGCTGCGCTACCTGCCGCTCCAAACGCGGAGTTGAGACTGACAACGAGCCCTCTTCGACTTGGGTAATTAGCCCATCCAGCCGTTTCGGTAGTCGCAGAGCCACCCCTGCGACGTCGAGCGCCTGCTTTGCAACATCCTGAACAATATTCCCGCGTTCATCTCGCAGCAACTGCGCAGCGTAGGGCTCAACCGAATCCCACAAATTAAACTTCGCGTCCAAGGAACTGCATACACCAGAGGTCAGTGACATGGCGCGGATAATCAATAGGAAATTTTCCGGCAGTTGGAATGGCAGCGAACGGACCACATCACCAAACTCCTCAGCGAAATCGAGGAACTCGCGAGGGTCTACCTCTCGCAGCTCGGCAAAGCCCATGCCGCCAAATCGGGCGAACAGGTGCGTCATAGCCCGTTCGAGCTCGAGGGTGTCGGCCGAAGGGACCAACACACCCACGTCGCTAATGGCATTCACCAAACCTTTGCCATCACGGGAAGCCGCCGCTATTAGCAACTTCCGCAGACCGCTGCGAGTGCTGGGTGGGACTTCCCCCATCATGCCGAAGTCAATGAATGTCAGCTTCCATGGCCGCTCCGCGGAAGTCCTTTCGGTGGCCTCGGTATTTGGCGTGACAAAGATATTTCCGGGGTGTGGATCGGCATGGAAGAAACCATTGGTAAACATCTGGTCAAACATGACCGAAGCAAAAACAGGAGCAACGTCCACCGGGTCTATCCCCGCTGCAAGAAGAGCTGCGGAATCCGTAATCTTGATTGCCGTGACATCTTCTAAGGTCAGCACTCGCCGGGAAGAGCGTTCCCAGACAACCTCGGGCACCAGCACCCGGTCATCATCGCTGAAGTCCGCGGCAAAGCGTTCTGAGCTGGCAGCCTCATGCAGGTAGTCGATCTCCTCCATACTGGTCGCCGCGAACTCCTCGACAAGCGCTGGCATGTCCACACGATCTGAAACGATCCGCACATGGCTAAGCCAGCCACCTACTTTGCGCAAAGCAGCCAGATCCACGTCCACAATCTTGTCAATACCGGGACGCTGGACCTTTAGCACCACCGCATGCAGGCCTGAGTCGGCAGCACCGCTGGCAAGAAGTTGCGCGCGGTGAACTTGACCTAGGGAGGCCGCGGCAACGGGCGTCTCATCGACCCATGCGAACACCTGGTCCAACCGCGCGCCCAGCTCCGTCTCGGCAAGGGAACGGATCGCAGGGAAAGGCACCGGCGGCACTTCGTCTTGCAGGCCCTCAAGTTCAGCTGTGATCTCGGGTGGAAGCACATCGAGTCTGGAAGACATGAACTGCCCTACCTTGATCATCAACCCGCCAAGGTCAACCGCAAGCACATGGAAACGTTGGGCGAAGCGGGTCATTCTTTTCGCTCTGCTGCGTTCAGCAACCTTGGTCAAGCCAACGCGTGGTAAAAATAACTCAAACCACCACGTCACCGCCAGATGCCACGCCGAAAAACGCAGAATGCGGCGATACCGTGAGCGAGCCTCCTTGGCCCCAGGAACAGAATCGGCCCGACCTTGAGGAACCGATGCCACCCGTGTCAATCTTGGGCGAGGATCGAGTACAGCCGGCGACGTGCTTCGTTGAGCACAGTGACAGCTTCGGCGACTTGCTCAGCAGATCCCGTGCGTCCCACTTGAGTGGCAGCCTGAGCAAGCTCAACCCCTGCTTTAGGTAATGCGGCAAACCCGCCACCAGGCGCCGCCCCCGTCGCGTTCCACGGGTCGGAAGAATCCGAGCCGGCTGCTTCTTCCCGACCTGCCTCAGTCAGTGAGTAGATCTTGCGACCGTTTGATTCCTCAGCACTGATGAAACCCTCATCGGCCAGTAACTGCAGCGTTGGGTAGACAGAGCCGGCGCTGGGCTTCCAACTCCCATTGCTCCGCTCTTCAATTTCACGGATGATCTGGTAACCGTGCATGGGACGTTCGGCAAGCAGTGAAAGCACAGCAGCACGAACCTCGCCGCGACCTGCACGTGTGCCTGAGCGCTTCTCAAACTTTGATCGCAGTTCCTCAACCGCCTGCCACATGCCATCAATGTTGCTGGGGCCAAAACCGCCGCCGGGGAATGAATTACGCATCATGGACTCCTTTATAAATCGTGAACGACATACAACGATAGAGTCAACGATATACCCCTGAAGTTGTAAACAACAATAGCTCTGGGCGTTATCTATCCTGTGTGTTCTCTGTGAAGTATTCGCTGTGACTGACGAGTACGACGGCGGCGCTAGTTCCCATTTGCAGGGTTCTGCGGTGGGGATGGCCGATGTATCGCTTGGCGAAGTTTGTGCTGTGGCGCTCACGCAATCGCACGCAGACATAAGATGACTGCGGCGAAAAGACAAAAACCCCCTGACTCAGTATTTCAACGGGTCAGAGGGTCATTGTGGTGGAGCTAAGGAGATTCGAACTCCTGACCTCCTCGATGCGAACGAGGCGCGCTACCAACTGCGCCATAGCCCCGCGCAGGTGCTCATACTAGAATTTCACACTGTTTGCACCATTGCTTTTCTCACCCTAAACCTGTTGAGTCGGGTTTCACAAAAATGGGCAAGAAAGTTAGCTTTATCCGGAGAATTTAAGGGCAGTGGAGAACTTTTCGGGAAAACAGGTGAAATCTGTAGTCTAGAAATTACGCCCGACGTCGTTGCAGGACATCGTCCAAGTTATTCAGTGCGTGGGTTCCACGCTCAGAAGCCGGCACAAATTTCTCCGTGCGGGAGGACTTGTCAGTCTTAGCGATCTCTGCATCTTGCCTATCATCCAGCGCATCCCCTTGAACGACAGTCACAACACCACCGTGTTCCCCTGCAATTCCAACCCCGGCTTGATCAGCCCGGATGGAAGTTCCAGCCGACTTTGGAACGTCAGGAAGCACAAGCGGCTTCTCTAGGCTCAGTGCTCGGTTCGCCGTTACATAGCCGGGAACAGGGACAGCCACGGGCTCCCACGTTTCAGCTTCCAGCTCGCCCTCAGCGAGAGTCTGGGTGTGCGCTAGTTTCGCGTCGGCAGTTCCCTTGGCCGCTACCCGCATTGCGGCGGCGCGCAGCTCTTCACTGGTCAGCGGCTTGGGCACCGGAGCCGGTGCAGCACCCTGGGCACCATCAAAGACCGATGTCTCTTTCTTTTCCACAGGGTTGCTGGACGATTCTTGCGCAGTGGCATTCGCCGTCGCACGTGCAGCCTGGCGTTCGTCACGGCGAACAGAGTGATCACGAACCGCCATGGCCCTGAGACCTACTACAACGGCAGCAAACACCAGTAGTGAAGTCCATCCCACACCGGGCGAGCCGAGATTAAACACACTCAACGCACCTGTTATGCCTGCCATCAGCAAAGCGATCAGGCCCACGAGAGCAATAAATGTCCTGTCCCAGCGAATCCGTAAAGTTCTCGCAGTCCCCTCGGGCGCAGCCGTTGAAGGTCCCGGCTCCACGTGGGTGTGGGCGTCGGAAGTAGTGCTTTCCATTGACGTCTCCTGCAACTGCTGGATTAGGTGGACTGGCAACTCGTGTCCGGCCACATTTCAACCCTAAACGGGAAACATGTCCGCACTGGCATTACTGCCGGTGTGTCGCGGGGTAAGGCTAAAAATCAGCCCCATTTTGTCGCCGTGAATTGTGTCCGACACTTGTTTCTGACAAGACGGGCTCAGAGCAACCGCAGTCTCTGACTACATTGCCTAAGTACATCGCAGGGCCCGCGAGTTGCTCGGACTACTGCCTCGCGCCCAGCCACCTGACGAGGATTCCTTCCGGAACCTCCTCAGAAGTGAGCGCGAAACTGCGATGATCCGCCCACTGTCCATTGATGTGCAAAAGCCTCGGGCGCAGACCCTCGTCCCGGAAACCCAATTTCTCCACCACCCGCAGACTGGCCGCGTTCTCGGGGCGGATATTGATTTCCATCCTGTGCAGGCCAAGCTGTTGAAAACAATGGTCCGTGGCCATGGCAACTGCCGTGGGGACAATGCCTCGCCCGGCCCTGCCTTGATCAACCCAATAGCCTAGGGTCGCCGACATCGCCGAGCCCCACATGATGGAGGAGACAGTGAGCTGCCCCACAATGGCTGGGCGTCGTTGGGACGGAATCCGTTCGGTAATGATAAACGGCAATGCGGCGGCTTCGCGGGCTTGCCGGTTCAGAACACGTACCATCCCCGAATAAGTTGGCAGCTCCCCCTGCCCACCGGGATTGCTCGCCTCCCACGGCTGGAGCCACGTTGAATTACGGTTTCGTACCCTGACCCACTCGGCCTTGTCGCCAAGTTTGATGGGGCGCAGTACCAAATCACCGCATTCCAAGGTCACCGGCCAGATGGCCTGCCCCCACACGTAACTAGCTCTTGAAATCGGCGGTGAACTCGCCGAGCCACTCGCGCAGGTCCGAGCCCAATTCCTCGTTTTCGCAACCCAGCGTCACGACTGCCTTGAGGTAGCTGAGCTTGTCGCCGGTGTCGTAACGCCTGCCACGGAACACAACCCCGTAGACACCGCCGCCTTCACCTTCCTGGGTGGCCAGGGTTTGCAGCGCATCGGTGAGCTGGATTTCATTCCCACGCCCCGGAGGGGTGTTTTCTAGGACGTCAAATACGGCCGGGTGCAGCACGTAGCGGCCAATGACGGCCAGGTTCGAGGGTGCTTCCTCTTTTGCGGGCTTTTCGACCAAGTGGTTGACCCGGACGTAATCCTCGCCTTCAACCACTGTCATGTCAGCACAGCCGTAGGAGGAAATCTTGTCCATGGGGACCTCAATGAGCGCCACGACGGACCCACCTGTGCGCTCCTGGACTTCGATCATCGTCGCAAGCAGCTCGTCGCGCTCATCGATGAGGTCATCACCTAGCAACACGGCAAACGGTTCATCGCCTACATGGGTTTTGGCACGCAACACTGCATGTCCTAGCCCTTTGGGGTCTCCCTGACGAACGTAATGGATCTCTCCTAGATCAGTGGCATGTTGTACCGCTGCAAGGCGGTCCATATCCCCTTTTTCCTCCAAAAGAAGTTCCGTCACGGGAACCCTATCGAAGTGGTCTTCCAGAGCGCGTTTATTGCGGCCAGTAATCATCAAAACGTCGGTCAGGCCCGCGCTGACAGCTTCCTGAACCACATACTGAATGGCAGGTTTATCAACCACGGGGAGCATTTCTTTGGGCATTGCTTTGGTTGCGGGCAAGAATCTTGTTCCCAAACCAGCCGCGGGAATAACGGCCTTACGTACATGCTTTGCAGAAGTCATGCCCCTAGGTTATCTGAAAGAGTCCCAAAAACACGGATAATGTCCCTATAGCTAGTTGCTCTCTCTACTGAACTAAAGTCAACTCAACCGATTGGACACGTGTGAGCGCACTCGATAAGTCTGTTTGGCGTTCCAGGCTGCGTGCTCAGCGCAAGGAAGTCCATCGCGCTTCCCCTGCGCTGCTGGGAGCAGATCTGGCGTATTCCGGACTCAGCTGGCTGGAATCGCTTGGCCTCCAGCCACGTTCCGGCTCCGCCGTATGTGCCTATATCTCCATGGGTGATGAGCCACCCACCGAAGCACTTTTGGGAGCCCTAACGAATGCTGGTTACAGCGTGTACGTGCCTGTTTGCGAACCCGGGCACCTGCTCAGTTGGGTCCTTTGGTTTGCCGACGTGCAGATGGCACGAAGCCGCTTCGCTCCCGTCATGGAGCCTGTAGGACCTCGAAATCACTTTAGCGAATTGGATTACATTCAGGCGATCTTCGTTCCTGCGCTCGCCGTTGACCGTTCAGGTGTCCGCCTAGGCCAGGGAGGCGGCTACTATGACAGGTTCCTGGCGACAGCCGCTGCCATTCCCGTAGCCGCCGTGGTCTATGCACCCGAAGTTCTTGCCTCCGGCCGCCTCCCCTCCGATGTTTTGGACGCCCCCGTGGACTATTCGCTGACCCCTGTTGGCTACCAACACATGGGAACCGGGACAATTCAGCCGCAATGAAACAGCACTGCTGCACTTGGTGGGTGTACCAGGGTAGCTAAAGGAGAGTGGCATGTGAGGGATCTCCGCGCCTTGTTCTCTTCCGATGGTAGAATTAGCAGCTGGGATCATGGACTGCCAGCCACGCGACTGGTGATAGCAGTGTCCCAACGCATGTATCCAGGAGGAAAATCAGTGCCCACGTACGCTTACGCCTGCAAAGATTGCGGCCACGCCTTTGATATTCAGCAGTCATTCACCGATGACTCTTTGACTGCCTGCCCGGAATGTCGCGGAAATCTTCGGAAGAAGTTCAATTCAGTGGGGGTTGTTTTCAAGGGATCCGGTTTTTACCGCACCGATTCACGCTCCAACGCCAGCTCGGTTCCAGCTGCCGCATCCGGCTCGACTAATTCCGAATCAGCAAATTCAGCATCCGGTGGCGCTTCCTCCCCCAAGTCCTCAGATGCCAGCAGCTCAGGTGGTGCGGCCAAGGCAAGTGCAGGATCTGGCAGCTCTGAAAGCTCTAGCTCTGGCAGTGCGGCCAAGAAGAATTCGGGCCAAAAAAACGCCTCAGCAGCCAACGCATCCAGCTAGTACTTTTAGTACAGTTAGTACTTTTAATTCTTGGCGCCCTTTTCATTCTGCGAACTAGTCTTCTGGACCCAGCTATTCCTCCACAGACCCGGCCGGTTAGAAAGTCCTCCACTGATAAGTGTCCGCCCCTATTAGTGGAACGGTTGTGGGCCTAGCGTTGGGTTATGAAGTCATCACGCAATCCGCCAAACCCGCCTGTTTATGCAGGACCTCTTTGGCGTTCCCATTCGTGGTCAGGACGCGGCTCCCCTCTATCAATCCGGCAGAGGTTTCAGCGGATAATAATGCGTCATCGACGACTTTTCGCAGCCCTGCTCTTCTGCGTAGCAGCGGCCCTGTCCGTCCAACAACTCACCCCTTCGAGCCCTGTTACCACCACAGTATTCACAGCATCCCACGACATTCCGGCAGGACACATACTGGCTAGTGGGGATCTGCTGCCCACCCAGGTAAGCCCCCGCATGGTGCCCGACGGCGCTCTGCATCCCGAGGTTGCCACGATTGGCTCGGCCACCACTGGCTCAGCCGCCACTGGCACGGAGTCCAACGCAACGTCCAGCTTGTGGCAGGGAAGGCAGGTCTCCGGGCCCGTTCGCCGTGGCGAAGTTATGACCGATGCCTCCCTACTGGGAAGTGGGTTGCTGATCGGTGCACCTGCGGGGAGCCAGGCGGTGCCACTGCGATTAAGTGATCCCTCTACTTTGGCACTGTTGCGTCAGGGCCAGCTTGTCACTGTGATCCTTAGCAGCAGCCAAGGCATGGATGGACCTTTACGCAATGAAGTATTGGCAGAAAGTATCCCCGTTTTGTGGACTCCGGAACTGGTGCAGAGCAGTGCAGGATTACTACCAGCCCACGAAAATGAGGGACTCGTCGTGGTGGCAGCGTCAGCAGAGCAGTCTGTACGCTTGGTGGACGCCGTCAACCGTGGAAAGATTTTCCTCATCTTGCTGAATTGAAGAACTCATGCCGGTCTACCCTGCAGCAGTCCGATTGTCTTCTGTCCACTTAGCTCCGTGCAGCCTTGACAACTGCAAAGTACTTATTCGCTTCAGGCAAATAACACAGTCCTACTGCCAACCCGCCCAAAATAATCTGAGCCACAGTTGTCAGCCCCTGAGGCATCGTGAACCCCACTAGCTGCGTCAACGTTAGAACCGCCAGCACCCCAGCGGCAACTCTGGCCCAAGTCCGGCCTTTCCGCAGAAAAAAAGCAAACAACACGTACGCGCTAACAGTTGCAATGCCAGCCAAAACCACTGTTATCACCCCCATGTTTCGGGTGGCTTCCAAACTGGGTACAGCACCACTCATGGCATCTATTTGTGCCTGAATCGCCACTAGACGGTCGGGTGAGGCCGCGTACATTACTGCCATCACTGAGGCGATGATCTGAACCACGGCAGCGGCAAGTAACAATCGCGCAGCCGCCACTACAAGATGTGGTACGGCAGGGTTGGACGCCCCAGCATTCTTTTCAATAAACGCGCCCAACCCGGGAATTTTCGGAGGATTAGTCAATGCAGTTCCTAGCCCCAGTGCGGAGGCTTATTCTCACGCAGCCACGCGTCATGACCGCGTCCGTTGGAGGAGTCACCCCACGTATGATCGGCGTCGCTCGGAGCTACCTTGGGCAACAACTTGGAGTCTTCTGCTGATTCCGGCGCTGGGTTGTCGCTCGTCTTATCAGCTGCTGTATCTTCAGACCCGCTCACTGTTGGCACACTCTTTTCACTATTTTTTGTATCGTCTACTTTATTTGCACGCACCAGCTCCTCCGCCGCTACGTCAGCTGAAGCTACATTGGTGCGTCGCCGTGAACGAGACGAATCAACCGTGCCGGTTGTGGGGGAATCAGAGGGTGCGCCAAATAAAGAAGCTAGTTCGGCATCGCCACTGGTCGTGGCCAGGTTCAGATGCCGGCCAATCTGATCAGCACAACTTGATGGATCGGTAAATACCTCAATGGTCCACAACGGTACGTAGCGCCAGCCCAAACGTTCCAGCATTTGTGGGCGCAGGCGGCTCCGCTCACGTACAGTCATGTTCTGGTACTTAGCCGTGCCATCCGATTCAACTGCGACAGGTACCGGAATTTCGTGGTCCTCAAGGCCAAGAAGTTGAACGGGGTCCGGGGCCGCCGCCATATCCAGAACACCGTCGTAGTGATGCCACACTCTTGCTCCACGGGCGCGAAGCCTGTCGGCAAGATCCGCCACAAGCGGGTCTTCGCCTGTGGCACGTTCACTATCAAGGGCACGTGTTGCCGGTGTTCCCAGCAACGAATTCCCGGCAAGTTCACGGTCAAGTAGCTCAAAGAAATCAATGGCACCAAAACTTAGCCGATTCTCATCCAAGTCCTCAGGACGGAAGCACGTGACTATATGTATATGGGTGCGGGCGCGCGTCATAGCCAGGGCGAATTTCGCACGACCGTCAGGTTCAGACAAGGGCCCAAAGCCATGCAGCGCACGGCCATGTGGCGTCCGTCCAAAGCCAAGGGAGAAAATAACTCTATCCCTGACAAGACCGGCGGCACGGTCAACAGTAACAACGCGGAACGACTCAGCACCCGAGGCAAAGAATTCAGCGAGCAGCGGATGGTTGGCCATTTGAAGCCGGATGGCTTGAGCAACTCGAACGGCATGCCGCTCACTGGCTGTGATGATGGCCAACGACTCGCGAGGACGAACCCTGGCGTGTTCAAACACCAAGTCAACAACACGGTTAACTTCGGCAACCACTGATTCAACCCCGCCGTCGCCAGCGCCGGGCAAGCCCTTGCCGTCCGGGAGATAGTCAACTGTGATTGCGCGTTCAAGTCCTGTCACGGCCCGGCCGTCGGGAAGCCGTTCCAACTGTGAATCGTAGAATCCGGTACTGAGCTGACGCACCAAGTCTTCATCAACGGCTCGGTAAGAAACTGTCAAACGATGTCGCGAAAGGACCCTGGACAGCGCACCAAACACACTTTCCAACGGATGTTGCTCGGCACTACGGGCCCCCGGAGTTCCGACAGCAACGCTGAAGCTCTTGGGGCACGCTGTCTGTTCGTCGCCAAAGGCAATGACCTGATCCGCCCGGGCCAGGGCTGGGAGGGCCGATTGCAAAGACGTGGATTCTGCATCAAGGATGACCACGGCATCGAAACGGTAGTGGGCCGGAATGGCCGAAGACACCACGAGTGGGCTCAGGGCAAAAACGGGTGCCAGATTACGTAACAGGTCAGGTGTCTGGGTGCTCAGTCCGGCAAGGGAGACCCTCCCATCCTTTAGCACATTGCGCAGCATTTCACCCTGCCGGTTGCGACCGGCAAGCATCGCCTTCCACTGCTTGGCCAGGTGCCAACGGATCCGGCCGGGACCGGAAGCAACATGCGTTTGGTCAGCCAAGCGGAACTCAGCCTCCAAGCGGCGCAGATTTTCGCCGTCGGACATGGCAAGGTACTCATCCCCGCTAATCATGGCTTCCAACGCCGACTGCCACCACGCAAGTTCAAGCTCTGAACTGGTCTGCTCAGACGGCACCTCACGGCGGGCCAGGTCATCAAGTAGTTCGCCAAGACCTTGTTCCCGCATACCCTCAAGCAGAAGCGTGCGCTCAGGCAGCGTCTCCAGTGATTCCCGAGAAGCTACCAGCGCTTCCAAACGGCCAACGAGCTCCCGCGCATTGAAATTCAGCAGGTCCCCGCCATCGACCGTACGGTCCAAAACAGCGCCCAGAGCCACCAACTTCTCGCGCAAGCTCTTGTAAGTGCGGCTCAACTCAGCCAGCCCCGAGGGCACAGTGGGGTGACGCTTGCTAGTTGCAGCCTCCGCCCACAGCATGCTTTGTTCGTTGACAAGCATCAAGGATGCGTGGAGATCTGCGATATGCACACCGGGACGGACTAAATCTTTAGCGTTGCGACGGAACCGTGCACGCTGCAAGGCAGGCATATCGATGCCACGCTCCCGGCGCCAAGCAGCGGTAGCCGTGGCAGCGATCATTTCATCCGTTGACCAGTCAAAAATATCGGCGTTGAACTTATCCAGGCTTTCCCGAATCGCGACCAGCATGTCCAGCTGCCGACCCCACTGGGCAAAAGAACTACCCTGCCGAATTTGACCAAATTCAGCCACCTCCCGCATCTTCACGGCAAAGCCGGGCACCTGATCGTACAGTTGCTCAGCCAGCGAATAAGCCGACTCGGTTTCCTTGCGTGTCACCATTCGGGCGCCATGCCATGCACTACTGACGGCAACCTGGCTAAACGCACCGAGCTCAGCGGTCCGTCGCAGACGCCCAGTGAGCTCCTTGCGATCACGGATGCTATCCAAGACGCTGCGTTTGAGGCGCACTGTTGTGGATGGCGCGGGGTGGATCGAGGTCAGTTCGGCCAATGACTGCATAGCTTGGTAAGGCGAGCATCCCCATCGTTCGCGCACATTGTGCAGGCTGGCTACATGATCAACCAGTTGGTGCCGATGATCGACGAGAGTTTCATGCAAGCTGTCCAATGTGGGTTCAACGGCTTTTTCATTTCGGGTGATGGCCCGGATCAACTGCGACTTGATTTGCTGGGGCCCCGTCTGTGCGCTGAGCTGCAACAGAAGAGAGTCAAGATCGTGATTGCTAAGAATCTGTGCAAATTCATTTAACGTCCCG
Organism: Arthrobacter antibioticus; assembly: GCF_030063205.1. Classification (GTDB taxonomy): domain Bacteria; phylum Actinomycetota; class Actinomycetes; order Actinomycetales; family Micrococcaceae; genus Specibacter. The sequence continues at coordinate 73,675 of NZ_JASISQ010000010.1, read as the reverse complement.
CGACGTTCACCCACCACCAAAACGCTTTTGCCGTCATGGACTAGTTGGGCGACGGCATTGATTGCTGTCTGTGTCTGTCCGGTCCCTGGAGGGGTCGAAACAAGGACTGACTCGCCACTGCGAACCATATCCAGGACGTATTGTTGCTGTGGATCAGCGTCCAGGACCAACAGTTCATCTTCAGGGTGGCGATCATCCAGCGGAGCAAAGCGTTCAAAGTCGGGCTCGAGCTCAACGGGTAGAACGTCATCGCCGCTATGACTCTGGAGCAACTCAAGCAGTTCGCTACCGGCCATCAGTGCTGGGTCGTTCAAATTATCTGCCAGGAATGCGAAGGTGGAAACCACCAGTTCGTGTTCCACAACTGCCCCGTTGATGGGGGCCAGCAGTGTACGCACGCGATCCAGGACGGGGGCCGGATCGAAGCGTGCCGTGCTGTACGCCAGCCGCCCTAAAGCTGCGGTATCAAGGTGGATGTTTGCCTTCTGAGCCAAGTGTTTCGCCAGTGCGGGGTTCACCTGTGCCTGCTCCATTAGCTGGAGTTCATAGTCATCTTGACCAGGGCGGACGGTCAGTGCGACGGCGGCGAGCAGGACAGGTGCGCAGACGTCACCGCTGTTTTCACCACCGACAACAGACCAGCGCGCCATACCGGCACCCAAATATCCGACGTCGATTCCGCGATCGGTGCTCAGCTCAAAGATCTTCGCGCGAAGGGCAGCGGCAGCCTTCTTTGCGGCCGCATAATGTTCGGGTTCGCGAATCAAGGTGGAGAGCCGGGTTTTACGGCCGGCCAGAAGCTGGGCCAGGCCAGACGGGTGGGCGTGTGTGAGACCAATGCTGCCGTGCTCGGTTTTTACGAAGGTAAGGGCTGTATCCGCGCCTGAATAAGAATCCAATCCAGCAAGCCAGGTTTGGAGTTCCAATGAACTCTCATTGGGGCCTGCAACATCGGACACGGGTGCCTTCTTCTCTGCACTTGAGCGAAACGGTCTTGACCATACTGACATGTATTTCAGGCTATCGCTCTCAGCCCTTCAATGCTCGTTCGGCACACTGGAGGACACCAAATTTCCCTATTTCCACAGGTAATGGCGTCCACCAGTGTCCCAAAAGTGGGAACTACTCCCACTCAATAGTTCCCGGTGGTTTGGAGGTGACATCCAGAACCACGCGGTTTACCCCATCCACTTCATTAGTGATCCGGTTGGAAATTTTTGCCAGCAAGTCGTACGGCAGGCGTGACCAATCCGCGGTCATAGCGTCTTCTGAGGACACCGGGCGCAACACGATAGGGTGACCGTAGGTGCGCCCATCTCCCATCACACCAACGCTGCGGACATCGGCAAGCAGCACCACAGGCATCTGCCACACTTCATTGTCCAAGCCAGCTGCCGTGAGCTCGGCTCGGGCAATGGCGTCCGCGTTTCGGAGCAGTTCAAGACGTTCGCCGGTAATTTCGCCCACGATGCGAATACCCAGGCCGGGACCGGGGAACGGCTGGCGGCCCACAATCTCAGGTGGCAGACCCAACTCGGCACCAACCGCACGTACCTCGTCCTTGAACAAGGCCCGCAGCGGCTCAACAAGTTCAAAGCGTAGATCTTCGGGTAGTCCGCCTACGTTGTGGTGGCTCTTGATGTTGGCGGCGCCTTCACCACCGCCAGACTCAACAACGTCCGGGTACAAGGTTCCTTGAACCAAGAACTTGATCTCTTCACCTTCCAAGGCAGCCTCAGCCATGATGGCCCGCTCCGCCTCTTCGAAGGCGCGAATGAACTCGCGACCAATGATCTTCCGCTTTGTTTCAGGATCAGAGACGCCAGCGAGGGCGTTCAGGAACCGGTCCTGCTCGTTGGCTACGTAGAGTTTGGCTCCGGTTGAGGCAACAAAGTCCAACTCAACTTGCTCAGCTTCACCTTGACGAAGCAGGCCGTGGTTGACGAACACGCAGGTCAACTGATCGCCAACTGCACGCTGCACCAAGGCAGCGGCCACTGCTGAGTCAACGCCGCCGGAGAGTCCACACAACACTTTGGCGTCGCCGATCTGCTCGCGCATGCGGTCAATCTGCTCGTCCAAGATGCTAGTGGCGGTCCAGTTCTTCTCAAGTTTGGCACCATTGAACAAGAAATTTTCCAACACCTGTTGGCCAAATTCGGAGTGCTTGACCTCGGGGTGCCATTGCACGCCAAAGAGGCACTTTTCCTCATTGGCGAAGGCGGCAACAGGTGCGCCGGGAGAAGATGCCAGAACATCAAAGCCTGCCGGAGCCTCATGGACGCTATCCCCGTGGCTCATCCAAGTGGTTTGTTCCGCCCCTGTTGAGCTAAGGATGGAGCGGCTTTCACCCAAGAGTTGTACTTGGGTTGATCCGTATTCGCGTTGACCGGTCTGGGCTACGGTGCCGCCCAAAGCGGCCGCCATGGCCTGGAAGCCGTAGCAAATGCCGAGTACCGGGATACCAGCTTCAAAAAGGTCGACACCAATGCTGGGTGCGCCTTCGGCGTAGACACTAGAGGGTCCACCGGAAAGGATAATGGCAGCTGGGTTTTTGGCAAGCAACTGCGCGGTTGTATAGGTATGTGGCACGATTTCCGAGTACACGTTTGCCTCACGCACACGGCGCGCAATCAACTGGGCGTACTGGGCACCGTAGTCCACAACCAGGACGGGCTTCTGGGAAGTCTGAGGCGTAGCGGGATTAGTCACGGTTCAATCTTAACCTACGCCGCAGCCAACCAGTCCCGGTACCGCATTTTCAGTGACCAGCTACTCAAAAATGAACCACAAAAGTGCCCTAGGAGTTCAGGGTTAGTAACGCTTCCCGGCCTTGGGGTTGGCTGCCACTTCGGCCAGCACTTCCTTGTGAACCCTGCCCTCAACAATGAATGAGAGGAAGGGCACCACGCCACCAAGAGCGATGAGGACGAGTTTCCCGAACGGCCAGCGCATCAGCGTCCACAGACGGAAATCGGCAATCAGGTACACCACGTACATCCAGCCGTGAATGATCAAGACCATCGTTGAGAGGTTTACACCGCCGGTGACGGCCATCAGGCCACCGTCAATATTGACGAGTCCTAGTCCGTGAGAAGCCCCCGCAGTATCCGTACCGCCGGCCACAAGCACACTCTGGAAGCCGTAGCGCAACACCAATTCAACAACGAGCAAAAGCAGCATGGTCCCCGTGGCGTATGCAAGGACTTTATAGAATTTTAATGCACTGAGAATCTGTGCTGGCGTTCCCCCGAAGCGACGCTTTGGTGCTGTTTTAGCCGGTTGCGATGCGCCTCCCTGTACAGCCGGGCTTGCTGCTTTCTTTGCCGGCTCGGTATTAGTGGGTTCGGTGCTGGATTCGGTGTTCTTAGGCTCGGTCACTGTGCCGGCTCTCCTTCAATCTGTGCTTGGTTGCTGACTGTAACAAAACCAGTCGGTGCATGTCTTCAGTCGGTGCAAAAAACTCAGTGCGTGTGCGGTGCTACTGACGGTTGCTGGCCGTCACTTCCATCATCGTCACTAGCGTCTTCATCTTCATCGTTGATATCAAAAAGTTCGTCTTGGTCACGGCGATAATCGTCTGCCACCAGGCGCCACCATAGGAAAACGGCAAAGCCCGCAAACAATACCCATTCAATCGCGTAGAAGATGTTCAGCCAATTGACCTTGTTGTTTTGATCCGTGACGGTGACGGTAATGGGAACTAGGGCCGCGCCTTGAGCTTTCGCGCCTACGTCTTTGCCCTCAATAGTCTCACTGTGGGAAACTATGAACGCGGAATAGGTACTCACTGACCAAATATTCGTCAGTTCAGCAGAGGACAGAGTTTTCACTTGACCGGTCGGCAGGTCCTTGGCCAATTCTGGACCTTCCGAGTTCAGCAATCTGCCTTCAAGGGCAACAGTTCCCAGTGGTGCACTTGGCACATTGTCAGGAGAAACAACCCATCCTCGGGCTACCGGAATGACGATTTCCTTGGTAGCTGCAACTCCGCTTAGTGCCGGTGCACCCTCGACTTTAAAGGCAGTAACCACCCAGTATCCAACGTTGTCATCCTGCAGGCGTGAGGGAACCAATACCTGCTTGCTCGGATCAAATTCACCCGTGGCCGTGACAACTTGTCCTTCAGCGGTGCCCATCATGGGCGCCCCGGGAGACAACGTGTCAAGTAATGGCTGGATCTGTTCTGTCACAGAGGGCGGAGCAACATCCTTTTCCAGCGAACGCGAGAGCTGCCACTGACTCAAAAGCACGAAGGCGGCGGCCACGGCAAGCGCGAACACGAGCGCTGCTATCCATTTGGGCTTAACGGCAGTTTTCAACACAGCTCAACGGTACTTCGTCACGCTGTAGAACAACGAATGCAGTTGAAGAACATGATCAGGTGGGCCCACGCGCCCGAGGGACCCGGCACGAGCTTGCGAGTGTTGGGAGGGCGTGGGTGGGCCCACGCGCCCGAGGGACCCGGCACGAGCTTGCGAGTGTTGGGAGGGCGTGGGTGGGCCCACGCGCCCGAGGGACCCGGCACGAGCTTGCGAGTGTTGGGAGGGCGTGGGGACTAGTGGTCGAAAAACACCAGAGTTGAGTTGATCAACTCTGAAATAACTTCGGCATCGTGGGCTCTGCGCAGCGACTCCCGGAAGTTCTCTTTAAACAAAGAGCGGGCCAAGGTGGCCAGCACTTCAAGGTGTGCAGAGAATGAGCTGTCGGGAGTGGCAATGAGCAAGATCACTGATGCTGGCCCGTCCACAGCACCAAAATCCAAGCTGTGGTCAAACTTTGTGATGCCAACAGCGATGGATATCTCTTTAACATGCACGCTTCTGGCGTGCGGCAAGCCCACCCCGCCTGGCAGTCCTGTCGCCATCTGGTGTTCCCGGGCATTGACGTCCCGTAGAAAGCCATCCAGGTCTGAGACCCTGCCTTGCTCGAACAGCTTGGCAGCCAACTGTGCGGCCGCGTCCTCTTTGGAATCCGCCACCATTTCCAGAATTACCAAACCAGGGTTGGTCAACTCTGTGTCATAGCGTTCCAGTGAACCCAATGTCATTAGTACCTTTCGGCTGTACTTAAAAATTTTCCCCTTCCACGAGTCTAGCCTCACGCGCTTGGACACTGTGAGTGCTTCTGACATGCACACCGCACACAAAGCGCCCCGGTCCACGAGGGACGGGGCGCTTTTGTAATAGTGGGTCAAGCATCGAAAGAACTAACGGGCAACGATGACCTCTACACGCTGGAATTCTTTCAAGTCAGAGTAACCGGTAGTGGCCATTGAACGGCGTAGAGCACCGATCAGGTTGGAGGCTCCATCTGCCTGGTGCGCCGGACCATACAGCACTTCTGCCAAGGTGCCCACGGTTCCCATGTTCACCCGGTGTCCGCGCGGCAATTCTTGGTGGTGGGCTTCGGCACCCCAGTGCCAGCCTTGACCGGGAGCCTCTGCTGCACGAGAAAGTGCTGCGCCAAGCATTACTGCATCCGCACCCATGGCGATGGCTTTGACAATGTCACCGCTGGAGCCCATGCCGCCGTCGGCTATTACATGCACATAGCGACCGCCTGATTCATCCATGTAGTCACGACGGGCTGAAGCCACATCAGAAATGGCACTTGCCATCGGGGAACGAATTCCCAGCGCACGGCTGGTGGTCGTGGAGGCACCGCCTCCGAAGCCCACCAACACACCCGCCGCGCCAGTGCGCATCAGGTGCAGCGCTGGGGTGTAACCAGCAGCTCCACCGACAATGACGGGAACATCAAGCTCGTAAATGAATTGCTTAAGGTTCAACGGCTCAGTAGTTTTCGAGACGTGCTCTGCCGAGACCGTAGTTCCACGGATCACGAAGATGTCTACACCTGCGGCGATGACAGTCTTGTAAAATTCTTGCGTGCGCTGCGGCGTCAGCGATCCGGCAACTGTCACACCAGCGGCGCGAATCTCGGCTAAGCGGGCTGTGATCAGCTCAGCTTGAATCGGGGCACTGTAGATCTGTTGCAAGCGCACGGTTGTTTCAGGATCCATCACAGAAGCCTGAAGCATCGCGATTTCATCAAGCAGGGGCTGCGGATCCTCGTACCGGGTCCACAAGCCTTCCAAGTCCAGAACGCCCAGCCCGCCCAACTTCCCAAGGGCTATGGCAGTCTCCGGGGACATGACTGAGTCCATCGGCGCACCAAGCACCGGTACGTCGAATTGGTAGGCATCAATCTGCCACTTCACTGATACGTCTTGTGGGTCGCGGGTACGCCGGGAAGGCACAATCGCAATCTCGTCCAACGAATACGCGCGGCGTCCGCGCTTACCAAGGCCAATCTCAATCTCATAAGTCACGCCACCTAGCCTATCGCAGCGAGGGCCAGAGCCATTAAAGGGCACTTCACGCGAAGTTCATTGGGCGATGCCAGTGGCTCCTGCCGGACATTGATTCCAACTCTGTGGCGGGTGTCCTATCCAAAGTCACGGCAAGCTCCAGTGTCGGGACCATTGCGGTGAAATCGCCTCGCTCAAACGCACCCGCTTCCAGTGATGGCAGGAGCATGTGAAGCATGTCTGGAATCAAGAGAGAACTCTCCACGTCACCAAAAATTCGCAGCTATCCAGGTTCGACGGCGTGGCTGCGCTGATGCACGCAAGTTGCCCGCCGCCGTCGTCCATCAAGCACTGCCCACCCGCACTCGCCAACACGGGCACATCCGTGAAGGCCATGTCACCCTCGCTTCGCTCGGACGGGGGCCCCTCGGCCGCTACCGCTTGCACCCTCCCCAACCCTCGCTTCGCTCGGACGGGGCCCCTCGGCCGCTACCGCTTGCACCCTCCCCAACCCTCGCTTCGCTCGGACGGGGCCCCTCGGCCGCTACGCTTAGTCCATGACTGACACTGAACTTCGTATGACCGATCATGAGCTTCTTACCCTGTTGTCCATGTCCCCCACTGAATCGGCTGCCGTCACGCTGGGTCTGCTCCGGCTCGACCAGCACGGGGACAATGAACTACTCCATAGTGCTGGCCTGACAACATTGTTGGTGCGCGGGTTGGCCGAGCAACAGGCCGAGAAAATTGTCCCCATTGAGAAAGCGGCTGTTGTTGGCACAGTGCTCTCCCAAGCTCAGGAGTGGTTGGAGATCTCGCTGACCACCCCAACCAGCAACCATGTACTTTTCGCCGTGGGTTCCAATGTTGGAGCCGTTCTGCTGAGCATCGGTCCGCATGGTGTGCATGAGATTCAGCCCATCGAATCCGGCCCGGCCATGCTTGAGCTTGGGCTGCATCTAGGCGATGAGTACCTCACGGGCGCTGCCGAAGGTCTGCCCGCAACAGCAGTAGTTCGGCGCTTACGCGTAGATGCCGAGCCCCTTGTAGCCCAGCTGACGGCAAACGAGTCCGGTGACTGGATGCTACGCAGCGGATCAGAGTCAGAATTCACCGAGAACAGCTATCCGGCGAGCGAAGCCATGTCCCAGTTCAAGGCAGCACTGGAAGCTTAAACCAATCACCAGTAAAAGCGGCTAACAGCTAACAGCTAAGCCGTTGCGTTTTAGCCGTTGAGGTTGGAGGTGATGACACCCCCGAGGAACGAACGGGGTGTCATCACCTCCAACCTCAACGACGCCGGGCGAAGCTTAACCAAGACGTTTCGCTAGCCCCACGAAGGGAACTACTTGTTGAGGTAGTTCGGGGCTTCCACAGTCATGGTGATGTCATGCGGGTGCGATTCTTTGAGACCAGCAGGAGTGATCCGAACGAACTTGCCACGTGCCTTCAGTTCCGCAATGTTCGGTGAGCCAACATAAAACATTGTTTGGCGCAGTCCACCAACCAGCTGATAAGCAACAGATGCCAACGGACCACGGTAAGCAACACGGCCCTCGATGCCTTCGGGGATCAGCTTCTCATCTCCGGACACATCCGCCTGAAAGTAACGGTCCTTTGAGTAGGACGTGTTCTTCCCACGGGACTGCATGGCACCCAAAGAACCCATGCCGCGGTAAGCCTTGAACTGCTTCCCATTGACAAAAACCGTCTCCCCAGGGGACTCTTCGGTTCCCGCCAATAGTGAACCGATCATGACCGTGTCGGCACCAGCCACCAGAGCCTTGCCGATATCGCCCGAGTACTGCAGCCCGCCGTCGGCAATCAACGGCACACCTGCCGGTATGGCAGCCTTAGCGGATTCGTAGATGGCGGTGATCTGTGGAACACCAACCCCTGCAACCACACGCGTAGTACAAATAGAGCCTGGGCCAACGCCAACCTTAATACCATCGGCGCCAGCGTCAATCAGGGCCTGGGCACCTTCACGAGTTGCTGCCTGACCGCCAATGACGTCAACATGAGCTGCAGCTTTTTCACTCTTGAGCCGCTGGATCATTTCCAGCACACCTTGGCTGTGGCCGTTGGCAGTATCAACGAACAAGGCATCAACACCGGCTTCAACCAATGTCATCGCACGCTCGTATCCATCCCCAAAGAAGCCAATGGCTGCGCCAACAAGCAGACGGCCCTCGGAGTCTTTTGTGGACAGCGGGTACTGCTCGGCTTTAGAGAAATCCTTGACCGTAATCAGCCCGCGCAGAATGCCCGCGTCATCTACCAGCGGCAGCTTTTCAATTTTGTTCTTACCCAGGAGCGCAGACGCTTCTTCGCGGCTAATACCAACACGGCCAGTAATCAGCGGCATGTGTGTCATGACGTCGCGAACAAGTCGCTGAGAGTATTCGCTTTCCGGGATGAAGACGATGTCGCGGTTGGTGACGATGCCCATTAGACGGCCACGATCGTCAACCACGGGAAGACCGGAAACGCGGAAGCGTGCACACAATTCATCCAGCTCAGCCAGTGTGGCATCGGCTCCCACCGTCACAGGATTCGTGATCATGCCCGATTCGCTGCGTTTGACCAGGTCAACTTCTTCGGCTTGACGTTCAATGGAGAGGTTTCGGTGAACAACACCCAAACCACCCTGACGCGCCATCGCGATGGCCATGCGAGACTCAGTCACAGTGTCCATCGCCGCTGAAAGCAGGGGTGTCTGCACGGTGATGCGTTTGGAGACTTTTGAACTGGTGTCTGCTTCTGAGGGGATCACATTAGTGTGACCTGGAAGAAGCAATACATCGTCATAGGTCAGGCCAATTAGGGCGAAGGGATCATGAGTTTCAGGCTGGGACACGAAGGCTCCTTGACAAAGGGTAGAACCATTGGGGATGTGCATCCTATGGCCTGTTCCGTGATTACGAAGCTGGCCTGTGCGTTGCTTACAGTCTAAAACGAAAGAGCTCCTGACCCTATTCCCGCAAGCTGGGTCACATCTGGGCATAAAACATCACATAGAATCAAGCCCACAAACTGGCACGAGAAAGGCCTCCCATGGCGTTGGAGATCCGCATTGTTATCCCATCCGGGGCCGCAGATTCCGTCGAAGAAATTGCTCGCAACTACCCCGGCGTCTCAGAAATTTCTCGCACTCGGGGTGTATCACTTGTCCCCAAGGGCGACGTCATCGTTTTACAGGCAGTGCGCGAATCTGTCGAGGGACTGTTGGAAAAGCTGGAAGCCCTCAACATCGCTCAGCAAGGATCCATCAGCGTCAGCTCACCGGAATTGATTATCTCCGATCGCTTGGACGAAGTGGAAAAGGAAGTTTCCGGGGACGGTGCCGACGCCATTATTTGGGCCGAAGTTGAAAAGGACACGAATGCCGATTCGAAACTGACCTGGAACTATATGCTCTTTCTGATTATCGCCGTGCAGTTGGCTGGGATCGGCATCGTCACCGATTCCACCATCGCCATTGTTGGTGCCATGGTGGTGGGCCCCGAGTTCGGTCCGTTGGCGGGGTTGGCGTTGGCCGTGGTGGACCGGCGCTGGAAACTGGCCCGGCGCGGCGCCGTAGCACTCATAATCGGGTTCCCAATTGCCATCGTTTTGGCGGCCCTGGCCACAATGCTCTCCCTGTGGCTGGGGTTTTTCATCCCGGCTGACGTACTCCGTGAAAACCGTGCCACCGAATTCATCTACCACCCAGGACCGTACTCTTTCATTGTGGCTGTGCTTGCCGGTGCGGCTGGAATGCTCTCACTTATCGGACGCAAATCCGCCGCCCTGGTCGGCGTGTTCATTTCAGTCACAACGATTCCTGCCGCGGGGTATATAGCCGTTGCATTGGTGTTGGGCGAACAGGGCAGGGCTGTTGGCTCGGTGCTGCAACTCTTGGTCAATGTTTCAGGCATTGTTCTTGCTGCGGTCACTGTGCTTTTCGTTTACCGTATGGCACGACGACGGCGTCCTGGGCCTTCCATCTATTCCGCGGCTCACGGGGCTGCAAATGCCCACAACGTGGGCTCACGTAATCCTTTCCGCCGCTGAACCCTCACCACTGCTGACGGTGTCCTTGCCTCGCGGGTACTGGGAATGTCTCTCATATACTGTGTTTGGCGGCAAAGCTAAGGCAGAGTAAGGGCATGGACGCCACACGCCCCCACACCACAGATGCATCCGAGACGACCAGCCCGGCGGCCCGGGCCTCCACTCAGTTCTCGCTAGTCGCCGCCATCCGGCGATACCCGCTAGTGGCGCTGACTCTCCTAGTTCTGGTTGTTGCCGGCTCGTTGGCTCTTACAGGCTTAGGTGCGGCTGCCCAGTGGTTGGCGAGTATCTACGCCATAGCGGTCGCGTTCCACCAGGGCATTGGCATGGTCAAGGACATCCTGCGAGGTCATTGGGGCATTGACATACTCGCTTTGACAGCCATTGTCAGCACAGTCGCTGTCGGGGAATATATTGCCTCTCTGATCATTGTCCTGATGCTCTCCGGTGGTGAAGCACTGGAGGATTTTGCTGCCGGCCGTGCCCAGCGTGAACTGCGTTCCCTATTGGAGCGGGCACCACTTTCGGCACACCGAGAAGGCCCGGACGGCCTGACTGAAGAAATCCCTGTGGCGGAAGTAGAGGTTGGTGATGTCCTCATCATCAAACCGGCAGAAGTGGTTCCAGTTGACGGGACGATGCTCTCTGATTCTGGTTCCTTCGACGAGTCTGCGTTGACGGGAGAAAGCCTTCCCGTTGACCGGTTTGCCGGTGATCCTGTTATCAGTGGAACAGTCAATGGCTCGGCCGCGCTGCACATCTTGGTCACAGCGAAGGAATCTGACTCGCAATACAGCCGCATCATTGCCCTGGTCAAAGAGGCCGCAGACAGCAAGGCACCCATGGTCAGATTGGCGGACCGGTACGCGGTGCCCTTCACCATCGTGGCTCTGGTGCTGGCCGGAATGGCGTGGTTCCTGAGTAAAGATCCGGCCCGCTTTGCCGAGGTCTTGGTCGTGGCGACTCCGTGTCCGTTGCTGATTGCCGCACCCGTGGCATTCCTTGGCGGTATGAGCCGGGCAGCCAAGGCTGGCATCATCGTGAAGAATGGTGGCACACTCGAACAGCTTGGCCGCGTTAAGACAGCAGCTTTCGATAAAACGGGTACCCTGACGGGTGGCCATCCAACGTTGGAGGCGATCACGCCCGCAGGTAACTTCTCTGCTGACCGGGTGTTGTCCCTTGCGGCGTCGGCCGAACAATACTCGTCCCACGTTCTCGCGGCAGCCGTCATTGATGCGGCGCAGGCGCAAGGACTGGAAATCTATTCTTCAAACAACGCTGTCGAACACGCCACCAACGGGGTTACTGCTACATGCGATGGCAGTGTGGTGGTGGTTGGAAAGTCTGCGTTCGTGGCGCAGCAGGCCAATAACGTGGTGCTAGCAGCACTTGTGCCCGGCCAGTTGGCTGTTTATGTAGCCATTGACGGAGTCTTCGCTGGCACTCTCCTCATGCGGGACCACATACGGGAGAATTCCGCGGCAACGGTCAGCGCGCTGCACTCGCTGGGTGTACGCCATGCCATGATTCTGACAGGGGACGCGCAGTCCACGGCCGATCATGTGGGCCGTGCTGCAGGGATCACCGAGATCCGGGCGAATTTACTGCCCGAAGATAAAGTCACCATCGTGAATTCGATGCTTGATCGGCCAGTGCTGATGGTTGGTGACGGCATCAACGATGCACCAGTTCTTGCCGTGGCTGACGTCGGTATCGCCATGGGTGCCAAAGGTTCCACGGCAGCCAGTGAGTCTGCTGATGTTGTCATCCTTGTCGATGATCTGGCCAAGGTTGCCCAGTCGGTGGAAATCGGCCAGCGAACTATGAAAATAGCGATCCAAAGCATTTGGATCGGCATCATCCTGAGCGTGGGGCTGATGATTCTCGCCGCATTTGGCTACATCCCTGCCGTGGCCGGGGCGCTGGCCCAGGAACTCGTGGATTTGGCCACTATTTTGAACGCACTGCGCGCTTTGGTCTCTGGTCGGCGCAAGTAGGAAGCGAAAAAGCCGCCGCTTGCGGTTAAAGCCCCCGGTAGCCGGGTGGCTTTAACCGCAAGCGGCGGCTTTCTTAGTGTTCGCCCCGAGAAAACGGGAAGAAGCTAGGGACTAGTGCTGGTGTCCGGCTTCTTCGTCTTCGGCAGGCTTGTCCGTCACGAGAACTTCGGTGGTGAGCACCAAAGCTGCGATGGAGGCTGCGTTGCGCAGAGCTGAGCGCGTGACCTTGACCGGGTCGATGACGCCGGCCTTGACCAGGTTCTCGTACTCGCCGGTGGCAGCGTTGAAGCCGAATCCATCGTCAAGTTCGCCAACCTTGTGCACTACAACGTAGCCGTCGTGGCCCGCATTCTGAGCAATCCAGCGCAGCGGCTGAGCAACAGCCTTACGAACCAGCTCGATTGCCGTTGCTGCATCACCGGTCAGGGCTAGAACAGCAGCATCTTCGGTAAGGGCCTTGGCAGCCTGGACCAGTGCGGAACCGCCACCAGCCACAATGCCTTCTTCCAAGGCTGCACGCGTTGCGGACACGGCGTCCTCAATACGGTGCTTCTTTTCCTTGAGCTCAACCTCGGTGGCTGCGCCAACCTTGATCACGCCAATGCCGCCAGCCAACTTGGCCAGACGTTCCTGCAGCTTTTCCTTGTCCCAATCGGAGTCAGTCCGCTTGAGCTCAGCATGCAGCTGGGCTACGCGATCAGCGACGTCGCCAGCGGTGCCTGCACCGTCAACGATGGTCGTGTTGTCCTTGGTGACTGTGATGCGGCGAGCCGTACCCAGAACCTCAAGGCCAACCTGATCCAGGGACAGGCCGATCTCCGGAGAGACAACCTGTGCGCCGGTGAGGATCGCGATGTCCTGCAGCATGGCCTTGCGGCGGTCGCCGAAGCCCGGTGCCTTGACAGCAACTACGTTCAAGGTGCCGCGCAGACGGTTCACGATCAGCGTGGACAGTGCCTCGCCATCAACATCTTCAGCAATGATGAACAGCGGCTTGTTGGCAGCAAGTGCCTTTTCAAGCAGCGGCAGGAATTCCTGCAGGTTGGAGATCTTGCCCTGGTTGATCAAAACCAGTGCATCTTCCATAACAGCTTCCTGGCGTTCCGCGTCAGTGACGAAGTACGGGGACAGGTAGCCCTTATCAAACTGCATGCCCTCGGTGAGGACCAGCTCGGTTGAGGTTGTGGATGACTCCTCGATGGTGATCACACCATCCTTGCCAACCTTCTCAAATGCTTCGGCGAGCAGGTCGCCGATTTCCTGGCTTTGGGCGGAGATGGCGGCAACTTCTGCCACCTGCCCACCGCCAACCGGGCGTGCGTTTTCAAGCAGGCGCTTGGCAATGGCTTCAACAGAAACCTGGATGCCGCGCTTGAGCTCGCCGGGGGCTGCACCTGCGGCTACGTTGCGCAGGCCTTCCTTGACCAGTGCCTGTGCCAAAACTGTGGCCGTGGTGGTGCCGTCGCCGGCAACATCATTGGTCTTCGTGGCAACTTCCTTGGCCAGCTGAGCGCCAAGGTTCTCGTATGGGTCTTCCAGCTCCACCTCGCGGGCGATTGTGACGCCGTCGTTGGTGATGGTGGGAGCTCCCCACTTCTTATCCAGTACTACGTTGCGACCGCGCGGGCCGAGGGTGACCTTGACGGTATCGGCAAGCTTGTCGATACCGGCTTCAAGGGCCTTCCGTGCGCTGTCATTAAATGCAAGCTGCTTGGCCATGCCTAATGTCCTTTCACGCAAAGACCCCACGTTCGTGACCTAAGCTACGGTCCCGGTCGCGGGGGCTTTACAAAGTGGTTGTTTGGCGAGGGTCGTTACTTAACGACGATGGCCAGTACGTCGCGGGCTGAGAGAACGAGCAGCTCTTCGCCACCGGTCTTCACTTCGGTTCCACCGTACTTGGAGTAAATAACGACGTCGCCAACAGCAACATCGATCGGGACACGGTTGCCGTTGTCATCAACGCGGCCGGGTCCAACTGCCACAACTTCGCCCTCTTGGGGCTTTTCCTTGGCAGTGTCCGGGATGACCAGACCTGATGCGGTGGTCAGCTCGGCTTCGAGCTGGCGAACAACAATACGATCCTCAAGAGGCTTAATAGAGACCGACACTCGGACCTCCCCTTCACATGCGTAAATTTTTTGGATGCCTGGCAGTCTTTTTCGCCATGTGTGTGGAGTCCAACCGTCGTCGCGGTGCCGGAGGTGCTCCCATGGCCAAGAAGATTGGCAAGTTAGCACCCTCGGGTGAGAGTGCTAACTCGACTCTAGATAGTTGGTTAGCACTCGGTCAAGGCGAGTGCCAGATTCAGCGCCAAAAGTACGACGACGGCGGGCCGGGTTTCGCTCACGGCGCACCAAAAGCGGTAGTGCCGGATGCACCTGCGATTGACTGAGGAGAATCCGTCAACAAATCCTTGGTCACAATGCTTCAGGGCTACTTGGACAATGCAAGGATAAAGCCATGACCCCCAGTCCTGTGCAATTGCGCGAACTCAAAAAGTCCTATGGCACCTTCACCGCCGTTGACGGCATCTCCTTCGATATTGGCGAGGGCGAAACTTTTGCCCTGCTCGGTCCCAACGGTGCCGGTAAAAGCACCACCATTGAGATCCTGGAAGGCTACCGAAACAGGACCAGTGGCGACGCTCAAGTGCTGGGGGTGGACCCCCAAGTCGGTGGGAGGGCGTGGAAAGAGAAACTGGGGATCGTGCTTCAATCCAGTGGTGAGAGCGGAAATGTCACGGTGCTGGAGCAACTGACGCACTTCGCTGGCTATTACCCCAACCCGCGCAAGGTTGCCGATGTCATTGAAGCCGTGGGGCTGGCAGGTAAGGCAAAGTCCCGGATCAGCAAGCTCTCCGGAGGACAGCGCCGCCGTGTGGATGTTGCTTTAGGAATCATCGGCCGGCCCAGACTTTTGTTCTTGGATGAACCCACCACAGGTTTTGATCCTGAGGCCAGACACCATTTTTGGGACTTGATCAACCAACTTAAAGACGAAGGCACAACCATTTTATTGACTACCCATTATCTTGACGAGGCCGCCACCTTGGCCGATCGCGCAGGGGTGATCATCGGGGGCAAATTAGTAGACATTGGCCCAATCGATGAGATTGGTGGGCAAGAGGCAAAGGTGCCATCTGTGCGGTGGCGGCAGGACGGCGTCGTCCGTGTTGAACGAACCACAGCACCAGCTGCATTAGCCGCACGGCTGTTTGCTGAACATGGCGGTGAGGTACCGGGGCTTGAAATCACTCGACCCAGCTTGGAAGACATCTATCTGGATATGGTGAAAAACCATTCCGCGGCACAGAAGTCGCCCGAGCCGGTCCCCGCTGGAGGTGTGGCATGAGCACGTTGGCGCTGGGTACCTCCCGAATTGGGTACGAACTAAAACTCTATTTCCGCCAGGGCGACTCGGTATTTTTCACGTTCCTGTTCCCCATCTTAATGCTCTCCGTTTTTGCCGTGGCGTTCAGCACCAGCGGCAACATCGGTGAGGCTCCGGACGGCAGTGGCGGCATCAGCTTTGCCGCATTTTATGTTCCCGGCATGGTGGCCGCTGGCATGCTGCTTAGCGGAGTACAGAATCTTGGCGTGGACATTGCTGGGGAAAAAGGCGACGGGACGCTCAAACGTTTGGGCGGCACTCCCTTACCGGTTTTTTCTTACTTCATGGGCAAGATTGGCATGGTGCTTGTCAGCTCCGTTTTCCAGGTGATTCTGCTGTTGCTTGTGGCCCGCTTCGTCTTCAGCGTTGAGCTGCCCACCGATCCTGCCAAGTGGCTGATTTTTGCGTGGGTGTTCCTTTTTGGTGTGATCACCAGCTGCGTACTGGGTATTGCCCTCTCGGCCCTGCCCCGTTCGGGGAAAAGTGCTACCGCTGTGGTGATTCCCATTGTCTTGTTGTTGCAGTTCATTTCAGGGGTTTACCTGAACTTTGCACAACTGCCGAGCTGGCTACAAAACATCGCCAGCATCTTCCCTTTGAAATGGATGGCTCAGGGGATGCGCAGCGTGTTCCTTCCGGAGTCATTTGAGGTGATGGAGTCAGGCGGTTCCTGGGATCTTGGACTCGTGGCCTTGATCATGGGCGTCTGGTTAGTGGTTGGCTTGATCCTTTGCCGCGCTACGTTCCGATGGATCCGCAAGGATACGTAGTACTAGTAGTAGACCGCCAGCGGACCGCGCGGGCCGTCAATGACCTGCACGGGGGTGTCGAAGACCCGGCTCAGTACATCATCGGTCATGATCGTTTCCGGGGTGCCAAACTCAATGACCTTGCCGTCCTTCACTGCGCAAATGTGGTCTGCATAGTGTCCGGCGAAATTGATGTCGTGGAGCACTATCACCACTGTCCGGCCCAGCTCGACGGCGGCCTTCTGCAGAAGCGCCATCATCTGCGCGGAATGCTTCATGTCCAAGTTGTTCAGCGGCTCATCCAACAGGACATAGTCGGTGTCTTGAGCCAGCACCATCGCCACATACGCCCGTTGGCGCTGGCCACCTGATAGCTGGTCCAGGTAACGGTTTTCCAGCTCGTTGAGGTTGAGGAAATCCACCGAGCGGCTGATGATTTCCTCATCTTCAGTGGTTAGCCGTCCTTTGGAATGCGGGAATCGACCAAAACCCACCAATTGACGAACAGTCAGGCGGGTGACGAAGTGATTTTCTTGGCGCAAGATGGAAACGATCTTGGCGAGATCTTTGGAAGCGGTGCGGGAGATGTCATACCCGGCAATCTCGATGGCACCCGCGTCCACCCCCAGCAAACGCCCGATCATGGTCAATAGCGTTGATTTTCCGGCACCGTTGGGGCCCACCAACGCTGTAACTCCGCCTTGGGGGATCGCCAACGTCACGGGCCCAATGGCCACGTTATCGCTGTAGCTTTTCTTGACGTTGGTCAGCGTAATCACAAGCGACCCTTTCTGAGGATGAAGAATAAGAACACGACGCCACCGACAACTTCAATGATGATCGAGACCACCCCTTGGGCGTAGAAGAGGTTCTTCATGATGAAGTACGCGCCCGCCAGAACGACGAAGCCAATGAGCACGGCTACGGGGAAGACGTAGCGGTGATCATAACTATCGGCCAGTTGGTAAGCCAAGGTGGCTACAAGGAAGCCAAGGAACGTCATGGGCCCCACCAACGCGGTAGAGGTAGCCATCAGGATGGAAACTAGGAATAGTACACGCATGACTTCAAAGCGGTGATTCAAGCCCAAGTTAGTGGTGGTATCTTGGCCCAGTGCAATGATATTCAGCCGTTTGGAGTTCAGTAACAACAGAACCCCGGCCCCTACGCACAACGGGATAGCGATGGGCAGGTAGCTGATATCGGCGTTTGAGATGGAGCCGAAGAGGCGTGCCGTGAGCACATCGAATTCACTTGGCGTCAACAACCGCTGCATGAACACCGAAATGGAGCCAAGCCCACCGCCGATGACTATGCCGATCAGCAGCATAATCTGCAGATTGCCATATTTGCCTGAAAGCAGCCAGCCATACAGTGCCATGGAAAGCCCCACCATGAGCACAATTTGAATGATGAACTGTGGAACGCCTTGAACTGCGCTGACACCCGCGGCACCCAAGAAAAACACTGCCCCCGTCTGCACGGCAACATACAGAGATTCAAAGCCCATGATCGACGGCGTGATAATACGATTATTAGTGGCCGTTTGAAAGCTCACGGTGGCCATGGCCTGACAGATGGCCACAACCAACATGAGAACAACGCTGGTACCGCGCATTTCAGCTATTCGCCAGAATCCGGCGCTCCCGAGGGGCATGGGGTTGTCCCAGGCCAGCAGCCCAAAGCCAAATCCCGCGGCCATAGTGATCAGTACGCCAAGTATTATCCAATACCGTCTCCGGGCGCGGGTTGTGGGCAAGGCGCCGGATGCACGATCGCGGTGGTGTGTGCTCTTAGGAAGTGGCGGTGTGATCCTCCGCGTGGATGTTTCAGCCATTGCGGCGCTGCTTGAGCAAAAGGGTGATGAAAACTACGGCGCCAACAACACCCAGGATCAATGACACGGGGACTTCAAAGGGCATGATGATTAGCCGGCCCACCAGATCGCAAACGGTCACAATACCGATGCCCAGCAAACACACCCAGGGCAGATTTCCGCGCAGATCATCGCCACGGAACATGGAAACAATGTTAGGCACTATCAGTCCCAGGAATGGCAGGTTTCCCACTACAACCGTGACAATCCCTGTGGCAATGGCGATGAGCCCGGTCCCCAGAAGCATGACCTGGTTGTAGTTCAGTCCTACGCTGGTGGCAACATCTTGACCAAGTCCAGCCACGGTAAAGCGGTCTGCCACAAGAAAGATAGCTACTCCCACGAGGGCTACAATCCACAGCACCTCGTACTGGCCACGCAGCACCGAGGTAAAGCTCCCGGCAAACCAAATACCTAAGCTTTGGAGCATATTGGTCTGTAGGGCAATGAAACTGGAGATGGCACCCACCACGGCACCCAGCATGATGCCAACGATCGGCACCGTCAGAGATGCCTTAAGTGAGACTCTGCGCAGGAACAGGAAGAAGACCATGGTGCCAATGAACGCGGCAATCACGGCCCCGCTCATCTTCAGCAGGATGCTGGCACCTGGGTTGATGATCATCACGGTCAGCAGTCCCAGCCCCGCCCACTCGGTGGTGCCCGTGGTGGTGGGTTCAACAAAACGGTTTTGTGTCAGCATCTGCATGACCAGTCCTGACATGGCCATGGCAGCACCGGCCAAAACGAGCGCTATGGTTCGAGGGACGCGGGTCACGGCAAACATCTCGCCACCGTCCTTGGCCCCAAAAATGTCATAGACACCCGTGAACAGTGAGAACACCAATAAAAGCCCCACAACGGCAATGCCGATGAATAGCTTGGGTTCAAACAGCCGGCCCTTTGTTGGAGCCCGCGTGGTGGTGGTCATGTTCAGCTGTCCCTTCAGACCTGACGTGGCCGCATCGAAGCTTGAATGCGCAGCAGTTCAGATGCGCAGCAGTGGCAGACTCACGGAGCGGTCTGCCACTGCATTAGTAAAGCGTTGGTCTACTTTTTGCCCTCGAGCGCCTCGGCAAAGCTGTTCAGGAATTTGGTGTAGGTCTGAATGCTCTCGTTGGTATAGGTGTCGGCCGGCATGTATACGATGTTGCCCTTTTGTGTTGCCGTGACATTTTTCAAGGCGTCGGAGCCTTCCAGCAGCGCGTTGGCTGGTTTATAGGCAGCGTCATCAGCGGACACCGCGGCGTCGCGGTCCATAACAAGGATCCAGTCGGGGTTGGACTTGGCAATGGCCTCAACGGAAATGTCATCACCTTGGTGATCTGTGCTGGCGTCCTTGACTTCAAGGGCAGGGGTCAGGCCCAGGATGCTGAACAGCGGGCCAAGCGTGCGGCCATTGCCGGGTGCGGAGTAGTTGATGTTGCCACCGGAGGTGATGACGCCCATGACAGTGGTGTCTTTGTTATAGGACTTCTTGACTCGGGCAATCGCCGCATCAAAGTCATCGTTAAGTTTTTTGGCTTCGGTCTTTTTGCCGAAAACTTCTCCCAGAACTGAGATCTGACGCTTCAGCTCAGAGTCGAAGGGCTGCCCCTCACGTGGATCCAGCTCAAGGACTGTGGCATTAGGCGCCAGTTTGGCGAAATCGTCATGGTATTGCGAGAAGCGCTGGCCATTGACAATCAAATCCGGTTCTACGGCCACGACGGCTTCCAAATTTGGCTCACGGTGGTTGCCCAGATCCACGATCGAGGAGTCTTGTTTGTAGCCACTTGTTTTTGGCATGAGTGCTACGGCGCCGGCGCTGAGCTTGATACCCCAGTCCGACAGCGTTTCAAAGGTCCTATTGTCAGTAGCGACGACTGATTTTAAAGGGGTTGAGATTGTCTGCGGTCCATTGTTGTCTTCGATGGAGACAGTGGCCGGTGCGTCGGTGTTGGAATCGGTGGTGGCGGCAGGCGTTTGTGCACCACAGGCGGTCAAGCTGATGGCGGCTGCGCCAATCAGCGCAATGAAGCGAAACTTCAGGGAGGTCATTTTTTCCTTCGTGTTTGTGCGGCTGTGAAATGGCCGTAAAACTGAACTGGTACCGAAAGTTAGCTTAGCCTAACCTAAGTACAAAGCCACTTTCGGAGCTGTTAGCTCGATCACAACTTGCCTCAAAACACCTTTTACCCAGACGCTGCGATCAAAGTTAGTACAGACTAAGTAAATTACGCAACTAAGTAGTGCTGTAATTTACTTGTCTTCGAGCAGTCCTGCCCGGAAGGCCAGTTTCTGGAGGTTAGGCTTAAGGAATGGTTCACGACGCAATTTCCCCGCTGCTCACCGTTGAAGGCTGGGAACTTTTGTCTTCCCTTGGTCCCTACCAAGAGGCCGATTCCCTGAAACTCAACGACTCATTGCGCAAAGCCGGGCACTCCCCCGAATTGGTGGCCGCCGCCCTGACACAAGCACGTCTGCGCGACAAGGCAGAAGCCAAATTTGGGGAGTTCGCGCACCAGATGCTGTTCACACAAGCAGGTTTGGAACAGGCCACTCGCCTGAGCATCGCTGCCTTGCATGCGCAGAGATTTACAACAGCAGGTATCACCTCAGTGGCCGATCTTGGCTGCGGTCTTGGCGCTGATTCGCTAGCGATGGCAAGCCTTGATATCAGCGTCATCGCCGTTGAAATGGACGAAATAACAGCCGCGTGCACCACAGTAAACCTCATGCCCTTCCCGCACGCCACGGTGTTGTGCGCGAAGGCTGAAGAGGTGGATCTTCAGGGAATTCAGGGCGTGTGGCTTGACCCGGCCCGGCGCACCACCAGCACCTCGGGCACCACACGACTCTTTGATCCGGAAGCCTTCTCCCCTCCCCTGTCATTTGTGGAACAGCTGGCCGATCAGGGGCTAGCTGTGGGCGTAAAGATGGGTCCGGGTATCCCGCACGACGCAATTCCAGACACTGCCGAGGCCCAGTGGATCTCCATCAATGGAGAGGTGGTGGAGGCGGGCCTGTACTTCAATCAGCTTGCCCGCCCCAATATCCGTCGCGCTGCTCTGGTGATTGGCAAGAATGTCACCGGCGCAAACGGCAGTGCAGAGCTGACAAGTCCGCAGAAATATGAGCCTTCTGAGCAAAATGCGCTGCTGGGCCCCGTCAGTGGCTACTTGCACGAGCCCGACGGAGCAGTTATCCGCGCCGGACTTGTGGCCGATCTAGCCCGAAGCATCGGCGCTCACCTGCTCGATGAACACATTGCTTACCTGTCCTCCGATGCTCCAATCCAGACGCCGTTCGCCCGTAGCTATAAGGTTCTTGAGGTCAAGCCGTTCAACGTCAAAGCGCTCAAGGCGTGGGTGAAGACTAACCGGATTGGCGTCCTCGACATCAAAAAACGCGGTATCTCGACGACGCCGGAAGAACTACGCCGTCAGCTACTGACGGGCTCGGGCAAGGGGCCCAATAAAGCCACGCTTGTGCTGACCCGTATTGGCGAAGAACGCGTGGCAATAGTGGTTGAACCCCTCACCCCATAATCAACGCTCGCTCACTTCACGTCGAGTATTTCTCAGCGCTCGCTCACCTGCGAGCTTGCGAGTAGAGGGAGCGGCTGGGTGGGCCCACAGACGCGAGGGACCCGCTGCGAGCTTGCGAGTAGTGGGAGCGGCTGGGTGGGCCCACAGACGCGAGGGACCCGCTGCGAGCTTGCGAGTAGTGGGAGCGGCTGGGTAC
>NZ_JASISQ010000010.1:0-51465 GCF_030063205.1 Arthrobacter antibioticus | reverse complement strand
GGGAGCGGCTGGGTGGGCCCACAGACGCGAGGGACCCGCTGCGAGCTTGCGAGTAGTGGGAGCGGCTGGGTGGGCCCACAGACGCGAGGGACCCGCTGCGAGCTTGCGAGTAGTGGGAGCGGCTGGGTGGGCCCACAGACGCGAGGGACCCGCTGCGAGCTTGCGAGTAGTGGGAGCGGCTGGGTGGGCCCACAGACGCGAGGGACCCGCTGCGAGCTTGCGAGTAGTGGGAGCGGCTGGGTGGGCCCACAGACGCGAGGGACCCGCTGCGAGCTTGCGAGTAGTGGGAGCGGCTGGGTGGGCCCACAGACGCGAGGGACCCGCTGCGAGCTTGCGAGTAGTGGGAGCGGCTGGGGACTACTGCCGGGAGAACTCGGAGGCTTCTCGAACCTGTTCCGCGCTTGGACGAACACCCGTGTACAGCACAAATTGTTCCTCAGCCTGGATAGCAATGACCTCGGCTCCCGTGATGACCTGCTTCCCGGCGGCCCGGGCAGCCGCAATTAGCGGGGTCTCGGCAGGAAGTGCGACGACGTCGAACACCACCTGCGCCTGCTGCACCAGTGCATCGGAGAACGACTGGACCGTCTCCTCTCCTCCAGCCATGCCCAAAGGGGTCACGTTGATGAGCATGCCTGCTCCAGGAACACGATTGGCATCCGCAACAGCACAGCCAGCGTCCCCATCCACCTCCGGAAGCCAGGAAAAATCGTAAAGCGCGGCAAGCGCTTGGCCACGTTCTTCGTTGCGGGCCACAATGCTCACGTGAATGAATCCGGCGTCGTGCAAGGCAGCAGCAACAGCCTTGGCCATGCCGCCGGAACCACGCAGAAAAACCGTCATGGCGGGATCAATAGCGTTCACTGTCAGCAGCCTGGCGATGGCAAGATAATCGGTGTTGTACGCGGTGAGCACGCCCGAGTCATTGACAATTGTGTTAACCGAATCAATGGCCAAGGCGGAGGCGTCCATCGCGTCAACAAGAGCAATGACATCCTCTTTGTACGGCATCGAGACTGCGGCGCCGCGAATACCCAGCCCCCGGATACCTGCAACAGCCTGGGCCAGATCACGTGGCGCAAACGCCTTGTACACGTAGTTCAGGCCCAAGGCCTCATAGAGGTAGTTATGGAAGCGGGTACCGATGTTGCTAGGTCTCGCGGCGAGCGAAATGCACAATGTCATGTCTTTGTTTAGGATAGGCACCTCTCCATTGTGCCTGAGATCCTGAACTACAATCAGAAGGCAGAACGCACATTTGTCGTATTGCACCCACCACTCCATCATGCCTAGGGGGCGTCGCAGTGAAGATTGATTTCGCGAAATCTAAGCAATCTACACTGGGTTTGGAGTGGGAGATTGCGCTGGTTGACAAGGATTCCGGAGAATTGGCTGCGCGAGCCGACGACGTCTTCGAGAATATCTTCGCAGCTCAGCCAGAGGTCATAAAGGACGAGGAGCACCCGCACATTAAGGGTGAAATGCTCCAAAACACAGTGGAGTTGGTCACAGGGGTTGCTCAAACCGTCTCTGATGGTATCGAGGATCTGCGTCGCAACTTAAACCTGCTGCGCCAAGCTTCCGAGCCCCTGGGCCTTGATCTCCTCAGCGCCGGCACGCACCCTTTCAGCAACCCGCGCACGCAGGCCGTTACCGATAAGGAACGCTACTCCAAACTCGTGGATCGGACTCAGTGGTGGGGCAGCCAAATGCTCATCTACGGCGTGCATGTCCATGTAGGCCTTGACCATGTGTCAAAGGCCATGCCAGTGCTTGATGGGCTGGTCAACCACTTCCCGCACTTCCAGGCCCTCTCTGCCTCTTCTCCTTACTGGAATGGCGAGGACACCGGCTACGCGTCCCAGCGGGCTTTGATGTTCCAGCAGCTGCCTACAGCCGGCTTGCCCTTCCAGTTTCCCGACTGGAACGCGTATGAGTCCTACGTGCAGGATATGTTCACCACCGGGGTCATTGACGCGCCAAATGAAATCCGCTGGGATATTCGTCCCGTGGCAAATCTTGGCACTATTGAAATGCGTATCTGCGACGGGATGTCCACGCTGGAAGAGATTGGCGCTGTCGCCGCGCTGACCCAGTGCTTGGTTGAGGATTTCTCAAATACCCTGGACGACGGCGGCACCATCCCCACGATGCCACCGTGGCACATTCAGGAAAACAAGTGGCGCGCAGCCAGGTATGGCTTGGACGCCATCATCATCTTGGATGCTGCCGGCAAGGAGCAACTTGTCACGGAGCACACAATGGAGCTGCTGAACAAACTTGAACCCGTGGCAGCCAGGTTGGGCTGCTCAGATGAGCTATCCAATGTGGAGAGAATCATCACGCGCGGGGCAAGTTACCAGCGCCAACGCCGCGTTGCTGCCGCCCACAATGGCGACCTGCGCGCCGTCGTGCGTGAACTTGTGCAGGAAATGGCCGGCAACTAGCTCAGCGGCGGGCACTTCTTAGAAAATTCTTAGCTATCGTGCGAGACAGTGAAGGAAAGTCTTATTGCACGCAGCGAATCAGAGAGTTGGCTAATGTCGTCACCGACCAAACAAGGGAAAACTCACGCCGCGCCTGAATCCGGCGCACACGCTTCGCAGATGCGCCGTCTCTTCACGCGGCCTGGCAACCTCTGGCGCACACGGTTAGCTGTCCTCCCCCAGCCCGCTTTCTGGGGCCTCTGGGTGATAGTCCTGTCCGGAATGGTTTTGGTTCTAGGATTCTTCGTGGTTGGCACTCCTGACTTCACCGCCAACGAGTTCACCGTGGATCAGGAAATGAGTAGGAGCCACGTTGGTGCACTGACTGTTGTGGCGCTGGCACTGGACAAAGTATTTTCACCGATCGGCGGGTGCGTCATGATCGCTTTGATGGTCATCTTTCTGCTCATCATTCGCCGATCGCCGCTCAACGCTGTTGCCTTTGGCGGTGTGACAATTGCTGGCTGGTTTGCAAGCCAGTTCTTCAAACTTGTGGTGGAGCGTCAACGCCCCAACCCCGCACTGCTTTTAAACCCGCTGGCTCCTGAAACTGGTTCGAACAGCTTTCCCAGCGGCCACGTGGCACTGGCTGTTGGGCTCGCGTGGGCGTTCTGGTTCTTGTTACGCAAGGGGACGTGGGCCAAACTGGCGGCGCTTCTTGCCATTGTGGTGCCGCTGGTAGTGGCTTGGTCCCGACTCTATATTGGTGTGCACTACCCCAGCGATGTTGCCGCGTCATTCCTGGCTGCGAGCGCGGCCGTGGTCTTGTTTGCAGGGGTGTGGAACCGCTATCAAGGCCATATAATTCCCCGAATTCCAGGTCTTGACCGCTTCGGCCCCACTAGTGCAACACCCGTTGGGGTAAGCCAATTCACGGGACAGCTCAGAGCCGACGGGTCTACTCTTAAAACTGGCCCGTCTGCTGCCCCCACCCCTTCGAACCCCTGATCGAGGCCCGTTTTGTTGCATCTCATCGTTCCTGTAGTCCACGGATTTCTCCTCCCTAGCGGATCCCAGACCGTTGGAATAACGTCACTTTTCGATCCTGCTGCGCTCTTAAACGGGCTAGGGCCAGCCGCTCTTGCCATTGTGGCTGTGATTGTTTTCATTGAGTCAGGGCTCCTGTTTCCTTTCCTGCCCGGTGACTCGCTCCTATTCACTGCCGGACTTCTGCATCAACAGCTTCAGCTCTCACTGCCCGTACTGATCGGCGTGGTGGTGCTGGCTGCCGTTGCAGGGGATCAGGTTGGGTACATGCTGGGTCGCAAGTTTGGCCGACGCTGGTTCAAAGATGACGCTCGAATCCTGAAAACCAAGTACCTCAAGGAAACCGAGGAGTTCTTCGCCAAGCGAGGAGGCGCCGCTATTGTCTTGGCGCGTTTTGTGCCGGTGGTGCGTACCTATGCCCCTTTGGTGGCGGGCACCGCCAACTACAATTACAGGAAGTTTACGCTGTGGAACATTGCCGGCGCAGTCGGCTGGGCTGGCTCCATCACCCTCCTTGGAACATGGCTGGGGCACTATGAAATCATTGCCAACAACATCGACATCATCGCAATAGTGCTGGTCTTTCTCTCGGTGGTGCCGGGCTTGATCAGCATCCTGCGTAAACGGCGGTCCGGTAAAGCGGAAACTACCGCTGAAGCCAGCATTTTGGAGGAGGATAAGGAGCGTGCACATCCCTGAACGCTCGCGGCTGCTCCTGGTTGAAGATGATCCCGTCCTAGGGCCACTCATTGCAGAGCTTCTGGCCAGCGAATACGAGGTGCATTTGGTCTCAGATGGGCAGAAAGGCCTCCATCTGGGCCTCACTGCTCAATGGGACGCCATGGTGATTGACCGCGGCCTCCCGGTCATGGACGGGCTGGCATTGGTGCGGGCACTGCGCCGCAAAGGCGTCACAACTCCTGCCATTATTCTCACGGCTTTGGGTACCACACCGGAGAAAATTGAGGGGCTCGACGCCGGAGCTAACGACTACATGACCAAACCTTTTGATGCCGGTGAGCTCCGGGCGCGGCTGCGTGCCATGACCCGCCGTTTCGCGCTCTCCCCAACAACGCTGAGCATAGGCGATTGGCTTTTTGATCCGGCCAACCGTTCACTGCGCTCAAACTACGGCGAACTTGTGCAGCTCACAGCCAAGGAACGAGATCTACTGGCACTTCTCGCTGGTGAACCTGACCGCGTGTTCACCAGGAATGAGTTGCTGCAGAGCCTGTTCCACCCCGGTGATTCCCCAAGTGTCATCGATACCTATGTGCATTATCTGCGCAAAAAGGTGTCCAAAACAGTGATCCGTACCGTGCATGGTTTGGGCTATCAGATGGGCGATGACGCATGAAGGTTTTGTTCAACAAAATCCCGTTGGGACTGGCTAAGCATTCCAGTACCGATTCGCCACAGTTACGCCGAGCAGCCATCACTGTGGGCCTGCGCATAGCCGTGGCCATCGCGGTGATGGTGGCGGCAGTCATCGTCACAGCCGCTCTGTACATGCTGTACCTTTCACACCACCCGGATCTGTTTTCCGCCGATACTTCTACCCGTGTTTATATCGAATCAAATGACATGCTCAAGGCAATGCTTTTGGCTGGATTCGCCGGGATTCTGGCGGCCGGTGCTATTGGGTGGCTCAGTGCCCGCAGTGCCATCCGTCCGCTGGGGCGGGCCCTTGAATTACAGCGCCGTTTTGTGCAAGACGCCAGCCACGAACTCCGAACTCCCCTGACAATTCTTGACGCACGGGTTCAGTTGGCCGAATTGAAGGTTAATGACAACCCCGATGCCGCCAAACTATTGGGACAGATTCGCCAGGATACTGCAGCCCTCTCCGCAACCGTTCAGGAGTTACTTCTGGCCGCCACGGGTGAACACGGCACGGCTACGGAGCTCCTGAACGTCCCTTCTGTTATCGATGAGGTCACCGCCAACCTTGTGGATCTGGCCGCATCTCGCGGCATCAGGCTGCTCACAACTCACGACGGCGTTGCCCATGTTCGTATTGCGCCCAACAGTTTTCGCCGGGCTGTCTTGGGTTTGATTGATAACGGCATCAACCACACCCTAGAAGGTGGAACCGTAGAGATCTGCACAGCTCACTCCCGAGGGAAAGCGATTATTACTGTCAGTGACAACGGTGGTGGGATTGTTGGTATTGACCCCGCTCGAGTGTTTGAACGGTTCGCTCATGGCAGCACTGCCGCGCGAGGCGGACCACGCAGCTACGGCCTGGGCCTTGCCTTGGTTCGTGAGATTGCCGTGGCTGCCGGTGGCAGCATCCAGGTCGCCGAGACAGGTCCCAGCGGCACCACCATGGAATTAGTTCTGCCGATCTCCCGCTAGTCCCACCCCGACAATCGCTCACTTAACGTCGGCTTTTTACCGACGCTCGCTCACTCCGCGTCCATCATTCCCAGACGCTCGCTCACTACCTGCAGGAGCGTCGCCAAAAACGCGACGCTAAGTGAGCGAGCGTCTGGCCGGAGTGGGGCACACCCAACCTTGTTCATCCACAGTTCACTTGCTTCGGCTACGCTCAGGCGGGTAGATCGGCCATACGAAAGGTAGCTTGCAGATGAGCATCGCCCCGGCGTTGACCCGGCGACTAGGCACGTTCGACGCCGTTGTCATTGGTCTTGGTTCCATGATCGGCGCCGGCGTTTTCGCAGCCTTCACCCCGGCCGCCCAAGCCGCTGGCTCCGGCCTGCTCATAGGACTGGCGATCGCTGCCTGTGTTGCCTACGCCAACGCCACCTCATCCGCCCAACTGGCCGCGGCATACCCCACCTCCGGAGGCACGTACATCTATGGCCGAGAGCGGCTGGGACCGTGGCCAGGATTCCTGGCAGGCTGGGGATTCGTGGTGGGCAAAGTGGCCAGCAGTGCCGCCATGGCCATGACGTTCGCCGCTTACGCCGCGCCCGCGGGGTGGGAGCGGCCGGTGGCGATTGCCGCCGTCGCACTTCTCGTGGCGGTGAACTACAGAGGTGTGAGCCGCACGGCTGCCCTGGCCCGGATCATTGTTGGCGCCGTTCTTGCCGCACTGACCATTGCAATTGCCGCGGTATGGGCTGGTAGCGGCGGCCATCCTGGAGGCAGCAGCAACAGTAGCTTTTTGGGTTCCGGGCTGTTCTCGCACGGTTGGTACGGTATTTTGCAGTCCGCTGGACTTTTGTTCTTTGCCTTCGCCGGTTATGCCCGGATTGCCACGTTGGGTGAGGAAGTCAAAAACCCTCGGCGCACCATCCCGCGCGCCATCCTGTTGGCGCTGGCTCTTGCGGGCGCCATCTACGCTGTTGTGGGTGTGAGCCTGCTTGTGGCATTGGGGCCCGACGGCGTTGCCTCCACAGCGGCGCCCCTGACCACCGCGGCGGCGGCCGGCGGTTGGAGCTGGGCTGGACCGGTGGTCAAAGTAGGCGCCGCATTGGCTTCCTTGGGTGCTCTGCTGGCACTGGTGGCGGGGCTGGGCAGGACGTCGCTGGCCATGGCGCGAGAAGGAGATTTTCCGCGTTATTTTGCGGCTATTCACCCAAAATTTGCTGTGCCTCACAGGGCCGAGTTGGCGTTGGGCGCCGCAATCATTGTGATCATTATGTTCGCTGATCTGCGCGGCGCTATTGGCTTCTCTTCCTTTGGCGTCCTAGTTTATTATCTGGTGGCCAACATTTCTGCCTTCACCCAAAGCGGTGCAGATCGCCGCTACCCCAAGGTTTTGCAACTGCTGGGTGCGGCGGCGTGCGTGCTGCTCGTGGCCACCTTGCCGATGGAGGCGGTGCTGGCCGGACTGGTGATGTTCGCGGTGGGGATTCTTTACCGCACAGTCAGGCTGCGCCGTCGTGCCTCCCGCAGCTGATGCACAGCTGAGAACATCTAGAGGCTGATACACGTCACTGGCAGAGAGGAATCGGGTGCGAAGGAGAGCTCGCTGGGGCCCACACCACTCATGACTAGCTGCGCGCCCAAGGCCGCCACCATGGCGCCATTGTCGGTGCACAGCGATAGCTTTGGGACCAGAAGCGTGATTCCCGCCGCCAAGCACCGCTGCCCGGCCAACTCCCGTAACCGGGTATTTGCCGCCACACCACCACCAAGTAACAAGGTGGTGATGCCCTGTTCCTTGCATGCCAGCACAGCCTTGGCCGTGATGACATCCAGCACAGCTTCCTGGAACGACGCCGCAATGTCAGCTACCGGGACGTCCTCACCACGAGCTTCGTAGCCTTCCACACAGCGTGCCACCGCGGTTTTCAGCCCTGAGAAGGAGAAGTCGTAGCGGTGTGGACCGGGAACCTCCGCAGTGCCCATGTACTTGGGCATCGTCAGCCCGCGCGGGAACCGCACAGCCTTGGCGTTGCCCTCTTTGGCCAGTCTGTCGATGGCCGGGCCGCCAGGGTAATTAAGCCCCAGCAGCCGGGCTACCTTGTCAAAGGCTTCACCGGCAGCATCATCAATCGTGGCACCAAGAAGTTCAACATCTGAGGCAATATTGCGTACCCGCAGGATCTCTGTGTGGCCGCCAGAGACCAGGAGGGCTCCCAAGTTTTCCGGTAGTTGAGAGTTTTCACAGCCGGCAGTTTCAGAGCCAGTTCCAAGGGGCTCAGCCAGCAAGCCCACACCAACGTGCGCCACCAAATGGTTGATTGCGTAGATCGGCTTGCCGGTGGCCAGCGCCAGTGCTTTGGCAGCGCTAACACCCACCATGAGCGCACCCGCTAGGCCCGGCCCGCTGGTGACGGCAATGGCGTCAACGTCCGCCATTGTGACCCCGGCACTCTCCAGTGCCTGCGTCAGGGTGGGCACAAACGCATCGAGGTGCGCCCGGGAGGCGATCTCGGGGATGACACCACCAAAGCGGACGTGCTCCGCCATGGATGAGGACACTGTGTTGGTCAACAGCTGGGTGCCGCGGACCAGCCCCACACCGGTTTCATCGCAGGAGGATTCAATGCCCAGGATCAATGGGTTGCTTTGATTCATGATGGATCCTTTGGGTCTGTTGCTGCCCAGTTATTGGTGGCAGCTTCTGCGCTCTCAACGGGCACGGTCAAGCGCATGATTAGCCCGTCTGAGCCGTCGCGGTAATATCTGCGCCGCGTATGAATATGTTCAAAACCGTAGCGCAGATACAGTCGCTGCGCCCGCGGATTGGTTGAGCTAACCTCCAGCATGACGTCGGCCGCGCCGCGCCGTCGCGCCTCATCGACGAGCTCATCCAACATTGCCCGGGCAATGCCCCGGCCCTCAAATTCGGGCAGCACGCCAATAGTTTGGATGTCCCCTATGGGCGGCACACACATGAGACCGGCATAGCCAGCTATCTGGGCATTCCGCCCCTGATGTTCGACGCCGGAGGGTACCTCCGCGATGATGTAACGCCGTGTTTCGGGTTGCCTGAGCTCACCAACAAACATGGATCGTGGCCACGAATCAACCCCAAAGAGGGTCTTATCCAAGGCGGTGATGAAGTCAACATCGTTGGCAACCATGTTACGCAGAACAGCCGGGACGTGCGCTCCCGAGTTACTCACGGCTGAGTCGAACTCATCCAGATCACTCACTGCAGGATCGTTAACGGCAGGATCACTCACGGCAGGGCCCGCTTCCGGGGTCCGGGCACCTTCGCATCAGATTCACGCAGATACAGCGGTGTTGAATCCAGCAGCCCTGCCGCCTCAAGCGAACCGGCAGCAGTAATTTTGCGGGCAGCGGCACGTCCCAGCTCCAATGCCGTTGGCTGGGCCTGCGCAAACAGCTCGAACACGGTGCAACGGTTGCCGGTGAGTACCTCTGCATAGAGACCAGCGCCGGCACCGAATACGTCAGCGGCAAAAATTTCGTTGGCCGGACCAACGTGGGGGCCATCCAGCAAGTGAGCTCCCGGACTGTACTTTGCCCAGTAGATTTCCTTGCGCCGGGCGTCCGTAGCCACCACAAAATCCCTGGTTGCCAGTGGCCCCACAGCTCGACCAGATCGGTAGGCAGGGGCATCAAAAACTTGGTGGGCCAGTGCATCCAGGCTCATCATGCCGTAGAGCGGAATCCCCCATGTGAAGCTGAGCGTGCGTGCCATGGCAATACCTGAACGCAGACCGGTGAAGGGCCCCGGCCCGGTACCCACCACAATGGCGTCAAGTGCCGGGCCTTCTGTGACAGGGTCAGTAAAAAGAGACTTAACCCCCGGCGCCAACACCTCAGCGTGGCTGCGTGTTTCAGTCGTGGCAAAATTTGCCACCACCTCGGCAGTCCGCACGGAGTCCCGTGGATCAAAGTCGAGAATGGTGGCACTGGCAGCAGCCGATGTATCAATGGTCAATATTCGCACGTAGTTGAGTCTATTCTGTTGTGTTCACAAGCTGGCCGAGCATGGAAAAATCGGTGCCTTCCCAGCGCGGCCCGATGGCGGTCAAGCGTAGGGTGCGGGGTTCCTCGTCATCCTCATCAGCATCAAAACTGTCCAAAAAATCAGCGGCTTCATCCGTGTTTTGGTGCACTGCGTGCGATGTGTGAAAAGTGGTGGGCACGCCACCGCCAACCGCCCTGATGAGTTCAATCTCTAACCGGCTACTGGCCAAATGCTCCACCCTGTCAGCGCCCCACTCCACCACTGTGACCGAGGTGTCCATGGTGTTTTCCAAGTCGATGTCATCAATTTCACCGGGTGTGCCCAGCCGGTAGGCGTCAACGTGGACCAAATCAGGACCGCCAGGGTTAGCGCCCTCGGGCAGGTTTGGGTGGATGCGTACCAACACGAAGGTCGGTGAAATAACTCCCTCGCGCACACCGAGACTGCGGCCAAGGCCCTGCGTGAAAGTGGTCTTACCTGCACCGAGTTCCCCGGTCAAAACAATCAAGTCACCTGCGGCCAACAGCCCGGCCAGCTTCCCGGCCAGCTGCTGGGTTTGCTTCGCGGTGTCAGTAGCAAATTCCCACATTCTTAGTTGCCCCCATCGGTAGAAATGACAGCGCCCTCCACCGGGACCCCGCCCACATAGGTGCGCGGGACTCGCTGACTGACCCGGGTCACGATCTCATAGTTGATTGTTCCGGCAGCCGCCGCCCACTGCTCAACTAAAGGTCCGCCGTCGTTCCCGTTGCCAAACAGTACTGCCGTGGCACCCAACGCAGAACCGTCAATAGCAGCACCGCCAAACCCTTCGCGAGCTGTGGACCCTAGGTCAATGACCATCTGGTCCATGGCGATACGCCCCACCACCGGGTACGTGATTCCATTGACGCGAACAGGCCCGCCCGTGGCGATGCGCGGCACACCATCGGCATAACCAAGGGGTACCAAGCCCAACGTGGTGGCCTCCGTTGTTTTATAGTTCAAACCGTAGGAGACACCTTGGTTGGCGCAAACATCCTTGCACAAGGCAATCTGAGACTGCAAGGTCATGGCCGGCACCAAGCCCAGCTGTGCGGAGGTTTGGTCTGCGAACGGGGAAAGACCGTAAATGCCAAGCCCCACCCGGACCATGTCAAAGTGTGTGTCTGGCCGGGAAAGAGTGGCGGGGGTGTTCGCGATATGGCGCACCGTCAACTGCGCACCGGCCTGTTCCGCAATGGCTACCGCCTCACGGAAACGTTCTAGCTGCTCGTCAGTTTCAGGGCGCTGGGGTTCATCGGCCACGGCCAAGTGGCTGAACACGCCAACCACCTTCAACAATCCCTGGTTTTGGTACTCCACAGCAGTGGCAAGAAGTGCCGGCCAGTCGTTGCGGGAACAACCATTGCGGCCCAAACCCGTATCAATCTTCAGATGCACCCTGGCCGGATGTTCCAGGGCGCGGGCCGCGGCAGCAATGTGCTCAATTTCCCATCCGGAACAACCCAAATCGATATCATGCGCTACCGCAGCCGTGAAATCGGTTGCTGGTGTGTGTAACCAGGCAAGCACCGGCACCTCAACGCCTGCTGTGCGCAGGGCCAAAGCCTCGGAGACGTGGGCCGTGCCCAACCACTGCGCCCCGGCAGCCACTGCCGTGCGGGCCACTTGGACCATCCCGTGCCCGTAGGCGTCCGCTTTGACAACGGCCATCAGTTTGGCTGGGGCGGCGATGGAACGCAGGTGACGGATATTATTGGCGATCGCGGACAGGTCAATGATGGCTTGCCGTTCAAGACCGTAATTGGGTGCAGGAACCGGCGTAACGAGGGAGCTCACATACCCATTTTAGGCCTCTTTTGTCTTCTTTTCTTTTCGTTGCCTTTCTGTGCTGCCACGCTGGGTTGCTTTGCATCGTTTCGCCTCGCTGAGGACTTTCTCCACGTGCCGGCCGCAATGTCGGAATAGGACGTTGCGCAGGGCTCGTTTAAAGCTGATTCAAGGCGGACCGTCCGGGCCCGGTGCAGGAAGACGAGTATAGTATTTTCAGTCGCTGCACGAGCGGGCGTCTGCGTGCAACTGCTGTAATTTGCAATTGACAATTACTGTTAAACCGAACCAACCACGGGACGTCAGGAGGACTTTGTGCATCAGATCCGACGCGTGGCCATGCTTTCACTGCATACCTCCCCGCTTGAGCAACCAGGCGGCGGCGATGCGGGGGGCATGAACGTTTATGTTCGTCATTTGGCGCTGGAACTAGCCGCTACCGGCGTGGCCGTGGATATCTACACTCGACGTACAGCCGCCACGCAGCCAGACACCGTTGAGCTGGCTCCCCAAGTTTACGTTCACCACATCACAGCTGGCCCCTTTACAAAGGTGGCCAAAGAAGCTCTCCCAGAGCTCATCACGGAGATGGCCGACGCCGTTGCTGACCATGTGACTTCCCTCAGCGGGGAAGCCGTGCGTGTTATCCACTCACACTATTGGGTTTCAGGGATGGCCGGGATTCTGGTGGCCAAGCGGCTGGATCTGCCACTCGTGCACACCATGCACACCATGGCCCGTGTGAAAAATGATCACCTTCAGCCCGGCCAGAGCGCTGAACCGGGAATCCGCGAAGATGGTGAGCAGCAGATCGTCGCAGCGGCTACACGTTTGATCGCGAATACCACAGCCGAGGCAGCCGAACTTGAAAGTCACTACGACGGCTGCGAGCAGCGGATCGATGTGGTTTCCCCTGGGGTCGATCTAAAGATTTTTAAGCCCGCCTTCCGGGACCGCTCCCGAATGAAGCTGCGCATTGCCCCCGAGCGCTTCCACATAGTATTTGCCGGACGCCTACAGCGACTCAAGGGCCCGCACGTCCTTGTCAAAGCGGCAACTATTTTGCGAACCGAACGTCCCGACATTGATCTTGAGCTTACTTTCCTTGGGGCCAGCAGCGGCAATGACAAATACGATCTCACCGCGATGATTGCCGACGCCGGTTTATCTGCCTTCGCAACCGTGCACCCGCCAGTCGAGGCCGCCATCCTTGCCGATTGGTACCGCAGTGCCGATGTTGTCACAGTGCCTTCCTCCAGCGAGTCCTTTGGACTGGTTGCGTTGGAGGCCCAGGCTTGTGGCACACCTGTCATAGCCACCAGCGTTGGCGGCCTACCGCGAGCTGTCAGCGACGGGCGCACAGGACTATTGGTTGCCAATCGTTCAGCAAAATTGTGGGCCGAAGCCATCGCCTCTCTTCATGATTTCGGTGAGACACGGGCGGATATGGGCCGGGCGGCGTCGGTGTTTGCTGAAGCCTACGGCTGGGAAAAAACGGCAGCCCAAACAATCCTCAGCTATGACCTGGCCTTGAAATACCAGCACATTCCCGTACCCGGCTGCTGATTTCCCGACTCTTGTGCACTGGGCGCGGCTCTGGGGGTCCTGCTGCACTGGGCGCCGCTCTGACGAGTCCTGCTGCCCACTCCTGCTCTGCTCAGCCGCAGGTTGGGCCGCATTTCCGGCGATATCGCTACCCTTTTGACTAGTCTTTACCTTTTCTTGTGGTCTGGGCCACACTTTTTCTCCGCTAGTGGCTAACGTGTTTCTGGTGGTCGCACCGGCTGATCATGCACCCATTGTGAACTCGGGTCCCCTGCCGGATGACCATGTTGCAACCGGCGGGCAACGACGCCCGGCGGAGATCCTGTTGAAAGGTTCACAGCCACATGAAACGAACGGGAAGAACTCTCTTTCGAAGCCCTGGACTACGGAAAGCCGTTGCCGTCTGTGCGGGCTTACCACTGCTTCTGGTCACAGTGGGCGCATTGCCAGCCTCGGCCAACCCGAGCGGGCAGAGCATAACCAGCCTTACCCAAGCAAACGTTGATCCACTGCTCTACCAAGCTGGCCGCTACATTGTGGTCCTTGCCGAGCAGCCCATCGCCATGTATGAAGGCGGTACGGCAGGATTGGCGCCCACCAAACCACAGGCTGGGCAAAAGCTCGATGCCACACGGCCAGAGGTGCAGCAATATCAAGCCCACCTAGAGAACAAACAGGCCACGGTGGCCAAGACCGAAAACGTTAAAGTAAAGCGCACGTTTACTGCAGCGCTCAATGGTTTCTCCGCGGACCTTTCAGCGGAACAGGCTTTGGCACTTGCTAAGGATCCGGCCGTTCTGACTGTGGCTCCGGATACTGAGAATGCCCCCGACTACTCCAGCACTGACTTCCTGGGCCTTAGTGGCCCAGATGGAAGTTGGAACACCTCCTTTGGCGGCGTAGACAAAGCTGGCGAAGGCGTGGTTGTCGGTGTCATCGATACCGGTTACACACCCTCAAGCCCGTTCTTCGCAGGTGATGAGGTCAAGCCGTTGACAGGCGAGCCGCAAGTCGGTGTGCCCTACCGCACTGATGATGGCCAGATCGCCATGCTCAAGGCCAATGGCGATACGTTCACCGGCGAATGCCAGGTGGGCCAAGAAACGGGAGCCGATTTTGATGGCTCCGCGTGCAACTCCAAAGTACTCAGCGCGCACTACTTTGCCGATGATTTCATCAAATATGTGACACCTGAAAATCGCGCACCCCAAGAAGTGCTCTCCCCCGTTGACGTCGCCAGCCACGGTACGCACACGGCCAGCACCGCTGCAGGTAACGCCGACATCCGCGCCACCATTGGTGACCGCGACATGGGCATCACCGGCGGGGTGGCTCCGGGCGCCAAGCTGTCGGTGTACAAGATCTGCTGGGAGGACAATGATCCTGCCACTGGAGGCTGCTATTCATCCTCCGCTGTTGCGGCCATCAACCAGGCCATCCTGGACGGTGTTGACGTACTTAACTATTCCATTTCAGGAAGTACCACAACAACTACAGACCCCGTCTCACTGGCTTTTCTTTCTGCCACCTCAGCGGGGATCTTCGTTGCCGCCTCAGCCGGTAACTCGGGACCCACAGCAGGGACAGTCAACCATGGTGCCCCGTGGGTAACCACTGTTGCGGCATCCTCCTTCTCCTCCGAGCTCCAAGGCACGGCGGAGTTCTCTGACGGCACCAAATTCCGTGGTGCCAGCATGATGGCGCAGAGCTTGCCGGAGAGTCCAGTGACTCTAGCCGTTACGGCTGCCGCTGCTGGTGCAGCCAACCCTGAACTGTGCGGGCCCGACTCCTTGGACAGCGCCAAAGTTGCCGGCAAAGTTGTGGTCTGTGACCGTGGAGTGATTGACCGCACAGCTAAGAGTGCCGAAGTTAAGCGTGCCGGTGGCGTGGGAATGATCCTGGCCAACGTCACTGCTTCTTCTGAGGATGTGGATCTGCACGCAGTACCCACAGTCCATGTGAACCCACCTGCAACCCAGATCATCAAGGATAAGGTCATCGCAAACCCAGATATTCTGGTTGCTTTGGTGGACAAGGACACAACGGGTCTACCTGTTGAGCCGCAGCCTCAAATTGCTGGTTTCTCTTCCCGCGGGCCGTTGGGTGCCACGGGTTCAGATCTGCTCAAACCAGACGTTGCCGCCCCTGGCGTGGCCGTATTGGCCGGGGTTTCACCCATTGCTACCGGTGGCGCCCAGTTTGGCATGATGTCCGGAACCTCTATGGCCTCTCCTCATGTTGCCGGTTTCGCCGCATTGTTGATGGCCGTGAACCCGAGCTGGTCTCCTGCAACAGTGAAGTCCGCCATGATGACAACGGCCACTGACGTGGTCAATGCAGACGGCAGCAAGAACACTGACGTGTTTGCCACAGGCGCGGGCCAGACAGCCGTAGTCAAGGCGCTCACACCCGGACTGGCGTACGACGCCGGTGACACCGAATACTTGAAGTTCATTCAGGGAACCGGAATGGATCTGGGTATACCGGGGCTGGGCAGTACCGCGCCGCGCGACATGAACGTGGCATCCTTTGCCGTGGGTGCGCTGGCCGGAAAAGTTACTCTCACGCGCACAGTCACAGCCCTGAAACCGGGCCTGTACCGTGCCACGGCCAACGTGCCAGGCGTCAATGTCAAGGTCACACCCTCGATACTGAATTTCGCCGCAGCTGGCGATCAGCGCACTTTCAAGGTCACCTTTGAAAACGCCTCAGCAGCAATGGGCGCCTTTGCCATGGGCAGCGTATCCTGGCAGGGTGCCGGCGCTACCGTCACCTCGCCTGTTGCTGTACGCCCCATGCCCGTCCTTGTAGCTCCGGAGGTTGCTTTTACCTCCAAAAAGGGCAAAGGCAGTGGTGATATCCCGGTAATTTCAGGCACCAACTCACCGGTAAATATGACGTTGGATGGGCTGTCAAAGGCCGATTCAAGCGCCATTAAACTGGTTCCGGGTCCGCTCGTCGTGGGCACTGACAAGTCCAACTTCATGAAGGAAGTGACCGTTCCGGAGGGGACAAAGCTGGCGAAATTCCAAGTGATTTCTTCAGACCCCAACGCCGATTTTGACATGATCGTGTTCAACCCGGAAGGTGTCTTTAGCGACGTGCGGACTGGTTCCTCCAGTGAAACGCTCTCACTGACGAACCCCGCACCGGGAACTTACACCGTCCTGGCCAACCTGTATTCCAGCACCGGAGACGGCGCCGTTGCAGCAACAGTTGACGCAGCCGTGCTTGGCGCCAACTTCGGCAACGCCTCGGTGTCACCGAACCCGCTGGTACTGGCCAACGGCAAGTCCGGCAATGTGAAGTTGAGCTGGAAGGGACTGAAGCCTGGCTCTTACTTGGGCCGTGTTTCTTTCGGTGACACAGGCACCGAGACCTTTGTTTCCGTCATTGTTTCCCCCAAGGGCGCCGCAGTAGCCCCGAATAAGGAGGGCCCCCACAAGGGCAAGCCGATCAAGGACAAGAAGGCGCTGTCGTTGTTCCCTGACACCGCGCCCGTAACGGATCTAAAGCAGTAGGTTCCTTCCGCACACCCGGATCCACCGCACGACGGCGGCCATCCAGCAAGTCTGGATGGCCGCCGTCGTGCGGTGCCCACCTGCCGGGCCAATACAAACGCGAGCCCTTAGATGGCTCCCGTGCCACCCGCTAGCGCACCGAACAGGGGAGCCAGTGCCGCCCAACTGGCGATCTCACAGCCGTCGGTGCGCTTGAAGGTGGCATTCACTTTCTTACCGTGAAACCAGCCGGTCACTACAGCAATTTCCGGGCCACCGTACTGCTGTGTGCAGGCGCGTGTTGGGTCCGGGACAGGGAAAAACAATTTCTCACCTTGTGCTTCCACTGCGGCGAGCGCGGCCGTGGAGTCCGGCAAGGTGGAATCGGCAGCAGGGGTGGGACCGTTGGCCACGAGGCGGAAATGGCGCGGGGCCGCCCCGGGAGCTTCAGTGAGAGCAATGGACAGATCAACGTCACCCGCCGCTATGGAACTACCCGTGGCACTGGAACTACCCGGCGCGGACGGCTCAGCGCTCGTAGCAGGCGTGCCCGTGGCCGGCGCAGTGCCAGTGGGGGCTTTGCCGGGCTGCCCCTGCGGGGCCTGTTGGGCGCACCCCGCTATCATTGCTAGGGCTGTGATGAGTAGGGCCACAACGGCAAGCCGTGAATAACCGGGTACCTTAGGGGTCTTACACTTCCGCGTCTCGATCTTCCGCGTCAGATGCTGCTGTTTGGACATGACGACCGCTTCCATGAGTTTCTGCCATGCTAACGCACGCACCTGTTGATCTACTGGCAACCAGCCAGTTCATACTGATGTCACAACCGGCTTTGCTTCACG
This sequence comes from Arthrobacter antibioticus, assembly GCF_030063205.1. Taxonomy (GTDB): domain Bacteria; phylum Actinomycetota; class Actinomycetes; order Actinomycetales; family Micrococcaceae; genus Specibacter. The sequence continues at coordinate 33,935 of NZ_JASISQ010000010.1, read as the reverse complement.
CCTCTGGGCTATGGCACCGTTACTCTTGATCTACCTGTTCGCCCAGCGCTGGGAAATATCCGGCGGCATGAGAGGATCCAACAAATTATGTCTCGCATTTCCTCAGATCCCACGTGGTGGCGCCAAGCCGCCGTCTACCAGATCTACCCGCGCAGCTTTGCCGACTCCGACGGCGACGGAATCGGTGATCTGCCCGGTGTCACCTCGCGTATGGCTTACCTCTCGGCACTGGGTATCGATGCCATATGGCTCAGCCCGTTCTACCCCTCGGCACTTGCCGACGGCGGGTACGACGTCGATGACTACCGAAACGTTGACCCGCGTCTGGGGACTTTGGCGGATTTCGATGACATGGTGACAGCGGCGCACACTGCCGGTATCAAGATCATTGTTGACGTGGTGCCTAACCACTCCTCCAACCGGCACGAATGGTTCCAAGCTGCTTTAGCTTCCGCCCCGGGTTCCCCCGAGCGCACCCGGTACCACTTCTTCGACGGTTTGGGTGAGAATGGCGAGCTTCCACCGTCCGATTGGCCCTCCCACTTTGGCGGTCCGGCATGGACTCGCATAGTGGAAACTGCCGGTCCCAATGCCGGGTCACTGGGCCAGTGGTACCTGCACTTGTTCGCCACCGAACAACCCGATTTTAATTGGGATCATCCCGAAGTACGCGAGGATTTCCACACCACGCTGCGCTTCTGGTCGGACCGCGGCGTTGACGGTTTCCGCATCGATGTGGCGCACGCACTGGTCAAGGACATGTCCCTTCCGCTACGTTCCAAGCCGCTGTTGGAGATCTTGGTTGATGACGGTACCGATCCCATCTTTGACCGTGATGAGGTGCATGAGGTCTTCGCGGGTTGGCGTTCGGTGCTCAACGAATACGATCCGCCCAAGGCTGCCGTTGCTGAAGCGTGGGTACCGTTTACCGAGCGGCGTCTGAAGTACGCCCAACCCTCCGGTCTGGGACAGGCTTTCAACTTTGATTTGCTGCAGGCGCCTTTTGCTGCCGTGAAATTCCGTACCATAGCGCAGAGATGTCTGCTGGAGGCTGAAGCTTCCGGAGCATCCTCGACCTGGGTTTTTTCAAACCACGATGTGGTTCGTCACCCTTCACGCTACGCACTGCCCGACGGGAGCACTCATGCCGATCTTGAGGCGTGGCTGCTGGCCGACGGCGCGTCCCCAGAATTGGATTCTGCGCGGGGTTTGCGCCGGGCCAGGGCTGCAACGTTGTTCATGCTGGGCCTGCCGGGCTCGGCCTACCTGTACCAGGGTGAGGAGCTGGGCCTCTTTGAAGTGGCTGATCTGCCGGCTTCTTCGTTGCAGGACCCCACGTGGTTCCGCACCTTAAACACTGTCAAGGGTCGCGACGGCTGCCGGGTACCACTGCCATGGTCCGATTCGGAAGACAACTTTGGTTTTGGTGGCCGCCCGTGGCTTCCGCAACCGGACTGGTTCGCTGACTTTGCTGCCTCGGTGCAGGACGGTACCGCAGGTTCCACCCTTGAGATGTATCGCAGTGCCCTGAAAATACGCCGCGAATTGCAATCTGAAGAGTCCCTGGAATGGCTCAGTGAACCGGCAGCCGCGGTGGTGCACTACCGCCGCCCGAATGGTTGGGAGGTTATAACCAACTTTGGTGACGCACCCGCGGAGCTGCCTTTCGGTGTTGACCATTCCCAGGTGGTCCTGAGCTCCGGTGAACTACATGTGGGCAGCATAGGAGCAGAAACAACGCTGTGGGTCGCCCCCTAGTACCGACGCTCGCTCACTCCACGTCGGGTTTCAGCGGACGCTCGCTCACTCCACGTCGGGTTTCAGCGGACGCTCGCTCACTCGCCGTCGCTCCATAAGCGACGGCGAGTAGGTGGTCCCCCTGCTGTGGATAACTTCAGGCGCCCGCGCCGTATGTGAGCCACACTTGTTCCATGAACTCCAACGATGCGTTCAGTGTCCCATCGGTTCCGTTCACCCGCGCTGAAGCCATGACGCAAGGACTTTCGGCGGGTCAGCTCAGGAATACGCACATCACAAACGTGGGCCGTGGCCTGTACCGGCCGAAGGACTGGGATTTTGAGCTCAGCAGCGCAGCTCGTGCCCTGTGCGTGGTGACTCCGGAGGCCTGGATCTCGCACACCACAGCTGCAAGGTTGCATGAAATGGTTCTTCCACCGTGGTGTTCGGGCTCTGATCAGCTGCATTTGAGTAAGCCTAGAAAACTGCCCGGAGCGCGTCGCAAAGGAATCATCGGTCATACCGTGGTTGCTTTTCCCGGTGAAGTGGAGACTCATGGAGATCTGCGAATCAGCGGTAGGGCCCGTACGTGGCTTGATCTTGCGCACATCCTAAACCTTGACGATCTGGTGTGCACCGGGGATCAGCTGATTCGCATTCCGCGGCCGGAGTTTGAGGATCGGGAGACTCCCTACTCCACTCTTGTGGCGCTTCGGGAGTTAGTGGGCCGGCACAGGAATTTACAGGGCGTAGTTCGTGCGCGGGCAGCCCTTGAACTGATGCGTGTGGGAGCTGATTCGGCTCCCGAAACACTCCTTCGTTTGGCCATGCTCGACGCCGGACTGCCGGAGCCTGATCTGCAAGTCACCCTCTGGCCACGGCCAGGGGCACCTTGTGCAGACGCTGGCTACCGAAGTCGGCGCATAGCCCTCCAATACGATGGAGTTCATCACCTGGATGAGCTACAGCGGCAAAGTGATAGACGCCGGGATAAAGCATTCGAAGCCGCTGGCTGGACGGTCTTAGTATTCACTCAGGCAGATTTGGCAGATAGCTTTCAAGATGCCGTCCGCGTGATCAAGAACGTGTTGCGGCATGCCAAGGTAGATCCCAGGGTTTCCTCCGGGTTCGCTACAGGTAGCTAAAATCGTCCCAAACCACACAGCCTAAAGCAGAACCCTCCCTCAGCAATTAACTGCTCCCCGAAAGTTGGATTGAATATTTCAGTCCAACTTTCGGGGAGCAGTTCAGTGAAGGAGCGTTCTGCTTTTTACGACGTGGAGTGAGCGAGCGTCACAATAAACACGACGTGGAGTGAGCGAGCGTCGGGGTTAGAGGTCGCCCCGGATAAATGCTTCAACCTTCTCGTGGGCGATGTCGTCCGCGTACTGCTCCGGCGGGGACTTCATGAAATAGCTCGAGGCTGAGAGGATGGGGCCACCAATGCCGCGGTCAAGGGCGATTTTTGCCGCACGGATGGCGTCAATGATCACTCCAGCTGAGTTGGGTGAATCCCATACTTCAAGCTTGTATTCCAGCGACACGGGAGCGTCGCCAAAGTTGCGGCCTTCCAGACGGACAAAAGCCCATTTCCTGTCATCAAGCCAGGCAACGTAGTCAGATGGCCCGATGTGGACGTCGTCCTCGCTCAGCACTGCTGAGGTGTTGGAGGTGACGGCTTGAGTTTTGGAGATCTTCTTGGATTCAAGCCGCTCACGCTCAAGCATGTTCTTGAAGTCCATGTTTCCACCAACGTTAAGCTGGTAGGTGCGGTCAAGAACCACACCGCGGTCTTCAAAAAGTTTGGCCATGACACGGTGCGTGATGGTGGCACCGATCTGGCTCTTAATGTCATCTCCCACAATCGGAACGCCGGCGGCAGTGAACTTATCAGCCCACTCTTTGGTGCCTGCGATGAAAACGGGCAGGGCGTTGACGAAGCCTACACCGGCGTCGATGGCGCACTGTGCATAGAATTTCGCTGCGGCATCTGAGCCAACCGGTAGGTAGCAAACCATGACGTCAACATTGGCTGCCTTCAGTGTTGCCACAACGTCAACCGGATCGGCGTCAGATTCAACAATGGTCTCGCGGTAGTACTTGCCAAGACCGTCAAGGGTGGTGCCGCGAAGCACCGGAACGCCCAAGTTGGGGACGTCGGCCAGCTTGATGGTGTTGTTCTCGCTGGCGCCAATGGCATCCGAGAGATCCAGCCCAACCTTCTTGCTATCAACATCGAATGCTGCAACAAACTGCACATCATTGACGTGGTATTGGCCAAAATTAACATGCATCAGGCCAGGAACCTTGACGCTGGGATCAGCATCTTGGTAGTACTGGACTCCCTGCACCAAAGATGAGGCACAGTTTCCCACGCCTACGACGGCAACCCGAATAGGATGATTGGACACGGAACTCCTTCATAAAAACTCACACGGGTCCGGCTCTCACTTTGCGGTGATGGGTCGACGCACGCCTTTACGTTTTACGTAGAGACACGACGCACGGCTGTTCGACCGGACCTGGCGCCCCAACGGCGCCCTTAACCATTCTTGTAAACTGACCCTGTTCCGAATTTATTCCTCCGGCGCAGGAAAATCTCTTGCTTTTATCAAAGACCGTTGTTACTCATGTGGGCCCCCAACTACTTCTGTGCCCACTTGTTTATCCCAGATTCGACGGCGTACTCATCGATGGAGCGCAGCTCGGCTTCACTAAATTCCAGGTTTCTGATAGCGGCAACGTTGTTTTCCAGCTGCGCAACGCTCGAGGCGCCCACCAAAGCTGAGGCGACGGGGCTCGCATTGCTTTGTTCCCGAAGTATCCATGCAATGGCCATCTGCGCCAAGGACTGTCCACGGGTGGATGCCAGCTCGTTGAGAGCTCGCACACGCCCCATCTTTTCCTCGGTGAGGTCATTTTCGTGCAGGAAGCGTTCCTTCGCCGCCCGCGAATCTGCCGGCACACCATTGAGGTAGCGGTCGGTCAACATGCCCTGCGCCAACGGGGAGAACGCTATGGAACCTGCCCCAACGGCGTCGAGCGTCTGGAAAAGGTTTGGTTCCCCTTCCTCAGTCCAGCGGTTCAGCATGGAGTATGAGGGCTGGTGAATGAGCAGCGGCGTACCCATTTCTTTGAGAATCCGGGCGGCTTCAAGCGTCTGAGCTGGCGTGTATGAGGAGATGCCCGCATACAAGGCCTTACCGGAGCGCACTGCGTGGTCCAGAGCACCCATGGTTTCCTCCATGGGCGTCTCCGGATCGGGCCGGTGGCTGTAAAAAATGTCAACATAGTCAAGACCCATGCGGGTGAGCGAATCGTCAAGACTGTTCAGGAGGTTCTTGCGTGAGCCCCACTCACCATAGGGACCGGGCCACATGTAGTAACCGGCCTTGGTGGAAATGACGAGTTCGTTGCGGTGTGAACGGAAGTCGTCCTTGTAATGGCGGCCAAAGTTAGTTTCCGCTGAGCCGTCAGGCGGGCCGTAGTTGTTGGCCAAGTCAAAGTGCGTAACGCCCAAATCAAAGGCTCGACGAAGGATGGCCCGCTGCACTTCGAACGGCTTGTCATCACCAAAGTTGTGCCACAGTCCTAGCGAAATGGCTGGCAATTTCAGCCCGCTGCGGCCAACTCTGCGGTAAGGCATGGTTTCATAACGGTTTTCTGCGGCGTGAAAGGTCATAGCTACTATCTTGCCACTGATTTGTTGTGACCTGCGTCCCGCTCCTGTCATACCGCCGCAGCTAAGATGCGCCAACTCCGGACGCAGGCTCGGCATCGCGTTGATTACTGCACAGTTGATTACTGCACAGGCGAGCAGAGGCGTCCCCACACCGCTGGAATCTTCGTTGCAAGCATCCCTGCATTCAGGGGCTGTAGTTGTTGCCCTCGCGCAGACGCTTCGGCAGCCAAACCAGTTCCTACGCAAGCAAGGTCTGCGGGGGCCACCTCCAAGGAGGCCAGCTCACCGTGCAGCGCGGTGGCCAGCGCAGCAGTCCGGGCCAATTCACCTATTCCGGCGCCCATGGCTAGCAGGGCAACAAGTATCCCTGCCAGCGTATCGCCGCTTCCAGCCGTTGCTAGCCGCGGTGTGCCGTTGGACTGCGTAAAAACTTTCCCGTCAGGTTGGGCCACAACCGTGGTTGGCCCTTTCAATAGCACAACAGCGCCAAACATCACCGCCGCCCTACGTGCCGCGGCCAAGGGTGCCGCCTCAATGGCACTTCGTTTCAGAGCAACACCGTGTCGAGCAAGGAGGGTTGCAAGTTCACCCGCGTGCGGGGTCAGCACTAGATGGGAGTTTTCATCACCATGGGCAGGCTTCACAAGCTCCAACGCCGCAGCATCAACCACCACGGGGATACCGCTCTCACCGCCGGCCAGTATGGCCTCAGATGCCCGCTCAAGCTGCGCCGGATCCCCATCAATACCTGATCCGGCAAGCCATGCCTGCACACGCACGTTCCGTGGGGACTCCTGCGAACATACGGCTTCAGGATTGCGTACATGCAGTGCCGCTGCCACGTGTTCAGGCCCAAGGTAGCTCACCATTCCGGGCCCGCACGCTGACGCGGCGGCCACAGCCAACAGAGCCGCCCCTGGGTACTGCACGGATCCGGCCACTATGCCTGCAACCCCTCGGGTATATTTTTGATCAGCTCCCGCTGGGCGCGGTAGCAATGCAGCCAAGTCGCTAAGCACAAGTCTGAACAAGTCAGCTTCGTAGAGGTGCTCCTGGAGGCCCAAATCAATCAGGACGAGTGTTCCGCAGGCTTGCTCCCCGGGGGAGGCCAGCAGCCCTGTCTTGTGGGCACCAAAGGTGATGGTGCGATCCGCCCGCAGCACTGGGGCGAATACTTCCCCCGTGGTTGCGTCCACTCCACTGGGCAGATCGCATGCCACAACTAAGGGCCTGTTTTGGGCCGCAAGTTTGTTTAACTCCGCAACCACCCCTGCCGCCGGCTCCCGGAGCCCGCCCCGTCCACCTGTGCCGAGCAGGCCGTCAATAATGACGTCGGAAGCTTTAGCTTCAGGGAGGAAGTCCGCCACCACGCGAACACAGAAACCGCCAGCCTGCTCAAAAGCAGCCAACGCTTCAGGGTGGGTGTGAGCATCGGTTAGCAACGCCGTCGTCCGCGCTCCACGGGCCGCTAAATAAGCGCCAGCGTAAAGAGCATCCCCGCCATTGTTACCGGAACCAATCAAGAGCGCCGCCTTGGCTCCGTACACACCTTGGCCGCGGTCACGCAGACTCGCAACTACTCCCATGGCGAGCCCATGCGCCGCCTTTCGCATAAGTTCGGGGCCACTCCCGGCAGCCAAAAGCGGCTGTTCGGCGGCACGAACAGCCGCAGCTGTGTAGGCGCTGAGCATGTCAGCTCTCGGCGATGACCATGGCGGTGGCAATACCGCCGTCGTGGCTCATGGACAAATGCCAACTTTTGATGCCTTTGGCCTTGGCAACGGCAGCCACTGTGCCCTTGACATTGATGGTGGGACCGTGTTCGTCAAGGCCGATCCAGCAGTCCTGCCAGTTCATCCCGGCAGGGGCACCCAAAGCTTTCGCTACGGACTCCTTTGCAGCGAATCTTGCCGCCAGCGACTGTGTGTTTAGGCCACGTTCTGCAGGAACAAACAATCGTTCGAGCAGCCCAGGAGTCCGCTCCATCTGACGACCAAACCGCTCAATGTCAACTACGTCCACGCCAATGCCAATAATCATGACCCCAGCCTATCCCTACCCGCTCCTACGGCTCATCTTGAACAAACCAGCAATTCACAGCCGGTTATTCAACGGTGACCGACTTGGCTAGGTTGCGGGGCTGGTCCACGTCGTAGCCCTTCGCCGTTGCCAGTGCCAACGCAAAGATCTGTAAGGGAACAGTGGTCAGCAAAGGAGCAAGGAGGGGGCTCGTTTCCGGAATGTAGAACACGTGCTCGGCATGTTCGCGTACGGATTCGTCGCCTTCCTCCGCAATCACGATGGTTTTGGCTCCGCGGGCACGAACCTCTTGAATATTGGAAACAACCTTCGCGTGAAGGGAATCCCGGCCACGGGGTGAAGGGACAACAACAATGACGGCTTGCCCTTCTTCAATCAAGGCGATGGGGCCGTGCTTAAGTTCCCCAGCCGCAAATCCTTCGGCATGAATGTAAGCCAGTTCCTTCAGCTTCAAGGCACCTTCCATGGCGACGGGGTACCCAACGTGACGGCCAAGAAATAGCACCGTGCGGGTATCCGCCATGCTGCGGGCAAGTTCCTTGATTTGCTCAGCGTTGGCCAACACCGTGGCGATTTTGGCCGGCGTCTTGGCCAGCTCAGCCAAAATATCCTTGATTTGCCCCTGGAAGAGGTTCCCACGCAGTTGTGCCAAATAAAGTCCCAGCAGATACGCTGCGGCCAGCTGCGCCAAGAACGCCTTGGTGGAAGCCACGGCGATTTCGGGTCCGGCATGCGTGTACAGAACGGCATCCGACTCTCGCGGAATGGTCGATCCATTGGTATTGCAGATGGCAATCGTCTTGGCGCCCTGCTCGCGGGCGTAGCGCACAGCCATCAGGGTATCCATCGTCTCCCCGGACTGCGAGAGCGAAACAATCAGCGTACGTTCATCCACAATGGGGTCCCGGTACCTAAACTCGTGCGAGAGTTCCACTTCCGTTGGGATCCTGCACCAGTGCTCAATGGCGTACCGCGCCACCTGTCCAGCGTAGGCAGAGGTGCCGCAAGCCAGCACAATAATACGATTAATTGTTTTTAGCACAGCCGGGTCAATGCGCAGCTCGTCAAGTGTCAGATTACCCGCCAAGTCTGAGCGGCCCAGGAGAGTTTGCGCAACAGCGGCTGGCTGGTCGTTAATTTCCTTTTCCATAAAGGAGGGGTAGCCATCCTTTTCGGCGGCGGCAGCATCCCAGTCAACCAGGTATTCATGGCCCTCCGCGGGGGCACCGTAAAAATCGGTGATCACAACATCCTCGGCCGTGATGGTGACAACCTGGTCCTGCCCCAGCTCTACAGCTCTTCGGGTGTAGTCAATGAATCCTGATACATCCGATCCCAGGAAGTTCTCTCCCTCACCCAGTCCAACAACAAGGGGGGAATTGCGCCGCGCTGCTACAACTACTCCCGGTACTTCTGCGTGGGTGGCCACCAACGTGAATGCACCTTCAAGCTGCTGGGCTGCCATTTGCATGGCCTTGGAAAGGCGTGCAGCCCCGTGTCCGTCGGCTTTTACGCTCTCACTACCCTCTAGGCTCCTGTAGGCCTCCGCCAGTACCGTGGCAGCAACTTCAGAATCGGTTTGAGATGCAAAGCTGTGTCCGCGCCTGAGCAAATCAGCCTTGAGGATCGAGTAGTTTTCAATAATTCCATTGTGGACCACCGCTAGGGCGCCACCGTCAACTACGTGCGGGTGGGCGTTGGCATCAGTGGGGGCACCATGCGTGGCCCAACGGGTGTGACCTATCCCCGTGGTTGCCGCGGGAAGCGGGTTTCGCTCAAGCTCGTCGAGGAGGTTCACTAGCTTGCCGCTCTTCTTGCGCATCTCTATGCCGGCGGCACCTGCCACGGCAACACCTGCGGAATCGTAACCCCTGTATTCCAAACGACGCAGTCCCTCAACCAAAACCTCAAGGGCGCGGTGATTGACTGACAAACCTGTTCCTTGAGCCGGGGCGGTACCGGCGTATCCCACAATTCCACACATGAAAATCAATCATAAACCCCAATCCACTTGCAGGACGTTCTACATCCAATTGCGCAGTAGCGTTGAAAAAGAGCCAGCACTTCTCCCGCATCGCACCACTAGCGTTTCCCTCCCCGCCCCAAACAAGGCAGAATTGAAATTGTGACAGCGCATAGAACCGAGCCCGGCAACAGCGTCAGCGCCTCTCCTTTTGTTGAATTGGACCGCCAGACGTGGTCCCGTCTTGCCAACAAGATTGAACAACCCTTGGATGAAGATGACGTCTATCGCCTGCGAGGACTGGGCGATCAGCTGAATATGCGCGAAATCTACGATGTTTATTTGCCACTCTCACGCCTTCTGAATCTTTACGTTGGTGCTGCCGCCCACCTCCACAATGCAACCACCACCTTCTTGGGTGAACACGGTTCCCGCACCCCTTTTGTCATTGGAGTGGCGGGTTCAGTAGCTGTGGGGAAATCCACAACCGCACGTGTGTTGCGTGAAATGCTCTGCCGCTGGCCTGATACCCCCAATGTGGAACTCGTCACAACCGACGGCTTCCTGTATCCAAATGCAGATCTTGAACGCCGCGGGCTCATGGGCCGGAAGGGCTTCCCGGAATCCTATGACCGCCGCGGGCTGCTGCGCTTCGTCAGTGCAGTCAAGAGCGGCGCCGAAGAAGTACGCGCCCCCATGTACTCACACCTCACTTATGACATCCTGCCTGACAAAGAGGTTGTGGTCCGGCGCCCTGACGTCCTCATCGTGGAGGGCCTGAACGTGTTGGCTGCCGCCCGCCCTCGCAGCGACGGACGGTCAGGTCTGGCGGTCAGTGACTTTTTCGACTTTTCCATCTACGTCGATGCCAAAACCAGCCACATCGAACAGTGGTACGTTGAGCGCTTCCGTTCGCTGCGCACTGGGGCATTCGCCGATCCAGAATCCTATTTTCGCCGTTACGCGGATTTATCCGATGCCGAAGCTACTGCCACGGCTTCCCAGATTTGGAAAAATATCAACGAGCCCAACCTGCTACAAAATGTGCTTCCCACCCGGGGCCGGGCTCAACTGGTGCTCACCAAGGATGCTGACCACTCCATTCGCCGCATGCTGCTAAGGAAGGTCTAGTGCCAGTTGTTGGCTTTCACCAAGCCCGGCGGCCCAGGCAAACCCCGGCAGCCAAACTCCGACGAGAGTTCTCGTGGCCACGCCCTGGCGGTATCGCCGTCTCCATAGCCGGAGCGTCCCTGATATTCTCAGGCGCCCTTGTTTTGGCACCTGTGGTTGAGTCCGCTCCCGTCCCTGTTGCCGCAGTATCGCAGCCAGGCACGACGCCGGGCACCTCCCTCGCGGCCACCGAGCCTTCGCCTGTTGGCCAGGAACCGGCCAGCACGCCCACACCTGGTGAGAAGGGAACGTTCTCGGCGTCAGGTAACTCCGCGGCCCCCATCCCGGCCCCCACGGCTCCCCCAGTGGCGGGAGCCGGAGCAGACGGACCCATCCAGGGCCTCTTTGCCGCTGGCAATGGATCCCCCAGCGACGCCACGCTTTGGGACATCCAGAATCCCAACAGCCCTCTAGTTTTGGTCAACAAACAGCATCTTTTGGCGCCCGTGGATTATGCACCAACGGATTTGGTAACTCCTGCGGTCCGCTCTGGTTCAGGGGAACCCATCCTTGTTCGTGCCGAAGCAGCAAGCGCAATTGAACGGATGTTTACAGCGGCGGCGGCGGAAGGAATCAATATCACTGTTAAGAGCAGCTACCGCTCGTTCCAGACACAAGTCGCTGTCTACAGCGGCTATGTGGCAAGCAAAGGCGAAAGCGCGGCGGACTCCACCTCTGCACGGCCCGGCTATTCTGAACACCAAACAGGCCTTGCCATTGACATCGGTGATGCCGATGCCGGCACCACTTGTGACTTTAACCCTTGTTTCGCAACTACCCCTGCAGGGCAGTGGGTAGCAGCTAACGCAAGTGAATACGGTTTCACAGTTCGCTATGTTGCCGGGCACGAAACTACAACGGGTTACTTAGCCGAACCGTGGCACCTGCGTTACCTGGGCAGGTCCGTGACAACAGATATGAACAAGCACAATATTCATAGCTATGAGGACTACTTGGGCCTTCCCGGAGCACCAGGGTATAAATAAGGCGACCAATTTGGTTCGTTGTTTGTTCTTCCTGAAATCCCACGAGTGCGGTACTTTAAAGACATGTTAAAGGGATTCAGAGATTTCATTATGAAAGGCAACGTCGTTGACCTTGCCGTGGCCGTTGTTATTGGTGCTGCTTTTGGAGCAGTTGTTAATTCTCTCGTGGAAAACATTTTGATGCCGCTCATTGCCGCATTGTTTGGTGCTGCCGATTTCGATAGCTTCGGACTAGTTTCTCTCAATGGCGTGGACATCAAATTCGGTGTTTTCCTGACCGTCTTGGTCAATTTCCTCATTGTTGCCGCGGCCATTTACTTCATGGTTGTCCTGCCAATGAATCACATGATTGCCCGTCGTAATGCGAAGCTCGGCATCAAGGACGAAGAGCCAACGGTTGAACCGCAGATTGAGCTGCTCACCGAAATCCGTGACGCACTCAAGGCCCAGCCCTCTGGTGGACAGCATTCCCCCTACGTCTAAAAACTTCTAAATAAAGGAGGCGGCAACCCTGTTGGGTTGCCGCCTCCTTTATTTGTAGAACGCTTAGAGTGAAAGCTCTGCTTTTACAACCAGCACAAGGTCATTGCAAATTCTTTCAGCGGTGGCAACGTCTCCGGCTTCAACCATGACGCGCACAAGTGCTTCCGTTCCTGAAGGACGCAGGAGCACTCGTCCGGTATCCCCCAACTCGGCTTCGGCCCTAGCCACTGCGGCGTTGATGGCCGGCACTGATGAGGCACGGTTCTTATCCACATTCTTAACGTTGATCATGATCTGCGGCAGCTTTGTCATGGCGGCGGCCAATTCTTTTAGAGTCCTACCGGTCTTCGCCACTTGTGCAGCCAGTTGGAGGCCGGTCAGCAGGCCATCACCTGTGGTGGCGTATTTGGAGAAGATCACATGACCGGATTGTTCTCCGCCGAGCGTGTAATCTCCTCTACGCATCTCTTCAAGCACGTAGCGGTCCCCAACACCTGTTTCACGTACGGTGATACCGGCATCGCGCAAGGCTATCTTCAACCCAAGATTGCTCATCACTGTGGCAACCAGCACGTCATCTTTGAGTTCTCCTGCGGCCTTCTGCGCTAAAGCAAGGACAGCCATGATCTGGTCACCATCAATGACGTTACCCTCATGATCAACGGCCAGGCAGCGGTCAGCGTCGCCGTCGTGGGCAATGCCCAGGTCGGCACCGATGCTCAGCACAGTTTCCTGCAGCAATTCCAGGTGCGTGGAACCTACCCCGTCGTTTATGTTCAACCCGTCCGGGTCAGCCCCTATGACAGTGACCTGCGCACCGGCATCGGTAAATACCTGTGGGGAACATCCACTCGCTGCGCCGTGGGCGCAGTCAAGAACTATTTTCAAACCATCTAGACGGTGTGGCAAGGTGCCCAACAGGTGCAGGACGTACCGATCCTCAGCATCGGAGAAACGCTGGATGCGCCCAACGCCAACACCAATGGGCCTGAAGGCGTCCCGTTGGAGTTGAGCTTCAATAGCATCCTCAACGTAATCCGGCAGTTTAGTGCCGCCACGTGCAAAGAACTTGATGCCATTATCCGGGGCCGGGTTGTGCGAGGCGGAGATCATCACGCCAAAGTCAGCACCCAGATCTGCAATGAGGAACGCGGCGGCGGGTGTGGGCAGCACTCCTGCATCATAAACATCCACGCCGGCACTTGCCAGGCCCGCTTCCACGGCAGCACCGATGAACTCACCGCTCGCTCTGGGGTCGCGGGCAATGACAGCCCGGGGACGCTTGCCCTCACTCATTTGTTCGTGACCAAGGACCACCGCAGCAGCTTGGGCAAGGGACAAAGCCAATTCAGCCGTCAGCAGGCCATTGGCCAAACCGCGGACACCGTCTGTTCCAAATAATCTTGACATCCACTTCAGTCTAAATCATGGAAGCTACAAATCCGTCACCATGGCCCGGCGCTTAGCCCATGGCGCGAAAAATTCCCCACCCAGGTACGCGCATGCTAGAACAAAAAAGCCCCCACTCGAAACGAGCGGGGGCTTTTTTGGCAAGCGCGGATTTAGCGCTTGGAGTACTGCGAAGCCTTACGAGCCTTCTTAAGACCGGCCTTCTTACGCTCGATGACGCGTGCGTCACGAGTCAAGAAGCCTGCCTTCTTCAGGGTTGCACGGTTGTTCTCAACATCGATCTCGTTCAAGGAACGAGCAACGCCCAGACGCAACGCGCCGGCCTGGCCTGAGGGGCCACCGCCGTGGATACGGGCCCACACATCGTAGGATCCGTCCAGATCAAGAATACGGAACGGGTCGTTAACTTCCTGCTGGTGCAGTTTGTTCGGGAAGTAGTCGGACAGTTCGCGGCCGTTGACGATCCACTTGCCTGTGCCAGGAACCACGCGTACGCGGGCAATTGCCTGCTTGCGACGGCCAACAGCGGCACCGGATACTGTCAGTGCCGGGCGTTCCTTCTTGGGTGCTGCATCTGCTGCAGCTGAGCTTTCGCTCGTGTAGCTAGTCAAAACTTCTTCCTCAGCCACAACGGCCTCGGTGTTCAGCTCTTCAGTGTTCTGAGCCACGATTCTCCTTGATTAATGATTTAGGTGTGGTGGCCAGGACTACTGGGCGACCTGGGTGATTTCGAACGTCTGGGGCTGCTGGGCACCATGGGGGTGCTCTGAGCCGCGGTAGACCTTCAGCTTGCTGATTTGTGAATTACCAAGCTTGGTCTTCGGGAGCATGCCAGCGATGGCCTTCTCCACTGCACGAACCGGGTTCTTCTCCAACAGTTCTGCATAGTTCATGCTGGACAGACCGCCCGGGAAACCCGAGTGGCGGTATGCACGCTTCTGTTCGAGCTTGGCGCCTGTCAGGGCAACCTTCTCGGCGTTGATGATGATGACGAAATCGCCCATATCCATATGGGGAGCGAAGGTCGGCTTGTGCTTTCCACGCAGCAGTGTTGCGGTCTGGCTGGCAAGACGGCCCAAGACAACGTCGTTGGCATCGATGATGTGCCACTGACGGTTGATATCGCCGGGCTTCGGGGTATACGTACGCACGGTTTTTGCCTTCGTTTCTTGTTCTTAGGTGGTGTCACAGATGGTTGACACCTGCTATCTATGCGTTTACCGGAACAGAGGTGAGGGCTCCAACACCAGTCATCCTTACACTTCCCGATGACGCCCGCTCAGTGGTAGTCCTGCAACCGGACCTGTAGCGGGCGCGTGGTATCGAGATAGGACACGCACAACGACTACCAACGATAACGTTAATATAGCCCTCAGGTCAAAGCGAGGTTCCGCCTACTGTGCTCAGGGACCTTCGCGCCCTTGTCAGTACGGCCCGTTCGGCAAGTTCTTCCATGTCGGGATAGCTGACTTCTTCCAGGATTAGCGGATGTGCGTCCGCTAGAACGGACTTTGCATCCCTTATCCCCGCCAATTGGCGTTCCCGTATCCAATGCGGACCTTCCACCCCACGGCCCACCCGCAGTGCCGCACCGGTTAAAGCCCGGACCATATTGTGGCAGAAAGCATCAGCCTGGATGTTGATTTTAATCACACCATCATCCCCCCGGAAAAAATCGAAACGCTGCAATGTCCTGGCAGTAGTGGCACCCTCCCGAGGCTTGGCAAAGGCTTTAAAGTCTCCAAAACCCAGGAGTTCCTGCGCGCCGGCGTGCATAAGGTCCACGTCCAAAGCATCGTTGAACCACAGAGTCTGTGCGCGGTGCAAAGGATCGCGTCTGGTTACCCCGTCCGCTATCCGATAACTATAGCGACGCCACAGCGCCGAAAAGCGGGCATCAAACCCCTTCCCCGCCGGGGACACCCGCTGGATGGCAACGGAGCCTCCCACTTCCCCCAAAACCCAACCGATAGCGCCGTTGAAGCGTCTGAGCATAGCTAGAGAAGGATCATTGGCGTCCTGACGGGCAAAACCGTCCCACTCCTGCACTGTGATGTCACAGTGGGCTACCTGTCCGCGGGCGTGGACTCCTGTGTCGGTACGCCCGGCCACGGTAAGGCGCACGGGTCGTCGCAGAACTAGTGCTAGCGCCTCTTCGATGCACCCCTGAACCGTCCGCAAGCCAGGCTGGATAGCCCACCCGCTGAAGGGCCCGCCGTCGTAAGCCAGGTCTAAACGAACACGCACCAGGCCTTGTTCTTCGGGTGAGAGTCTGGGGTTGTACATAAGTCAATTCTATCGCTGGTGTGTGCGCCTCCCGCTGAGGGATGCCTTGGTGAAAAACAAAGGACCCGCCACCCTTACGGGCAGCGGGTCCTTCGTGCTAAAACTTTAGCTTTCGCGCAAGTTCTACTTGGTCTCTTCAGCAGTTGCTTCGTCAGCTTCAGGTGCAACTTCGTCAGCTACAACTTGCGTCTCTACAACTTCTTCGACCGGAGCTTCTTTAGCCGGGGCGGCCTTGGCGGCGGCTGCGGTAGCTTCCTTCACAACGGCCTGCTTGGCGCTGACCGGCTCCAGAACGAGCTCGATGACAGCCATGGGGGCGTTGTCGCCCTTGCGGTTACCAATTTTGGTGATGCGGGTGTAGCCGCCGTCGCGGTTCTCCACAGCCTTGGCGATGTCGGTGAACAGCTCGTGGACAATGCCCTTGTCGCTGATCAGGCCGAGAACGCGGCGGCGTGAAGAGAGGTCTCCACGCTTTGCGAATGTAACCAATCGCTCTGCGTAGGGGCTCAGGCGCTTAGCCTTGGTCAGGGTGGTGGTGATCCGCTTGTGCTCGAAAAGCGAGGCGGACAGGTTCGCGAGCATCAAGCGCTCATGAGCCGCTCCGCCTCCGAGGCGGGGACCCTTGGCGGGTGTTGGCATGGTGTTTCTCCTCAAGTGTCAGCCGAAC
This sequence comes from Arthrobacter antibioticus, assembly GCF_030063205.1. GTDB lineage: Bacteria > Actinomycetota > Actinomycetes > Actinomycetales > Micrococcaceae > Specibacter. The sequence goes on along the minus strand of NZ_JASISQ010000010.1, from coordinate 17,511 downwards.
CATGAGCGGACACATCAATTGTGTCCGCCCGGTCGGCTAAAAATTTGTTGTTCGAACTTAGAGCTCGTCGTCGCCAAATGCGTCGTCGTTCTCATCAAGTGCTGCGGCACGGGCGGCCAGATCAAACCCTGGAGGAGAATCCTTCAAGGACAGACCAAGCTCAACCAGCTTTGCCTTTACCTCATCAATGGACTTCGCACCAAAGTTGCGAATGTCCATCAGGTCAGCCTCTGAGCGAGCAACGAGTTCACCCACGGAGTGGATGCCCTCACGCTTGAGGCAGTTGTAGGAACGAACCGTCAGGTCCAGATCCTCGATCGGCAGGGCCATGTCTGCGGCAAGAGCAGCATCCGTCGGTGACGGACCAATCTCAATGCCTTCAGCGGCGGTGTTCAGCTCACGAGCCAAACCGAAGAGCTCAACCAGGGTGGTGCCAGCAGATGCAATAGCATCCCTTGGCGAAATAGCCTGCTTGGTCTCTACATCAACAATGAGCTTGTCAAAGTCGGTGCGCTGTTCAACACGGGTAGCCTCCACGCGGAAGGTCACCTTCAAAACTGGTGAGTAGATGGAGTCAACCGGGATACGGCCAATCTCTGCATCTACGTTCTTGTTCTGAGCTGCTGAAACATAGCCGCGACCGCGCTCAATGGTCAGTTCTAGTTCGAACTTGCCCTTCGAGTTCAGCGTGGCAATGTGCATGTCAGGGTTGTGGAATTCCACACCGGCCGGGGGAGCAATGTCGGCAGCCGTAACAACGCCAGGACCCTGCTTGCGCAGGTAGGCGACGACTGGCTCGTCATGCTCCGAGGACACGGATAGTCCCTTGATGTTCAGGATGATCTCAGTGACATCTTCCTTAACACCGGGGACCGTTGTGAACTCATGCAGAACACCATCGAGGCGGATGCTGGTGACAGCAGCGCCAGGAATGGAGGACAGCAAGGTCCGACGCAGGGAATTTCCCAGGGTGTAACCAAAGCCTGGCTCCAGCGGTTCGATAACAAACCGTGAGCGATTCTCGGAAACTACTTCTTCGGATAGGGTGGGGCGCTGTGCAATGAGCACTGGGTTTTCCTTTCAGCGAGCATCCGCTATATGACGCAACACAGGTAGTGGAAATGGCGGCTGACGAGAGTTAACGGCGTCGGAGTTGGCCCCCACCAAGGGTGAAGGCCAACTCTGATACTTTAATTCTCGTTATACGCGACGGCGCTTGGGCGGACGGCAGCCGTTATGGGCGCTGGGGGTGACATCCGAGATGGAGCCAACCTCAAGACCAGCAGCCTGCAGTGAACGGATAGCCGTTTCGCGGCCCGAGCCCGGACCCTTTACGAAAACGTCAACCTTGCGAAGGCCATGCTCCTGTGCGCGCTTGGCAGCTGCTTCAGCAGCCATCTGTGCAGCGTACGGAGTTGACTTACGCGAGCCCTTGAAGCCAACTTCACCGGCGGAAGCCCATGAAATGACTGCACCGTTAGGATCCGTGATGGAAACGATGGTGTTGTTAAAGGTGCTCTTGATGTGCGCCTGGCCTAGCGCAATATTCTTTTTATCCTTGCGACGCGGTTTACGAACCGCTCCACGAGTCTTTGGGGGCATTTTATTCTCCTACGAAAGTTTATTGAGGGGTCGGCATGGGTTGAACCACACTTGCCAGCATCTGAAAAACGGCTTCAGCAGTTTTTCTATACCGGTTAGCGGGATCTACTTGCCGGCCTTCTTCTTGCCTGCGACGGTACGCTTCGGACCCTTGCGGGTGCGTGCGTTGGTCTTCGTGCGCTGGCCATGCACGGGCATTCCGCGACGGTGGCGGATACCCTGGTAGCTACCGATTTCAACCTTGCGGCGAATATCAGCTGCGACCTCGCGGCGAAGGTCACCCTCAATCTTGTAGTTACCCTCGATGTTGTCACGCAACTGAACGAGTTCAGCGTCAGAAAGGTCCTTGACACGAACATCCGGGGAGATCCCGGTTTCGGTCAGAACATTCTTCGCACGGGTCTTGCCCACGCCGTAGATGTAAGTAAGCGCTACTTCCAACCGCTTTTCGCGGGGAAGGTCTACGCCAGCGAGACGTGCCATATTTGGCTGCTCCTTGGTGTTTACCGGAGGTCGTAGACAGTACACCCGCATTTTTGAAAGATGCGGCCCTGGCCTCCGACCAGGGGTCCGTTGATACGGTTGCGGATTGCTCCGCCTTCGTCCAACTTGTGCTGCCTTATTATTTTACTTGCGTGAGCATTTGCTCAGGGATTCCTCGAAAACGAGGAGATTAGCCCTGGCGCTGCTTGTGGCGCGGGTTCTCGCAGATCACCATGACTCGACCATTACGGCGAATCACCTTGCACTTATCGCAGATCTGCTTGACGCTCGGCTTGACCTTCATGGCATTCCTTTGCGTGATTACAGTTGTGGTTATTTGTAGCGGTAGACGATACGACCACGTGTCAGGTCGTACGGGCTCAGCTCCACCACAACTCGGTCCTCAGGAAGGATACGAATGTAGTGCTGGCGCATTTTTCCTGAGATATGGGCAAGAACGATGTGCTTGTTCGTCAGCTCAACACGAAACATCGCATTGGGCAGCGCTTCAGTCACAACGCCCTCGATCTCAATGACCCCGTCTTTCTTGGCCATATCCTCCGCTAACTTTGTTGCGCCGACATAGACGGTCCCGAAAGGAACCGGTTTCAGATCGGCGTTCGATTTGCTACTAATTATTGTTTATCCGCATGTACTCAACTTCAATGGCTTGACGCCATGACAAGCTGGGCACCCCACAGGCTAGCAGGCACAGACAACCAACAACCTACTCTAGTGCAATTGTGCAAATATGTTAAATTGGCCTCCTCAGTCTTGCTGGAGGGTAAGGCTGCAGGGAACCTGCCGGAGTTGTTACTGGTTTGGCCGAAGCAACGCCATCGAGGATAGCCAAGCGCACAGCCTCTGCGGCAGCACTTTGAAGTTCAATCATTGATGCGACCGGAATTGATGGATGTTGCACTAACTTTTCGGCGCACGTAGACAGCGCAAAGATGGTGTCGCCGTCGGCCAGGGTATGGACGGGGTTTAGCGCTCTCGCCATCCCGGCGTGAGCGGCAGTGGCCGTGCGTTTAGCGTCCGCAACACTCATGAGCGCGTTGCAGGCAACCACTACCAGGGTGGTATTCAACCCCTCCCCCGAAACCACAGAAGTTTCGCCTTCCCGCCAAGGGACGCCGGCAGCATTCACTACGGCCAGGGCCCCTACTATGATGTGCGCGTTGCGGCCCGTTAGACGCACCGATGCTGTTCCCAACCCGCCCTTGTAACCTCCGGCACCGATGACTGCCCCTGTTCCGGCACCAACATTTCCGCGGACGACGGCGGCACCCTCGGCCGTGCCTGCAGCGTCCAGGGCCGCTTCGTACCCCATCTCTGCCGTGGGTCGCGCGGAAAAGTCACCGCCTCGGCCAAGATCGAAGATGGCTGCGGCCGGAACTATGGGAACCACTCCCCCTGGGACCGCAAAGCCTCGCCCGTTTTCTTCACACCAACGCTGTACGCCGCCGGCAGCGGCCAGCCCGTAAGCACTGCCGCCTGTCAACGCCAAGGCATCCACGGTAGAGACCATGGTTGTTGGATCTAGCGCATCTGTTTCATGTGTTCCGGGTCCGCCGCCACGAACATCTACGGAGCCGATAGTGCCCGGTGGAGGTAAAACAACGCTTACCCCGGTAAGCCAACCATCGCAACTGCGTTGGGCCTGACCAACACGGATGCCCGGGACGTCAGTGATAGCCCCCGTTTCGGTTTTTGCCTGTGACATCAGCTGAACTCCTTGGTTGTGCCAGTGCGTATCCCCGCAATTATCTCTTGCTTTGCACTGCAACACCATCCCGCCCACTGGTGCGCGCGCACTTCACGCTTCTGCTGTTCGCCTACCTCGCACCACGAAAGAGCGCCTGCCCTCGCGCACCACCTGCTGATTGGCAGTTGGTTCGCGAGGGCAGGCGCTTGCTTACGTTTGAGGAATATCCTCCAGCCGCCGCTGCACGCTTAGCTCTACAAGTACGGCTTGACGTTGCTCTCGTAGGACTTTGCGATCGATGCTGAAGCTGTAGCAAATGCCTCGGCAGGATCACCCTTCTGCAACATGATCTTTTCCAATGCTGTGGTCAGGTCCTTGTCACCGTTGGGAACAAACACACGGCCCCAATCTTGCACACGCGTTCCGGCGAGCTGATCCACGGCTGTGCGGAACTGCGGGGTTTTAGCATAGACGGCCTTCATGGTTGCCCCCTCCAGTGCTGAGGTACGCACAGGCATGTACCCGGTGTTCGAGGAGAAATACGCCGTATTTTCTGCATTGGTCAGGAACTTCAAGAACATTGCCGCCGCCAACTGCTGCTCGGGCGACTTGCCCGCCGGGATGGCCAAGCCGGTGCCACCTGTGGGGCAAGCCGGTCCCTTCTTGCCTTCTGGGAGAAAACCCGTGCCGACCTCAAATGTAGATGAAGCAAGGATGCCCGTGAGCGAGCCTGTGGAAGCAATGGTGCACCCGGTGAGTCCTGCGCCAAAGTCCGCCACTTGATCCTTTGCAGTGACCGCTGCCGATTTGTCTTCGTAAACAATTTTCTGCAGGTACTTGGCTGCCTCGATCGCTTCTGGCGTATCCAAGGTCATGTTCCAGTCCTTGGAATACGCACCGCCTGCTCCCCACAGCATGTTGCAGAACCACCAAGCGGTCCAAGAGGTGCCCTTGCCCAGGCCCAGAGGAGTAACCTCTGTGGCAGCCTGAATCTTGGGTGCCCACTGATCAAACTCGTCCCACGTCTTTGGGGCGCGATCGGGCAGGCCGGCCTTCTCCCATACAGACTTATTGAAATAAAACAGTGGTGTGGAACGGGCGTACGGGACTGCCCAGTGCGAATCCGAGAATTCGTAGTCGTCATACAACGTGGTGTTAAAGTCCGCGCTATCGAATTCCAGATGTTTGCTTAGCTCATCCAAGGGCAGAATCTGGCCATTGATCATGTACCGGAACCACCATACGTCACTGGCAATGACGAGGTCCGGGACGTTACTGGAGCCCGATGCCGCTTGGAACTTTTGTGCAACCTCATCATAATTGGCCCCGGCAGTGACGAGGTTGACCTTGATCCCGCTCTCGGCCATGAAGCGCTTAATAATTTCAGATTCAATCTCTTTGGAAGTGCCGGGGTGGTTGGACCACCAAGTGATCTCCTTCGCAGGAGTGACAGAGGTCCAATCGATGGCCTTGGCTGTGGCCGCGCCGCCGGCCTCACCAACGGCAGGTCCGCCACAGGCAGCCAAGGCGGCCGAGCCACCCATGAGAGCAGCAAGCTGGAGCAGCTGGCGGCGGTTTAGGTTTGCAAAGGGTGAAGCTGACATGGTTTTCTCCTTGAATTGGGTACTGCCCGCTCAGAGGGCAGGGAATTGCTTAGCACGGTTGAACTGGGTGAAAAGTACTGCCAGAAGGGCGGCGTTGGGAGGTTCCTTATCCGGTGACGGCGCCGGAGGTGAGCCCAGTGACGATCCTGCGCTGAAGCATAAAGAACGCAATCAGCACGGGCGCAGTTATGAGCACTGTTCCTGCCATGAGGACGCCCCAGTTGGTGACGCCGTCATTGTTCTGCAACAGCGTCAAGCCCACGGGCAACGTCATCATTTCGGCCTTGTCGACCACCAACAGTGGCCAAAGGTATTCGTTCCATTCGGAAACTATCGAGACCAGCGCAACAGCGGCGATCGTGGGAGCCGAGATCGGCACCACAAAACGCCATAACCGAGTCCAGTGGCTCGCACCGTCAAGGGCTGCCGCCTCCAAAATGGGAAGAGGCAATGATAGGAAGTGCTGGCGGAATAGGAAGGTGCCAAAGGCGCTGGCTAGTCCGGGCAGGATCAGGCCCTGGTAGGTATTGATCCAGCCCAAGTCCGAGATAAGGGTGTAGTTGGGGATAATGACGATTTGTTGGGGCACCAGGAGAGCGAACACCACAAGTCCGAACACGAATTTCTTGAACGGAAACTCTAAAAATACAACGGCGTATGCGGTGGTCAAGCCCAGAGAGATCTTCAAGGTGGCGCCAATAATAGTTGTAATCAGCGAGTTGATGAAGAAATTACCGAAAGGTACTGCGGCCAATGCGCCGAAGTAGTTGGAGAGCTTGAAAGACTCCGGCACCCACTGAATTGGCACAGTATAGATTTCTTCGGGCTGCTTGAAGCTGGCAAGCAGCATCCACACAAGTGGCAGAATCATGACAGCCATTGCCAGGATCATCATGAGGTAACCGCCGATCCGGGGTTTGGCCCGCCCTGTTTTCGTCGTTGCCCGTACCTTTGATGGCCCAGTCATTCCGGGATCCTTGAGCGTGGGCAGGGGCGGCGTATTCTCCAGCTTCACGGTATTTTTCTTTCGAACATCCAAGCTCATCAGTAGTGGACCTTCTTCTGGATAACCAGCATCTGTACGGCTGTGACCACTAACAGGACAAAGAACAAGATGGTCGCGATCGCCGAGGAATATCCGGCACGGCCGGTGGCGAAGCCTTCTTGGTAAATCTGGTACATCATGGTGGTGGTGCCTTCCAGTGGCCCTCCTTTAGTCATTGCCTGGATAATGTCAAAGGATTGTAAAGAGCTCAGTAAGGTGGTCACTGAGAGGAAAAATGTGGTGGGCCCAAGCAGCGGTAAAACCACATTGTAAAATGACGCGAAGGCTCCAGCGCCATCGAGCCGAGCGGCTTCGAGAAGGTCCTTTGGCACGGCTTGCAGCGCGGCCAGATAGATGAGTGCCACGTATCCGACATTTTTCCAAAGGTAGACAATGATGATCATGGGCAGCGCCCACTGAGGATCGTTGTACCAATCAGGGGACCCCATCCCGAGGGCCTTTAAAACCCCGCCAAGAACGCCAAAGTTCGGGTCGAAAACAAAGAGCCAAAGCAGTCCTACAGCGACTCCTGACAACACATAAGGTGCAACGACTACCGTGCGCACCATGCCGGTACCGCGGAGTTTACGGTTTAGCAACAGGGCCAGTGCCAGGCCCAAGACCATGCCTCCGGCCACAGTGGTCAGTGTGAAGATTACTGTCACTCGCACCACGTTTGCGGTGGCCGGATCGCCAAACCAATTGACGTAGTTCTCCAGACCGATGAAACGGGCGGTCGCCGAGCCAATGTTCCATTGCAGCAGCGAGTATTGCAGCGACTGCACAAGGGGCTTGTAGGTAAAAATGATGAGCAAAGCCACGTTCGGACCTGCGAATGCCAGAAACAGAAGCCACGATTTCCAGGGTGTGCGCCTTTTGCGCAGGACCAAGGTACCGTCATCGTGGTTCCGCCCGGAGGAAGATGACTCCAAATGGAGCGTTCGGGATGGTGACGTAGCTGAAACGACTTGCGCCATGAACCTAGTTTCCCGCTACTGAAGTGGAATCTGTGCTCCGGACGGTGCCAGGAACTTTAGCAGTTTGGATCAGCGCCGGGTCGTCGGTGCAGAGTGCATCAATACCCATTTTCTCCAGGTCCAGGGCCCGTCCGGTGTCGTTGACTGTCCAGACCCAGGCCTGAAGCCCCGCGCTGTGAATAGTTTCAATATCATCTTCCTCCAGTCCCCGTTCACAGACGGAGACACCTTCACCGCCGTTGTTGAGGGCAAAGGCTATGGCCTCAGCGAGGCCTCGACCAGCAAACTGTTCCAGAATGGCACTCTGGGGTAAGTGCGCACGTACTTTTTCAAGTTTGCCAATACATAAGGGGTACACCTTTGCATTAGGAATCCTGGCTGCTAAATCTGCTAAGGAGTTCCAGTTAGCTGACGAGGCAAACCAGTCCAATCCGGCTACTTGGGCAACAGCTTCGCAAACAGGCCCCGCTGAAGTGGGGTCCTTGAGCTCAATGTTGACGCATACCTTGCCAGCTGCCAGCTTGAGGACTTGAGCCAGCGTAGGAACAAATTCTCCACGGCCTGCATCGAGCAGACCCAACTGCCGAGCGGTGAACTCTCTAATGCTTCCAGTTCCGTTGGTCGTGCGGTCGGCTGTGTCGTCATGAATCACCACGGGGATTCCGTCCGACGAGAGCTGTACGTCCAGCTCAATACCGTCGACACCTAGCTCAATGGCACTGGCGAAGGCGGCAAGTGTGTTCTCCGGCAGATGCGCTGAAACTCCGCGGTGGGCATAGATGCGCATGTGTTGACACTCCTCATAGTTTTGGTCACAAGGGCGGGCCGCGTTGTTGCAGCGGGCTCCCCTTTGGCTTCAGTGACCAAGCTACGGAAGGCAATGTATTTTCTGGTATCGACCAGGTGGACGGCAGGCAAACACAATCTAAATAGTTATGCCCACTTTTGCGCAGTTGCTAGAGGAAGGCGTACCAACAAGCAGATCATGAGACTTTCGCTTGAAATCAGCGGCCGTGCAGGCAGCCCGGAGACTTGGGGCCACTCACGAATATAAGAGTAAGGGCGTGGTTTGAAGTGCTTAATGACTGTTCATAATTTTGTGAATACAGAAATTTGTGTAGTCTTTTTGTATGGAAACTGTTGCTCACTGGTCGGTACTTGGCAGATTTGGTCATGCTCTCTCTGACCCCAAGCGGGCCCGAATACTTTTGACCCTGCGCAACGCTCCGGCATATCCGTCCGATTTGGCGCAGACCCTGAACATCAGCCGGCAAAGCCTTTCCAACAATTTGGCATGTCTTAGGGGCTGCGGTCTGGTGGTGGCAGTTCCGGAAGGGCGGCGAACTCGTTACGAGTTGGCGGATGCGAAGATCGGCCATGCCCTGACGGACCTGCTAGCCGTTGTGCTCACAGTGGACCCGGAGTACTGTGCAGCCGCAGCTACCGAAGACTGCTGCTGATGACCGCCACGAATCCGCTGTACACCAGAGCGCCCACAGGTGAGCGCCGCCGTATCCTAAACCGCAGGATCAGGCTCTTCATCGCAGCTACTATCAGCTACAACATCGTCGAGGCCGTCATTGCTCTCTCAGCAGGAACGGGCGCATCCTCCAGCGCACTCATCGGCTTCGGTTTGGATTCCATAGTGGAAGTATCCTCTGCGGCCGCTCTGGCATGGCAGTTCAGCGCCCACGATCCCCAGACTCGTGAAAGAACGGCCCTGCGCATCATTGCACTGTCTTTCTTTGCCCTCGCAGCTTTCGTCGCCACCGATGCTCTCACTTCATTGTCTATGGGTACAGTAGCGGAACACTCCAGTGTGGGTATTGTCCTCGCCGCGCTCAGCCTGGCGATCATGCCCTTGCTGTCTTGGGCGCAGCGTCGGGCTGGACGTGAACTTGGTTCGCGATCCGCAGTCGCCGATTCAAAACAAACTCTCCTTTGCACGTACCTATCGGCGGTGCTTCTGGTTGGTCTGCTTCTCAACAGCGCGCTGGGATGGGCGTGGGCCGATCCCATCGCCGCCCTCGTAATTGCTGGTGTTGCAATCAAGGAGGGTCGCGATGCGTGGCGAGGTGATACCTGCTGCCCACCGATGCACCACGACGACAACGCGGACACAGAGCCCGCCGATGAATGCTGCGCATCAGATCCCGAAAACAAGGTCTCAGGCGTTGAGAATGACGAATGCTCTTGCTAAGCAGTTAGGTCCCCACGCCCATGGGACGCTCGTTTCTACTCGCTCTGCGAGCATGGGGAGGAGCTGGGTGGGCCCACGGCTCCGAGGGACCCGATGTGAGCTTGCGAGCATGGGGAGGAGCTGGGGACTAGTCCAGCGGAACCGGAGTGACTCCCAACGGCGAAAGCCGCGCCGCACCGCCGTCGGCCGCGGTAAGTACCCAGATACCTTTGGCGTGAACAGCCACCGAATGTTCCCAGTGCGCAGCGCGGGCCTTATCCGCTGTCACGACGGTCCAGTCATCGGAAAGCGTGATCGTTTCCAGTCCTCCGCGAACCAGCATCGGCTCGAGCGCCAGGCACATGCCGGGTTTGAGCTTGGGTCCACGGTGCTTGGATGAATAGTTCAGCACGTCCGGAGGCATATGCATAGCCGATCCGATGCCGTGACCGACGTAATCCTCGAGAATCCCAAGTTCCTGACCCGGCTGTGAAGTGACGTACTCGTCGATGGCGTCACCAATGTCTCCCACGTATTTGGCCGTGGCCATGGCTGCAATACCGCGCCACATGCTTTCTTCGGTGATATCGGAAAGACGGCGATCTGCCGGATCCTCAGCGTCCGGACCTCCAACAATAGTGCTGCGGGCGGAATCTGAGTGCCACCCTTCAACAATCGCACCCCCATCGATGGAGATCAGGTCCCCTGCCTTCAAGACTCGGGAGCCGGGGATCCCATGGACCACTTCCTCATTGACAGAGGTGCAGATGGAGGCGGGGAAGTCGTAGTAGCCCAAGAAATTGGAGGTGGCTCCAGCCTTCTTCAGCTCTGCGGCAAAGATCGCATCCAGCTTACCCGTGGTGACACCTGGTGCGGCTGCCGCAATCGTCTTGTTCAAGGCAGCGTCAAGAATGAGCCCGCTGCGGTGCATGATCCGCATTTGATCGATGGTCTTGTATTCAATTTTTTGCTGGCCAAACGCCATGAAAGATCCTTTCGCTAAAATGGTTGAGGGCTCCTCCCCGTAATGCGGGAAGGAGCCCTCCTTCACAACCCGGCACCTCTGCGGCACCGTTGATAAAGCAACAAACTTACTGAGACTGACTAAACGCTTTTAATGGCTTCCATGATCCGTGCTGTCACGTCATCCATCTCGCCTAGTCCGTCAACCTTGGCCAGAATGCCGCGCTCCGCATAGCGGGACACTACAACCTCAGTTTGTTCGCGGTAGAGATCCAGACGGTGACGAATGACGGCTTCGGTGTCATCGCTCCGGCCGGTTTCACGGGCACGGCCCAACAAGCGCTTGACGAGTTCTTCATCGTCAGCAGTTAGCTGGATAACAACATCCAAGTTGGCCGAAGCCGCACCTAAAATATCGTCAAGTTCATCTACCTGAGGGGACGTACGCGGGTAGCCATCCAGCAGGAAACCCTCCGCAACATCATCTTGGGCAAGCCGATCCCGAACCATCCGGTTGGTCACGCTGTCAGGTACAAAGTCACCGTTGTCCATGTAGGTCTTCGCTTCAAGTCCCAAAGGTGTTTCACCCTTGACGTTGGCGCGGAAGATGTCACCGGTGGAGATGGCTACAATGCCAAGCTCCGCACAGATTCGTTCTGCCTGTGTGCCTTTACCTGACCCGGGAGGTCCAATAATCAGCATTCTTGTCATCGCAATAACCCTTCGTAGTGGCGCTGCTGGAGCTGTGCATCAATCTGCTTCACCGTCTCCAAACCAACACCCACAACGATCAGGATCGAGGTGCCACCGAACGGGAAGTTCTGGTTGGCGCCCACCATGACCAAAGCGATGAGAGGAATCAAAGCGACAATACCCAGGTAAAGCGAACCTGGCAGTGTGATGCGTGAAATAACGTACTGGAGATAATCCTGTGTGGGCTTCCCTGCACGGATGCCGGGGATGAACCCACCGTACTTCTTCATGTTGTCTGATACTTCTTCAGGATTGAAGGTGATCGCAACGTAGAAATAAGTGAAACCAATGGTCAACAAGAAGTACATCAACATGTAGAACGGGTGATCGCCACGGGTGAGGTAGTTGTTGATCCATTCGATCCACACAGGAACTTCAGTGGCGTTGGCAGGAGTAGCGAACTGTGCCACCAGTGCTGGCAGATACAACATCGAAGAAGCAAAAATTACCGGGATCACACCGGCCATGTTCACCTTGATGGGAATGTACGTGCTGGTGCCGCCCATAGTACGGCGGCCAATCATCCGCTTTGCGTATTGCACAGGTACACGTCGCTGTGACTGCTCAACAAAGACAACCAAAGCCACTACGAGGAGCCCAATGACCATAACGGTGAGGAAGGTACCCCAACCCTGGGTCTTCAGGATGGCACCCAAGGAGGTGGGGAACTGTGCTGCAATAGCAACAAAGATCAGCAAGGACATGCCGTTGCCGACACCCTTTTCAGTGACGAGCTCCCCCATCCACATGATCAACCCGGATCCGGCAGTCAGTGTGATGATCAGCAGCAGGATCGTGATCAGGTTATCGTTCGGGATCAACGCACCAGGAGAGCCTGCGGCACCACAACCGGCAAAGAGTTGTCCAGATCGCGCCAACGTCACCAAAGTGGTTGCATTGAGCAACCCCAAGGCGATGGTGAGGTAACGGGTGTACTGCGTCAGCATCCCCTGACCCTGGGCACCTTCAAGGTGCAGCTCCTGGAAGCGGGGGATCACTACGCGCAGCAGCTGAACAATGATGCTGGCCGTGATGTACGGCATGATTCCCAAAGCAAAAATGGAAACCTGGAGCAAGGCGCCGCCACTGAACAAGTTAACCAGCTGGTAGATACCCTGGCTTGTGTCAGCAGCATTCACGCACTGTTGGACATTTCGATAATCAATTCCAGGCGATGGGATAAAAGCACCCAAGCGGAAGATGGCAAGAATTCCCAGCGTGAACAACAACTTGCGTCGCAGATCAGGCGTGCGAAAGGCGCGGCCAAATGCGGTAAGCAAGCGTCCTCCTGATGTCTAGTAATGGCGTTGGCATCTCAAATGAGGTCCAAGGAAAGAGTCTAATACGTGATCTGATCCGCTTCGGAACTGTGACGGCGTGCCACGTCCAAGGCGTAAAGCGCATGGCACAAGGCTAACAACACGAAAGACCCCTGGCGGACGGAACTTCAGCTCCGCCCACCAAGAGTCTAGTCGTTAGATGTGACCATTTTTGAACTTATTACAGTTCGGTAGTGGTGCCACCTGCAGCAGTGATCTTTGTAACCGCGCTGGAGGAGAATGCGTCAGCAGCAATATCAACCTTGACGGTGATTTCGCCGGTGCCAAGCACCTTCACGAGCTGGTTCTTACGAACCGCTCCCTTTTCAACCAGAGCTTCGACGGTGACAACGCCACCTTCAGGGAAGAGCTCGTTCAGCTTGTCCAGGTTTACAACCTGGAACTCAACGCGGAACGGGTTCTTGAAGCCACGCAGCTTGGGCAAGCGCATGTGCAACGGCAACTGGCCGCCAGCAAAGCCAGCCTTTACCTGGTAGCGAGCCTTGGTACCCTTGGTACCGCGACCTGCGGTCTTACCCTTGGATCCTTCACCACGGCCAACACGGGTTTTAGCCGTCTTGGCACCGGGTGCCGGTCGCAGGTGGTGAACCTTCAGTGCGTTCTGCTTTTCAACAGTCTCAGCAGTGTTTTTTTCAGCCACTTTACTTCGCCTCCTCAACCTTGATCAGGTGCGGAATCGTGTTGACCATGCCAACAGTCACTGAGTCTGCAACGCGAACGACGGTGTCGTCAATGCGCTTCAAACCCAATGAACGCAGCGTGGCCTTCTGGTTCGCCTTGGCGCCAATGACGCCCCTGATCTGAGTGATTGTCAGCTTCTTCTCAGAAACCTGGATGTTCTTCGGTGTAGTCATTACAGACCTGCCTTTTGCATATTGCGCAACAGCACAGCCGGAGCAACTTCATCCAAAGGCAGGCCGCGGCGAGCCGCAACAGCCTTGGGGTCTTCCAGACCCTTCAATGCAGCAACAGTTGCGTGAACAATGTTGATTGCATTTGAGGAACCCAGTGACTTGGACAGCACGTCATGGATGCCAACGCATTCCAAGATGGCGCGAACCGGACCACCGGCAATAACACCGGTACCAGCTGCAGCCGGACGCAACAGTACGACGCCGGCAGCGGCTTCACCCTGTACGCGGTGCGGAATGGTCTTGCCCACCAAGGGAACGCGGAAGAAGGTCTTCTTGGCCTCTTCTACACCCTTGGCGATAGCGGCCGGAACTTCCTTGGCCTTGCCATAGCCGACGCCAACCAAACCATTGCCGTCACCGACGATGACAAGTGCAGTGAAGCTAAAGCGACGACCACCCTTGACAACCTTGGCGACACGGTTGATGTTGACTACGCGCTCGATGAACTGGCTTTTTTCAGCCTCGCGTCCACCGTCACGACCACGGCCGCGGCCACCGTCGCGACCGCCTTCGCGGCCTCCACGAGCACCGTCGCGACCGCCACGGCCACGGGCGCTGTCGGCGCCTGGTGCTGTCTCGGTCTTCGCGGCTGCACCGTCAGCTGCAGTTGCTTCTGACACAGTGTTCTCCTTGTTAATGTTTTCGGTCACAGTGCCAGACCGCCTTCACGTGCGCCATCAGCAATGGCTGCGACACGGCCGTGGTAACGGTTTCCGCCACGGTCGAAGACAACAGCTTCAATGCCGGCAGCCTTGGCGCGCTCGGCAACGAGCTCACCAACGCGCTTGGCCTTGGCAGTCTTGTCACCTTCGAAAGTGCGAAGATCTGCTTCCAGGGTTGATGCAGACACTAGGGTCAGACCCTGTGTGTCATCGATGACCTGCACGAATACGTGGCGGGCTGAACGGTTTACCACAAGACGCGGACGTACTGTGGTGCCGCTGACGCGCTTACGTACACGCAGGTGACGACGGCCGCGTGCTGCGGCCTTGGACTTTCCTCTTACGGATAGTGCCATGTTACTTACCAGCCTTTCCGACCTTGCGGCGGATGATTTCGCCGGCGTAGCGTACGCCCTTACCCTTGTACGGGTCGGGCCTGCGCAGCTTGCGGATGTTGGCAGCAACTTCGCCCACCTGCTGCTTGTCAATGCCTGACACGGAGAGCTTAGTGGGGCTCTCAACAGTCAGTGTGATGCCCTCGGGAGCCTCAATGGCAACCGGGTGGCTGAAGCCCAGAGCGAACTCCAGGTTCGCGCCCTTGGCGACTACGCGGTAACCGGTACCAACAATTTCCAGCTTCTTCTCGTAGCCCTTTGTGACACCTGTGATCAGGTTGTCAATGAGGGTGCGAGTCAAACCGTGGAGTGAACGCGAGTTGCGCTCATCGTTGGGTCGAGCAACCGTGACGGTGTTCTCTTCGAGTGCAACCGTGATGGGGCTGGCAACTGTAAGCTGCAGCGTTCCCTTCGGGCCCTTGACGGAAACCAGGTTGTTATCAACCTTGACCTCGACGCCGGCAGGCACGGAGATGGGGAGACGTCCAATACGTGACATGAGTTCTTTCCCTTCTCTCTCTACTACCAGACGTAGGCGAGGACTTCCCCACCCACGCCCTTCTTGGCAGCCTGGCGGTCGGTCAGCAGACCGGAAGACGTCGACAAGATGGCGACACCCAACCCACCCAATACGTTGGGGAGGTTAGTGGACTTCGCGTATACACGCAGTCCGGGCTTGGAGATACGGCGCAGCCCAGCGATTGAACGCTCGCGTGCGGGACCGTACTTCAAGTCAATGGTCATCTTCTTGCCAACTTCGGCGTCTTCAACCTTCCACGCAGTAATGTAACCCTGCGCCTTCAGGATGTCGGCGATATGGCCTTTAAGCTTGCTAAACGGCATGGTCACGGTGTCGTGGTGAGCCGAGTTTGCGTTGCGCAGACGCGTAAGCATGTCTGCGACAGGATCTGTCATTGTCATTTGGGCGCTTGCCCTTCCTCGTAACGGTTTCCTTCGCGCAATGCACTTTCACCAGCATTAAATACTGGGGAGCTGCATCCGCAGAACGGACCTTTTACGTAGATTATTTATCTTCGGATTTAAACGGGAAGCCGAGCGCCTTGAGCAGCGCGCGGCCTTCGTTATCGGTCTTGGCTGTGGTAACGACCGTGATGTCCATGCCGCGTGTGCGGTCAATGGAATCCTGATCGATCTCGTGGAACATAACCTGCTCGGTCAAACCGAAGGTGTAGTTACCGTTGCCGTCAAACTGCTTGCCACTGAGGCCGCGGAAGTCGCGGATACGGGGCAGAGCAAGAGTGACCAAGCGGTCCAGGAATTCCCACATGCGGTCTCCACGCAGCGTGGCGTGGCAACCGATCGGCATGCCTTCGCGCAGTTTGAACTGTGCGATCGACTTGCGAGCCTTGGAAACCTGAGGCTTCTGGCCGGTGATAGCTGTGAGGTCGCGAACGGCGCCGTCGATGAGCTTGGAGTCCTTAGCGGCATCTCCAACACCCATGTTGACAACAACCTTGACCAGGCGCGGAACCTGGTTAACGTTCCCGTAGCTGAATTCCTCAACCAGGCTCGACTTGATCTCCGCTGCGTAGCGGGCCTTCAGGCGAGGAGTGATCTTTGGCGTGTTCTCTGCAACTGCGGCGCTCATGCCAGGTCCTTCCCCGAGGTCTTGGCAACGCGGATACGTACTTGACGCTCGCGGCCATCGCGCTCAACGGTGTCGATGCGGTAGCCAACGCGAGTTGGCTTCTTCGTGGACGGGTCCACTACAGCAACGTTGGAGATGTGAATGGGTGCCTCGACGCTCTCGATGCCACCAGTGTTGGTGCCACGTTCGGTCTGACCGGCTTTGGTGTGCTTGGTGACACGATTAATTCCTTCAACCAACACGCGGTTGGTTTCGGTGTTAACCATCAGGACCTTGCCCTGCTTGCCACGGTCGCCGCCACGTTCAGCCTTGGCGCCTGTGATGACCTGAACCAGGTCACCCTTCTTGATCTTTGCCATAAGTTACAGCACCTCCGGAGCCAACGAGATGATCTTCATGAATTTCTTGTCACGAAGTTCACGGCCAACCGGGCCGAAGATACGGGTACCACGAGGGTCACCGTCAGTTTTGAGAATGACAGCTGCATTCTCGTCAAACTTGATGTAGGAACCATCCGCACGGCGGCGTTCCTTCTTTGTGCGAACGATGACAGCTTTTACGATGTCACCCTTCTTTACGTTACCGCCGGGAATTGCGTCCTTGACGGTTGCGACAATGGTGTCGCCAATGCCTGCGTAGCGGCGCCCAGATCCACCGAGAACGCGGATTGTCAAGATTTCCTTGGCACCCGTGTTGTCGGCGACCTTAAGCCGCGACTCCTGCTGAATCACTAGTATCTCCTGTTCGTCGCGCCGGTTCTTGGCCATAAATCATCTATGGATAAGCCTCGCGGAACGTATTGATCGGGATGTCTCTGAACGTGCCTGGATTTTGCCAAAACACGCCTAAACTCTTCATGCCAACTGCACTTTCCGCTCCGGGCTATTGCGTGAAAAATCCACGCGCCAGACGGCAGTTTGTAGTGGCACGAACGTTTACGAGGTAATCGCGCGCCTAACTTTCGCGACCGTAAACGGTCACACGGAAAAAGCGCAGCAATAAATAATCCTAGCACGACGCCGGTACCCGGGGGTACGCTGCCAGCCACCCAGTGCGTTACCTCCCCCACACCGCGCGCCTTCGCGCAGGTATCGGCATTCGCTGGGCGTCACCCGAGACTTGAACGGCGTCGGGCATTGGATGTTAAACGAGGGTTAGCGGCCATAATGTGTGTATGCAAAGTGGCTTTTGACCAGTAATCATATGGGATGCAGGGCCTTGTACATGCTTTGAAAGCATGTATGGTGACAGTTCCCAAGAACCACCCCCGTTGTGGT